>NZ_JACHHP010000012.1 GCF_014202825.1 Chiayiivirga flava | reverse complement strand
ATGGCCAAGGGCAAATTCGAACGCACCAAACCGCACGTGAACGTCGGCACGATCGGCCACGTGGATCACGGCAAGACGACGCTGACGGCGGCGCTGACGAAGATCGGCGCGGAGCGTTTCGGCGGCGAGTTCAAGGCGTACGACCAGATCGACGCGGCGCCGGAAGAGAAGGCGCGCGGTATCACGATCTCGACCGCGCACGTGGAATACGAATCGCCGACGCGCCACTACGCGCACGTCGACTGCCCGGGCCACGCGGACTACGTGAAGAACATGATCACCGGTGCGGCGCAGATGGACGGCGCGATCCTGGTGTGCTCGGCCGCGGACGGCCCGATGCCGCAGACGCGCGAGCACATCCTGCTGGCGCGTCAGGTCGGCGTGCCGTACATCGTGGTCTACCTGAACAAGGCGGACCTGGTGGACGACGCCGAGCTGATGGAGCTGGTCGAGATGGAAGTGCGCGAACTTCTGTCCAAGTACGACTTCCCCGGCGACGACACCCCGATCGTGAAGGGCTCGGCCCGCTCGGCGCTGGAAGGCGACCAGTCGGAGATCGGCGTGCCGTCGATTCTCAAGCTCGTCGACGCGCTGGACAGCTACATCCCGGAGCCGCAGCGCGACGTGGACAAGCCGTTCCTGATGCCGGTGGAAGACGTGTTCTCGATCTCGGGCCGCGGCACCGTGGTGACCGGTCGCATCGAGCGCGGCATCATCAAGGTCGGTGACGAAATCGAGATCGTCGGCATCCGTCCGACGGTGAAGACCACCGTCACGGGCGTGGAAATGTTCCGCAAGCTGCTCGACCAGGGCCAGGCGGGTGACAACGCCGGTCTGCTGCTGCGCGGCACCAAGCGCGACGACGTGGAGCGCGGCCAGGTGCTGGCCAAGCCGGGTTCGATCACGCCGCACACCGAATTCGAAGCCGAAGTGTACGTGCTGTCGAAGGAAGAGGGCGGCCGCCACACCCCGTTCTTCAAGGGTTACCGTCCGCAGTTCTACTTCCGCAC
>NZ_JACHHP010000011.1 GCF_014202825.1 Chiayiivirga flava | reverse complement strand
CGGATGAGCAACTGTCTTGCGCCGACCCGTTGGTGCTATGCCCTTGCAGTGGCCCGCATCTCATCGCGACATCGCGCATTGAGGACGGTGAGCATCTTGCGCATGCAGGCCACGAGGGCGACCTTGCCGGGTTTGCCGCGCGCCCGGAGCTGTTGGAAGTAGGCCCGGATCGAGGGCTCGAAGCGGATCGCGCTGAGCGCGGCCATGTACAAGGCCGTCCGCACGCTACACCGACCGCCCCAGATGTGGCGTTGGCCTTTCATCGTGCCGCTGTCGCAGTTCAGCGGCGCAATGCCGACCAGCTTGGCGATCTTGCCGCGATCCAGCCGGCCCAGCTCGGGCAGTTGCGTGAGCAGCGTGGCACGCAGGACCGGCCCCAGGCCCTTCATGCTCGTCAGCGCGGCCGTGACGTGCGGCGCCATGCGCTGGCGCAGCTGGGCGTCCAGCGCATCGCGTTCGGCACGCAAGGCATCGAGCGAGCCCTGGGCCAGCGCGCGGACCTGCGGGTGGTCGAGCATGGCCAGCTGCTGGGATTGCTGCTGCAGCAGGCGGACCACCTGCGTGCGACGCTGCACCCACGGCAGCAAGGCCGCGCGCCAGTCCTCCAGCGGTGTGTACGGACGCAGCTGCTCGATGGCACGTGCCATCTGCGCCAGGCCCCGGGCATCGAGCTGATCGGTCTTGGCCAACTGGCCCGTGGACCGGACGAAGTCGCGCGCCTGCCGCGGATTGACTCGGCAGATCCACAATCCCGCCGCCGCGCAGGCCTGCAACACCGCCATCTCGTATCCGCCGGTGGCCTCCACCACGATGCGCAACTGGCCCTGCTTGAGCAGCCACGCCAGCAGGGCGTCGATGCCCGCGCCGGTGTTGCCGAAGGTGCGAACCCGCTGCGTCTGCGTCGACGCCACGTCCAGCCGGGCGCCGCTGACATCGATACCGATACCGATCATGGAATCTCTCCGCTAGAGTCAGGATGCCGAGAGACTCACGCCAAGCCCTGCCTTATCGGTGCGAAACGAGTTCAGGCAACTGTTCGGGCGTTCGTGAGGTCCGGCCAGCCTCCCAGGCTCATCCACGGTCGCAAGACCCAGGGTCTATCGGGTGGGCTGGCCGGCTCTCGGCACCTCGACAATAGCGAGGGGCGAAGACATAAGGG
>NZ_JACHHP010000010.1 GCF_014202825.1 Chiayiivirga flava | reverse complement strand
CGGGTCGTAGTAGCGGGTGTGCATGTCGATGAGCCCGCTGATGCCGGCCGCGGTGGCGCCGAACTGTTTGCGTTCGTGGTGGCCGGTGTAGCCGGTGATCGGCAGGGTCACCTCGTCCTTGGGCGCAGCCTTGAAGGTGTTCCAGTCGCCCGGTTCGCGTTCGTTGCCCCAGGTGTCGTAGGCGCGGCGGTCGCGCACGTTGCCCTGTTCGGTGGTGACCAGGGTTGTCGAGCCCAGGTGGTCGGCCGGCGGGGTGTAGCTGCGCTGGTCGGTGTAGCTCAGGTCCGGCTGCCAGGTGCGGGTCAGGTGCAGCGGGCCCAGGGCGTAGCGGCCGACGATGGTCTTGCCCAGCGCGCCGCCGCGTTCTTCCTGGTAGGCCCCGAGGTAGACCGTCTCGCGGCCCGAGGCCTTGTCCAGCACATGCACCTTGGTGCCGTCGGCGGTGTAGGTGACGGCCTGGTTCGATCCGGGGGCGTCGATGCCGCTGACGCGGTTGAGCGCGTCGTAGGTCAGCGCGGTCTGCCCGCCGGCATGGGTGCGCGTGAGGACCTGGCCGTTGCCGTCGTAGGTGTAGTCGATCTGGCCCAGCGGGCCCTTGATCTGTGCGAGTTTTTCCTGCTCGTAGGCGTAGCTGCCGTTCGGGCTCTGGACGATGTTGCCGAAGCCGTCGTACGCCATGGTGTGGTGCCGGACGCCCTGGTTGGCGCCGATGGTGGTCCAGCCCTGCAGTTCGCCGCGCGGGGTGTAGGCGAAGCGGTCCACCTGTTCCTGGCCCGGCTGGGTCAGCGAGGGCTGCACGCGGCTGCGGATCAGGCCGTGGTCGTACCAGTCGTAGGTGTAGCGTTCGATCGGCGTGTCGCTGAACAGGTCGGCGTCGTGCCAGGTGCGCTGGGCGACCGTCGCTTCGTGCAGGCGGCCGGTCAGCGGGTCGTAGGCGGCGGTGGCGATCACCGTGGGTGCGGTCTCGCTGCCGTAGCGCTGTTCGGTCAGGTGACCCCAGACGTCCGCCGCGATCGGTTGCCAGACGGTCTGCTGCTGGACGCTCAGGCCCACGATCTGGTCCAGGGCGTTGTACTGGTTCCACGTCTGCACCGGGGCCAGCAGGCTCAGGGTGGGATAGCTCTGGCTGGCGATGCGGCCCCAGGCGTCGTAGCTCAGGCGCTGGGTGTAGGTGCGGCCGTGCACGGTGGTCGTGCTGCCGGCCGGGCGCAGGTGTTCGTCCAGCAGCGGCGATTCGGTCACCGTGCCGTCGGCGTTGGTGGCCTCGGTCAGCACGCCGGGGGCGATCGCGTCGTAGGTCCAGGTCGCGCTCTTGGCCTGCGGCGTGCCGTAGGCCTCGATCCGTTCGATCATTCGGCCGAGCACGTCGTAGCGGGTCTTGGTGATCTGGCCGAGGGCGTCTTCGGTTTCGTCGACGCGGCCCAGGACGTCGTAACGCGTCGTGCGCACGCCGGCCTGGCCGTCGTGGCTCTGCAGCAGTCGGCCGTAGTCGTCGTACACAAGCGTGGTCGGGCTCTTGGCCGCGGTGGCGGTGCACGGCGCGGCTTCGACCAGGGTGCCGAAGGCGCCGTAGGTGTAGCACATCGACAGATCGACGTCGGGCAATGCCGGGTCGGCCGGCGGGTCGACGTGGATCACCTGGCCCAGCGCGTTCACGGTGCTGCTGCCGCTGTGGCCGATCTCGTTGGTGACGGTGGCGACGTAGTGCTGGCTCTTCTCCGGGTCCGGATCGCGGCCATAGGCCGTGGCCTGCTGCGTGCCGTCCGGCTTGGTGAGCAAGGTGACGCGTCCCTGGCTGTCGTAGCCGGTCGTCGTCCACCCGCTCGGCTGCTCGCCCACCCGGGTCGGCAGACTCACCGCCAGCACGCGTCCGAGCGGGTCGTAGGTGGTCTGGGTGTAGACCTCGAAGCCGAAGCCCTGGCTCTGGGCCACCTGCGCCTGGCCGACGCGGTTGGCCAGCGCATAGCTCTTCGCGCCACCCTCCACCGCCGTGGTGACCAGGACTTCACGGTCCGGATAGCCTTCGACGGCGTCCGGCTGCCATTCCTCGAACGCGATCGTGGTCTTGCGCGTCAGCGGCGTGTCGCCGTGGAAGAGCTGGCTGCCGCGCGTGCGGCAGAACGGATCCAGCGTGCTCACCTGGGTGTGGCCGAGGGCATTGGTGACGCATTCGGGCACACCGCAGCCTTCGTTCCACTGGGTCGTGGTCGTGTGGCCCAGCGCGTTGCTCTGGCTGACCGGGTAGGCGCCCGAGGCACCGTACTGGTAGCTCGTGGTGCTGGCAGGTTGGCCGTCGGCGACGAGGGTGTGCGTCGCAAGGTTGCCGAAGGCGTCGTAGGTGTAGTGCTGGGCGTGCCGGTACTTCGCCTGCTGCGGCTCCACCGTGGTCTGCTGCAGGCGACCCTGGCCGTCGTAGGCGTGCGCCACCGTGCGCACGGTGTAACCCGCCCCCGGCGTCGGTTCGTTCGCCACCCACTCGGTCGTCGGCAGGCCGAGGAGGTAACGCTTGCCCAGCACGTCGGCCGGATCGGTGTGCTGGTATTTGCGTTCGGTCAGCGTGGTGTTGCCCGCCGCTTCGACCAGTTCGAACTTCACCAGGCCGTAGCCGTCGTCGTCGTAGCCGATCGTCGTGGTGCTGGTGTTCAACGCCTGGTGGCTGAGCTGCGGGCCAAGCGTGCACTCGCCGGCGCCGTCGTAGGCATCGGCCAGGCACTCGAACAGCGTTCCGGCCGCCGTCGCCGGCACGTCGGCACCGATCTCGAACGTGCTGGCCGTCGAGCTGTCCAGACGTGTGTACCACGTCGGTCCCACCTTGCCGGCATGGGCGCTGTGGCGCTGGCCACCGTGGCTGATCCGCACCGCGTCGTCCGGGCCACCGGAGATCATCATCGTCTCGCTGCGCAGCGTGCCGGCCAAGGGGTAGGCCTTGAAGGCTTCGTCATAGGCCGGAGTCACGTCGTAGCGCGCCAGCCGCATCCGGTTGACCGGACCGCTGGGCGTCTGGACACTCTGTTTGCTGTAGCTGCGCTCGATGCCCAGGCTGATGCCGCGCCGCACGTCCGCCGTGGTCTTGCCGTACAGGTACTGCGTGGTCAGGTAACGCGGCGCATCGCCATCGTCCTGCCCGGTATCGGAGCGCAGCCGCGCCACGGCCGCCGCCGCGCTCGGGCGCCGCACCAGCGGATACGGCACGAACACGTCGTCCTGCGTCCACGGCGTCGACGGCGTGGTCAGCGTCCATTGCGGCGCGTAGTCGAGCTCGGTGCGCGCGCCCAGCCCGTCGGTCACCGCCGTCAACAGGTGCGGCTGCGGTTCGCTCATCGCGGTCGGCGTCGCGAGCTTGTACTGCCCGCGCACATGGTCGTAGAACGCCAGTTCCGGCTGGCCGTCGCGGTTCACGTCCAGCTGCATCAACCGCACGCCCAGGCCGTAGGCCTGCTGCTCGTACGGGCCGACCGTGGCCGCCGCGTCGTCGGCGTCCTTCCACAGCGTCGGCCGGTTGACCAGGTCCCGCTGCCAGCCCGGCCAGCCGGTCGGCACGCTCGCCGGCACCAGTTGCTTGAGGTCCAGGCCCATCGGGGTGTCGACCTCCGCCAGGTCGCCGCCGTGCCGCGACAGGCGCCACACCGGCTCCAGCGTGTACGTGCCCGAGAGGCTATCGCCCTGCCAGCCGCCGTCGGGAGCGAACAGCGCCTTGATGTAACCCAGGTCCGCCAGGCCGTCGCCGTTCGGGTCGCCGATCACGCTGTTGCCGAACTCCATGCGCCAGCGGCGCGTGGCCGAGGTCGCCCGCGTCCAGGCCTCGCGATGCAGGGCGTCGATCTGCTGGCCATCGAGGTCCAGCGACGGATCCAGGTCCACGCCCCAGTACAGGTGTTCGAGCACGGCTTTCAGCACCTTGCCGTCGACCACCATCTCGCCGGGATCCGGCGCCTGGTCGCTCTCCAGGTCCGTGTCCCACAGCCGGGTCGAGCCGCCCAGCGCGAAGCTGCCGTCGCCCCGATTCAGGTACACGAACACCGCCAGCTTCTCGTAGGTCTGTTCCACCAGGTCGCCGCCCCATTCGAGCACCGAGCGGAACGAGCAACCCTCGTTCAACGGGGTCGGGGCGTCGCCGGGAGATGCGCCCTGCTGCAGCACGTAGCAGGCCTGCTGGTCGACCGCCAGCACGTCGGTCAGGCCGTCGCCGTTGAAGTCGCCCAGGCGCAGGTCGCTCGGCCCGAAGCCCACCATCACGTCGTTCGGATCGGCCCAGTCGGTGATCGCCCCCTGCCACTGGCCCACGTTCGGCCCGCCGTCCTCGTCCGCCGCTTCCCCTGCCCGGTGCGTGCTGTAACGCCGCGTGCTGTTGCCGCCGCGCTGCTGCCAGCGCATGAACTGCTCGTACGGCAACGTCGTCGGCCGCTCCCTGACCCCCGTGTCCGGATGCCAGCTGAAGGCGTGGTAGTACGTCTCGCCCAGCGGCATGTCCGCCCACACCCGCTTGAGCAGCTTCGGCCAGTAGCCGTCGAGTGCAGCGTTGTCCGGATCGCGCGGGTACGGGTCTTCGAGCACGCCGTCCGGCACGCTCGGCGCGATGCCGGCGATCTGCAGCTGTCGCACGTGGCCGTGCGTGCGGTGCAACAGCGACTCGGTGCCGGTCCCATCCAGGTCCAGCACCAGATAGCTGTCCTTGGCGTGGCACGGCACCGGTTCGCCCGCCGCGCCCGGCGTCGTCACCGGTACGCCGCCGCCGCTCAGGTCGATGCCGGTCCCCGGTGCGTTCATCGCGTAGTGCAGCGTGCCGCTCACCCAGTTCACCGGGTCCATGCCCGGTCCGTAGAACATCGGCAGCGGCTTGCCCGCCGCCGCCGCATAGTCGGCGTCGGCCTTGCAGAACATCACGTCCGTCAGCGCGTCGCCGTTCATGTCCAGCACTTGCGCCCACAGGATCGGACGGCCGTCGCGGTAACCGAGCGAGGTCTGCTCGAACTGCACGGCGCCACCGCTGCCGCCGGTCGCCCCGCCCGTCGCACCGCGCGCCAGGCGCAGCACCTTCAGGCCCTTCATGAACCCGGGGTGGGCCGTGTAGTCGGCCTCGCTGCGTTGCAGCTCGCCCTGGCAGGCGTCCAGCGTCGACTGGTACATCGCGCCCTGGTTCTCGCATGCACTGCCCTGCGCGTACAGCCGGTCGATCGTGGTCGCCTCGCCCAACCCGTACGGCGGATCCATCGTCGCCCCCGCCAGTTCGGTCACCGGCTCGCCGACCAGCACATCCGTCCCGCCCGTGCCGTCGTAGTTCAGCGCCCAGGCACCCGGGGTGGCCGTGGACTGGTCGTCGCGTCGATGGCCGTGCTGCACCGCCTCGGGCGCACGCGGCGCGGATTGGTTCATGTCCACCAGCACATGGATCGAGCCCGCCTCCGGCACCACCGTGCCGACCCGGTTCGTCCACGGCGTGGCCGACCACGCAGGCACGTTCGTCGCCACCGCCCCGTGCACGTTCGGATCGGTCTGCCAGTACTCCCAGAACTGCAGCGGCACCACCTCCGTGTTCATCCGCTCCGGCATCACCAGCATGTCGATGTCGCCGTCGCCGTCCAGGTCCGCTTTCACCTCCATTCCCGGCGACGGCCGCCGGTACACCGTGTCCTGCAGCTGGTCCGCCGGCGGCAGCGGGTAGAAGGACGCCCCGTCCCAGGCGTACCCGGGCATCGGCACCATCGGGTTGACGGCACCGCCGGCCTGCTCGGTCAGACCGGACCACTCGAACAACGTCGGCCACAGGCACGTCGCCCCTGCACTGGTCGCATTGGGCGCGCATTCCTGCAATGCACGCAGACGGAGCCGGTCCGGCGTGCTGAGCTGCTTGGTGTACACATCCGGCACCGGCTCGTACCCCAGCCGGTAGTGCCGCACCTCGTCCCATTGCTCCTGCGCGCGCACCTGCATCGTCACCCGGGTGAGCACGGTCGATCGCGTGTACGACTGGCCCGCCACGTAGCCCTGGTGCACCCACGCCGACACCGGCTCCCACGGCTTCGCCTCGCCCAGCAGCGTCTGCACCGGCGCGTAGTCAAACACCACCTGCCGCGTCGGTTCCGCCGCACCGGCCTTCTCGTTGATGCCGTACTCGATCGCCGACAACGCGTGGCCGCGCGGCGTGATCTCGCCGTCCTGCGCCACCGCCTCGCCCGTGTACCGATACCGCAACTCGTTGCCCGTGACCTCGTCACGCACCCGCGCGATGTGCCAGGCAAACGGAATGCGTTCCCCGTCCACCTGCGCCCACTGCATCGCCTCCAGCGTCCACTGGTGCGGTTGCAGCACGCCGTACAGCGTCACCCGGCCGTCCGGTGTGTACACCGCAAACCCCGAATACGGGGAGGTCGTCGCGCCCAGGCCCACGACCCGCGTGTTGCGGTCCAGCGGCACCCGGTACTCCGTGCCGGCTCCGCCGTGCACGCCCTTCACCGCCTCCAGACGCGATCCGTTCCAGCAGATCGGGTCGGCCTGCGTCCACGTGATCGGACCGTGCGCACCGTCCTGCGCCAGCGTCGAACGGCAGCGGCTGATCGTGCCGCCGGCATCGAGCGAAAAGCCCAGGCCCAGACCTCCGTAACCGGCGCCGTCGTAGCTGATCCCCAGCCCGGGCGTCATCCCGCCTACCCCAGGTACCGGCGTCAACGCCATCGACCAGCCCGCCGCGCCCGAGGGATCCACCGACACCGCGCCCGACAGGCTGCCCACCTTGCCCTCCACGATACCCGGCGGCAGCACCGCCGTGTCCTTGGTCGCGTCCTTCCGAGTCCCTCCCGGCCCAGGCACGATGCCCAGCGGCAGGCCTGCCGCGTCCGCACGCAACGACATGCCCTGTGACTGCCCAGCGCCATCCATGCGGGCCACCGCCCAGCCCACCGGCGCCAGCGTCGATCCCGACAGCCCCGCCGCCAGCACCGTCCACGCAAGCAACGACCGCA
>NZ_JACHHP010000009.1 GCF_014202825.1 Chiayiivirga flava | reverse complement strand
AGCGCCGCCGTCAGCGTCGTCTTGCCGTGATCCACGTGGCCGATCGTGCCGACGTTCACGTGCGGTTTGGTGCGTTCGAATTTGCCCTTGGCCATGACTCGTAACCTTCTGAATTGAATCTGATGTGATGTGTTGTTGGTGACGAAGAAGTCTTACGACTTCTTCATCACTTCCGCCGCGATGTTGGCCGGCGCTTCCGCGTAGTGGTCGAATTCCATCGTGAACGTGGCGCGACCCTGGCTCATCGAGCGCAGGCTCGTGGCGTAGCCGAACATCTCGCCGAGCGGGACCATCGCGTTGATGACCTTGCCCGACGGGCCGTCGTCCGAACCCTGCAGGATGCCGCGACGGCGACTCACGTCACCCATCACGTCGCCCATGTAGTCTTCCGGCGTCACGACTTCGACCTTCATGATCGGCTCGAGCAGGACCGGATTGGCCTTGCCGAATGCTTCCTTGAAGGCCATGGAACCGGCGATCTTGAACGCCATTTCGTTCGAGTCGACGTCATGGAACGAACCATCGACCGCGCGGATCTTGACGTCCACCACCGGGAAGCCAGCGAGCGGACCGTTCTGCGTCGCTTCCTCGATGCCCTTGCCCGCCGCAGCCACGTATTCCTTCGGAACCACGCCGCCGACGATCGCGCTTTCGAACGAGAAGCCGCCGCCACGCTCCTGCGGCTCCATCTCGATGACGATGTGGCCGTACTGGCCGCGACCGCCCGACTGGCGCACGAACTTGCCTTCCTGCTTGACCGCCTTGCGGATGGTTTCGCGGTAGGCGACCTGCGGCTTGCCGACGTTGGCTTCGACGTTGAACTCGCGCTTCATGCGGTCGACGAGGATTTCGAGGTGCAGCTCGCCCATGCCGGCGATGATGGTCTGGCCCGACTCTTCGTCCGAACGCACGCGGAAGGACGGATCTTCCTGCGCCAGACGGCCCAGGGCGATGCCCATCTTTTCCTGGTCGGACTTGGTCTTCGGCTCGACCGCCATCGAGATGACGGGCTCCGGGAACACCATGCGCTCGAGCGTGATGATGCTGTCCTGCGCGCACAGCGTGTCGCCGGTCGTGACGTCCTTGAGGCCGACCGCCGCGGCGATGTCGCCGGCGCGGACTTCCTTGATTTCGTCGCGCTGGTTCGCGTGCATCTGCAGGATGCGACCGATGCGCTCCTTCTTCGACTTCACCGGGTTGTAGACCTGGTCGCCGGAGTTCAGCGTGCCCGAATAGACACGGAAGAACGTCAGCGAGCCCACGAACGGGTCGGTCATGATCTTGAACGCGAGCGCCGAGAACGGCTGGTCGTCGCCCGCCTGGCGGACGCCTTCCTGCTCGTTTTCGTCCACGCCCTTCACCGGCGGACGATCGGCCGGCGACGGCAGGTAGTGGATGACCGCGTCGAGCATGGCCTGCACGCCCTTGTTCTTGAATGCCGTGCCGCAGAACACCGGGATGATGCTGGTGCTGAGCGTGCCGGCGCGGATGCCGTCCATGATCTCGCTCTCGGAGAGGTCGCCCTCTTCGAGATACTTGTTCATGAGCGTTTCCGACGTTTCCGCCGCGGCTTCCACCATGAACAGGCGCGCCTTGACGCACTCGTCCTTGAGGTTGGCCGGGATCTCGCCGTATTCGAACTTGGTGCCCTGCGAGGCCTGGTCCCACAGGATGGCCTTCATCTTCACCAGATCGATGACACCCTCGAAGCCTTCCTCGGCCCCGATCGGCACCTGCATCGGCACCGGGCTCGCGTTCAGGCGCGAACGCAGCTGGCCGACGACCTTGTTGAAGTCCGCGCCGGTGCGGTCCATCTTGTTGACGAACGCAAGACGCGGCACGGCGTACTTGTTGGCCTGGCGCCACACGGTTTCCGACTGCGGCTGGACGCCGCCGACCGCGCACAGCACGAACACGGCGCCGTCGAGCACGCGCAGCGAACGCTCGACTTCGATGGTGAAGTCGACGTGCCCGGGGGTGTCGATGATGTTGAAGCGGTGCTCGGGGAACGACGCATCCATGCCCTTCCAGAACGCCGTGGTGGCCGCCGAGGTGATAGTGATGCCGCGCTCCTGCTCCTGCTCCATCCAGTCCATGGTGGCCGCGCCCTCATGCACCTCGCCAATCTTGTGATTGACGCCGGTGTAGAAAAGGATGCGTTCCGTGGTCGTGGTCTTGCCGGCATCGATGTGGGCCATGATGCCGAAGTTGCGATAGCGGTCGATTGGTGTACTGCGTGCCACAGTCAAATTCCTTGCTCGTTACCAGCGGTAATGGGCGAACGCCTTGTTCGCTTCCGCCATACGATGGGTTTCTTCGCGCTTCTTCACGGCGCCGCCGCGGCTTTCGGCCGCATCGAGCAGCTCGCCGGCGAGCTTGCGCGGCATCGAGTTCTCGCCACGCTTGCGGGCGGACTCGATGACCCAGCGCATGGCCAGCGCCGAACGGCGGGACGTGCGGACTTCGACGGGAACCTGGTAGGTCGCACCACCGACGCGGCGGGATTTCACTTCGACCGCCGGAGCGACGTTGCCGAGCGCCTTTTCGACGAGCTCGAGCGCATTCGGATTCTTCTCGCCGATGACGTCCATCGCGCCGTAGACGATCTTCTCTGCGACGGACTTCTTGCCGCTCTGCATCACCATATTGATGAAGCGGGCGATGGTCTGGCTGCCGTGCTTCGGATCGGACAGGATGGAACGGGTACCGGGCGAACCTTTACGGGACATGGTGCGTACCTAATTGGAAAAGAACGCGAAAAACGCGTCAGGTCAAAACGGAAAACGGGCCTGGCTGAAGCTGGCACGGAACGGCCGCGTTCGCGGCCGCCCGCGCGGGATCACTTCTTCGGACGCTTGGCGCCGTACTTCGAACGGCTCTGGCGGCGCTTGGCGACGCCGGACGCGTCGAGCGAGCCACGCACGGTGTGGTAGCGAACGCCCGGCAGGTCCTTGACGCGGCCGCCGCGAATCAGCACGACCGAGTGTTCCTGCAGGTTGTGGCCTTCGCCGCCGATGTAGCTGATGACTTCGAAGCCGTTGGTGAGACGCACCTTGGCGACCTTGCGCAGCGCCGAGTTCGGCTTCTTCGGCGTCGTGGTGTAGACGCGCGTGCAGACGCCGCGGCGCTGCGGGCAGTTCGCCAGCGCCGGCGAGGCGCTCTTGTACGTCTTCGGACTGCGCGGCTTGCGGACCAGCTGGTTGATCGTTGACATGAGTGAAACCCTTGCGAAACAAAAAGCGAACCGATGCAACTCGGTCCGCTGAGACGGAAAAGTATAAACCGTGTTAACACGCCCCGTCAACGAATCGACGGGGGTGTCTTGACCAGTCCCTAGGCCCGAACACGAGGCACGTCCTGTGCCTCATTTCGTATGTCATGCCCCGGCCGCGAAGCCTGGGTGTGGATCGCCGAGCCTCAGCTTTCGCTGCCGATGTCGACCGGGGCCGACGTCGATGCGCGAAGGGTTTCGAGCTCTGCGTCCGTGAGTTGCGTCTGTTCCGCGGCCATGCGGCGCTTGTTGTGGTAAGCCAAGCCCGTACCGGCCGGAATCAAGCGACCCACGATAACATTCTCCTTGAGCCCGCGCAAGGTGTCGCGGGTGCCGCGCACCGCCGCTTCGGTCAGGACGCGGGTGGTCTCCTGGAAGGAGGCCGCGGAGATGAACGATTCGGTCGCGAGCGAGGCCTTGGTGATGCCCAGCAGCACCGGGTCGGTCTTGGCCGGCTGTTCGTTGCGGGCCACGAGCCGGGCGTTCTCCTCCACCATCCGGATGCGCTCGACCTGTTCGCCACGCAGATAGCGGCTGTCGCCGACATCGGTGACCTCGACCTTGCGCAGCATCTGGCGAATGATCGTCTCGATGTGCTTGTCGTTGATCTTCACGCCCTGCAGGCGATAGACGTCCTGGATTTCCTTGGTCAGGTACGCGGCCAGTTCCTCGACGCCCTTCAGGCGCAGGATGTCCTGCGGGTTCGGTTCGCCGTCCACCACGGTTTCGCCCTTGGCCACGTGTTCGCCTTCGAACACGATGATCTGGCGGTACTTCGGGATCAACTCCTCGTGCTCGCTGCCGTCCACATCCTTGATGATGAGGCGCTGCTTGCCCTTGGTTTCCTTGCCGAAACTGACGATGCCCGAGCGCTCGGCGAGGATCGCCTGATCCTTGGGCTTGCGCGCTTCGAACAGGTCGGCCACGCGCGGCAGACCGCCGGTGATATCGCGGGTCTTCGAGGCTTCCTGCGGGATACGCGCAACGACGTCGCCGACGCCAACCGAGGCGCCGTCCTGCAGGCTGACCACGGCGCGCGGCGGCAGCATGTACTGCGCCGGCAGGTCGGTGCCCGGGATATTGAGGTCCTTGCCCTTCTCGTCGACGATGCGGACGATCGGGCGCAGGTCCTTCGCGGCCGAACCGCGGCGCTTGGGATCGGTAATCTCCACCGATGCCAGACCGGTGAGCTCGTCGGTCTTCTCGATCACCGTCATGCCTTCGACGAAATCGACGAAGCGCAGGTAGCCGGCCACTTCCGAGACGATCGGATGGGTGTGCGGATCCCACGTGACCACGACCTGCCCGGTCTTGACCGCGGCGCCGTCCTTGACGTTCAACACCGCGCCGTACGGCAGCTTGTAACGCTCGCGCTCGCGCCCGTGCGTGTCCATGACCGAGATTTCGCCCGAGCGCGACACGGCGACGAGATGTCCGGCCGCGTGCTGCACGGTCTTGAGGTTGTTGAACTTGACTGTGCCGGTGGTGCGCACCGACACGTTGTCGACCGCCGCCGCACGCGATGCCGCACCGCCGATGTGGAAGGTACGCATGGTGAGCTGGGTGCCCGGTTCGCCGATGGACTGCGCCGCGATGACGCCGACGGCCTCGCCCTTGTTGACGATGTGGCCACGGGCCAGGTCGCGGCCGTAGCAGTAGGCACAGACGCCGAAGCTCGATTCGCAGGTGATGGTCGAGCGCACGAGGATGGACTGCACGCCCTTCTCCTCGAGCTGGGCGACCCAGCGTTCGTCGAGCAGCGTGCCGCGGGTGACGAAGGGATCCTCGTCGTTGCCCGGCAGGTAGACGTCTTCGGCCACGACGCGGCCGAGCACGCGGTCGCGCAGCGGCTCGACGATGTCGGAGCCTTCCACGATCGGCGTCATGGTGAGGCCGGCGCGGGTGCCGCAGTCGGTTTCGGTGATGACGACGTCCTGCGCCACGTCGACGAGGCGACGCGTCAGGTAACCGGAGTTCGCGGTCTTCAGCGCCGTGTCCGCGAGACCCTTGCGGGCGCCGTGGGTGGAGTTGAAGTACTGCTGGACGTCCAGGCCTTCGCGGAAGTTGGCCTTGATGGGCGTTTCGATGATCGAGCCGTCGGGCTTGGCCATCAGGCCGCGCATGCCGGCAAGCTGGCGGATCTGGGCCGCGCTGCCTCGCGCGCCGGAGTCGGCCATGATGTAGAGCGAGTTCATCGACTTCTGGTCGACGGTCTTGCCCTCGGCGTCGGTCACCTTGTCGGTGCCGATGCCCTTCATCATCGCCGCGGCGATCTGCTCGTTGGTGCGCGACCAGATGTCGACGACCTTGTTGTAGCGCTCGCCCGCGGTGACCAGACCCGAGGCGTACTGCTCCTGGATCTCGAGCACTTCGCCTTCGGCCACTTCGAGGATCTGCTTCTTCTCGTCGGGGATGGTGAGGTCGTCGATGCCGATCGAGACACCCGCACGCGTCGCGTAGCGGAAGCCGGTGTACATCAGCTGGTCGGCGAAGATCACCGTTTCCTTGAGGCCGAGCTGGCGGTAGCAGGCGTTGATCAGGCGGCTGATCGACTTCTTGTTGAGCTCGGTGTTGATCAGCGCGAACTGCAGACCCTCGGGCAGGATTTCGGCCAGCAGGGCGCGGCCCACGCTGGTTTCCACCAGCGAGACCTTGCTGCGGCGTTCGCCGTCGACGCGCTCCACTTCCGGGATGCGCACTTTGATCTTCGCGTGCAGTTCCACCACGCGGTTGTCGTAGGCGCGCTGCACTTCGGCGAGGTTGGCGAAGATCATGCCTTCGCCCTTCTTGTTGGTCAGCACGCGGGTCATGTAATACAGACCCAGCACCACGTCCTGCGTCGGCACGATGATCGGCTCGCCGTTGGCGGGCGAGAGGATGTTGTTGGTCGACATCATCAGCGCGCGCGCTTCGAGCTGGGCTTCGAGCGAGAGCGGCACGTGCACGGCCATCTGGTCGCCGTCGAAGTCGGCGTTAAAGGCGGTACAGACGAGCGGGTGCAGCTGGATCGCCTTGCCTTCCACCAGCACCGGCTCGAACGCCTGGATGCCGAGGCGGTGCAGCGTGGGCGCGCGGTTGAGCATGACCGGATGTTCGCGGATCACTTCTTCCAGGATGTCCCACACCTCGGCCGATTCACGCTCGACGAGCTTCTTCGCGGCCTTGATCGTCGTGGCGAGGCCACGGCGCTGCAGCTTGGAGAAGATGAAGGGCTTGAACAGTTCCAGCGCCATCTTCTTCGGCAGGCCGCACTCGTGCAGGCGCAGCGTCGGGCCGACCACGATGACCGAACGGCCGGAGTAGTCGACGCGCTTGCCGAGCAGGTTCTGGCGGAAGCGGCCCTGCTTGCCCTTGATCATGTCGGCGAGCGACTTGAGCGGGCGCTTGTTGGTGCCGGTGATCGCGCGGCCACGACGGCCATTGTCCATCAGCGCATCGACCGACTCCTGCAGCATGCGCTTCTCGTTGCGCACGATGATGTCGGGCGCATTGAGCTCGAGCAAACGCTTGAGACGGTTGTTGCGGTTGATGACGCGGCGGTAGAGATCGTTGAGATCCGACGTCGCGAAGCGGCCGCCATCCAGCGGCACCAGCGGACGCAGGTCCGGCGGCAGCACGGGCAGCACGGTCAGCACCATGAATTCCGGACGGTTGCCCGAATCGATGAAGGCCTCGACCAGCTTGATGCGCTTGGAGAGGCGCTTGAGCTTGGTTTCGCTGTTGGTGGCGGCGATGTCTTCCTTGAGCTTGATCAGCTCGGAGTTCAGGTCGATCGTCTTCAGCAGTTCGAACACGGCTTCGGCGCCCATGCGGGCATCGAAATCGTCGCCGTGGTCCTGCACGGCCTGCAGGTACTGCTCTTCGGTCAGCAGCTGGCCGCGCTCGAGCGCGGTCATGCCCGGATCGATCGTCACATACGCTTCGAAGTAGAGGATGCGTTCGATGTCACGCAGCGTCATGTCCAGCATGAGGCCGATGCGCGACGGCAGCGACTTCAGGAACCAGATGTGCGCCGTGGGCGTGGCGAGTTCGATGTGGCCCATGCGCTCGCGGCGCACCTTGGCGAGCGTCACTTCCGTGCCGCACTTTTCGCAGACGACGCCGCGGTGCTTCATGCGCTTGTACTTGCCGCACAGGCACTCGTAGTCCTTGATCGGTCCGAAGATCGCGGCGCAGAACAGGCCGTCGCGCTCGGGCTTGAAGGTGCGGTAGTTGATCGTCTCGGGCTTCTTCACTTCACCGTACGACCACGAGCGGATCAGGTCGGGCGAGGAGAGCCCGATCTTGATCGCGTCGAAGTCCAGCGTCTGGCGCGTCTGGTTGAAGAGGTTCAAAAGGTCTTTCATTTTGTACTCCGGGATTCGAGATTCGGGATTCGGGATTCGTAAGAGCGGGGGATTCGGAGGATTCGTGCTTAGCTGTCGCGAATCACGAATCACCAATCACCAATCACGTCCTTACCCGTTCTCTTCCAGCTCGATGTTGATCGCGAGCGAGCGGATTTCCTTGACCAGCACGTTGAACGACTCGGGCATGCCGGCCGCCATCTCGTGGTCGCCATCGACGATGTTCTTGTACATCTGGTTGCGGCCCTGCACGTCGTCGGACTTCACCGTCAGCATTTCCTGCAGGGTGTAGGCCGCGCCGTAGGCTTCCAGCGCCCAGACTTCCATTTCGCCGAAGCGCTGACCGCCGAACTGCGCCTTGCCGCCCAGCGGCTGCTGGGTGACGAGCGAGTACGGGCCGGTCGAACGCGCGTGCATCTTGTCGTCGACGAGGTGGTTGAGCTTGAGCATGTACATGTAGCCCACCGTGACCGGACGATCGAAGGCTTCGCCGGTGCGGCCGTCGTACAGCGTCGTCTGGCCCGAGGTCGGGAGGTCGGCAAGCTTGAGCATCGCCTTGATCTCGCTCTCGGCCGCGCCGTCGAACACCGGCGTCGCCATCGGCACGCCGCGCGTGAGGTTCGTGGCCAGGGCCGCGATTTCCTTGTCGTCGAGCGATCTCAGATCGGCGCGTTCGATGCCGCGTTCGGCCTTGTCGTGGTTGTAGATCTGTTCAAGGAACTTGCGCAGCTCGGCAATGTTGCGCTGCTCGTCCATCATCTTCTGGATCTTCTCGCCGAGGCCCTTGGCGGCCCAGCCCAGATGCGTTTCCAGGATCTGGCCGATGTTCATGCGCGACGGCACGCCGAGCGGATTCAGCACGATGTCGACCTGGCGGCCGTCGGCCATGAAAGGCATGTCCTCGACCGGCTGGATCATCGAGACCACACCCTTGTTGCCGTGGCGGCCGGCCATCTTGTCGCCCGGCTGGATGCGGCGCTTCACGGCCAGGTACACCTTCACCATCTTCAGCACGCCCGGGGCGAGGTCATCACCGGCGGTGATCTTGGCGCGCTTGTCGGTGAAGCGCTTCTCGAATTCCTTCTTGTGCGCTTCGATCTGCTTCTGCGCGCGCTCGATGGATTCGGCCGCGTCCTCGTCCTTCATGCGGATCGAGAACCACTCGTCCTTCTTCAGACCGTTGAGATACTCGTCGGTGATCTCGGCCTTCTTGAAGCCGTTCGGACCGCCGTTGGCGACCTTGCCGACGATCTGCGAGCGCAGGCGCGCGTAGATGGCGCCTTCGAGGATGCGGAACTGGTCGTCGAAGTCCTTCTTGACGCGCTTGATCTCCATGTCCTCGATCTGGCGCGCGCGCTTGTCCTTCTCGATGCCGTCGCGGGTGAAGACCTGCACGTCGATGACGGTGCCGTCCATGCCGGGCGGCACGCGCAGCGAGCTGTCCTTCACGTCCGAGGCCTTCTCGCCGAAGATGGCGCGGAGCAGCTTCTCTTCCGGCGTCAGCTGCGATTCGCCCTTCGGCGTGACCTTGCCGACCATGATGTCGCCGGCCTGCACTTCGGCGCCGATGTAGACCACGCCCGATTCGTCGAGGCGGCCGAGCGCCTGCTCGGACACGTTCGGGATGTCGGCGGTGATTTCTTCGGGGCCCAGCTTGGTGTCGCGCGCGACGCAGGTGAGCTCTTCGATGTGGATCGTGGTGTAGCGGTCTTCCTGGACCACACGCTCCGACAGCAGGATCGAGTCTTCGAAGTTGTAGCCGTTCCACGGCATGAACGCGACCAGCATGTTCTGGCCGAGCGCGAGTTCGCCGATGTCGGTCGAGGGACCGTCGGCCAGCACGTCGCCGCGTTCCACGCGGTCACCCACGTTCACCAGCGGGCGCTGGTTGATGCAGGTGTTCTGGTTGGAGCGGGTGTACTTGACCAGGGTGTAGATGTCGACGCCGGCATCGTTCTCGCCGACTTCTTCCTCGTTCGCGCGCACGACGATGCGGCCCGCATCGACCTGGTCGATGACGCCGCCGCGGATCGCGACCGAATTGACGCCCGAGTCGCGCGCCACGAAGCGCTCGATGCCGGTGCCGACCAGCGGGGTCTGGGCACGCAGCGTCGGCACGGCCTGGCGCTGCATGTTCGCGCCCATCAGCGCGCGGTTGGCGTCGTCGTGCTCGATGAAGGGCACGAGCGCGGCCGCGACCGACACGGTCTGCATCGGCGAGACGTCCATGTACTGGATCTCGTTCGCCGCGCGCAGCAGCGATTCGCCCTGGTAACGCGACGGGACGAACTGCTCGGCGAACGCGCCGTCCTTGGTCAGCAGCGAGTTGGCCTGCGCGACCGCGAATTCCGCTTCCTCGATGGCCGAGAGGAAGTCGATCTGGTCGGTGACCTTGCCGTCCACGACGCGGCGATACGGCGTTTCGAGGAAGCCGTAGCGGTTGGTGCGGGCGTACACGGCCAGCGAGTTGATCAGGCCGATGTTCGGGCCTTCCGGCGTTTCGATGGTGCAGACGCGGCCGTAGTGGGTCGGATGCACGTCGCGCACTTCGAAGCCGGCGCGTTCGCGCGTCAGGCCGCCCGGGCCGAGGGCCGAGACGCGACGCTTGTGCGTGACTTCCGACAACGGGTTGTTCTGGTCCATGAACTGCGACAGCTGCGAGGAGCCGAAGAACTCCTTGATCGCGGCGGCAACGGGCTTGGCGTTGATGAGGTCCTGGGGCGTGAGGCCGTCGGATTCGGCCAGCGACAGGCGCTCCTTGACCGCACGCTCGACGCGCACGAGGCCGACGCGGAAGGTGTTTTCCGCCATTTCGCCGACCGACCGCACGCGGCGGTTGCCGAGGTGGTCGATGTCGTCGACCGTGCCCTTGCCGTTGCGGATCTCGATCAGGACCTTCAACACGGCGAGGATGTCGTCGTTGTTGAGCACGCCTGCGCCTTCGACGTCCTTGCGGCCGACGCGGCGGTTGAACTTCATGCGGCCGACGCCGGAGAGGTCGTAGCGGTCGGACGAGAAGAACAGGTTCTGGAACAGGTTCTGCGCGGCGTCCTTGGTGGGCGGCTCGCCCGGACGCATCATGCGGTAGATCTCGACCAGCGCTTCGAGCGGGGTCTTGCTCGGATCGATGCGCAGGGTGTTGGAGATGTACGCGCCGCGGTCGAGATCGTTGACCCAGATGGTGCCGAGGCTGTCGATCGCCGATTTGCGGAACTTGATCAGGTGGTCGTCGTTGATCTCGTCGTTGGCGGCGGCCAGCAGTTCGCCGGTCTTCGAATCGACCACGTCGTGCGCGAGGATGCGGCCGAGCAGGTACTCGTCCGGCACTTCGAGCGTCTTGATCTTGGCCTGTTCGAGCTGCTTCACGTGGCGCGCGGTGATGCGCTTGCCGGCTTCCACGATGACCTTGCCGCCGACCACGAGATCGAAGTTCAGGGTCTCGCCGCGCAGGCGTTCGGCCACGAGTTCGAGTTCGACGCCTTCCTTGAGCAGGTGGAAGGTGTTGATGTCGTAGAAGGTCTGCAGCATCTGCTCGTTGTTGAAACCGAGCGCGCGCAGCAGGATCGTCACCGGCAGCTTGCGGCGACGGTCGATGCGCGTGAACAGCGAATCCTTCGGATCGAATTCGAAGTCGAGCCACGAACCACGGTACGGAATGATGCGCGCCGAGTACAGCAGCTTGCCCGAGCTGTGCGTCTTGCCGCGGTCGTGGTCGAAGAACACGCCCGGCGAGCGGTGCAGCTGCGAGACGATGACGCGCTCGGTGCCGTTGATGATGAAGGTGCCGTTGTCGGTCATGAGCGGCAGTTCGCCCATGTAGACCTCCTGCTCCTTCACGTACTTGATCGCCTTGTTCGAGGCCGGGCTGTCCTTGTCGTAGATGACCAGGCGCACGGTCACGCGCAGCGGCGCGCCGAAGGAGAGGCCGCGGTTGCGGCATTCGCGCTCGTCGAACGGCGGTTCGCCCAGCTTGTAGCTGACGTATTCGAGCGCGGCGTTGCCGCTGTAGCTCGAGATCGGGAACACCGACTTCAGCGCGCCATGCAGGCCGTGTTCGGCGCGCTTGGCGGGCGTGGTGTTCTCTTGCAGGAATTCACGGTAGGAGTCGACCTGGATCGCGAGCAGGTAGGGCACGTCGAGAATCGACGGTCGCTTGCCGAAATCCTTGCGGATGCGCTTCTTTTCGGTGAAGGAGTACGTCATGGGGAGAGTCCGCCTCTTCAAATTTTCAGTGGCCGCGCGTGGCGCGGGCCGGGTTCTACGTGAATCGCCAGTGGGAAGTCGCTGGTATTGCCGGCACCAGCACGCCCTCTCCCGCTACTTCCGACTGTCGACTCCGTCTGCGGCCGGGCCGCGTCGGGGCGGCCCGTGGTTCGCATCGCATCGCTGCGATGGGTGCGGCGCGCATCGCTTTGGCGATGCGGAAAAACGGCCAAGGCCCGGGGACTTTCGTCCCCAGGCCCGGGCTTGCTTCAACGTGCGGAAAACGTCTGCAACAGGGTCGCTTACTTGATTTCGACCTTGGCGCCCGCGTCTTCCAGTTCCTTCTTGAACTTCGCCGCGTCTTCCTTGCTGACGCCGTCCTTGACGGTGGCGGGCGCGGATTCCACGAGGTCCTTCGCTTCCTTGAGGCCGAGGCCGGTGATGGCGCGCACGGCCTTGATCGCGTTGACCTTGTTCGCGCCGGCTTCGGCGAGGACGACGGTGAACTCGGTCTGCTCTTCGGCCGCCGGTGCCGCAGCACCGCCCACCGCGGCAACGGCGACGGGCGCCGCTGCGGTGACGCCGAACTTCTCTTCGGCGGCCTTCACGAGGTCCATCACTTCGAGAAGGGTCATGCCCGAGATCGCTTCGAGGATCTGGTCGTTGGAAATTGCCATGATGTCAGTACCTTTGAAAGTTTTCTGGATGGGGTTGTCGAACGAACCGCAGCATCGGCCGGAAGCCGGTTACGCTGCCTGTTCCTTCTGGTCGCCGATCGCCTTGAACACCCGTGCCACGCGCGTCGCCGGTTCCATCAGCAGCGCGAGGAACATCGAGATGGCCTGGTCGCGGGTCGGCAGCGAGGCGAGCTTTTCAAGGTCGGACGCCGGCAGCAGCTTGCCGCTCATCGACACGACCTTGGTCTGCAGCTTGTCGTTGGTCTTGGCGAATTCCTTGATCAGACGCCCGGCTGCGCCGGGTTCTTCGGTCGAGAACGCGTAGAGCAGCGGACCGACGAGTGCGTCCTGGACGCATTCGAATTCGGTACCCGCCACCGCACGCGAGGCCAGCGTGTTCTTGACAACGCGCAAGTACACGCCGGATTCGCGGGCCTTCTTGCGCATCGCCGTCATTTGACCGACGGTGGTGCCCGCGTACTCGGCAGCAACCAGGGAGTGGGCTTTCGCGGCAACCTCTGCCAGCTCGGCGACAACCACTTGCTTCTGGGACAGATTAAGAGCCATAAACACTCCTCTTGTGAACTCCGCTCCCGGCTTGCGCCGGTGGCGGTCCTGGGCGGCGTCGCTCCGTGACGCCGGGGATGCGTGGTGCCATCCCGGTGGCGGGCTCTCCAGAAAACTTTCCGGAGGGCTTCACCATCTGCGCAGGCCGGTTGCCCGATTACTTCCCGCCGCCCGAACCGTTGCGTCCGTTCTGGCTGCCGCGCTTGCCTTGCGCCGGCGGTGGGAAACCTGCGGTCTTTGACGGCCTTCGTCGGATGCCAATGGATCGGCAGCCTCTGAAGCCCTCAAAATTTCGGTGTTGCGCCGGTCGGCGCATGCCCGCGTGGGCGGGCTTGCGCCGTGCCCGGCGGATGCCGGGCGACCGGGGGCGCGCAGTGCGCGCTTACTTGGTCAGGCCGAGGCTCGACTGGTCGACGATCACGCCCTTGCCCATCGTGCTGGAGACCGACACCTTCTGCAGGTACTGGCCCTTGGCGGCGGACGGCTTGGCCTTGACCAGGTCCTGCAGCAGCGCGACGAGGTTGGATTTCAGCGCGTCGGTTTCGAAGTTCGCCTTGCCAATGGTGCAGTGGATGATGCCGGCCTTGTCGGTGCGGTAGCGCACCTGACCGGCCTTGGCGTTGCGCACGGCGCCGGCGGCGTCCGGCGACACGGTGCCGACCTTCGGGTTCGGCATCAGGCCGCGCGGGCCGAGCACCTGGCCGAGCTTGCCGACCACGCGCATTGCGTCCGGCGTCGCGATGACGACGTCGTAGTTGATGTCGCCGGCGAGCATCTTCTCGGCCAGATCGTCCATGCCGACCACGTCCGCACCGGCCGCGAGAGCTTCGTCGGCCTTGGCGCCGGCCGGGGCGAACACCGCCACGCGCACCGACTTGCCGGTGCCGGCGGGCAGCACGGTGGAACCGCGCACCTGCTGGTCGGACTTCTTGGCGTCCACGCCCAGGCGCACGGCGACGTCGATCGACTCGACGAACTTCACCTTGCTGTTGTCCTTGAGCATCTTGATGGCGTCGTCGATCGCATAGGCCTTGCCCGGCTCGACGAGCTTTTCCATCGCCTTGAAACGCTTGGTGATCTTCATGTCATCAGCCCTCGACCGTCAAACCCATGGAACGCGCGCTGCCGGCGATGGTCCGCACGGCCGCATCCAGATCCGCCGCAGTCAGATCGGGCTCCTTCGCCTTGGCGATGTCCTCGAGCTGCTTGCGCGTGACCTTGCCCACCTTCTCGGTGTTCGGGCGCTTGGAGCCCGAGGTGATGCCGACGGCCTTCTTCAGAAGGATCGACGCGGGCGGGGTCTTGGTGACGAAGGTGAAGCTGCGATCGGAATACGCGGTGATCACCACCGGAATCGGCAGACCCGGCTCCAGCTTCTGCGTGGCGGCATTGAACGCCTTGCAGAACTCCATGATGTTCAGGCCGCGCTGGCCGAGCGCCGGACCGACCGGCGGACTGGGATTGGCCTGGCCGGCCTTCACCTGCAGCTTGATGTAACCGACGACTTTCTTTGCCATTGCTTTGCTCCTGCGAGTGCTAGCGCCCTTGCGGGCTCCTCGACTGTTGTTTTCCGGGATTCGTGATTCGTGATTCGCGATTCGTCAGAGCGAAAGCCCGCCCTTGCGAATCCCGAATCCCGAATCCCGAATCACGGCCCTTAAGCTTTTTCCACCTGCGAGAACTCGAGCTCGACCGGGGTCGATCGCCCGAAGATCAGCACCGCCACGCGCAGGCGGCTCTTGTCGTAGTTGACTTCCTCGACCGTGCCGTTGAAGTCGTTGAACGGGCCTTCGGTGACGCGCACCAGCTCGCCCGGTTCGAACAGGATCTTGGGACGCGGCTTCTCGACGCCTTCCTGCACGCGCTGCAGGATGTTGTCGGCCTCGCTGTCCTTGATCGGCAACGGGCGGTCGGCGGTGCCGCCGATGAAGCCCATCACCTTGGAGGTTTCCTTGACCAGGTGCCAGCTCTCGTCGTCGATGCGCAG
The DNA here is from genome assembly GCF_014202825.1 of Chiayiivirga flava. GTDB lineage: Bacteria > Pseudomonadota > Gammaproteobacteria > Xanthomonadales > Xanthomonadaceae > Chiayiivirga > Chiayiivirga flava. The sequence goes on along the minus strand of NZ_JACHHP010000009.1, from coordinate 984 downwards.
GCCACCGCCCTCGCCCGAGGTCTCGATCTGCACCAGCACGTAGCCGGGGAAGAACTTGCGCTCGGACTTGCGCTTCTGGCCGCCGCGCATCTCGATCACTTCTTCGGTCGGGACCATCACCTCGCCGAAGCGGTCTTCCATGCCGTTGCGCACGATGCGGTCTTTCAGCGCCCGCGCAACCTGATGCTCGAAGCCCGAATAGGCGTGTACCACGTACCAGCGCTTTGCCATGTCGTCGCTCCGTCAGATCCGCAGCAGCAGGCGGACGCCGCCGGAGAGGAAGAAATCCATGATGCCGAGCAGGATGCTCACGAGCACCACCACGATCAGGATGACGACCGTGGTGCGGATGGTTTCCTGGCGCGTGGGCCAGATCACCTTGCGCAGCTCGAAGCGCGCCTCGCCCATGTAGTCGATCGTGGCGCGGCCGCGCGGCGTGGTCGCAAAGACGGCGGCGCCCGCGATCACGCCGGCCAGCGGCAGCAGCGCACGCAGCGGCGTCGCCCAGTCCGCGAACCAGTAGAATCCGACGATGCCGGCGATCACCAGCAGCACCGCCAGCACGTACTTGGCGATGTCGGCCGCCGCGGACGGCGAGTTGTTTTCGACCTTTGCGTTCATTTCACTTCAACAGATGGCACGCCAGGAGGGACTCGAACCCCCAACCTGCGGTTTTGGAGACCGCTGCTCTGCCAATTGAGCTACTGGCGTGTGGAGCCGGGAGTCGGGAAACGGGAACCGGGAGACGGGAGACGGGAGTCGTGAAGAGCAACTGCTCCTGACGCTCCGATTCCCTATTCCCGACTCCCCGTTCCCGTCGTCTTACTTCAGAACCTTCGCCACCACGCCGGCGCCGACGGTGCGGCCGCCTTCGCGGATCGCGAAGCGTAGGCCTTCGTCCATCGCGATCGGCGCGATCAGCGTCACCACCATCTTCACGTTGTCGCCCGGCATCACCATCTCCACGCCTTCCGGCAGCTGGCA
>NZ_JACHHP010000008.1 GCF_014202825.1 Chiayiivirga flava | reverse complement strand
GCTCACCGTCCTCAATGCGCGATGTCGCGATGAGATGCGGGCCACTGCAAGGGCATAGCACCAACGGGTCGGCGCAAGACAGTTGCTCATCCGGCCCTGCCGGGCCACCTTCTCCCGGCGGGAGAAGGGCTTCAAGACCTCGCGGCGAAAAACATCGCGCGCCCGCCGGCTCCGCCTATTCACCCACCTTCGTGTGCCTGTCGAGCCACCCGATCACCGTCGCGTGCCAATGCACGCTGTTCTGCGGCCGCAGCACCCAGTGGTTCTCGTCCGGGAAATACAGCAGCTGCGACTCGATCCCACGCCGCTGCAGCGCCGTGAACGTCGACAGGCCCTGATCGACCGGCACGCGGTAATCCTTTTCGCCCTGCACCACCAGCATCGGCACGCGCCATTTCGCCACATGGTTCACCGGGTTCCATTTCTCGTAGTTGGCCGGCTGCTCGTACGGCGTGCCGCCGTTTTCCCATTCGGTGAACCACAGTTCCTCGGTGACGTAGCCCATCGAGCGCGTGTCGAACACGCCGTCGTGGTTGACGAGGCATTTCCACGGGTCGTTCCAGTTGCCGGCGATCCAGTTGATCATGTAGCCGCCGTAACTTGCGCCGAGCGCGCAGGCCCGATCGCCGTCGAGAAAGTCGTACTTCGCCAGCGCCGCCGCCCAGCCCTTCTGAAGATCTTCGAGCGGCTTGCCGCCCCAGTCGCCGGAGATCGCGTCGGTGAACGCCTGCCCGTAACCGGTCGAACCGTGGAAATCGATGAACACCGCGGCGTAGCCGGCGCCGGCGTAGCTCTGCGGATTCCAGCGGTAGTGGAAGCTGTTGCCCATCGAGCCCTGCGGCCCGCCGTGGATGATGAAGGCCACCGGATACGTGTTGCCCGCGCTGTAGTTCCACGGTTTCACCACGTAGCCGTGCACGGTGTCGCCGTTCGCGCCGGCAAACTCGAACTGTTCGTACTCGCCGAAGCGCACCTCGGCCAGGCGCGCGTTGTTGAACGTGGCGAGCGGGGTTTCCTGCGAGCCGCCGCTTTGCGCGCGGAACAGGTTTGCCGGCGCGGTGAGCGTGCTGCGCGCGAACACCACGATGTCGCGGCCGACATCGAAGCCCTCGATCGCACCGCCGCCGACCACGCGCGTGGCCTCGCCGCTGGCGATGTCGATCGCGAACAGCGGATGCTCGCCCATATCGTCGGCCGCGGTGTAGAGCGTGCGGCCGTCGTGCGAGAGCGTCAGCGCGCCGGCCGAGCGATCCCACTGCGGCGCAATCTCGCGCGTGGCGCCGGTGGCGAGGGTTTTGGCCATGATCGCGTAGCGGTCGGCCTCGAAGCCGGGGCGCTTCATCGCGGTGTAGTACAGCGTCCTGCCGTCGGCGCTGAAGGTGGGCGCGGTGTCCCACGCGGGATTGTCTTCGGTGAGATTCTGCGGCGCGGCGCTGCCGGCCACGTCGCTGCGATACAGGTCGAAGTTGGTCGACCACGGTTCGCCCTTGCCCGCGACGCGCGCACTGAACACCAGCGACTTGCCGTCCGGTGCCCACGCGTATTCGCCCGCGTCGCCGAACGGCTTGGACGGCACGTCGCCTTCGATGCCGCGGCTCACGCGCACGGGCGCCGCGGCGGCACGGTGCGTGGCGTCGAGCGCGCTGACGAAGAGCTGGCTGCGGCGACCGTCCATCCACGTGTCCCAGTGCCGCACGAACAGGCTGTCGTACAGCACGCCGCTGGATCGTTTCGCCGACGCTTCTTCGAGGCGCTTGCTGGTGCAGCCCAGATCGGCGCAGTCGGTGAACACCTCCAGGCTGAAGGCGATGGACTTGCCGTCCGGCGCGAGCTTGAAGCCGCCGACATCGAGCGCGTAGTGCGTCACCTGCTGCGCCTCGCCGCCGGACAGATCCAGGCGCCACACCTGCATCGAGCCCGAACGCGACGAGAGGAAAAACAGCGCGCGGCCGTCGGGCGAGAACTGCGCGGAGTTCGCGCTGGAGCCCGATGCGGTGAGGCGGCGCGGGGCGGTCTTGCCGTCGATGTCGGTCAGCCACAGCGCGATGGCGGCCTTGTTCGCGTCGAGGTCGGCCTCGCGCAGGGTGAAGACCACGCGCTTGCCGTCGGGCGACAGCGTCGGCGCCGACACGCGATCGAAGCTGACGAGGTCGGTGGCGGTCATGCCGCGCGGCGCGGCGTGGGCCGCGACGGCAGCGGCGACGAGGGCAAGGGCCAGGGCGGTGCGGCGCATGGGCAGGTCCGGTGCGGGAAACGCCCGATGGTAGGTGTGCCGCCTGGACGATGCAAAGCCCGATGGTCAGGCCGCTGCGCGCGCTGCGTTCGCCGCCCCGGCGAGTGCGGCGCGCGGATGTGTCGCGCTTCGCGTTGTGGCCCGGGCGAAGCGGACAGTGTCGCCGATCCCAACCGTATCCATCGCCGCGGGGCAACCATTCCGATGACACCCCCACCGCCGTCGCACCTCACCCGCGGCGGCACGGCGGACTGAAGGACCGAGCCGAGACCGCGCTCCCCGAACCCGTCGTCCCGGCGCACGCCGGGACCCAGTGACGTTGTTCGGGTTTGATCGTGCCTTCGTCGGCTGACACACGTGGCGGCAGGAGAAGAAAAGTCGCTGGGTCCCGGCGTGCGCCGGGACGACGAGCGGGGCGCGGATGTGTCGCGCTTCGCGTTGTGGCCCGGGCGAAGCCGGCAATGCCGCCGATCCCAACCGTATCCATCGCCGCGGAGCAACCATTTTGATGCCACCCCGCCCCCGTCACGCCTCACCCGCGGCGGCACGACGGACTTAAGGACCGAGCCGATACCGCGCTCCCCGAACCCGTCGTCCCGGCGCACGCCGGGACCCAGTGACGTTGTTCGGATTTGATCGTGCCTTCGGCGGCTGACACACGTGGCGGCAGGAGGAGAAAAGTCGCTGGGTCCCGGCGTGCGCCGGGACGACGAGCGGGGGGCGTCGACCGCCCTCGGGACAGCAGTGGACCGTTGGCCGGACGACAGCATGCGAAACCACGTCGCCGCACCGTACGCGTTCCGGCCAGGCTGCCTGGAGCCGCAGGTCCGCACCAACGCCTGATCCCTGTTGCGCCAACCCAGCGTATGTCCCTCTGCGCAATGATGCGCCCCAACGAAAACAGACCCATGAAAACACATGCCCGTGCCCTGCTGTTCGCCTGCATCGGCGCAAGCGTCAGCTGTCCCGCCCTTGCCGTGCCGCAGGGGTTCGAGTGGTTTCCGCGCGTACCCGGCCCCGACGACCCGCTCTATCTCCTCCCCATCGACCCCTGCCATTCGACCCAGGCCTACGCGGTCAGTCTCGACAATCTGGAAGCAAGTTTCCTCACCCCCGAAAGCGGCGCGCTTGCAATCCGCTACGAGACGTTCCTTGCGGGCTGCATCGGCGCTCCACCGGTCGTTCACGCCGTCGCGATTCCGCAGGAAATCGACGGTGCGCCGGTCGATGGCCTGTTTTCCACGCATGTGCGAAGCACTCCGATCTTCGAGAACGGCCAGCAGGTCGACACGGTCGTCAACGAGATCGAGTGGTTTGAAACGTTGCCACCGCGCGTCGCCATTCCGCCGTCCGTTTCCGGCACCTGGTTCTCGCCCGCGCACGTCGAGCAGGGCATCCTGATCAACATGACCGCCAAGCGCGAACTGCTCGTCGGCTGGACGACGTACGGCGCCGACGGCACGCAGCGCTGGTTCAGCGGCATCGCGCCGACGGTCCCGGACGAATCCACCGTCACGCTGACGCTGACCGACACCGGCGACGGCGCTTTCGCAGGGGAGCTGCCAAACGATGCGGCCCCGGAAGAATGGGGCACGCTGACGATCGAGTACGTCGCCTGCGGCGAAATCGAGGTCAGCTGGAATCCGAAAACGACCACCGGCCTGCAACCCGGCTCGGCAACGATGCAGCAGCTCACCCAACCGCACGATGCGGCCTGCGACATCGAAGCCTATGCGGCCGCACTCGGCCAGCCGCTGACGATCCACGAACTGGACATCGAAACCGCGCCGCAGCCGGTGGACTGACTGCACCGTCGGCGCCGAGGATCGACGCCGGTCCACTGCGAGGCCCGCGCCACGCGGGCCTCGCGATCCATCACATCGCCGCCTTCCGCGTCGCCGTGCGATACAGCAGCCACGCGATCACGGCCAGCAGGATCAGCCCCAGCCAGCCGCCGAAGTGCATCGAATCCGGCAGCGCCAGCACATCCGCGCGCCCGGTCGCCACGATCGGCACCGCGATGAAGATGCCCATCAGTGCTTCGCCGGTGATGAGGCCGGCGGAGAACAGCAGGCCCATGCGGTGGATGCGGCCGTGTTCCTCCTCGTTCTTCGCACCGCCCATGCGGCGTTCGACGATGTGCGAGAGCAGGCCGCCGAGGAAGATCGGCACCATCAGTTCGATCGGCAGGTAGATGCCGATGGCGCAGGCCAATACCGGGATGCGGAACGTGCGGCCGCTGGCCTTGAGCCATGAATCCACCGCGATGATCACCGCGCCGATCGCCGCGCCGATGCCGATGGTGGTCCACGGCAGTTCGCCGCCGAAGATGCCCTTGGCCACCGACGCCATGAGGTTGGCCTGCGGCGCCAGCAGCGAGTTCGGATGCTCCGGCGTGCGTGCGCCGATGCCGTATGCCTCCAGCAGCAGGTTCAGCACCGGCGCCATCACCATCGCCGACGACACCGCGCCGATGGCCAGCATCACCTGCTGTTTCCACGGCGTGGCGCCGACGATGTGGCCGGCCTTGAGATCCTGCAGGTTGTCGCCGCCGATGCAGGCCGCGCAGCACACCACCGCGCCGATCATGATCGCGGCCACGGCGCCGATCGACGACTCCTTGCCGAGCAGCAGCACCAGCACGAGGGCCGCGAACAGGATCGTCGAGATCGTGATGCCCGACACCGGATTGTTCGACGATCCGACGAGGCCGGCCATGTACGCCGAAACGGACACGAACAGGAATCCGGCGACGATCATGATGACCGTCATCGGAATGCTGGCCGACCACTGCCCGACGATGGCCTGGTACAGCGCCAGCAGCGGCAGCGTGAACAGCACCAGGCCGATCAGGATGTACTTCATCGGCACGTCGCGCTCGGTGTGCGGCACCTGCACGGGCACGGCGCCGGCGGCCTGCTTGCGCGTGGCGCCCAGGCCGCTCTTCACGCCCGAGAACAATGAATTTCGCAGCGAGAACAGCGTCCAGATGCCGCCGATCAGCATCGCGCCGACGCCCATGTAGCGCACCTGCGCCGACCAGATGGCACCGGCCGCGCATTCGGCCGAGACCATGCCGGCCTCGGTGCAGCCCTGCGCGATGGACGCGCTCAGCGCGGCGTCGTTTTCGAGGAAGAAGGCGCTGTAGATCGGGATCGCCACGTTCCAGCCGATGATGCTGCCCAGCAGCACCACGATGCCGACGTTGAGCCCGACGATGTAGCCCACGCCGAACAGCGCCGGCGACAGATTCGTGCCGAAGTACGCGATGCCCTTGCCCCACCACGCGGCCGCGGCGGCGGTGTCCGGAATCAGGCGCAGGCCGCTTGCGGCGGCGAGTTTGCCGAAGCCGCCGAACAGCGCGGCCAGGCCCAGCACCTTCACGCCTGCCGCGGGATTCTCGCCCGTCTTCAGCACCTCGGCCGCGGCCTTGCCTTCCGGGAACGCGAGGCCCTGGTCGACGATCAGCGAGCGCCGCAGCGGCACCGAGAACAGCACGCCGAGCAGGCCGCCGAGACCGGCGATGGCCAGCACCCACGAGTAGCGGAACTCGGTCCAGTACCCGAGGATGATCAGCGCGGGGATGGTGAAGATCACGCCCGATGCGATCGACGACCCGGCCGAGGCGCCGGTCTGCACGATGTTGTTCTCGAGGATCGAGCCGCCGCCGAACAGCCGCAGCACCGCCATCGACACCACGGCCGCCGGGATCGCCGAGGCGATGGTCATGCCCGCGAACAGGCCGAGATAGGTATTGGCCGCCGCCAGGATCACCGCAAGGACGATCGAGAGCAGGACGGCGCGCAACGAGAGCTGCGCGGGTGAGGCAGTGACGGCATTCATCTGGTGGTGGTCCCCGAGGCAACGGAAGGCCGCAAACCGGCCCGAATCCGCATTCGACCCGATCCGGCCGCCTGCGGCAAGCGCGGCGGCCACACTTCGTCGCGCGCCGCCGTGGTGCGCACGGGTTCCGCGCGCCACGCATTCGTGCGACGCTGACGCGCGACGGGGCGTCCAGAGAGATCGACCCACGCAAGGAGACCCATGCGATGAAACGCAGCTTCGTGTTCTGCGCCCTGCTGCTCGCCGTCGCCGCACCCGCGACCGCCGACACACCGATCGAGGAGGGCCTCGCGTGGTTTCCGCGCGTGCCCGGCCCCGGCGACCAGCGCTACCTGATCCACACCAACCACTGCAGCGACGCGGTCGGCGTTGTCGGCCCCGCCGCCGCGCTGAGCCTGGTGGACGCCGACGAGGGCCGCTGGCGCCTCGACTACCAGGCCGACACACTTCTGTGCGGCACGCCGCCGCCGTTCGAGTCGCTGATGGCGATGGCGATCCCCGACGCGGTCGGCGGCGTGCCGGTGCACGTGATCGACATCGTGCGCGAACACCTGAGCAACGATGCGCTCGATGCGTCGTGGACGACGCGTGTGCCCGAACGCGTCGGCGTGCCGCCGTCGATCGTCGGCACGTGGCTCGCCGCGGGCCACGCCGAACAGGGGTTCCTGATCACGCTCACGCAACGCGGCGAGGTGGCGGTGAGCTGGAACACCTACGGCGGCGACGGCACCCAGCGCTGGCTCAGCGGTGTCGCGCCCACGGCCGACAATGCGAGCACCTTCACCGTGCCGCTCGTCGACACCGGCACGGGCACGTTCGCCGGCACGTCGCAGACTCCGGACGCGGCGACGCCGTGGGGTTCGATCAACGTCCAATACATGGAGTGCGGCATGCTGCAGGCCGCGTGGGTGCCGGATCCCGAGGTCGGCCTGCCCTTCGGCGGCGCGGTGTTTCAGCAGCTCACGGCGCCGTACAGCGATCCCTGCAATCTCGAGGCCTGGGCACAGTCGCAACAGGCGGTCGTGGTGCCGGTGGAGGTCGACGCGGGCCCGTGACGCGGTCTGCGCGCGGCGTGCCTCAGGCCGGAGCGAGTTCGCCGACGACCTGCCGCACGCCCTCGCGCCAGTCCGGCAGGCGCAGGCCGAACGTGTCGCGCAGCTTGGCACCGTCGAGACGGGAATAGGCGGGGCGCGCGGCGCGCGTCGGGTAGTCGAGGGTGCCGATCGGTTCGACGCGCGGGGCGCGTTCGAGCAGGCCCGCGGCGAGTGCGTCCGCGAAGATCGTTTCGGCAAAGTCCGACCAGTGCGATTCGCCGTCGGCGACGAGGTTGAAGGTGCCGGTGAGCGCCTCGTCCCACGCACGCGCGGCGATCGGTGCATCGTCCGGGCTGTCGGGGGCTGCCTCGCTGCGGCAGCGTGCGAGCGCAAGCGCCGAGGCCGATGCGATCCAGCGCGCGGGCGTCGGTGCGCCGCGCTGGTCGGCCACCACGCGCAGCACCTCGCGTTCGGCGCCCAGACGCAGCATCGTGCGCAGGAAGTTCTGGCCGCGTGCGGCGTAGACCCATGCGGTGCGGAAGATCAGATGCAGTGCGCCGGCGTCGCGGATGGCGTCCTCCCCGGCGAGTTTGCTGCGGCCGTAGACGCCGAGCGGCGCGGTGGCGTCGTCCTCGCGGTACGGGCGCGTGGCGCTGCCGTCGAAGACGTAGTCGGTGGAGTAATGCAGCAGCAGTGCGTCGCGGGTCGCGCACCAGGCGGCGAGCTGGCCGGGCAGCGCGGCGTTGAGCGCAAATGCGGCGTCGGCCTCGTCTTCGGCGCGATCGACCGCGGTGTACGCCGCGGCATTCACCACGGCATCGGGTTCGATCTCGCGCAAGAGCGCGTCAACGGCACCGGCGTCCGCCAGATCGATGCGGACACACGCGGCGCCGCCGGGCAGGCGGCCGCTGCGCGTCGTCGCGATCACGTTGCCGAGCGGCGCGAGCGAACGTTGCAGTTCGAAACCGACCTGGCCGTTCGCGCCCAGCAGCAGCAGCTTCACGACGCCGTCCTCGCGTTGTCGGCACGCCGCGTCATGCCTCGACCTGCGTTACGGCGCAGCATATGTCGGCAAGCGCTCCGGCGGCACGTCCGCGAGGAACGGCGCGGTCGCATCCTTGGGCGAGAGCTGCGGCGCGCCGAGCGGCCAATCGATGCCGATGGCCGCGTCGTTCCAGCGGATGCCGGCGTCGGCCGGCGCGTCGTACAGCGCCGTGCACATGTAGGAAAACACCGCCCGCTCCGACACCACCGCAAAGCCGTGCGCGAAGCCTTCGGGTATCCACAAATGGCGCTTGTTGTCGGCCGTCAGCATCACCGCGGTCCAGCGTCCGAACGTGGGCGAACCGCGGCGGATGTCGACCGCCACGTCGTAGACCTCGCCCTCGAGCACGCTCACGAGTTTGCCCTGCGGATTCGGCCACTGGTAATGCAGCCCGCGCAGCACGCCGCGCGACGAGGAGGAGACGTTGCCCTGCACGAAGCGCAGGTCGAGCCCGGCATCGGCGAAGCGCTGCGCATTCCAGCTTTCGTAGAAGAATCCGCGCTCGTCGCCGAACACGCGCGGCTCGATCACGACGCAGCCGGGCAGGCGGGTCTCGGTCACCTTCATCGCGGCAGCCCCTCGGCCAGCAGCGTCAGCAGATACTGGCCGTAGCCGTTTTTCGCCAGTGGCCTCGCCAGCGCCTCGAGCTGCGCGGCGTCGATCCAGCCGTTGAGGTAGGCGATCTCTTCCGGGCAGCACACCTGCAGGCCCTGGCGCTCCTGCAGCGTCTGGATGAAGTTGCCGGCCTGCAGCAGCGATTCGTGCGTGCCGGTGTCGAGCCAGGCGTGGCCGCGGCCGAGCTGCTCCAGGCGCAGCGAGCCCTCGTCGAGGTAGCAGCGGTTCAGATCGGTGATCTCCAGTTCGCCGCGCGCCGACGGCGTGAGGCCGGCAGCGAAGTCCGAAGCCCGACCGTCGTAGAAATACAGGCCGGTCACGGCGTAGTGCGACTTCGGTTTCGCGGGCTTTTCCTCGAGCCCGATCACGCGGCCGGACGCATCGAACTCGGCCACGCCGTAACGTTCCGGATCGCGCACCCAGTACCCGAACACCGTGGCGCCGTGATCCTGCCGCGCCGCGCGATGCAGCTGCTCGCCGAAGCCGTGACCGTAGAAGATGTTGTCGCCGAGGATCAGGCAACTCGGCTGGCCGTCGACGAAGGCGCGCCCGATCAGATACGCCTGCGCGAGGCCATCCGGACTGGGCTGCGCCGCATACTCGATGCGCATGCCCCACTGCGAGCCATCGCCGAGCAGCTGGCGGAACAGCGCCTGCTCGTGCGGCGTGTTGATCACCAGCACCTCGCGGATGCCCGCAAGCATCAGCGTGCTGAGCGGGTAGTAGATCATCGGCTTGTCGTACACCGGCAGCAGCTGCTTGCTGACCGCCTTGGTGATCGGATACAGCCGCGTGCCGCTGCCGCCGGCCAGGATGATGCCGCGGGTGATGCTCATGCCGCGTCGCCCAGGCGCTGCATGCGGTAGCTGCCATCGAGCACGCGCTGTACCCAGGGCTGGTTGTCCAGGTACCAGTCCACCGTGGCGGCGATGCCCTGCTCGAACGTGGCCGACGGTTGCCAGCCCAGCTCGGCGCGGATCTTCGACGAATCGATCGCGTAGCGGCGATCGTGGCCCGGACGATCCTTCACGTAGGTGATCTGCGATTCGCGCTTCACGCCGTCGGCACGCGGCCGGCGTGCATCGACCAGCGCGCAGATCGTCTTCACGACGTGGATGTTTTCCTGCTCCGCATCGCCGCCGACGTTGTAGACCTCGCCGACGCGACCGCCGTCGAGCACGGAACGAATCGCGCTGCAGTGGTCGCCCACGTGCAGCCAGTCGCGCACGTTGCGGCCGTCGCCGTAGACCGGCAGCGGCTCGCCCGCGAGCGCCTTGGCGATCATCAGCGGAATGAGTTTTTCCGGGAACTGGTAGGGGCCGTAATTGTTCGAGCAGTTCGTCGTCAGCGTCGGCAGGCCGTAGGTGTGGTGGAAGGCGCGCACCAGATGATCGGACGCGGCCTTCGACGCGGAATACGGCGAATTCGGCGCGTACGGCGTGGTCTCGGTGAACTTGCCGGTGGGGCCGAGCGAGCCGTAGACCTCGTCGGTGGACACGTGCAGAAAGCGGAACGCCTCGCGCGCCGCGCCGTCGAGTTCGCGCCAGTAGTCGCGCGTGCACTCGAGCAACGCGAGCGTTCCGACCACATTGGTCTGCACGAACGCGGCCGGCCCGTCGATGGAACGATCGACATGGCTTTCGGCGGCAAAGTTGATCACCGCCTGCGGACGATGTTCGGCCAGCGTGGCAGCCACGCGCCGCGCATCGCCGATGTCGCCGTGCACGAAGACGTGGTTTTCCGGACGCGCCATGTCGCGCAGCGTGTCGAGATTGCCGGCGTAGGTCAGCGCATCGAGATTGACCACGCGCCAGCCGTCGGCGATGGCGTCGCGCACGAAGTTGCCGCCGATGAAGCCGGCGCCGCCGGTGACGAGGACGGTACGGGTCATGCCATGGCTCCGGTCGAAAGCGGAAAGAGGATCACGCGGTCCGTCACGTTGCGTCGCTCCGTGGTTGGGTGTGGCCGATCGCGCCGGCCGGCCGGTGCGCCGGAGACGGCGGCGCGGAACGCCGCAGTATACCGGGCAGGCCGCGACGCAGCCCGCACGCTAGACTGCGTGCCTGCCCTGCCGCCCGGAAACGCCATGCCGCCTGCCCCCCTGCCCGCCCCCGAAACCGCCCGCGTGGCCGTGCTGGGGCTGGGGTATGTGGGGCTGCCGCTGGCGGCGGCCTTCGGCAAGCGGCAGCCGACGCTGGGGTTTGACATCGACACGCGCCGCATCGACGCGCTGCGTGCCGGCGTCGACCACACGCAGGAGCTGTCCGAGGACGACTTCGCCAAGCTTCCGCAGCTGCGCCTTAGCGCCGACGCCGCCGACCTTGCCGGCAACGATGTCTTCATCGTTACCGTGCCGACACCGATCGACGCCGCCAAGCGCCCGGACCTGCGCCCGCTCGAAGCCGCAAGCCGCAGCGTCGGCCGCGCCATCGCGCGCGGTGGCGTGGCGATCTTCGAATCCACGGTGTACCCGGGCGCCACCGAGGACGTCTGCGTTCCGATCATCGAACGCGACTCCGGGCTGCGCTGCAACGTCGACTTCTTCGTGGGCTACAGCCCGGAACGCATCAATCCGGGCGACCGCCAGCACCGCCTCGAAACCATCCTCAAGATCACGTCCGGTTCCACGCCCGCGGCCGCGGCTTTCGTCGATGCGCTCTACCGCCGCATCGTCACCGCCGGCACGCACCTGGCGCCGAGCATCCGCGTGGCCGAAGCCGCCAAGGTGATCGAAAACACCCAGCGCGACCTCAACATCGCCCTGGTCAACGAGTTCGCGCTGATCTTCCACAAGCTCGGCATCGACACCGGCGACGTGCTCGCCGCCGCCGGCACCAAGTGGAATTTCCTGCCGTTCCGCCCGGGCCTCGTCGGCGGCCACTGCATCGGCGTGGATCCGTACTACCTCACGCACAAGGCGCAGGAAGTCGGCTACCACCCGGAAGTGATCCTCTCCGGCCGCCGCGTCAACGACGGCATGGGCGCACACGTCGCGCAGCGCGTGGTAAAGCGCCTTGCGCAGCGCAGCCTGCCCGTGGCCGGCGCGCGCGTGCTCGTGCTCGGCCTTGCGTTCAAGGAGAACTGCCCGGACCTGCGCAACACGCGCGTGATCGACGTGGTGAGCGAGTTCCGCAGCTATGGTGTCATCGTCGACGTGCACGATCCGTGGGTGCATGCCGATGAAGTGCAGGCCGAATACGGTCTCGCGCTGACCGATGCGCCGCAGCCGGGCTACGACGCCATCGTGCTGGCCGTCGCACACCGTGAATTCGTCGCGCTCGGCGCCGAAGGCGTGCGCGCCTTCGGCAAACCCGGCGCGGTCCTGTTCGACGTGCGCCACGTGCTGCCGCGCGACGCCGCCGACGAACGTCTCTGAAGCCCACGACCATGCGTGTCCTCGTCACCGGCGCGGCCGGCTTCATCGGCGCAGCCACGGCGCTGCGGCTGCTCGAACGCGGCGACCGCGTGTTCGGCTACGACAACATCAACGATTATTACGACCCGGTGCTCAAGCACGCGCGCCTTGCGCGGCTGCGGCCGTTCGACGCGTTTTCGTTCGAGAAAGCCGCGCTGGAGAACCGCGACGCGCTCGACGACGTATTCGCGCAGTTCAAGCCCGAGCGCGTGGTGCACCTCGCCGCGCAGGCCGGCGTGCGCTACTCGATCGAGAACCCGCGCGCCTACATCGACAGCAACCTCGTCGGCTTCGCCAACACCCTCGAAGCCTGCCGCAGGCACGCTGTCGAACACCTGGTTTATGCCTCGTCGAGTTCGGTGTACGGCGGCAACCGCAAGCTGCCGTTCTCGGTGGAGGACGCGGTCGACCATCCGCTCTCGCTCTACGCCGCCACGAAGAAAGCCAACGAACTGATGGCGCACACGTATGCGCATCTGTATCGCCTGCCGGTGACCGGACTGCGCTTCTTCACCGTGTACGGCCCGTGGGGCCGGCCGGACATGGCGCCGTACCTGTTCACCCAGAAAATCCTTGCCGGCGAACCGATCGAGGTGTTCAACAACGGTCGGCATTCGCGCGATTTCACCTACATCGACGACATCGTCGAAGGCGTGGTGCGCGTGCTCGATCGCGTGGCGAAGCCGGATCCGAGGTTTAATCGGGCGAAGCCGTCGCCGGCGACGTCCGATGCGCCGTATCGCATCTACAACATCGGCAACAGCGCTCCGGTGGAGCTGAAGCGGTTCATCGAGGCGATCGAGGCCAGCACCGGGCGTGCGGCGGAGAAGATCCTGCGGCCGATGCAGGCCGGGGACGTGGAGGATACGTTTGCGGATATCTCGGCGCTGGAGCGGGACGTGGGGTACGCGCCGGGGACGTCGATCGAGGATGGGGTGGAGCGGTTGGTGCAGTGGTATCGGGAGTTTCATCGCGTCTGATGGGTGCGGGGATGGAGTGGGCGCGGCGATGAAGTGCGCCCCCGACGCGAACACCCCAATCCGCCCCAACCCACCACCCCACCGCCCGAACCCGGCCCAGCCCCGCCACCTGCGCCATTAGAATGCCCGACTTCCAGCGCCGCTCCCCGGCGCCCGCCAAGGACAGCCCCGCATGTGTGGAATCGTCGCCGCCACCGCCGAACGCGATGTCGTTCCGATCCTGATCGCCGGCCTCAAGGCCCTCGAATACCGCGGCTACGATTCGGCCGGCCTCTCCGTGCTCGCCGACGGCGCGCTGGCCCGCGCGCGCACCGTGGGCAAGGTGCGCGAACTCGAAGCGCGTCTTGACTCCGAGCCGCTGCACGGCAGCAGCGGCATCGCGCACACGCGCTGGGCCACGCACGGCGTGCCGAGCGAACGCAACGCGCATCCGCACACCTCGGTCGGCAGCGTCAGCGTGGTGCACAACGGCATCATCGAAAACCACGAGGCGCTGCGCGAGCAACTGCGCGCCTCGGGCTACGAATTCACGTCCGACACCGACACCGAAGTCATTGCCCACCTCGTCCACCACATCGCGAAGGAAGGCGCCAACTTCCGTGACGCCGTGGCGCAGGCGATCGCCCGCCTCGAAGGCGCGTTCGCCATCGCGGTGATGAGCAGCGACGCACCCGGCACCATCGTCGGCGCACGTCGCGGCAGTCCGCTGGTGGTCGGCATCGGCATCGGCGAACACTTCCTCGGCTCGGACGTGCAGGCGCTGATCAAGGTCACCAACCGGTTCGTCTACCTGGACGAAGGCGACCTCGTCGAGATCACGCGCACCTCGATGCAGGTGTTCGACGCCGACGGCGCCGCCGTGCAACGCCGCACGCACCAGAGCGAGCTCTCCGCCGACGCAGTGGAGCGTGGCGAATACCGCCACTACATGCTCAAGGAAATCTTCGAGCAGCCGCGCGCCATCGCGGAGACGCTCGAAGGCCGCATCGCCGGCCACCGCATCCTCCCGAACATCTTCGGCGTCGGTGCGTTGGAACTGCTGCCGCGCGTGCGCCACGTGCAGATCGTCGCCTGCGGCACCAGCTACCACGCCGGCCTCGTGGCCAAATACTGGCTCGAAGCGCTGGCCGGCCTGCCGTGCAGCATCGAGGTGGCGAGCGAGTACCGCTACCGCAAGGTGGTGGTGCCGCGGGACAGTCTGTTCGTCGCCATCTCGCAGTCCGGCGAAACCGCCGACACGCTGGCGGCGCTGCGCGAGGGCAAGCGGCTCGGGTATCTGGGCTCGTTCGCGATCTGCAACGTGCCCGAGTCGAGCCTGGTGCGCGAATCGGACCTCGTGCTGATGACGCGCGCCGGGCCCGAGATCGGCGTGGCGTCCACCAAGGCGTTCACCACCCAGCTGTCCGCACTCGCGCTGCTGGTGCTGGAGCTGGCGCGCCTCAACGGCCTGGATGCGGACCGGTGCGCGCGCTTCGTCGACGACCTCGAATCGCTGCCGCGTCGCGTCGCCGCCGCGCTCGAGCTCGAACCTGCGATCGCGACACTGGCAGAACGCTTCGTCGCCAAGCATCACACGCTGTTCCTCGGCCGTGGCGTGAACTTCCCGGTGGCGCTCGAAGGCGCGCTCAAGCTCAAGGAAATCTCGTACATCCACGCCGAGGCCTATCCCGCCGGCGAGCTCAAGCACGGCCCGCTCGCGCTGGTGGACGAGGACATGCCCGTCATCACGGTGGCGCCGAACAACGCGCTGCTGGAAAAACTCAAGTCCAACATCGAGGAAGTCCGCGCCCGCGGCGGCGAACTGTTCGTGTTTGCGGACACCTCGGTGGAGATTCCGGCCAACGGCGAGCGCGGCGCCGTGATCAAGGTGGACGCGGGCAGCGACCTGATCGCCCCGGCGGTGTTCACCGTGCCGCTGCAGCTGCTCGCCTACCACGTGGCGGTGCTGCGCGGCACCGATGTCGACCAGCCGCGCAACCTCGCGAAATCGGTGACGGTGGAGTGAGCCGCACGCGCGCGGCGGCGGCTGCGGCGGGCGCTGCGCAACGCCTCAGTCGAGCGCGCGTCGCGCACGCCGCTCCAGCCACCATAGGGTGCCCGCCAGCAGCAGCCAGGCGGCCAGCAGGGCAATGCGCCAGCGTTCGCGCGGTGGCTGCGGCGCGGGCGCGATTGCGTCCAGCGTGACGAGGGCGGCGGTGGCGCGGCGCGTGTCTTCGCGTTGCAGCGTGGCGATGTTCGCGGCGGAGTGCACGTAGAACGCCGCGGGTGCAGGACGATCGGAATCGGGCGATGTCACGCGATGCCAGCCTGCCTCGCGCGGCCAGAACGCGGCGCAGCCGCGCGGGTCGGCGAGCAGGTCGGTGCTGCCGGCGTCGGGCGACGTCACACGCAACGGGCTGTCTGCGCACAGGACGACGCGCTCGCCGATCGCCGCGCGTGTGGGCATCGCGAGCGGTGCATCGCCGTCGGCGCGCGCAAGCGCGGCGACGGTGTCCGACCACAACGTTGCATACGCCGCACCCTCGCCGCGCGTGACGAGACGGAAGCTGTCGGCGAGCGGCCAGACGCCGACGCGGCCGCGCCCGAGCGCGATGCGTTGTGCGAGGACGCGCCCGTCGACATCCCGCAGCATCGGCACCTGGTGTGCACCGCCGGTGACGATCGGCCAGGCCTGCAGTTGCAGTGCATCCGTCGTGCCTGGCTGCGGCAGTTGCACCGCCACGGGTGCGGCGGCGTCGAGTCGCACGTCGAGGCCGAGTTCACGCCAGTCCTGCGCCACGCGTGCGGGCAACGGCCCGGTCACGCGCAACAGCACGCCCAGGCCGTCGTCGATGGCAGCACGCAGCGTGTCGCGCGACGCGGCAACCTGTGGCCAGCTGCGTTCGTCGACGACGAGCAGGTCCAGTTGCGCGAGCGTGGCGGCGTCGAGCGCCGGCTGTCCGCGCCGTTGCGGCAGGCCGGGCGCCAGATCGATGCGGCTGTCGAGCGCAAGGCCCGCGTCGATGGCCCAGCGCCGCAGCGCACGCAGTTCCGGCGACGGCGCCCCGGCGAGCACCAGCACGCGTTGCGGCGACGGCGTGTGTGCATCGATCGGAATCGGCAGGCGCTGCTGCTCCGTGTCGCCGTCGAACACCTGCAGCGAGAACAGCGCCGGGCCCGGTGCGCGCGCGAGAGCACGCAGCACGAAGGTGCCGTCGGCGTCGGGCGTGGCGGTGGCAACGGGCGCGCCGGTGGGATCGCGCAGTTCGACCGTGCGCGCGCCGGGCGCATGCAGGCGACCGCGCAGCGTCCACCACGCACCGGTGCGCACGCTGGCGGGCGCATCGAGCGCGACCAGCGTGCCGTCGCCCGGAGCGGATGACGGTTGGTACGCGATGTCGCGCGTGCTGACGACGGCGCGATCGTGCGGCGCAAGACCGTCGCCGAGGATGCGCAAGGTGTCGACCGACGGATGCCGGCGCAGCGCGGTGGCAAGGTCCGGTGCGCGCTCGATGTCCGGTCCGGCCGCCGCGCCCGGCAGTGCCACGGTCGGCAGGTCCGCGATGCCGGCGGCATCGGCTCCCGGCGTGAGCACCTGCAGCACGGCGTGATCGCCGCCGTCGCGCAGCAGCAGCGCCGCGAGCAGCAGCGCCGCGCACGGCAGCTGCAGCACGGCGAGTGCGGTGCGATGCCGGCGCGCGTGCCGCAGCACGAGCAGCAGCGCGGCCAGCGCGGCGGCGGCGATGGTCGCGACGAGGACGGCGTCGACGTGGAACACCGTGCTCATGGCGTGCCCTCGTCCGCTGCCGGAGGCGCCAGCGCGTCGAGATACGCGCGTCCGACGGCGTCCGGCGCCGGACGCGACAGCGGTGCGGCCGGCGGCGGCACGAGGCTCGGCCACAGTGCGCGCGCGAGTGCGTCGCGGCATGCGCGGCAGGCGGGGTCGCGCTGCAGTGCGTCGATATGCTGCAGCAACGCCAGCCGATCGGTCGCCGCGTCGGGCGTGCCGCGCAGCCAGTCGAGCAGTTCGGCGAGCGGCAGCGGCGCATCGTCGTGCAAGGCCTGCCACGCGGCGCGCGGCACGTCGTCGGTCTGCGCGCGCGGCACCAGCGGATCGCGCCGGGCGGTCAGCGGATCGCGCTCGCCGGTGAGTCGCCGCGTTGGGTCGAGTTGCGGCAGTTCGAGGCCGACGCGGGCCAGATAGATGCGATCGGCCTGCTGCACGCGCTTGATGAATTCGAGTGCGCGTCGCTCGAACGGCAGTGCGGCGTCCGGATGCCCGCCGCGCAGTGCGCCCTCGGCTTGCCACATCTCGTTCAGTGCCGCGCGCAGCAGTTCGCGCGCGGCCGGATCGAGCAGGGTGGCGGCCTCGGGCAGGTCGTGCAGGTGGCCGGCGCCGCGCATCAGGTCGTCGGCGTTGGCGTTCGCCGGCGGCGCGTGGTCGTGGGCGTCGTCAGCGTGTGAGTCGTCGTGATCGTCGCCGTCGTCGTGGCGCGGCGGCGGCGCATCGGTCTCGGATTCCTCGCCGAGGAATTGGCCGTAGCGCAGGCGCAGGATGCGCTGGTCGTTGCCGATGGCGTCCGAACGCGCCAGCACCGTGGCGGCGTCGAGTTGGGCGCGCTGCGCAAGCAGCGCTTCGGTGTCGATGATGATCTGGCGCTGGCTGCGGAAATAGGCCGGCATCGCGGTCTGCACGAGGCCCTCGACGCCGGTGCCGTCCGTGCCCTGCGGCGGCGGCCAGCGCAGGATGAAGCTGGCGCTGCGCGCGACGTTGGGCGTCGGCGCGCGCGTGTCGCGCACGGTCACGCGCGCGATGAGATCGTCGCCTTGCGCGTAGCCGAGCGCGGCAAGTTCCACGGCATGCGCATACCGCCGCGTGCGGGTGTCGCCCTCGCCGCGCAGCGCGATGCGCCGCTCGCTCACGGTCACCTGCTCGCCGCTGCCCTGCGCGAGCGTGAGTTCGAGCGTGGCGGCACCCAGCGCATGGTCGTCGCTTGCCTCGAACACGAGCTGCCAGCGGCGGGTGGCGGCGTCCAGCACCGAGAGTGTGCGCTCGGGTTGCAGGACGCGGATCTGCGGTGCGAGGTCGGGGCGGATCTCGATCCGGTACGGCGGGCCGTTGGGCAACGGCGGTGCGCCGTCGGTCTCGATGCGGAACAGCGCGGAGCGCTCGAACATGCGTTCGCCGCGCCAGACGCCCGCGTCGCGGGTCAATTCCAGCGTGTCGCCGTCGACGAAGCGCAGGCGCACGGACTGCGGTGCGACGGCAAAGCGCAGCGTCCACGCGAGCGTGCTGCCCTGCTCCGCCTCGCCGTCGATGGCATCCAGCCGGCGCGCCGCGAGGCCGGTGTAGGCCGGCGGCCGGATGTCGAGGCTTGCCTGCAGCGACTGCACCTGCGCGGCGGGCTGCGCCGGCGTTGCGGCGATCGGCGCGGGTTCGCCGTGCGGCCGCGGCCATGCAAGAACGACGAGCACGCCGATGACCGCCACCGGCAGCGTGCGGCGCAGCGGGCGCCACGGCAGCGGCTCGCGCAGGTCCGGCGGCTGCATGCCGAGCCGGTGCAGCACGCGGGTTTGCTGCAACGCCTGCAGCGGGCCGAGCGCGTCGGTGCGCGCGAACAGCAGATCGGCGCTGTCCTGCAGTTCCGGTGCGGCTGCGTCGAGCGCCGCGACGAGCCACGCGGTGTCGATGGCGCGCGCACGCAGCGCGGCGTGCAGCGCGCACGCCGCCAGTCCGGCTGCGGCCGCGAATGCGGCGCCCGTTGCGCCGTCCAGCCGCCAGGCGATGGCAACGGCGACGCCGATCCACGGCAACCAGGCAAGCGCGACGACGAGTGCGCGGCGCCATTGCGCCCGCCGTTTCAGACGCTGCAGCACGGCGGCGCTCATGCCGGCCGCGCCAGGCGACGCCCGTTCGCGAGCAGGCGTTCGAGCAGGAACAGCGCGGCGGCGAGCCACGCCAGCCACGAGCGCAGCGCCGTGAGCGGCACCGTGGCGCGTGTTGCATCGTGCAGCGGCGCCACATCGGCGGCGCGGGCGCGCGCGGGCGGCGGCGCGTCGCCGAACAGCACGCGGTGCAGCTGCAGCGGGAAGTCCGCGTCGTGCAGCGCAGGCACGTGCTGCGGGTCGAGTGGCACGCGCAGGCGCAGGACCTGGCCGCGACCGGTGCGTGTCGGCGCAGGGGGCCAGGCGTCGGCAGTTGCGGAAGCATTGCCGGCTGCCGACAGTTCGAGCACCACAGCACCGCTGCGTGCGAGGTCGAGCGCGCGCGGGTCCGGCGTCGCCTGCAGCAGGATCACGGCGTCCGCGCGCTCTGGCAGCGGCGTGCCGGATGACGCTGCGTCGAGGGTGACGGCGAGCGTGTCGACGGCGTCCCATGCGGCGATGGCGGCGCGCAGCGGGCGCAGCGCGGGTGCGGCGGCATCGTCGAAGCGCAGCGCGAGGCGGCGCGGCGGTGGCGGCGCTGCTGCCTGCGCCGCGCGCGCGACGGCCGGCACGATGCGCCAGGCGATGTCGCGCGAGAGCACGATGCGCGCCGCTTCCAGCCCGTCGACTTGGGACGGCACGAGCACGGTCAGCCGGTCGTCGGGGGCGAGCATGGCGTCGAGTTCGCGCAGCAGGCTCGCGGTGGGCACGGCATCGCCCAGCGCGGCACTGTCGAGCGACGGAAATCCCGGGGCGAGCCACACCGCGCGATCGGCATCGATGGCGTCCGCGGTGTCGACACCCGGCACCACTGCCAGCACGTGCTGCGGCGCGCGCCACGCGCCGCGCAGCACCGGCTGCGCGAGCCACAGCGCGAGCACCGCGATCAGCGCAAGGCGAAGCGCAAGCAGCAACCACTCCGACACGCGCAGCGTGCGACGCGGCTTGCTGCGCGTGCCGATCCAGCGCATCGCTGCAAACGTGATGCTGCGCACGGCGCGGCGGCGGTCCAGGTGCAGCAGCAGCGGCACCAGCAGGGCGCCGAGTGCGAAAATGCCCAACGGAAATGCCCACAGCAGACTCATCGCGCACCCGCACCGAGGACGGCCCGCAGCGTGCGCTCGGGAGGCTGGTCGACGGCGTGTTCGACGTGCAGCACACCGCCGGCGGCGAGCGTGTGCGCAAGCGCGCCGCGCGCCTGCGCGAAGTTGGCGCGGAAGCTCGCCGCGACGGCCGCGGCGTCGGCCTCGATGCGCGCGCCGGTTTCCGGATCTTCGAACACGCAGGCGCCGCGCAACGCGAAGTCGCGCTCGTCGACGGCGGTCAGCGCGATGCTGCGCACGTCGCGCCGGGTGGCGGCGAGCTGCAGCGCGAAGTCGGTGGCGTTCGGGTCGAAGCCGTCGCCGATCGCCAGCACGATCGACGACGGTTCGATGCGGCCCCATGCCGGTCGCAGCGCATCCATGCCGGGCCACGTGCCGGCACAGGTCGCGCGCAACAGGGCGAGCAGGCAGCGGTCGCGATGGCGCGGGCCGCGTTGCGCGGGGGTCCAGTCGAGCGTGCCGTCGCGCACCAGCAGCAGGCCGAAGCGGTCGCCCTGGCGGTGTGCGATGTCGATGGTGGCGGCGGCGAGGGTGCGCGCCACGGTCCATTTGCTGCGCTCGGGGGTGGCGAGATCGGCCTGCTGCATCGAGGCGGTGGCGTCGAGCACCACCCACACGGCGAGCCCGGCTTCGCGTTCGGCGTCGCGCACGAAGTAGCGGTCGGCGCGCGCGAAGAGTTTCCAGTCGATATGGCGCGGTTCGTCGCCGTGTTCGTACGCGCGGTACTGGGAGAATTCGAGGCCCTGGCCGCGCTGGCGGCTGGCGTTCTGGCCGAGCGGGCCGGGCGGTGGCGGCAGGCGTGCGGCGATGCGCAGGCGTGCGAGGTGCGCGCGCAGGGTGGCCGGGATCAGCGTCGTCTTGTCACTCATGCTGCGGCCGGTCGCCTGCAGGAAGCGGCGCGCAGAAGCCCCTCTCCCGGTGGGAGAGGGGTTGGGGAGAGGGTTCGGGAGGCTACGAACGGCAAATTCATCCATTCGCGATCCGGGCGTACTACGCGCTGCTTTCGTCGCGAGGGAGCTTCGCGCAATACGCGCGTTGATGGATGCGCAGGATGGGTTCGCTCTGTGACGCCCGGACCCTCATCCGCCCTTCGGGCACCTTGTCCCGGGGGGAGAAGGACGAGCGGGGCGGTGGGCCTTCGGGCAGTGTCTCCCGCGGGGAGTTGGGCGCGCACGCGGTGCATTGCCGTGCCGCGTTTCAAGCGGTGAACGGCACGCCGGCGAGGAGCGCGGTGACCACGTCCCGGGCGGTGCGGCCGTCGGCTTCGGCGGTGAAGCTCAGCAGCAGGCGGTGGCGCAGGACCGGCATTGCGAGTGCGTGCACATCGTCGCGGATGGCGGCGAGGCGTCCGTGCAGCAGGGCGCGCGCCTTGGCGCACAACACTAGGGCCTGGCCCGCGCGCGGGCCGGCGCCCCAGCGCACCCAGTCGCGCACGGCCTGCACCTGGCTCGTCTGCGGGCGCGTGGCGCGGACGAGGCGGTTGATCCAGGCCATGAGGTCGCCGCTCACGTGCACGTCGCGCACCAGTTGCTGCAGCGCGAGCACGTCCTCGGCCTGCATCACGGCCTGCGCGTGCGCGTGCCCGCGTCCGGTGGTGTGTTCGAGGATGGCGCGCTCCTCGGCTTCGGTCGGATAGTCGACGAGGATGTTGAGCAGGAAGCGGTCGAGCTGCGCTTCGGGCAGCGGATAGGTGCCGGCCTGTTCGAGCGGGTTCTGCGTCGCGAGCACGAAAAACGGCGTCGGCAGCGGATGCGTGGTGCCGCCGTAGCTGATCGTGCCTTCCTGCATCGCTTCGAGCAGCGCGGACTGCGTTTTCGGCGGCGTGCGGTTGAGTTCGTCGGCGAGCAGGAGATGGGTGAACACGGGGCCGGGCTGGAACTTGAAGAAGCGCTTGCCGGTGCCGTGTTCCTCTTCCAGGATTTCGGTGCCGACGATGTCGCTGGGCATCAGGTCCGGGGTGAATTGCACGCGGCGGAACTCCAGGTGCAGCGCGCGGCCGAGCGCACGCACCAGCAGCGTCTTGCCCAGGCCCGGCACGCCTTCGAGCAGGCAGTGGCCACCGGCGAGCAGCGCGACGAGCAGCTGTTCGACCACGGCCTCCTGACCCACCACGTCGACGGCGATCGCGCGGCGCAGGTCGGCAAGTCGTGCCACCCGTGCCTGCACCGCAGCTTCGTCGATCGTTGCACTCATGCCTGCGGCCTCACGCGCTCAGCGCGTACATGACGATGTTGACCGCGAACTTCGTGTTGTCCTCGGCCAGCCAGCGCTTGTTGCGCCAGTCGTAATCCCATTCGCATCCGTAGTCCTTGTTGCTGTAGAGCACGCCGAGGCGGCCGTCGATCTCGATGCCCTTCAGGTAGTCGTGCACCAGGTCGTCGCCCCAGCCGTTGAGTTCGAGCGAGGTCGGCGGCGGGCCGTCGGGGAAGTCGAAGAAGCTGCGGTAGAGCGCGTGGTTCTTCGGCAGCTTGCGCAATGCGTCGCGGCCGAAAATGCGCGCCATTTCGTCCTCGAACGAGCGCGCGAACAGGCCGTCGATGTCGTGGTTGCAGTCGTCGACGAAGACGAAGCCGCCACGGCGCACGTAGGTTTCGAAGTTGCGGCGTTCGTCGGGGTTGAACTCGACGAGCTTGTGGCCGGCGAGGTAGCAGAACGGCGCGTCGAGCATGCGCGCGTCGGCGAGCGGGACCACGTGTTCCTCGGGATCGACACGCAGCTGCGTGTACTGCAGCAGCGCATCGAGCACGGTGGTGGGCATGCGCTGGTCGACGTCCCAGTCGCCGGACTCGTACATGAGGCGGGTGAACCAGAAGTCGTGGCGGCCGTCGCTGGCGTGGATGCGCGTGGCGGCGACGGCGAGGAGTGCCGCGAGGGCTTTTATGCTGTCGCGGCGGCGCATGTGATGGGGCTGGCTTCGTGTGCAGTGCGGGCCGGAGGCGTGCGAGGTGGCGCCCTCATCCGCCTGCCGGCACCTTCTCCCGACGGGAGAAGGATTCGAGGCTGGAGGACTGCGGCTCCGCGCGGCATCACACCGCGTCGGAGAGGCTGGTGAAGGTGAAGTCGCGCAGCTTCATCGACGGCACCTTCATCAGGAACGGCGATTCGTCCGGCGAGATGCGCTCGGATTTTCCGAGCTGCTCGATGTTGTTGAGCATGATCACCGGCGATTCGTTGAAGCGGAAGTTCTTGATCGGATACTTCACCTCGCCGTTCTCGATGTAGAACGTGCCGTCGCGGGTGAGGCCGGTGAGCAGCATGGTCTGCGGGTCGACGAGGCGGATGTACCAGGTGCGCGTGACGAGGATGCCGCGTTTGGTGGACTTCACCATCTCCTCGGTGGTCGCGTCGCCGCCGGTCATGATGATGTTGCCGGGCTGGCCGGTGGCGACCTTGCCCTTTTCCTTCGCCCAGTAGCGCGAGTACGCGAGCGTCTTGACCACGCCATCCTTGACCACGTCCTCGCGCGTGCGGGCGAGGCCTTCCTGGTCCCATGGCACCACGGCCAGATCCGCATCCCACGGATCGCTGTAGATGTTCACGCGTTCGTCGAACACCTTCTCGCCGATGCGGTTGCCGCCGCCCTTCTTGGTGAGGAAGCTGCGGCCCTCGTCCGCCTGGCGCGCGTCGAAGCCGAACAGCATGAAGCCGACCAGGCCCGCGGCCGCCGCAGGTTCGAGGATGACGGTGTACTTGCCCGGTTCGAGCGCCTTCGCGTCGGCCGAGCCCTTGGCCTTCTGCATGCCGGTGCGGATGCTGCGCTTGGCGTCGAACTTGCCGATGTCGGCCACGTTGCTCGCCACCCAGCCCGATCCGCGCTCGTCGTCGGTGCGCACGGTGCAGGTGAGGTCGGCCGAGGTGATGCGCTGGTAGGCGAAGTTGCCGTTGCTGTCGGCGTTGGCCATGAAGCCGTCGGAATCGACGAAGAACCCGGCCGCCACGAGCTTGTCGGCCTTGCACGGCTCGATGCAGTCGGCCGCCACCTGGGCGCGGAACTCGGGCGTGATGTTGGCCGTGGCCTCGACGAAGGTGGGCGTCGGGCGGTAGGTCTGCTTCTCGATGACCGGCATGAACTCGGGATTGTCCGGCGAGAGTTTCGCCAGTTCCTCGGCGCGACGCACCACGCGCTCGAGCGCCGCATCGTCGAATTCGCCGGTGGTGGCGATGCCGGTCTTCTTGCCGAACATCACCGTCACCACCAGCGTGCAGTTCTGCACTTCGCCGGCGGTGGAGACCGAGTTGCGCGCGAAGCGGATGTTGCCGGTGCGGCCACCCTGCAGCACCAAGCTGCAGCCTTCGGCCGTGGTGAGCTTGAGCACCTTGTCGGTGAGGGCGCGGGCCTGGGTTTCGTCGAACTGGATCATGTGTGTGCTCCTCAGCCCAGGCTGCGCGCGGTGTTGATGACGTTGATGCCGTTGAAACGGGCCGTGGACGAGCCGTGCGACACCGCCGAGACCTGCGAGGGCTGGCCCTTGCCGTCGAAGAACGAGCCGCCGTGGCGGTAGTCGCGCTCGTCGCAGACGCCGACGCAGGCGTTCCAGAATTCCGGCGTGCGGATCTGGTAGGCCACGTCCTCGATCTGGTGCGTGATCTTGCCGTCCTTGATCTCGAAGAAGAGCTCGCCGCCGAACTGCGCGTTGTAGCGCTGCTGGTCGATGGAGAAGGAGCCGTCGCCGACGATGTAGATGCCGTTTTCGACATCCTTCACCATCTCGTCGGGCGTCATCTGCGTCTTGCCAGGCGCGAGCGAGATGTTGGCCATGCGCTGGAACTGCACGCTGGACCACGAATCGGCGTAGCAACAGCCGTGCGATTCCTTTTCGCCCAGAATGTGGGCCTGATCGCGGATCGCCTGGTAGTTGACCAGGATGCCGTCCTTGATGATGTCCCAGCGCTTGGTCTTGACGCCTTCGTCGTCGTAGCCCACGGCGCCGAGGCTGAGCTCCTGCGTCTTGTCGGCGAAGATGCTGACCTTGTCGCTGCCGTACTGGAAGTTCTTCGACCTCCACTTGTCGAGCGTGGCGAAGCTGGTGCCGGCGTAGTTGGCCTCGTAGCCGAGCACGCGGTCGAGTTCGGTCGGGTGGCCGACCGATTCGTGGATGGTGAGCCAGAGGTTGGCGGGGTCGAGCACGAGGTCGTACTTGCCGGGCTTCACCGACGGGGCCTTGAGCTTTTCCTTCGCCTGCTTCGCGGCGGCCTTGGCATCTTCGACGATGTCGTAGGCGCTGAAGTAGGCCACCACGCCGCCGGGCTGCACGATGCGCTTGCCGGCGTCGGGCTCGAGGTATTCGTAGCCCATGCCCATCGGCGAGGAGAGCCCGCCGCGGTTCTTGAACTTGCCGCTGGCGGTGTCGACCACGGTGACCTGCATCGGTGCCCAGATGCGGTGCACGTCCTGGTCGATGTAGCTGCCGTCGGTGGACGCGAAGTATTTCTGCTCGTTGACCAGGAACAGCGTGCTGTTGGCGTAGTTGGCGCCGGCCGCCAGGGCCGCGGCGTTGGCCGCGAGCAGCAGGTCGACCTTGTCCTTCACCGGCACCAGCATGGCGTTTTTCTTGATGGGCGTGGCCCAGGAGACTTCGCCCACGCCCTTCACCGGCGCCAGCTGCACGGGCTCGGTCTGCAGGCGCGAGTTGGCCTTGGCGATCGCCACCGCCTGCTTGGCGGCGCGCGCCACGGCGGCGTCGCTGAGATCGTTGGTGGCGGCGAAGCCCCAGGTGCCGTTGGCGATCACGCGGATGCCGGCACCGGTGGTTTCGGTGTTGACCACGTTCTGCACCTTGTCCTCGCGCGTGACGACGAACTGGTTCAGGTAGCGGCCGATGCGCACGTCGCAGTAGCTTGCGCCGGCATCCTTCGACGCGTTCAGCGCGATGTCGGCGAGGCGCTTCTTCTGCGCGGGGTCGAGCGTTTCGGCCAGGGCTTCTGCCGCGATCAGCCGCCCGTAGGCCGGCACGAACAAGGCGGCCGCGCCGAGGCTGGTCGCTTTGACGAATGTGCGTCTGTCCATCGTGTCCTCCACTGCGAAAGAGCGTGAGCGCGGCAACGGCCGGCGTCGCGGGGGCAGAAACCGAGCATGCGCAGTTCCGCCGTCCACGGATCATTGCATGCTCGGGGCTCGCGTCGGCGACGGCATGTGGCGAAAGGCATGGACACGGGCCGTCCGCGACGGCGCGCGGCACGGCCCGGACACCTTGAATTCGGCCTCGGCGGCGCAAACCTTGTGTCAGATCACGTTTTTTCCCGGGAGACCTCTGATGGCCACAGGCTGGGCGGGCGACGGCGCGGTGCAGGACCAGATCGACGCCACCATCAAGGACGCCATCAAGCGCGTGCGCAGCCAGCTGCCGACGGGGCCGGGGCTGACGCACTGCGAGGAATGCGATGCGACGATTCCTGCGGCGCGGCGCAAGGCCGTGCCGGGCGTGCGTCTGTGCATCGCGTGCCAGGACGCGGCCGACCGCGAACAGGGTGCGGCGAGCGGATACAACCGCCGGGGCAGCAAGGACAGCCAGCTGCGCTGAGGGCTGACACGATCGCCGTGCGCATCGCGTCAAGCGCGGTATCCCCGCCTGTCCGGATGCATGCCATGAAACTGCCCGCCCTCCTCGCCGCCGCCGTGCTGCTCGCCGGTTGCGCGACCCAGATCCGCCCCACCGTCAGCGACAACCCGCCGCCGACGCGCGCGTTGAACACGTTCGAGGCCTTCGAGCTGCGGCCGGTCGCGATCGCGGCCGGCGTCGCCGAGCCCGAGGCCGTGGCGAAGATCCAGCAGCACATCGATGCGAAGGTGAAGCCGCTGCTCGCGCAGTGGTCGCGCGGCGCGGGCGCCACCCTCGTGCTGGAACCGACGATCCGGGAGCTCAAGTTCGTCAGTGGCGGCAATCGCGTCTGGGCCGGCGCGATGGCCGGCAGTTCCGCGGTTCGGCTCACCGTGCGGCTGACCGACAAGGCCAGCGGCGCCGTGGTCGCGGAGCCGGAGTTCTACCAGCGCGCCGCGGCCATGGGCGGCGCGTATTCGTTCGGCGGCAGCGACAACGCGATGCTCGAGCGCATCGCTAGCGTGCTGGTGGAGTACCTGCAGCGCAACCATGCCCGGGCCGTCGGCGGGCCGACGGGGCTCGAGGCCGCGCAGCCGCAATAGCCGCGGTGCGTCAGGCGTCGCGCGGCAGATCGCGCAGCGTCAGGTAGAGCCGCAGATCGAATTCGAGCCGGTGATAGTCCGGCTCGATATGTGAGCAGAGCTGGTAGAACGCCCTGGTGTGATCGGGCTCGCGCAGGTGCGCGAGTTCGTGCACGACGATCATGCGCAGGAAATCGGCCGGGGCATCGATGAACACGGCGTCGATGCGGATCTCGCGACTTGCCTTGAGTCTGTGGCCCTGCACGCGCGAGACGCTGGTGTGCAGGCCGAGCGCGTGCTGCATCACCTGCAGGCGGCGGTCGTAGACCACCTTGTGCAGCGGCACGGCCTGGCGCAGATGGCGCTCCTTCATCGCGACCACGTACTCGTACAGCTGGCGATCGGTGCGGATGGCATGGGACGCGCCGTAGCGTTCGCGCAGCATCGGTGCGATGCGGTCCTCCGCCAGCAACGTGCGCACGCGCTCGCGCACGTGTTCGGGATAACCGGCGAGATACTTCAGCGTCTGCATTGCGACACGATAGAGGCAGCGGGCCGCTCCGCACAGTCACGGGGCGCGCGCTTGCCGCGCACGGCTCTGCCCCCGCGCCCGGTTCGCGGCCCGGCGCGCCCGCGCCGGCGCGGCCGGCATGGACAGCGCACGCCGGCTGCGTTATTGAGCTGAGGGGCACGGTGGTCTCCATCGACGATCCGTGCCGTCTCGCCACCCGTACCCGCCGCAGGAGCACAGCATGAGCGCACCCGCGCGCCGCAACAGCAGCGACTTCGATCCGCAGGTCATGCGCCTGTTCGACGACTATGTACACGGCGTCATCGACCGCCGCGCCTTCCTGCAGCGCGCGGCCGGGTTCGCCGCCGGCGCGTCGGGCGCGGCTGCGCTGCTTGCGGCGCTGGCTCCGGATTTCGCTGCGGCGCAGCAAGTCGCACCGGACGATGTCCGGCTGGAAACGAAGATCGTCACGTTCGATGCGCCGCAGGGGCACGGCAGCGGCAAGGGATATCTCGCGCAGCCGGCCGACGCCGACGGCTCGCTGCCGCAGGTGCTGGTGGTGCACGAAAACCGCGGCCTCAATCCGCATATCGAGGACGTGACGCGCCGGTTCGCGCTCGAAGGCTTCCAGGCCTTCGCGCCCGATGCGCTCGCGCCGCTCGGCGGCTATCCCGGCGACGAGGATTCGGCGCGCGCGCTGTTCGGCAAGCTCGACCAGGCCAAGACGCGCGAGGATTTCCTCGCCGCCGTGCGTTACCTGCGCGGCCTGCCCGGTGCCCCGCAAACGTTCGGCGCGGTGGGGTTCTGCTACGGCGGCGCGATGGTGAATTTCCTCGCCACGCGCGTGCCGGAACTGACCGCGGCGGCGCCGTTCTACGGCGCGCCGGCCCCGATCGAGGACGTGCCGGCCATCCGCGCGGAGCTGCTGGTGGTGCTCGCGGCCGACGACGAACGCGTCAACGCGCAGTGGCCCGCGTACGAGGCCGCCCTGAAGGAACATGGCAAGACCTTCGCCCTGTTCCAGCCGCCGGGCACGCTGCACGGATTCCACAACGACACCACGCCGCGCTACGACGAGGCGGCCGCGAAGGAGGCGTGGTCGCGCACGCTGGCGCTGTTCGCGCGCACGCTGCGTCGGTGATCGGACCCCTGTCGGCCGCAGCACGCTGACGCGCGCATGACGCGCCGGGACGCCACCGGTGAGACGTCGGCATCATCGAGGTACGGTACTGCGCTCGAGGTGGGCATGGCGTTCCTCAAGCTCGGCCTGACCGCATTCGGTGGGCCGATCGCGCACCTGGGTTATTTCCACCGTGAGTTCGTGCAGCGCCGCCGCTGGCTCGACGAGTCCCAGTACGCCCAGCTGCTGGCGCTGTGCCAGTTCCTGCCGGGCCCGGCAAGCAGCCAGCTCGGGTTCGCGCTGGGGCTGATGCGCGCGGGCTGGGCCGGTGCACTCGCGGCCTTCTGCGCGTTCACCCTGCCGTCGGCGCTGCTGCTGTTCGCGTTCGCGGGCGCCAGCGAACACGTCTCGGGCGATGTTGGCCGGGGCGCGCTGCACGGGCTGAAGCTCGCTGCGGTCGCCGTCGTCGCGCACGCCGTGCTGACGATGGCCCGTGCCCTGGCGCCGGATCGATCGCGCCTGCTGCTCGCCGCGCTGGCCTGCGTCGCCATGCTTGCCGCCGCGTCGGCCTGGGCGCAGCTTGCCGTGATCGCCACGGGCGCAGTGCTCGGCCGCTGGCTGTGCCCGACCGTCACGGCGCCGCAAGCACCCGCGTTCGGCGTGCAGGTCGGACGCCGCACCGGCGCATGGCTGCTGCTCGTGTTCGGACTCCTGCTGGCAGCGGCGGCGACGGTGTCCGGGCCGCCGCTGCTCGACGTGGCCGCCGCCCTGTACCGCAGCGGCGCGCTGGTGTTCGGTGGCGGGCATGTCGTGCTGCCGTTGCTGGAGCAGGCGGTCGTCGCGCCCGGCTGGGTCGAACCGGACACGTTTCTCGCCGGCTACGGCGCGGCACAGGCGATGCCCGGCCCGATGTTCGCCTTTGCCGCATTCGTGGGCGAGCGCGCGCTCGGCGGCAGCGGCGTTGCCGGCGCGGCGCTGTGCCTTGGCGCGATCTTCCTGCCGGGGCTGCTGGTGGTGGGCGGGGTGCTGCCGTTCTGGCGACACATTGCGCGGCGCGGCGACGTTGCACGCATGCTCGCGGGCGTGAACGCGGCGGTGGTGGGACTGCTTGCCGCCGCGCTGGTGGACCCGCTGTGGCTCCGCACCGTGCATGGCCTGCCCGATGCGGGCATCGCCATCGCCGCATTCGCATTGCTCGCCGTGCGTGCACCGGCGCTGGTGGTGGTGCTCGCGTGCACCGCGGGCGGCATCGCGCTTGCAGGCGTCGGCGCGGCGCACTGAGGCGCCGCAAGCCGCGCTACGATGGCGCCATGCTCACCGTCCTGCGTCGCCGTCGTTTCGTCGCCGTTGCATGCGCCCTGCTCGCGGGCGCGCTGGTGGCGTGGTTGCTCCTCGTCCTGCTGCTGCGCCCGTCCAACGACCGCGACTGGGCGCCGGACCAGGTGCGCCTGCCGACGGCGCGCATCGACGGCGACAGCGTCACCGTGTCCAACGTGCGCAACGCGCTTTATCGCTCCACCACCGACTTCGACGTGCGCTGGGAAACCCGCAGCTACGATCTGGCGACACTCGAATCGCTCTGGTTCATGGTGGAGCCGTTCGCCGCCTGGCGCGGACCTGCGCACACGCTGCTGAGCTTCGGTTTCAGCGACGGACAGTACGTGGCCATCTCCGCGGAGATCCGCAAGGAAACCGGCGAATCCTTCTCGCCCGTGCTCGGCCTGCTGCGCCAGTACGAACTCACCTACGTCGTCGGCGACGAACGCGACCTCATCGGCCTGCGCGCCAACCACCGCCGCGACGACGTCCACCTCTACCGCATGCGCGCCACCCCGGCGCAGGCGCGCGCGCTGTTCGTCGGCATGCTCGAGCGCGCCAACGCGCTGGCGGCGCAACCGGAGTTCTACAATACGCTGACCAACACCTGCACCACGAACATCGTCGACCACATCGAACAACTCGCCCCCGGCACCGTGCCGCTCAGCTACAGGACGGTGCTGCCGGCCTACGCCGACGACCTGGCCTACGACCTGGGCCTGATCGACACGGCACTGCCGCGCGAGAGCTACCGCGCCGCGCACCGCATCAACGATGCGGCGGCGCGCTTTGCGGACAGCCCGGACTTTTCCCGCGCGATCCGGATGCGCGACGGCGAAAACTGAGAAACCATCGAGCGCGCGGGCGCGTCGCGTCGCCTGCGTATTGCGTCAGTCTTACGGATCACGTGAGTGGCAGCCTGCTCGCAGGGAGCGGCACCTTGTCGTTCGCCGACGAGGCCGCGGCGCTACACCGCCATCCCCGCCGCGTGCCCCGACGCCCACGCCCACTGGAAGTTGTAGCCGCCGAGCCAGCCGGTGACGTCGACCACTTCGCCGATGAAGTACAGGCCGGGCACCAGGCGCGATTGCATGGTGCTCGACGACAGGCCGTTAGTGTCGACGCCGCCGAGGGTGACTTCCGCGGTGCGGTAACCCTCGGTGCCGCTCGCCACCAGCGGCCAGCGCTGCAGGCGCGTGGCGATGTCGCGCAGCGCCGGTGCGTCGTACTGGCGCATCGGGCGGCTGCCGAACCCGGTCTCGCACAGGCGCTGGGCAAAGCGTTTGGGCAGCAGGTCCGCGAGCACGGTGCGCAGCTCCGCGGCCGGACGCGCGGCCTGCTGTGCACGCAGGATGTCCAGCGCGTCCCCGTCGGGCAGCAGGTCGATGTGCAGCGCATCGCCGGGTTGCCAGTAGTTCGAGATCTGCAGGATCGCCGGGCCGCTGACGCCGCGGTGCGTGATCAGCAGGAAGTTGCGGAACGCCATGCCGTTGGCGTGCGCCTCGACCGGCATCGCGACGCCGCTCAGGTCCGCCAGCACATCGGCCGGCTTGCCGGTGAGCGTGAGCGGCACCAGGCCCGCGCGTGTTGCGACGACGCCGTGGCCGAATTGCCGTGCGATGTCGAAGCCGAAACCGGTTGCGCCCATGCGCGGGATCGACAGGCCGCCGGTGGCGATCACGAGCGACGGCGCATGCAACGTGCCGAGCGAGGTGGAGACGCGGAATCCGTCGTCGCCGCGTTCGACGCCTTGCACTTCGCAGCCGGTATCGATGCGCACGCCGGCCGCGGCGTTTTCGTCGAGCAGCATCTGCACGATCTGCCTGGACGACGCGTCGCAGAACAATTGCCCGAGTTCCTTCTCGTGGTACGCGATGCCGTGCCGCTCCACGAGCGCGATGAACTGCGCCGGCGTGTAGCGCGCGAGCGCCGATTTGCAGAAATGCGGATTGGCCGACAGGAACTGTGCCGGCGTAGTGCCGGTGTTGGTGAAGTTGCAGCGTCCGCCGCCGGACATGAGGATCTTCTTGCCGCAGCGGTTCGTGTGCTCGAGCACGCGCACGCGGCGGCCGCGCGCACCGGCGGTCATCGCGCACATCAGTCCGGCGGCGCCGCCGCCGATGACGATCACATCGTCCGGCGTCGTCATCCGTGATGCATCTTCGAATGGTCGACCGGCGTTGCCTCGTGCGTGGGCGGCGACCGCGGCGGTGCGACGCGGCGTACCGGTTCGCCGAGCGTGGACGCATCGACACGGCTCGCGACCGTGCCGCGTGGATGCGCGTACCAGCCCGGGTCGGCGTAGTCGCCGCGCGCGAGGTCGTCGCGCACCTTGATCACGGTGAACATGCCGCCCATCTCCAGCGGCCCGAACGGGCCCTGCCCCATCATCATCGGCAGCGTGTTTTCCGGTCCGGGCATGTGGCCCGATTCGGTGTGCGCCTGGTGCTCGGCCATGCCGGTTTCGCCCATCGCCATGTAGCCGGGCAGCATCGCACGGATCTTCGCCTCGACGCCGGACTGGTCGACGCCGAGCGTGTTCGGGATCTCGTGCCCCATCGCGTTCATCGTGTGGTGCGCCATGTGGCAGTGGAAGGCCCAGTCGCCAGGCACCGCGACGAATTCAAGGTCGCGCGTCTGCCCGACGCCGACGATCTCCGTGACCTCGTTGCGCCACAACGCGCGCGGCCAGCGCCCGCCGTCGCCACCGGTCACGGCAAAGCGCGGGCCGTGCATGTGGATCGGATGGTTCCACATCGAGAGATTGCCGATACGGATGCGCACGCGTTCGCCGCTGCGCGCCACGATGGCGTCGATCGCGGGGAACACCTTGCTGTTGAACGTCCACAGGTCGAAATCCTGCATCACCGACGGATCCGGTCGGTAGGTGCCCGGATGCAGCGCCCAGTTGTGCAGCAGGATCGCGTAGTCGCGGTCAATGCGTTCGGGCTCGCCCGCGGCCGGATGGATGATGAACAGGCCCATCATGCCGACCGCCATCTGCGTCATCTCGTCCGCGTGCGGGTGGTACATGTGGGTGCCGTGCTGGCGCAGCGTGAATTCGTAGACGTAGGTTTCGCCGGGCTTGATGTGCGGCTGCGAGAGCCCGCCGACACCGTCCATGCCGCTCGGCAGCAGCAGTCCGTGCCAGTGCATGCTGGTGTGTTCGGGCAGATTGTTGGTGACGTACAGGCGCACGCGATCGCCCTCCACCGCCTCGATCGTCGGCCCCGGCGTGGTGCCGTTGTAGCCCCAGCATTTGGCCACGCAGCCCGGTGCGAATTCGTGCTCGATCTCCTCGGCCACGAGATGGAATTCCTTCACGCCGTCGACCATGCGCGGCGGCAGGGTCCAGCCGTTGAGCGTGCGCACGGGCGTGTAGTCGCCGCGTGCGGCGGCGCCGGTCGGCTGCGCTGCGGGCGTGGCTGCTTCTGTCGCAGGCGCTGCTCCCTGCGCCGGTTGCGGGTGCGCTTCCTGCGCGAAGGCGCGGCGCGCCAGCAGGCCGAGCGGTGCGAGTGCGCCGGCCGTGGCCCAGCCGAACCAGTTGCGTCGTGAAAGTGTCATGGGTGTCTCCGTGTTCGTGCGGTGTCGAACATGACTCGCACGCAGTCGCGTGGAAGCTGTTCGAACTCGTTTCGGCTCTTGCCGTTGAGCCCTTCCCCCTTGACGGGGCAAGGGTCGGGATGGGGTTGCTCTTGCTCCTGATCCTGCGAAGCGGGACGACTACTCATCGCTCTGGGTCGGCGCCTCGTCATGCCTCCGATGCCCGGCATGCGGATCACCGTCGGACTCAGGCGACGGCATGCGATGCCCCGCATGCGGATCGCCCCCGGCATCCACGGGCGCTGGCCTCGACATGTCGTGACCCGCGTGCGGATCGTGCTCGTCCTGCGCCGGCATGTGGTGTCCGGCGTGCGGATCGTCCTCGCCTTCCGCAACCTCCGGCGGCGCCAGGTCGTGCCCTGCGTGCGGATCGCTCGGCGCCGCGCCGGTGCCCTCCGCCGGCATCGCCATTCCATGCTGCGAATGATCCATCGATGCATCGACAGCCACGGGCACGATCGCCTCGACACCGATCGTCGCCTCCCGCTGCGCCACATCGTCCGGCAGCGCGCCGCCGACGAGCCGGCGCAGTTCGGCACGCGCGGTCCAGTAGTCGCGCACCGCTTCGAGGTAGGCCTGGTAGGCGTCGTACTCGGCCTGTTTTGCCGCGATCAGCTCGAACACTCCACGCAGCATGAAATTCACCTGCTCCTGGGTACGTCCGACGATGGCCTCGCGCGCGGGCACCAGAACGCGGCGGTACCGCTCGGCGATGTCGCGCGCGAGCGCGAGGCGTTCGATGCCGGCGCGGACGCCGTTCTGCACGTCCAGCGCGGACGCGTCGAGTGCCGCGCGCGCGTCGAGCAGCTGCGCCTGCGCGCGACCGACGGCACCCTGCCCCTGGTTGAAGATCGGCAGCCCGAGCGACAGCGACGGCCCGCGCATCAGCGTGCCGTCGCCCTCGCGTTCGCGCTCGTAGCCCAGCTCGACGTCGCCCAGCCAGCGCCAGCGGCGCGTGACGCCGAGCGCGTCCTCGCGCAGTGCCACGTCGCGGCGTGCGGCGGCAAGGTCGAGGCGCCGCTCCAGCGCGAGCGCCACCAGCGCCTCGCCATCGAAGGCCGTGTCCGCGGGCGCGGGCAGTTGCGCCTGCGTGCGCCAAGACGCGTGCAGCGGCAGGCCGAGCAGATCGGCGAGCGCTGCGCGCGCGCGCAGCGCATCGGCCTGCGCATGCACCGCGTCGATGCGCGCCTGCGACGCCGCGGCGCGTTCGAGTTCCAGTTGCAGGCGGTTGATGTTGCCCGCATCGAAAAAACGCTGCGCGAGCGTGGCCGCGTGCTCCGCGGCGTCGGCGACGAGGTCGCGCATCGCCTGGATCTGCGCGGCGCCGACCGCTGCATACCAGGCCGCTTCGGTGTCGCTGGCGAGCGCGAGCAGATCGTCGGCCACGGATTGCTGCAGGCGCTCGAAATCGCCGTTGGCGAAGCGTTTGCGCGAGGCCAGCTGCAGCAGGTCGGACAGGCCGAACGAGACGCTGCGCGTGATCTGC
Source organism: Chiayiivirga flava (assembly GCF_014202825.1). GTDB lineage: Bacteria > Pseudomonadota > Gammaproteobacteria > Xanthomonadales > Xanthomonadaceae > Chiayiivirga > Chiayiivirga flava. The sequence continues at coordinate 44,051 of NZ_JACHHP010000008.1, read as the reverse complement.
GAGCCGCCGCCGCCGTCCGGCGTCAGACGCGAATAGCCGAGGGTGGGATTGGCGAGACGGCGCGCATCGTCGAGCTCGGCGCGGCCGATGCCGATGCGCGCGTACGCGGCGAGCACGCGCGGGCTGTGGGCGAACGCCAGTGCGATGGCGTCGTCGACGCCCAGCGGATCGCGCGGAATCTCCGGTGGCGGTGCGGTGGCATCGAGCCGTGCGGCCCAGTCCGGCGCAGCGCCCAGCCGCGCCTGGACCAGCGCATCGGCCTGCGCGTAGCCGCGCTCGCGCGGAAGGCCGGCGCAGGCGGAGAGCGCGAGGGCCGCGACCGTGAGGGTCGCGGGAAGGAAGGAAAAACGCATGTCGGACACTCCGGGTGCAGGCACGCGTGCTGCAGGCGCGCCTGGTGCAGGCGCGCTCGGGGCGCGCCACCTGCGATGGACGGGAGCTGCGCGAGGCGCAGCGGATGCGTCACGAAGACCGTGCACCGATGCGGTGCCGGCCACCGACGCGCGACCACAAACTGCGCGCGAGACGGCGAGCGACCTGCGTGGCCACCGCCGACCGCACGGATCGGGCCTCAGACGCGGGTCAGGCCGGTGGCCGAAACGGCGGCGAATCGCGCCGTTCGACGGCGAGGATCACGGCGCCGGCGACAAGGTCGGCGTGGCCGGGCAGGCGCAGCGCACACCCCGCGCAACCCGGCACCGCGGGCGGCAACACGCATCCGCACTGGCAGGCCAGGCCGCCGCAGCACGCATCGTGCGATGCGGCCGTGTCGGCCGCGTGGTGGGCGTGAGGCGCAGCATCCGGCTGCACGTCGGGCATCGACGTGCCGTGGTGTCGCATGCCGTGGTGGTGCGCGGGCAGGTCGGGGAGCGCCGCGGCGTCGGCGTTCGCTCCGTCGCCGTGCGCCGCAGGCGAGGCATGTCGGGCGTGCGCGTGCGCCTCGCCCCACGGGGCGGCGACCGCGTTGAGAACGAGCCCGAACACCAGCAGCAGATGGAGAAGGGTGCGCGACATGCGCCGACAAGACTGCGCCCGCGGCATGCAACTTTCAACCTGCGCAACAGCGAAACGGCGTCGGGTTCGCATGCCGATGCGGATACGAGGGCGACGCGGCCTGCAGGATGCAGGAATGGGCAGCATGCAAAATGCATTAGTTGCGGACGGCCGCGTCGCGTCAGTATCGCAGGCGGCCGCACTGCCGCACTGCAGCATCCGTTGGCACGCGACCTGCATCAACGCGGGAATCGTGCACGCGCAGGGACGCCATGGACACATTCACCGACACCCGCACGCAGCAGATTCCGGACGATGCGATCGAGACGATGTCGCGGCCCGCATCCGCGTCCGGGCGCCTGTTCGTCGTCTCCAATCGCGTGATGCAGCGCGGGCAGACGCAGGCAGGCGGCCTCGCGCAGGCCATGCTGTCGCTGCTGGAATCGCGTGGCGGCACGTGGGTCGGCTGGAGCGGCGAAACCGCCCGCGCCACGGCGCTGCACGCGCACGACGTCGACCGCATCCGCTACCGCACCTTCGATTTCGATGCCGCGCAGTTCGAGGGCTACTACGCCGGCTTCGCCAACGGCTGCCTCTGGCCGTTGCTGCATGCGCGGATCGACCTGATGCGCTTCCGCGCCGGCGCGCTCAAGCACTATCTGCAGGTCAACGAAACGTTTGCCGCGTGGCTCGCGGCCGAATTGCGCGACGACGACACGGTGTGGGTGCACGACTACCACCTGTTCCCGCTCGCCGGGATGCTGCGCGCGCGCGGGGTGCGCTGCCGCATCGGGTTCTTCCTCCACACGCCGCTGCCGGCCGCGCGCACGCTGCTGCACCTGCCGCAGCACGAGCGCACGCTCGGCGCGCTCGCGCACTACGATCTCGTCGGCCTGCAGACGCCCGCCGATGCGAGCGCGTTGCGCGACTATTTCGCCACGCTGCCGCAGGTACGCCGGGTGGACGACGACGGCGCCGAATTCATCGACGGCCATCGCTGCGCGGTGGCGTGCTTTCCGATCGGCATCGACGTCGATGCGCTTGCACGCCTGTCCGAGGCGGCGGTCGACGACGCCGACGTGCGCACGGTGCAGGACAGCCTCGGCGACCGGCACCTGCTGATCGGCGTGGATCGGCTCGACTACTCCAAGGGACTGCCGCAGCGCCTGCAGGCCTTCGGTCGCCTGCTGGCGCGGCGGCCGCGCATGCGCCGGCGCGCGACGTTCCTGCAGATCGCGCCCGAGTGCCGGCGCGAGGTCAACGAATACCGCGCGCTGAGCCGCGAGGTGCAGCGACTGGTCGGCGACATCAACGGGCACCACGCCGACGCCTCGTGGACCCCGGTGCGCTACGTCAACCAGGGCTATCCGCACGCGCAGCTGGCGGGCTTCTACCGCATCGCGCGCGTCGGCGTGGTGACGCCGCTGTGCGACGGCATGAACCTCGTCGCGAAGGAGTACCTGGCCTGCCAGCCCGCGCACGATCCGGGCGTGCTCGTGCTCTCGCGCTTCGCCGGCGCGGCGGTGGAACTGGCCGACTGCGCCCTGCTCGTGAACCCGTTCGACACCGATGCCGTGGCCGCCGCGCTGGCGCGCGCGCTCGACATGCCGCTCGCCGAGCGCCGCGCGCGCTGGACCACCGGCATGCAGCGCCTGCGCGCGGGCAACATCCACCAATGGCGGCAGGACTTCCTCGACGCCCTGGCCCGGACGGCGGGATGACGGCGGCGTCCGCAGCCCCGGCACGCGCCGCCCCGCGCGCCGCGCCCGCGCAACGGCAGCCGCTGCGGCTGCTGACGATCAACATGCACAAGGGGTTCGGCTTCCTCAACCGCGGCTTCGTGCTGCACGAATTGCGCGACGCGGTGCGCGCCACCGGCGCCGATGTCGTGTTCCTGCAGGAAGTGCTCGGCGCGCACCGGCGCCACGCGCAGCGCCATCCCACCTGGCCGGCGCAGCCGCAGTACGAGTTCCTCGCCGACAGCATGTGGCCGCAGTACGCATACGGACGCAACGCGGTGTATCCCGACGGCGATCACGGCAATGCCCTGTTGTCGAAGTTTCCGATCGCGCGACACGACAACATCGATGTGTCGATGGGCCCGCACGAGCGCCGCGGACTGCTGCACTGCGAGCTGGCGCTGCCGGGCACCGACACCGTGGTGCATGCGATCTGCGTGCATCTTGGCCTGCGCGAATCGCAGCGCCGCGCGCAGGTCGAGCGCCTGGTCGACTACGTGGCGCAGGCCATCCCCGACGACGCCCCGCTCATCGTCGCCGGCGATTTCAACGACTGGCGCGAACGCATCGGCGCCGCGCTCGACGCCGTGGGCCTGCGCGATGTCTTCGTCGAACGCGACGGCGTCGGCGCACGCACGTTTCCCGGGCGCTGGCCCCTGCTGCGCCTGGACCGCATCTACGTGCGCGGGGTGACCCTGGAGGACGCCGCCGTGCTCGACACCCATCCGTGGCCGCACCTGTCCGACCACGTCCCACTCTACGCGCAGGTGAGCGCATGAAGACGACCTGGCATCACGGCAACCGCGTCGAGCTGCTCGAAAACGGCGAGGGCTTCTATCCCGCCGTGTTCGACGCCATCCGCGGCGCCACGCGCGAGGTGATCATCGAAACCTTCATCCTGTTCGAGGACAAGGTCGGCGAAGAATTGCGGCAGGCGATGATCGCTGCGGCGAACAACGGCGCGTCGGTGGAGATCACCATCGACGGCTTCGGTTCTCCGGAGTTCTCGGTGACGTACCTCGAGTCGCTGCGCGCCGCCGGGGTGCGCATCCGGGTCTTCGATCCGCGGCCGCGGCTGTTTGGGCTGCGCACGCACTGGTTCCGGCGCCTGCACCGCAAGATCGTGGTGGTGGACGGCAAGGTCGCCTTCGTCGGCGGGATCAATTTTTCCGCCGACCATCTCGCCGATTTCGGCCCCGAAGCGAAGCAGGACTACTCGATCCGCGTCGAAGGTCCGGCCGTGGACGACATCCGCGCCGCGGCGCGCGCTCTGATCGACCCCGCGCCGCGTCCCTGGCATCGCCGCCGCCGCGCGCCCGCCGTCGCCGCGCCGGCACGCGAGGGCGCGCGCGTCGCGTTCGTCATCCGCGACAACGGACGCCATCGCGACGACATCGAACGCCACTACCGCGCCGCGATCCGCGCCGCGCGCAAGCGCATCGTCATCGCCAACGCCTACTTCGTGCCCGGTTACCGCATCCTCAAGGGACTGCGCGACGCGGCGCGGCGCGGCGTCGAGGTGCAGCTGATCCTGCAGGGCCACCCGGACATGCCGTGGGTCACGGCGGCGACGCGTTCGCTGTACCGCTACCTGCTGCCGGCAGGGGTGAAGATCCTCGAATACTGCCGCCGTCCGCTGCACGGCAAGGTGGCGCTGGTCGACGACACCTGGGCCACGGTCGGATCGAGCAACCTGGATCCGCTGAGCCTTGCGATGAATCTGGAGGCCAACGTGCTGGTGCAGGACGCGGCGTTCAACGCGCATCTGCACGAGCGCCTGCAGGCCCTGGCGAGCGAACACTGCACGCCGGTCACCGACGACGACCCGCGCGCGCGCGGCGTGCTGCGCCCGCTGATGGGCGTGGTGCTGTTCCATCTGCTGCGGCATTTCCCGCGCCTGCTGGGGCTGCTGCCGGCGCACGTGCCGACCCTGCCGGAAGTGGTGGCGCAGACGCCGCCGGCCTCGTCTCCCGCGTCCGACGGACCGGCACCGGACGCCGATCCCGCGCCCGTCCTCGAACACGTGAGCAGCTACCGCGCCACGCAACCCCCGCGCGAATGCAGGCGCGAGCATGCGTGAGGCTGCCGGTCCTGGCGCGGCACGCGCGCCTACGCCGCTGAAACGCTGGACGCTGCGCGGCCTGCTCATCGCGTTCTACATCGGCGTTGCCGCGATGCTGGTGTCGATCGGGCGCGGCCTGGACTGGGGCGAGGTGGCCACCGCGCTGCGCGAATTGCCGCTGCACTCCCTGCTGCTGGCCGGCGCATGCAGCCTCGCGTGTTACCTGCTCTACGCCGGCTACGAGCTGCTCGCGGCGCGGCACGTGACGCCGGGCCTGCCGCAGCGCTCGGTCGCGGCGATCGGCTTCGTGAGCTACACCTTCAATCTCAATCTGGGCGCGATCCTCGGCGCACTCGGCGTGCGCCTGCGGCTCTACACCGCGCGCGGCGTGCCGTCGGGCGAAGGGGTGCGCATCGTTGCGTTCAACCTGCTGACCAACTGGTCGGGATACGTCGTCACGCTCGGGCTTGCGCTGCTGCTGCTGTGGTCGGAACCGCCGGCGGCGTGGGGCCTCGGTGCGGTGCCGCTGCGCCTGATCGGCGGCGCGCTGCTGCTGGCCGCCGCCGGTTACCTGTGGGCCTGCGCGCGCGCCACGCGACGCAGCTTCACCCTGCGCGGGCAGACCATCGAACTGCCGTCGCTGCGCCACGCGCTGCTGCAGCTGGCGCTGTCGGTGCCGGTGTGGATCCTCGGCGCGGCGTCGCTCGCGCTGCTGCTCGGCCCGCGGGTGGGATTCGACCTGGTGATCGTGACGCTGCTGGCGTCCGCGGTGGCCGGGCTCGTCGTTCGCATCCCGGCCGGGCTCGGCGTGATCGAGGGCGTGTTCCTTGCGTCGCTCGGCAGTGCGGTGGGCGAGTCGCGCCTGCTCGCCGCCCTGCTCGCCTACCGCTGCGTGCATTACCTCGGGCCGCTGCTGCTGGGCCTCGTCACGTTTCTCGTGCTCGAACTGCGCGCACGCGGCACGCGCCGGCCCAAGGTGCACGCCGCGCCGGTCAATGCCTGAAGGGACGCACCGACGCGCGCATCGTCCGGCAATCTGGAGCGGGATGACTAGAACGGGATTTCGTCATCCTCGAAATTGTCCGCCGGCGGTGCGCTGCGCGGCGCGCCGCTACCGCCAGCGGACGGGCGGTCGTAGCTGCTGCCGCCACCGCCGCGGTCGTAGCCGCCGCCACCGCGCTCGTAGCCGCCACCCGCGCCGCGGGCCGGTCGCTCGCGCTGGCCGCCGCCGCCACCGCCACCGCCGCCCTCGCCCATGCCGCCGAGCATCTGCATCTCGTTGGCGATGATGTCGGTGGTGTAGCGTTCCACGCCGTCCTTGTCGGTGTACTTGTCGGTGCGCAGGCTGCCTTCCACGTACACCTGCCGCCCTTTCTTCAGGTATTCGCCGGCGATCTCGGCCAGCCGTCCGAAGAACTTGATCCGGTGCCACTCGGTGCGTTCCTGCTGCTCGCCGGTCTGCTTGTCCTTCCACGATTCGGACGTCGCGATGCGGATGCTGGTGATGGCCGAACCGCCGGCCGTGTACCGCACCTCGGGGTCCGCGCCGAGGTTGCCGACCAGGATCACCTTGTTGATGCCACGCGCCATGTTGCTGATTCCTATGAAAAGGCCGCTCGGTGGGCGGCGTCGGGATGCGGCAAGTATAGCGGCCTCCGCCCGCGCGGCAGTCGGCATTCCGCCCGGCGACGGCTGCGATTTCCGCGCTGCCGGGGTGCCGCACATACGCCGGTCCGGCACGGCGCAGACCGTATAATCGGCGGATGAATGCCGCGATCTCCGCCCCTCGTTCCGCCGTGCCCTCGCTGGCGCAGATCCAGGCGCTCACGCGCGTCGACATGGCCGGCGTCGATGCGCTGATCCGCGCGCGCCTGGCGTCGGACGTGCTGTTGATCAACCAGATCGGCGAACACATCGTCGCGGCCGGCGGCAAGCGCCTGCGTCCGATGCTGCATCTGCTCGCCGCGCGTGCGCTCGGCTACGCCGGCACGGACCACCTGCAGCTTGCGGCCGTGGTCGAATTCATCCACACCGCCACCTTGCTGCACGACGACGTGGTCGACGAATCAGACCTGCGCCGCGGCCGCAAGACCGCCAATGCGCTGTGGGGCAACGCCGCGAGCGTGCTGGTCGGCGACTTCCTCTACTCGCGCAGCTTCCAGCTGATGGTGGAGCTCGACCGCATGCGCGTGATGCGCATCCTCGCCGACACCACCAACGCCATCGCCGAGGGCGAGGTGCTGCAGCTGTTGCACGTGAACAACCCGGACACCGACGAAGCCGCCTACCTGCGCGTGATCGAGCGCAAGACGGCCGTGCTGTTCGCCGCCGCCACGCGCCTGGGTGCGGTGCTGTGCGACGCAGACGCGGCCACCGAGCAGGCGATGCACGACTACGGCATGGCGCTCGGCTATGCCTTCCAGATCGCCGACGACGTGCTCGACTACACCGCCGATGCCGCCGCGCTCGGCAAGAACCTCGGCGACGATCTGGCCGAAGGCAAGGCGACGCTGCCGCTGATCCATGCGATGGCGCATGCGGACGCGGCGACGCGGGCGCGGCTGCGCGCGGCGGTCGAGAACGGGGATACGTCGGCGATGCCCGACGTGCTGGCGGCGATCGGTTCGAGTGGTGGCATCGAATACAGCCGGGTGCGTGCGTTGGACTACGCGCAGGCGGCGGAGCGGGCGCTGGACGGCATTGCGGCGAATGCGTGGACCGACGCCTTGCGCGGGCTGGCACGGTATGCCGTGGAGCGCGATCACTGACCCGTGTCCGAGCCGCGTCTTTCACGCACCCGGCCCTCTCCCGTGGGAGAAGGTTCGAGACCAGGTCGACGCTCGAAGCTCGGCTGAGCCGCCCGACCGCACGCGGTCGCCCGGCTCCCGGACGCATGCCGAGTGGCAATGCGGAACTGCGTTTCAGTCGAAGGTCGGACACAAGGCTCCGGCGCTTCGATTCGACCGGCCCCTCACCCCAACCCCTCTCCCGGCGGGAGAGGGGCGTTCGAGCCGATGGCGCGCTGGTCAACCGCCGAGCTTTTCCTCGAAGAAATCGCTCGCCATCCGCATCGCGCGCTGCGCCGAACGTTCGTCGTACTTGCAGCCGGGGATCTTCACGCCATCGGCTTCCGGCTCCGAGAAGCAGTGCAGCGCGCCGCTGAAGTCGACGAACTGCCAGTCCGCCTTCGCCGCGTCCATCTCGGCGCGGAAACCCGCGATTTCTTCTGCCGACACACTCTTGTCCGCCGCGCCGTTGAGCACGAGCACGCTCGGTTTGAAGGTCGTGTCGGCGGGTCGTGCGGCCCGCAGCCCGCCGTGCAGCGTGACCACGCCGTCGAGATCCGCGCCGTGGCGCGACAGTTCCAGCGCCACCGAGCCGCCGAAACAGAAGCCGATCGCACCGATCCTGTCGGCGATCAGCGGCGCCTTGTGCGCATTCGTCGCGAGCACCGCGAGCGCCTTGGCGGCGCGTGCCATCGTTCGGTCGACGTTCTGGTATGCGTCCGTCACCTGCGCCTTCGCCTCGGTCGCGTCCGCAGGACGCACGCCCTTGCCGTAGACGTCGGCGATCAGCACCACGTAGTCGTCGCCCGCCACGCGCTTGGCCATCGCCACCGCATCGTCGGTCACGCCCATCCAGTTCGGCATCATCAGCACACCGGGGCGCGGTTCCCTGCTGGCGTGGTCGTAGACCAGCATGCCGCTGAAGGTGGTGCCGTCGAGCTCCCACTCCACCGGAGTCGCCTGCGGTGCGGCGAGGGCGAGCGGCGTGGCGGCGGCGAGGCACAGACTCAGGATCGTGCGCATGACGGAACTCCTGCGGGTGGGGATGCGCCATCGTAATGCGTCCCGCGACGCGCGCACGAGGTCAGGAAATCCCCAGCCCCGGAATCGTGCTGATCGCGTTCGGATCGAAGCCCGCCAGCTTGGCGAAATGCCGCCCGCGCTCCACGTAATCGCGGTAGCGGGGGAAACTCGGCGCCCCCGGCGACAGCAGCACGACCCCGTCGGCGCCGAGCGCGCGTTCGGCCTCGCGCACCGCATCGGCGAGCTCCGGCGCTTCGATCAGGGTGAAGCGTCCGCCGCGCGCGGCGCCGCGCAGGCCCTCGGCGATGCGCGCGCCGTTCTGTCCCATCGCGATGACGGCGATCGGCGGCTCGCGGCTCATGCGCTCGACGAAGACCGACCAGTCGAGGCCGCGGTCGTAGCCGCCGACGAGGATGGCGACGCGGCGGTTGGCGTAGCAGTCGAGCGCGGCCAGGCTGGCGTGCGGCGTGGTACTGATCGAATCGTTGACGTATTCGCGCCCGTCGCGCGTACCGAGCGGCTGCAGGCGGTGCGGCAGCGGCCGGAACGTGGCCGCGTGTTTCGCGAGCGGCACGGCGTCCAGGCCCAGCGCCTCGATGGCGGTGAGCGCAGCGCACAGGTTGCCGCGGTTGTGCGCGCCGGGCAGCGGCAGCGTGGCGGCGTCGAGGATGGCGTCATCGCCGCGGTAGATGACGCTGCCGCGCGAATGCCAGCCCTCGCGCGCATTGAACCAGTGCAGTGCCGCCGCACGCGGACCTTCGTCGAAGCCGGTGCTGCGCTCGGACGCGACCGCCTGCAGCGCACTGCCGCGGCCGAACGCCGCGAGGCGCGCGTCGGCGGCGTTGAGCACCACGTGGCGCGGGTTGGCGCGCGTGACCAGCGCGAGCTTGTCGGCGATGTAGCGTTCCTCGCCGCCGTGCCAGTCGAGGTGCTCGGGGAAAATGTTGAGCACCACCGCCACTTCGGGCGCCTGCGCCTCGGGCGTCTGGTAACTCGACAGTTCGATCGCCCACGCATCGGGCGCGGGCTCGTCGTCCAGCAGTTCGAGCAGCGGCATGCCGATGTTGCCGGCCAGCGCCACGCGTGCGCCGGAGGCACGCAGCAGATGCGCGATCAGCGCCGTGGTGGTGCTCTTGCCCTTGGTTCCGGTGACGCAGATCGTGCTCGCGTCCGGCATCTCGCCGAACCACAGCGCGGTGCCGGACGTGAAGCGCACGCCCGCGGCCAGCGCCGCGCGTGCCACCGGCGTGTAGGGACTGATGCCCGGCGACTTGATGACGATATCGAAGCGCGCCAGCAGTGCGGAGGTCACCTCTTCGGTGAAGATGTACAGCGCAGGGTCGCCGAGTTGCATCGCCTCCGCGGCTTCCGACTCCGAGCACAGCAGCGCCAGCGGCGCGCGCGGCAGGCGCCAGCGCAGCGCAGCGAGCGCGGCACGGCCTTCGCGGCCGTAGCCCCAGATCGCGACGCGTTTGCCTTCAAGCTGCGAAAGTTGCATGCACGCGGTTCCAGAGTGCGGGCGGGACGCCGTGCTCGCCCTGCGCCGCGAGCAGCGGCGCGAGTTCGAGATCGGCGGGATCGAGTTGCGGCAGGATCTCGCGCGCGAAACGCGCCACGATCGCATCCTCCTGCCAGGCCGTGCGTTGCGAGAGCGCGGCCAGCGCCGCGCGCGATTCGCGTCCTTCCCCGACGCATTCGAACGGCTTGTGGTCGCGGTATTCGATCAGCGCGTCGAAGGCGGGTGCGAGCGCGGCATCGTCGAGCAGGTTGCGGCCGAAGATCGCGGTGAGCCGCGGCTTCGGCACGAACGGCGCGAGCGCGAGGAAGACGAAGTGGCACTTCGGGCAGACGCCGCACCAGCGCTGCGCGGGACGTTCGCCGAGCAGGTGGAAGTTGCGGTTGCAGCTGGAGAAGTGCGCATCGTAGCGATCGAGCTTCGCGAACTGGCGCGCAACGGCGAGTTCGCTCAGCGGCCGCAGCAGCGAGTAGTACTGCAGGTCGGCAGCGATGTGCGCGTGCACGTAACGCGCGAAGTCGCGTTCGAAGTCCCAGCCCTTCGACCACTGGTGGTTCACTTCGCCCGTGCCGGGGATGAGGCTGCCGTAGCTGGCCGAGCGTTCGTTCGAGAACACGACCTGATCGGCGTCGTGCAGCAGCGCGGCGAGCACGAGGATGGCGCTGTTCACCGCGGTGACGGGAATGTGGCCGTTGTACGCGCCCTGCTTGTTGTACTCGAACAGCAGCGGCGAGAGCTGGCGCGTGATGTTGAGCTGCGGCAGGCCGGTGCGCTCGGCGCAGGCGCGGATCAGCGGAGCGCTGCCGATCCAGGCCACGGTCTGGTCGATGCCGAGGCTGCGCAGGGTTTCGATGCTGACGAGCGAATCCTTGCCGCCACCGATGGCGGTGAGAGCGTGGGAGCGGAGGGCAAGGTGTGGTGCAGCGTTGTTCTGCGCATCGCGACTCGGTGCGGCAGGCACCAACAATGCGGCGGGTGTGGCGGGTGTGGCGGGTGTGGCGGATGTGGCGGATGTGGCCGATGCGGCCGATGCATTCGACGCAGCACCGAAGTCCGCGCCATCCCCGTCCTCACGCAACCTCCCTTCGTCATTCCCGCGAATGCGGGAATCCAGTGCCTCTTCTTGTCGCTGTTCTTTCGCCGTCGCTGATTCAAGCAAAGCAGAGGCGCTGGATTCCCGCATCCGCGGGAATGACGATGAAAGGGTATGGTGGAATTGCGGCGAGCGGACTTCGCTGGGGGAATCCGCATCGACACCGATGAAGTTGATGTTGCCGCGCAGCGACAACCCGTTGCGGTAGGCGAACTCGCCGAGGCCGTTTTCGTACAGCGACACGAGCAGCGCGGCGAGATCGGCATCGAGCGGCTGCGATTCCACCCGCAAGGTCTTCGGCACCGCCGCCTTGTAGTAGCTCACACCCGCGATCAGGTGCAACAGCCCGAGCGCACGATCCACCGCCGCCGCGCGCGCCGCATCGAGCACGAACGGCGCGCCGGGAAACTGCAACGTCTCCACCAGCGCCACGCCGTCGTCGAACGCATACACCAACTGCGCCTCGCCGGTCGCCGCATCGAAGCTGCGACGCACGAACCGGAACGCCTCGATCGCATCGCGCCGGAACACCGCCGCATCCACCGCTGCATCACTCATCGATCGCCACCTCCTGTGGCAGCCCGCGCAGATTGTAGTTCGAGGCCATCACCGCGCCATACGCGCCCGCGGTGGCGGCGAGCAGCACGTCGCCCTCCTGCGTGTGCGGCAGCGCACGGCGGCGCGCCAGCACGTCGCCGGTTTCGCAGATGGGGCCGACAATGTCGAAGCGGCGATCGGCCGGCTCGTGCAGGCGGGTCAGATTGGCGATCTCGTGCCAGGCGTTGTACAGCGCCGGACGCAGCAGCGCGTTCATGCCGCCGTCGACGCCGATGCGCGCGACGCCGTCCTTGTCGATGACCTGCGTGGCGCGCAGCAGCAGTACGCCGGCCTCGGCGACGAGGTAGCGGCCCGGTTCCATCCACAGCGCGTACTGCGGGCAGGCGGCCTTCGCTTCCGACAGGACGCGGGCCAGCGCCTCGATGTCGAAGACCGGCGCATCGGGCTCGGCCGGCACGCCGATGCCGCCGCCGAGGTTCAACGCGGCGATGCTGCCGATCGAATCGGCGATGCCCGCGAGGCGACCGAACACCTCGCGCCAGTGCTGCGGATCGACGATGCCGCTGCCCAGATGTGCGTGCAGGCCGAACACGCGCACGTCCAGTGCCCTGGCGCGCGCGAGGAAGGCGTCGAGGCCGGACAGCGGCAGGCCGAACTTGGCGCCGCTGCCGCCGGTGCGCACCTTCTCGTGGTGGCCGCGGCCGAAGCCGGGATCGAGCCGCAGCCACACCTGCCGGCCGCGGAAGAGTTCCGGCCAGTGCGTGAGCGGAGGCAGGCTGTCGAGCGTGATCCACACGTCGCGGCGCAGCGCATCCTCGTATTCGGCGCGTGCGGCGAAGCTCGGGGTGAACAGCACGCGCGTGGGATCGAGCCGCGGGAACAGGCCGGACACGTGCGCGAGTTCCCCGGCCGACACGCATTCGAAGCCGATGCCCTCGGCTTCGAGCGTGCGCAGGATGTCGGGATGCGGATTGGCCTTGATCGCGTAGAAACGGCGGTCGAGCGCGCCCAGATCGCGCATCGACCGCGCACGCGCCCGCACGGTGGCAAGGTCATACACGTACCGCGGCGTGCCGGCGTCGGCCTGCGCGAGCAAGGCGTCGCGCTTCCCATGCCACCACGGCGTCGCGCGCTCCACCGTGCTGCCGTTGAGCGCGGCCCAGCTCGGCCCGAACACCGCAGTCTCCGTGACCGGCATCGCGCCGGCATGGATCAGCAGTTCGTGCAGGCGCGGCAGCATGCCGTCGGCGACGGTCTCGTCGACGACGAAGGTGAGATTGAGGTCGTTGGAACTCTGCGAGATCAGGTGCACGCGTTCGCGGCCGAACTCCGCGAGTACGTCGGACAGCTTGTGCAGCAGCGAGCGCATGCCGCGGCCGACCAGCGTGACCGCCGCGCACGGTGCGATGACCTTCACGCGGCAGACTTCGGCGAGGTCGGCGCACAGGGCTTCGAGCACGTTCGAGCTGACGAGGTTGTCGCTGGGATCGAGCGAGACGGTGACGTTGGCTTCGCTCGATCCGATCAGGTCCACCGACAGGCCGTGGCGCTTGAAGCGCTCGAACACGTCGGCAAGAAAGCCGACCTGTTGCCACATGCCGATGCCGTCCATCGACACCAGCACGATGCCGCGGCGCGAGCTGATCGCCTTGACGCCGGGCGCGGCGTCGGCCGCGGCCGCGTCGATCACGGTGCCGGCGACATCGGGGTTCGACGTGTCGCGGATCCACAGCGGCACGCCCGCGTCGCGGCACGGCGAAATGCAGCGCGGGTGCAGCACCTTGGCACCGGTGGTGGCGATTTCCTGCGCTTCCTCGTAGTCGAGCTTCGACAGCAGGCGTGCCTGCGGCACGGCGCGCGGGTTGGCGCTGAACATGCCCGGCACGTCGGTCCAGATCTCCACGCGCTGCGCGCCGAGCAGCGCACCGAAGTACGCTGCCGAGGTGTCCGAGCCGCCGCGGCCGAGGATCGCGGTGCGCCCGCCGGCATCGCGGCAGATGAAGCCCTGCGTGATCAGCAGATCGCCCTGCGCGGCGTAGCGCGTGTGCCAGGCCGCGTCGCGCCGCGTGTCGCAGTTGACCGACAGGCGTGCGGACCACGCGCTCGCGTTCGGCAGCGAGACCGCGCGCAGGTGATCGCGCGCATCGCTCCAGCGCAGGTCGATGCCCTGCGCCTGCAGGTAGGCCGAGCCCAAGCGGCTGCTGAAGAGTTCGCCGAGCGCGAGCAGGTCGGCCTGCCACTCGAGCTGCGCGCTGTCGCCGCGCGCATCGCGTGCGAGTGCGTGCAGCTCGCCGATCAGCGCGCCGATCACCGCGTCGGGATCCAGATCCAGCGTGGCGGCGAACTCGCGATGCAGGGTCTCGAGCGCGGCGGCGCGCGCGAGGCGGTCGGCACCGTCGGCGTGGTGGTCGATCAGTGCCTGCAGCGCATTGGTGACGCCCGAGACCGCGGACACCACCACCAGCACGTTCGCGCCCGCCGATTTCCGCTCGCTCGCCAGCCTGCCGATCGTGTCCCAACGGTCGCGGCGCGACACGCTGGTGCCGCCGAACTTCAGCACGATCCACGGCGCGGCGGCGCCGGGCGACACGGAGAGCGACATGGGGTTCCTTGGGATTGCGATAACGACGCGGGCGTCAGACGATTATGCGGGCGCGCGTGGCGCATTGCAGCATGGGTTGTGGCGCGGGAATGACGGTGTCGAGCCACAACGGTACAGAGCTGCTTCGCCGCTTCTCCTTCTCCCGCCGGGAGAAGGTGCCGAAGGCGGATGAGGGGCGGGCCTGACATTCGCCGGAACATTGCTTGGCGCGCGCCAGACAGCGCTGTGGCGCCCTTCCCTCATCCGCCCTGCCGGGCACCTTCTCCCGGTGGGAGAAGGAATCAGGCAGGCGGTGGTGCGGAGGCTGATGCCGCGTGGTGATATCCGATGTGGGCGGCGCGAGTGGCCCCGCGCCTACCCGTCCCGCCGCACACGTGCCGCATCCAGAAACGCCTGCATCAGCGGGTCTGGCGCCAGCAGCGTCGGGCTGCGCGCGTCATGGAATTCGGGGTGCCACTGCACGCCGACGAGAAATCCGTCGCCCGTGCCGCGGATGGCTTCCACCACGCCGTCGTCGGCCCAGGCCTCCGCCACGAGGTCGGCACCCAGCGTCTCCACACCCTGGTGATGGATCGAGTTCACCCGGGCCGCGGTGGCGCCGTCGTACAGGCGCGAGAGCAACGTACCCTCGCCGATGCGCAACGTGTGCTCGTGCAGATCGTAGGCGTCGGCATGCACGTGCGAAAACGCGGTCACGCCGTCGGTGCACAGATCCTGGTGCAGGGTGCCGCCGCTGGCGACGTTGATCAGCTGCATCCCGCGGCAGATGCCGAACACCGGTTTGCCGGCCGCGACGAACCCGCGCAGCAGGTCGAGTTCGAACCGGTCGCGCACCACGTCGATGGGGCCGACGGTGGCCGACGGCTCCTCGCCGTAGGCGCGCGGATCGATGTCCGCGCCGCCCTGCAGGATGAGTCCGTCGAGCGCGGCCACCATGTCGCCGATGTCGATGTTGGCGCGGCGGATGGCGCCTTCGCGTTCGACCGTGGGCACCATCACCACCATCGCGTCGAGCGCCATTGCCCAGTGCGCCACCGACTGCTCCAGGTACTGCAGCGTCTTGCCGCGGAAGCCGAGTTCGACCGGCACCTGGCGCAGGATGCGTGGCGACAGGGCAATGAGGAGTTTGCGCGATGCGTTGGACATGGGACGGTCAGGCGTGGGCCGGCGGCGGGACGGTGGCTTCGATCAGCCAGTCTACGACGCCGCGGACGGCGTCGAGCTGCCCGGCCCCGGCGTCGCGTGCGGCCCGGTACACCGCCAGCTGGCGCTGCGCGCTCGTGCCGCGTGTCAGGATCACGTCGAGCTGGCGCAGCGCGGCGTCGCAGCCGAGCGCGGCGGCATCCGGCGCGATCGTCTCGCGCAGGCGCGCCAGCACGGTGCGCAGCGACACCGGATCGCGTTCGCCCTCGACGATGAACTCGGCCTCGATGCCGTCGCGTTTCGCGCGCCAGCGGTTCTCGTCGACGATGCGCCGCGTCGCGGTGCCGCGCGCCTTGCCCAGCGACGGCCGGCGCACCAGGCAGTGCACCAGGCAGCGGTAGAGCGTCGCCAGCGCGACACCGTCCTCGACCGCGGTGCAGCAGTCGGCGATGCGCAGTTCGAGCGTCGGGTAGCGCAGCGCCGGGCGGATGGCCCACCACACGTGGCTCGCGTCCTCCATCGCGCCGGCACGCACCAGCGTGGCGACGAAGGCGTCGTAGTCGGCCTGGTCGGCGAAGAAATCCGGGATGCCGGTGCGCGGGAACTCGTCATACGCGGCCTGGCGGTAGCTCATGAGTCCGGTGTTGCGCCGCGCCCAGAACGGCGAGGACGTCGACAAGGCGAGGAACAGCGGCAGCCACGGCAGGAGGCGATTCATCAGCACCACGCGATCGTGCCGCGCCGGCACTTCGACATGCACGTGCATGCCGCACACCAGGTTGCGGCGGCCGATCAGCCGGAAGTCCCGCACCAGCTGCTGGTAGCGCGGCTTGCGCGTGGTGCGCTGCCGTTGCCAGGCCGACAGCGGATGCGTGCCGGCCGCCACGATCGCGATTCCGTGCGGCTGCGCGAGCGCCGCGATGTCGCGGCGCAGGCGGCGCAGCGTGGCCAGCGCCGTGTCGGCATCCTCGAACACCGGCGAGGCGATCTCCAGCTGCGGCCCGAGCATTTCCGCCTCGATGCAGTCGCCGAGCCGGGCGCGGCAGGCCTCGATCAGCGCGCCGCTGCCGCGCGACACGGCCTGGCGCGTGCGCGGCGACACGAGGAAGAATTCCTCCTCGATGCCGAACGTGTAGGCGGGACGTGGCGGCATGCGGACCTCGGCGTGGCGGCGTGCCGCCCGGAGACCGGATGGTCGCGCGGCGCGCGCCGCCGCGGATGAACGACGCGCCACCGCGCGCAGCCGAACGGGCGCCGCAATGAAAACGGGACCCGCAGGTCCCGTTGTTCTCTTCCGTGAGAGAGCGAGCTGGACGCGGGTATCAGGGTGCCGCGCTGACATCCACGCGCACCCGGATCGAATCGCCCGGGTGGTAATCGGTGACCGTCTGGTACAGGCGGCCGTTGTAGCGATAGGTGACGTTGTAGCCGTTCACGCGTTCGTCGGACACGTATTGCGTGCGCGTCGCGCAACGCTGCTCGTACGTGGTGTATTCGCGGCCGCCCGCGTAGTACCCGCCGTGGCGCGGCTGCGCGTCGCGCACCGCGGCATAGCCGAGCGCGGCGCCGGCCAGCGTTGCGGCGTCGCGGCCGTGGCCGTGTCCGAACTGGTTGCCGACCAGGCCACCGATGATGCCGCCGAGCACCGCAGGCGCATGGTTGCGCGAACCGCCGCGGTACCGCACCGGCTCGCGGTAGGTGACCGGCTCCTGCCAGCACTCGTCGCGACGGATCGGCCGGTTCACCACATCAATGAGCGGATCCACGCTCACGACCTCGGCATAGTCGTAGCCGGCGTCGGCATAGCCGCCGTCGTAATTGTCGTAGCCGCCGTAGTTCTGCGCGATCGCGGTACCCGACAGCGCGGACGCGGCGAGGGCCAACGGAAGCAGCAGGCGTTTCATGTCCATCCTCCGGAACGGGCGGCGCGATGCGGCCGCCCACATACGCAGGTTGGGGCGCAGGCGCTTAATCCGTTCTGAACTTTTGCGCTGCCGTTTAGCGTGCGGACAGCGCTATGGCGTCGGTAGCGGGGCGGGCGATGCTGCACCGCACGCTTGACCGCCCGCGCCGCGGCTGGAAGGCTGTGCCGACGGCCGCGCCTGCGGCCGGACCGCCATGACCGCCCGGCCGCCGCGCCCGGCACACAGATCCCTGCAGTGTCGACCCTGCAGCCCGGACGACCATGACGGCCTCATCGCCACGTGCACAACGGGGGAGGCCAGGCATGCGCCACAACACGCAACAGATCCGCAACGTGGTCCTCGCGGGCCACCAGGGCGCCGGCAAAACCACACTGTTCGAAGCCCTGCTGCATGCCGGCGGCGCGATCCAGACGGCAGGCACGGTGGAGCGCGGCAGCACCTTCTCCGATTCGGATCCGATGGAAAAGGCGCGCGGCCACTCGATCAACAGCACGATCACCGCGATCGACCACGGCGACGTGCACATCAACCTGATCGACACCGCCGGGTACCCGGACTTCCGCGGCCCGACGCTGTCGGCACTGGCGGCGGTGGAGACCTGCGCGGTGGTGGTGAACGCAGCCAGCGGCATCGAGCACGGCACGATCCGGCTCATGGAGCACGCCAGGGCACGACGCCTCGCGCGTCTGCTCGTGGTCAACAAGATCGACCACGACGGCGTCGATCCGGCCGCGCTGGTCGACCAGCTGCGCGACACCTTCGGCAGCGAGTGCCTGCCGATCAATCTGCCGTCCCGCGGCGGCGCCGCCGTCGTCGATTGTTTCTTCCGGCCCGACGGCGACTCCGACATCGGATCGGTGGCCGAGGCGCATCGGCGCATCATCGACCAGGTCGTGGAGATCAACGAGGACGTGATGGGCCGCTACCTCGAGGACGGCGAGAGCGGCATCGAAGGCGAGGAGTTGCACGATGCCTTCGAGCAGTGCCTGCGCGAGGGTCATCTGGTGCCGATCTGTTTCGTCTCCGCGCGCACCGGCGCCGGCGTCAGGGAGCTGCTCGACATCGTCGAACGCCTGCTGCCGCATCCGGGCGAGGCCAATCCGCCACCGTTCGTGAAGGGCATCGGCGCGGACGCGACGCCGATCGCATCGCGTCCGGACCCACAGGCGCACGTGATCGCGGACGTGTTCAAGATCGTCAACGACCCGTTCGTCGGCAAGCTCGGGATCTTCCGCGTCTACCAGGGCACCGTGCGACGCGACACGCAGCTGTTCGTCGACGACGGGCGCAAGCCGTTCAAGGTGGCGCACCTGTACCGGCTGCGCGGGCGCGAACACGTGGAAATCGACGAAGCGGTCCCGGGCGACATCGCGGCCGTGGCGAAGATCGAGGACGTGCACTTCGACGCGATCCTGCACGACAGCCACGACGAGGATCACATCCACCTCAAGCCCCTCGATTTTCCGCGGCCGATGTTCGGTCTCGCGATCGAGCCGCTGCACAAGGGCCAGGAGCAGAAACTCGCCACCGCGCTGCATCGTCTGGCCGAGGAAGACCCCTGCTTCCGCGTCGAACACAACGCCGAACTCAACGAAACCGTCATCCGCGGCCTCGGCGAGCTGCACCTGAAGCTGATGCTGGAGCGGATGAAGGAGCGCTACCAGGTGGAGGTCAGCACGCGCCCGCCGCGCATCGCCTACCGCGAAACGATCGGCGCACGCGCCGACGGCCACCACCGCCACAAGAAGCAGACCGGCGGCGCCGGCCAGTTCGGCGAGGTGTTCCTGCGCATCGAGCCGTTGCCGCGCGGCGGCGGATTCGAGTTCGTCGACGAGATCCGCGGCGGTGCGATTCCGAACCAGTTCCTTCCGGCGATCGAGAAGGGCATACGCCAGGTGCTCGACCACGGCGCGGTGGCCGGCTACCAGGTGCAGGACGTGCGCGTGATCGTCTACGACGGCAAGTACCACCCCGTCGATTCGAAGGAAGTGGCGTTCGTTGCCGCAGGCAGGAAGGCTTTCCTCGACGCCATCGGCAAGGCGCGCCCGATCCTGCTCGAACCCATCGTCAACCTCGACGTGACCGTGCCCGAGCAGCACATCGGCGACATCACCGGCGGTCTTGCCGGCAAGCGCGCTCGCATCAACGGCACCGACTCGCAGCGCGGCGGCGAGCTGGTGGTGAAGGCGCAGGTGCCGCTGGCCGAGGTCACCGACTATTCGAACGAGCTCAAGGCCGCGAGCGCCGGCCGCGGGCGCTACACCATCGAATTCAGCCATTACGAGCCGGTGCCGCCGAACGTGCAGAAGCAGCTGGTGGAGAGCTTCCGACCGCGCGTCGAGGAGGATTGACCGGACGGCCGGAGAACGCTTGCGTTGCGCGTGCCGCCGCGCAAGGCTGCGTGCATGAGCGACATCGACAGCCCGACCGGATCGCACGATGCCGCGGCGAACATGCCGCCGCCGCTGGTCGTTGCACTGATCGGCCTGCCCGGCGCCGGCAAGTCGGTGGTGGCGGCGGCCTTCGAACGCGAATTCGGCCTGCGCCGCGTGTGCCGCGACACGATCCGCGCCGCGATGTTCCCGCGGTGCAGCTACAGCTATGCCGAAAAAAGCGCCGCGATGCGCGCCGTGCTGCTGGCGGTGGAGGTCAACTGCATGCTCGGCAGCGGCAGCGTCATCGACGGCGTGACGTTCTCGCGCCACCGCGACCTGGAACGGCTCGACCGCACGCTGGCGCCGCACCGCGTGCTGTCGCTGCCGCTGTTCCTGGACTGCCCGCCGGAGGTCGCGCGCCGGCGCGTGGCGCACGACATCGCCACCGGCCGCCACCTCGCGCTCGATCGCAGCCCGGCCCTCGTCGACGAGATCATGGCGCGCTTCGAGCCGCCACCGGCCACCTGCGTTGCCATCGATGCACGCCTGCCGAAGGACGCACTCGTGGCCGCGGCACTGGCCGCGGCCCGTGCCCGCATCGCCGCCGGCTAGCGCGCGTCGCGCGTCTGCGGATACTTCTGGCGGTACTTGTCGTACAGCCGCATCTGGCGGTTGGCCAGATCGATTTCGCGGCCGCCGATCCACGCGCGTTCGACCGTGGTGCGCGCTTCGAGCGGATCGCCGTCGGTGAGGAACAGCGTCGCGTCCTTGCCCACGTCGAGCGAGCCGACGCGATCGTCGACGCCGAGGATGCGCGCCGGCCACAGCGTGATCGCGCGCAGCGCGTCGTCCTTCGACAGACCGTACGCAGCCGCGGTCGCGGCGTGATACGGCAGGTTGCGCAGGTTGGTCGTGTCGAAGCCGTCGCCCGGCGTGGCGATGGCGAAATCGATGCCGGCCGCCTTCAGTTTCGCGGCGTTCGCGAACGTGGCGTCGACCGGATCGAAGCGCCGCAACGGCAGCGTGTGCGTGCCGCCGACGATCACCGGCACACGCAGCGCACGCAGGCGGTCGGTGAGGCGCCAGGCTTCACCGGCGCCGACGAGCACCGGCCTGAGCGCGTATTTCTGCGCGAAATCGAGCGCGTCGTTGAGGCTCTGCACATCCTCGGCGTGGAAAAACACCGGACGCTCGCCCGCCACGAACGGCTTCATCGCGGCCAGGCGCAAATCGTCCGCGCCGGTGCGCGTGCCGTCGCCGGCGTAGGCGCGCGCCTGCTCGAACGCGCGCGCCAGCGCGTCGCGCTTGCCGGCCACCGCCTTGCGCGCGGCCTCGGCCATCTCCTCGGGAAACCCCGCCGGCACGAAGCCGCTCGGCCAGTACACGTGCAGCGCGATCGGCGCACGCACGGTCATGTCTTCCCACGTCCAGCCTTCGAGCTGCAGCAGCGCCGAGGTGCCGCCGATGACGCCGTCGCCGGTGACCTGGGGCGCGCTGAGCGCCAGCAGCACGCCGTTGCTGCGCGTGACGGGAATCAGTTCGCTGTCCGGGTTCACCGCCACTTCGGCGCGCACGTTGGCGGCGTTGGCGCCGACCTCGGCCACGTCGACGGTGGCGCGCACCGCACCCACTTCGACCAGGCCGAGCACGCTGTACGCCGCGATAAGGCCGGGATAGGCGTGTTTGCCCGTCGCATCGACGACGGTGGCGCCGGCGGTCGAGACATCGCCGCCGCCGACGGCGACGATCTTGCCGTCCTCGAAACGCACGCGGCCCCGTTCGATGGTGTCGCCGGACACGGTATGCACGGTGGCGCCGTCGATGACGACAGGGCCGGACTGCGGCGCCGCGGGCACGCCGTCGTGCGCGGTCGCGGCCGAGGCGAGGAGCCCTGCAAGCGCGAGGGTTGCGATACGGAGCGATGTCATCGTCGTGGCCTCAGTGCACATGGTCGTTGATGCCGCAACTCTGGAGATCGGCGCCGTTGTGGTAGACCGAGCGCGACGGCGCGAGCGATTCGAAGGCGTGCCGGTCGCGCAGGAACAGCGCGACGAGTGCCGGGTCCGGTGCCTTGGCCGCGTCCTTCGCGTCTTCCGGCTTCAATGCGAGCGTGTCGAGGCGGGCGCGACCGATCTTCTGCAACAGGCGTTCGCGCTCGCCGGCCACCTGCTGCTGCAGCGCGCGGTCCTGTTCGCGATCGAAGTAACGGCGGCCGTCGACGAAGGTGAGATCGGCACGCGCGTAGTTCGACAGCGGATGGTCGGACCACAACACGAGGTCCGCATCCATGCCCGGTGCCAGCGCGCCGATGCGCTCGGCCACGGCGAGCTGCTTCGCCGGATTGAGCGTGACGAGCTTGAGCGCCTCCTCCTCGCTCAGGCCGCCGTACTTCACCGCCTTGGCCGCCTCCATGTTGAGCCGGCGCGCCATCTCATTGCTGTCGGAGTTGAACGAACTCACCACGCCGGCACGCGTCATCAGCGCGCCGTTGTGCGGAATGCCGTCGTACACCTCCATCTTGTAGGCCCACCAGTCGGCGAACGTCGAGGCACCGGCGCCGATGCCGGCCATCGCGTCGGCCACCTTGTAGCCTTCGAGGATGTGCTGGAAGGTCACGCCGGGAATGCCGTACTCCTTCGCGAGGTGCACGAACATCAGGATCTCGTCCTGGCGGTAGGAGTGGATGTGGATCTGGCGTTCGCCGGACACGATCTGCGCCAGCGCTTCGAGGCGCAGGTCGCGGCGGCGCGGCACGCCGTCCTTGCGTGCGATGTCCGCGTCGTACGCGAGTGCGGCGTTGAAGTGGTCGCGCATGATCTGCTCCACGCCCATGCGCGTCTGCGGGTAGCGCGTGTTGAAGCTGTCGCCCCAGCCGGACTGCTTGACGTTTTCGCCGAGCGCGAACTTCACGCCGGGCTTTGCCCCGTCGAGCAGTAGGCCGTCGGCATCGGCGCCCCAGCGCAGCTTGATGACCGCGTTCTGGCCGCCCATCGGATTGGCCGAGCCGTGCAGCAGGTTGGCGGTGGTGACGCCGCCCGCGAGCTGGCGGTAGATGTCGATGTCGGTCGGGTCGATGACATCGGCCACGCGCACCTCGGTGGTGACCGCATGCGAGGGTTCGTTGACGTTGCGCGCGATGGCGGTGTGCGAGTGCGCGTCGATGATGCCGGGCGTGACGTGGCGGCCGCCGGCGTCGAGGGTCTTCGCGCCCGACGGCGCGGCGAGTCCGATGCCGACGGCGGCAATCTTGCCGTCGCGCACGAGCACGTCGGCGTTCGTGAGGACGCCGTCGTCGGTGTTGGTCCACACCGTGGCATTGGTGATGAGCAGCGTCTCGCGCGCGGGTGCCGCGTCGCGCGCGTACTCGCCGGCCGGATAACCGCGGTACGCGGGAATCGGATCGGCGGATGTGTCGTCCTTCGTCGTGTCGGCCGCGGGCGCGGTGCCGGTGCGCGTGCCGGTGAAGCGCACGCGGCGCCCGTCGGCAAGATCGCGGTAGCCTTCGATGGCATCGCCGCGCATCGTGGCCGCGATGCGCGCCCCGCCCTCGCCCGCGCCGAACAGCGCATTCGGCGGGAGGGCGACGAGTCGCTCGCCGGCGACGCTGGCCTTGAAGGTGGCGCTGCCGGCGGTGATGTCGACCTTGTCGCCCGATCCCTTCACGCGCCAGCGCGCGGGGCCCTTGCCGTCGGCCCAGGCGAGCGTCCAGTCGCCGGCGAGGACGGGCGCCGCCAGCGGCTTGTGCTCGAAGCGCTCGCCTTCGACCCAGGTTTCGTAGATCGCCGCGTTGTCGTCGCGCAGCAGCGCCGCATCGGCCACGACAAGGTTCGCAAGCTGCCCCGGCGCGATCCGGCCCAGGCGCGCCGCTTCGCCGATCAGCGCCGCCGGCGTCACCGTGAGCGCGCGCAACGCCGCGTCCTCGCTCAGCCCGGCGCGAACGGCGCGGCGCAGGTTGTTCCAGAACTGCTTGTCCGGCTCCTTGATGCCGTGCGTGGTGAAAGCGAACTCGACGCCCGCGGCCGCCACGCGCGCGGCGTTGGCCGGCGCCTGCTCCCAGTGTTGCAGGTCGGCGAGCGAGGCGTTGATCGAGACCTCCGCGTTCTCGATGTCCGGCGCGTCGGGAAAATTCAGCGGCAACACGAACGGCGATGCTGCGGCACGCACCTGCGGCAGCACGCGGTATTCGAAGCCGGTGCCGATCAGCACGGTGTCGAGGCCAAATTCGGTGTCGATCTTCGCGACGCGACCCACGTCGAGCTCGTCGTCGAGCTGGAAGAACACGCGCTGTGTGCCGGTGGCGGCCGGGTACAGCGCGTCGAGCGCGGCATTGGCCGCGGCACGATCGATCGGCGCCCGGCCGGTGTAGGTCTGGACCGAGTGCTGCCAGCGCGCGTCGAGCAGCGTCTGGCGGATCAGCGCGATGGCGCCCATCAGCGAGCCGGGGTACTCGCTGCCGTAGGCGAAGTCGAAGCCCAGATGCTGGCTACGGTCGCGCGCGAGCAGCAGATCCCGTTCCGCACTGCCATCGCGCAGGCTGAGCACGGCGCCCTGGCCTTTCACGATGCCGGCCTGCGGCGCGGACAGGACGGCGGTGTAGCCGAGCGCGCGCAGGTTTTTCGATTCGTCGGGCTTGATGTCGAGGCGGTCGGCCACCGACCACTCGGGCCGCACGCGGCGGTTCCAGTGGCGGGCGCCGGCCTGGTCGGTGGTCTGTTCGTGCGGCGGCTGGCCGGGAGACGCGAGCGGCTTGATGCCGCCGGCGCGCATGTCGTCGGGCAGGCCGAGCGTGGACACCGGGTCGACAAAACCGGCGAAGACGGTCTTGCCGGCAAGATCGCGCACCTCGGCGCCCGCAGGTGGCTTGCCGCCGCGGGCCACCGATTCGATGCGGCCGTCGCGCAGCACGATCGTGGCGTTGTCCGTGACCGTGCCCGGTTCGGTGACGGCGCGCGCGTCCACCAGCGCGACAAGGCGCGAGGGGCGATCGGCGATACCTTCGCTGGGCACGGTGCCCTGCTGCGCATGGGCAGTGCCGGCAAGCGCGGCCAGCATTGCGGCGCGCAGCAACATGCCGCGGCACGGCGGCGTCGAATGGAAATGCATCGGTTTTCCCCGTGGAACGTCGAGCCACGATAGCGGCGGCAGACCGGGGCCCTATCCCCCAGAAGTCATGGGTGCGTCGGCTCGGCGATTCGTCGCCCGTCAGCCGCCGCGCTTGCGCACGATCAGCATCGCCAACTCCAGCGACTGTTCGTAGTTCAAGCGCGGATCGACCTGCGAGCGGTACGCACGCGCCAGATCGGTTTCGGTGAGATCGCGCGCGCCGCCCATGCACTCGGTCACGTCTTCGCCGGTGAGCTCCAGATGCACGCCGCCCAGGCGCGTGCCTGCCGCGGCGTGGATATCGAACGCCTGGTCCACCTCACCGCAGACGTTGGCGAACCTGCGCGTCTTCACGCCGTTGGCCAGGCTTTCGGTGTTGCCGTGCATCGGATCGGCCACCCACAACACCCGGCGCCCGTCGCGCTTCACCGCATCGAGCAGCGGCGGCAGGCCGTCGGCGATCTTCGCGTTGCCCATGCGGTGGATCAGGGTCAGGCGTCCGGGCTCGTCGTCCGGGTTGAGCACGTCGATCAGGCGCAGCAGCTCGTCCGGCTTGACCGTCGGGCCCACCTTCACCGCCACCGGGTTGCGGATGCCGCGCATGTATTCCAGATGCGCGCCGCCGTCGGCGGCGGTGCGCATGCCGATCCACGGGAAATGCGTGGACAGGTTGAAGTGGCCCCACTGGCGCGGCACCTGGCGCGTCAGCGCCTCCTCGTAGTGCAGCAGCAGCGCTTCGTGCGAGGTGTAGAAGTCGATGCGGTTGAGGTTGTGGATCGGCGTGCCGGACAGCGTTTCCATGAAACGCACGCCGTCGCCGATCGCCGCGACCGTCTTCTGGTACTCGGCCGCCAGCGGCGAATGCCCCATCCAGTCGAGGTTCCAGTATTCGGGGTGGTGCAGGTCGGCGAAGCCGCCGTCGATCAGCGAGCGGACGAAATTCATCGTCATCGCCGAGCGCGCGTGGCCTTCGATCAGGCGCTGCGGATCGGGCTCGCGCGCCGCGGGCGTGAACGCCGGGGCGTTGACGAGGTCGCCGCGGTAGCACGGCAGCGTAACGCCGTCGCGGGTCTCGGTGTCGGCCGAACGCGGCTTGGCGTACTGCCCGGCGAACCGGCCCACGCGCACCACCGGCAGGCGCAGGCCGTAGACCAACACCACGCTCATCTGCAGCAGCACCTTCAGGCGATTGGAGATCAGGCCCGATTCGCAGTCGCTGAAGCTTTCGGCGCAGTCGCCGCCCTGCAGCACGAAACGGCGGCCCTCCTGCGCATCCGCGATCTGCCGCTTGAGCGCGAGGATTTCCCACGAGGTGACCAGCGGCGGCAAGCGCCCCAGCTGCTCCAGCGCTGCGCCGAGCGCGATCGGATCGCGGTACACCGGTTGTTGCAGCGCGGTACGACGCTGCCACGACGCAGGCGTCCAGTCCTGCGGCAGATTGACGGGTTGCGGGCGGGTTTCGCTGGCGTTCATGGCGGTGTGCCGGAGAGTGTTTCGTTGCATTGCGACATGATGCCACAGTCCTCGGCCCGCGGCCGGCTATCGACGGCGGAAGCCCGCCCAGAGCGCGCCCGCGCCAAGGATGACGTACCAGATCAGGGTCCAGGCGGGCATCGAGAGTCCGAGGAAGGTCCAGTCCACGACCGCGCATTCGCCCGAGCCGGTGAAAATCTTCTCGACCACCTTCTGCAGCGGGAACGCATCGAGCATGTAGCCGATGTCCATCCCGCTGCAGGACGGCACGTCGCCCGGCGGCAGGCTCTGCAGATACACATGCCAGCCCGCGATGCCGGCGCCGGCGGCGGCCGACAGGAACACCAGCGCCGCCGACAGCTTGCGCAGCCACGCCGGACGCTCCCCCGTGACCGCACCAAGCAGGAAGAACACGCCCATTGCCACGAAGGCGACGCGCTGCAGGATGCACAGCGGGCACGGCTGCATGAACATGCCGTGCTGCACGTACAGCGCATAGCCGAGCATCGCGGCGCAGATGCCGGCGCCGAGCGCGGCCTGCCAGCGGTAGGACCAGGTGAACGGATTCATCGATGCATCCTCGCAGGTGGAATGGCGTCGGGCGACGGCGGCTCAGGGAAAAAAGCGGAACTCGAACACGCCCCAGGCCACGTAGACCGCGGCAACGGCCCAAAGTGCCAGCGTGATGGCTTCGCCGCGATCGCTCTCCGACCCCCGCAGCGCAAGCAGCAGCGCCAGCGGCACGATGGCATAGCGCGGTTCGATCAGCCACGATGCGGCGACGAAAAGCACGCCGAACGGCAACACCAGCCAGCCCTGCGGCAGCGCGAAGCGGGTGCAGCCGAGGCCGCACGCGGCGAGCGTGGCGCCCAGGCCGACCACGCCCCACAGCACCCGGTCCACCGCCAGCCGCTGCAAAAACATGTTGTGCAGGAAATAGTCGCCGGCAAACGTGTTGTACGGATGCGCCACCTCGAATGCCGTCGCATACAGCGCAAACACCGCCACCGGCACCAGCCACAACCAGGGCCGCCGGCGCGCCGCAACCGCGAACCGCCGCAGCCCGGCCCAGGTCTGCAGCGGCAGCAGGCAGCCGGCGAGGAACAGCAGGAAGTACGGATTGCCGACGTCGAACTTCAGGTCCGGGTGCGCCTCTTCGGCCTGCGCGTTGGAGAACGAAATCGATCCGTTCCACGCCCAGTAAACGAAAAACGCGACCACCGTGCCGATGTACGGCCAGACGATCCGCAGCGTGTCCTTCGCGTGCGGCGCAAGCGTCGCAACGCGCCACGGCGCCGCCGCGTACGCCCGCTGCAGCACCGGCCACGCGGCGACCAGCGCAAAACACACCGCCCACAACACGCTCGGTTGTCGCACCGCCGTGGCCAGCAGCAGCGCCAGCGCGGCCCACCCGTGCCGACCGCGCAGGCAGGCGAGCAGCGCGGCGAGGATCAGCGCCAGCGCCAGCACGTCGGTGTAGGCGATGAAGAAAAACACGAACAGCGGCGGCAGGAACATCAGCTGCGCGGTCGAACGCAGCGCATCGGCCTGGTGCAGCGTGCGGCGGATGGCATACAACGCGCCGAGCGCGCCAAGCCCGTACAGGCTGTTGACGACCCGCGCCGCGCCGAGCGCCTCGAACCCGAACACCTTCATCAGCAAGGCGAGCCACACGTGGTACGTGGGGATGTTCGTCAGCGTGCCGACGTACACCTCGAAGTTGCCGCGGCTGAAATACAGGCTCTGGTAGTAGTGCAGCCACTCGTCCGAGTGCGGGATGGTGGTCCAGCCGACGAACCACATCGCGATCCACACCAGCGCCATGCACAGCACGCCGAGCTGGACGCGGCTGCGCCGCGATGCGAACGGTGCGGACGCCATCGCCGGATCAGATCATGAAATGAAAATCGAAGATGCCGACCGCGAACCACGTCGCGATGCCGATCCACCAGACCAGGGTGACACGCTCCATCCAGTCGCGTTCGGGCACGCGCAGCAGCAGCAGCAGCGCCATCGGCACGATCGCGTAACGCGTCTCGATGAGCCACGACGCGCCGACGAACACCAGCGACAGCGGCAGCAGCCAGCGGTATTCGGAGCGCACGAAGCGCGTGCATGCCAGACCGCACGCCGCCAGCGTGGCGATGGCGCCGAAGACGAACCACGGCCGCGTGTACTGCTTCGCCACGGTCTGCAGCAAGGTGTTGCGCAGGAAGTAGTCGCCCTCGAAGGTGTTGTACGGGTGATGCACCTTGAACAGCCACGCGTACAGCCCGAACACGAGCACCGGCGCCAGCCACAGCCACGGCCGGCGCCGCGCGGCCGCGACAAACCGCCGCACGCCGGCGACGGCCTGCAACGGCAGCAGGCAGCCTGCGATGAACAGCAGGAAATACGGATTGCCGACGTCGAACTTCACGTCCGGGTGCGCATTCACGCCTTGCGCATTGGAGTAGGAAATCGACCCGTTCCACGCCCAGTAGGCGAGGAACGCGAGCACGGCCAGCCCGTACGGCCAGGCCAGCGCGATACTGTCGCGCCACACCGTCCAGACCCGGAAACGCGCGTCGCGCCATAGCGGCCACAGCGTCAGCAACGCGAGGAAGCCGACCCAGAACACGTTGTTCTGCCGCACCGCCATCGAGCCGACCAGCGCCAGCGCGGCCCAGCCGTGCCGGCCGCGCACCTGCGCCAGCGCCGCGGCGAGCAGGAACGCCAGCGCGAGCGTGTCGGTGTAGACCAGGAACCAGTACGGGAACAGCACCGGCAGGAACAGCATCAGCGCGGTTTCTCGCTGCGCGTCGGACGGGTGCAGATCGCGCCGCGCGACGTGGAACGCCAGCAGCGCGGCAAGCCCGAAGGCGGAATTGATCGCGCGCGCCTGGCCCACCCACTCGCCGCCAAACAGCCAGAGCAGCGCGGTCATCAGCCAGTGGTAGCCGGGAATGTTGGTGAGATATTCGTCGAAGACGCGATAGTCGTGATGCACGAACCGCGCGATCTGGTGCCAATGCACCCACTCGTCGCCGAGCACCGCGCCGGTCCAGGTGCACAGCACCATCACGGCCCACGCCAGCGCGAGGCCGAGCCAGCCCAGTTCGATGCGGCTGCGGGACGTTGAGAAGGGGGCGGGCATGCGCTGGGTCGACTACCTCGTGGCCTCGGCGACGCCGGACGTCTGCGCCGTCGCGCGCCGTGACCGGTTCCGGACCGCTGAAACGCCGAGCCCCGGGCGTTGCCGTCCGGGGCTCGGGAAACTCACCTGACGGCCGCGATCACTCGGCGGCGGCGTCGGCCTGCGCGCGCGGACGATCGACGAGTTCGACATACGCCATCGGCGCATTGTCGCCGTCGCGGAAACCGCACTTGAGAATGCGCAGGTAACCGCCCGGACGCGACTGGTAACGGGGTCCAAGTTCGACAAACAGCGTGCCGACGGCTTCCTTGTCGCGCAGGCGCGCGAACGCGAGGCGGCGGTTGGCGACGCCATCGACCTTGGCCAGCGTGATCAGCGGCTCGGCGACGCGGCGCAGTTCCTTGGCCTTCGGCAGGGTCGTGCGGATCAGGCCGTGCTTGATCAGCGACGCCGCCATGTTGCGGAACATCGCTTCGCGGTGGGCGCTGGTGCGGTTGAACTTGCGGCCGGACTTCATGTGACGCATGGAGTGAATCCTCTGAAAGTTGTTCTGTGGCTTTGCTGATGCCGTCCGTGGCCAACATTGTTGGTCTTGTGGTCGGCCCGGACCTCCTGTCCGTGACCGTCGCGGGCGATGACGCGGCCCGCCTGGAACACATCGCGTGAAACGGCGCGCCGGGACCGGCGCGCCCGATGCATCAGCCCAGCATGCCGGCCTGCAGACCCGCCGGCGGCCAGTTCTCGAGCTTCATGCCGAGCGACAGGCCACGCTGCGCCAGGACTTCCTTGATCTCGGTCAGCGACTTCTTGCCGAGGTTCGGGGTCTTCAGCAGCTCGACTTCGGTGCGCTGGATCAGGTCGCCGATGTAGTAGATGTTCTCGGCCTTGAGGCAGTTGGCCGAACGCACCGTCAGTTCCAGATCGTCGATCGGGCGCAGCAGCACCGGATCCACGCCGCTGCCGCCGACCTGCTTGGCCGCGCCGCGGTCGCGCTGGGTGAAGTCGCCGAACACCGACAGCTGGTCGGTGAGGATGTCGGCCGCGGTGCGGACGGCTTCCTCGGCGTCGATCGTGCCGTTGGTTTCGATGTGCAGCACGAGCTTGTCGAGGTCGGTGCGCTGTTCGACGCGGGCGCTCTCGACTTCGTACGCCACGCGGCGCACCGGGCAGAACGACGCATCGAGCATCAGCTTGCCGATCGCACGGGTTTCCTCGTCCGGACGGCGGCGCGCCGACACCGGCTGGTAGCCGTAACCGCGCTCGACCTTCAGGCGCATGTTCAGCGCCGTGTCCTTGGTGAGGTGGCAGATCACGTGCTCGGGATTGAGGATCTCGACGTTGTGGTCGGTCTTGATGTCGCCGGCGGTGACGACGCCCGGGCCCTGCTTGACCAGCGTGAGCGTGGCCTGCTCGACGTTGTGCATGCGGATGGCGACGTCTTTCAGATTCAGCAGCAGGTCGATGACGTCTTCCTGCAGACCTTCGACGGTGGTGTACTCGTGCAGCACGCCATCGATCTCGACCTCGGTCACGGCGAAGCCGGGAATCGAGGAGAGCAGCACGCGACGCAGCGCGTTGCCGAGGGTGTGGCCGTAACCGCGCTCCAGCGGCTCGATCACGACCTTGGCACGGTGCGTTCCGATGCGTTCGATGTTGGGACCGCGCGGACGCAGTACCTGATTCGGGGAAACGGACATTCAGCGTTCTCCAGGGAGACTTGCAAACAGCGCAGCGGCGATGCGCGGATACCGCAGGGGGCGCCGCGGAGGCGCCCACCGGAGACGAGGCTTACTTCGAGTACAGCTCGACGATCAGCGCTTCGTTGATATCCGACGGCAGGTCGCTGCGTTCCGGAACGGCCTTGAACACGCCTGCGAACTTCTTCGCGTCGACTTCGACCCAGCTCGGGAACAGATCCATTTCCTGCGACAGGGTCAGCGACTCCTGCACGCGCAGCTGGCGCTGGGCTTTTTCGGTCAGCGTGATCGCGTCGCCCGGGCGCACCTGGTACGACGGCAGATTGACGACCTTGCCGTTGACCGTGATGCCGCGGTGCGACACGAGCTGGCGGGCCGACGCGCGCGTGACGGCAAAGCCCATCCGGTAGATGACGTTGTCAAGACGCGTTTCGAGCAGCTGCAGCAAGGACTCGCCGGTGTTGCCCTTCTTCGACGACGCCTTCTTGTAGTAGTTGCGGAACTGGCGCTCCAGCAGGCCGTAGATGCGCTTGACCTTCTGCTTCTCGCGCAGCTGCACGGCGTAGTCCGACAGGCGGCCCTTCTTGGCCACCGGGCCATGCTGGCCGGGCTTCTGTTCGAGCTTGCACTTGGAGTCGAGCGCGCGCGCCGGGCTCTTGAGGCTGAGGTCTGCGCCTTCGCGACGGGCGAGTTTGCAGGTGGGACCGATATAACGTGCCATGGTCGTGGGTTCCTTAGACGCGGCGCTTCTTCGGCGGACGGCAGCCGTTGTGCGGAATCGGCGTGACGTCGACGATGTTGATGATCTTGTAGCCGACGTTGTTGAGCGAACGCACGGCCGATTCGCGCCCCGGGCCCGGGCCCTTGATGCGCACTTCGAGCGTCTTCAGGCCGTAGTCGAGCGCGGCCTTGCCGGCCTTCTCGGCGGCGACCTGCGCGGCGAACGGGGTCGACTTGCGCGAACCGCGGAAGCCGGCACCTCCGGACGTGGCCCACGACAGCGCATTGCCCTGGCGATCGGTGATCGTGATGATCGTGTTGTTGAACGATGCATGCACGTGCGCGATGCCGTCGGTGACGACGCGACGGATCTTCTTCTTGGTCTTGGCAGCTGGCTTGTTCATGATTTACTTCTTGATCGCCTTGCGCGGGCCCTTGCGGGTGCGGGCATTGGTGCGGGTACGCTGGCCGCGCATCGGCAGGCCGCGGCGGTGGCGCAGGCCGCGGTAGCAGCCCAAGTCCATCAGGCGCTTGATGCTGATGCCGACTTCGCGGCGCAGGTCGCCTTCCACGATGTACTTGCCCACCTCGGCACGCAGGCGCTCGACCTGGGCTTCGGTGAGGTCACGGATCTTGGTGCTGGATTCGACCCCAGCGGAATCGCAGACCTTCTTCGACCGGGTGCGACCGATCCCGAAAATGCTCTGCAGCCCGATCCAGACATGTTTCTGGACGGGAAGGTTGACACCCGCAATGCGCGCCATTACGCGTTCTCCGACAGTGATTTTGCGCCTTTCGGGCGCAGTGAATCAGAAATGATAACAAGGCTTCGGGTTAGTTAGAAGCCCCCCGCTGCCCGGAGGCAGCAGGAGACCCGGCGTGGGGAGTGTGCCCACGCTCCGGCGTCAAGCCGATCCTGCCCGTTGTACCGGGCGCCCGCGCGACTCTTGCGCGGGACAGAATCGATTTATCCCCGCGCGAAGCCGCCGCGGGAACCGCCCTTCAAGTTGGACTTCTTCATCAGGCTTTCATACTGATGCGACATCAGATGCGCCTGGATCTGGGCGGTGAAGTCCATCACCACCACGACCACGATCAGCAGCGAGGTGCCACCGAAATAGAACGGAACCGCCCACATCGTGCGCATGATTTCCGGCAGCAGGCAGACCAGCACCAGGTACAGCGCGCCCCAGGCCGTGAGCCGGGTCAGCACGCCGTCGATGTAGTCCGCGGTCGCCTTGCCCGGACGGATGCCCGGGATCAATGCACCCGACTTCTTCAGGTTCTCCGCGGTTTCCTGCGAATTGAACACGAGCGCGGTGTAGAAGAACGCAAAACCCGCGATCAGCACCGCGAACAGCACCATGTGCAGCGGCTCGCCCGGCGCCAGCGCCGATGCCACGCCCTGCAACCAGCGCGATTCGGAGCCGGCCGCGAACCAGCTCGACGCCGTGGCCGGGAACATGATGATCGACGACGCAAAGATCGCCGGGATCACGCCCGCCATGTTGAGCTTGAGCGGCAGGTGCGAACTCTGGTTCATGTACGCCTGGCGCCCGCCCTGGCGACGCGCGTAGTTGACCGTGATGCGGCGCTGACCGCGCTCCACGAACACCACGAACGCCGTCACCAGCAGCACCAGCACGAACACCGCAATCACCGAAAACCAGCTCAGCTCGCCGCTCTGCGCAAGTCCCAGCGTGCTGATGACCGCGCTCGGCAGCCCCGCGACGATGCCGGCGAAGATGATCAGCGAAATGCCGTTGCCGACGCCGCGTTCGGTGATCTGCTCGCCGAGCCACATCAGGAACATCGTGCCGGCCGTCAGCGACACCACGGCCGTGAACAGGAAGCCCGGCCCCGGATTGAACACGATCGCCTGCCCGGCCGCGGCGCCCTGGGACTGCAGCGCGAAGGCCACGCCGTAGGACTGGAAAACGGCGAGCAGGATCGTGCCGTAACGCGTGTACTGCGTGAGCTTGCGCCGGCCGGATTCGCCTTCCTTGCGCAGCGACTGCAGGCTCGGGAAGATCTGCGCGCACAGCTGCACGATGATCGAGGCCGAGATGTAGGGCATCACGTTGAGCGCGAAGATGCTGAAGCGCTCCAGCGCACCACCGGAGAACATGTTGAACATGTCCACGATGGTGCCGGCCTGCGCGTCCATGAACGCGAGCATCGCTTCGGAATCCACGCCGGGCACGGGGATGAAGGTGCCCAGACGGAACACGATCATCGCGCCGAGCACGAACAGCAGGCGCTGCCGCAGCTCGGTGAACTTGCCCGCGCCGGCGAGGGCGGACGCGGCTTTGGATGCCTGCGACAAAGCCTTACTCCTCGATCTTGCCGCCGGCGGCTTCGATCGCGGCGCGGGCGCCGGCGGTCGTCGCGATGCCCTTGAGCACGATCTTCTTGTCGATCCCGCCCTTGAGCACGATCTTGGCGTACTTCGCCGTCGACGGGACCAGCTTCGCGGCGCGCAGCGCGGCGAAATCGATCGTGTCGCCCTCGACCAGCGCGAGCTTGTAGAGCAGCACTTCGGCCGTGTCGATCTTCAGCTTGGAGCGGAAGCCGACCTTCGGCAGGCGGCGCTGCAGCGGCATCTGGCCGCCTTCGAAACCCGGCTTGATCTTGCCCTTGCCGGTGCGCGCGTAGGAGCCCTTGTGGCCGCGGCCGCAGGTCTTGCCCAGGCCCGAACCGATGCCGCGACCGACGCGGACACGTTCCTTGCGGGCGCCGGGGGCGTGGGTGAGTGTGTTGAGCTGCATGACTGTTTCCTTCAGGCGATCGGCAGGCTTACTGCTCGACCTGCACCAGGTAATACACGGTGGCGATCAGGCCGCGGACCGACGGGTTGTCCGGCAGTTCGCGCACGTCGTTGATCTTGTTCAGGCCCAGCGCCTTCACCGACAGGCGGTGGCGTGCCTGGGTTCCGCGCAGGCCCTTGACCAGGCGCACCTTCACGGTGCCGGTCGCGGCCGCGTCGGCCTTCTTCGCGGTCTTAGCCATTGCGCAGTTCCTCCACGGACTTGCCGCGCTTCGCCGCGATCTGGCCGGGCGACGACATCGCCTGCAGGCCCTTGATCGTGGCGCGCACGAGGTTGATCGGATTGCGCGAACCGACGGCCTTGGCGAGGATGTTCTTCACGCCCACCGCTTCGAGCACGGCGCGCATCGCACCGCCGGCGATCACGCCGGTACCTTCCGACGCCGGCTGCATGAACACCTTGGCCGCGCCGTGGTTGGCCTTGATGGCGTACCACACCGTGCCGTTGTTCAGTTCGACGTTGATCATCGCGCGGCGCGCATGCTCCATCGACTTGGAAATGGCCACCGGCACTTCGCGCGCCTTGCCATACCCGAAGCCGACCTTGCCGGCGCCGTCGCCGACGACCGTCAGCGCGGTGAAGGTGAACTGGCGACCGCCCTTGACGGTCTTGCTGACGCGATTGACCGCGACAAGCTTTTCCAGCATGCCGTCGCCGTTGTCGCGATCGTTACGATCGTTGCTGCTCATGGTTCGATAATTTCCGGATCAGTGATTACGGCACGTTGGCCGCTTGGAGTTGTTGGATGTATCGCGGCCGACAAGGCCAGGGAGACGAACGCGGGCAAATGACCGCGTCCGGTGTCGCAAAACCGATCAGAACTTGAGGCCGCCTTCGCGCGCCGCATCGGCCAGGGCCTTGATGCGGCCGTGGTAGCGGTAGCCCGAACGGTCGAACGCCACCGCCTCGATGCCGGCCGCACGGGCCTTCTCGGCGATGACGCGACCGACCTTGGCCGCGGCGTCCTTGTTCTTGTTGCTCTTCAGGCCGTCCTTGACGTCCGCCTGCAGCGTCGAGGCCGACGCGATGACGGTCGAACCGTCGGACGAGAAGACCTGCGCGTACAGGTGCTGGCCGGTGCGCAGCACCGACAGGCGCGCGACGCCGAGGTTGCGGATGTGCGCGCGCGTGGACTTGGCGCGGCGCAGGCGGGCGATGTTCTTTTCAACGGACATATTCGTAACCTCAGAGACGACAAGTTGGCTTTGGAAAGTCCAGCCAAGGATGGCCGGGCTCTTGCGGAGGGAACCGCATTAAGCCTTCTTGGCTTCCTTCATGATGATTTTCTCGCCGGCGTAACGCACGCCCTTGCCCTTGTAGGGCTCCGGCGGGCGGAACGAACGGATCTTCGCGGCCACTTCGCCGACGCGCTGCTTGTCGCTGCCCTTGATCAGGATTTCGGTCTGCGTCGGCGTCTCGATCGTGATGCCCTCCGGCGCCGGGAACAGCACCGGGTGCGAAAAGCCGAGCGAGAGGTTCAGGTCCTTGCCCTGCATCGCGGCGCGGTAACCGACGCCGACGAGTTCGAGCTTGCGGGTGAAGCCGTCGGTGACGCCGGCGACCATGTTCGCGAGGATGGCGCGGATGGTGCCGGCCAGCGCGATGTCGTCGGCGTTGGCGGCGACCATCGTCGCCTGGCCGTTCTCGATCTTCACGTCCACGCCCTGCGGCTTGACGAGGTTGAGGGTGCCCTTCGGACCCTTGACCGACAACTGCTCGGCCGACACGTTGACTTCAACGCCCTTCGGGAGGTTGATGACTTTCTTGGCTACACGGGACATCGTGAAGTCTCCTTAGGCGACGAGGCAGATGACTTCGCCACCCACGCCCGCGGTGCGGGCCTGGCTGTCGGTCATGATGCCCTTGGAGGTCGAGATGATCGCGACGCCCAGACCGCCGAGGATCTTCGGCAGCGCGTCCTTGCCGCGGTAGGCGCGCAGGCTCGACTTCGAGACGCGCTCCAGGCGCTCGATCACCGGCTTGCCCTGGTAATACTTCAGCGCGATTTCGAGGATCGGCTTGGGGCCGTCGCCGGTCACGCGCACGTCGGCGAGGTAACCCTCGGCCTTCAGCACTTCCGCGATCGCGACCTTGTTCTTGGACGACGGCATCTTCACCGTCTGTTTGCCAACCGCGGCCGCATTTTTGATGCGCACCAGCATGTCGGCGATGGGATCAGTCATGCTCATGATGTTTCCTTGGATCGAAGCACCGATATCCGCGAAAGAATCGCGAAACCAGATTGTGGGTGGAGCGTGTGCGTCCGCCGGCCGGGGCCGGCGGAAGGACCGACGGCGTCGCCGCCGGCGGAGTGTGTTACCAGCTGGCCTTGCGCAGGCCCGGCACGTCGCCGCGCATGGTGGCTTCGCGCAGCTTGTTGCGGCCCAGGCCGAACTTGCGATAGACACCGCGCGGACGGCCGGTCATCTCGCAGCGGTTGCGCTGGCGCGACGGCGACGCATCGCGCGGCTGCTTCTGCAGCTTCATCTGCGCGTCCGACTTTTCCTCGTACGAGGCCTTCGGATTCGCGATGATCTTCTTGAGCTCCGCGCGCTTGCTTTCGAACTTCTTCGCGATCTTCTTCCGCTTGATATCGCGGTTGATCATCGAGGTCTTTGCCATGGTCTAAATCTCGCGAAGTCAGTTGCGGAACGGGAAGCCGAACGCTTCGAGCAGCGCCTTGGCTTCTTCGTCGGTGCGGGCGGTCGTGGTCACGGCGATATCCATTCCGCGGACGGCATCGATCTGGTCGAAGTCGATTTCCGGGAAGATGATCTGCTCCTTGAGCCCCATATTGTAGTTGCCCCGGCCGTCGAATGCACGTCCCGACTGGCCGCGGAAATCGCGCACGCGCGGCAGCGAGATGTTGATCAGGCGGTCGAAGAACTCGTACATCTGGTGGCGGCGCAGGGTGACCTTGCAGCCGATCGGCCAGCCGTCGCGGATCTTGAACGAGGCGACCGAGACGCGGGCGTGGGTCACGATGGGCTTCTGGCCCGAAATCTTGGCCATGTCGGCCACCGCGTTTTCCAGCACCTTCTTGTTGCCCACGGCTTCGCCCACACCCATGTTCAGGGTGATCTTGGACAGGCGCGGCACCTGCATCACGTTCTTGTAGCCGAAGCGTTCCATCAGTTTCGGAACGACGGTTTCTTTGTAGATAGTCTCAAGCCGGCTCATTTCAGCATTCCTCAGGCGTCGACCGCCTCATTGCTCGAGCGGAACACACGCTGTTTGCGTCCATCCTCGAGCACCTTGATGCCAACGCGGTCACCCTTCTTCGTCGCCGAATTGAAGAGCATGACGTTGG
Organism: Chiayiivirga flava; assembly: GCF_014202825.1. Taxonomy (GTDB): domain Bacteria; phylum Pseudomonadota; class Gammaproteobacteria; order Xanthomonadales; family Xanthomonadaceae; genus Chiayiivirga; species Chiayiivirga flava. The sequence continues at coordinate 5,969 of NZ_JACHHP010000008.1, read as the reverse complement.
AGATGTGGATCGCAGCCTCGCGCTCGACGATGCCGCCGGGCTGGTTGGCTTGCGGGTTGGGCTTGGTGTGGCGCTTGACGAGGTTGACGTTCGAGACGACGACCTTGTCGCCGCTGATACGCACGACTTCGCCGCGCTGACCCTTGTTCTTGCCCGTGATGACGACCACCTGGTCGCCCTTGCGAATGCGGTTCATGGTTCTGTCCTTTCGCCTTACAGCACTTCCGGGGCGAGCGAGACGATCTTCATGAACTTCTCGCCGCGCAGTTCGCGCGTGACCGGTCCGAAGATGCGCGTGCCGATCGGCTCGAGCTTGTTGTTCAGAAGCACGGCGGCGTTGCCGTCGAAGCGGATCAGCGAACCGTCCGCGCGACGCACGCCCTTGCGGGTGCGCACCACGACGGCGTCGTAGACTTCGCCCTTCTTGACCTTGCCGCGCGGGATCGCGTCCTTGACGCTGACCTTGATGATGTCGCCGATGTGGGCGTACCGGCGCTTGGAGCCGCCGAGCACCTTGATGCACATCAGTTCCTTGGCGCCCGAGTTGTCGGCGGCGTCGAGGTAGGATTGAGTCTGGATCATGGCTCGTCCTCCTTATTCGGCCGAGCGGGTGAGAATTTCCACCACGCGCCAGTTCTTGGTCTTGGACATCGGCGCGATCTCGGTCACGCGCACGACGTCGCCTTCCTTGCAGGCATTGGATTCATCGTGCGCGTGCAGCTTCGTCGAGCGCTTGATGTACTTGCCGTAGAGGCCGTGCTTGACCTGGCGTTCCACCAGGACCGTCACGGTCTTTTCCATCTTGTTGCTGACCACGCGGCCTTCGACCGTGTGCTTTGCCTTGGTTTCGTTGTCGCTCATGTCCGCACCCTTACTTCTTCGTGCCGAGGACGGACTTGAGCCGCGCGATTTCGCGACGGACATTCCGAACCTGGTGGGTCTGGTTCAACTGACCCGTGCCTTTCTGCATGCGCAGATTGAACTGTTCGCGACGCAGGTCCAGCAGGTGTGCTGCCAGTTCCTCGGGCGACTTGCTACGCAACTGTTTGATGTCCATCAGCGCACCGTCCGGGTGACAAAGGTGGTCTGGACCGAGAGCTTCGCGGCGGCGAGGCGGAACGCTTCGCGCGCGGAGTCTTCCGGAATGCCTTCGATCTCGTAGAGCATGCGGCCGGGCTGGATCGGAGCGACCCAGAACTCGACGTTGCCCTTGCCGTTACCCATACGCACTTCGATCGGCTTCTTGGTGATCGGCTTGTCCGGGAACACGCGGATCCAGAGCTTGCCGCCGCGCTTGACGTAGCGGCTGATCGTGCGGCGCGCGGCCTCGATCTGGCGCGAGGTCAGCTGGCCGCGCGTGGTCGCCTTCAGGCCGTACTCGCCGAAGGACACCGCAGCGCCGTTCCAGCTGTAGCCTTCGTTGCGGCCCTTGTGCACCTTGCGGTACTTGGTTCGTTTCGGTTGCAGCATGACTGATTACCTCTGTTCGCGGGCCGGGCGCGACGGACGGTCGCGATCGCCACGGTCACCACGGTCGCCACGATCGCCGCGCGAGGGCTGCGAATCGTCCGCCTTCTCCTGGGCCTGCTGGGTGTAGTCGAAGACTTCGCCCTTGTAGATCCAGACCTTCACGCCGATGATCCCGTACGTGGTGCTCGCTTCGGCAAAGCCGTAGTCGATGTCCGCGCGCAGCGTGTGCAGCGGGACGCGACCTTCGCGGTACCACTCCGAACGGGCGATTTCCGCACCGTTGAGACGGCCCGAGACGTTGACCTTGATGCCGAGGCCGCCGAGGCGCATCGCGTTGCCGACGGCGCGCTTCATCGCGCGGCGGAACATGATGCGGCGCTCGAGCTGCTGCGCGATCGATTCGGCGACGAGTTGGGCGTCGAGCTCGGGCTTGCGCACCTCGGTCACGTTGATGTGCGCCGGAACGCCCATCATGGTCGAGACTTCCTTGCGCAGCTTCTCGATGTCCTCGCCCTTCTTGCCGATCACCACGCCCGGACGGGCGGTGTGGATCGTCACACGGGCGGTCTTGGCCGGACGCTCGATCTGGATGCGGCTGATGCCGGCCTGCGCCAGCTTCTTGCGCAGCATCTCGCGCACCTTGAGGTCGGCCGCGAGGTAGCCCGCGAACTCACGCTTGTTGGCGTACCACTTCGAATTCCAGTCCTTGGCGATGCCAAGACGGATTCCGGTCGGATGTACTTTGTGACCCATGGGTGTTCCTTCCGTCCGTTATTTGGCGTCGCCCACAACCACGGTGATGTGGCTGGTGCGCTTGAGGATGCGGGCGCCGCGGCCCTTGGCCCGGGCGTGGAAGCGCTTCATCGTCGAGCCTTCGTCGACGAAGATGCGCGTGATCTTCAGATCGTCGACGTCGGCGCCGTCGTTGTTCTCCGCGTTGGAGACCGCGGACAACAGCAGCTTGCGCACGACGTGGGCGGCCTTCTTCGGGCTGAACTGCAGCAGGTCGCTGGCGCGGCCGACCGGGAGTCCGCGGACCTGATCCGCGACCAGGCGGACCTTCTGGGCCGAGATGCGCGCGCCGCGCAGGATGGCTCTGGTTTCCATCGTCATGTTCCTTACTTGCCCGACTTCTTGTCGCCGCCGTGCGATTTGAAGGTGCGCGTCACGGCGAACTCGCCGAGCTTGTGCCCGACCATGTTCTCGTTGACGAGCACCGGCACGTGCTGCTTGCCGTTGTGGATGGCGATGGTGAAACCGACCATGTCGGGGATCACCATCGAGCGCCGCGACCAGGTCTTGATCGGCTTCTTGCTGTTGCTCGCGCTCGCGGCGTCCACCTTCTTGAGCAGGTGGAGATCGACGAACGGGCCCTTCTTGAGTGAACGTGCCATGACCTTGTCCTGTTACTTGCCGCGGCGAACGATGAACTGTTCGGTGCGCTTGTTGTTGCGGGTCTTGTAGCCCTTGGTCGGCAGGCCCCACGGGGAGACCGGGTGACGACCGCCCGAGGTGCGGCCTTCACCACCGCCGTGCGGATGGTCGACCGGGTTCATGACCACGCCGCGGACGGTCGGGCGAATGCCCAACCAGCGCTTGGCGCCGGCCTTGCCGATCTTGCGCAGGCTGTGCTCGCTGTTGCCGACTTCGCCCAGGGTGGCGCGGCAATCCGCCGGCACCTTGCGCATTTCGCCGGAGCGAAGGCGCAGCGTGGCGTAGCCCTGCTCGCGCGCGATCAGCTGCGCCGAGGCGCCGGCCGAACGCGCGATCTGGGCGCCCTTGCCCGGCTTCATCTCGATGCAGTGCACCGTCGAGCCGATCGGGATGTTGCGCAGCGGCAGCGTGTTGCCGGTCTTGATCGGCGCGTCGCGGCCGGCCATCAGCGGGTCGCCCACCGACACGCCCTTGGGCGCGATGATGTAGCGGCGCTCGCCGTCGGCGTACAGCACGAGCGCGATGTGCGCGGTGCGGTTCGGATCGTATTCGATGCGCTCGATGCGCGCGGCGATGCCTTCCTTGTCGCGCTTGAAGTCGATCAGGCGGTAGTGCTGCTTGTGGCCACCGCCGCGGTGACGCGTGGTGATGCGGCCCGCGTTGTTGCGGCCACCGGTCTTGCCTTGCGGCTCGAGCAGCGGGGCATGTGGCGCGCCCTTGTGCAGGTTCGGGGTCACGACGCTCACCTTGGAGCGGCGGCCCGGCGAAGTCGGCTTGTGAGTGATCAGTGCCATGGCGTACTACTTACCTTCAGGCCTTAGCCATCACGTCGATGCTCTGGCCTTCGGCCAGGCGAACGTAGGCTTTGCGCCAGTCGCCGCGGCGACCAGCACGGTTTTTGAAGGACTTCATCTTGCCCTTCACGTTGACCAGGTTCACGCCCTCGACCGTGACGGAGAAGAGCGATTCGATCGCGCTCTTCACGTCGGCCTTGGTCGCGCCCTGGGCCACTTCGAACACGTACTGGTTCGACAGCTCCTGCGCGCGCGCGGTCTTTTCGGACACGTGCGGCGAACGCAGGGTGCTCAGAATCTTTTCGGTGCTCATGCCAACCACTCCTCGATCTTCTTCACCGCGTCGACGGTCATGATCACGCTGCGCGCGCCGACCAGCGACACCGGGTCGATGCCCTGCGCGTCGCGCACCTGCACGTACGGCAGGTTGCGGGCGGCGAGGAACAGCGCTTCGGACGCGTCTTCGGTGACGATCAGCGGACGCTCGACGCCCATGTCCTTGAACTTGGCCGCAAGCGACTTGGTCTTCGCGTCCGTCCATTCGAACGAGCTGACGAAGGTGATGCGGCCCTGGCGGTTGAGCTCGGACAGGATCGACTGGATCGCGCCGCGGTACATCTTGCGGTTGACCTTCTGCGAGAAATCGCGCGGCTTGGCGGCAAACGCGCGGCCACCGCCGACGAAGATCGGAGCGCGGTAATCGCCGTGACGCGCGCCGCCGCCCTTCTGCTTCTTGAACTTCTTGGTGGTGCCGGACATGTCCGAGCGCGTGAGCTGCGCCTTGGTACCGGCGCGACCGGCGTTGCGGTAGGCAACGACGACCTGGTGCACAAGGTCCTCGCGGAACTCGCGACCGAAGACCGCGTCGGACACCGACAGCGCTTCGTTGCTACCGACGACTGAAAGTTCCATCATCGTTCTCCCTTAACCTTTCGAGGCCGGACGCACGATCACGTCGCCGCCCGGAGCGCCGGGAACGGCGCCGCGGATCGCGATGAGACCGCGCTCGACGTCGACCTTCACGACCGTGAGATTCTGCGTCGACTGCTGGCGATCGCCCATGTGGCCGGACATCTTCTTGCCCGGGAAGACGCGACCCGGCGTCTGGCGCTGACCGAGCGAACCCGGCGCGCGGTGCGACAGCGAGTTGCCGTGCGTCGCGTCGCCCATGGTGAAGTTCCAGCGCTTGATCGTGCCCTGGAAACCCTTGCCCTTGGTCACGCCCTGGACGTCGACCTTCTGGCCGACCTCGAAGATGTCGGCGCGGATCTCGCCGCCGACCTCGTAACCCGAGACCTTGTCCGCGTCGACGCGGAACTCCCACAGACCGCGGCCGGCTTCGACCTTGGCCTTGGCGTAGTGACCCGCGAGCGGCTTGTTCACCAGCGCGGAGCGCTTGTTGCCGGCGGTGACCTGCACCGCGGTGTAGCCGTCGGTGTCGTCCGACTTGATCTGCACGATGCGATTGGGCGACGCCTCGATCAGCGTCACCGGGATGGATTCGCCGGCTTCGGTGAAGATCCGGCTCATGCCGCACTTGCGGCCTACAATTCCGATGGTCATGGTCGGTGCCTCAGTACAGCTTGATCTGGACGTCGACGCCGGCCGCGAGTTCGAGCTTCATGAGCGCGTCCACGGTCTTGTCGTTCGGATCGACGATGTCGAGCACGCGCTTGTGCGTGCGGGTCTCGTACTGGTCGCGCGCGTCCTTGTCGACGTGCGGCGACACGAGAATGGTGTAGCGTTCGATCTTGGTCGGCAGCGGGATCGGGCCGCGCACCTGCGCGCCGGTCCGCTTGGCCGTTTCGACGATCTCGCTCGCGGAGCGATCGATCAGGCGATGGTCGAACGCCTTGAGTCGAATCCGAATCTTCTGGTCCGCCATTGCGGTATTCCTTCAAAGAGCTGGATAAGTGGCGCGTCGTTTCCGGCGCGTCGTACGAACATGTCTGGAACACTGCCGGGGCGCGAACCCCGGCAGCAGTCGAGCGATGCTTACTTCAGAACCTTCGCCACCACGCCGGCGCCGACGGTGCGGCCGCCTTCGCGGATCGCGAAACGCAGGCCTTCGTCCATCGCGATCGGCGCGATCAGCGTCACCACCATCTTCACGTTGTCGCCCGGCATCACCATCTCCACGCCTTCCGGCAGCTGGCAGGCGCCCGTCACGTCGGTCGTGCGGAAGTAGAACTGCGGACGGTAACCCTTGAAGAACGGGGTGTGGCGGCCGCCCTCTTCCTTCGACAGCACGTACACTTCGGCTTCGAATTC
>NZ_JACHHP010000007.1 GCF_014202825.1 Chiayiivirga flava | reverse complement strand
ATGCTCACCGTCCTCAATGCGCGATGTCGCGATGAGATGCGGGCCACTGCAAGGGCATAGCACCAACGGGTCGGCGCAAGACAGTTGCTCATCCGCCCTGTCGGGCACCTTCTCCCGCAGGGAGAAGGGAAGCAGATTGCGGCGCTTCGTTTTCGCCCGTTCGCCCGGTCATCCGTACCCATGCGCCGATTCGCGCGCGCGCGGCGATATTACGGTGCCGCCCAGGCCTCCAGGCGCTCTGCGTCGAACGCGCCGAGCTTGGTCTTCATTACGCGTCCGTCCGCGTCGAGCAGCACCGAGAACGGCAGCACGCTGCGTCGGTTGCCGAGGCGCACCGAGCTGTCGCCGGGGCCGGGCTCGTCGAGCAGGATCGTGAAGGCCACCGGCGCCTCGGCCAGGAACGCAGCCACCGAGTCGGGGTCGTCCAGCGCCACGCCCAGCACCTGCACGCCGTCGGGCGGCTGCGATGCGGCAAACGCGTCGAGCAGCGGCATCTCGTCCACGCACGGTCCGCACCAGCTCGCCCAGTAGTTGATCAGCACGGGCCGGCCGCGGAATTCGCTGAGGCGGCGTTGCGCGCCATCGCGTGCGGTGAAGACGAAATCGGGCGCGACTTCGCCACGCGGCGTCACGGTCACGCCCGCCGGCAACGGCGGCGCACCCGCACCGGCCACCGTCTCGACGATGCGCTGCCCAAGCTCGGTGCGCAGCAGCGGACCCGGGCCGACCACGAACAGGCTCGCGCACACACCGGCGAGCGCGCCCATGACGCCGAGCCCGACGATCAGCGCCACCTGCGCGCCGCGGTTCACGGGGCCGTGCCCGCGAGCGCGGCGTCGATCGCGCCCTGGGTCAGCACCGTCGGCAGCACGGTTCCCGGTCCCCGCGTGTCGGCCGGCGTGTACACCACGTACAGCGGCACGCCGACCGAATCGTGCGCTTCGAGGAACCGGGTGATTTCCGGATCGACGTCGGTCCAGTCGCCTTTCATGTACACCGCATCGCGCTGCGCGAGCGCGGCGCGGAAGGCATCGGTGTCGAGCACGCGTTTTTCGTTGGCCTTGCAGGTGACGCACCAGTCCGCGGTCATGTTGACGAACACCGTGCGCCCGGCCTCGCGCAGTTCGGCAAGACGCGTCGCCGAATAGGGTTCGGTGCCGTCGGCCACCGGCACGGACGACGGCGGAGTGAGGCGGTGCGCCTGCCACAGCGGCCACAGTGCGGCCACGGCCAGCAGCAGCGCGAGCGCGCGCTGCACGCGCCGGCCGGACCAGCGCGCGCGCTCCCGCCACCACAGCGCCAGCGCCAGCAGCACCAGCCCGGCGAGCGCCCAGCCGATGGCGTCCACCCCGCGCTGCTTGCCCAGCACCCACAGCAGCCACGCTGCGGTGAGATACATCGGGAACGCAAGCAGCTGCTTGAACGTCTCCATCCAGGCGCCGGGTTTCGGCAGTCGCGTGGCCAGCGCCGGCACGAAACCGATCAGCAGGAACGGCAGCGCAAGCCCGAGCCCGAGCGCGAGGAACACCGCGATCGCAACCACCGGCCCCGACGCGAACGCAAACGCCAGCGCCGTGCCCATGAATGGCGCAGTGCACGGACTTGCAACGATCACCGCCAGCACGCCGGTGAAGAAATCGCCGGCCGGCCCGCTGCGTTCGGTCAGCGACTGGCCCATGCCGGCCCAGCCCGCGCCGATCGAGAACACGCCCGAGAGGCTCAAGCCGATCGCCGCCATCAGATACGCGAGCAGGCCCACGACCAGCGGCTGCTGCAGCTGGAATCCCCAGCCCAGCGCGAGACCTGCCTGGCGCAAGCCGAGCGCCAGCGCGCCGAGCGCGGCGAAACTCGCCAGCACGCCGAACGTGTACCACAGCGCATGCGCGCGGGCCTTCTCGCGGCTTTCGCCGCTGGCCGCCAGCGACAAGGCTTTCAGCGACAGCACCGGCAGCACGCACGGCATCAGGTTGAGGATGAGTCCCCCGCCAAGCGCAAACACGAGCGCCAGCAGCAGCGAGGTGGTGCCGATACCGCCGCTTTGCGGCGCGTTTTCGGTGTCGCGCAATTGCGCGGTGGAGACCAGTTGGTCGGCACCGGCCGCCGGCAGGTCGAGCGCAATGCGGCGCGTCATCGGCGGATAGCAGATGCCGTCGGTCTGGCAGCCCTGGAAGTTCGCCTCCAGCGTCAGCGGCCCGGCCTCGGCGCGCGAGCGGCGCAGCGCGAGCGGCACTTCGATCTGGTCGAAATACACGCGCACCTCGCCGAAATGCTCGTCGGCGTGAGCCTCGCCCGCCGGCCACGCGGGCGTCGCGAGCGCGACACCGTCGGCATCGATCAGCCGCAGCGAGGTCTTGTCGCGATACAGGTAATAGCCGGGCGCCGGCGTCAGGCGCAGCAGCAGCTCGACCGGCGAGGTGGCGATGGCCTCGAACTGGAACGCCTCGTCCTCCGGCAACGGCAGCGACTCCGTGCCGGGCGTCGCCGACGCGAGCGCACCGCCCACCTGCAGCCCGAGGCCGAGCGGCGATCCGGCCGGCGTGGCGCGTGCGGCGAGCGTGAGCGCACTCGACGCCTCCTGCGGCAGTTCGACGGTAAGCGTTTTGGTGTGCGGCGGGTAGCAGATGCCGATGTCGGCGCAACCCTGATATTTCACCTTGAACGTGGCGGTGGCGGCCGTCGCGGGCGCAACGCCGACAAGCGTGGCGGTGACTGCGCCGCGGTAGGTTTCGACCTCGCCGAAGAATTCGTCGGTTTTTTTCACTCCCGGCGGCAGGTCCAGCGGGCCGGCCTCGAAGCTCGCGTCGACGGCCTCGGCACCCATGCGGTGGCGGTAGAGGTAGTAGCCCTCGGCCACGGTCCAGGTGAACTCGATGCGATCGCGCGTCGATGCGGTGACGGAGAGTTTGTAGGCCTCGTCGATCGGCAGCAGATCGTCTTCGTCGATGGCGGCGGAGGCGGCAGCGGCGACGCCGAGGGTCAGCGCGGCGAGGAGCAGGGACTGGACGATGCGCCTCGCCCACGCCGTCAAGCCCTTCCCCCTTGACGGGGGAAGGGTTGGGATGGGGGTGGCTGTTGATCTTGCCTTGGCATGTGGCGTCCTGAGGGAACGCGTCCAAGCAGGAGCCACCCCCATCCCAACCCTTCCCCCGTCGAGGGGGAAGGGCTCAAAAGCAGCGCCGGGCCGGGATCCGCGAATCGACTCGATCCGGGGGACAGGCTGGAGCACGGGGACAGTCGCTCGAACGGCAGCGCCCGCATGGCGCGCGCGGAAGGACATCACGGACACGGGATCACTCGCTCTGGGGCTCGGTGGAGGCACGGATCCAGCCCAGGTATCGGTCCAGCCCCGCGGTCGCTTCGACCGCCACGATCTCGGGGAGTTCATACGGATGCGACAGCAGGATGTGCACCTTGATCTCGTCCAGGCGCGAGGCCGTGGTCTTGATCACGATCGGCACCTCGTCGGCCTGCTCGATGGCGCCGTCCCAGCGGTAGATCGACTGCACCGGCGTGCCGATGCTCACGCACGCCGCGAGCCGCTGCTCGACCAGGCTGCGCGCGATGCGCTCGGCCACGGCGGCGTCGGGGCAGGTGCAATGGACGAACAGAACGGTCATGGACCACCGGGTCGAAAGCGGGGCCGGAAGCCTAGCAGACCCGCAAACGACGACGCCCGGCGCGAATCCGCGCCGGGCGTCGATGCATCGCTGCGGCGGCGCTCAGTCCTCGAAGCCGTCCGCGAAGATGGCAAGACCCGGCTGCGTCGCCGGCCGCACCGTCAGCGCGAAGTCGAGCTGCGCGCTGGCGATGCCGTCGCTGGCGCTCACCGTCACCGTGTACGGGCTGGCGTCGGCGCTGCCGTCGGCCGGCGTGCCGGAAAGGATGCCGGTGACCGGGTCGAGCACGAGGCCGGCGGGCAGGTTGGCCGCGGTGAAGGTCAGGGTATCGCCGTCCGGATCGCTGAAGGCAACGCCCAGATCGCGCAGCGCGATCGCCGCGCCTTCGGTCGCTTCGAAATCCTCCAGCGTGCCGACGGCTTCGGGCGCGCCGTTGGTGGTTTCGTCGATGTCGGTGAGGTTCACCGTGATGGTTGCGACGTCGCTCTGCGGCGGCAGACCGTTGTCGGTCACCGTCACGCCCAGCACGAACTGGGGCGTGGTTTCGAAGTCGAGCGCCGCGGCATTGGCCACGGTGATGTCGCCGTCGGCATCGATGGCGAACGCGCCGCCGGTGTTGCCCGAGGTGATCTCGAACGTCAGCGCGTTGCTCTCCGGATCGTTCGCGGCCACGCTGCCGACCACGGTGCCGAACACGCTGTTTTCCGGCAGCGAGAACGTCGCATCGTTGGCTGCGGGCGCGTCGTTGACGCACGACACCGTCAGCGCCACGTTGGCCACGGCCGAGTTCGACGTGCCGTCGGACGCGCGGTAGGTGAATGCGTCCGGACCGCAATAGTCGGCCGACGGCGTGTAGAGGAAGCCGCCGTTGGCCACCAGTTGCAGGGTGCCGTGCGCGACGTTGCCCACCAGCACCGCGGTCAGCGTCGCCGCTTCGGCATCGGTGTCGTTGGTCAGCACGCCGGGAGCGTTCACCGTGAGCGTCGTGTCTTCCGTGGCGGCGTAGCTGTCGTCGTTCGCCACCGGCGGCAGGTTGCCGGTGCCGATCTCGCACAGCGTCGGAGTGCTGGAGGTGAACAGCGCCTCGGTGCCCCACTCCGGATGGTCGATGAAGGGATTGCGGTTGCCCTGGAAGCCGAAGATCACTTCGTTGCGTTCGAGTTCGCCCGCGTCCGGCGGATCGGCCTGGTGCCAAGCGATGAGCGTGGACAGGATGCCCATGTAGGCCGGATCGGACGCATCGGTGCTGGTGTTGCCGACGATCAGCGCGCGGTTGTTGGTCAGCTCCAGCTGCGGCTCGCCGCCGCCATCGCCTTCGTAGCGGATCGCCATGTACATCACCGCGCGCGCGGCGTCGCCCTTGCGCCCGGCCCACACCTCGTAAGTGTCGCCGGTGAACCAGTTCGAGTTGCCCGGGTACACGCCGGAGCCGCCGCCCACGCCGTGGTTGAGCAGCGTGGTCTGCTCGCTGCAGCCCGGGCAGTTGTCGTACGGGGAATTGCCGCGCGTGGAGTTGTAGCTCGTGTTGGAGGCATACAGCATGTGCGTGTCGGTGTACGCACCCGGCGAACCGCCCGGGAACCCGAGCGAGTTCGGCCAGGTGTGTTCGCGGTTGTAGGCGCCGGTGCCGCCGCTGATCTTGGTGTACGACTCGTTGCGGTAGATGTCGAGCACCTTGCCCGGATCGACCGGATCCTCGTCGGCGAGGTTGAGGATGTCCCAGGTGTCGGTGCTGCTGGAGGTGTACGGGTACGCAGTGTGGTCGTCGATGATGTTGTGCAGCGTGCAGCGCAGCTGGCCCGGGCTCGAGGTGTTCACCGTGGCGTAGTAATCGCCGGTGTTGCTGTCGCTCACGGTGAACTGGATCACCGTGTCGGCAAGCGGATGCGCGCCTTCGCTGTCGCTCACCGCATCGGCGTCGACGGTGAAGGTGCAGGCCTCGCCTGCCACGAGCGCGGTGCCGGTGTCGATCGAGAACGTGGTGCCGCTGGTCGCGTACACGAGCACGATGCCGCTGGTCTGCGCGCAGGCGAGCGCGAATGCGCCGGGCGACAGCGTGACCGGCTCGCTGAACGTCACGCCGAGGTCGCCGGCGGCCGGGAACGTGGTGGAGCCGTCGAGCGGCTGCGTGGCCGTGACCGTCGGCAGCACGTTGGCCGGCGGCGCGACGGTGGTGAACGCGATCGACGTGACGCCGGCGTAGGCATCGACGTCGCCGTCCTGGTCGGCGATGAGGCCGGCGTCGAGCGCCAGCGTGCAGCTCGCGCCGATCGGCAGCGTGGCGGCCGGGTCGAGCACGTAGCTCGTCGGACCGCCGCTCACCGTGACCGACAGCGCACCGCCGCCGCAGCTGAGCGTGAACCACGCGCCGCTCACCGTCACCGGCTCGGAGAACTGCAGCGTGAGGTTGGCGCTGGCGGAAAAATCGTTCGCGCCGTTGGCGGGCACGCTGCCCGCGAGCACCGGCGGCACGTCTTCGGCGGTGCCGAACACCACGTCGTCGATGGCCAGTCCATCGTCCGCGCCGGAGGCGTTGAAGTCGATCCAGCGGATCCAGAACGTCGCGCCCGGCGCCAGCGCGAGGCCGGCGATCGCACCCTCGATCGCCGTGCTGTTGGCCGCGAGGTTGCCGTCGAGCGCACCGACCGAGCCGCCGGACACGGGCGCGACGAAATCGAGCGTGTCCACATCGGTCCAGGTGCCGTCGCCCAGACTGGTGGCGTCGGTGCTGTACTGGAAATCGAGCCGGTCCACGCGCGCCGTCGCACCGAGGCGCCACTGCTCGCCGATGTAGGCGATCGGCAGTTCGGACAGCGTGCCGCCGGTGTCGTTGCGCAGCTGCGCGCCGAACATCGGTACCAGCGAGCCGGACTGGATCGCGCCGAGCGCGCGCTCGGCGCTGCTGCCGGTGCCGAAGCTGTAGGTGTTGCCGGCGTTGCCGCTGCCGTCGCCCGCGGCGTAGCTGTCGTTGGCATTGTCGTCCGACTCCAGCAGCGCCCAGCCCGCGGGCAGGACGTTGCTGGTGCCCGTGGCGGCGAGCGAGTCGAAGTCCTCGACCGCGCCGGAGGTGGTGATCGAAACCTGCGCCGAACCCAGCGCAGGAAAAAGCAGTGCCAGCACGGCCAGGCCGCGCGCGTGGAAAACGCTCATGAGAAGACCCCGGAATCGCAACAAAAATGTCTGCCAGCCGATCTGCGTCGACTGAGCTGCAAGTCTACCAACTCGCGTATGTCGGCCCCGCGACAGCCCGGGCACGCTGCGACGAACCGAGCCCGAAGCACGGAAATGCTGGCGTTCTGCACGAAACACCCGGTGGTCGCAGCCTGGCGGAACGGCACGTGCCCGCGCGCACTGCCGACCCGGGAACGCTCGAAGTCGCCCTGTCCCGTCGTCCGGGCAAAGGCACACTGCTCGGGGTAGCTCGGCCCCATCCCGTCGTCCCGGCGAACGCCGGGACCCAGCGACTTTTTTATTTGCGCCGCAAAGGCCGAGCGAACCAACAACGTCGCTGGGTCCCGGCGTTCGCCGGGACGACGAGACTGAAGACTCCCGACTCCGACCTGTCCGCAGCCGCGCCACGACGACACGACGGGGAACGGATCAGGACTTCCCCCGCACAGCACTGCGCGTTCGAACCGTCGCCCACTGCGAGGCCCGGCGTTCCCCGGCCACACGCCCGGGTTTCGCAGCGAGCTCCCCGGCAGGCGGCATGGCGATGGCGGGCCGCGCCCGGAGGACGGCGGACGCCGCACGTCCAGCCGACACACCGCACGTCCCAACCCTTGAAAGCCCGCCCGCCGACCGCACTCAGTGGCCAGCGCCGGCCGGCTCGCACAGCGGCGAACTTGTCGGCTAGAATTGGCACTCACCCAGCGTGAGTGCTAACAACCCGTTGGCATCCCCGTCAATCAACAGCTTGGAGAGAGACACCCCATGAACCTGAAGCCGCTGCACGACCGCGTGATCATCAAGCGCCTCGAAGCCGACACTGTTTCCGCGGGCGGCATCGTCATTCCGGACTCGGCCACCGAGAAGCCGATCAAGGGCGAAGTCGTCGCCGTCGGCGCCGGCAAGGCGCTCGACAACGGCACGGTCCGCGCGCTCACCGTCAAGACCGGCGACAAGGTGCTGTTCGGCAAGTATTCCGGCACCGAAGTGAAGGTCGACGGCACCGAATACCTCGTCGTGCGCGAAGACGACATCTTTGCGGTGATCGGCTGAGCCGATCGAGCGCGTGATTCGGGATTCGTGATTGGTGATTCGTAAGAGCCAAGGCCGCGGCCCGCTCCGAGTCCCTCACGTCCCCGATCACCTGCTCTAACGAATCACGAATCACGAATCCCAAATCACGAATCCCGGAGTTTCATCCCATGGCAGCCAAAGAAATCCGTTTCGGCGAAGACGCGCGCACCCGCATGGTCCGCGGCGTCAACACCCTCGCCAATGCCGTCAAGGCCACCCTCGGTCCGAAGGGCCGCAATGTCGTGCTCGAGAAGAGCTTCGGCGCCCCCACCATCACCAAGGACGGCGTCTCCGTCGCCAAGGAAATCGAACTGGCCGACAAGTTCGAGAACATGGGCGCGCAGATGGTGAAGGAAGTCGCGTCCAAGACCTCCGACATCGCCGGCGACGGCACCACCACCGCCACGGTGCTCGCGCAGGCGCTTATCCGTGAAGGCATGAAGGCCGTCGCGGCCGGCATGAACCCGATGGACCTCAAGCGCGGCATCGACAAGGCCGTCACCGGCGCCGTCGCCGAGCTCAAGAACATCAGCAAGCCTTGCTCCACGAGCAAGGAAATCGCCCAGGTCGGCTCGATCTCGGCCAACTCCGACCAGAACGTCGGCGACCTCATCGCCAAGGCGATGGACAAGGTCGGCAAGGAAGGCGTCATCACGGTCGAAGACGGCTCGGGCCTGGAGAACGAGCTGGACGTGGTCGAAGGCATGCAGTTCGACCGCGGCTACCTCAGCCCGTACTTCATCAATAACCAGCAGTCGATGTCCGCCGAGCTCGACGATCCGTACATCCTGCTGCACGACAAGAAGATCTCCAACGTGCGCGAGCTGCTGCCCGTGCTCGAAGGCGTGGCCAAGAGCGGCAAGCCGCTGCTGATCGTCGCCGAGGAAGTGGAAGGCGAAGCGCTCGCGACGCTGGTGGTCAACACCATCCGCGGCATCGTCAAGGTGTGCGCGGTGAAGGCGCCGGGCTTCGGCGATCGTCGCAAGGCGATGCTCGAAGACATGGCCATCCTCACCGGCGGCACGGTCATTTCCGAAGAAGTGGGCCTGTCGCTCGAGAAGGCCACGATCAAGGATCTGGGCCGCGCCAAGAAGATCCAGGTCTCGAAGGAAAACACCACGATCATCGACGGTGCGGGCGAGGGTGAAGGCATCCAGGCGCGCATCAAGCAGATCAAGGCCCAGATCGAGGAAACCTCGTCCGACTACGACCGCGAGAAACTGCAGGAGCGCGTTGCCAAGCTCGCCGGCGGCGTGGCCGTGATCAAGGTCGGCGCGTCCACCGAAATCGAAATGAAGGAAAAGAAGGCGCGCGTCGAAGACGCCCTGCACGCCACGCGTGCGGCGGTGGAAGAAGGCGTGGTCCCGGGCGGCGGCGTGGCCCTGGTGCGTGCGCTGGCGGCCATCAAGGATCTGAAGGGCGCCAACGAAGACCAGAACCACGGCATCACCATCGCCAAGCGCGCGATGGAAGCCCCGCTGCGCGAAATCGTCATCAACTGCGGCGAAGAAGCCTCGGTGGTGCTGAACGCGGTGGCGGCCGGCAAGGGCAACTACGGCTACAACGCGGCCAGCGGCGAATACGGCGACATGGTCGAATTCGGCATCCTCGACCCGACCAAGGTCACCCGCACCGCGCTGCAGAACGCCGCCTCGATCGCGGGCCTGATGATCACGACCGAAGCGATGGTCGGCGAAGCCCCGAAGAAGGACGAACCCGCCGGTGGCCACGGCCACGGCGGTGGTGGCATGGGCGGCATGGGCGGCATGGATTTCTGATCCAGCCGTCGTCCGCGACACCCGCAGCACAAGGAAGCCCCGCAGCGATGCGGGGCTTTTTTTGCTCTGCCGCCAGCGTCGCCGAGACGGCGCCGCGATCCGCGACGATGGGCGGCCCCCGCCAGACGGCCCGCGTGCGGCGATGCCCGACGACGCCCCGCGCGGACTCGGCGATGCCGGACGCCGTGGCGCAGGGGCCTACCCGGCGGGCACACTGATGCCCCCACAGCCCCTGCCCGGTGCCAGCCATGCCTGCCGCGACCCTGCGCGATGTGCTCGACGCCTGGACCGGCTACGCCGACGCACGCCGCAGCCCGGCGCCCGACGAACGCCTGCGGCTGGCACGTTCCGCGCTCGACCTCGGGCATCCGACGCTGGCCTGCGAGATCCTGCGCGAACCGATGCGTCGGGACGACGTCGACCCCGTGCTGCGCCATCTGGCCGCGCTCGCGCATGCCCGCATCGGCGACTACCGTCAGGCCGCGGCGACGATCGCGCCGCTGCTCGACGGCGACGTGGCGGGCACGGCGGCCGTGGACGCGCGTGCGCTCGCCGGGCGCATCGCGAAGGACCGCTGGGCGCGCCTGCCCGCAGGTCCGGCGCGCGATACCGCGGCGGCCGAGGCACTGCGGTATTACGGCGAAGCCTGGGCCGCATCGCACGATCCGTTTCCCGGCATCAACGCCGCCACCCTGCTGCTGCTCACCGGGCAGCCCGATGCATCCCGCGCGCTCGCGCGCGCCGTGCGGGACGCCGTGCCGGATGCGACCGACGCACCGACGCACTGGCGCGAGGCGACGCTCGGCGAAGCGGCGCTGTTGCTCGGCGAGGACGCGCGCGCCGCGGGTCACTATGCCGCCGCGGTGGCCGCGGCCGGCCGCCACGTCGGCCACGTGGCGAGCATGCGCCGCCAGCTGCGCCTGCTCGGCGAGGCGATCGACATACCTGATGCGGTGAATGCGGCGCTGCACGTGCCGTCGGTGCTGGTGTTCACCGGGCACATGATCGATCCGCCGTGGCAGCACACCGCGCGTTTTCCGCCCGCCCTCGAAGCGGCCGTCGCGGCGCGCATCCGCGAGAGCGTGCGGCGGCTCGGCGTCGGCTTCGGCTACTGCTCGGCCGCATGCGGCGGCGATCTGCTGTTCGTCGAGGCGCTGCTCGAATGCGGCGCCGAGGTGCACATCACCCTGCCGTTCGATCGCAACGATTTTCTCGCGACCAGCGTGGCGTTCGCGGGCGAGCGCTGGATCGCGCGCTACCGCAATGCGCTGCTGCGCGCGACCAGCGTCACGCAGGGCGTGCGCGAGCGGTTCCTCGGCGACGAGGAGCTGTTCGGCTACGCCGCGGCGCTGATCCACGGCGGTGCGGTGCTGCACGCGCAGCAGCTCGACACCGATCCGACGATGCTTGCGCTGGTCGACGCCGACGCCCCCGGCGGCCCCGGCGGCACGCGCGACACGCTGCAGCGCTGGGATGCGCACGGTCTTGGCAGCGAACGCATCGACCTGGCGGCGTTGCGCCGCGCGCACCCGCACGCGGCGGCGCCGGCGGCGACGCGCGCGCCGCGCGATCCGGTGACCCTGCGCGGCACCGCGATGCGGCGCAAGGTCCGCACCATGCTGTTCGCCGACATGGTCGGCTTCAGCAAGCTCGGCGAGGAGGACACGCCGTCGTTCCTGCTCAATTTCATCGGCGCGATCGCCCAGATCGTGCAACGCAGCCCGCACCAGCCGGCGTTCGTGAACACCTGGGGCGACGGCCTGTTCCTGGTGTTCGACGAGGTGGTCGACGGTGCCCGGTTCGCGCTGCAGCTGCGCGACGAAGTGGAGCGCACCGACTGGCCGTCGCAAGGCTTGCCGTCGGGCACCAGCATCCGCATCGGCATGCACACCGGCCCCGTGTTTCCGGCGCACGATCCGATCCTGGGCCGCGCGAATTTCTTCGGTTCGCACGTGATCCGCGCCGCGCGCATCGAACCGGTGGCGGCGCCGGGCGCGGTCTACGTCAGCGCCGAAACCGCCGCCCTGCTCGCGGCCATCGGCGGCCACGGCCTCGCCACCGACTACCTCGGCCTGCTGCCGCTGGCGAAAGGCTACGGCAGCGGCGCGCTCTACCGCCTGCGGCGCAGCGACGAGGCCGAATGAGCCCGCGCCCGCCCTACAGCCCGCCTGCCGCCTGCGCGACGGCGCGGAACAGCGCCCTGCCCTTGTTCATCGTTTCGTCCCACTCTTTGGCGGGATCGGAGTCGTAGACGATGCCGGCGCCGGCCTGCACGTGCAGGCGGCCGTCCTGGATGACCGCGGTGCGGATGGCGATGGCGGTGTCGGCGTCGCCCCACCAGTTGATGTAACCCACGGCGCCGGAGTAGATGTTGCGCTTGATCGGTTCGAGTTCGCGGATCACTTCCAGCGCGCGGATTTTCGGGGCGCCGCTGACGGTGCCGGCGGGGAACGTGGCCTTGAGCACGTCGGCATAGCTGAGGCCGTCGCGCAGCTGGCCGGTGACTTCGGAGACGATGTGCATGACGTGGCTGTAGCGTTCGATGACGAACTGTTCGCCCACCTGCACGGTGCCCGGTTTCGACACGCGACCCGCGTCGTTGCGGCCGAGGTCGATCAGCATCAGGTGCTCGGCGCGTTCCTTCGGATCGGCGAGCAGTTCGGCTTCGAGTGCGAGGTCTTCTTCGTGCGTGGCGCCGCGTGGGCGCGTGCCGGCGATGGGGCGCACGGTGACGGTGCCGCCCTGCTGGCGCACGAGGATTTCCGGTGAGGAGCCGACGATCTGCGTTGCGCCCAGATCGAGGAAATACATGTACGGCGACGGGTTCAGCGCGCGCAGCGCGCGGTAGACGTCGACCGGGCGCGCGCGGAACGGCACCGAGAGGCGCTGCGAGAGCACCACCTGGAAGATGTCGCCGGCGCGGATGTATTCCTTCGATTTCTCCACCGCGGCGATGAAGCCGTCGCGGGTGAAGCCGGAGACGAAATCGGTTTCGTCGAGCGTGGAGGGGTCGAGCACGTCCGGGTAACTCGCGCCGGCGTGGCGCAGGCGATGCACGAGGGCGTCGAGGCGGCGCTGCGCCTGCGCGAACGCGCGCGGTTGCGCGGCTTCGGCGTGCACGATGAGGTAGAGGCGGCCCTTGAGGTTGTCGAAGACGGCCACTTCGTCCGACAGCAGCAGCAGGATGTCGGGCGTGCCGAGCTGGTCGGGCTTGTCGGTGGTGGCGAAGCGCGGCTCGATGTAGCCGATGCTTTCGAAGCCGAAGTAGCCGACGAGGCCGCCGGTGAAGGCCGGCAGGCCGTCGATCTTCGGGACGTCGTGCGCGGCGCGCAGGGCTTCCACTTCGGCCAGCGGGTCGGCCACGTCGCGTGTTTCGATGGCCTCGCCGAATTCGCGCACGGTGAGGGTGTGGCCGCGGAATTCGTAGCTGCGTTTGGCGGGCAGGCCGATGATCGAGTGGCGGCCCCAGGTTTCGCCGCCTTCCACCGATTCGAAGAGATAGGTGTTCGGGCCGTCGGCGAGTTTGAGGTACACCGACAGCGGCGTGTCGAGGTCGGACAGCACCTCGCGCACGACCGGGATGCGGGTGTGGCCGGCGGCGGCGAGTTGCGCGAAGGTGTCGGCGGTGATCACGTGAGTGTGGGCGAGGCGCGGCGGAACAGTATGCCAGTGGCGTGAGGCTGCGTTGCTTCGTCGGGTTGCCGCGCCGTCGTGTGCGGCCTTCCTTCTCCCGCTGGAAGAAGATGCCGGCGGACGAGGGCGGCACATTCGTTGCGTCCGAGTCTTGAAGCGTGCCGAATCGCCTGCCCGGAATGACGTCTGACCCTGACAGGTGGCTCCCTCATCCGCGCTGCGTTCGGCCGGCGGTAGCCGCCTCACCCTGTCTCCCGCATGGAAACGGAAGGCACACGAGCGCGGCGGGGCGAACGCGTCGTCGTCAGTCGTTCGCGGCACCACGCAGCAGCGGGCACGTCGGCGGCAGATGCATCCGCACGCGCGCCGGCGCGATGTCCACGCGCAGGTGGGAAACCTCGTTCGGCTCGCCGTCCAGGTTCAGCGCGAGACCCGCGTCGGCTTCGAGTTCCAGCCAAGGCAAGCGCGCGCGCACCGCGTTCTCGATCATCTGCTCGCGCCCCTGGGTGAGGAGCGCGCCGAGCACGGCGCCGAGTCCGCCTTCGCCCGGTGGCGGCACGATGGTGAGATCGAACAGGCCGTTGTCGATGTTGGCGTCCGGCGCGAGCACGTGCCCGCCGCCCGCCTGCCGGCCGTTGGCGATGGCCAGCACGAGGAATTCGCCTTCCCAGCGGAAGTCCGGTCCGCGGAACCGGCCGGCGGCGGCACGCATGCTGGCGAAGCGGGTCAGCCCGGTGATGAAGTAGGCGGCACCGCCGAGCGCCTTTTTCAGCGCGGGATCGGTTTCGGCCGTGACTTCGGCACCGAATCCGCCGGTCGCCACGTTGACGCACCAGCGCGGCGGTCCGCCGTCGATCGTCACGCGCAGCAGATCCACCGGCACGGCCGGCGCCGCGCGCAGCAGCGCGAGCGCGGCATCGGGTTCGTCGGGAATGCCGCAGGCGGTGGCGAAATCGTTGGCCGTGCCGAGCGGCAGCAAGCCGACCGCCGGCAGCGCGTCGGCGCCGCGCTCGGTCGCCGCGAGGGCGGTGCAGACTTCGTTGACGGTGCCGTCGCCGCCGGCGGCGACCAGCGTGCCGATGCCGTCGTCGATGGCTTCGGCCACGTAGCGCGCGGCGTCGCCGTGTTCCCACGTGACCCGCACGTCGATGGCGGTGCCGCGCTGGCGCTCGGCGAGGACGGCGGCACGCACGGCCTCGTCGCCCGCCGATTTGCCGTTGAGGATGAGGCGCAGCGAGGTAGTCATCGCGCGAGTGTATGCGCGCGCGGCGCCGCCGGGGTGACCGACGCAGTGCAACGACCGCGGCCGCAACGCGCGGCCAGGGGGACGGAAGCGCTGGCAGGCGCTCAGCGCGCGCGCGGCATGCCGCGCAAGGTCAGGCGGAATTCCACGCCGCCGCCCTGCGGCAGGTTGCGCGCGCGCGCACCGCCACGGTGCAGTTCGGCCACCAGGCGCACGATCGACAGCCCGAGGCCCAGATGCGGCGTGCCGTCGCCGCGCTGCGAGGCGCCGCGCACGCTGACCAGCGAATTGAACAGGCGCTCCTGCATCGCGTCGGGCAGCGCTGGCCCGGCGTTGGCGACGGCCAGCACGGCACCGTCGGGCGACGGCGCCAGCGCCAGCAGGATCCAGCCGTCCGCCGGGCAGAAGCTGCGCGCGTTGTCGACGAGTTTGTCGAGCGCCTGTGCGATCAGCTCCGGCGCGCCGTGGAACGGCAGCGGCGCGGCCGGCAACAGCAGCTTGAGCTCGCGCGTGCCGAGCAGCGGACGGTAGCCGTCGGCGCAGCCCTCGAGCAGGGCGCGCAGGTCGAAGTCCTCGGCGTCGGCCGACGCGATCGCGCGCTCCATGCGGCTGGCTTCGCTCATCGCGCGCACGATCGCGCCGAGCCGGTCGACGCCGTCGCGCGCGCGGGCGACGTACGTCGTGGCGTTGGCCGACAGCGCTTCGGATTCGAGATTCTCGAGCGACGAACGCACCACGGCCAGCGGTGTGTGCAGTTCGTGCGAGAGTTTGCCGGCGAGGCTGCGCAGGTAGTCGGTGTAGGCGTTGACCTCGTCGAGCAGCTTGCCGAAGCTGCGCGACAGGTCGCCGAGTTCGTCGTTGCTGGCCGAGCGCGGAAACGGATCGGCCGCGGTGCGGCCTTCGCGCGTGGAGGCGCGCTCGGCCGCGACGCTCAGATGCCGGATCCGCGAGCTCAGCCGACCGGCAAACGCAAACAGCACCACGCCGACCACCAGCATCGCCAGCACCGTGGCCAGCATCAGTCCCGACAGCGCCTGGTTGGTCAGCAGCAGCGCGTCGCTCGGCCGCTCCAGCAGCAGCGCGCCGCGCACCTGCCCGGCCACCCGCACCGGCGCGGCCGTGACGAGCAGCAGGCGACGCCCGTCGTCGAGGCTGCGCCACGCCGAGGCGGGCTTGTCGCCGAGCGCCTGCCAGATTTCGCCCGAATCCAGACGTGCGGCGGCAAATTCGTCCTGCGGCGCAGGCGCGGTGCGGCCGGCCAGCAGGCGATACAGCCAGCGCCGCCAGAACACCGGCTGCTGCTGCGGCGGCAGCGCGGCGAACGCACCGGCGCGCGCGAGCACCCAGCCTTCGGTGTGCAGCAGGCGGGCGCGCATGCCGTCGGGCAACAACTGCGCGAGCGTGGTGTGCAGCGCGGAGGACGGTTCGATCAGTGGCCACGGATCGATGCCGTCCGCGCTGCCGCTGCCGACGCGGCGCGGCGCGGCGGCGGGGTCAGAAAAATCGAGCATCGCAAGGCCCATGCGGCGCGGTCGCATGGCCTGCGGGAAGCGCAGCTCGATGCGGTAACCCGCGCTGTCCTCCTGCCACTCGCCGAGCAGGCGCGGCGCGGTCCCGCCGTCGACGTCGACGACGATCAGCGGCCCCGGCGCCGCGCTCGCCAGGCGCAGCCGCTGGGTGGACCCGCCGAAGTCGAGCACGAGCTGCACCTGGTCCGCACGCGCGGCCTGGCTCCAGTGCGCGTCGGCGCGCACGCGGCTGCTGTCGTCGACGGCGATGAACAGGTGCAGCGCACCGTTCGACTGCGCCAGCGCCACACGCAGGCCCGGTGCGACCGTCTGCGGCGCGATGCCCTGCAGCTGCCACTCCTCGTCGTATCCATCGAGCGCGAACGGCTGCGTGGCCGCATGCACGAACCAGCCCGGCCCCGCCGGCGGCAGCGCATCGGCCCGTGCCGCGACGGCACGCGCCAGCGCCTCCGCCGATGCCAGCTGCGCCTGCGCCTGGCCCTCGCGCAGCAAGGCTTCGAGCTGGCGCACGAGCAACCAGCCGGCGATCGGCAGCACCAGGGTCGAGAGGGCCAGCAGCAGGAGCTTGTTGCGCAGGGACATGCCGGGACGACGGCGCGCGTCGGGTGCGGGAGTGTCGGCACTGTAGCCAATGTGTTCGTTCACGGGATCGATCGATGCGATCTGAACCATGGACTGGTCGGGCCCCCGGCAGGCGTTGCCTGATCCGACGCACGGCTCCGTCCCATGCTCGGCGTCGCCGGCGTGCACCGTGTCCGGTCCCGCGTCCATCCGACGTAATGACTTACGCTGCGCACCTCGCGCGCAACCAGTCCCGGATCATGCCGCCAGTTTCCGAGTCCGCCGCCGCGCCGCCTGCATCACCGGCGGCGCGCCTTTTCGCCGCGCTGCCCGACGCCGTGGTGTCGGCGACGTTCCTCGTGGTCTGGATCGCACCGCTGGCGCTCGGCGAACGCGCGGTGCGCAACGCGTTGCTGACGATGCTGGTCGAATTCGTGCTGATGCACGCCAGCGGCATGCTGGGAGGTGTTGCATTCGATCGCCAGCGGCCGCGTGCGACGCGGCTGACCGTATTGGCCGGCTTCACCGCGTTCTACGGGATCTTCATCGCGGCGTTCGCGCTGGCCTTCGATGCACTGTGGCCGGTCGCCGTGTTCGGCTGGCTGATCCTGGGCAAGTTTGCCGGAGTCTTCGCGCGGCACGGGCACGCTGCAGGCGAAGCGCGGCGCATGCAGGCCGAATGGGCCGCGTCGGCGGCGTGTTACGTGGGCGGCGTGTTTCTCACCGTGATGCTGCCGCTGCCTCGCCTTGGCATGTCGCAGTCGCTGCAGCCGGCGTTCGGACTGACCGGAAGCGGCGTGTGGGTGGACGAGCCGCACCGCGTGGTGGCCTTCGGCGCACTGTATTTCGCCACACTGGCCTGGATGAAGTGGCGCGCGCGGCCGCCGGGAAGGGCCGAACTACCTTCGTGACGCCGCCGTCGGCCGCGCGGAACGTCGTGCTGGGCGCCGGAGTGCACGCCGTCGCGGCGTGCCGGCCGGCCGCGTGCAGCGCGACCGGCCGGCGATCCGGACGCGTTACTTCGCCGCGTCCTCGATCTTCTCGCCGGCGCCCTTGATGTCCTTGCCGGCACCCTCGACCGTGTTGCAGCCGCCAAGCACGAGCGCGGCCGCGAGGGCCAGCAGCAGGATGGTCACGTTACGCTTCATGGTATTGCCCTCGTTGCGGGTGGAAACGCGGAGCGGAGTCTAGCGCACCGCAGCGCGGCCGCAGAGGGGTTCAGCCGCGCATCAGCGTCGACTTGCCGAACAGGCTTTCGACCAGGTCCACCGCCAGCAGCGCGGTGCGGTTCTGGCTGTCGAACGCGGGGTTGAGTTCGACGATGTCGAGCGAGGCCATGCGGCCGGTGTCGGCGATCATTTCCATCACCAGCTGCGCCTCGCGGTAGGTGGGGCCGCCGGGGATGGTGGTGCCCACGCCCGGCGCAATGCCGGGATCGAGGAAGTCGACGTCGAAGCTCACATGCAGGTGCGTGTCGGCGTCGACCCCGTCGAGCGCCTCTTCCATCACGCGCTTCATGCCGATCTCGTCGATGTAGCGCATGTCGTAGATATCGAGGCCGAATTCGTGCACGAGGCGGCGCTCGCCTTCGTCCACGGAACGAATGCCGATCTGGCGGATTTCATCGGGTTTCAGCGCCGGCGAGTCGCCCCCCAGATGCGTGAGCTCGCGCGGTCCGATGCCGCACAGGCAGGCGACCGGCATGCCGTGCACGTTGCCGCTGGGAGTGATCTGCGAAGTGTTGAAATCGGCGTGCGCGTCGAGCCACAGCACGCGCAGCTTCCGCCCGGCACGGCGGCAATGCTGCGCCACCGCCACGATCGAGCCGACGGCCAGGCAATGGTCGCCGCCGAGCGTGATGGGCAGGTGGCCGGCGGCGAGCTCGGCGGCCGTGGCGTGCATCAGCGCCGTGTTCCACGCGACCACCTGCTGCAGGTGGCGGTAGCCGTCGGCCGGCGGCTGCCACGGATTGAACGGACCGCTGAGGTTGCCGCGGTCCACGACCTGCAGGCCGCGCGCCTGCAGCGCCTCGCCCAGTCCGGCGACGCGCAGCGCTTCGGGGCCCATCGAGGCACCGCGGTGACCGGCGCCGACGTCGGTGGGCACGCCGATGAGACTGACGGGTGGAAAACGGATCATGCGGTGCTCCTGGTGGCGGATGCAGCCGGCGCGGCGGCCGATGGGGCGCGCACGACGGCAGGCACTGGCCGGTCAGGATATCGGCTCGGTCGCGCACCGGTCCAACCGGGGCACGCGCTCAGGTCTCGCGCGCGGCGTCCTGCAGCAGGTCGAGCAGACGCATCATGCTGCCGGCGAGCTCCGCGCACAGCAGATACGTGGGCAGGCGGTCGGACGGCGCCTGCGCCAGCCACTGCACCCAGCGCCGTTCCATCGCGCGGGCGATATCGCAGATTTCCTGGAAGCCGTAGGCTCCGGCCGAACCGCAGAGCTGGTGCAGGCGGCGGTGCATGTCGCGCACCTGCATGTCGCTCACGTCCTCGCCGCACAGAACGTCCCACGAGACGCGCAGCTGGCGGCGCTTGTCCTCCAGCGAGCGGCGGTAGGACAGGTGCAACTGTTCCAGACTTTCCATAGCCCTCCCGTCGCACCGCCCCTGTACGGCAGCTTAGCGAAGCCTCGCGGTGCATGCGAGACCGCTTGCCGGGCCGACGCCCGGCATCCGCGTGCTGAGTTTACGGAATTTTTACCAGGCGCGAGAGGGGCTTGGGAACACAACCGCACGCGATCGGCAGGTTCGTGCGCAGACCATGGACCGGCACACGGCTCGGGTTGTCGCGACCGCGCCTCCACTGGTCGCGTCGTCCGCCGCGCGACTGCGCGGCTGCTGTAGACATCGCCATCGATGCGCCGCTCGCCACCGACAGCCGTGAGCGACACCTTCGGCACACGCCGCGGCGGCGTCGGACGCCGCAGGCTGCGTCACCACCCGGAAGGAATGCCCGATGTCCCGTTCGCTGCGCCAGCTCACGATGCGACTGTTCAACGTGCGCGAACGCGAGGCGCCCGCGGTGCTCGCCGGGCTCGCGATGTTCTTCCTGCTGTTCTGCGGCTACGCGATGCTGCGTCCGGTGCGCGAGACGATGGGCATCGCCGGCGGCGTCGACAACCTGCAGTGGCTGTTCACCGGCACTTTCGTCGCCACGCTCGTGGCGCTGCCGCTGTTCGGCTGGGTGGCCGGGCGCGCGCGCCGGCGCCACATCCTGCCGTGGACGTTCGGATTCTTCGCGCTCAACCTCGTCGCGTTCGCGCTCGGGTTCCAGGCCGATCCGCAGAACGCGTGGACCGCGCGCGCGTTCTACATCTGGATCTCGGTGTTCAACATGCTCGCGATCTCGGTGGCGTGGAGCGTACTGGCCGACCTCATGGTGCTGGGCCAGGCCAAGCGCCTGTTCGCGATGATGGCCGGCGGACTGAGCTTCGGCGGCCTCGTCGGACCGATCCTCGGTGCGCTGCTGGTGGGGCCGATCGGCCACGCCGGGCTGATGCTGGCCGCGGCCGCGCTGCTGGTGGGCTCGATCGCGGCCGCGCTGGCGCTGCAGCGCTGGCGCGATGCGCTGCCCGACGTCGATGCCGAGCGCTCGGCACAGTCGCGCGCGCGCCCGATCGGCGGCAACCCGTTTGCCGGCGCCACCACGGTACTGCGTTCGCCATTCCTGCTCGGCATCGCGGCATTCGTGCTGCTGCTCGCGAGCGTGACGACCTTCCTGTACTTCGAGCAGGCGAAACTGGTGGAAGCGACCTTCCCCGATCCCACGCGCCAGACTCAGGTGTTCGGCATCATCGACGCGGTGGTGCAGGCGCTGGCACTGATCACGCAGTTCTTCCTCACCGGGCGCATCGCGCAGCGGCTCGGCGTGGGCGTGCTGCTGGTGGCGGTGCCGGTCGTGGTCGCCGCCGGTTTCGTGTGGCTTGCGTTCGCGCCGCTGTTCGCCGTGTTCGTCGTGGTGATGGTGGCGCGCCGCGCGGGCGAATACGCGCTGGTCCGGCCCGGGCGCGAAATGCTCTACACCGTCGTGCCGCTGGAGGCCAAGTACAAGGGCAAGAACTTCATCGACACCGTGGTCTACCGCGGCGCCGACGCGGTGAGCGGCTGGGCCAAGGCACTGGTGGACATGGTCGCCAGCCAGCCGGCGCTGGCCGCGCTGATCGGCGCGGCGCTGGCGCTGGTGTGGGGCGGCGTCGGCGCGGGCCTTGCGCGTGCGCAGGCGCGGCGCGAGCAGGCGATGGAGCGGGACACTGCGCGAACGCATTCCGTGGAGGGTACGCTCGCGCGGAGCGAAGCGCCGGTGCGGGACATGTGATGAATCGCCGGACCAGTCCATCGCAGGCACGCGTCGGTTGACCGAAAAAGCGAAAAGCGATCGACACAGCCTGAAGTGTTAACAAATCGTTACAAGCGTTCGCATACAATCTTCGCGCGTTGCATTCGGGTCTGGCCGGGGCAAGGAAAACAAAGGAACATCGTCATGTTCAGCGACGAAAAAGCTGCGCAAATTGCTGCGTATCTGCTGTCGAAAAGTCACGGCACGATGCCGTACCTGAAGCTGATGAAGTTGATGTACCTGGCCGACCGCGAGGCATTGCTGCGATTCGCGCACCCGATTTCCGACGACGCACACTATTCGATGCCGTTTGGACCGGTACTCTCGAACACGCTCCGGCTGATGCGCGACGAACGTCAGTCCGACGCGTGGACGGCCTGGGTGGACTGGGCACCCCAACATAGCCTGCGCCTGGTGCGGGACGCTTGCTCGCGGCAGGATTTCGATGAATTGCCCGATGCGCATCTTGGTGTACTGGACCAGATCTGGGAACGCTTCGGACACATGTCGAAATGGGATCTGGTCGAATACACCCACAAACATATTGCCGAGTGGGAAGACCCCAACGGCAGTAGCCGACGGATCCAGCCTCATCAGCAGTTCCGCGCCCTCGGCATGACACAGGACGACGCTGCGGCCAGAAGCGCCAATCTGCTGGAGCATTCGGCGCTGAGCGCGAAGTTGCGCGAACTGCAGTAGTGCCGTGCCGCCGCGGCGACACCGTCATGGTCCTGTCGACGGAAACAGAGCACCTCACGGTGATCATGAACGACCCGGTGTTTTCCCCCGAGCATGGGTGGGACGCCGTGCTTTGTATCAACTTCACGAGTGTCCATCCCAACATTCCGCATGACGATGCCTGCATCGCGGATGAGGGGTGCCACCGATTCATTCGACATCCCAGCTACGCGATCTATCGTCTGGCCACCGTTTTCAAGGCCGAAACACTTCGTGCGAAGCTGGACTGCGGCGAAATCCGCTCGCACGACCCGGTGTCCGAAACGCTGTTCGAAAGGCTTCGTGCCGGCCTGTTCGTATCGACCTTCGTCAGCGAAAAGATCAAGCGGTTTGTGCGCAACTGTGCGCCAGGCCTGATGCACTGCAGCCTGCAGGAAACAGATCGGAAGTCTTGATCGCCCGCGCCGCGATGTCTCCGTCATGCCGCGCAGCGCGACAACTCCGTCGCCCCTGGCATGCGCCTGCGCAATGCATCGCAGCACGTGGCGTGCACGGCCCTCGACCGCGCCGAGGCCTGCGCGCAGAACTAAGGAATGGTGCCGACACCCGGATTCGAACTGGGGACCTACCGCTTACAAGGCGGTTGCTCTACCAACTGAGCTATGCCGGCGCGGCGCGGATTCTACCCGATCGGGCACGGTCGGATGCGCCCGCTCACTCGCAGGCCACGTCCTGGGTGCCGACGCCGACGTAGCCGCCCAGGCGTACGCGCCAGTCGACGTCCGGCTGCACGGCAAGGTCGATCCAGTAGTTCGGGATTTCGTCCGTGCGCGGTTGCAACTCCGGTTCCAGGCCCGCGGCGCGCACCTGGTCGCGGCGTTGTTCGGCGTTGGCAAGGTCCCGGAACAGGCCGAGAGAAATCGTGTTCTCGCGTTCGCCGGCGGTGACGACGTAGTAGTCGCGCAGGCCCTTGGCCGAGAGTTCGCGTGCTGCCGCCAGCGCCGCCTCGCGGCTGGGCTGCGCCGGCAGGAACACCCAGAAACCGCGGTTGGCGAGGACGCGGGTTTCGCGGAACTGGATGCGTTCGGCGTTGGGCGTGAGCGCGTTCACGGCGCGGCGCAGGTCGGCCTGGGTCAGGAACGGGCCGATCTGCA
The DNA here is from genome assembly GCF_014202825.1 of Chiayiivirga flava. Lineage (GTDB taxonomy): Bacteria > Pseudomonadota > Gammaproteobacteria > Xanthomonadales > Xanthomonadaceae > Chiayiivirga > Chiayiivirga flava. Next base: position 167,322 of record NZ_JACHHP010000007.1, on the reverse strand, counting down.
GGCAGCGCAGGTCGGCAAGATCGGCCTCGGTGGTCCGCGGCGCGGCGAGCTCCGGCACCGGCGTGTCCGGATCGGCGCGCTCGATCTCGCTGAGCAGGCGCAGCGGCGGGATGCCCGGCTCGCTTGCCGGCAGCGACGGCGCCGCCGGCGGCGTGCGCAGCATCCACCACGCGGCGACGCCGAGGTTCATCAGCAGCAGCAGGACGAACAGGGCGCGAGCGAACATCGGAACCGGAGCGGAGGACGTGCGTGCATTCTAGAGGAGAGCGGTGCGGGCCGATGCCCGCGCCCGGTCGGCCTGACGTTCATCCCGCGGTCGTGTCCGCGCGAAGGCTCATTCCCCGCACGCGTCGGCCGCCCAGGCAAGCAGGCCGTGCAACACGAGATCGGGCACGTGCTCGTGCGGCGGCAGCCAGCGGCGCAGCGGTTCGCTGCCGCCGCCGGACAGCAGCAGGCGCGGCGCCGCAACCTCGAGCCGGTGCGCAAGCTCCTGCCAGCTGCGCTCGATCAGCGCGGCGGCGGCAAGGACCGCGCCGCTGCTCACCGCATCCTCGGTGCTCGCGGCAAACCGCCGCACCTGCGCCGGCGCGCCGCGCAAATGCGGGGCGCGTGCGAACAGCGCCTCGCGCATGGCGTCTGGCGTGGGTGCGATGAGGCCGCCAAGATGCAGGCCGTCGACGTCCACCGCGTCGACGGTGAGCGCCGAGCCCACGCTCGCGAGCAGCACGGGCGTGGACGCGCGCGCGCGCGCCGCGAGCATCGCCAGCCAGCGATCGACGCCCAGCCGCTCGGGCTGCGCATAGGCCACGCGCAGCGCGGAGGTCGCCGCCTGCACCGCCGGCTGCCGCACGCGGTGTCCGTGCCGCGCCAGCGTCTGCGTCACGCGCCGCGTCAGCGCGGGCGCGGCGACCGACGCGAGCAGCGCGTCCGTCGGCGCGACCCCGCCCGCGAGCCAGGCATCGAGCTGCGCGAGGGCGGCATCGGCATCGTCGATGTGCGCGAAGGCCTGCACCGGCTGCAGTACGCCGCCGTCGTGTAGCGCGCACTTGAGCCGGGTGTTGCCGAGGTCGACCAGCAGGGTCATGCGCGGCGCAGACTCACGTCGCCGCTGAACACGGTCTCGACCGCGCCGCCGATCTCCACCTGCAGCGCGCCGCTGTCGGCGATGCCGCGTGCGATGCCCTGCCGCTCGCCGTGTGCGCCCACGATCCGCACCGGCGCGTCGCGCAGCGCGTCCAGCCGCTCCCAGCGCGCGCGGAACGCGGCGAGGCCGTCGCGTGCGAATTGATCGAACGCGTCGAACCAGGCTTCGATCACCGCGGCGGCGAGCGCCGCGCGCGAGACATCGATGCCGAGGCCGGCGAGGTCGATCCAGGCCTGGTCGATGTCGTGCCGCGCGCTGTCGGGCATGCGCAGGTTGAGCCCGAGGCCGGCCACGACGCCGTCGCCCTCGCCCGTCGTTTCGACCAGCAAGCCGCCGAGCTTGCGGCCGTCGGCGACCAGGTCGTTGGGCCACTTCACCCGCACCGCCGCGGCGTCGCCGGAGGTCGGGCCGCGGGCGCGCACCGCCTCGGCCGCGGCGATGCCGAGCGCCAGGCTCAGGCCGGCCTGCGCGCGCACGCCGCCGGACACGCGGCGGAACATCGACAGGTAGAGATTGGAGTCCGGCGGCGACACCCACGCGCGCCCGCGCCGGCCGCGGCCGGCGGTCTGGGCGTCGGCCAGCAGCACGGAGGCGTCCTGTTGCGCGCGGCCGCGGCGCAGCAGTTCGGCCTGGGTCGAATCGACGCGATCGAGCACGTCCAGCACACCGAGACGCGCCCGCACCGCGGGGGCGAGCGCCGCGCGCACGGCGTCGGCATCGAAGCGCGCCGCCGCCGTCATCGCTGCCGCGCCCGCAGACGCGACCACACCCGTGCGCGCTCGAAGCGGTGCTCGGTGCCGGCGCGCAGCCGCGCGAGGTTGCCGCGGTGGGTGAAGAGCAGGAACGCGGCCGCGAGCACGGCGAACGCCAGCGTGGCCGGTCGCGCGTCCGCGGCGACGAACAGCGCCGCCGGCACCAGCAGCGCGCCCGCACAGACCGTCGCCAGGCCGACATAGCCGGTGGCGGTGAGCACCAGCAGCCACGCCGCGAACAGCAGCGGCGTCGCCGCCGGCCACAGCACGAACAGCCCGCCGACCAGCGTCGCCGCGCCCTTGCCGCCGCGAAAGCCGTGATACAGCGGCCACACGTGGCCGGCCGCGGCCGCCAGCACGCAGGCGAAGCCCTGCGCCGACGCCCGGAGCGGGGCGTCGGCATCGTGCAGTGCGACCCCGGCCCACGCCGCGAGCGCGCCCTTGCCGATGTCGATCACCACCACGCCGAACGCAAATTTCCATCCGAGCGTTCGCAGCGCATTGGTCCCGCCCGCGTTGCCGCTGCCGCGCTGGCGGATGTCGACGCCGACGAACCGTCCAAGCCACAGGCTGCCGGACACCGAGCCGATCAGATAGGCGAGCAACACGGCGGCGAAGAACATCGGCATCGCGACAGTGTTCCAGAGGCGCGCGGCTCAGGCCAGCGGCACCGCCGCCGCGATCATCTGTCGCGTCGCTGGAACGCCGCCACCAGCGCCTGCGGGCCGGCGTGCGCGCCGATCGCGGGACCGGCTTCCACCAGCCAGCCCGCCTCGCAGTCGAGCAGGCCGCGCAGCGCGTCGAGCAGCGCCTGGCCGTCGGCGGCCGCATCGCAGTGGCCCACCATCACCCGCCAGCGCTGCCCGCGCGGCAGGCGTGCGGCGAGATAGCGCGCGAAACGCGCCGGCACGTTGCGCGTTCCCCACAGCGCGCCGGCGATCGCGAGCCTGCCGTCGGGCTGCATCTTCGCCACCGGCGTCACGCCCAGCGCCAGCACGATCGGGCCGGCCCAGCGCGGCACGCGGCCGCCGCGCACGCCGTAACGGATGTCGCGCGCCACCGCCCAGGTATAGGTCTCGCCGCGCAGACGCGTGGCCAGCGCGGCCACGGCGGCGGCATCGGCACCGTCGCGCGCGGCCTCGGCGGCCGCCATCGCGATCAGCCCGACCCCGCACGACGCATGCCCGCTGTCCACCACGCGGATCCGCGCCGCACCGGCGCGCGCCGCGGCATGTTCGCCGGACTGCAGGGTGCCGCTGAGTGCGCGCGAGATGCCGGTGTACACCACGTCCGCGTGGTGGCTGAGCAGGAATTCGAACTGGCGGCGGAAGTCGCCCGGCGGCGGCTGCGAGGTTTTCGGCAACGCCGGCCCCGCATGCAGCCGACGGTAGAACTCGGCCGTGCTGATCGAGACCTTGTCGAGAAAATCCTCGTCGCCGAAATTCACCCGCACCGGCACCACGGCAATGCCGAGGCGCTCGCACTCGGCCGCCGGCAGGTCGGCGCCGCTGTCGGTCAGCACGGCCACGGCCTGCGCGCTGGAGGCGCTGCGGTGCTGCGCCAGCATGTCGTCCGCCTTGCGCCCGGTCACGCTGCCGAACCGCCCGGCCACCTCGAACAGCGCCGCCGGCGACGCCACGTGGGCATGCACGCGCACGCGCTCGCGCCCGCCGGCCACCACCACGCTCACCGCGTCGATGGCCGCGAACGCGGCGCGCAGGGCCGCCGGATCGAGCGCCTCGCCGGCGACGATGCATTCGGTGCACCACGGATGCGCGTGGTCGAATGCCTCCACGCCGTGCGCGCCGGCGAACGGCGCGGGCATCACGGCATCCGCCGCGCAGCCGGCCGCACCCGCATCGCCGGTGGCGATGAACGCGTGGATGCCTTCGAGCAGTTCGACGAATCCCATCGCGCCCGCATCCACCACGCCGGCCTGGCGCAGCACCGCGAGCTGCCGGGGCGTCTGCGCGAGTGCGCGGCGTGCCTGTTCGAGCGCCTGGCCGAACCAGACGGACAGGTTGCCGGACGGGGCGACCTGCAATGCCTCGGCGAACGCCCGGATCACGCTCAGGATCGTGCCTTCGCGCGGTTCGGACAGCGCCGCGCGGGCCTGCTCCGCGCCGGCCGAGACAGCGGCGGCGATGTCGCGCGGCGACAGCGAATGCGCATTGCCTGCCGTTTCGCTGGCGCCATGGAGGAACTGCGCGAGGATGGCGCCGGAGTTGCCGCGGGCCCCGTCGATGGCATCGTCCGCCACATCCCGCAGCAGCGTGCCCACCGACGACGCGCGCCGGCTCAGACTGCCGCCCAGCACGCTGCCCAGAGTGAAGGCCAGATTGCTGCCGGTGTCGCCGTCGGGCACCGGGAACACATTGATGCGATTGAGTGTTTCGCGGCAGGCCAGCACCCGCCCGGCACCGGCGAGCAGCGCGCGGCGCAAAGCCGGCGCACGGATGCGTGGCGCGTGCGCGGCGGGCGCGGGATCGAGATCGGGGACAGCCACCATGGCCGTGCAGTGTGCCCATGCGGCGTGCGGCGCGTCTTGCTGCGGCGCAGCGTGGATCTGCGCCTGCGCCGAAACGACACCGCGGCCGGATCGGGCGTCCTGCACGCGACCGTGGAAACGTCTACACTGCACTGTGTGGCCGGACTCCGCGTGTGCGTGCGCGGTGTCGATCCGGTCGCGACGGCACGTCCCCGGGGGATGCCATGACACGCGTCGCATTGAGTCTGTTCCTGTTCGCCTTTTCCGCGCTCGCGGCCGCGCAGGTCGTGACGCCCAGCCTCGCCAGCAAGGACGGCGGCGGCGGCTGCCCGGACGCGGCGACGCCCGAAGCGGAGCCCGCAGCACCCGCCGTCGGCCGCGCCGACGACGTCGCGCCGCCCGCCGCCGCGGCGGATGTGCCGGCCAAGGCCACGCCGCTGCGCCCGGCCCCGCCTGCCGTGCGTCCCAAGCCGGTCATGCGCTGGCACTCGTTCCTGCCGGGCATGATGAAATAAGCCGGTACGCGGCACGCTCGACAACGCGGGCTGAATCGGACAGTCACACGCGCGACCTGCGGCGGAACCTTGGCGCGTATGCGCGTTCCAACCCTGCACATGGATGTGGTGGCAAGGCGCGGCTCCCCACAACACTCCCCGCGCCCTTGCCATCGTTCCGCACCATCGCGACATTACGCCGTATGAAACGATGGTTGCGCCGCCTCGGCGGCCTGCGCACTTCCCCGCTCCGGATCGACGACGCGTCCTGGCATCGTCTGCTCCAACGCGTCACCGGAGCGCGGGAACTGCCGCAGGAGCAGCAGGTCCGCCTGCGCGACTTCGCCGGACGCTTCCTCGCCGACAAGGCCATCAGTGCCGCGGCCGACCTCGAACTCGACGACGACCGTCGGCTCCTGCTGGCGGTGTCGTGCTGCCTGCCGGTGCTGCACCTGGGCTACGACTGGCTCGACGGCTGGCACGAACTCATCGTCTATCCGGGCGAATTCGGCGTACGCCGACGCGACATCGACGAAGACACCGGCGTGCTGTCGGAGTGGGACGACGAACTCGTCGGCGAAGCCTGGGATCGCGGTCCGCTGATCCTGTCGTGGGCCGACGTGGTGGCCGACCTCGACGAACCCACCGCCGGCTACCACGTCGTCGCACACGAGATCGCACACAAGCTCGACGCGCTCGACGGCCACATGGACGGCACGCCACCGCTGCCCGATGCGGCGCGGCGGCGCGCGTGGATCGCCGCGTTCCAGCACGCCTACGACGCGGTGCGCGCGGATGTGGACGCCGGCCGCGAACCGGTCATCGATCCCTACGCGGCCGAAGCACCGGACGAATTCTTCGCGGTGACCACCGAGTACCACTTCACGGACGCGTCCTACTTGCGCGAGGTGCTGCCGGACGTGGCGCGCGAGCTCGCCCTGTTCTACGGCGAAGCGCCCGCCTGACACGCGCCGGGCGCGTCACACGCTCGGCGAGAACCGCACCACGAATGCCGCGCCACCGAGCTCGCGCGAACGCTCCACCTGCAGTTCGCCGCGGTAAGCCTTGACGATGTCCTGCACGATCGCAAGCCCGATGCCGTGGCCGTGCACGCGCTCGTCGCCGCGCACGCCGCGCTGCAACAGGCGATCGACCTGGTCGGGCGCGATACCGGGCCCGTCGTCCTCGATCGTCATCAGGATCCCGGCACGCCGGTTCGGCGCGATGGTCATCGTGCGCACGCTCAGCAGCACGCGGTGGTGCGCCCACTTGAACGCGTTTTCCAGCAGGTTGCCCATCAGCTCCATCAGATCGCCCTGCTCGCCGTAGAAGCGTGCCGAGGCGTCGATGTCGAACTCGCACAGGATGTTCTTGGCGGCGTAGACCTTCTCCAGACTGGTCACGATTTCTTCCGCGCACGGACCGATCGGCAACGGCGCGGCGAAGGTCTGGCGTCCGGAAGTCACCGCGCGCGAGAGCTGGTAGGCGACGATCTCGTTCATGCGCCCAACCTGGTCGCCGAGCGTCTCGCGCAGCTGCTCGCCCTGCGCGCCGGATTCGAGCTCGCTGCGCATCACCGCAAGCGGCGTCTTGAGGCTGTGCGCGAGGTCGCCGAGGATGTTGCGGGTGCGTTCGATCTGCTCGCGGCCCACGTCGATCATCTCGTTGAGGCTGTCGGTGAGCAGGGTGAGCTCGGTCGGATAGGCGCCGTCCAGCCGTTCCGCGTTGCCCGCCGTGACCTGCTCCATGTCCGCCACCACGCGGCGCAGCGGCCGGAAACTCCAGCGCAGCACGAGAATCTGCAGTCCGAGCAGCAGCAGCGCGGCGGCGCCGAGCCAGCCCCACAGCGTGCGGCGGAACACGGACACCTGGCGATCGAGCACGCCCGCCTCCTCGGCCACGTGCACGGTGAGCTTGGCTTCGCGCGTTTCGCTGATCTCCCACGCCATGCCGACGCTGGCGCGGTAGAGGCTGCCGTTGGGCGTGGCGATGGGACCCTCGAAGCGCTGCTCGCCCGGCGCGAGCGCATCGCTCAGCGGCAGGTTGCGGCCGAGCGCCGACTCCGAATCCCAGCGGAAATCGTCGGCGAGGATGGTGACGTACAGTCCGCTGCCCGGCCGCGAAAGCCGCGGATCCTGCGGCGTCTCCGGCGGCACGATGTCGCCGGTGCGCAGCAGTTCGGTGCCGCCCATGACCGCCCAGGCCATGTTCTCCAGCCGCTGGCGCAGGCCGCTGCTGGCGGTTTCGACGAAGGCGCGGTCCAGCGCGTAGCCGGTCAGCCCGAGAAAGGCGACCAGCCCCAGGCTTGCCGCCAGCAACTGGCGCGCCTGCAGCGAGACCATGCGGGTGGCCACGACCGATCCCTGGCGGAGCGACGCGGGTCTATTCGTTGCGCGGAATCGCGAAGCGGTAGCCGCGTCCGCGCACGGTTTCGATCGGCTTGAGAACGCCTTCGGGGTCGAGCTTCTTGCGCAGGCGACCGATGAAGACCTCCAGCACGTTGGAATCGCGGTCGAAGTCCTGCTGGTAGATGTGCTCGGTGAGATCGGCCTTGGAGACCAGTTCGCCGGCATGCAGCATCAGGTACTCGAGCACCTTGTATTCGTAGCTGGTGAGATCGACGCCGACGCCGTCGATGGTGACGGTCTGCGCGGCAAGATCCAGGCTGATCGGGCCGCAATCGAGCGACGGCTTGCTCCAGCCCGCGGCGCGCCGCAGCAGCGCATTGAGGCGCGCCAGCAGCTCTTCGACGTGGAACGGCTTGACCAGGTAATCGTCGGCGCCGGCCTTGAGACCTTCCACCTTGTCCTGCCAGCTCGACCGCGCCGTCAGGATCAGAATCGGAAATTTCTTGCCTTCGGTGCGCAGCAGCTTGACAAGCTCCATGCCGGACATCTTCGGCAGACCCAGATCGATCACGCCGACATCGAACGGCACCTCGCGCCCGAGGTAGATGCCTTCCTCGCCGTCCTGGGCGGAGTCGACGGCATACCCTTCGCGCTTGAGGCGCGCGGCGAGGGTTTCACGCAGGGGGGCTTCGTCTTCCACCAACAGGATGCGCATGCGTTCTCCTTCTTGTTGTGTGCCTGCGGACAGGCGTGGTGCGCGAGGGCGCGGGCAGACGCCCGCGCGCGACAGGTCACGTCGATGGTAGCGCGGATCAGCGCTGCGGCGAGCCGTCGTCGCGACGGCCGGACTGCTCGGGGAGGGGCGTCTGTTCAGGTCGCAACGCGCGCTGCACCATCAGCGACGGCACCTCGGACTGGGCGCCGCGCGACGGCACCGCGCGACCCCGGCCGCCGCGCTCGCCCACGTCCGGGCGTTCCGCGCGCTCGGGCCGGTCGCGCTGCGGGTCGTCCCACATGATGCGCACGCGGCCTTCGGGGGTATAGACCTTGATCCGGCTCACCTCGCGCCCGCCGCGGGTGCGGCGCTCGGCGGACAGCACGCGCCCGCCTGTCTCGCGCTCGATGCGGTTGACCGCCTCGGGCAAGCGGTTGCGCGGATCGTCCGCACGCGACTGCGCCGTGGCCGGTGGCAGCGCACACACGGTGAAGGCGATGGCGAGGAGGATTCTTGGCATGCTGAATTGCGAAATCTTAACGATCGGCCGGAAGACTGCAATCCCCTTGGCATTCGTTATTTACGCGCCAGTGTGGGTCGGAGGCGGTGAACTCGCAGTTAACTTTCCCGCCGGTCCGGCGGTCCGCTCAGGCACCGGCAGGCCAAGCGGCGGAGGGCGTTCAGCTTGGCGCGTGGGCGCGGCCGACCCGGCCTAGAAGATTTCCCCGACGCAGCAGCGCAGCGAGCCGCCGGCCTTTTCGATCTCGTCGAGCGCCACGCTGCGGATGCGGAAGCCGCAGTCCTCGAAACGCCACCGGGTCGACGGCCGCAACCGGTCCGCGGCGGCCTCGCTCATCCAGACGGTCTGCGGCCCCAGCGCGATGCAGTTGCCGGCGAACGCCTGCTGTTCCGCGCGATCGAGCGTGATCACGTGCGGCGCGTAGCGCGCGGCGATGGCGTCGGCGGCGGCGGGATCGGCAAACCCCTCCGGACAGATCACCAGCGCGCGCGAGGCCAGCACGCTCATCACCACGTTGGTGTGGTACTCGCCCGCCGCCAGCGCGAAGACGAAGCTGACGCCGAGCCCGAAGGCGGCGTGCATCGCGGCCGCGCCGACGGGGTCGCAGCGCTCGGACAGACCGCAATAACCGATGCCGCGGGCACGGTCGATCACGAGCGAGCCGGTCAGCTCGCAGATGCCCGCTTGCGTGCGCAGATCGATCAGGGTCCGTCCCAGCACCCTGGTGAAGAAATCGCGAATGTCCGCACGCTCGGCCTCGCGTTGCCGCACCGGGTGGCGCATGTGGCCCACGATGACGCGGCCCGGCGCGGTGGCGAAGACATTGTTCGGGAACACCGCGTCCGGCGTCGCGGGGTCGCCGGGAAAGCAGACCGTCGGCACCTCGTCCGCGAGTGCGCGCTGCAGGCCGCGGTGCTGCGCCAGCGCACGCTCCGGCGCGACCGTCCCCGACGCCATGTAGCGGTTGTCCAGCGCGGACTGCGCCGCGAGCGAAAACCCTTCGGGCGCGACAAGAAACGCGCCGCTCGCGCAGGCCGCGGAGTGCGTACCCGCCGGATCGGGCGCGGCGCGGAATGCCGCCGCGTCTGTCAGCAGCACGACCAGCCCCCGGCCCATGCGACGGCGGACCGCGGCGGCCCCACGCCGGCGTCCGGACCCGTCGCGACGGCGCTCATGCGGCGCGGCGCCCCTGCGCCTGCGTCGTCGAGATCGCACGCTCCAGCAGCGACCAGTCCGCGCCGTCGCGGTGCGCGCCCTCGCTCAGCACCTGGCGGAAGGCGCGCCCGCCGGGCTGCGCATGGAACAGCCCGAGCAGATGCCGCGCGATGTGCTTGAGCGCCAGGCCCTGCGCAAGCCGTGCCTCGACGTACGGCCGCAGCGCCCGCAGCAGGGCCTCGCGCGGCAGCGGTTCCACGGCGGGCGCGAACAGGGCGCGGTCGAGCAGATGCAGCAGGTACGGATCGTGGTACGCGGCGCGCCCCAGCATCACGCCATCGACGTGGGCAAGATGCGCCTCGGCGGCCTCCACGCTGGCGATGCCGCCGTTGATCACCACCGTCAGCTGCGGCCGCTCGCGCTTGAGGCGGTACACGTCCTCGTAGCGCAGCGGCGGAATCTCGCGGTTTTCCTTCGGGCTCAGGCCCTGCAGCCAGGCCTTGCGCGCGTGCACGACGAACGTGTCGCAGCCGGCGGAGGCCACGGTGTCGATGAAGTGCAACAGCGCAACGTAGTCTTCCTGCTCGTCGACACCGAGACGGCATTTCACGGTGACCGGCACGCCGCGCCCGGCGATCGCGGCGCGCATCGCGCCGACGCACTCGGCCACCAGCGCCGGCTCGCGCATGAGGCACGCGCCGAAGCGACCGGACTGCACCCGGTCCGACGGACACCCGACGTTGAGATTGACCTCGTCGTAGCCCGCATCCACCGCGATGCGCGTGGCTTCCCCCAGCAACACGGGATCGCTGCCGCCGAGCTGCAGCGCCAGCGGCCGCTCGACCGGATCGAAACCGATCAGGCGCGCGCGATCGCCCAGCACCACGGCATTGGCGTGCACCATCTCGGTGTACAGCCGCGCATGCGGCGCCAGCACGCGATGGAACACGCGGCAGTGGCGGTCGGTCCAGTCCATCATCGGGGCCACGCAAAGACGCCACCCCGCGTGCGGCGCGGAGCCTTCGACCGTTCCCGCCCGCAGCTTGCCATCGTCAACCATGCCACCGCTCCACCGCATCTTCGATCCGCAGGACCGTCACCTCGCCCCGTTGACGGCATCGGACAGGTTCTGGCGAACGGTCCGGCACGACGGGAGACGACCTCGGGCCGCCATCATCCCACGAAGGCGAAACCCGGTTCGAGGGTGACGCGGCGCGACGCATGGATCCTGCGGTGGCAACGACCCCGCAACCGGCGAACCTGGCAAGGAACGCGCGTCAGCGCGCGCTGCGGCGGGCGGCGGCCTCGTTGCGCAGTACGCGCAGTTCGGCCACGGCGGCGCGGGTGGCGGAGGTTTGCGGCAGGCGTCGCAGCGCCTGCTGCAACAGGTGCAGGTCCTGTTCGCGGCCGAGGGCATCGGCCGCCTGCGAGAGCTGCGCGAGATCGCCCATGTGATCGCGCAGCCAGCCGGTCGACGCGCGTGCCGATGCCGCCACGGGGGCCGACGTGTGCTTGCGCAAGGTACGCAATGCATTCCACTGCATGCGCAGCCGCCGCAGCCGGCGGCGCCAGCGGTGGCGTTGCTCGAGCGTGGAGCGCCGGGCCGCGACCACCGCCTGCGCGCGCTGCACGCGGTGGACGCTGCGCTCCAGCGCCCTGTGCACGGTGTCGGCATCGAGGGTGTTCCACGGCAGCGCCGCGATGGCGTCCGCCAGCGTGGCGACCTGCGCGCCGCGCGCCGCGAAGGCCGGGTCGGCGTCGCGTTCGGAGCGGAGCAGTGCGTCGCGGCGCCGCGCGAGCTGGCGGCGCAGCGTTGCCCAGCGCGTTCGTGCAGTTTCGTCCTCGATGCGGCGGCGCACGCGCGTCGCGGTCTCGGCCGCCACGTGCGCATCGCGCAGCGCCGACAGCGACGTCGCGAGCGCCTTCAGGCCGGCGTCGATCGCCGCGCCGTCGGCACGGAACGCCTTGCGCCCGAGCAGCAGGATCGAACGCAGGCGGCGGATCGCCTTGCGTGCCTCGTGCACGCCGCGGTGCGGCGAGCGTGCGTCGCCGAGTGCGGCGCGCAAGGCGTCGAATTCGCGCATGGCGAGTGTGCGCAGCGCAACGCCAAGATCGCCATCGTCATGCACGGGGCTCGCCTCGCAACGCACGCCGTGCCCGGTCGGGGCGCCATCGCGGGAGAAGGGATGCTGGCCGTCGCACACGCGCTCCTCGGTGGCCGCACGGACGCGGCACGCAACCGGCAAATCCTCGCATGCCGCACGAGCACGCTGCGTGACAGTTTTTTGACATCGCCGCGTCGCGGCGACGACGGTCTCACACGGCAGCGCGCGCAGGCAGGCGACCGACGAACCGGTAATACGGCACGCGCAACCAGGGCACGTAGGGCAGCGGCGCGCGCGCCTCGACGAGTGCGTGCCGCGGCAGACGGGCGATCAGATGATCCAGATGCGCTGCGTCCAGGTGCACGCCATCGTGCGCGAACCAGCGCCGCCAGAAGGCGCGCGACACGTGCCCCTGATGCAGCCGGCCGGGTGCCGGACGCATGGCGCCCGCATGGAAATCCACGGCCGCCAGCACGCCGCCCGGTGCCAGCATCGCCACGGCGTTGTCGATCGCGGCGCGCCAGTCGGGGATCATCGTCAGCGCGTAGGACAGCAGCACGCAGTCGACCGGCGCATCGGGACGCCAGCGGGTGGCGTCGCCCTCGATGATGCGCACGTGCGGCCAGCCCCGCGTGCGGCGGCGCGCGATCTCGAGCAGCGGCGCGCACAGGTCGACGAGTTCGAAGCGCAGATCCTCGCGCCGCTCGCGCGGAAAGAACTCGAGGTTGCGGCCGGTGCCGCCGCCCAGTTCGACCACGCGCGCGCCGCGCGGCAGGTCGAGCGCGCCGATCAGCTCCGCACGCCCGTGCAGCAGACGATCGCGGAAGCGATCGTAGTGCTCGGCCTGCGGGCCGTAGAACGTGGCCAGGCGCGCGCCAAGGTCGCCGTCCGGCATGCCGCGCAGCAAGCGCGCCAGCACGCCGGCATCGGCGCGCAGCGATTCAAGCCGGCGCATCGGCGATGAGGAAGCCGGCATAGGTATGCACGCGGTCGCGCGGCTGCAGCGACGCGGCGAGCTCGTCGCGGAACTGGAGCAGCTCGCGCAGGCGTCGGCGCTGCGGCCCGACCTCGATCGTGTCGAGGTAGGCCGGCCGCGTCTGCGCGCTGCGCAGCAGGATCCTCGCGCCCGGCGCCGCCGAGGCCAGGATCGCGTCCCACTCCTGCACCAGTGCGTCGGGGTAGTAGCTGCTCATCCAGTCCATGTGGTCGAGCAGCACGTAGCGCGAGATGCGTCCCGGGTGGCGCCGCAGGAAGTCGGTCACGGTGCAGGTGTGGTGCTCGATGCGATCGACCAGGCCGCCGCGCAGGGCGTGGTAGCCCGCCTCGGTCAGATACGCCGGACAGCAGTCGCGCGCGTAGCTGCCGGTGAAGTAGACGCGCCAGAAGTAGTTGTCGCGCAGCGGCAGGTTGCGCACCACGTATTCGATCGCGCCGCGGATGAAGCCGGCCACGCCGCCGTCGTGCTGCGCCTCGACCAGCTTGCGCTGCGGGTACGGCACGCCGAGCAGATTCATCGTCGCCTGACGCGACAGCACCCAGTTGACCGGCCGGCTCCACAGGCGGTCGGCAACGCGGTCGTCGTAGATCGCACGCTGCTCGGCCACGCTGCCGGCATCGAACATCTGCTGCAGCGACTGGCGCAGGCTCGGCCGCAGTTTCAGATACTGCCCGACACCCCGCGCCGCCAGGCCGGACAGGCCGTGGAAATAGAAGCTGCCGCGGCGGCTCGCGAACCAGCGCCAGTGCCGGTCCCAGAACTCGCGTGCGAACGGCGACAGCCGGTCGCGCAGCCGCGTCCGGTACAGGGTATCGGCCTGCGCGTGAAAGCCGTGGCCGAACAGCGCGAAGACGTCGTCGAAATCGAGCGCGCGGATCGCGGCGATCTTGAGCTCCAGCAACGCGGTCTGGCGCGGGTTGGCGTCGACGGCATGGACCCGGCGCGGCGCATCGAGGGCGTAGTCGAGCGCATTGCAGCCGGCGCTGGTGATCACCAGCACCTCGTCGTCCGGCCCCAGGTGCAGCACTTCGCGGTCGATGGCGGGGTCTTCCCAGCAGGCGTTGTAGACCAGCGAACGCGAGTAGATCGCGCCGAAGATGCGCTGATCGATGCGGTCGCCGAGGCCGGGGCGGAGTGCGTGCGCGTTGGCCGACATGGTCCGGGACTCGCGGATGGAGAAGCGGGCGACGCTAGCGCCGGCGCATGACCGCCGCGTGACGCGGACGGTCAGAAAAACGTCACCGCGCCGCAACGCGGCTGCGACGCACGCGCCCGAGACTGTCGTCCCCGGGACACTCGGGGCCACGGCCATGACGCAACGCTACCGCAGCATCTTCGTGTCGGACGTTCACCTCGGCACGCCGGACTGCCGCGCCGACTATCTGCTCGATTTCCTGCGCAGGACGCGGTCGGACGTGCTCTACCTCGTCGGCGACATCATCGATCTCGAAGCGCTGGCGCAGCGCAGCTACTGGCCCGCATCGCACGGCGCGGTGCTGGCCGAGTTCGCGCGCATCGCCGCGCGCGGCACGCGCGTGGTGTACATCCCCGGCAATCACGATGCCGCGCTGCGTCCGCTGCATGGGCAGTCCATCAGCGGCGTCGAGATCCGGCTGCACGAGGAGCATGTCGGCGCGGACGGGCGCCGCTATCGCGTCAGCCACGGCGACGAGTTCGACCCGGCCCACATCGGCCGCGACTGGCTGACGTGGATCGGCGAGATCGCACACACGGGCCTGCGATGGTGCAACCGCAGCTTCAACGGACTGCGCCGCCAGCTCAGGCTGCCCTACCTGCCGCTCGCGATCATCGCCAAGTCGCGCATCGCCGCCGCCCTCGCCTACATCGACGGCTACGAACGCCGCGTGCTGGCCGACTGCGCGCGCTCGGGCTTCGACGGCCACATCTGCGGCCACATCCATTTCGGCAACATCCGCAGCGACGCCGGCGTGCTGTACCTCAACGACGGCGACTGGGTGGAACACTGCACCGCGCTGGTGGAGGACGAGCGGGGCGCGATGCGGCTGCTGCACTGGAGCGAACACGTGAGCGAGCTTGCCCGCGACGGGATCGACGGACGGGTGCCGTCGCCCGCGCTGCCGCTGGCATTCGCGTCGCTGACGTCGGCGCGGGTGGCACTGGCGCGGGAAGACGGGCGGATGGCGGCATGACCCGACGGCATGCTCCTGCCGGGGCGATGCGCCCGCGTTGCCGCCGGCGCGGCCCGTTGCATCGCACTCAAGCGATCGGACGCACGCCGCGCGGCGCGATGTAGCGCTCGAACTTGCGCCGCTTGATGCGCGACAGGTCCACGTGGATGAGACCGTCGACACTGCCGCCGAAGGCCGCATCGATGCCGAACGCGAGGAAACGCGCGCCGCCGGGCTCGCACAGCTCCGTGTAGTGCCTGTACAGCGCCGGGATGCGCGCGCCGAGTGCGTCGAGATTGTCGCGCAGCACGCGCATCGCCGCGTCGGCATCGAGATCGCCGAACTCGGTCGGCGAGCACGGCAGCAGGAACGGATTGGGCGAACGCACCAGCCCGTGCTCGCCGCCGAAGTAGTGGCTGTAGTAACCCACCATCAGCTGCAACGCGCGCTGCGGCAGCGCGCCGCTGATCGACACCGGACCGAACAGCGAGCGCACGTGCGGATGCGCGCGCAGCCAGGCGCCGATGCCGAACCACAGGTCGTCGAGGCTGCGCGTGCCCCGGTATTCGGGCGCGACGAAGCTGCGGCCGAGCTCCATCGCGCCATCGAGCATCGGCAGCAGCCGCGCGTCGAAGTCGAACAGGCTCGCGGTGTAGAGGCCGCGCACGCCGCGTTCGGCCAGCACGCGACCCGCATCGACCGCGCGGTAGGCACCGGCGACCGCATCGGCGCGCGCGTCCCACAGCACGATGTGGTCGTACCAGCTGTCGTAGACATCCGTGTCCATGCGCTTGCCGGTGCCCTCGCCCACGCTGCGGAAGGTGCGTTCGCGCAGGCGCGCGATATCGCGCAGCAGGGCCGAGTCGGTCGGCAGGCGGCCGGCGTGGATGCGCTTGCCGTCGAGCGTCTCGCCCAGCAGCGCGAGGTGGTCGAGATCGCTGCGGATGCGCGCCGCCGGCGGCCGGTGCACGAGCGCCGCGTGCCGCGCCGGCCAGTGCTCCCTGCGACGGCCCAGGGTCTCCACCGCAGCGCGCACGTCGCGGCTGACGCCGCGCCGGTCGGCGCCGAATTCGTCGATCGCACGCGGCGCGCCGACGCGCACCACGACGCGGCTGCCGCTGCGCGCGAACAGCTCGCGCGGCAGCAGCGGCGTGCCGAGCGGGCGGAACACCGCGGAGAGTCCGTAGAACAGCGCCGAATTGCGGCCCTCGATCCGCACCGGCAGGATCGGCGCGTTCGCCGCCTGCGCGAAACGCACGTAGCCGTCGCGCCATTGCGCGTCGCGCACGCCGCGCAGCGTCATGCGCGCGACTTCGCCGGCAGGAAACACGATCACCGCTTCGTCTCGCGCGAGCGCCCGCCGCACGTCGCGCACGCTGTCGGCTCCGACCCTGCCGCCGAAGATGCGCAGCGGAATGAGCAGGTCCGCAAGACCGTCGAGCGCGAGCAGCACGTCGTTGGCGAGGATCTTCACGTCCGGCCGCACGCTGCCGACGCAGGCCAGCAGCGCGAGGGCATCGATGCCGCCCATCGGATGGTTGGCGACGATGACAACGCGGCCGCTTTCGGGAATACGCTCGCGCTCGACCTGGTCGACGAGGTAGCGCGCATCCACGAGTTCCAGCGCCGCCTCGACGAAGGCCAGTCCGCGCAGATGCCCGCAGCGTTCGAGGAAGGCCTCGATCCTGTCGAACTGCGACAGCCGGGCAAACGAGCGCAGCAGCGGCCGCGCGATGCGCCCGCGCTCCCCGGCGAACCAGCGCGCAAAGCGCGCCTCGATCTTGCGTCCCAGATGCCGCATGCGATCGATCACGAGTGGGCCTGCGCGCACGCTAAGGCGCGTGCGTGTCAGCCCGGTGACACGCGCTGAACGCGATGCGCGCGTGTCGCGCCCCGGGCGTGCGAGCGTGCTCTCAGGCGCGCCGCCACATGCTCGCGCGCACGCGGCCCGCTGTAGGCGACCGGCGGGACGGTCCGGACGTGTCTGCCTTAATCGGTCTGCGCGTCACGTTCGCGTGGCGGCGCTGACGTGGCGTCTGCCACTGCTGGCTGCCGACGACGCGCGGCGCTCAGCGCAGTCTCGGCAGCGTCTGGCGGCACGATGCGAGGCCGTCCCACGGATCGTGCCTGAGCGCGGCGGCGCGGCGTTTTGCCTTGGCCAGGTCGAACGCGTCGGGGCCGGCGATGCGGCCCAGATCCTCCCAGCGCAGCGGCACCGCCACCGTGGCGCCTTCGCGCGCGCGCAGAGACCAGTTGGTGACGCTGGTCGCGCCGCGGCCGTTGCGCAGCCAGTCGATGAAGATGAGGCCGTTGCGCTTGGCCTTGCTGGCGGTGGCGACGTAGCGCTGCGGCGATGTCGTCGCCATCGCGTCGGCCACGGCTTCGCAGAAGGCCTTGGCCTCGTCCCAGCCGGCTTTCGGTTTCAGCGGCACCACCACGTGCAGGCCCTTGCCGCCGGACAGCCGCACCCAGCTGCGCAGGCCGATGTCGGCGAGGTTCCGGCGCACCTCGCGCGCGCCGGCCACCACGTCCTTCCACGCCACGCCCGGTCCCGGATCGAGATCGAACACGAGCCGGTCGGGATGCTCCGGATCGTCGTTGCGCGCACCCCAGGGATGGAACTCGAGCACGTTCATCTGCACCAGTTCGAGCAAGCCATCGACGTCGTGCACGCTGACGTAGTGCACGCGATCGCCGTCCTTCTCCTTCAGTTCCACCGCGCCGACGTTGGCGCCGAGGCTGCTGGCGTAGTGCTTCTGGAAGAAACACGTGCCGGCCGCGCCGTCCGGGCAGCGCACCAGCGACAGCGGACGGTCGGCGAGTTCGGGCAGCAGCCACGGTGCGACGGCGCGGTAGTAGTCGGCGACGTCGCCCTTGGTGAATCCGTGCTTCGGATAGACGACACGCTCGGGATGCGTGATCTTCACGCCCGTGTCGGCGGCGGCCTGCCTCATCGGACGTTTCGCAGGTGCGGACGCCTTCTTCGCGACCGCGCTCTTCTTCGCGGCCACCGTCTTCGGTGTCGCTCGCTTGGTTGTCGCAGGCATCGCCGCCACCTCCGCCACCGTCTTGTCCACGCGCAGCCGCTGGAAACTCGCCTGCCGCAGCAGGCCTTCCTTGCCCCAGCCGCGGAACGCGACTTCGGCCACGAGCTCGGGGTCGACCCAGTGCACCACGCCCGCCGCGCGCGGCAGGTGCGAAGGCAGGTCGACCGTCGGCGTGTCGCGCGCGAGCTTGCGCAGGCGTGCGCCCAGGCTGCGCAGCATATCTGTGTCGTAACCGGTGCCGACGCGCCCGACGTAACGCAGGCCGCCGTTATCGCGCGCCGCCATCAGCAGCGCGCCGAAGCCGGTGCGCGAGCCCTTCGGCGCGCTGTAGCCGACGATGACGAACTCGTCGGTATTCGCGTGCTTCACCTTCACCCACGCGTCGCCGCGGCCTTCGCTGTAATGGCCGTCGACGCGCTTGCAGACGATGCCTTCGACGCCCTGCGCCGTGCTCGCCTCGAACACGCGCGGACCCTGTCCGACGATGTGCGTGCTGAAGGCGAGCGCCGGATCCGGCACGCTCGCCACCAGGTCTTCGAGCAGCGCCTTGCGCTCGACCAGTGCGACGCGGCGCAGGTCGACGCCGGCCAGCACCGGCAGGTCGAACAGCAGGTAGCGCAGCGGCGCGTTGCTGTCGCCGCCGAGCGTGCGCTGCAGCGCGGAGAAATCGCTGCGGCCTTCGCTGTCGAGCGCGACGAGTTCGCCGTCGAACTGCGACTCCGGCACGCGCAGCGCGGCGAGCGCGGCGGCGATCTCGGGGAAGTCGCCGCTCCAGTCGAGGTTGTTGCGCGAGCGCAGCGCGACGCCGTCGTCGCCGGTCGATGCAAGCAGGCGGTAGCCGTCCCACTTGATCTCGTGCAGCCAGCCGTCGCCATCGGGCGCGGCCTCGCGCAGCGAGCACAGCATCGGGCCGACGAGGTTGCCGTCATGCTCGCGGGCGCCGTCGAGCGCCAGCGCGCGCTTGCGCCACGTCGCGACACCGGCGCGGCGCGTGGACGGTTTCTTTGCCGCGACGGACTTCGCCGCGCGCGGTGCGGCTTTCTTCGCGACGGCGACGGCATCCGCATGGCGGCGGCCGGACGCGGTCTTCGCCACGGCAGCGCCGGTGCCGATATCGGCGTCGGCCGCGAGTGCGTCGGCATCCGTGTCGGCCGCGTAGTCGTCGCTGCGCTTGATCAGCAGCCACTGGTTCTTGCTGCCGCGCCGCTGCTGCGTGCGCACGAGTTTCCAGCCGCCGCGCAGGCGTCCGCCGTGCAGTTCGAAATCGAGCTTGCCGGCGGCGATGGCTTCGAGCGGGTCGCCGACCATGCTCCAGACGCCGTGGTCGAAGATATCGACGTGGCCGGCGCCGTAGTTGCCTTCGGGAATGTCGCCGGCGAACGTCGCATACGACACCGGGTGGTCTTCCACTTCCACCGCGAGACGCTTCTCGCCTGGTCGCAGCGACGGGCCTTTCGGTACGGCCCAGCTCTTCAGCACGCCGTCGGCTTCGAGGCGGAAATCGTAGTGGCGCGCGCGGGCGTGGTGCAGCTGGATGACGAAGATCGGACGATGCCCGCGGACCGCGGACTCGCCCTCGCCGGAGGGCTCCGGCGTGGCGTCGAAGCGGCGCTTGCGGACGTAGTCGCGCAGGCCCATCGGTCAGGCGCGCTTGCGGGCCGGCGCGGCCTTCTTCGCCGCCTTGCGCGCCGGCGCCTTCTTCGCGGGCGCCTTCTTCGCCGGAGCCTTCTTTGCCGGCGCCCTCTTCGCGGGCGACTTCGCGGCCTTCGTTGCGCTCTTCGCCGCCGGCGTGCGCGTCTTGCCGGCGATGCTCTTCTGCAGCAGCGCCATGAAGTCGACCACGTTGGTGGTGGCGTCGGCGGGCTCGTCGTCCTCGACCTCGGGCGTGACCACACCCTGCTGCTTCATGCGCTTCTCGATCACATCGTGCAGCCGTGCGCGGAACTCGTCCTTGTAGTCGTCGGGCTTCCAGTCGCCGGACATCGACTCGATGAGCTGCTCGGCCATCTGCAGCTCCTTCGGCGTGATGCGGTAGTCGCTGTTCTTGCCTTCCGGCACGCGGTATTCGTCCGCGTCGACCACTTCCTGCGGGTAGCGCATCATCACAAGCACCAGCGCGTTGCCCTCGGGCATGACCGCGGCCAGGTGTTCGCGCGTGCGGATGACCACGCGCGCGATGCCGATCTTGCCGGTCTTCACCAGCGTCTCGCGCAACAGCACATAGCCTTTCTCAGCCTTTTTGCCGGGCACCAGCACGTAGGGTTTCTCGAAGTAGCGCGGGCCGATGGCGCTGGCGTCGATGAAGGCCTCGACTTCGACCGCGTTGTGGCTTTCCGGCGCGGCCGACTTGATGTCCTCGGGCTGCAGCACGACGTAACTGCCCTTGTCGTACTCGAAGGCCTTGACGATTTCCTTCCACGGCACTTCCTCGCCGGTCTCGGCGTTGACGCGCTCGAAGCGGATCGGCGCGTTGTCGCGCGAGTCGAGCATGCGGAAGTGGATGTCGGTGCGCTTCTCGCCGGACATCAGCGAGACGGGGATGTTGAGCAGGCCGAAGGAGAGGGTTCCGGACCAGATGGGGCGGGCGGCCATGGGTCGTCTCGGCGCAGGGGCGGGACATCCGTGCAGCAAGAGAAATGCCAGAGCCGTGCGCGCTACGTCCGGCGTGCGCAGCAATGCAGCGGCGTCGCAGCAGTTCGTCCTCCCGGCGCAGGCCGGGATCCGGTGACGTGGCTCCTGCACCATTGCCGCGCTGGCTGACCACAAGGAGCAACGTCGCTGGGTCCCGGCGTTCGCCGGGATGACGGGGTCGGGAGCGCGCGTGGACTGGCTGCGGCGTCGAAGCGTGCGGACTGCAGGGCTCGAGGCCTGCCGAGTGGCGATCTGCAATCGTGGAGCCGGCCTGCGCTTGCCGTGTCAGTCGCCGCTCACTGCTGCGGCCCGCCCACCACCGGCAGCACCAGTCCCGTGATGTAGCTCGAACACACCGGCGCCGCCAGGAACACGAACGCCGGCGAGAGTTCTTCCGGCTGCGCCGGGCGCTTCATCGGCGATTTCTCGCCGAATTTCGCCACCGCCTCCGCGTCGCGGTCGGCCGGGTTCAGCGGCGTCCAGACCGGACCGGGCGCCACCGCGTTCACGCGGATGCCGCGGTCGAGCAGCTGGCTCGCGAGCGACATCGTGAAGGCGTGGATCGCGCCTTTCGTCGACGAGTAGTCGAGCAGTTCCTTGCTGCCGGCAAGGCCGGTGACGGAGCCCGTGTTGATGATGCTCGCGCCTTCACCCAGGTGCGGCACGGCGGCGCGCGCCATGTACATGTAGCCGTAGATGTTGGTGCGGAAGGTCTCGTCGATCTGTTCGTCGCTGAGGTCTTCGATGGCTTCGACGTGCTGCTGGAACGCGGCGTTGTTGACGAGCACGTCGAGCCGGCCGAATTCCTTCACCGTCTGCGCCACGGCGGCGTCGCAGAAGGACGAATCCTTCACGTCGCCCGCGATCAGCAGGCAGCGGCGGCCTTCGGCTTCGATGCGCGCTTTCGTCTCCTTCGCGTCCTCGTGCTCGCTCAGGTACATCACGGCGACGTCCGCGCCTTCGCGCGCGAACAGCACGGCCACCGCGCGCCCGATGCCGGAATCGCCGCCGGTGACGATGGCGACGCGGCCGTCGAGTTTGCCGCTGCCGGCGTAGTCGGGCGCGAGGAATTTCGGCTTGGGGCGCAGTTTCGCTTCGATGCCGGGCTTGTCCTGGTGCTGCTTCGGCAGCGGGTTCTCCGGCTGCTCGCGCGCGCCCGCCTGCACGGGCGCCTTCGATTCCTTGTCGGGGCGCGCCTCGTTGCTGCGCATGGCCGCGTCCTGCAGCTTGCGGTGCTTTGCGGCGGTGCCGCCGGCGGCCTTTTTCGTCGTCGTCTTCGCGGGTGTCTTCGCCATGACGGAATCTCCTGGGGAAAGCGCCTGTGATGCGAGATTCGGGCCACGTCCGCCGCGCTCGGCTACACTTTGCGACCCCCGCACAGACCCCGCCGATGTCCGCGACCGACTCCGCCGCGCTCGAAGACCGCGCGCTCGCCAAGACCTGGTTCTACCCGTTCCGCCTGCCGTCGGGCCGCACCACGCCCACGTACGGCGTCGGCGAACTCGATCCGATCCACCACACGCGCTCGCAGATGCTCGACGCGCTGCTGGCGCAGGAATTTCCCGGCGATCGTTCGGCGCTGACGGCGGTCGACCTCGCCTGCCACCAGGGCTGGTTTTCCGCGCAGCTGGCGCAGGCCGGCTTCGGCCGCGTCACCGGCGTGGACACGCGCGACGAACACATCGCCGATGCGACGCTGATCCGCGATGCGCTGGGACTGTCGCAGTGGCAGCTGCACCAGAGCGACGTGCATGCGCTGCAGCCGCAGGACGTCGGCGGCGTGCACGACCTGGTGCTGTGCTTCGGCCTGATCTACCACCTCGAGAATCCGGTCGGCGCGCTGCGCGTGGCGCGGTCGCTGACGAAGCGCGTGTGCGTGGTCGAGACGCAGGTGGTGCCGGGCATGACCGGCTGGGTCGACTACGGCAGCTACCGCTTCGTGCGGCCGCTGAAGGGCAGCTTCGGCATCATCGACGAGATCGACGATACGCACGGGCCGGAGGCATCGACCACGGGCATCTGCCTGGTGCCGAGCGTCGAGGCGCTGGTGTGGATCATGCAGCGCGTGGGGTTCAAGCGCGTCGAGGTACTGCCCGTACCGGCCGGCGGGTACGAACAGCTGGTGCACCACAAGCGGGTGATGGTGGCGGGCTGGGTGGACTGAGCCGGTCCACGCCGACCGCGGCTCAGCCGGGAGCGAGCTGGAAGTCGGCCACCACGTCGAGCACCGCGAGTTCGAGCACGCGGTCGCTCGAGATCACCCCGCGCAGCACGCCGTCGCGCAGCGCGCGCTCGACGTCGGCGCCGCGCAGTTCGGTGGCGTCCAGCACCTTGCGCACCGCCGCGGCGCGCTGCGCAGGCTGCGCGCCGGCCAGAATCACTTCGATCTGAAGCTGCATGATCACGTTACCGGACAGACCTGCCGGTAACTGTCATGGCGGCGGCCATTCTCCCAGCGCCGCGGCCGCCGAACCGGGTTCAGGCCGGTGGCGCGCTCGGCACCGACGCCGCGGGCGCCTGCAGCGCCGGCACCGGCGGACGCGGCCCGCTGCGGCGCGCGAGCCAGACGAGCGCCCAGATCAGCAGCACCGGCACCAGGATCGGCGCGGCCAGGCCGATGCCCACGGCGGCGACGACGAGCACCGCCAGCACGATGCCGCCGATGGCGGCCAGCAGCGCGAGCGGCACCGCGATCACGGCCGCGACGATCGCCGCCAGCACCCCGACGACAAGGCCGACGAGCCCCACCAGGCCGCCGAACAGCCCGCCGATCAGGCCGCCGCCCAGTTCGAGCCCGCCGCCGACCACGCCGGCACCGACGCCGAACATCCACGACGGCGCCCAGATGCAGGCCACGAGCGCGGCGAACAGCAGCAGGCCGAAAAAGACGAGGATGGGATGTTTCATGAGGATCTCCTGAGCCGGCGCAGCGCATCCGCGCACGGTGTACAGAGCACGACGCGCCGCCCGGGCGAGTGTGACGCCGCGCCAACCCCGTCGAGCGGCGCGCTGCGTTGGCAGCCAGGGTCCGACCCGGACTGCCCGCCACGGAGCCTTCGCATGCACCGCCTCACGGACCGTTTCGCCCCGTCCCCCGTCCCTTCCCCGTCCGCGCTGCGGATCGGAGCGCTGAGCGGCGCGATCGCGCTGAACCTGCTGGCCGTGTTCGGCCTGACGCTGATGCAGGCGACGCTGTCGGCACCGGTTCGACGTCCGCCGCCGTCCGATCCCTTGGTGATCGACATCGTCGCGCGTCCGAAACCGCCCCTGCCGTTGCCGCCCATGCCGGCGAGTCCACCGCGTCCGGTGCCGCGCGATGTGGCCCCGGTTCCGGTCCCCGCGCCGGTCGTCCCGGTGGACGCCGCCTGGGCCACGGACGCGCTGCCGGCAGCGGCGCAGGCGGCGCCTGCGGACGCGACGCCGGTCGCCGCGCCGCTGTCCCCGCCCGGCGCCCACGATGCCCTCACCTACCTCGACGCGCCGCCGCCGACCTATCCGCCGCTCGCACGCCGTCGTGGCTGGCAGGGCGAGGTGATTCTGCGGGTGCACGTGGGCCTCGACGGACGGCCGCTGGCGGTGGAGGTGGAACGCGGCAGCGGCCACGCCCTGCTCGACCGGCGCGCACGCGAGCATGTGCTGGCGTCCTGGCGCTTTGCTCCGGCGCAGGCGGACGGTCGCGCGGTCGAAGCCTGGGGCCGGGTGCCGATCCGGTTTGCATTGCGCTGACGGCTCGGCGCGCAACAAAACACCGGCAGCGTCTGAACGCTGCCGGTGTGGTTCGACGTCGCGATGTGGGCCGGGGCCGCGACCGGCCCCGTCCCGGCCCCGTCAGCGATCGCGACGGTGTCCGTACCCGCGGCCGCGGCGGTCGTCGTGGCGATCGTGATCGTGGCGGTCGCGGTGCCGGTAACCGTCGCGATAGCCCTGCGCGTAGCGCGGCGGGTAGTAGCGCACCGGTGCGTAGTGGCGGCGCGGCGGCGCGTAATAGCGCGGCACGTAGACCGGCGGCCGATACGCGGGACCGTGGTAGTAGTAGCGCGGCCCCCACGTTTCGTGCACCACGTAGAGCGGCACGTTGGAATAGCGGTGGTAGGGGCGTCCGTAGGCGAACGAGACATCGCCGATCGAGACGAAGATGCGGCCGTCGTCATAGGCGTGTGCCGACTGTGTCGCCGTCAGCCCCACCGCCCCGGCGGTCGCGAGGACGAACGAGAGGATCAGCTTGCGCATGGCCTTGTCCTGCGGGAAACGTCGGTATTCGACGCCGCGCAAGGATCGGCCACGCGGAGTGAATCGCCGTGCAACGACGCCGGCCGGAGTCTGCTGCACGGTGAACGCGCCGCGCGTTCAGCTTGCGTGGGCGCGCGCCTCGAGCCGGGCGATCGCCTGCGGAATCTGCGCGGCGCCGTCGATGCGCAGCAGGCGCGGTTCGTCGTCGCGCAGGCCGTGTTCGAGCTCGTGCGCCCAGGTCACGTGGTAGGGCACGTGCACGCCCCAGCCGCCGAGGCCGAGCACCGGCTCGATGTCCGATCGCAGCGAGTTGCCGATCATCGCGAAGCGTTCCGGCACCGCGCCGCATTCACCGATCACGCGGGCGTACGCGCCCGGGGTCTTGTCGGACACGATTTCGATCCGGGTGAACAGGTCCGCGAGTCCGGACTGCGCGATCTTGGCCTCCTGATGGAACAGGTCGCCCTTGGTGATCAGCACGATGCGGTGCGTGGCCGCGACGGCCTCGACCGCCGCACGCACGTCGGGCAGCAGCTCCACGGGATGGGTGAGGATGTCCTTGCCGAGCACCACCAGGCGGTGCAGGTGGTGCGCGCTGATGCGTTCGGCGGTCAGCTCGATCGCCGTCTCGATCATCGACAGCACCATGCCCTTGGCGCCGTAGCCGAAGATGCCGAGATTGCGGCGTTCGGCCGCGAGCAGGCGATCGTGCACGTGCGCGTCGGCGAGGTCGACGTAGTCGCCGAGGATGCGTTCGAATTCCGCGTGGGCCGCCTGGAAATAGCCCTCGCTGTGCCACAGCGTGTCGTCCGCGTCGAACCCGACCAGGACGATCGCCGACGCCGGACGTGCCTCAGTCGCCGTCGTCGACATCGTCATCTTCGCGCTGTTCGCGCAGCGACTCCTCGCGTGCCTTGGCCGCGTTCTGCAGGTCTTCGCGGTCCTGGTCGAGTTCGTCGCCGAGCGGCGCGGACCCGGGGTTCGACACGGTGGTGTCCGCCGGCCGGTACAGGCTGTCGGAGCTGGACGCGCAACCGGCCGCCATGACGACGACGGCGAGCAGGAAGACCGATGGGAATCGCATGGGCAGGCTCCGCGCAAGGCACCGGGCCGGAATGCCGCGGCGAACCCCGCTAGAGTGCCATGCAGGCCGCGCCGGTTCCATGCCCGGATGCGGCGGGGCGGGCGGGAACGGCGATGTGACGCGACGCGTCAGAAATCGCCCGGCCCGCGTCGATCAGTCGAACGGCGACGGCATCGGATCCGCGGCGGCGGCAGGCGCGCGCAGGCCCAGGGCCAGGGCGTCCAGGCACGCGCCGCTCCAGTCCAGCAGCGGCCACAGCACCAGTTCGCGCAACGTCAGGATCAGCATGACCATCGGACTCCCCCTGTGGACCGTCTGTCCACGGACGGGGTGAATGCAGAAACCGGGCCAGCACTGATCCCCGGGCCGCGCGATGGCGTATGTACCCATCGTCCGAACCCGGGCCGCACCCCACTCTGCCAGAATCGGTCCGTTTCCCGAGCGAGCCCGCGGATGACCCACCGCCACGCCCTGCAGGCCCTGCTGGCCGCGACCGGACTGAGCCTGGTGCTGCTCCTGCTGCCAGTGTGGATCCCGTCGCTGGCGTGGCTCGCGTGGCCGCTGATCCTGGTGTCGACGCTGTTCCACGAACTGGGTCACGGCATCGCCGCCTTGCTTGCCGGCGGTGGTTTCGACGCCCTGCGCATCTATGCCGACGGCTCCGGCGTCGCGACCACGCGCAGCGACGGCAGTCGGACGATGGTGGCCGCGATCGCGGCCGGCGGTCCGCTGGGTCCGCCGCTGGTGGCCCTGGCGCTGTTCTTCGCCGCGCGGCGCGCGGGGTCGGCGCGGGTGGCGCTGTGGATCATGACCGGCATGCTGGCGCTCGCGCTGCCGCTGTGGGTGCGCAATGCGTTCGGTGTGGCCTTCGTCGGCCTGTTTGCCGCGCTCCTCGCCGTTGTCGCCGTGCGCGGCTCGGCCCGGGTTGCGCAGGCGGTCACGTGCTTTCTCGCGATCCAGCTGTGCCTGTCCGCGTTTTCCCGCGCCGACTACCTGTTCACGGCGCAGGCACGGACGGGGCTCGGCCTCATGCCGTCGGACACCGCCCAGATCGCGAACGCACTGTGGCTGCCGCACTGGGTCTGGGGGGGCGCGCTCGCGGCGCTCTCGCTCGCGATCCTGGCGCTCGGCGTGGTGTTGTTCGCGAGCGCGTTGCGGGCGGGGGCACCGCCCGTGCCGTCCGGCGCCGGGGCGCCGGAGTGAGGGTCACTGGCGCGCCGCCGCCTTGCGCGATTCCTGCTGGATCCGCGACTGCGGCGGATAGGTGTAACGCTCGATGCCCAGCGCCATGTAGCGCCGCGCCAGCACCGGTGCCGAGGCATCGATCACGCGGCGCGCGCGCGCCACGGCTTCGTCCGTCGGCACGTACACGAACAGGAACGCGCCGCCTTCGCGTGCGTGCTTGAGGTCGTCGTCGATGTAGCCGGCCTCGGTGCCGACCGCACGCGCGATTTCCTGCTTCATGCGATCGAGGAAACCGGGCTCGGGGTCGTGTTCGAGCTGCTCCACGACAAACGCGCCGGACGCCGTCGCCACTTCGTCGGCCGGAAATCCGGCGTCGAGCAGCCGTGCTTTCACCTCTTCGGCCCGTTCGCGGCTGCCGTAACCGGCCACGAGATAGTTCTTCGGGTAGAACATGCCCCACGAAGCGTCCGATTCCTTGAAGAAATTCCAGCGTTGACCCATGTCGTTCTCCCTGTTGTCCGACGCGCCCGACGACTCAGGCGCTGCCGCGTTGCGAAAACCAGATCCAGCCTGCCCACAGCAACATGAACGCTTCGAGACCTGCGACGGCAAGCGTGGTGCTCCCGACCGGCCAGTGTGCGACGAGTCCCGCGATGCGCCAGAGCACGATCGGCAGGTAGATGCACAACGCGAACAGCAGCCCGACCTCGTGCCAGCGCGGCGTCCATGCGAGCAGTGCGAAGAACAGCGCCAGGCCGAACTGCAGTCCGCCGTAGACGGTGAGGTATTCGGCGCGCCCTGCGCCGTCGAGCGCGAGAAAACCCTGCGCGGTGGCGGTCTTCGACGCCCAGAAGGTGCACCAGAGGGCGAACACCAGGTACAGCGCCGCGTTGAAACCCAGATAGATCTTCAGCATCGAATGCATCTCCGTAACGCCGGACGGCCGGCCGCACCCTGAGGTACGGCCGGCCGGGGGCGCGTGGATTCAGGCCGCGCCGACAATCAACGGACGCGGAACGGGTCGTTGCCGTCGCCGCGGTCGGGACCTGCGTTGGGCGCGGTGCTCTCCCACGCGTCGCGGGCCGCGGCGCGCGCCTGATCCCACTCCATCCGCGACTGGCCGCGCGCGGTGTTCCAGCCCGACGACAGTTCGCGCTCGTAGTCGTCGTTCCACGGACGGTCGGGGTTGCTGGCGCGGGCGTAGGTGCCGTAGCGGTAGGCCTGGCGGTAGTCCTCGTACGGATAGGCCGGGTCGTAGTACGGCGCCTGCTGGTAACGCTCGCGATACTGGGCATCGACGCTGTCGTAGGTGCGGTAGGTACGGTCGCTGCGCTCCCACGCATCCTTCACGGCCGGCTGCGCGGCGTCCCAGTCGAGCTCGGACGTGCCGCGCACCTGGCCCCAGTCGCGTGCCAGGTCGCTTTCCAGCGCCGCGTCCCAGGTGCGGTCGGCGTAGCGGCCGCGCGCGGTGGTGCCGTACTCGTAGGCGGGTGCGTAGTGGGTGTCGAAGTCGCGCTCGGGCGAGACGTACGGACGGTTGGCGTATTCGCCGCGCCAGTACTCGCGTTCGGCGGTCGGGTCGATGGACTCCGCGACACCCTTGCCGGCGGACGCGCCGGCCAGCGTGCCGACGGCGGCGCCGACGAGTAGGCCGATCGGCCCGAAGATGGCGCCGGCCGCGGCACCGGCCGCGCCGCCCGCCGCGCCGCCGAGGCCGACGCCGACCGGGTGCGCACCGGGCGTGCCGGTGATGGGATCGCGGTTCTGGTCGGTGCCCTTGCGGTCGCCGGTGACGGTGTGTTTGCTGGGATTGGTCATGGTACGCATCTCCTTGCGATGGGGTCGGCGACTCGCGCCGGTGCGTTGCCGCGGCAACAATCGGAATCAGCAAGCGGCGTGCCATGCACGCGCCGGCGCGCAAACCGCGGCGCGGTGCGGATCGCGCGCGCTTGTCGGTCTGCGCATCGCACGGCAGCGGCGCGGCGCCGCTGCAGATCGCCCTGCGGCACGTGCAGCGGCACGAGCACGGGTGTCGCGCTACGCTGTGCGTCCCACCGTCGAGGAGACACCGCATGAGCCTGTTCGATTTCGTCAAGAGCGCCGGGGAAAAGCTGCTCGACCTCAATCCCGCCAAGCAGGCGTCCGACCTGCTCGTGGAGCACGTGCGCAAGTTCAGACTCGGCGGCGACGATCTGAAGGTCGAGCGCGACGGCGGCAAGGTCACCGTGAGCGGCCGCGCGAAGACGCAGGAAGAGCGCGAGAAGATCGTGCTGGCGCTGGGCAATGTCGCCGGCGTGGAGCAGGTGCAGGACGTGATCTTCATCGACCCGTCCAACACCGGCCCGGCGCCGACGCCGCCGAGCCCGCTCGATGCGCCCGCCCCGGCTGCGCTGCAGACCGCGCCGGCCGCGCAGTTCTACACGGTGCAGAAGGGCGACACGCTGTCGGCCATCAGCAAGCAGTTCTACGGCAACGCGAACCTGTACAACCGCATCTTCGAAGCCAACCGGCCGATGCTCACCCACCCGGACAAGATCTACCCGGGTCAGGCGCTGCGCATCCCGCCCAAGGCCGACTGACGGCCGTGCGCGCGGCGCAGCTGTTCCGCCGCGCGCTCGCGTTGCTGTTGCTCGCGGGCACGGCCGACGCCGCCGTGCCGTGCGAGGAGCGCGTGCTCGCGGCGCTGGGCTGGCGCTTCGTCGCGGACGACGGCGCCGTGGCGCGCATCGAGGCGGGCACGCCGTGCGACCGCGCCACGCTCGACGAGGCGCATGCACTGGGCGATCTGCGCGTGCGGATGCCCCGCGGAATCACCTACGCCGCACGCGCGACGCTGTACGCGCAGCTGCGGGACCACCCCGCGACACATTGCGCCTACGGTTTTGCGCTCGGCGCGGCGACGCGGCGCGCGGTCGACAGCCTCGTCGCCAACCCGCGCTACGCCTTCTTCGGCCTGCAGACCGGCTGGATCGGCTTCGGTGCCGGCGGTGCGCGCGCCGACGGCTGGGAACGCATCCGCAGTTTCGGCCGCGGCTACCGCCCCGCCGGATCGAACCGGCGCGCGATCGAGGCCTTCTACACCGGCAGCGTGCGCTCCGAATGCGGCGTCGGCCGGCAGATCGCGCAGTACGCGACGCTGGCCGAGCTCTTCGGCGGCGACGGCTTCGATCGCGCGTTCGCCGCCGACGAAATCGTCATCGGCACCTTCAACCAGCTGCACGGCACGCGCAGCATCCTGCTCGGCAGCGAAGCGGGAACCTTTACCCGCGACGGACTCGCCGTGCAGGCCTCGCGCGACGGACGCCAGGCCTTCGCCGGCCTGCCCGGCTTCATCGAACACGTGTTCGACGCGCAGACCCTCGACGACAGCACCAACCGGGCCGAGAACTTCGTGATCTACGACGTCGACGCCGCCGCCGCGGAGGCCTTGCGCCGGCACGGCGGTTTCGCGCACTACAATCGGATCAACCGCGAACTGTGGGAACTCTCGCGCCAGGTGAACCCGCATGCGTGGGGCCGCGGCTTCGAGCGCCTGCTGATCGACCGCGACGCCGCGCTGCGCGCGCGCCAGGGGCCGAACGCCCGCGCCACGCTCGCGCGCATGGACGCATTGCTCGACGATCCGTTCTACCGCGGCATGCGCATCTATGTGCACAAGCTCGGCGTCAAGCCGGTCGGCTTCCACATCGCGCGCCTGCTCGACCGCAATCCGCGCACGCCGTACCGCATCGAACTGGTGCTGCATAATCTGCACACGACGTTGTTCGACCGCTACCTCGACGACCGCCTGCGGACCTGCGAGACCGACCTCGGCGGCCAGACGCCCGCGAACGCATCTCACCAGTCGGTGGGTTTGTAGTCCTTCAAAAACTGGCCCCACACATGCTCGCCGGTGTTGAAGCCGGCGATGATCGGATCGACGATGCGCGCGGCGCCGTCGACGATGTCGAGCGGCGGGTGGAATCGTTCCTCGACCACCTTGCGCGCCGCGATCTCGGCCGGATCCTCGTCGGTCACCCAGCCGGTGTCGACGCTGTTCATGTGGATGCCGTCGTTGAAATAGTCCGCGGCCGAGGTGCGCGTCATCATGTTGAGCGCGGCCTTGGCCATGTTGGTGTGCGGATGGCGCGTGGTCTTGAAGTTGCGGTAGAACTGGCCTTCCATCGCCGACACGTTGACGATGTGCTTGTCGCGTTCCGGAGTGCACAGCATCAGCGGCTTGAGCCGCGCGTTGATCAGGAACGGCGCGATGGCGTTGACCAGCTGCACTTCGAGCAGTTCCACCGACGGCACCTCGTGCAGCAGCAGGCGCCAGGAATTGCGTCCGCGCAGGTCGATCTGTTGCAGGTCCTGGTCGAGCCGGCCGTCCGGGAACAGATGCGATTGACCCAGCAGTTCGTCCGCGAGCAGCGGCACCTGCGACAGTTCGGCGGCGCGCAGCAGGCCCTGCGCATTCGCCGTCGCCAGCGCGTTCGCATCCGGCACCAGGTCGGCCGCGCGCAGGCCTTCGTAGCGGCCCAGGAGCTTGCGCACGTGCGCCGGCGTGTCGGCCGCGGCGGCGGTTTCGCCGGCCATCATGTGAGCGTAGAACGCCGGCGGGCGGCGCACCGTCTGGCAGGCGTTGTTGACGATGAAGTCCAGGCGCTCGTGCGTGCGCAGCAGTTCGGTGCAGAAGGCTTCGACGCTCGGCGTGTGGCGCAGGTCGAGCCCGAAGATCTCCAGCCGGTCCGACCAGTCCGCGAAATCCGGTTCCTGCGCATAGCGTGCGGCCGAATCGCGCGGAAAGCGCGTCGTGACGATCAGGTGCGCGCCGGCGCGCAGCAGCTTGAGCCCGGCCTGGTAACCGATCTTCACCCGCCCGCCGGTCAGCAGCGCGACGCGGCCGCGCAAGTCGGCGGTTTCGGTGCGCTTGTGGAAATTGAACTGCGCGCAGTCCGGGCACAGCTGGTCGTAGAAATGGTGGATGCGCGTGTACTTGCGCTTGCAGACGTAGCAGTGCTGCAGTTCGAGCGATTCGCGCGGCGCGCTGTCGTCGATGGTGTCGTGCGCGGTCAGGTTCGCGTCCGCCGGCTGCGGCGGGAAGTAGTTCGGCGTGGTGAACACCGGCTTGCGGCGCAGTTCGCGGATGCCGGTCGCGTGCAGCACGGCATCGTCCTTCTGCAGTTTGGCCTGCATGTGCTGCCGCTTGCGTTCCTTGCGCAGCTTGCGGCTGGACACGGGGTCGGGATGGTGGAAGCGGCTGGCGGCGGCCTTGAGCCGCTTGAGGTCGGCCTCGGGCAGGGCGTCGCGCAGCGCGGCGTCGCCTGCGACGGTCTCGAGAAACTCGGCGGCGGCGTGCAGGCGCTGCAGCAGATCGTCCGGCACGGCCGGCGGCGAACGGGGGATGTCGGTGGTCGTCATGGGATCGGTCACGGCGCGCCGCAACGGGTCGGCGGGCGCAGGCAGAGGCGGCGGAGCCCGAAACCGCGCGCGCGGCGCGGGCTCGCCGCGGCTCCGGGGCGCGCAGAGTGGACTGTCCGGGCCGCGCTTGCAAACCGGGGCCGCGGCTGCGTGTATCGTCTGCGGGGTCGACAGGAGGAAATCGCCCATGAAACGCGCCGTGTATTCGCAGCGCGGCCCCGTGCCGCAGGATGTCATCGACGCGGTGGAATTCACCGTGCCCGCGCTCGCCGAGGGCCAGGCGCTGGTCGAAGTGCTGGCGGCGCCGATCAACCCGTCCGACGTGCTGACGCTGACCGGGCGGTACGGGCTGCTGCCGCCGCTGCCGGCGGTGGGCGGCAACGAGGGCATCGGACGCATCGTCGCACTGCGCAGTTCGCGTCCCGGGCTGCCGATGGGCCGGACCGTGCTGTTGCCGGTCGGCTGCGGCAGCTGGAGCACGCACGTGGTGGTGGACGCGGCACGCCTGATGCCGCTGCCGGACGATGCCGATCCGCGGCAGCTGGCGATGATGACCGTGAACCCCCCGACCGCGCTGCTGATGCTGCGCGAGTTCGTCGATCTGCAGCCCGGCGACTGGGTGATCCAGAACGCGGCCAACTCCGGTGTCGGCGCCTACCTCGTGCAGATTGCGAAGCTGCGCGGCCTGCGCACGGTGAACATCGTGCGGCGCGACAGCGCGCTGCAGGCCGTACGCGATGCCGGTGGCGACGTGGTGCTGGTGGACGGCGACAGGCTCACCGAGCGCGTGGCCGACGCCACCGGCGGCGCGGCGATCCGGCTCGGCATCGATGCGGTCGGCGGCGCGGCCACGGATCGTCTCGCCGGCTGCCTGGCCGAACGCGGCGTGCTGGTGAATTACGGCGCGATGAGCGGCGAACCGTGCCATGCCTCGCCGGCCGCCTTCGTGTTCCGCGACATCACGCTGCGCGGCTTCTGGCTCTCGCGCTGGTTCAGGCAGGCCGACGCGCAGCAGCGGCAGGCCGTCTTCGGCGAGGTGGCCGCGCTGATCGCACGCGGAACGCTGCACGCGCCGGTGGCGGCCACCTACCCCGTCGAACGCATCCGCGAGGCCGTGACCGCCGCCGCTGCGGGCGAGCGCAACGGCAAGATCCTCGTCGTGCCCAACGCCTGAGCGACGCGGCGCGCAGCCGCGGCCTCAGGCGCGCGCGAACGCGAGCAGATCGGCGTTGAGCTGGTCCTTGCTGGTGTCGCCGAGGCTGTGGGTGCCGCCCTTGTAGATCTTCAGCTCCGCATTCTTCACGAGCTTGGACGACAGCATCGCGGAGGCACCGATCGGCACGATCTGGTCGTCGTCGCCGTGAATGATGAGCGTGGGCACGTCGAACTTCTTCAGATCCGCGGTGAAGTCGGTTTCGGAAAACGCCTTGATGCAGTCGTAGGCGTTCTTGTGGCCGGACATCATGCCCTGCATCCACCACGACTGGATCAGCCCCTGCGACACCTTCGCGCCGGGCCGGTTGAAGCCGAAGAACGGGCCGCTCGCCACATCGAGGAAAAACTGCGAACGATCGGCGAGATAGGCCTTGCGGAAGCCGTCGAACACTTCCATCGGCAGGCCGCCGGGATTGGCATCGGTCTTCAGCATGATCGGCGGCACCGCGCCCATCAGCACGGCCTTCTTCACGCGGGCGGTGCCGTGCCGTCCGATGTAGCGCGCCACCTCGCCACCGCCGGTGGAGTGGCCGATCATGATCGCGTCCCGCACGTCGAGCGCGGCGAACAGCTGCGCGAGATCGTCGGCGTAGGTGTCCATGTCGTTGCCGTTCCAGGGCTGGCTCGACCGGCCATGACCCCGCCGGTCGTGCGCGATGCAGCGGAAGCCGTTCGAGGCAAGATGGAACATCTGCGCCTCCCACGCGTCCGCCGTCAGCGGCCATCCGTGGCTGAAGGTGACGATCGGGCCGCTGCCCCAATCCTTGTAGTAGAGCTGCGTGCCGTCGCTGGTGGTGAACGTGCTCATGGTCCTGGCCTTGCTGGAGTGGGAGGGGATGGAACCCGGCGGCGTCGCGGCGAACGCGGGAAGCGAGAGCGCGGCGCCCGCGGCGAGCGCGCCGACGAGGAGCTGCCGCCGCTGCGGATCGACTGGGAGGGTGTCGGACATGTCGCGACTCCTGCGGCGCGGTCCGCAACACGCGTGACCCCGACGCCGACAGGCGGACTGTGCGCCACCCGGGCGCGGCGCGATTGGACGATCGTGCTGGACCGCGCGTGGCGATG
Source organism: Chiayiivirga flava (assembly GCF_014202825.1). GTDB lineage: Bacteria > Pseudomonadota > Gammaproteobacteria > Xanthomonadales > Xanthomonadaceae > Chiayiivirga > Chiayiivirga flava. The sequence goes on along the minus strand of NZ_JACHHP010000007.1, from coordinate 132,597 downwards.
CCGTGCGCGCGGCGACACACCGCGGCTGCCGCGGGTCTGCTTGCGCGCGGATCGGCGTGGCGAAGCGCACCGATCCGCGATGCCCCGGCTCAGTCGCGGAGCGAATCCGGCGCGTTGGCGAGCATCGGCGCCTCACCATCGGCGGCGCCGCGCGGCGTCGGCCGCAGGCGCAGGCCGCGGTGGCCGCAGACGTCGACGTTGCGGTAGAGCTGCGCGCGTTTGCCGCGGTACTGCAGCTGCACATCGTAGCGGCAGCCTTCGCCTGCGACGCTCACCGTGGCGGAGCCGCCGCCACCGCGCAACGGACGCGCCAGCGCCAGCGGCACGAAGGCATCGCTGCCGGCCGCGGCGGCGGACGCGGTCACCACGCTGTCGTGGGTGCGGTTGACGAGCGTGAGGTAGTGCGTCGGCGGCTCGGCCGCGCACGCACACGATGCAACGAAAAGGACGATGGCGACGGGAACACGCATGTCGAATACTCCGGCGGGAACGGTCCGTCGTGCGCACGCGGGCGCGGCGGCGGTGAGCGCATCGAATCGCATCCGCACGCGCGCGCCCATCGAAGCGTGACGAATCGTCGCCTCGCCGGGACGAATCGTAGGGCGGCGTTGCGGCGCTTTCCGGCCCTCTTGCGTGCGCCTACGATGCAAACGGACCCCGCTTCCGGAACGCCATGGACATTCGCCTCGGCAACACCACGATCGGCCTGCGCCGCTACCTCGCGCTCTGGACGGTGGTGGTGCTCGTGTTCGCGCTGCAGAGCGTGGTGCACGACGCGTTCCACGGCCACACCTGGTCGATCGTCGATTACCTGCGCTGGTCGATGATCCAGTGGTACACCTGGGCCGCGCTGGCGCCGCTGGTGTTCCGCCTCGGGCAGCGCTATCCGTTGCAGGCGCCACTGCGCATGGAGTCGCTCGGCACCCACGCGCTGGCGAGCGCGGGCGTGACGCTGCTGTCGGTGATCGCAGGCGCGCTGGTGTCGACGCTGTTCGAACCGACCTCGTTCTCCGAACAGTTCTGGCAGTTCGCCGGCAAGCATGTCGGCACCGGGCTGATGACCTACTGGGCCCTGCTCGCGATGCAGCAGGCGCTGCACTACCAGGCCGAGAAGGCACGCCGCGAGATGGAAGCGAGCCGGCTCGCGACCGAACTTGCGCAGTCGCGCCTGCAGGTGCTCAAGACCCAGCTGCAGCCGCATTTCCTGTTCAATACCCTGCACGCCATCGTCACCCTGCTCGACGAAGACAAGGTGTCGGCCGAGGACATGCTGCTGCGCCTGAGCGACCTGCTGCGCGCGTTCCTCGAGGACTACGACGGCCAGGAGATCACGTTGCGGCGCGAACTCGAACTGCTCGACCTCTACCTCGGCATCCAGCGCATGCGCTTCAAGGACCGTCTGACCACCCGCGTGTACGTCGCGCCCGACACGCTCGATTGCGCCGTGCCGAGCCTGCTGCTGCAGCCGATCGTCGAAAACGCGATCCGCCACGGCATCGGGCGGCGCGTGGGCAGCGACTGCATCGAGATCGAAAGCCGGCGCGAAGACGGCATGCTCTGCATCGACGTGCGCAACCGCAACAGCGTGCTCGGCGATGGCGACGAACGCGACGGCCACGGCATCGGCCTGTCGAACACGCGCCTGCGCCTGAAGGAGCTGCACGGCGACGCGGCGCAGATACGCCTGGACATGATGGTGCCCGAGGGCGTCGCCTGCCGCATCCGCCTGCCCGTCCGCAGTCTCGACGAGACCGACGACGCGCCCGAGCACGCCCCGGCATGAGCATCGCGACGCTCGTGGTCGACGACGAGCCGCTGGCGCGACGCGCGATCGTGCGGCTGCTGCAGGACGATGCGGACATCCACGTGCTGGGCGAATGCGGCGACGGCGCCTCGGCGGTGGCCGCGATCCGCAGCCAGTCGCCGGACCTCGTCTTTCTCGACATCCAGATGCCGGCGATGACCGGGCTGGACGTGATCGGCGCGATCGGTGTCGAACGCATGCCGGCGACGGTCTTCGTCACCGCGTTCGAGCAGTATGCCGTGCGCGCGTTCGAGGCGAACGCGGTCGACTATCTCGTCAAGCCGTTCAGCCGCGAGCGCTTCGCCGGCACGCTGCAGCGCGTGAAAACACGGCTGGCAGCCAACGACGATGCGACGCGCAGCTCGGCCCGCATCCTGCAGGCGATCGCCGAACTGCGTCAGCGCGACGACTACCTCGAACGCATCCCGGTGCGCACCGACGAACGCGTGGTGTTTGTCGACGTGGACGACATCGTGTGGATCAAGGCGAGCGGCAACACCGTGCTGATCCATCTCGCCGACCGCGTGCACGAATTGCGCGACACGATGACTGCGCTCGGCGCGCGCCTGGATCCGCGCCGCTTCGCCCGCGTGCATCGCTCGGCGATCATCAACGTGCGGCGCGTGCGCGACATCCATCCCTGGTTCAACGGCTACCACGTGGTGACGATGGACACCGGACAGCAGCTGCGCATGAGCCGCTACCAGCACGAGGCGTTCCTGCGTCTGGTGGGATCGCGGCGCGACGCCGACGCCTGAACGACGCCGACGCGCCGCGGCGCTAGCGGGCCGGCGCTGCCGGCGCCGTGTCCACGCGTTGCGCCAGCATGCGCGATGCGCGCACGCCCAGCTGCGCATGGGCGGCATGCAGTGCCGGCACGCTGAACTCGACCAGCGCGCGCGGCAGCACGCGCGCGGCCACGTAGTCCGCGAACGGCGCGTCCGCGTCGACGCCCGCCGCGGATCGCTCCCACGTGGCGACGGCGGCACCGGCATCCCAGGCGGGCGCGCGTGGCGGTGCCTTCGTGGCATCGAGCGCGGTGGCGATGCGGCCGACCAGTGCGGCGGCGCCGGCCTCGCGTGCGTCCGCATCGCCGAGCGGCTCGGACATCGGCAGCGGCGACGCCAGCTGCACCTGTCGCACCTGCACGAACCACGCGTCCTCGCGCGCCAGACTGACGTCGCGATGCACCACCCAGCCGACCACATCGGACGGCAGCGCCATGCCGCGCAAGCGGGCGACGTACAGCAACGATGCGCGCGGTGCGAACCGGAAATGTTGCGGCAGGCGCACGCTGGCGTCCGCGCCGGGCAAGGCGACGCTGCGGAACTGCCAGGCGATGGCGCCTGCGGCGCGCTCCAGGTTCGCGCGGTGCTCGGCCTCGATCGCGGCCGGATCGCGTGCTGCGGGCGTCGCGGCTTCGGCGCCGGGACTGTCGTCACGCTCGATCGACCGGTCCTCCCGTATCGCGAATCCGGCTTCGTCCGCCGCTTCCGCATCGTCGGACCCCTCTTCGTCCGACCAGTCCCCGTCGCCCTCCGCCAGCTGTTCGGCACGTGCCGCCTCCAGCCGCTGCGCCAGCTCCGGATCGTCCTCGCGGATCAGCGCGATGTCTTCGTCGGTCAGCATGTAGGCCATCTCCTCCACGCCTTTTTCCACGGTGCGCATCGCCATGAACACCATCAGCGCGCCCACCACCAGGCTCAGGAGGAACGGAATGCGGATGTCGGATTCCTCGTCGCCCCAGTTGAGGAACAGCGCGACGATCGACAGCGGCCAGAAGAAGAACGCGAGAACGGCCAGCAACGGGCTGCGCTTCCAGATCCTTACGACGATCCAGATGTTGAGCACGAACAGCACCAGCAGGTAGCCGGTAAACGAGATTGCACTGCCGAGCATGGCGTCAGTCCACCCGCACGGCGCGCACATCGGCGCGCGCCAGCGTCACGGTGGCCTGTCCCGTGCTGCGCAGCACACGCAGCAGCACGGCATCGGCGTCGGCCTGCTGCACGACACCGGCGCGCTGGCTGCCGTCTGCAACCTCGATGCGCACCCTGCGCCCGGCCAGGCGCGCAAGCTCGGGGAATTCGACACGCCGCGCACGCTCGGCCGCGACGGGCACGCCCGGCGCCATCGCCGCTCCCATGTAGCGCAGCACCCAGGCTTCATCGTCGTCCGCGGCGCGCACGCCCGCAGCCGGCAGCGCCAGCGCGACGGCCAGCATCCCAGTTCTACCCCACATCGTTCGATCCCCGCTCGACCCCAGAGCGCAATGATACCGGGCCCGCCATCGCGCGTGCGCACGGCAGTGGCGGCGCCCGTGCGAACCGCATCGCCCGGCAATTGCCGGGGACGCACGCACCGCTTCGCCCCACGCCCACCGCCCGGCAAGCGCGTGGCGCGCCTCCCGCTCCGGTCCGGAACGGGAGGCGGCGCAGACGTCAGAACCGGTATGTGGCCGTCAGCCGCAGGCTGTCGAAGTCGAAGTCGGTGTCGCTGCGACGCAGCTGGGTGCCGTCCGGGTTGACGATGACAAACGGATTGGTCGCCGGTGCATTGCCCCGGGTCACGTCGACGCGGTAGCCGTCGTCGTCGAGCTGGGTGAGCAGGTATTCGAGGCCGACGGTGAACTGGTCGAAACGGCGCTCGTAGCCGACGCCGTACTGCAACCCGTCGACATTGTCGTTGCCGTTGCCGGCGAAGGCGTTGGCGCCATTGCTGGTGCCAAAGCTGTTCTCGACCTTGGCATAGGCATAGCCGGCGGTCGCGTACAGCAGGTTGTCCTCGCCGTCGCCGAACGCGAAGCCGGCGCGTCCGCGCAGCGCGAACATGCCGTCGATCTTGCGGTACATCGTGTAGTACGCGGGCGTGGTGCTGAACGCGCTCACCGCGTCGCGCACATCGTTCATCGCGTACTCGCCCAGAAGACCGAACACGAAGCTTCCGGACTGCCAGTCGTAGCCGCCGCGCAGACCCCAGTCGGCGCCACCCTTGTTTTCACTGCAGCCGCCGGCAGGCTGCGCAGTCTGCGCCGCGCCGTTGCAGAAGCCCGGAGAGAAGGCGTTGGCACCGGCGGCGGTGTTCACCGCATCGTTGAAGTTGCCGTCGAGATTGGTGTCGAACAAGAAGCGGTCGTTGCCGTTGTCGTCGGGTTCGCCGGCCTCGCCGACATGGCCGCCGACATAGCCGCCGGTCCAGTCCTTCGCGTGAAGCGGAGCGGCGAACGCGGCAAGGGCGGCGGTCGCGATGGCGGCGCGAAGTAGTTGGTTCATTGGTCACTCCTGAATGCGTGCAGGGTTTCACGCGAGGTTTCATACGCCGTTCGCGTGGCGCCGGATGCGGACACCGCTGTTCGCGCTTTGGGCAACGTTCATGCATCGCACGTGCAGGTTGCACCGCCGAGCGCCGCAACCGCGCGTGGACGCCCCCGACATCGGGCAGGTTGCACGCGTGCCCCGAAGCAGGGTCACAGACACGGCCGACAACAGGTGACGGGCTTCACCACATGAACTCGACCCATCGGCCTAGGGTGCAGCAGGTATCGCCCCGGGGTTCGGCCGATGCCCGTAGCTGAGCACCCGCGTGATCCGCCATTGCCCGTTCCGCTGCCGCCAGACGATGGTGAAATCGGCCAACCCGTCGCAGGCGCCGCTGTCGAACCTGCAGAAGCGATGCGACCCCTGCGCGATGGCGCCGAAGTCCTTGATCGCATGCACACGCAGGCTACCGGGCACCAACTCACGCCGGAACTTGCCACACGCATGCTGTGCGGTGTTCGCGAGCATCGCGTCGCGTGTCCACGTGACACCACCGGTGTCGTGGTAGAACTCGACCGCCGGATCGAAATGCGCCGCATGCCTGCGCAACTGCGCCGGCACGCTGCAGCGGTTGAAGGCATCGAACACGGCGGCATCGAGCGCGGCGACGGTAGCGAACAGCGGGTCGGGCGCGGACAGAACAGGCGCACCGGCGGCATATGCCGTCGCAGCCGCGCCGGTCAGGACGAGGACTGCGGCGGCGATCGGAGCGAGGTGGTTCATGCAGACCAGACCGTCACACGCGCCGGATGTGACCTCGCCTCCGGACACGTGCGACATCGCGTCGAACCACCCGGGCGCGTCACGTGCGCGGCCCGGACCTCACCCGCGCCGCGCCGCCTCGATGGCGGCGATGTCGATCTTGCGCATCGTCATCATCGCGTCGAACACGCGTTTGGCCACGACCGGATCGGGATCGGTGGTGCCGGCCACCAGCACGCGCGGAGTGATCTGCCACGATACCCCCCACTTGTCCTTGCACCAGCCGCAGGCGCTCTCCTGCCCGCCGTTGCCGACGATCGCGTTCCACAGGCGATCGGTTTCCTCCTGCGAATCGGTCGCCACCTGGAACGAGAACGCCTCCGAATGTTTGAACGCCGAGCCGCCGTTCAGGCCCAGGCACGGGATGCCCAGCACGGTGAATTCCACCGTCAGGATGTTGCCCTGCTTGCCGCCCGGAAAGTCGCCGGGGGCGCGGTGCACCGCGCCGACCGCGCTGTCGGCGAAGGTCTGCGCGTAGAACGTGGCGGCGTCAAGGGCGGTGCCGTCGTACCAGAGGCAAATCGTGTTCTTCGGGCTCATGCGCGTTCTCCTGCTTGCGGTGGGATCAGGACATCTCCAGGCCGAAGGATACGATCGATCCGGGGCTCGGGCCGCACCTCGTCCACGCAGGCAACGGGTGCGAGCCGCTTGACGCGCGCGCCCGCGGCGGGGATAACCCGCGCATGCCGACCAATACACGCTCCGACGCGTTTAGTGCCGTCATCCTCGAGCCCGACGACCCAGGCGCCGGCGCTGCCTGGGGCTTCGTCGTGCTGCCGAAGGATGTCAGCGACCGTCTGCCGCGGCGCGGCCGCACCACGGTCGAGGCGACGATCAACGGACACGGCTTCGTCGCGACGCTGGAGCCCGACGGCCAGCTGAGCCACTGGCTTCGACTCAATGCGAAGGTGCTGCGTGGCGCGGCGGTGCAGATCGGCGAGCGCGTCGACATCGGCATCGCGCCGCTGCCGGCCGAACCGGCGCCGACGCCGCCGGCCGACTTCGCGAAGGCACTCGCCGCCAATCGGGCGGCCGCCGCGGTCTGGACGTCGGCGACACCGATCGCGCAGGTCGATTGGATCCACTGGATCGAATCCGGCCGGTTGGCGAAGACACGCGCCGAGCGGATCGCAAAGGCCTGCGACATGCTCGCGTCGGGGAAGAAGCGGGTGTGCTGCTTCGATCCGTCCGGGTTCTACGCCAAGTCGCTGTCCGCGCCCAAGGCCGCAGCGCGATAAGTGCGCGGCGCAGGCGCTTGGTGCCGGCAACGCGCGGACGCTGCGGCCTCCGTCAGCGCACCCGCGCCGCCGCCAGGAACAGCGCGGCCGACGCCAGCCACAGCACGACGATCACCCCGATCGGCACCATCGCCGCCGCATCGCCGGCGCCGGCCGCGAGCGGAAGGAACACCGCCTGCGCGATGGCCGTGACGCCCATCGCGATCGCCATGCCACGCGCCCGGAAGCGCGCGACGCACGCGCCGACGAACGCCACCAGCGGCACCGCGAACACCGCGAGATTGACGGCGCTGGCGCCATCGCCGATCACGCCGACGGCGAGATTCGCCCAGACGAGCAGCAGGCCGGCGAGCACCCCGACGCCCGTCGCGGCGCGATAGCGCAGGTCGCGCGACAGGGACAATCCGAGTTCGACCGCACCGCACGCGGCCGCGAGCAGGCCGCCCGCAACGAGGAAATCGACCCCGTCCCAGTCGACCTCGCGCGTGAACCGCATCGCGATCAGCGGCAGCACGAGCAGTGCCGCGGCACCGGCCCACATCGCGAAGCGCCAGCGGCGCCAGCCGTCGGTCGTGTCGGAAACGCTCGGTCCTGGCCTCATGGCGTCGCTCCTGGGTGCGGGGAGCCGCCATTGTCTGTCGGCCGCGAGAAGCCGCAATGCAGTCGATGTGAAGGGGATGCGAAGCGAACGCCCCGCTGTCTACTCGAAACCGTCGCGCAGCAGATCATCGGTCACGGTCAGCGTGACCGTGGCCGTACCGACACCGCTGCGCCCGTTGACGATCCGGTAGATGAAGTCGTCCTCGCCCGCGTAGCCGGCGTCGGGCGTGTACACCACACGACCGGCTGCGAGCACGACCGTGCCATGCACGGCGGGCCCCACGTCTGCGACGGCGAGGCGCGGTCCGCCGGACGCGTTGTCGTTTGCCAGGACGGGAATCTCGCTGGCGCGGTTCCTTGCCACGCGCGCCACATCGTCGGCGCCGACCGGCGGATTGGGCGTCACCGCCACGGAAACGCAATAGCAGGTGGCCGTCGAGCATTCGGCGTTGTTGCACGTCGACGAGTTGACTCCGGTGGCGGAATAGTTGCAGCTCTGGCAGGTGTTGTAGGCCGGCGTGGTGCAAACCGACAGTCCCTGGTTGAGATCGGACGGGAACGTACCCACCTGGAACCCGCCGGGCGCCGTGCCCGGACACGAGCCGCCGATCGCGCCCTCCGCCGCCAGCAGCAGCGTGGCGGCCACCAGCGCGAAACCCGGGGACCGTGCGGCGTGAATCCTCGATGGCGTTCGATGCATGTGCGGCTCCCGTCGTGGCACTGCCAGGTCTGCGTGGATACGGGAAAGCGCGCCAAAGGCTGACACGGAAGGGGCCCGGCGGTCACCGCGCGGGTGGCTGCTCGAGCCCGTCTGCGAACCGCCGGGCCGGGCGGCGTTCGTCCACGCCGTGCAACCCGACGCGCGCTGGCCGTCTCTCATCTGCCGAGCGCCGACATCTCGCGGCGCAACCAGGAGAGGACGATGCACCCACGACGCGAGAACGCGTGCGACACGATCACCGCCGCAGGCGATTGCGGTTCCCGGCCCGGTCGGGCAACAGCTGCGCTGCGCCGAAGCACGACGCGCCTGTGCGCCGCGTTCTTCGCGCTGGCGGCGATGAGCACTGCCTGGGCACAACCGGGACCGCCGCCCGATCCCGCTGCGGTCACCCTGGGCGCGGACGAGAACCGAGAGGTCATTCTGGCGTTGGCGACAGTGATGCGCGAGCGCTTCGCCTTCCGCGAACGCAGCGATGCCGTGGCGCGCGAGATCGAGGCACTGGAAGCGGCCGGCACGTTCCGCGACGCACGCACGGCGGCAGACCTGCTGGCACTGATCGAGGCGCGGATCGCGCCGCTCGTCGACGACCGGCATTTCCGCGCGCGCTACATGGGGCCCGAGGTCGTCGCCGGCTTCAACGAAGCGGGACCGTCCACGGACGAGATCGCCGCGTTCCATCACGAGGTGCGACTTCGCGGCGGCGAGATTCCGGAAGCGCGCTGGCTGCCCGGCAACGTGGGCTACCTGCGCATCGGCATGTTCATGGATGTTCCGGCCAGCGCGGAAAAACTTGCCGCGGCCCTGACCATGCTCGTCGACACCCGCGCGCTGATCGTCGACGTGCGCGGATCTCCGGGCGGCGAACCGGCGGGCGTCGCGAACGTGATCGGCCATTTCGTGAGCGCACGCACGCCGACCGTGCGCACCCAGGTCGGTTCGGATGCCTCCACCGCCCGCACCTTCCACGCGGAACCGAGGACACCGCAATTCGCCGACACGCCGCTGTACGTGCTGGTCGACGGCGACACCGGCTCCGGTGCCGAGGAGTTCGCCTACGACCTGCAGGCGATGGATCGCGCGACGCTGGTGGGCGAGACCACGTCGGGCGCCGCGACACCGGGCGGCTACCGTCCGCTCGCGCACGGATTCGTCGCCTTCATCCCCATGCAGATCGTCGCCAGCACGATCACCGGCACCAACTGGGAAGGCGTCGGCGTCGTCCCGGACGTGAAGGTGCCGGCCGCGGACGCGCTGACCCGGGCACACCGTCTCGCACTCGAGGCCATCCTCGAGAATGCGCAGGGCGTGGATCGCGCCATCGCGGAAGAAGGCCTCGCCTCGCTCGAGCCTGCGCCCGCGCCGTAGCGTGCCGGCTGGCCCAAGTGCGCCGGGCCGCGCAGGCATTGCTTGGAAACACCGGTCAGGCCCACTGCTGCGCGGAGCAGTGGGCCTGACCACGTGTTGATGTCTTCTCCGAATCGTCGGTCGCACGTTGACGCCGATGTTCTTTCCACAACCACGAAACTGGTTTTCATGGCCTGCTTCGATGGCGTTGGAACGATTCTGACGAGAACACAAAACGGCACGTGCATCGCGCGAGGACTCGGGTGCATGAGGCGCCGCTCTGCGCGCAGCCGCTGCCTGCAGTGCGCGGGGCGCAGCGAATGTGCCGTGATTCAAGCTTCGCCCTGACGCACGCTCCGGGCTCCGCGATTCGCCGGGAATTTGTTGGCCCAGGCATTGTTGTCCATACTGCGCCACCCCGTTGATGCCAATGACGCGCGCGGCAGCCGGTCCACCCGCGACGCACAGGAGTGCCCATGATCCGTCTCGCCACTTCGGCCGCGCTGGCCGCACTGCTGCTTCCCTCGTCCGCATTCGCCGCATCGCAGGCCGGACCGGCCTTCGCGATCACGCGCGTCGAGGGACACGCGGTGGGCGACAGCCACGGTGCCGGGCGCGACGGTCTCGGCCCTGACGCCGAGCGCGCCGCCGTCACCGAAATGCGCGCCAACATCGCGCGCCTCGGCCTGCAGGACACGCACGCGTTTTCGCTGTCCGCCAAGAATGCCGCCGCGCTGCAGTGGCCGATGCTGGTGGCCGACGGCCTGCCCGGCGACGAGCGCAGCGTCACCAGCAACCATGTCGACCACGACGGCACCTTCCCCGCAAAGCTGCGCGACTACAGCTGCGGCACGCGCACCTACGACACCGCCGCCGGCTACAACCACCGCGGCACCGACATCGGTCTGTGGCCGTTCGGCTGGCAGACCATGGCGCAGGAGTCCGTGGCCGTCACTGCCGCCGCGGGTGGACGGATCGTGCTCAGGCGCGACGGCCGCTACGACCGCAACTGCAGCATGGACGCGCCGGACGATCCCAACATGGTGTTCGTGCAGCACGACGACGGCACCGTGGGCTGGTACCTGCACCTGAAGAAGGACAGCCTCACCGCAAAGCAGGTCGGCCAGCGCGTGGAGGCGGGCGAGTACCTCGGCGCGGTCGGCAGTTCCGGCGTCTCCACCGGCCCGCACCTGCATTTCGAACTGCGCGCGGACAACAGCAACAGCGCCGCGGTGATCGATCCCTACCAGGGGCAGTGCAACGCCGTCGCCAGCCGCTGGGCGGAGCAACCGGAGTACCTGGCGCCGCGCCTGCTGGCGGTGGCGACGCACGATGCGGCGCCGGTGGTCGATGCCGGCTGCGGCCAGCCGGAGAACCCGAACTACCAGCGCGTCTTCGAACCCGGCGATACCGTCTACGTGGCCGCGTACTACGGCGACCAGGTGCCGAACCGCGCCTCGACCATCGTGATGCGCGATCCCGCCGGCGCCGAGGTCGTGCGCTTCAACCATGCGCCGACGTCCGCGGACATGCAGGGCGCGGCGTACTGGCAGGCGAGCTACTGGTACTTCCAGCTCGACATACCCGCCAACGCCACGCCGGGCCGCTACCAAATCGAGGTCAGCTACGAGGGCAAGTCGCACACGACCTCGCTGCTGATCGGTGCGCCGGTGTACGCCGCCAGCGGCCTGTGGTTCGACCCCGCGCAGAGCGGCCACGGCTTCACCGTCGAGGTGATCGAAAGCGGCGGCGCGCCGCAACTGTCCGTGGCGTGGTTCACCTATCTCGACGGCGAGCCGCGCTGGCTGTTCGGCATCGCGCCCATCGTCGGCAACGGCGCGACCCTGCCGATGCTGATTTCCACCGGCGGCCAGTTCCCGCCGGCGTTCGACCCGGCGGCCGTCGACTTCGTCCCGTGGGGCAGCCTGCAGTTCACCTTCAGCGCCGAGGACCGTGCGCAGATCACCTGGAACAGCACCGTCGAGGGCTTCGGCACCGGCAGCCTGCAACTGCAGCGCGCGGCGAAGGCGTCCGACGTGAACCTCGACAGCTTCGACAGCGGCCTGCGCGCCTGCATGTCCGGCAGCTGGTACGCGCCGTCGCAGTCCGGTCACGGCCTGCAGCTGCTCGTCACCGGCGAAGGCGCCGCGCGCCAGCTGCTGGTGGCGTGGTACGTGTACGAGAACGGCAAGCAACTGTGGCTCAGCGGCGCCGGCGCGGCGACTGCGGACGGCGCCACGATCGCGCTGAACCGTACCGGCGGTGCCCAGTTCCCGCCCGACTTCGACCCCGCCGACGTCACCATCGCGCCGTGGGGCAACGTGCAGTTCCAGCTCGTCGACCCGCAGCACCTGCGCCTGACGTGGGGCGATGCGAACGTGCTCGACCTGCAGCGCTCCACGCAGATCGTCAGTGCGGCGTGCCTGTGATGCGGCGACGCGTGTCGGCGCTCCTGCGCGCGTAGCGGCCGCTGCGTGCTTGCTGCGGCATCAACATCGCCGACGGTCGGGACATGTGACGGGTCACCCTGCCGCCGCGCCCGATCGGCCGTCGCGGCGCGGAGGTGCGAGACCCGGACCAACTGCCGCAACTGCGCTTGCCCCGCCGTCGCGCAAGTCTTCGCTGAGCGAAGCGGACCCGGCTATCTGCAGTGCGCCACACGAACCAAAGTAGCGCCACGGCAACGGGCATGTCCGCGCCCGTATCCGTGTCCGTGCCGAAGGAACATCCGCTGAACCGGACTTCGCATTCGAGAACGCCACCGTTGATCTAGAAGTCGACGACAGCCACGTCCCCCGGCAGATCGAGCTCGCTTGCAAACAGGATCGCATCCCCGAGGGTTTCATCGTCGTTGTGGGCCGCGGTGAGCATGTCGTAGGGATCGGTGCCGTCGCCGATGCAGAACCAGTCGATGGCTTCCTCGATGTCCTCTGCGTCCACTCCGATCACGCCGACATAGCGCACACCTTCGCGCATCCACTCGGCGACAAGCACATCGAGCCCGGAGCGAAGCCCACGCCTGGAATGCAACACGATCCTGCGGGCGACTTGCATCCGATATTCGATCCCGGCATCGGAACTTGATTCTGACACCGCGTCCGTCACGGACGCACGTCTCCATCGCGTTGCGCCACGACGACGAAGAGACGTCGTCATGGTCAACCCGGGAGCCGCCCCTGCACGTTGCACCGCACCGCGTGTCGACAGCGCGACTCCGGCCGCCTAGCATCGCGGCACCTCTTCGCTTCGCCGGATGGCAACCGTGCACCGTGCCCTGATGCTGCTGTGCCTGCTTGCCGCGAGCCTTCCGGCGCGTGCGACCGAGGTGCTGGAACTGCTCGACTTTCGTCTGGTCGACGGACGCGGAACGCCCGTGCGCCAGGTGCAGCGGCTGGTCTCGCACGATGGCGTCATCGTTCAGATCGACGACGCGGGACACGCGCCACAGACAGGACCCGGCACCCGCTCGACCCGCATCGCGCTGGACGGCGCCTGGGTGATGCCCGGCCTGATCGACACGCACGTGCACGTGGCGCGCTTTCCCGACACGCGCGCACGCGCCGAAGCGATCCTGCGCAGCGCGGTGCGCGGCGGCGTCACCGGCGTGCGCGACCTCGGCGGCGACGCGCGCGCATTGGCCGATCTCGAGCGCGCCATCGCCAGCGGCGAACTGGTGGCGCCCGCGCTCGTATTCAGCGCCATGTTCGGCGGGCCGGATGTGTTTCGTCAGGGGCCGACCGCGCAGATGGCGAAGGACCGCACACCGGGCGACGTGCCGTGGGCGCGCCGGATCGATCCTGGGAGCGACGTGCGCCAGTTCGTGGCCGAGGCCAAGGGCAGCGGCAGCACCAACGTCAAACTGTATGGCGACCTGACCGCCTCGCAGGCGCAGGCAATCATCGCCGAGGCCACGCGTCAGGGCCTGACGACCACCGCCCACGCCACTGTCTTCCCGGCGCGACCGAGCGACCTCGTCGAGGCCGGCATCGGCTCGTTGTCGCACGCGGCCTACCTCGTCTGGGAAGCGATCGACACCGTGCCCGACGACTATTCGCAGCGCACCGCCGCGCCATGGAAGCGCATCGCGCCCGATCATCCGGCGCTGCTCGCGCTCTATCGGCGCATGGCCGAACGCGGCACCACGCTGGACGCCACGCTCTACGTGTACCGCGCCATGCAGGACTACCCGGGCATGCCGAAGATGGCGTGGACGGACGACGCGGCGGTGTGGGGCGAGCAGGCCACGCGGCACGCCGCCGCCGCCGGCGTGCGCGTCACAGCCGGCACCGACTGGTTCGAACCGCGCGACGACACCGATCTCCCGCACACCCATGCCGAACTCGCCCTGCTTGTCGAGAACGCCGGATTCACGCCGATGCAGGCGATCGTGGCCGGCACCCGACACGGCGCGATCGCGCTGGGCCGCGAGGCGACGCAAGGCACGATCGAGGTCGGCAAGAGCACCGACCTGCTCGTGCTCGATGCAGACCCGACGATCGACATCCACAACACCACACGCATCCGCTTCACGGTGCGGCGCGGGCGGATCGTCGATCCTTGAGCGAGCAGGTCGCGCGCAAGAGAACGCAGGCAGGTCTACGTCCGACGAAATGGAGTGGACCTGACATCTCTAAGCGCCACAACTCGACCCTGACCCGGGTTCCGTTTCTACGACAGTGAAAACTCGTCGTGATCGAAGGCATATCGCCACCACGGGAGGACGAGGTACCGCACGATGTGGACCCGGCCATGCGCCGTCGCGGGTGACACGGCCGTCGCTTCGACCACGAACGGACCGAGCACGAGCGACGACACCTCGTCCTCGCGCAAGTCCACGCGGTCTCCGAGCAGATTCGCGCCGACGATTTCGCCGCGTTTCGCGAGCAGTGCATACAAATCCTTCTTGCATGCGTCGAGAGACAGGATGGAAGTTGCGTAGCCGGTCGCGACAAGAAGGCACGTGACTGTCGCAGCCGCCAGCAGCGCTTTTGTCGAGCGCGTCATCGTCATCCGTCCCTGTGCGACGACGGCATCAGCGACGACGCTTGCCCGCGGGTGCGGGAACACCTCGCTGCGTCATGAACTGCTTGAACGCGCTGACGGGATCGACGTTCATCGCCTCGCAGATGTCGATGAATTCGAGCACGTCGATGCGGCGCTCGCCGCGTTCGATCTTCGAGACGAAGGTCTGCGTGTTATCCAGCGCATGGCCGAGGTCGACCTGCGTCATGCCCTGCCCCACGCGCAGGTCGCGCAGCAGCTGGAGGAGGGTCTGGTAGTCGTCGCGATGGATCGAACGTGGCATCGGCTTGCCCGGTGGATGCCGTCACGCTAGAGTCCGATTTCGAATAGTCCCAAATCGGCTTTTCCGGGCGCACGGGATGTGCGCGGGTGTTCGCTTCAAGGATGAGCGATGCAGACACGGCGGGCGTCGTGGATCGTGGTCGCGATGGCGTGGGCCTGCGCGGGCGAGGCTGGCGCGGACGCGATCCGCTGTGACAGCTGCCGGCAGGCGACCATGCGCGCCGTGGCGCGGGAAGCGGGCGTGGGCACGCATCATGTCTACAGCCTTGCGGAACGGAAGGTGCGCAGCTACGAGGTGGTGTCATTCGGCGACATCACCGAAGCGCGCGCAGTGCCGACACCGCGCGAGATCTCGCGCAGCGTGGATGGGCTCTGGGAAATCCTCGTGGTGTCGGACGGCACGATGAGGATGACGATCAACGTTCCTTACGAAACGCTGGGCTTGCTGCCCCCTGGAGCACGCGATCTGGGCAGCTGTCGAAACGTAGCGAACGCGTGCGAAGCGCTGCTACTCGCGAGGCTCGCGGCCGGGAACATTCCGACAGCATCGATGGGCGTCAACGCGCTTCTCGACCAAGCCCAATCACTGGTGGGGCTGCGGGAAGGCGTAAGGCTGGTCTGGCATGTATCGATCGGCGAGCAATCGCTAGGCAGCTACTTACAGGAGCTTGGCGCGGAAGGCAGCGATGTGATGCAGACGGGAAATTCTTACCTGCGCACTGAAATGCAGTGAAATGTCACTCTGACCCGGGTTGTGGCAGACGGTGCTCGGCCTTCGCTGACATCGGATTCTTCAGGGACGACTCGATAAAGGTGGGGGAAACCTCAGACTCTGACCCGGGTTTTAGTCCGATACGCCCCCGCGATGCACCAGCGTGCAAGTCAACGCGTGCCGCGGTTGTGCCGCGGTCAGGCGAGACGCATGTGCGTGGCACTCACTCCGGGCCGTCGCGCAGCGCATCGTCGGACAGCCAAACGCCCGACGGCGCAGCTGTGCACACGCCATCCACGCGCGGCGGGCGCGAGCAGACGAGTTCGAGTTTCGCGTTGAGATTGGTGATCGGCCTGAATTTGTCGGGGCCGATGCCGGTGATGGACGTGCGGAAGAAACCCTTGTCCGCACCGATGCGATCCAGCGCCGCCTGGGCGGCCGTCGCGCTGGACGAATACGCCTCCATGCGGATCGTGCCGCCGTCGAGCACCGCGTCGTGCAGCGTCACGTCCGGGCCGAGCAGCGCTTCGAGATACTCGATCACCTGCAGCTCGCTGTAGTTGCCATTGCGACGCGGATCGCCGGCAGGGCACACACTGCGATCGCCCGGCTTGTCGCAGGGAAAATACATCTGCGCCGCGAAGGGCCGGCCATCTTTGCTGGTCGTTGCGCGGGCGCGCACGTCGATGTGGGTGAATTCGCCAGACGCCCTCAGCGCACGCTGGATCGCGTCAACGGCGGCATCGTCCGTGGCGAGGCCTTCCAGACGGCCCTCGCCGTTGCGGTACAGCGTGACGTCGGTGATACGCGTGCCCGCCGGCACGTAGCGCGACACCACGGCGACGAGGTGGTCGCGCGCGTCGCGCTTGAGGCCGGCCATCGCAGCGGCGGCGGTGGGCAGGTTCGTGTCGGCTGCCGGAAAGCGCGGCGTCGGGCCGAGCCGCTTGCGCACCTCCTCGCGCAGCGTGCGCGCGGCCTGCCGCGTGGCCTCCGTGATCGGATGCGGGTCGACGCGACTGGCCGGCACCTCCAGTCGCTCCAGCGGGCCGTCGATCTCGATCCGATAGCCCTCGGCCAGGCGGCCCGGCGCGCGCGCCGGCTGGTAGTAACTGGCCTCCGTGCCTTCGCGGATGCGGATCGACCATGTGGTGCCCGTGGTGGTGGTCGACACGCCGACGTGGTTGGCGTCGAATTCGTGCAGATACATGGCGCTGCTGCCGTTCGAACTCTGCGCACCGATATGGTCGACGCGGCCGGTGCCGCCGATGCGCACGCCCGCGTTGACGGCAATCGAGAGCAGGCCGATGTCGACCTGCTCGAACCACAGTTGTGGCCTGGCAAACGGGTTGACGGCGATCCGCAACCACGGCTGGCGCACGCGATCGACGAGCACGGCGAGGTTGTCACCCGACAGCAGCAGGTAGTGGGCGCTGGCGAGCTGCACGGTGAAGCAGGCGGCATCGGGGTCGACGCTGCGCGGTGCGCGGTCGGCCCAGGCGGTGGAGACGCCGCAGCTGCCGACGCCAGCGCAGGCCTGCGCCGGATCGGGTGCGAGCGTCACGTTGCGCGGGATGGGTGTTTCGTCCGGATCGTTGTCGAGCACGCGGGAGCCTTCGACGACGTAGACACGTTGCGTGCCGGGAAAGACGCGGTTCTCGTTGCCCGAGACGATGCGCACGGCGCAGTCATTCGCGCGGATGTGGAGGAAACGCAGGTTGCCGAGCTGGCCTGCGTCCGGCGCCCACGGGCGGTCGACGGACTGGCGGATGCGATCGGTCTGGGTCTGGTAGAGCTGCGGTGAGTTCGGCAGCAGGCTGGGTTCGGCGAAGACGGATGCGGTGACGAGCATCGCGGCGAGGAAGAGCGCGATGCGAGCGATGAGGCGGGGCATGCGGAGGCCGTTGGGTGCGTGCGCTGACAACATGATGCGGCGATGCGGGCGTCGTGCGCGAGGGGTGGCATGCCCTGGTCGCTGCGCACTGCCGCATGTGACAAAGCGGAGGGGTCAGGTTGATCCAAATAATGCTGCTGAATGTGCCGAATGAACCTGACCCTTTCGCGCCGAAACCTCACTCTGACCGCAGTTTTTGTATCCCCAGCGATCGGCTTTGGACACGACGTTAGGGCTCGCCGTACAAGGGTTGGCCGCAATTGACGCAGGGAGGAGATTGTTCTCTCCGGTACAAGAACGTTCCCGTGATGAAGCTTGCATGGAAGCGCTTCCCGCAACGGGGGCAGCGGAACATGGCGAGCCCGAATGCTGAAGCCACGAGAGCCAAGCCGAATGGCGCGGCGTAGAAGCTTGCGTATGGCTTGGCGAATTCGAGTGCGCGCGAATCGATCCCCACGATCAAGACAGCGCTGATCGCGAATCCTACATGCGGCAGTCGCCTCCAGATCCGATGCAGCCTCCATGCTCGCGAGTATGCATCCATGAGGTCTAACACCTTGGTTGAGCCACGCCGAAGGGAAACGGGGACCGTTCGCTTGCCAGCGCCGGAGAGCGGTCCGACCCCGATACTCGATTGACCCGGCTTTTTTTTAAAGGAGATCCATGAGGTCGGGTGGCGGAGGTGGTGGCGGGTTCTTTTCCAAGCTCTGTCTGTGCCAGGCCTCCAAATGGTCGCACCAAGATTCGGGTCCGTGACACATGATCCTGTAAAAGTCAGCGATCTCTCCTTCCACGAGGCCCGTGCGGCTGCGAATGATGGCGCGCCTGGCTCCGCCTGGCTCCTCAAGCAGCAGCCATGTGTGAATCTTCTCATCGTCAAAGTAGGCGGTTATGCCATCTGCAGCGGACTCGCCTTCGAATCGCTCCGCCAAGTATTCCTTTCCGCGGTCGACATCCTCAAAGGGAAACGGTGCATCATCTCGCACCGGATTCCCTGATCCGCCCGCGTGAACTGAGGTGGGCAAGAACACGATCAGGGCAACAATTTTGCTGAAGCGCATCGAATTCTCCTCCCTGTCAAGCCGCGTCTGCATCAATTACGCAGCCATTATTCACTCTGTCACAGCATTCGGCTCGAATCGATGGCATCCAGATCAACGTCTTCATTCCGGCAAAGTTGAACTGACCCCGATTTCGTTTTGATGCAACGCCGTACCGAGCGAGATTGCCCGCACGGACGCGACGAATCCGAGCGCGATCAGGCACACGCGGAACCAGTCCCACGCATACCAGCGGGCGGTGAGCGCCGTCGCTTCGGCGACGCTCGCCGTGAGCTTGCCGGTCGCAATGTCGTACTGCTGGTTGATCATGGGCCAGAACACGGTTGGGGTGATTGCCCAGATGGCCACGAAGGACAACGTTCCGATCCACAGCCACACCCGCATCGGTCGCGAATGCCCCCAGCCCGCAATCAGCGCGCCGACGATGCTCACCGCCATCACGATGGACAGCGGCTGGAAGAAGGCGCCCGGATTCAACGGATAGGCCGGTCCGTACGGCAGGAGCGCGAACGACGCCGGCGGCGAAGCGCCCCATGCACCAGCCACCACCAGCAGATCGAAGAGCTTGGCGCCCAGGCCAACGCCCCACGACAGCGTTGCGATCCACAGCAGCCACGTGAAGGCAAACATTCTCAAGGCCATGGCAGTCTCCATGCGGGGGCGGTCGTCGACGAGAGGCGCAAGGTAACCCATCTGAACGCAGCGTCCACGCGGATGTTGCGTCGCAGGAAATGCGCCTCCCAACTGCGACGGCATGTGCCGGGAACGGGTTCGGGTCCACTTTCGAGCACCGCCGCGCGGACCTGCCCCCGTTTCCGAGGGGATCAGGTTGATCCAAAACTGCCTCTGGATGCAAAACCGGGGTCAGAGTGGAATTCTGGCTGGTCGCCGAAACTGAAATTCGACTCTAAACCCGGTTTCGGTTTTGGCTGTGAAATGTCACTCTGACCCGGGTTTTGACCCGGGTTTTCTTCGCGCCGTGCTCAAAAACCTTACTCTGACCCGGGTTTTCGGATTTTGGAGAGGCTGACGGTCAATAAATCTTACTCTGACCCCAGTTTCGTCCGGCTTGTCCGAGATGAAGAACGCGAGGAACGCCGCCTTGTCCTTCTTGAGGATCGACAGGCGGTAGGCCTCCACGACCTCACGCAGTGCCGCCACGTCGTCGGGGGCGCTCCTGGCGGCGAGCACAGGTTGCGGATTGGCAGACAGCACAAGGATGGATACGAGTGCGAGCGTTTTCAGAAGTGCCATGTCGAGTCTCCTTGAATCTTCGGCGGACGTTGCACGAGCGCGGCGAAAGGTTAGATGCGCGCTTTCCTGCTGTGAAAACCTACACTGACTCGCGTTCTGCAAATAGTTGTCGAAAAATTACGGGATAAACTTACTCTGACCCGGGCTTTGGACGTGGGTTTTGCTCAGACCCGGGTTTTGGTCTTCAATCCCGAAGTCTACGTCCGACGAATCCGCGATGCCGCCGCGACTGCAATGAGAACGATCATCCCCAACAGCCAGGATGTGCCCGACGCCGGGATGACCGCCGGGGTCGGCACTGGGATCGAAGGCGCGATCGTGACTTCGCCCGACGCGATGGGAAAGGAATTCGCCGGACCGCCTTGCTCGTTGTACCCACGCAATTCCACTTGGTAGATTCCGGAATTCAGCGGCCCTATGCGCCATCGATAGGATGGCGCATAGGGCTGACCGCCGAGGCAGAGTTGCGAGGCATAGAGTGCGGTGACGCGAATCGCATTCCCCACCACTTCCACCGTCCTATTCGATGGAGTGTCTGCTGCGAAAATGTCTCCGCAGGATTCGAGGGTATAGACCAGGTCAAACTGCTGGTGGGCGCGTGGCTCCGCCGGATCGGTGGACAGTAAATCGGGAGTGGGAATCCCGGCCCGGACGCTCGACGCCACCGCGAGCAGCATTACTGGGAGAAAAATTCCAAAGCGGTTCACTCGAATCCATCCTTAAACCCGACGGGGTCAGGTTGATTTAAATACTGCTGCTGAATTAACCCGCACCCTTCGCGTCGGAACCGTTCTTCCCACGCGAAGAGCGGCTAACTCAAAAATAATCGCACTCTGACCCGGGTTTCTCTTGTACATCCTAGGGCTCGACACTTCGGACAAGCGCAGATTTATTTCACTCTGACCCGGGTTTTCGACTCTAAACCCGGTTTCGGTTTTGGCTGTGAAATGTCACTCTGACCCGGGTTTTGACCCGGGTTTTCTTCGCGCCGTGCTCAAAAACCTTACTCTGACCCGGGTTTTCGGATTTTGGAGAGGCTGACGGTCAATAAATCTTACTCTGACCCCAGTTTCGGGCAGGTCAGCTATGCAACAAAAGCCCAACGCATTGAATTTAATTTGTACTCATGAACCAAAAACCGAGATCAGAAGTGAACCCTTGCTAGTAAACTTAGTTCGATTCTCGCCCGAGTTCTGTTACTCTGACCCGGGTTCTTGGCGAAATGCCACTCTGACCCGGGTTTTCTGACCCGGGTTTTCTCGTTAACCACGATAAGACAACCCTTCTAAGCCCTTCCGCCCATGCGGAATGTATCGAATCTCCAGCCCAAGCAGGTCGCAGTACTTGCGCTTGATCGAAGGCTCCGGTGGAGATAGGTAGAATCGGCGCTTGACTAACTCACGCACCACAATACGGGGCAGCACCTCCCCTTCTTTAGTCTCATGCAAGAATTTGTCTACGGCCGCAACGGGAAAATCCTTATCGGCGAGGATGGATGCACCAAGCCAAAAAAGACCCTCCGTAACTCCTTTTTTCAATTGGCGCATCTCATTAACTAATGGTCTAAGTTCAGTAGAACCTACTGCCGACGAAACTCGCGCAACTGACGCGAGAGTTAGCTGAGAGATCAGCATAGCAAGCAATCTGTTCGCGAGCTGGCGAGCTCGCTCCGGGTCCATCGCAAGCACCTCCTCGAGCGCACCAGACATTTGGTGAGCAATTTCAGCTCCGTGGTTGTCTACAAGCTCAAATATTAGTTTCATGAGCCTACGGGCGAGCCGACTGCAAGCAGTCACCGCCTTCTTTTTAAGCTCACCATCTAGATTACCCGCACGGCTACGAATCACTTGACCAAGAATCTGAATGGTCTTGAACGCCGCGCTCACGTTGCCAGGATCATCCGTAAACTGTTCTGATGCCCCCCCCCGCCCTCGATCGAACTCGTCTGCACGTTGTGCCAAGTGGTCGCTGACGTCGGAGGGCCGACCGTCGAAGAGTACGCTTCTTTCAGCAACTGTGCGGAATCTTGCAAGCAGCTTTGATCCCTCGGAGATCTCCGCCTCGTCGAGCCCTTCGAAAATTGTGTCAGCGTGCTTACAAACACGCTCGATCACGCCCTCGTCGTGTCCCAAATGTGCTAGGAATGTCAGAACATTTGCACTTCGCTCAGTGTGAATGTAGGACACCAGTTCGTCTAGGACGCCGCCGCCGTCGCCGCGCTTTCTATCCGAGCTAATACTTAAGGCTAGGAAATAGAAGTAGTAATAATTATGGCGAAATCGAACAGCACCGCCATACACTAACAAAATCTGCGCGCCTGTGACCTCCTTTGTGAACAAGTCGAAGTCAATATGTACTTTTCGACCCGAGAGAAATTCATCAAAAAAATCGCGAAACTCTTCAGAAGAGAGAGATTCGCCTGGCTCCTTCGAGAGTTTTCTCGCAAGAGCGGAAAGAACCGCAAAAACGATCTCAATCTTGAAGCTTTTGACCCGATCGTCAACAGTTCGAGTTATTAGCTCTTCAAAAAGGTAGCCGTGACTTCCGTTAGCAACTATCGAGTTTGCATCTGAGGCCAACTCGAGCTGCTGCAATATCAGCAATACATAAACCGGGTATCTCGGAATTATATTTCGCGAGAACACTTCATCGACAAATTTTTTCAATTGCCGACAGCGCGCTTCGAGCTTGGACTCTGAGTATGAACCTCCGTCACCCAATGCAACCCATCGTCGAATTATTTCTGATCGAAGCTTGTGGCTCGTCGGAGGAATCTCAAACAGTTCTGCATCTCGCCACACATTGGAGCGCCCGCTTGACAAGTCCTCTACGATGCCGGCAACCGCCGAAAATTCGCCAGTAAATCCAATAATCCGACTGTGGTGATTCCGCAGCCTTTCCAGGACGCGAGATAGACCGTCGTGACCGCCGGGTAACTGATGGATGTTGTCGAGCAACGCAACTCGCTTCGAGGGAATCGCTTGTTCCACTTTCTCGCGACAGTCCTCCGGAAATTGTTCTGCAATGCAAGTATTGATCCAAGCCGTTATCTCTCCGTGGAAACTGCTCGGCAGCTTGCCCGCATCGAGATATAAAGGAACCTCACCGCGCCGCAAAATATCTCGCGTCAAATATTTTGCCAGCGACGTTTTGCCTGCCTGCTCGACTGCTGAGATTAGCGCAGTTTCACACCTAGATAACCTCAAGAGCACGTCAGTGCGATCCACGATATCCTCTACGGTCGCACCCCCACCAGACTGCATCGCGGACCGCAAATCTGGCAGGACATAAAGATCATCTAGTTTAAGCTGGCGGCTGACTTTTCCGTGCTTGAACGGAATTCCGGGGTCGTTTAGAAATTCTTCGAAGGATTTGGAGAACCTAAGCTGTCCGTTCTTTCGAGCCGAATTCCCAATTGGTAGCTCTACGCCGCTGCGCGGAACTCTGGAATAATATTCACCCTTCCAAGAGAAATCGCTCGAACGAGCCATTTTTTGTTTGAGATCTAGACAATGAACAGAAAAACCTTCGTCTATTGCATTCGCTTCGTGGAACGCGGGCCCAAAGATCATCAACAGTTGCGCGTCGACCTCACGCCGCACCCTCTCTACCGACTCACGTTGATGCTC
Source organism: Chiayiivirga flava (assembly GCF_014202825.1). Lineage (GTDB taxonomy): Bacteria > Pseudomonadota > Gammaproteobacteria > Xanthomonadales > Xanthomonadaceae > Chiayiivirga > Chiayiivirga flava. The sequence continues at coordinate 108,960 of NZ_JACHHP010000007.1, read as the reverse complement.
GTGCCCCAAAAATACACCATCAAAATGCTCATCCAGCCAGCGAAGCAGTGCTCGTTGATTCCAAGGCTCAAACCAGTTTGGCGGATGATGCATTACAGCGAATGCTACTCCACTCTCGGACGGGGGTTCCAGTTGAGGCACCGGCAAGACCATCTTCCCTGGCTGCTCATCCAAACTCGATGCCCAAGCGGAGTTTATTATGTCGATAGTTATCGAGGCGTTCTCTCCAACTTGCAAGGTGCAACGACTTTGGAGTGACGAAATGCGCGTCATTGACAACGAGGCGCGCTCGGAATAGGTGCGGAAGGCGTCTTGCACAGACACCAGCTCTTCTGCAATGTCGGGATCAAAATGAGTCTGGGAGCTCGCAGCTAGTTGTAGGGCTGCTCTGACGCTTTTCGGCTGCTGCGAAAAGTCGCAGTCGTGGTTGCCTGGCGTCAAAATGACTCCGCGAAAGTCTAGATTCCGTCTTGCGAGCTCTCCACGAAACTCGTTAACGAAATTTTCGAATATTTCGTATTGGGCTGCTGTTCCCGAATATGCGATGTCTCCGCCCACCAAGAGAACGACGGGGACTTGGGCTTCTAAAGCGGAATGAACTGCGCCTGCGACGAGTCGTCCGCGAAGCGCATCAAAATCCTGTCCCTTCACGTGTATATCTGTAAGAAATACAAAGGCGACAGATGCGTCAAATGTATCCGCATTCCCGTCATTCAATCTTGTTACCCCGCGCTCGGTTATCCGCACTTCGAATACCCACACGACAAACACGTCGCGCAGCCATCCATGATGATCGACGCCTTCGTACTGCACTTGCTGCACATCGTCGCGCCCGGCGGGTAGCTGCCGGCGGATTCGGTGTCGGCGGGGGACGAGGCCGAGGAAGACGAAGCGGAGGTGCTGCCCCCTCCCCAGCCCTCACCCGCTGTCGCAGGAGAGGGAGTGAGAGCGGCGGCAGGGATCGCGGGTGCGGTCGGGGACGCGGCCGGGGCGCTTACATCAGAGTTTTTTTTTGCGCGCGCGTCGTACGCGGCGCGCTTCTCGGCAATCAGGCGCTTCTGCTCGTCGGAGAGTTCATCGCCGACGATCATGCCGATCTGTTTGAGGTGGTCTTCGACCACGGCGCCGATCTCGGCCACGATGCTGGGCATGTAGATGCCGCCGGCCTTGAAGTAGCCGCCGCGCGGGTCGAAGACGGCTTTCAGTTCTTCCACGAGGAAGGTGACGTCGCCGCCCTTGCGGAAGACGGCGCTCATGATGCGCGTGATGGCCACCACCCACTGGAAGTGGTCCATGTTCTTGGAATTGATGAAGATCTCGAAGGGGCGGCGCGATTCGTATTCGGTGCCCTGGTTGAGGACGATGTCGTTGATGGTGACGTAGAGGGCGTGTTCGACCAGGGGGCTCTTGATCTTGTAGGTGCTGCCGATGAGCACTTCCGGGCGCTCGACGCGCTCGTGCATCTGGATGACTTCGGCGGTGGGCAGGTCGAGGGTGTCGCTGTGAGCGGGGGTCTTGACCTGCAGGGCGGCGGTGGCGGCGGCGTTGTCGTCGGGTTTGGCGACGGTATAGGCCTTGATTTTCTTGTTGATCTTGATGGTCATGAGGGGGCTCGGTGGTGGGGCGCGCGGGGCGCGGCCGGGGGGTGGGTTCGGGGTGTGGTGGTGGTGGCGGGTGTGGGGTGGGAACGTCGCTGGGTCCCGGCGTTCGCCGGGACGACGGTGAGGGTGGGTGGCGGGCGCGCGGGCTGACGGGTGGGTTGTCGGGTCGCTGCGGGGTTCGCCGGGTGGTGCGGTGGGGCTGGGATGCGGGGGGCTGGGGTGCGGAGGCTGTGGTGCGGGGGCTGTGGTGCGGTGGTGGTTGGGTGCGGGGTGCGCTGGTGGTCGTTGCGCGATGGTGCTGCGGCGGTAGTCGGGGTGCGGTGGCGGTGGTGGTGGCGTGTTGCGGTGGCGGTGTTCGGCGGCGGGGCTGACTCCTTGCTGCCGGTGGGGTGCGGGTTCTCTCACCGCCGGCGGTGGACCCTCTCCCGCGCGGACGCGGGAGAGGGTGCGGCTCAGCGTTTTGCGGACGTCTTTGCGGCCTTTTTCGCGGGCGATTTGCGGGCGGGTGCCTTTTTCGCGGGCGACTTGCGGGCCGTGGTCTTCTTCGCTGCGGATTTCTTCGCGGCGATTTTCTTCGTGGCATTCTTCGCCGCGGACTTCACGGCCTTTTTTGCTGCCGTGGTCTTGCGTGCGACCTTCTTGGTGGCCTTCTTCACGGCCTTCCTGGCGGGCGCTTTCTTTGCGGCGGCCTTCTTGGCCGGCGACTTCTTCGCCGCAGCCTTCTTGGCGGCCGGTTTCTTCTTGGCCGGGCCCTTGCGTGCGGCGGTGACGCGTTTCTTGGCGTCGCCGACGGCGCGGGTGACGGCCTTCTTGGCGTTGTCGGCGGTCTTGGCGATGGATTTCTTTGCCGCGGCCGCCTTCTTCTTCACCGCGGTGGCGGCGTTTTCGACGGCCGCTTTCGCGCCCGCAGCCACTTCCTGCGCTTTCTCCGAGACGCTTTCCATGGCGTTGGAAAGTGTCGCGCTTACACCGTTGCCATTGCTCATCGTGAAGCCCTCCTCGTCGGTTGATTGCGTGGTGAATCTGCGCTTTGGACTGCGTGTGCGCAAGAGGCTGGGGGCTTCGTGCGCGGGTGGTGTTGGGTCGGTGTGGTGCGTTGCCGGTGGCGTTACGACCGAGGCGGTGGAGCACCCCCTCCTGCCTGCCGGCATCCTCCCCCGCTTCGCGGGAGAGGAATGTTTCGGTGTGGGGTGTGCGGTGCGCGGGTGGCGGGGTTTCGTTCGGTGGGCGAACGATGACCGCCGCGGGGTCAGAACTTGCCGTAGTAGCCCTCTTTCAATGCGTCGAAGAGGTTGGCGGCGGTGTGGAGTTCGCCGTCGTATTCGATTTCCTCGTTGCCGCGGGCTTCCACCACGCTGCCGTCCTCGAGTTCGAAACGGTAGGTGGTGTTTTCCAGGTCCGATTCCTTCACCAGCACGCCCTGGAAGGCGGCGGGGTTGAAGCGGAAGGTGGTGCAGCCCTTGAGTCCCTGTTTGTGGGCGTAGAGGTAGATGTCCTTGAAATCTTCGTACGGGTAGTCCGTCGGGACGTTGGCGGTCTTGCTGATGGACGAGTCCACCCACTTCTGCGCGGCGGCCTGGATGTCGACGTGGGCTTTCGGGGTGATGTCGTCGGCGGCGACGAAGTAATCCGGCAGCTTCGTCGCGGCATCGGTGGAGAACGGCATGGCGTCGGGGTTGACGAGGGTGCGGTAGGCGAGCAGCTCGTAGCTGTAGACCTCCACCTTCTCTTTCGACTTCTTGCCTTCGCGGATGACGTTGCGGCTGTAGTGGTGCGCGAAGCTCGGTTCGATGCCGTTGCTGGCGTTGTTGGCGAGCGACAGCGAGATGGTGCCGGTGGGCGCGATCGAGCTGTGGTGGGTGAAGCGCGCGCCCACGTCCGCCAGTTCCTCGACGAGATCCGGCGCCACTTCGGCCACGCGCTGCATGTAGCGCGAGTATCTGGTGTGCAGCACGCGGCCGGGAATCTCCTGGCCGAGCGTCCAGCCGTCGGCGGCCATTTCCGGGCGCTTGCGCAGCATTTCGGCGGTGACGGTGAAGACCTCGTCCATGATCGGCGCGGGGCCTTTTTCCTTGGCGAGACTCAGGCCCATTTCCCAGCCGGCGACGGCCATGTCGCGCGCGACGCGTTCGGTGAATTCGCAGCTCTCGGGGCTGCCGTAGGCCATCTTGAGCATGGTGACGGTGGAGCCGAGGCCGAGGAAGCCCATGCCGTGGCGGCGCTTGCGCAGGATTTCGGCGCGCTGCTGTTCGAGCGGCAGGCCGTTCACTTCCACCACGTTGTCGAGCATGCGGGTGAAGACGCGCACCACTTCCTTGTATTCCTCCCAGTCGAAGCGGGCCTGGTCGGTGAAGGCGTCGCGCACGAAGGTGGTGAGGTTGATGGAGCCGAGCAGGCAGGCGCCGTACGGCGGCAGCGGCTGTTCGCCGCAGGGGTTGGTGGCGCGGATGGTTTCGCACCACCAGTTGTTGTTCATCTCGTTGACGCGGTCGATGAGGATGAAGCCCGGCTCGGCGTAGTCGTACGTCGAGACCATGATCATGTCCCACAGGTGGCGGGCGCGGATGTGGCTGTAGATCTTGCAGGCGACGAGGCCGTCGTCGCGGGTGACGTAGTTTTTCGACGTGGGCCATTCGCGCCAGACGATCTGTTTCGGGTCGGCGAGGTCGACGTCGTCCTGCTCCTTCACGTTCACGGGAAAGACGAGCGGCCAGTCGGTGTCGTTCTCGACCGCTTCGATGAAGCCGTCGGTGATGAGCAGGGAGAGGTTGAACTGGCGCAGGCGGCCGTCCTCGCGCTTGGCGCGGATGAATTCCTTCACGTCCGGGTGCGCGACTTCGAAGGTGCCCATCTGCGCGCCGCGGCGGCCGCCGGCGCTGCTGACGGTGAAGCACATCTTGTCGTAGATATCCATGAAGGACATCGGGCCGGAGGTGTACGCGCCGGCGCCGGAGACGTACGCGCCGCGCGGGCGCAGCGTGCTGAATTCGTAGCCGATGCCGCAGCCGGCCTTGAGCGTGAGGCCGGCTTCGTGGACCTTTTCCAGGATTCCGTCCATCGAGTCCTCGATGGTGCCCGAGACGGTGCAGTTGATGGTGCTGGTCTTGGGCTTGTGCGCCTGGGCGCCGGCGTTGGACGTGATGCGGCCGGCGGGGATCGCACCGCGGCGCAGGGCCCAGAGGAAGCGTTCGTACCAGTATTTCTGCGTTTCGGGCGTGGGCTCGGCGTCGGCGAGTGCGCGCGCGACGCGCTGGTAGGTGTGGTCGATGCTGAGGTCGACGGGCTCGTTCTTCTTGGTCTTGAGCCGGTATTTCTTGTCCCAGATGTCCCACGAGGCGGGCTGCATCGGGATGGCGGCGGGGTCGGCCTTGACGGCTTCGAGACGGACGGTGCTCATCGGTGGTGCTTCCTCCATCGCACCGCCGCGTGCACGCGCGGCAGTGCCTTGTTGTGGTGACGCTGTTTTTATGGCGGACGGCGCGGCGCGGGCCGGGCCGTCACGGGGCCGTACCGCGGCGGGCGCGGACGGCAGCGGGGTCGGGTGTGGATGCAGGTCCAGTGGTCATGGTCGGTCGACGAACGGTCACGACGCGGGCTCCCCTCGGAACGCTGTGCACTGGGCGTTTTCCCCGGAACGCACCCCATGTGTGGGGTTCGTCCCCGGACTGTCACACAAGATGTTGTGCAGTCGCGGAGGGCCAAACTACGCCTCGCCGGGGAGGGTGTCAACGCCTTGCGCGGGGTTTTTCGACGCGCTAGCGGAGGGCGGCCGGGGCGGTTGCAAAGGGCGGGTTGCGGGGGTTCGCGGTCGGGCGGATGGCGGTGTCCGGGCGCGCGATTCGGGCGGAATGCACAGCGCTGCCGGGCGATCGCGCAGGGCCGATCAGCGAGGCCATCCGTTACCACGACGCCTATCGAGGGACCTCCTCTCCCGCGCAGCTGGGGAGGATGCCGGCAGGCAGGAGGGGGCGGGCCGTCGGCATGACTTGTCGACGCGGCCCCCCTTCCGCCTGCCGGCACCTTCCCCCGCTGCGCGGGAGAAGGGAGCTCCGGTTGGCGGTGTCGTGGCGTGGGGCGCCGGCAACCTGCGAATGTTGTCGGTACCGCACTTTATCGCCCACGACGCCCACCGAAGAAACTCCTCTCCCGCGCAGCGGGGGAGGATGCCGGCAGGTAGGAGGGGGCTCCGGTTGGCGGTGTCGTGGACGTAAGGCGCCGGCAACCTCCGAATGTTGCCGGTACCGCACTTTTCGCCCACGACACCCACCGAAGAAACCCCTCTCCCGCGCAGCGGGGGAGAGTGAGGCTGGTTACCACCAGCCGAACGGCAGGCAGGAGGGGGCGCTGTCGGGACGCTTTCGAAACGGCCCCCTTCCGCCTGCCGGCCCCTTCCCCCGCTGCGCGGGAGAAGGGGCTCCGGTTGGCGGTGTCGTGGACGTGAGGCGCCGGCAGCCTGCGAATGTTGTCGGTACCGCACTTTTCGCCCGCGTTGCGGTCTTCCACGCGGTTCGGGCGATGCGGATCGCCATTGCGTCGCCAGCCCGGCAACCCTAGATGCCAAGGCATCGCTTTCCACCGAGGACCCTTCCATGCGCCGAGTGTTGCTGCCCCTTGCCCTGATCGCCGCCGCGTTCGCCGGCGGCTACGCGGCCCAGCGCGTGCTGCCGGTCGCCACGCAGGACGCGATGCTCGCGCACGCCCTGCCCGCCGCGCGCGCCGCGCTGCCCGCCCAGGTGGACGGCACGCCGTTGCCGTCGCTGGCGCCGATGCTGGAGCGGGTGACGCCGGCGGTGGTGAACATCCACAGCAAGACGACCGTGCGGGTGCGCAATCCGTACGCCAACGATCCGCTGTTCCAGTATTTCTTCGGGCTGCCGAACGCGCCGCAGGAACGCATCAAGCAGTCGCTCGGCTCGGGCGTGATCATCGACGCGCAGGCCGGGCTCGTGTTGACGAATTACCACGTGATCGAGGATGCCGACGACATCCAGGTGACGCTCGCCGACGGCCGCACGCTGACCGCCGAGGTGGTGGGTGCGGACGAGGACACGGACGTGGGCCTGATCCGGCTGCCTGCGCAGGATCTGCAGGCGGTGCCGCTCGCGAACGGCGACGCGCTGCGCGTGGGCGATTTCGTGGTGGCGGTGGGCAATCCGTTCGGGCTCGGGCAGACGGTGACGTCGGGCATCGTGTCGGCGCTGGGCCGCAGCGGGCTGCCGGGGCTGGGCTACCAGAATTTCATCCAGACCGACGCCAGCATCAATCCGGGCAACAGCGGCGGCGCGCTGGTCAACCTGCGCGGCGAGCTCGTGGGCATCAACACGGCCATCTTCAATCCGGGCGGCAGCGGCGCGGGCAATATCGGCATCGGGTTCGCGATTCCGGTGGAGCTGGCGCGCGACGTGGTGCGGCAGCTGCAGGACTACGGCGAGGTGCGGCGCGGTTCGCTGGGCGTGGAGACGCAGGAGATCACGCCGGAAATCGCGCAGGCGCTTGCGCTTGCGACGCGCCGCGGCGCGGTGGTGACGCGGGTGCAGAGCGGGTCGCCGGCTGCCGCCGCAGGGCTGCGCGCGGGCGACGTGATCACCGCGATCGATGGCCGGCCGGTGGCCTCGCGCCTGGACCTGCACAACGCCGAGGGCCTGCTGCCGGTCGGCAAGGCGATCCGCATCGACGTGCTGCGCGAGGGCAAGGCCACCAGCGTCTCGGCGGCGCTCAAGGCGCGGCCGAAAGACCTGCCCGGCGAAACGCTCGATCCGCGCCTGGCCGGCGCCACGTTCTCCGAGCTGCCCGAGCGCTACCGCAGCCAGGGCGTGGCGGGCGTGCTGGTGTCGGAGGTCAAGCGCGGCAGCCGTGCGGCGGCGAACGGGCTGCGCGCCGGCGATCTGATTTCGGGCGTGAACCAGGGCGAGTTCGCGGATCTGGCCGGCATGCAGGCGGCGTTCGCGCGCAAGCCCACGCAGTTGCTGCTGACACTGACGCGCGGCCGCGGTTCGTATTTCGTGCCGATCGAGTAAGCGCACGCGCCCGGCACGAAGCGCGCAGATTGCAGGGCGGCGTGCGGGCGCGGCATGCGCCGTGCACAGTGAATCGCGGTTCATCGCTGCGTGGTACGGTGCCTGCGTTGGTGTTGCGGGGGACTGCGCGGGGACACCGCGCCGGCACGGTGCCGCAGGGCTGGATGCCACGGTTGGTCGTTCGCGACACGCATCATCCCGTCCGTTGCGGACGGGCGCCGCCATCCGAACCGGAGACCATCATGGCAAGACAGGACAAGATCGCGGGTTCCGACCCGCTCGACACGGCCGCCTCCGCGGTCGGCCATCTGTACGAAGCCAAGGAGCGCCTCAAGGACGCAGCCGTCGCCGCCACCGATGCGGTGCGCAGCGCGGCGTCGAGCGCAGCGAGCGCGGCGCGCGAGGATTTCTCGCACGGTCGCGAGCAGGTGCGCGAGCCGTTGTCCGACGCCGCCGCCGCCGGCCGCACCGCGGCCTACGAGGCGCGCGACGCCGCGGCCGCCGAATTCGACGTGCTGGTCAACAAGGGCAAGGATCTGCTCGGCAGCGCCGAAGGCATGATCCGCCAGCATCCCGTGGCCGCGTTCGGTGCCGCATTCGCCGTGGGCTGGCTGATCGCCAAGCTTTCGCGGCGCTGATGTCGGGCGGCGCGATGCCGCCTGACGCCGGTCGGCGCGACGGACCGCAGTCCGGTCCGTCGGGCGCGGCCCATGGTCCGGGGGACAACGGGGAACGCAACGGGGGTGCAGCGGCGCCGCCGATCGACGAGGCCGCGCGCCGCATCGCGGCCGAAGGTGCGGCGCTCGCGGGCGAAGCCTGGTCCACGTTGAAGGCGTTCCGCGCGCTGATGGTGGCGGATCTTGCGCTGTCGCGCAGCGCGGCCGGCCGCGTGCTGGTGCTGGGTGCCGTCGGCACGGCGCTCGGCGCCTCGGCGTGGCTGTTCGGCATGGGATTGCTGGTGGTGATCCTGCGCGCGGTCGGCCTGCCGTGGTGGGGCGCGATCGCCATTCCCACCGCGATCTCCGCACTCGGTGCCGGGCTGTGCGCCTGGTTCGGACTGCGCGCCTTCGAGCTGACCCGCTTCCAGGCCACGCGCCGGCAACTGGCGCGGCTCGGCATCGGCGACGATCCGGACACCGTGGAGCGCGATCCGGAGCACCTGCCTTGAAGCACGAAGCTCTCCGCCGCCGCGTGGTGGCCGCCGAACTGCGCGTGGCCACGCAGATCGACACGGTGCGCGCCGGCGCGCGCGCGCTGCGTGCCGACACGCGTGCCGCGGTGACGCCGCTGCGCATCGTGACGGGCGGCTTCCTCGGCGGCTTCGCGATCGGGCTCGCGGCGCCGATGAGCCAGGTGGCGCGGCTCGCGAACGTGCCGAAGCTGCTGCAGTTGGCGACCGGGATCGTCGGTTTCGTCAACGCGCTGCGCGTGCAGCAGGCGGCCGAAGCCACCGAAGCAGCCGCGGACGAGGTCGGCGAAGCCTCCCAACGCATCGACGAAACCCTATGATGCGCCATGCCCGACACGCCACCCGTTGACACGCTGACCGCGCCGCAGCCGGGGGCGCCGGCCGCCCCCGTGGCGACGCCCGAACCGCCGCCGTCGACGACGCAGGAGCTGTCGCCCCGGCCGTTCGCACGCAGCCGCAGCGCGATCGTGTTCATCGCCGTGCTGCTGGCGCTGGCCACCTGCTACGTGGCGCGCGATCTGATCGTGCCGGTGCTGATCTCGGTGTTCCTCGCGCTGTGCGGCAATCCGATCGTGGCGCGGCTCAATCGCATGCTGGTGCCGCGCTGGGTCGGTTCGCTCGCGGTGGTGAGCGGCGGCCTGGCGGCGGCGCTCTTCCTCGGCAGCATGATGCTCACCCCGGCCGCCGACTGGCTGCGCGAGGCGCCGAGCGAACTGCGCCAGCACATCCCGAAACTGCGCGCGCTGGCCAAGCCCCTGCAGGATGCGACCCGCGCCACCGAATCGCTGCAGCACATCGCCGACGACGCGCCGCAGCAACCGGCCGTGCGCGTGCTGGAGCGGCCCGGCTCGGGCATGCTCGAACTGGTGACGGGCGCGCCGCGCGCGCTCGGCACGGTGCTGGCGGTGACGATCCTGTGGTTCTTCTTCATGGTCTACGCCGAGGATCTGCTGCGGCGCTTCGTGACCGTGGTGCCGGGCTGGCGACGCAAACGCGTCACCGTCGACATCCTGCGCGCGATCCAGCTCGACATCTCGCGCTACGTGCTCACCGTGAGCGTGATCAACACCTGCCTGGGCATCGCCACCGGGCTCGCGCTGTGGGGCATCGGCCTGCCGTGGCAGGACGCGCTGCTGTGGGGCGCGGTCTGCGGGCTGTTCAATTTCGCCCCCTACATCGGACCGCTGCTGGCCGCGGTGGCGCTTTGCGTGGTGGGACTGGTGCAGTTCGACACCATCGGCGAAGCGTTGCTGGCGCCGGGCGCGTTCCTGTTCCTGCATCTGATCGAAGGCCAGATCGTGACGCCGCTGATCCTCGGCCGGCGCATGGCGATCTCGCCGGTGATCCTGCTGCTGTGGCTGTTCCTGTGGGGCTGGATGTGGAGCATTGCCGGCCTGCTGCTGGCGGTACCGATGCTGGTGTGCTTCAAGATCTACTGCAGCCGGGTGGAATCGCTGCGCAGCTGGGCCCTGATGATGGAGCCGTAGTGGTATGGTTGCGTGCTGTCTTCCGCCGCCGTGACCGACGTGCCGATCCGCGCCCTGACCCTCGATCTCGACGACACGTTGTGGCCCATCTGGCCGGCGATCGAGCGCGCCGAGGCGGCACTGCACGCGTGGCTCGCGCAGCACGCGCCGGCCACCGCGGCACGCTACCCGATGCACGCGATGCGCGAACTGCGCGACCGCATCGCGGCGCAGAATCCCGAGCTCGCGCACGACTTCAGCGCCCAGCGCCGCCTCTGCCTCGACCACGCACTGCGCGAATGCGACGACGACGCGGCCTGCGCGCAAGCCGCGTTCGACGTGTTCTACGCCGCGCGCAACCAGGTGGATCTGTACGAGGACACGATCGAAGGGCTGACGCGGCTGGCGCAGCGCTTTCCGCTCGCGGCGCTGACCAACGGCAATGCGGACCTGCGCGTGATCGGATTGCAGCAGCATTTCGTGTTCCAGCTCGGCGCACGCGAACACGGTGCGGCCAAGCCCGATCCGGGCATCTTCCACGCCGCCTGCGCGCGCCTGCAGTGCACGCCCGACGAGGTGCTGCACATCGGCGACGACCCGGAGCTCGACGTGCTCGGCGCGCACCGCGCCGGCCTGCGCACGGTGTGGATCAACCGCCGCGACGAACCCTGGCCGCATCCGGAGCAGCCGGACTTCATCGCCCCCGACCTGCACGCGCTGGCCGATTGGCTCGATGCGCTGCAACCGCCCGCCGCTTCGGACCGATCGACCCCATGAGCACGATGAACTGTTTCAGCGCCCCCGACGCCGCCGTCCGCAGCACGCCGATCGTGGCGTTGCGCGCCGGCGACTTGGCCGCCTACCTGGCCACGGCCGCGGACACCACGCGGGCCTGGGTCGGCGCCGCCGGGTTTCTCGCCGCGCCGGCGACGGCATTGCTGGTGCCCGGCGCGGACGGACATCCGGCACTGGCACTGGCCGGCATCGGCGACGCGGACGATCCGCTCGCGCTGGCGCATCTTCCGCTGGCGCTGCCCGAGGGCGTCTACCGGCTGTCGGACGACGCCGGCAGCGCGATCGATCCGTCGCTCGCGCTGCTGGGCTGGGGCCTGGGCGCCTACCAGTTCGACCGTTACCGCAAGCCCGCGCGCGCGCCCGCACGCCTGGCACTCGATGCGCAGGCGGCGTCGCTCGCCGATGCCTACGCGCAGCTCAAGGCCAGCCGCCTGGTGCGCGACCTGGTCAACACGCCGACCGAGGACATGGGGCCCGACCAGCTCGAAGCGGTGGTGCATCGCATCGCCAGCGCGTACGGCGGCACGGTGGAGACCGTCGCCGGCGACGCCCTGCTGCAGCGCAATTTTCCGACCATCCACGCCGTCGGCCGCGCCAGCCACCGCGCGCCGCGCCTGATCGAGCTCACCTGGGGCGACGCAGCGCATTCGCGCCTGGCCATCGTCGGCAAGGGCGTGTGTTTCGACACCGGCGGGCTCGACATCAAGCCCGCCGACGGCATGCGCTGGATGAAGAAGGACATGGGCGGCGCCGCGCATGCGATCGCGCTGGCGCAGCTGGTGATGTCGCGCAAGCTGCCGGTGCGGCTGCAGCTGCTGGTGCCGGCGGTGGAAAACGCCATCGGCCCGAACGCGTTCCGGCCCGGCGAGATCATCGCCACACGCAAGGGCCTGCGCGTGGAGGTGGACAACACCGATGCGGAAGGCAGGCTGGTGCTGTGCGATGCGCTGACGTATGCGGCCGAAGCCGAGCCCGCGCTGATGCTGGACTTCGCCACGCTCACCGGCGCCGCGCGCATCGCGCTCGGCCCCGACCTGCCGGCGCTGTTCTGCAACGACGACGCGCTGCGCGACAGCTTCGCCACGGCCGCACGCGCCGTCCGCGACCCGCTGTGGCCGATGCCGCTGTGGCAGCCATATCACAGCTACCTGCGCAGCCACGTGGCCGATCTTGCCAACTCCGGCCCATCGCGCATGGCCGGTGCGATCACCGCCGCGCTGTATCTGGAGCGCTTCGTGCCGGCGAGCGTGCCGTGGGCGCACGTCGACACCTATTCGTGGAACGACGTGGAGCGTCCGGGCAAACCTGCCGGCGGCGAAGCGCAGTCGCTGCGCGCGGCGTGGGCCATGCTCAGGCAGCGCTTCGGGGTAGCCTGACGGCTCGGCTCCAAAGCGCCACGTCGGGGGCTGATTCATGGACGCGACGCGCCTCTCGATCCGGTCACACATCGCCCGACGGCCTGTCCTGCATCCACACGACTGCTTCGACAAGGTGACAGTCGACACCTTGGCCCGCCGCCATCGCTGGCGCACACTTGCGCCCGCCACGAACGATCTGTGCCGATGAACGACTCCAACCAGCTGCTTAACGAACTTCGCATCAACCGCGGCGCCGCGGCGGCTCCCGCGCCGCGCGCGCGCTGGCCGTGGATCGTGCTCGCGCTGGCGGTGCTGGCGGGCGCCGCCATCGCCTTCGCGCTGCTGCGGCCGCAGCCGGTGTCGGTGCGCACGACGACGGCGCAAGCGATCGAGACCGGCGCCGGCGGCGCACCGGCAGCGGCCTCGGTGCTCGACGCCACCGGTTACGTCACCGCACGCCGCCAGGCAACGGTTTCGGCCAAGATCACCGGCAAAGTTGAAGCGGTGTACATCGAGGAAGGCCAGCGCGTGGAAGCCGGCGAAGTGCTCGCGCGGCTCGAACCCACCGACGCCGACGCGCAGCGCGCCCTCTCCGACGCGCAGCTCGCGGCCGCACGTACGCAGGTGGCGCAGGTGGAAGCGCAGCTCAAGCTCGCCGAAGCCACGCTCACACGCAATCGGGAGCTTGCCGCGCGCAAGCTGGTCGCCGCCTCGCTGCTCGACCAGGCGCAGGCCGAGCGCGATGCGCTGGTGGCGCAGCTCGCCAGCGTGCGGCGCAATGTCGACGTGGCGAGCGAGGCGTTGAAACTGTCGGACATCGGCGTCGACAACACCGTGGTGCGCGCGCCGTTTGCCGGCGTGATCACGGTGAAGGCGGCGCAGCCGGGCGAGATCGTGTCGCCCATGTCGGCCGGCGGCGGCTTCACCCGCACCGGCATCGGCACCGTGGTCGACATGGATTCGCTGGAAGTGCAGGTGGACGTCAACGAAGCCTTCATCGGCCGGGTGAAGCCGAAGCAGGCGGTGGAAGCGGTGCTCAACGCCTACCCGGACTGGAAGATCCCGGCCGAGGTCATCGCCATCGTGCCGACGGCCGACCGCAGCAAGGCGACAGTGAAGGTGCGCATCGCATTCAAGGAAAAGGATCCGCGCATCGTTCCGGAGATGGGCGTGCGGGTGTCGTTCCTGGAGGATGCCAAGCCTCTGGATGCGACAGTTGCGGCTGCGCCGGTGGGCGTGCGCGTCCCGGCCGAGGCCGTGGTGACGCGCGACGGCAAGACGGTGGTGTTCGTGGTGCGCGAGGACATCGCGAAGCTGCGCGAGATCGTCGCAGACGACGCACGCAACGGCCAGCGGCGCGTGACGCGCGGCCTGGGTGTCGGCGAGACGGTGGTGATCGCGCCGCCGGCGGAGCTGGTGGATGGGGGTACGGTGGTGCGGGAAGGTTGAGTGGGTTGCCGGTGCGGGAAGACCCCCTTCCGGCTGCCGCCACCTTCCCCCGCTGCGCGGGAGAAGGGAGCATTAGGAAAGCCGCGGGAATGTTTTTGGAATTGCGGAATAGGAGTTCGGCCGCGATGTCGATCCAGGTTCCGTTGAAGCGTCGGAAGGACTGACGCACTTCGAAGCCGGCGCCACTGCAATACCAAGCGACGCAAGCTGGTGGAACCCTTCTCCCGCACCGCGGGGGAAGGTGGCGGCAGCCGGAAGGGGGCAACCCGCCGGCAACATCACACACACGCAGAAGGCCAACCACATGTCCGAGTCCCTGGTGCAGATCCGCGACCTGACCAAGAACTACACGCGCGGCAAGCAGACCGTCGAAGTGCTGCACGGCATCGACATCGACATCCCGAAGGGCGATTTCGTCGCGCTGATGGGACCGTCCGGCTCGGGCAAGACCACGCTGCTGAACCTCATCGGCGGGCTCGACACGCCGAGCACGGGCAGCGTCGCGATCGCGGGCCAGCGTATCGACCAGTTCGCCACGGCCCAACTCTCGAAATGGCGTGCCGACCACGTCGGCTTCGTGTTCCAGTTCTACAACCTGCTGCCGGTGCTCAGTGCGCAGGGCAACGTCGAGCTGCCGCTGCTGCTGACGAAGATGGGCAAGGCCGAACGCGCGCGGCGCGCGCAGATCGCCCTGCAGCTGGTGGGCCTGGGCGACCGCGCGCATCACAAGCCGCGCGAACTGTCCGGCGGCCAGGAACAGCGCGTGGCGATCGCGCGCGCCATCGTCACCGACCCGACGCTGCTGGTCTGCGACGAACCCACGGGCGACCTGGACCGCAAGACCGCCGACGAGATCCTCACCCTGCTGCAGACCCTCAACCGCGAGCACGGCAAGACCATCATCATGGTCACGCACGATCCGAAGGCGGCCGAATTCGCCAACCGCACCGTGCACCTGGACAAGGGCCAGCTCGTCACCGAGGCGGCGCACTGATGCGCGCCGGACACGGGAGACAGACGCCATGACCAGAACCGGATTCGTCGTTGCCAACCTGTTCCACAAGAAGACGCGCACCTGGCTGACGCTGCTGTCGGTGGTGATGGCGTTCCTGCTGTTCGGCCTGTTGCAGGCAGTGAACGTGGTGTTCAGCGCGGGCGCGGATTTCGTCGGCGCGACGCGCCTCGTCACGCAATCGCGCGTGTCGTTCACCAGTTCGCTGCCGATGCGCATGGTGCCGGAGATGGACGCGATTCCGGGCGTGCAGCATGTGATGTACCAGCAATGGTTCGGCGCGGTGTTCCGCGACGATCCGCAGATCTTCGCGTTTGCGGTCGATCCGATGCGCCTGCACGCGGTGTATCCCGAATGGGTGATGCCCGAAGAGCAGTGGCAGGCCTTCGCGCAGACGCGCACCGGCATGATCGCGGGCCGCATGCTGGCCGACAAGTACGGCTGGAAGGTGGGCGACAAGATTCCGCTGCAGTCCAACATCTTCCCGCAGAAGAACAACAGCAAGGACTGGACCTTCGATCTTGTCGGCATCTACGACGGCAAGGACGAACAGTGGCAGCGCCAGACCGCCGGCGGCATGTACATCAACCACGCGTACTTCGCCGAAGCCGCGCTGTTCGGCGGCGGCATGGCCGGCATCTTCGTGCTCCGGCTCGACGATCCGGACCTCGCAGAATCCATCGCCACCACGGTCGACACCCGCTACGAGAATTCGTCCGACGAAACCAAGACCCAGACCGAAAAGGATTTCCAGATCGGCTTCGTCAAGCAGATCGGCGACATCGGCCTGATGGTGCGCTGGATCCTGTTCGCGGTGTTCTTCACCCTGCTGCTGGTGGTGGGCAACACGATGGCGCAGAGCGTGCGCGAACGCGTGCCGCAGTTGGCGGTGCTCAAGACGCTGGGCTTTTCCGACAATGCCGTGCTCGGCTTCGTCATGGCCGAGACGGTGGCGCTGTGCGCGATCGGCGGCCTGATCGGGCTGGGCCTCGCGACGCTCGCCGGCGCGGGCCTCAGCGCCGCCGCCGGCGGCTTCCTGCCGCCGATCGCGGTCGATGCGCAGGTCTGGACCGCGGGCCTGATCGCGATCGTGGTGCTGAGCCTCGTGGTCGGCCTGTTGCCGGCGCTGCGGGCGCGCAGGCTGCGCATCGTCGACGCACTGGCCGGCCGCTGACACTCGGGAGATCACGCACATGCTCAGCCAGATCGTTGCCATCACCGGCCTCAACCTGCGCAGCGTGCCGCAGCGCTGGGGTCCGTCGCTCGTCATCGTCATCGGCCTCGCCGGCGTGGTGGCGGTGTTCACCGCGCTGCTCGCGATGGCGCAGGGATTCCAGACCACGCTGCAGGACGCCGGCCGCGCCGACAACGCGATCATCCTGCGCGGCGGGTCGGGCGCCGAACTCAATTCCGGTTTCGGCGGCGACACCGCAGACCTCATCCGGCTTGGCCCCGGCATCCGCAAGGGCGCGGACGGGCGCCCGCTTGCCTCGGGCGAACTCATCGTCATCAGCGAGCTGCTGAAAAAGGGCGAGACGCGCAACGGTGCCAACGTCACGCTGCGCGGCGTGGAACCGGCGGCGTTCGAACTGCGCCCGCAGCTGCGCATTGTCGAGGGGCGGAAGTTCGAGCCGGGCCTGCGCGAGATCATCGTCGGCACCGGCATCGCGCGGCAGTTCGCCGGCGCCGGCGTCGGGGAGACGATCCGCATGCGCGGGTCGGACTGGACCGTCGTCGGGCATTTCGAATCGGGCGACGCCAACGACAGCGAGATGTGGACCGATGCCGGCACCGCGCAGTCCGCGTTCAACCGCGGCAACGGCTTCAGCGCGGTGCGCGTCGGCCTGGAATCGCCGGCCGCGCTCGACACGCTGAAGGCCGCGCTCACCTCCGACCCGCGCCTGACCGTGGAAGTGCTGGACGAGCGCGAGTACTACAGCGCGCAGACCAAGCAGTTCCGCCAGACGATCTCGGTGCTGGCCGGCGTGGTCACCTTCATCATGGCGCTCGGCGCGATCTTTGCCGCGCTCAACACGATGTACGCCGCGGTCGCCACGCGCACGCGCGAGATCGCGACGCTGCGCGCCATCGGCTTCGGCGCGTTGCCGGTGCTGGTGTCGGTGATGATCGAGGCGATCGTGCTGGCCGCGATCGGCGGGCTTGTCGGCGCGGGGCTGGCGTGGCTGCTGTTCGACAACCTGTCGGTGTCCACGCTCGGTCAGAACTTCACCCAGGTGGTGTTCGCGTTCCAGGTGTCGGGCGCGCTGGTGCTGGCGGGCTTCGTCATCGCAGTACTGATCGGTTCGATCGGCGGGCTGCTGCCGGCGATCCGCGCGGCACGGATGAAGGTGACGACGGCGCTGCGCGAGCAGTAGGCCGTGTGCCGTGCGCGCGGGCGCTAGCGCCTGCGCGCCTTCGACAGCGTGATGATCACCACGCCGAGCAGGATCACGGCCATCGCGCCCAGATCGTGCGCGGTGAAGCGTTCGCCGATCAGCAGGACGCCGAACAGCACCGCGATCGGCGGGTTGACGTAGGCATAACTCGTCGCCAGCGCCGGGCGCACGTTGTGCAGCAGCCAGATGTAGGCCGTGAACGCGACGATCGATCCGAACACGATGAGATGGGCCAGCGCGAGCGTCGCTTCGACCGCCGGCAGGGCGTGCATGCGTTCGCCGAACACCAGGGCAGCGAGTGCCATCCAGACGCTGCCGCACAGCATCTGTCCGGCGGCCGACATGAACGGCGCCGGCAGCGGCTGGCCGCGGCTCCAGATCGAGCCCCACGCCCAGGCGATCGGCGCGATCAGCAACGCGATCATGCCCTTGGGCGATCCGGTCAGCGAGCTTTCCGCGTTGAGCCACAACACCCCGGCAAACCCCACGACCAGCCCGATCCACTCGCCGCGGCTCGGATACTCGCGCCGCAGCAGCGAAAACGCGGCCGCGAACAGCGGCATCGAGGCCACCGCGATGGCCGCCAGCCCGGACGACACCTCTTGCTCCGCGACGTTCACCAGGCCATTGCTCAGCAGCACCATCCAGATGCTCAACACCCACAGGATGCGCCACTGTCTCGGCGTCGGCGCCGGCACGCCACGCAGGCGCAGCACGACGTACATGAGCAGCCCCGCGATCGACATGCGAATGGCGCCGAGCAGCAACGGCGGGTAGCTCTCCAATGCGATCTTGATGCCGAGATAGGTCGACCCCCAGAGCACGTACACGGCGGCGAGCGCGGCCGCGACGGCCCAGAGATTGCGTGCGACGGTGGGGTTGGACATGGACGATCCGGACAAGCGCGGCGCACTGGACGCCGCGCGGGGTGGGCGGGGACGTGATTGTCGCGTGTTCCGCTGCGGCGCCGACAGGTGTTTTTCTCGCAACTCGCGCATTTTCCTTCTCCCTGCGGGAGAAGGTGCCGAAGGCGGATGAGGGACGGACGCTGCGGCCTCCCTGGCCTGAGTTCGAAGCGCGAAGCAGGCGTGTCGAGCTTGCCTGTGCGGCGGGTCCCTCATCCGCCCTGCCGGGCACCTTCTCCCGACGGGAGAAGGAAAGCTCCGCTCGACGCTCGGGAGGCTCCACGCCCGCGCGCGCTACGAAAACGGGCGCCATGCGGCGCCCGTTCGTGTCCACCTGATGCGACAGCGACGCTCAGTCCGTGCGCGCGTCGTCCGATCCCATCGGGTGCACGCGCGCCGCGAGGCTGCGGTCCGTGCTGAGCAGATCGATGGCGTCGGCCAGCACATGCGCGGCCTCGCGCAGGAGCGCGTCAGGCTTGTCGTCCTCGCGCGCCTTCTGCTCGCGTTCGGCCTCGGCCACGATGTCGCGCTCGTCGGCCTGCAGGCCGTCGTCGCGCACGTCGTCGGCCACGGTATCGTCGTCGACCAGACCCGCCGCCTTGCGCTGCGCCTCGCGCTCCTTGCGGCGCGTTTCCTGCGCGGTGCGCTCGGCGCGACGCGTCGCCTCGTTGAGCGAGATCGACGTCTGCGCGCGCTGCTTGCGGTACTCGGCCACGTCCTCGCTCCACCAGCGGAATTCCGGATCGGCCTTGGCGCGGGTGTCGTGCTTGGCCTGCAACAGCGGCAGCAGCGGCTTGAAGTCGGCCTGCGTCTCGAACGTGGCCGGCTTGATCTGGGTCCACGGCAGCGCGTTGTCGAAGCTCGATTCGCCGTAGTCCTCGGCGTCGAGCGTCACGGGGAAGCCGATGTCCGGCGACACGCCCTTGTGCTGGGTGCTGCCGCCGTCGATGCGGAAGAACTGCGCCACGGTGAGTTTCAGCTGGCCCAGGCCCGGCTTCTCGCCGCGCGCAAACATGTCCAGATCGACGAGATTCTGCACCGTGCCCTTGCCGAACGTGGGTTCGCCGATGATGAGGCCGCGGCCGTAGTCCTGGATCGCGGCGGCGAAGATCTCCGAGGCCGACGCCGACGCGCGGTTGGTCAGCACGGCGAGCGGACCGTCCCACAGCGTGCCGGACTTCCCGTCGCTCTCCACCTGCACGCGCGCGGCCGAGTCGCGCACCTGCACCACCGGGCCCTGGTCGATGAACAGGCCGGTCAGCTCGATGGCTTCGGTCAGCGAGCCGCCGCCGTTGTCGCGCAGGTCGACGACGAGACCGTCGACCCTGTCGGCCTTCAGCTCCTCGATCAGCTTGGCCACATCGCGCGTGGCCGAGCGGTAGTCGGCCTCGTCGCGGCGACGGCCTTCGAAATCCTGGTAGAACGTCGGCAGTTCGATGATGCCGATGCGACGCATGCCGTCGCCGTCCTTCACCTCGACGATGGACTTCTTCGCGGCCTGCTCCTCCAGCTTCACCTTCTGCCGGATCAGCGTGACGATCTCGTGCGGACCATCGCTGCCGGCTTCGGCCGGCAACACGTCCAGGCGCACGTAGGTGTCCTTGGCGCCGCGGATGAGATCGACGACATCGTCGATGCGCCAGCCGATGACGTCGGTCATCGGACCCTGCTTGCCCTGCCCCACGCCGACGATGCGGTCGCCGACCTTGAGCTTGCCGGACAATCCCGCCGGGCCGCCGGGCACCACCTGGCGCACCACGGTCATTTCCTCGTCGTTGCGCTGGAGCACGGCGCCGATGCCTTCGAGCGACAGTCGCATCGAGATGTTGAAGTTCTCGGTGGTGCGCGGATTCATGTACGCGGTGTGCGGTTCGATCGCGTTCGCGTACGCGTTCATGAAGGTCTGGAACACATCCTCGGAGTTGATCTCGCGCACGCGGGCGTCGTAGTTGACGTAACGCTTGTCGAGCGTGTCGCGGATGGCGGGCAGGTCCTTGCCGGCGAGCTTCAGGCGCAGCACGTCGTTCTTGATGCGCTTCTTCCACAGCGCGTCGAGCTCGTCGCTGTTCATCGCGTAGGTGGCGTCCTCGCGGTCGTAGTCGTACGACTCGTCCGCGGTGAAATCGAAGTTGTCGCCCTTGAGGTACTCGCGTGCGAACGCGGTGCGCTCACCGACGCGCTGCACGTAGGTGTTGAACATGTCGAACGCCGGCTGCAGCTGGCGGTCGCGCAGTGCGTCGTCGAAGCTCTCGCGGTATTTCGAGAAGGCCTCGACGTCGGATGCGAGCAGGAAGGCCTTGTCGCCGTCGAGCGATTTCAGGTAGCGGTCGTAGATCTTCTCCGACAGCGCATCGTCGAGCGGCAGCGGCTGGTAGTGGAAGCGGCTGTTGCTGAGCAACTGCGCGACCCAGGCTGCGGTCTCGGCCTGTTTCTCGGTCGGCGCCGGCGTGACCGCCGGCTCCGGCGCGGTGCGCGCAAGGGCGACGCCGCCGACCAGCAGGAGGGAGAGGAGCGCGCGCTTTGCAAACATGTTCACCTCGCGGGAAGTGGGGGTTTCCCTGTGTCCGGAACGCCCGGACGGACTGTCGCTGCCGGAATCATCTTGTCGCCATGCTACCCGCGTTCACCCGTGCCACAGGTCCCGCGGTGGAACCGTTCATCGCCGCTTTGGCGCGCCGTGCCGACGCGTTCAGGCGACCTCCACGAAACCCGCGTCCGCCGCCATGCGATCGGCATGGTAGGACGAGCGCACCATCGGCCCGGATGCGACGTGGGTGAAACCCATCGCCATGCCGAGCGTCTCGAAGCGCTTGAACTCGTCCGGAGTCCAGTAACGCAGAACGGGATGATGGTGTGGCGTCGGCTGCAGGTATTGGCCAATGGTCACCATGTCGACAGCGTGGGCACGCAGATCGTTCAATGCGCCGATCACCTCGTCCTCGGTTTCGCCCAGGCCAAGCATGATGCCGGACTTGGTTGCAACGTCCGGGTGCTGCGCCTTGAAGCGCTTGAGCAGGGTCAGCGACCAGTCGTAGTCGGCGCCGGGGCGCACGTCGCGGTAGCGGCCGCGCACGGTTTCGAGGTTGTGGTTGAAGACATCCGGCGGCGCCTGCGCCAGCACCTCCAGTGCGCGCTCCATGCGGCCCTTGCCGCGGAAGTCGGGTGTGAGGATCTCGATCTTCAGCGCCGGGCTGAACTCGCGCGCCCGACGGATGCATTCGACGAAATGCGCGGCACCGCCGTCGCGCAGGTCGTCGCGGTCGACCGAGGTGATGACCACGTAGCGCAGTTTCATGTCGCGGATCGTGTGCGCGAGCTTGAGCGGTTCGGCGGCATCCGGCGGTTTCGGCCGGCCGTGCGCCACGTCGCAGAACGAACAGCGCCGCGTGCAGACCTCGCCCAGGATCATGAAGGTGGCGGTGCCGTGGCTGAAGCACTCGTGGATGTTCGGGCACGAGGCTTCCTCGCACACGGTGACCAGCGCGTTTTCGCGCAGTTTCGACTTGAGCTGCGCCACCGCGTTGCCGCTCGGAATCCGCACGCGGATCCACGAGGGTTTCCGCAGCACCGGCGCCGCATCGAATTTCACCGGGCTGCGCCCGATCTTGTTCTCGCCCAGTTGTTTTTCGCCCGCCACGAGCGCCGGCGGGGCGGCGTCGGCCAGCACGGTGAGCGGGATGGATTTGGCGTCGGTCGGGGACATGGGGCTCACACGGAGACGGGTGCGGGCAGGTCGCCCGCAGCGGCGATCGGATCGAGCCCGAGCTGCGCCGCGAGGTTCGCCACGAGGACGGTCTTGAGCTCCGCCATCAGCGCACCGGTATCGACGGCGGCTGCGGACGAAGGCGCGGAATCGACCGAATGCAGCGTCGATTCTAGCGCGGAATGCGCAGGCACCCGCGCCAGCAGATCCGCGAGCTGGGTGACGTGCAGCCCCGCGAAGCCGCAGGGGTTGATGCGGTGCCACGGCGCCAGGTCCATCGCCACGTTGAAGGCCAGGCCGTGGAAGGTGCAGCCGCGGCGCACGCGCAGGCCCAGCGCCATCACCTTGGCGCCGTCCACGTAGATGCCGGGGGCGCCGGCCTTGCGTTTGCCGTCGATATGCCAGTGCGCGAGCGTGTCGATGGTGGCCTGCTCGATGCGGCACACGAGCTCGCGCACGCTAAGGCTCAGGCGCCGCAGGTCGACCAGCGGGTACGCGACCAGCTGCCCCGGGCCGTGGTAGGTCACCTGCCCGCCGCGCTCCACGCGCAGCACCGGAATGTCGCCTGCCGCGAGCACGTGTTCGGACTTGCCGGCCTGGCCAAGGGTGAAGACCGGCTCGTGCTCGACGAGCCACAGCTCGTCGACGGTGTCCGGGCCGCGGCCGTCGGTGAACTGCTGCATCGCATGCCACACCGGCTCGTAGCCACGGCGGCCGAGATCTCGGATCTGCCAAGGCGGGGCGGCGTCGACCGGGGCGGGCTCCGCGACGGCCGTCAGATCGTCCATTTCACTTCGGGGTGCGAGCGCAGAGCCTCGTGGGCGGCGTCGTACTGGGCGCGGTCGGCGGCGTCGAAGGCGATGCGGACCGAGACGTAGTTGCCGGCGCGGGATTTGCGCACGCTCACGTCCTCGGGCCGCACCTTGACACCGGCCGCTTCGAGCAGCCGCGGCAGCTCGGTTTCGAGCGCGGACTCGGCCGTGCCCATGGCGCTGAGCTCGAAGGTTCCGGGGAACTGGAAGCCGTGGTCGGGGTTGTCGCTGATGGGATCGGTAGGGGCGGTCATCGGGCGATTATCGGGGCAGTGGGCGTGAATCCCAACCCGACAAGGCGTCGACCCGGTGGACGCTAGTGCGGATGCCAGCTCACCACGGACAATCCGGACACGCGGGAAAACTCCCGAACGTTGCGTGTGACGAGCGTGGCGCCGGACGCACGCACCGTCGCTGCGATCATCACATCGTGCGCGCCGATAGGCGTGCCGAGCACCTCGAGATCGGCACGGATCGCGGCGGCGTTTGCAGCGCACCCCGCATCGAACGGCACGATGCGCAGCGGCATCAGGAACGCCTCGAGTGCCTCCAGACGCGGGGCGGATGCCTCGGGCGGCAATCGCCGGAGTCCATACCGCAGCTCGTAAGCCACGACGGTCGGGATGACGATGTCGGACGGCGAGAGCGCCAGCATGCGCGGCACGACGTGTGGATCGTCGCGAAAGAAATAGCTGACCGTGTTGGTGTCGAGGGCAAGCATCAGAAACCGACGCGCGGCACATCGTCCGGCAACGCGAGCGCGTCCTCGCGCAGCGGAAAATCCGGAAACCTGCCGGCCAGCAGACTGAGTTCCACCGGCCACGCGGCAAGCGCGTTGCGACGGATCAGTTGCGCAACCCAACGGCTGTTGGACAGACCGGCGGCCTTCGCCCGATCACGGACGATTGCCTCGGTTTCCTCGTCGAGATAAAGCGTCAGCTGGGACATGGCACCTCCGGAATTATAATTTATATTATACTTTTCCCCTGTGAGGTGCAAGCTGCAGCCCGTCCCGCGCCCATCAATCACTCGTACGCCAGCGCCGCCACCGGATCCATCCGCGCGGCCTTGCGCGCCGGCAGGTAGCCGAACACCACGCCGGTCAGGAACGCGCAGCTGAACGCCATCAGCGCCGGGCCGGGCGAAAACGCCACCGGCAGGCCGAAGCTCCGCGCTGCAAGGCCGATGCCCAGGCCCAGCGCCACGCCGATCAGACCGCCGATGCCGCACACCACCAGCGCCTCGATGTTGAACTGCAGCAGGATGTCGCGCATGCGTGCGCCGGTGGCCATGCGGATGCCGATCTCGCGGGTGCGTTCGGTCACGCTGACCAGCATGATGTTCATCACGCCGATGCCGCCGACGATCAGCGAAATCGCGGCCACCGAGCCCAATAGCGCAGTCATCGTGTCGGCCGTGGCCGACACCGCCTCCTGCAGCGACGCGGTGTTGCGCACCTGGAAATCCACCGTGCGGTGCCGCTCGGTGAGCAAGGCGTTGAGCTCGGATTCGGTTTTGCCGATGCGCTCGCCGTCGGCCACCTTCACCGTGATCGAGCCGAGGAACTGCTGGCCGAAGAGACGCATGAAGCCTGTCGACAGCGGCACGAAGGCGATGTCGTCCTGGTCGCCGCCCCAGCCCGACGCGCCCTTGGGTTCGAGCACGCCGATGACCTCGAACGGCACGTTGCGCACCAGCACGAATTGGCCCACCGGATCGCTGCCGGCACCGAACAGGTTGGTCGCCACCGTGGCGCCGAGCACCACGACAGGGGCGTAACCGGCGACGTCCGCGTCGGTGAGGAAGCTGCCGGCGGTGGTGTTCCATTCGCGCAGCGTGGCGTACTGCGGCCACACGCCGGACACCGTGGTGCGGTAGTCCTGGCTGCCGGCACGCAGGATCATGCCCATGCTGCGTTCGGGCGAGACGATGGTGACGTTGTCGATGGCCTTGATGGCCTCGGCATCGGCCACGGTGAGCGTGGCGACGTCGCCGGCGCCGCGCACGCCGGGCGCGCCCGGGCGGATGCTGAGCTGGTTGCTGCCCATCGCGGCGATGCGGTCGAGCACGTCCTGCTTGCTGCCGTCGCCGATGGCGAGCATCGCCACCACGGCGGCGACGCCGATCACCACGCCCAGCAGCGTGAGCGCGGTGCGGAACAGGTTGCTGCGCATCGAGCGGCCGGCCATCTTGATCGCCTCGGCCACTTCCGCGAGCCACACGCCGCGGCGCGCGTCGCCCAGTGCACGCGGCACGGCGGCGACGGTGCCGCTGGCGGGTTTGCGTTCGTCGCGCACCACCCTGCCGTCGCGCAGCTCCACGAGGCGCTCGGCGTGTGCGGCGACGTTTGCATCGTGGGTGATGAGGATCACGGTGCGGCCTTCGCGGTGCAGGTCGCCGAGTAGCGCAAGCACGTCGGCGCCGCTCTGGCTGTCGAGTGCGCCGGTGGGCTCGTCGGCGAGGATCACCGGCGCGTCGTTCATCAGTGCGCGTGCGATCGCGACGCGCTGCTGCTGACCGCCGGAGAGTTGCGTCGGGCGGTGCCCGGCACGATCGCGCAGACCGAGCCTGCCGAGCAGATCGAGCGCGCGTTCGTACCGCACGCGCTTGCTGCTGCCGGCGTAGGCGGCGGGGATTTCGACGTTCTCCGCCGCGCTCGCGTCCGACAGCAGGTTGTAGCGCTGGAACACGAAGCCGAACGCGTCGCGGCGCAGCGCGGCCAGTTCGTCCTTGTCGAGCGTGGCGACGTTGCGTCCGAGCACCTCGTACGCGCCGGACGTGGGCCGGTCGAGGCAGCCGAGGATGTTCATCAGCGTGCTCTTGCCCGAGCCGGACTGGCCCATGATGGCGACGAACTCGCCGCTGGCGATGTCGAGCGTCACGCCATCGAGCGCGATCACCTGCGCCTCGCCGCTGGCGTAGCGGCGGCCGACGTCGGTCAGGCGCAGCAGCGGTGCCGCGGACGGCGTCATCGACGCGGCCCGAACATGCCGAAGCCGCCGCGCGTCCCCTGCTGCGTGGCGGCCACGGCCGCATCCGGCACGACCACGCGTTCGCCCGCCGCAAGCCCGGACAGGATCTGCGCGCGATCGCGATCGCGCAGGCCCACCTGCACCTCGCGCCGCTGCGGCGCACCGTCCTCGCCGATCACCTGCACGTGCGAAACGCCGGCCTGCGTGGCGATCGCATTCACCGGCACGGTGACGGCGTCGGAGGCTTCGGCCACGGTGAAGAACACCTGTGCCGTCATGTCGGGCAGCAGTGCGCCGTCTTCGTTGCCGACGTCGATCAGCACCTTGTAGAGCACCACTTCGTTGACGATGTCGGGCGTTGGCAGCAATTGCCGCACGGTGCCGCGCCAGCGCCGGTCGGGCTGACCGAGCGTGCTGAAATATGCCGGCGTGCCGACGACGATGCGCGGGATGTCGGCCTCGGCCACCTGCGCGGTGACGGTCATGGTCTGCAGGTCGGCGATGCGCAGCAGCGTCGGCGCGGTCTGGTTGGTGTTGAGCGTCTGGCCTTCGAGCACGGTCTGCGACACGACGGTGCCGGCGATGGGTGCGTACACCTTCGCATAACTCAGGCTCGCGACATCGCCGTCGAGCGTGGACTGCGCCTCGCGCAGCTGGGCGCGGATCGATCCGAGCTGCGCCTGCGCCTGCTTGAGCGTGGCGCCGCTGGTGTCGACCAGATCCTTCGCGATGAGCCCGCGCGCGGCGATGGACGTGTTGCGCTCGTGCGTGGTGCGCGCGAGCGCGAGCGCGGCATCGCGTTCGGCGAGCTGCGCCTGCAGGCTGTCGACGCGCGCGCGGTCAGCCTCGACGCGACTTTCGTACACGCGCGGATCGATCTCGGCCAGCAGCTGGCCCTGCTCGACGCGTTCGCCGATCTGCACGTGCACCACGTCGAGCTGGCCGGACACCTGCGCGCCGACATCCACGTAGGTCTTCGGGCCGATCTTGCCGAGCGCCGACACGGTGATGGCGATATCGCCGATCTGCGCGGTGGCGGTGCTCGGCGGACGCGCCTTGCCGCCGCCGCCACCGAGCATGACGACGGCGCCGACGGCGAGGCCACCGATGACGAGGGCGGACGCCCAGGCAAGCCAGACGGGAAAGCGGCGGCGGGACGTGGTGGGCATGCGGCGGTCCTTGGCGATCGGTTCATGGGAATCGAACGGCGCGGCGGCGGCGATCCGTTGCGGCGTCGGCGCGGACGTTCGGCCACGCTTCAGTCTTGCGTGCGCGGCGCGCGGTCACGGCCGCGGTCGCGCTCGCGCCCGCCGTCACGCGCCCGGCCGGGCCGCCGCTCCAGCCGTTCGGCGAGCACGCGACGCTCCTGGAGCGTGGTCTGCGCCAGCACGTCGCCGAGCATGGCCTGTGCCTGCGTCGCGGTGGCGGTTTCGGCCGTGCGCAGGCGCTCGAACGCGGCGTCGAGCGCGGCGCGATCGAACGTCGGCGCAAGCATCGCCTCGCGCACGCCGCGGCGCGCGTCGAACAGGTCACCCAGGCGCGCGCGGATCGCGCCACGATGCACCTCGAGCGCGCCATCGACGACGGCGCGGCGCTCGGGCGGGAGTGCATCGCGCAGTGCGCGCGGGTCGAACATGCCGGGCAGTGCCGGCGCGTGCCGGCGCGGCGGGTCGCGTTCGCCGTCGCGCACCGCGAGCACCAGTGCCACCGCCAGCAGCACGTTCAACGCGAGCGACGCCAGCACCACGATCCGCGCCGTGCGCGACAGGCCGCTCACGGCGCGAACTCCGTGTAGCGGTCGTCGATCTGCGCGAGCGCCAGCAAGTCGTCGGCGTCGTCGTCGACCTCGAACGTGCTCGGTTCGAGCGCGAGTCCAAGCCCGACGCCGGCGGCCAGTGCCATCGCGAGTGCGGGCGCGGCGAGGCGTGCGCCGCCCAGGTCGAACCACAGCGCCCGCAGCGTGGCGACGAAGCCCGGCCGCCCGCCTGCAGACGCGCCGTGCGGCTGCGACGCGGCCGCAACGAGGATGGCGTTGCGCAATGCCGGCGCTGGCGGCGGAACCGCATCGAGCCAGGCATCGAGTGCCGCGGCATCGCGCAGCATCGCCTGCGCCGCGGCATCGTCGCGCAGCGTGTCGGCGAACGCGCGCGCCGGCGGCGGCCAGCGCGCGGAATCGGCGCCATGGCGATCCAGCAAATCGGCGAGGCGGGCGTGGGCGTCGGAAGCGGTCATCGCGGCGATCTCTCGGGTCGGAACACGTTAATCGGGCAGCGGGTGGCGGACATCGTGTGGCTCAGGCGTCGGCAAGGCTGGCGCGCAGTTGGCGGCGTGCGCGCGCGAGCAGGGATTCGAGTGCGTCGACCGACACCTCCAGCGTGAGCGCCGCCTGCGCGTTGCTCACGCCTTCGTAGTGGCACAACAGCAGCGCGTCGCGCTGGCGTTCTGGCAGCGCCTGCAATGCAGCCTGCAGCCGGTGCTCGCGCTGTTCGGCGAGGAGCGCGTGCTCGGGCTGCGGATCGTGGCTGTGCAGATCGACATCGTCGATGGGCACCTGTTCGCGGCGGCGGCGCAGGCGGTCGTTGGCAAGATTGAGCGTCACGCGGTGCAGCCACGTGGACAGCAGCGCTTCCCCTTCGCGCCATGCGGGCAGCTGCTTCCAGGTGCGCAGGAACGCGTCCTGCACAACCTCTTCGGCCTCCGCGACCGAGCCCAGCGCGCGGTAGGCGAGCGCGTGCACGCGGGCGAGATGCCGGTCGACGATGCGCGCAAACGCCGCGTTGTCGCCGCCCGCGGCGCGTGCGATGTCGTGCCGGTCCGGATCCACCCGGACCGGCGCGTGCTGCGGGGATGCGGACGTCATCGACGCCCGCTCCCCGACTGCCTGCAGTGCCGTCGCATGCACCGACGTTACCAGACGCTTACTCGACCGGCGTCGGCGCGCCCGGGCCGCGACCGCGGCGGTCGTGGCGACCGGCACGGAACTCGTCGCGCGAAATCACGCCGTCGCTGTCGGCATCGAGCTTGGCGACGCGGTCGCTCTGGCCGCCGGCGAACTCGTCGGTGCTGACAACGCCGTCGCCGTTGCTGTCGAGCTTGGCCAGACGCCGCTCGGCCATGGCCAGGCGCTGCCTGTCCTGGTGGGCGAGCACTTCGGTGGCCGTGATAGTGCCGTTGCGGTCGGTGTCGATATCGGCCGCGCGCTTGGCGGCATTGGCCTCGACGTCGGCGACTTCGATCTTGCCGTCGCCGTCGGTGTCGAGCTTGGCGGCCATGCCGGCGCGGTCGTGGTCGCGATGCGGCCCGGCAACCGCCGTGCCGACCACGGCGAACGCCAGACCCGACGCAATGAGGGCGGGAAGGATGCGGTGACGAAGGGACATGATGGAACTCCTGTGAATGGTCGAAGCTGGGGTGCTTCACAGGGTTCAACGGCGCGACCTGCCGAATCCGTCGCGCCGCGATCCGGCGGCGCGGCGTTCGTTCAGACTCGGGAACCTACTCGGACTCCCACCACATCCAGAATCCGTCGCTCACACGCGTGAAGAAGCCGCCCTCCGGTGCATCGGCCAACGCCACCAGCGGGCGTTCGACGAGCGTCCTGTCGCCCAGCGTGAGGCGCAGCGTGCCCACTTCCTGCCCGCGCGCGATCGGCGCCACGAGCTGGCGAGGCAGATCCATCGTGGCCTTCACCTGCTCGTACTTGCCGCGCTCCACCGTCACCAGCAGCGGCGCGGCAAGACCGAGCGGCACGGTGTCCGTCTCGCCTTTCCACAGCACGGGCGCGGTCACTTCCGCGCCGGCATCGTAGAGCTTGTGCGATTCGAAAAAGCGGAAGCCCCAGTTGAGCAACGCGAGGCTGTCGTCGGCGCGCTGCTTTTCGCCGGTCGAACCCATCACCACGCTGATCAGGCGCTGGTCGCCGCGCTTGGCCGACGCGGCAAGACAGAAGCCCGCGCCCGAGTGATGCCCGGTCTTGATGCCGTCCACCGAGGCGTCCTTCCACAGCAGCGAATTGCGGTTGTACTGGCGGATGCCGTTGAAGGTGAATTCCTTCAGCGCATACTGGGCGTACTCCTCGGGGAAGTCGCGGATCAGCGCCTGCGACATGCGGGCGATGTCGTGCGCGGTGGTGTAGTGGTCCGGCGCGCTCAGGCCGTGCGAGTTGACGAAGTGGGTGTCGCGCATGCCGATGCGCTCGGCGTAGGCGTTCATCAGGCTCGCGAACGCGTCCTCGCTGCCGGCCACGTGTTCGGCAAGCGCGATCGACGCATCGTTGCCCGACTGCACGATCATGCCGTGCAGCAGGTCTTCGAGCTTCACCTTCGAATTCACCGGCAGGAAGCTGGTCGAGCCGTCGGTGCCGCCACCGCCGCCGCGCCAGGCGTTTTCGGAGATCAGCACCTCGTCGTCGAGCTTGATCTTGCCGTTCTTCAGTTCCGCCGACACCACGTACGACGTCATTACCTTGGTGATGCTGGCGGGCTCCACGCGCTGTTCCTCGTTGGACCCGGCGAGCACCTGGCCGGTGGCGTCGTCCATCAGCAGCCATGCGGTGCCGGTGATGGCCGGCGGCGGCGGGGTGGGCGCGGCCTGCGGCACCGGCGCGGCCGGCTTCGGTACGGGCTGGGGCGTGGGAACTTGCGCAGTCGCGGCGCCCGCGAACAGCAGGGCGAGGGAAACACCGAGGAACTTCATCGGAAACGGCACTCCAGGAAACGGTACGTGTGGCGTGGAACGAGGGCGGAACGGTCTCGGGTGCGACCCGATGTGGTGTGGTTATGTCGTGGTCAATGCGTCACGAAGGCAGGCGAACCCAGGCCGAGCGCGCGGACCTTGTCGGCCACCGCCGCCGCCGCATCGCGCGAATCGAACGGGCCGATGCGCACGCGGTACACGCGGCGATCGCCCGCCTGCGCCTTCTGCACGTCGACGCGGCGGATGTCGGCGTCCTGCAGACGATCCTCCAGCCGCTTGGCGTTGGCGCGCTCGCCGAAGCTTGCTACCTGCAGCCAGACCCTGCCTGAACTTCCGGCAACGGGCGCGTGGATCGATGGCGATTCGCGGGCGGGCGGCGCCGACGCGCTCACCGGCGGAGGCTCCTCGCCGGGCGTCAGCGCACGCACTTCGACGCGGCCGGTGCCGTGCACATGGATGCCGAGCTTGATCGCGGCGGCGTACGAAAGATCGATGATCCGGCCCGCGTGGAACGGGCCGCGATCGTTGACCCGCACCACCACGCTGCGCCCGTTGTCGAGGTTGGTCACGCGCGCGTATGTCGGCAGCGGCAGCGACTTGTGCGCGGCCGTGAACTGGTACATGTCGTAGGGCTCGAGGCTCGAGGTGGCGCGGCCGTGGAACTTGGTGCCGTACCACGACGCCGTGCCGCGTTCCACGTAGCCCGCCGCGTTCGGCAGCACGTGATACACCTTGCCCAGCACCGTGTAAGGCGAGCGGTTGCCGTAGCGTGCGCGCGGCTCGGCCTTCGGCACGGGCTCCGGCAGGCGACTGATGTCCGGCGGCACCGGCGGCCCGCTGTCGGGCACACCCGGCCGGTAGAGCCCGCCGGCGGTGTATTCGCCGGGCTTGTCCGGGCGCGCACCGGTGATGCGCTCGGGATAACCCGTGCCGCGCTCGCCGGGGCGGTGGGCGGATGCGGACCCGGCGCCTGCCGGTGGCTTGTTCTTCACCGGCGCACCGGTGCACGCCGCCAGGCACAGCAGGGCCAGCAGCAGCGCCAGCGTGCGGATCACGGCGTGACGGCGGTGTCTTCGCGGTCCGCGATCGCCTGCGATAGCTGGTAGACGGCCAGCGAATAGAGCGGCGAACGGTTGTAGCGCGAGATCACGTAGAAGTTCTTGAACGTGATCCAGTGCTCGCGCCCGTCCGCACCGTCGAGATTGAGCACGGTGGCGTTGGCGGCGTGACCCACGGCCTCGCGCGGCCGGTAGCCCTTTTCGGCAAGGTCGGGCAGCGAGTACTTCGCTTCCATGCCGTCCGGGACGAATTCGGCACCGGCGCCGCTGCGCATGGCCGGCAGCGCGACCGGTTCGCCCGGCTCCCAGCCGTGCGCGACGAAGTAGTTGGCGATCGAGGCAAAGATGTCCGGCAAGGATCCGAACAGGTCGCGCTTGCCGTCACCGTCGCCATCCACCGCATAGGCGCGGTAACTCGACGGCATGAACTGCCCCCAGCCCATCGCGCCGGCATAGCTGCCCTGCAAGGCGGCAAGATCGAGCGATTCCTCTTCCGCAAGCTTGAACACCTGTTCGAGCTCGCCACGGAAAAAAGCCTCGCGCTTGGGATAGAAGAAACCGAGCGTGTACAGCGCGTCGAGCACCTTGTACTTGCCGGTGATCTTGCCGTAGCTGGTTTCCACGCCGATGATCGCGACGATGAGCTCGGCCGGGACGCCGGTCTCGGCTTCGACCTTTTTCAGCGCGTCGCGGTGCTGCGCGAGGAAGGCGCGGCCGCCGTCGATCCGTGCGGTGTTCATGAAGATCGGGCGGTAGGCACTCCACGGCTTGGCTTCGGCCGGGCGCGTGATCGCATCGATGATGCTCTGCTGGTACTTTGCCTTTGCCAGCAGCGCCAGCACCGTTTCCGGCGCGACCTGGTACTTGTCCTGCACCGAGCCGACGAACGCATCGCGCTGCGCGTCGGTCAGCGACCGCGGTTGTGCGTGCGCGGTGACGGCAAAGGCCAGCGGCAGCAGAAAGGGGGCAAAACGACAGATCGGCGGCATCGAACACGGCACGTGGGAACAATCGCGCGCATCTTACATGCCCACGCGCCGCGTGCGGTTCAGCCGGCGATACGCACCGCGCGACGTGCCTGCGCGCCGCGGAAACGAATGCGGCGACGCCGGCTTCTGACGAGGAAGACGGACAGCGCCGCCGCAAGACGGTCGCGATGCACGAGCATCAGCAGCACGATGGGTGCAGCCAGCAGCCAGAACGGCAGCCAGCCGACATAGACGTTGTAGCCGCGCAGTGCCGGCGACAGCAGGGCGCCGACGGCGCCGAACGCGAGCCAGCGCAGCAGCCACGGCGTGAGCAGGCGTGCGCTGTCGCGGCGCACGCGCAGGACGGGGGATGGGAGCATGGGCTGGCGTGGCATGGGCGACTCCATCGGATCGATGGGCGCAGGATGCGGCCGATGTCTCTCACGGACTGAGACTGTGCTTGCCGTTCCTTCTCCCCTCGGGAGAAGGTGCCGAAGGCGGATGGGCGCCACGTCGCGGGCTGCCGACGTCCCGCGTCGCGTTCGGGACGCATTCGGGTGGCCTGAGCGCCAACGGCCATACCTCACGTGGCGCCCTCATCCGCCCTGCCGGGCACCTTCTCCCGGGGGGAGAAGGACAGCCATTGCCCGCATCGGCAGGTCAGTGCGTGCCGCCGTCGAGCGCGCGTTCGGCCGCCTCGCGGCCCAGTCGGATCAGTTCGTCCGCGCGCCAGAACTCGTAGAAATCGCAGGCGTCGCGCGGCACCCGGATCAGCAGATCCGGCGGATCGAGCGCGAGCTGCAGGCGCGAGAGCGCGGCCTGCATGGTGTCGATCGAACGCGCCATGAGATCGAGCATGCCCGGCGCGGCCGGCACGGGCGGCGGGGTCGGTGTCCGGCTTCCCCAGCCTTCGAAGAAGCCGCTGATGCGGGCCCGCAGGCTGGCGGCGTCCTCCGGCACCACGAGCGGTTCGGCATGTTCGGCGTCGCGATCGGGCTCCGGATCGCCAGGCGTCACCAGGCCTTCGGGGCAACGCGCGTTGACGTCCACCGCCACCACGCGGTCCGCCATCGCGAACCGCGTGGCGGCAATGGGGATCGGCGCCAGCAGGCCACCGTCCATGAGATTGCGTCCGGCCCAGCGTTGCGGGGTGAAGATGCCGGGAATCGCGATCGACGCGCGGATCGCATCGAACAGCGGGCCGCGATCGAGCCATACCTCGCGCTGCGCATCCAGATCGGTGGCCACCGCCGTGTAGCGGATCGGCAGTTCCTCCATCTTGAGGTCGCCGATCAGGCCGCGCAGCGCGCCGATGAGCTTGTCGCCGCGGATCAGGCCCGGGATGCCGAGGCCGAAGTCGAGCAGCCGGAACACGCCGGTCTTGTCCAGGCCGCGCGCCCACTGCGCGTAGGTGTCGAGCTGGCCGGCCGCGAACACGCCACCGATCAGCGCACCCATCGACGACCCCGCGATCGCGACGATGTTGTACCCGCGCTCCCGCAGCACCTCCAGCACGCCGATGTGCGCGAGCCCGCGCGCGCCGCCGGCGCCGAGCACCACCGCGATGTCGTGCCTAGGCTTGACGGCCATAGTTCGCCATCGCGAGGTTGAGCATGATCTGCATTTC
Organism: Chiayiivirga flava; assembly: GCF_014202825.1. Lineage (GTDB taxonomy): Bacteria > Pseudomonadota > Gammaproteobacteria > Xanthomonadales > Xanthomonadaceae > Chiayiivirga > Chiayiivirga flava. The sequence goes on along the minus strand of NZ_JACHHP010000007.1, from coordinate 74,937 downwards.
GCTGCGCAGGCTCGGCGGATCGAGCACTTCGGCATCGGCGCCGTAGCGCAGCACGTCCATCAGCAGCTCGCGCGGGTTGCTGTAGGGAATTTTCAGCTCGTAGCTGCCGTCGGGCAGGAAATGCCCTTCCTGCTTCGAATGCCAGCGCTCGTCCGCCACCCAGCGCGCGGCGTGCGGCGAAAAGCGGATGGTGGCGACGGCCTTCGGCGCGCCGGAAAAGATCCCGTAACTCGACGCCAGGTGCTGGTCGAGCTCGGCCTCACCGAGGTCGCGCGCCACGCCGTCGACGATGCGCGGCTGCCGGATGCGGTCGAGCGCAAAGCTGCGCAGGCCCTCGCGCTCGTGGTCCCAGGCATCGAGGTACCAGTTGTCGCGATAGTGCGTGAGGCGCTGCGGCGAGACCGTGCGGCGCGTGGGGGCATCGGTGGAGCGCGCGCGATAGTCGAAGGCCAGCACCTGCCGCTCCAGCACAGCGGTGGCGATGTGGCGGAACGCCGCTTCGTCGAGCCGGCGCGTGCCGCTGGCGATGACGCGCAGGCGCTCCATCGGGAAGCGCTTGCCGCCGGCCTGCTCGGCCAGCAGCGAATCGATGCGCGTCTTGAGCGGTGCCAGCGCCGACGACAGCACGCCCGGACCGGTGCGCGCCAGCAGCTGGTGCGCGGCGAGCAACGCGTGCAGTTCGTCGGAGGTGAGCCACAGGCCGGGCAGCTCGAACCGCTCGGCCTCATCGGCCGAATAGTGGAAGCCGGGCGGGTCCTCGCTTGTCTCCACCGGCGCGCCGAGACCGTCGCGCAGGAAGGCGACATCGCGGTAGACGGTGGCGCGCGAACAGCCGAGCTCGTCCATCAGCCGCGGCAATGCGACCGGATAGCGCGCGCTGCGCAGCAGGCGGTGCAAGGTCAGAATGCGTTCGTAACGGTCCATCGCGTGATTATGGCGCAGTCGCGGGGCCTTCTCGTGGCGTTCCGACGCGCGGCGCGCGAGGACCGCCCACCGCCGGCTCAGCGCGAGCCGCGCGTCTCGCCATCGGCTTCCGCCTGCGCCCGTCCCTCTGCCGCACGGCGGCCGAGCGGGCGCGCGGCGATCAGGCCGATCTCGTACAGCAGGCACATCGGAATCGCGAGCATCAGCTGCGACACCACGTCCGGCGGCGTGATCACGGCCGCGACGACGAAGGCGCCCACGATGACGTAGGCGCGCCCCTGCTTGAGCTGCTCGATGCTGACCCAGCCCAGCACCACGAGGATCACCACGGCCACCGGCACCTCGAAGCTGAAACCGAACGCGAGGAACAGCACGAGCACGAAGTCGAGGTACCGGCTGATGTCGGTCATCACCGCCACACCCTCGGGCGCGACGCCGGTGAGGAAGCCGAACACCACCGGCAGCACGAGGAAATACGCAAACGCGCAACCCAGGTAGAACAGCAGCGTGGCCGATGCCAGCAGCGGCCGCGCCAGGCGTTGCTCGTGCTTGTACAGGCCGGGCGCGACGAAGGCCCACAACTGGTACAGCACCATCGGCATCGCCACCATCAGCGCCACGAAAAAGGCAAGCTTGATCGGTGCAAAGAACGGACTTGCGACATCGATCGCCACCATCTGCGCGCCGTCGGGCAGCTTGGAAAGCAACGGTTCGGCCAGCACCGCGTAGATGCGCTTGGCGAACGGGATCAGACACACGAACACCAGCAGCACCGCGATCACCGCGCGCAGCAGGCGCGCGCGCAACTCCACCAGGTGCGAGAGGAAACTCTGCTCGCGCGCTTCGTCGGCGGAATCGGTCATGCGCGCGGCGGTGTGTCGGCGGTGGATTGCATCGACGGCGTCGGCGCCGGATCACCGTCGATCGTTTCGGGCGGTGCGTCGACCGAGGGTTCGGTCGCCGCCGCGGTGGCGGCGGCGGACTGCGCGGGCAGCCGCTTGCGGCCGGTGATGTCCTCGCGCATGCGGTCGATGCCGATGGAGTCGCGCAGCTCGTCTCCACTGCGCTTAATGCTGCGCTTGAGTTCGTCGGCCGCCAGCTCGCGCTCGATGTCCGCGCGCACGCTGTACCAGCTCGCCCGCGCCTTGCGCACATACAGGCCCACGGTGCGCGCCGCGCGCGGCAGGCGTTCGGGCCCGAGCACCAGCAGCGCCACGAGCGCGATCACCGCCAGCTCGATGAGACTGACGTCGAACACGGATGCTGTCGCCGCTTAGTCGGCCCGGTCGCGCGTGGTGTCGCGCGCGGTGGCCGGATCGATCGGCTTGCCGTCGCTGTCGAGCTTGGCCGGTTCGTCGTTGTCGTTCAGGCCCTTGCGGAAGCTCTTGATCGCGCTGCCGAGGTCACCGCCGACGTTGCGCAGCTTCTTGGTGCCGAACAGCAGCACGACGACCAGCAGCACGATCAGCCAATGCCAGATGCTGAAACTGCCCATGTTGATGACACTCCGGAACGATCAGACCGCGAGCATAACGCGGCGAGATGACAGCGCGCGAGCGCCAGAGGTCAGGGTTCGCCCGGCCATCTGCGCGAGCGCCGGGGCCGTCGGTCCCAGCGGACGCGGTCCCGGCCCGACTCAGCCCGCGCCGTATTCCTCGAGCTTGTCGCGGAAATCGACCACCGGCGTCGGAACGGTATCGACGCGGCCCTCGAACACCGCGCGCGGCGTGGTGTTGGCGCCGTAGGTCTGGGCGTTGGCATCGTTGTCGATCGAAAGCACGGCGCCGTCGAGCGCCACGCCGGCAAACAGGCCGCGCGAACGCGAGTAGGAGTAGATCTCGGCCTTGAGCTGGCCGTCGGTGGAGGCCGTCGCCATGCGGCCGACCGGCCCGGCAGCGACCGCCGCGTCGGCGCCGAGCGTGAACTTGCCGTGCACGATGGAATCGACGCCACGCGCGCTGCGGAACACCAGCACCACGTCGGTCGACTGCACGCCAGCCTGGAACCCGACGCTGCCGCCGGTGAGCTTGACGAAGCTCGGGTTGCTCCAGGTGCCGTCGGGCGACCGCACCGAAATCAGGCCCCGGCCGTGGCGCCCACCGACCACGAGGCCCGCCTTCACCACGCTCGGGATGACGGCCACGGCATAGGCGTCCTGCAGCATGCGGCTCGGAATCGCGCTGTCCGGCGCCTGCATGATCTCGTCCAGGACGTCCGCGGCGTTTTTCGCCCGCTGTTCCTCCTCGACACCGGCGGACGCGGGCGCGGCAACAAGCGCGGACAGGAGCAGCGAGACGAGGAACAGGGGAAGGCGAGGCATGCGGTGGGGTACTCCGGACGAGGGGCAGCCGCGTGCCGCGGCAGAGCCGCAGTATCGGCCGCGCCGAATGAATCCCGTCTTAGCCCGGCCCGGGCGAGCGATCAGCGATCTTGCAGTCAGGCGATCAGCGCGCGACGGCCCGCGAGCGCGAGTACCGCGCCGAGAACCAGCAGCAGCGGCAGCGACGGACCGGGAATCTCGTTCGGCTGCGGCAGGAAGCGCGGGCCGCAGCCCCCGGGCGCCGCGACCGCGAGCCCTTCCATCTGCACGGTGTCGATGTCGGTGCCGGCACCGTTGACGATGCGCAGTTCGAGCACGGCGCCGGTCATCGGGTCCAGGCGCGCGATATCGTTGCGCAGCGGCGGGATGCCGGTGGGCGGGGTCAGGTAGTCGATCGTGGCCCACAGGCGACCGGCGCCGTCGAAGTCCAGGCCCGCGTCGAAGACGCGGTCCGGCAGGCCGATCGGGCCGATCGCGGTGGCCTGTGCGGTGGCCGTGCTGATGCGGTACAGCGTCTCGTTGCCATCGATGCTCAGGCCGTACAACGCGTCGCCGCGCCCGGCGAGACCGCTGATCGCGGCACCGATGGTGCCGACGGGCCGCGTCTGGGCGGTGTCGGGATCCACCTCCCACAGCTGGCCCGTGGTGTCCGAGGAGAGCCACAATTGGCCGCTGCAGGTGAACGCGAGGCCGTAGTCGAGTTCGCCGAAGGTGCCGGTGCCGGCGCCTGCCAGCGCGGTCATCTGTCCCACGGCGGTGGCGGTGCCGGTGGCCGGATCGATGCGCAGCAGGAAATCGGTCTGGTCGTTCGCCGGCGGCACCGCGCCGGCATCGGCCACTGCAAACAGTTGTCCGCCCGGCGAGATGGCGAGGCCTTCCACGTCGATGTACCCGAGCGGCCCGACCAGCGTGGCCTGGCCCGTGCCCAGGTCGATCCGGTACAGCGAATCGAACCCCACGGCGTATCCCACGGGCTCGGCCAGCGCCGCCGTGGACACACACGCAAGGAGGCCGGCGAGGAGCCGACCGTGCAGGGGACGCATCGAACGTCGTCCTTCTAGTAGTATGGCAATCGTCATGCGCCTCGTCGGGCGCTGCCTCCAGAATGCCTCAGGATTCGCACTGGATCAAGGCCTTAGCGGCCTGATTTGGGTGCCGGTCGGGGCCTGCCGACCGGACCCATGCCCGCCCCGAATCCCACGCCCGCCACCGTGTCCGTGACCGCGTCGCCCGCCGGGCGCGAATGCGCCGTGCTGCTGGTCAACCTCGGCACGCCGGATGCCCCCGACACCCGTTCGGTGCGCCGTTACCTGCGCGAATTCCTCGGCGATCCGCGCGTGGTCGAACTTCCGCGTGCGCTGTGGCTGCCGATCCTCTACGGCGTGATCCTGCCACTGCGACCGTCGCGCTCGGCCAAGGCCTACCGCGCGATCTGGACGCCGGCCGGCTCGCCGCTGCGCGTGCTCAGCGACGCGGTCACCGCCGGACTCGGCGCCGCGCTGCGCGCCGATGCGCCGGAACTCACCGTTCGGCTCGCCATGCGCTACGGCAATCCGTCGGTGGCAAGCGTGCTGCGCGAACTGCGCGACGCGGGCCTGCGCCGGCTGATCGTGCTGCCGATGTATCCGCAGTATTCGGCATCCACGGCCGCCTCGGTGTTCGACGCGGTGGTCGACGAACTGCGCCGCTGGCGGCGCGTGCCGGAATTGCGCTTCATCGCGGACTACCACGCCGAGCCGGCCTGGGCCGATGCCGTGGCCGCGTCGATCCGCGAGCACTGGGCCACGCACCCGCGCGGCGAGAAATTGCTGTTTTCGTTCCACGGCATTCCGCAGCGCTATGTGCGCCGCGGCGACCCGTACGAAGACCAGTGCCGCGCCTCGGCCGCCGCCATCGTTCAGCGCCTGGCGCTGCCGGACGACGCCTGGCAACTAAGCTTCCAGTCGCGCGTCGGCCGCGAGCCGTGGCTGCAGCCGTACACCGACGAAACGGTGAAGGCGCTGGGCCGCGCAGGCGTGCGGTCGCTCGACGTGGTGTGCCCCGGATTTGCCGTCGACTGCCTGGAAACGCTCGAGGAAGTCGCGATGCAGAACGCGGAGTTCTTCGAGGAAGCGGGCGGCGAACACCTGCGCTACATCCCGGCGCTCAACGACCGCGCCGACCACATCGCCACCCTCGCCCGGCTGATCCGCCGCCACGGCGGCGGCTGGCCCGAATTCGCGCCGCACGGATGACCGGACACGCGCTGCGGCTGGATCCCGACGGCCGCGATCTTGCCGCCGTGCGCGGCGGCACACCCGGCGGCCGGCGCGTGCTGGCCCTGCATGGCTGGCTCGACAACGCCGCGAGCTTCGCGCCGCTCGCCGCCCAGCTGCCGCAGTACGACTGGGTGGCACTGGATTTCGCCGGCCACGGCCAGTCCGCACATCGCCCGCCGCACGGCTGGTATCCGCTTCTCGACCACCTCGACGATGTCGCCGCCGCGCTGCGCGACCTGGGCTGGGACCGCTGCACGCTCGTCGGCCACTCGATGGGCGGCGCCGTGGCCAGCGTGTTTGCCGCGGCCTGGCCGGAGCGCGTGGAGCGGCTGGTGATGATCGAATCGGCCGGTCCGGTGTCGCGCCGCCGCACCGGCGCGCTGGAGCAGCTGCGCACCGCGCTGCGCGAACGCGAAGACTACGATCCGCAGCGCCGTCGCGTGTTTCCGGACGCGCGGTCCGCGATCGCCGCGCGCCGCCAGGCGGGCGGCCTGTCCGAACCGGTGGCGCGGTTGCTGATGGAGCGCAACCTCGTCGACACCGCCGACGGCGTCGCGCTGCGCATCGATGCACGCCTGCGGATCAGCTCCGCCTCGCGCTTCGAGGAGGACACCGTGCTCGCCTGGCTGCGCGGCATCGCCTGCCCCACGCTCGCGATCGCGGCCGATCCGCCCTTCGTCGCCTTCGATCCGCAGGTCCGGGCGCAACGCCTGGCCTGCATCGCGGACATCCGCGTGGTGGAGCTGCCCGGCAACCACCACCTGCACATGGAAAACCCGGCGCCCGTGGCGGCCGCCATCCGCACCTTTCTCGACTGACGCTACGGTCCGACCAGCCGCTTCATCTCGGCCTTGAGCGCGAGCCCGTCGCCGCGAAACCACGCGCGCAGCGCGCGCCACTGCGGGCAGCGCAGTTCCACCTCGCGCCAGAACGCGCGCGAATGGTTCGGATGGATGAGGTGACACAGCTCGTGCACCAGCACGTACTCGAACGCCGCAGGCGGACCGAGCACCAGCGCAAGATCCAGCGACACCGCGTCCGAGGGGCTCAGCGATCCCCACAGCGAGGACAGCGGCCGGAAGCGCACCGAGCGCGGCGCGCGCGGCAAGCCCGGCATGTACGCCGGCAGCCAGCGGCCGACATCGCGGCGCGCCTGCGCGATGTAGAAATCGCGCAGTGCGCGGCGGACCATCGCGTCGCTTGCCGCGGGCGGCGCCTGGATGACGATGCTGCCGTCGCGCTCCTCGATCCGCAGCAACCGCGCCTCGCGCCATTCCAGCGGACGCAACTGCCCGCGCAGCGGCAGCGGGCCCGGATCGCCGCGGCCGAACGCCGGCCGCACATCGCGCGCGGCACGCCGTGCCAGCTGCGCCGCGAGCCACGGCAGGTTCACGTCGAGGAACTGCTGCGCCTCGCGCTGCGACGCACGCAGCGGCACGGTCAGGCGCGCACCGCGCTCGGACACGAGCAGGCGCAGGCGTCGCGCGCGCGGATCGCGCACCCAGAGCACGTCCACCTCGTCGCCGCCCGGCAACTCGGTGGCGACGGCCACGCGCGCCGCGGTGCGGGGCGGCGGGGGGCGGGCGATCAGGCGTTGCAGCAGCGACATGGGCCGGCAGCTTGCCGCAGCCGCGGCCCGAAAAACAGCCCGGCCGGCGGCAGCGTCGGCGCGCGACGCCGCCACGCGCGCTCAGCCGGCGGCGTCACGCATCCGCGGCACTGAACGACAGCTCGGTTTCGAGCCGCTGCAGCAGCCGCTTGAGTTCGCCGGTCATGAGCGCGAACGTCGCGTCGATCTCGGCCCGCAGCGAATCGCGTTCGTCGCGCTCCAGCGCCTCGGTGGCGGTTTCGAGGAAACGCAGCTTGCGGATGACGAGGTCCTCGGACAGCACGAAGCCGAGCCGGTCCTCGAACGTGAGCCCGAGCTGGAAGCCCTGCTTGCCGGCCTTCAGGTGCTCGCGGATCTCGTCGCTGTCGAGCTCCTGGTTCTTGCACTTGACCACGGCGCCGGCGTCGACCGGGTCGCGCAGCTCGCATTCGTCGCCGAGCAGGAATCCGTCCGGCAGCGGTTCGCCGCCGATCCAGCCGGTGAGCAGCGCACGCGGGCTCGATTCGGCGTTCACCGGCAGCGCCGGAAACGAACCGAGCGCTTCGCGGATCGCGGTAACGAAACCTTCGGCCGACTTGCGGCTGGACGTGTCCACCACCAGCCAACCGAGGCCGAGATCGATGTAGCCGGCGAGCCGCGACGGCCGCGCGAACGCGCGCGGCAGCAGGTCGGTCAGCACCTCGTCCTTGAGCCGCTTGCGTTCGCGCCCGCCGGGATTGCGGCCTTCGCGCTCGCGGACGGCGTCGAGCTTCTGCGCGAGCGCTTCGTTCACCACCGCCGCCGGCAGCAGTTTGTCCTCGCCGCCGAGCGCCAGCAGGATGCAGTCGCCGACACGGTGCGAGAGCTGCTCCTCGCCGCGGCCGAACGGCGAGACGAAGCCGCGCGTGGAGAATTCGAGCGCGCCGAGCGGTTTGAGCGCGGCGTTCGGCAGCTGCTCGTCGAGCGATTCGAGCGTTGCACGCAGCGACGACGGAAAGCGGAACAGGGTCAGGTTCTTGAAAAGCATGGGATCCGGGAGCCGAAAACGGAGAGGAAAAGGCGGGCTGCGGCGTCGGGCCGTTTGACGCGCCGCGATCGCCGCATGCGGCAGCGCGCGCCGAGAAACGAACTACACGAGTGTCGCGTCGAGGATTCGCAGAGGTTGCGACGCGATCGACGCCGCATCGTTCGCGCCATCGTCGCCGTGCGGCTCGCCGGCGAGCCAGGCGTGCACGTCCGGCGACGGCGCATCGCTGCGACGGCCGAGCGCATGGAAATCGAACAGCGTGCGGTCCGCGAGCTGCGACGGCCGCACATCGCCGAGCGCGCGCACGATCTGGTCGATGCGGCCGGGTGACTCGCGCTCCCATTGCTGCAGCAGCTTGCCGACCTGCTTGCGCTGCAGGTTTTCCTGCGAGCCGCACAGCGTGCACGGGATGATCGGGAATTCGCGCGCGCCGGCGTACGTCGCGATGTCGCTCTCGCGGCAATACGCCAGCGGCCGGATGACGACGTGCCTGCCGTCGTCGCTGAGCAGCTTCGGCGGCATCGACGCGAGCTTGGCGTGGTGGAAGAGATTCATCAGGAACGTCGCGGCGATGTCGTCGCGGTGGTGCCCGAGCGCGATCTTGGTGAACCCGTGTTCGGCCGCGTGCGTGTACAGCGCGCCGCGCCGCAGGCGCGAGCACAGCGAGCACATCGTCTTGCCCTCGGGAATCACGCGCTTGACCACCGAGTAGGTGTCCTGCTCGATGATGGTGAAGCGCACCCCGCGCGACTGCAGGTACTGCGGCAGCACGTGCTCGGGGAAGCCCGGCTGCTTCTGGTCGAGGTTCACGGCGACCAGCTCGAACGGCACCGGCGCCTTCGCCCGCAGTTGCAGCAGGACATCGAGCATCACGTGGCTGTCCTTGCCGCCGGACAGGCACACCATCACCTTGTCGCCGGCCTCGATCATGCCGAAATCGGCGATCGCCTGCCCCACCTGCCGGCGCAGCCGCTTGGCGAGCTTGTGCTGTTCGAATTCGAGTTTGCGGGCGACGGTCATGGCGGACGGGGGCGCTGCGACGGCGGCGAGTCGGCCATTGTACCGCTTACCCGCACCCCGGCATCCGGGCTAAGCTGGTGCGGCCACCGCGGAGGCCGCATGCAGACGTTGGACACCGGCGACATCGCGCGCCAGCTCGCCGATCTGAAGCTCGAACACCGGGATCTGGATGTCGCCATCGAGAAAATCTCGGCCGATATCCGCACCGACGAGCTGCAGCTGCGGCGGCTGAAGAAGCGCAAGCTGCGGATCAAGGACATGATCGCGGTGCTCGAGAGCCGGCTGATTCCGGATCTGGATGCCTGAGCCGGAAGGCCGCACCCCTTCCGCCTGTCGGCACCTTCCCCCGCAAGCGGGAGAAGGGAACTCCGATGAAGTTGGCGATCGCGATGGCAGATCATCGAATCGCGGCCCACGGCGCCAGCGAAACGCAGACCGAAGCAGTCCTTCTCCCGCGCAGCGGGGGAAGGTGCCGGTAGGCGGAAGGGGGTGCTCTCCCTCCCACCAGCCTGGCCCAACACCCCGCTACTCGCGCGGCTCCACGCCCTCGACCGGCAGCGCCGGCGGCTCCGCCACTTCCCGCGCCATGTCCGGCGTGATCTTGAGGATCGCCTGGCGCAATTCGCGCGAGAGGATGATCTTCGAATCCTTCGCCCAGGCCTCCAGCCGCTCGCTGTAGACGAGCTTGCCGTTCTCGCCCACGCGCACGAATTCGAGTTCGCGCAGCGTGGCGATGAATCCGCGGAACAGCGAGCGGTCGAAGAACTCCGGCGCGCTTTGCGAGTACAGCAGCGACAGTCGCTGCGCGGTCAGATGGCACAGATTTTCGAGCTCGCCCGCGCTGACCGCGCCCGAGCCGTTCTTCACCAGCACGGCGATCGCGATGTAGTACCGCTCGAACGCCTGCAGCAGCGAATGCGCGATGGCGCGCAGCTGGAAGACTTCGTCGGTCTGCCCCGGACCGCGCTGCAGCTGGCCCGATTCGGGATCGAACGCGATCAGCCCGCGTTCGGCGAGCACGGCGATCGTCGCCTGCAGGTGCTCGCCGAACTGTTCCTCGTTCCACGGCAGGAACAGCTCGCGCTGGATGAACGGATACACGAGCTTGCCCAGTCGCAGGATGCCGGCCTGGCTCATGCGGCGGCTGTTCTGGAAGCAGCACGCCACCCACGCGGCACACGCGAACAGGTGCAGCACGTTGTTGCGGAAATAACTCTGCAGGACCGCCTGTTCGCCGTCCAGCGACAGCACGTCGCCGAGCGGATGGCGGGTGCGGGTGAGCACCTTCACCTCTTCACCGTAGGCGACGATCTCCGCCGGCGACAGCGGCGTGACGGTCACGCGATCCGAATACGGCACCGCTTCGAGCAATGCCTTGGACAGCTCCAGTTGCGCAAGCAGGTCGCTTTCGGCCATCGCGTACTTGGGCGTGGACAGCAGCGCCACCGCGAGCAGGTTGATCGGGTTCACGTCCGCGGCGCGGTTGATGTTGACCTGGATGCGCTGTGCGAGATCGTCCACCGCATCGCCGAACCACGGCGGCTTGGCGTCGAGTTCGCCGCGCCGCTCGCGCCAGTCCGGCGCATGCGTGGCGAGGATGTCGTCGAGCAGGATCGGCTCGCCGAAACTCACCGCCACCTTGCCGTAGTTGTGCCGCAACACGCCCGCGACGCCGCGCAGCAGCGCCCAGATGGTTTCCTTCTGCTTTGGCCGGCCGCTGAGTTCGTCGAGGTAGCTCTTGCCTTCCATCAGCTGCTCGTAGCCGATGTACACCGGCTGGAACAGCACCGGCCGGCGCGGCTGGCGCAGGTAGGCGCGCAGCGTCATCGCCAGCATGCCGGACTTGGGCGCGAGCAGGCGACCGGTGCGCGAGCGGCCGCCCTCGATGAAGTATTCGATCGAAACGCCCTGCCCGATCAGCGTACCGACGTATTCGCTGAACACGGCCGAGTACAGCGCGTTCGACTTGAAACTGCGGCGCAGGAAAAACGCGCCGCCGCGACGCAGCAGCGAGCCGACCACCGGCAGATTGAGGTTGACGCCGGCCGCGATGTGCGGCGGCACGATGCCGTTGACGTAGAGCAGGTACGAGAGCAGCAGGTAGTCGATGTGGCTGCGATGGCACGGCACGTAGATCACTTCGTGCCCGGGCGCGTTCTGCTTGAGTCCGTCGAAGTGGTGCGTGGTGACGCCGCGGTAGATCTTGTTCCAGAACGGCGTCAGCACGAACGAGAGCGAGCGCACCACGGTGTGCGAATAGTCCGCCGCCACCTCCATCGCGTCGCGATGCGCGCGGCGCCAGGCCTGCGCGTAGTTGGTGTTTTCCTTGCGCGCGAGATCGGCGATGGCGCGGCGCACCGGATCGGACGCGAGCACGCCGTCCACCAGCGTGCGGCGGTGCGACAAGTCCGGGCCGATGACGGCGGTGCGGATGCGGCGGAAGTGCGCACGCAGCACGCGCGCGATCTTGCGCACGTTGCGTTCCGGCGTGAGGTCGTGCTGCAGCACCTCGCGCATCGACACGGGCGGCGAGAACTGCACGATGGTGTGGCGGCCGTTGAGCACGATCGCGAGGAAGCGGCGGAACCGTCCGACCACGCCCCAGTTCTCCGCGAACAGCACGCGGAACCAGCCCGACTGCCGGTCCGGCGCGCGCCCGACGAAGATCGAGACGGGCACGATCTGCACGTCGAGCGACGGATCGTCGTTGAGCCGCGCGACAAGGCGCGCGAGGCCTTCGGAATGGGTGCGGTTGCGCGGCCGCCCGAACCAGTAGCCCTGGCGGCGCGACAGCGCGATCAGCGCGCGGCGGCGGCCGACGAGGTCGCCGACCGGCATCGCGACCAGCGGCGACGGCAGTCCGGCCTCGCGGCACGACTGTTCGAGGATCAGCGCGTTCGAGAGCCCGTAGCGCTCGATCACGTAGCAGATCGGCAGGTCCGGACGCACGAGATCCGCGCCCGCACCGGGCGGCTCGCGGCGGATGGCAAGCCACGGCGCGGCGAGCTTGCCGAGCACGCGGAACAGCCAGGGCGGCGGCGTGCGGCCGTCGGAGGGTTGCATCGTCATCGGTCACCCGCGTCGCGCGTTGCGGCGCGCGACGTCCGTGGCACGCGCCGGGCGGGGCCCGGCGGGCGCCGTCGGGCTTACTCCTGCGTTGCGGCGTCGGCCGGCGCGGCCTCGGGCTGGCCGTCGAGCGGCGCGGCGTCGTCCATCGGCTCGCCCATCGCGTCGGGCGCGGCGTCGGCCGGCGCCGGAGCAAGCTCCTTCTCGATCTGCGCGATGGTGTCCTTGCCGTACCAGCGGTCGTCGATCTTGACCATGTCCGACACCGTCGACAGCTGCTGTCCGAACAGCGTGTAGTCGACCTTCACCTTGGCCGTGTCGCCGGTTTCGGACACGACGCTCGCCTTGACGCTGTCGAAAGTCTGGTTCAGATCGAGGCCGTAGACCTTGAGGATGTCCTTGACGCCCTCGAACGCGATGCCGAACTTCGCCATCGCCGGCTCGAATTCGAGTGCGCGGGCTTCGTCGAGCGTCTTGAGATCGATTGCACGCGCGGTCTCCACCGCCTCGCCGATCGCCTGCTTGACCAGCGCGCGGTCGCTGAGCTTCACGCCCTGCAGCCACGCCACCATCGCGGTGATGACGTCGCTGGCCTGCTTCTTCTGCTCCGGCGTCATGTCGGCGTTGGCGTTCACCGACTGCATCGCGAAGCCCTGGCCCATGCCGATCCACATCGGCAGCTGCGGCGCGATCTCGGTGTCGAACTTGGCGAGCTCGGGCTCGGCTTCGGCCATCAGGGTGTTTTCGGCGTCCGGCGCGGTGAGCTTGGTCATCATCGCCTGGAATTCGAGCTTGTCTTCCTCGCTCGGCGGATCCTCGGCCATCTTGGCCTTCCACTCGGTCTTGAGCTTCTCGTAGCGCGCCGGCGGCACCGAGAGCTGCACCACGGCGAGCACGTCGCCTTCCTTGAGCTTCTGCGCGGCCGCCGTGATCGCGTCGGCCGGGTTGGAGGTGGCCTTGGCCTGCGCGGCGGGACTCTCGCCGGCGGCGTCTTCCTTCTGGCACGCGGTCAGGGCGAGGGCGAACAGGCTGGCGCAAGCCAGCACGGCATAGCGTTTCATCGGAAACTCCCGGGAAGACAGGTGGCAAAACGCCCACATGATGCAGGAAAGCGGCGCCGGAAAAAACTCGGGAGGCCGAAGCCTCCCGCAGTGCCGGCCTTTCGCCGGAGTCGATCTTGTGGTTGTGGGCGCGTGTGGACGGTAATCGCCGTCTGATGCGGCAGCACGATCATATCGACGGCAAAAAACTTAAGCAAGCGTCGAGATGTTTTTTGCAAAATTCTGTTTTAGAACGATTTTTATTCCGAAAACCATGGCACCGACGAGCCAGAACGCCACGGCCGCCGTCAGCGCCAGATGCGACTGCTTGGCCGGATCGGCCAGCCCGTCGCCGAAGGTCACCACGCCCAGCGACAGCCACGGAAACAGTCCCAGGGCGAGCAGCAGCAGGCGCTGGGCGGGTTGCAATGCTGCGCGGCGTCGCAGCGCGACGAGCGCCAGCACGCCGGGCGCCAGCAGCCACAGCGCGAACAGCGGCGTCGGCATGGCGACGATCAGCGGATCGAGCGTCGGCTGGCTGGCCGGCAGCGGCGCGAGCACCCGGCCTTCGACCTTGCCCAAGACCGGCGCCACCCAAGCACGCATGCGTTCGAGCGTGGTCCACGCCATGCGTGCGAGGGTCTGCGGATCGCGCCACAGCAGCGCCACGATGCGCAGGCGAGACGCCGTCAGCACCGCGGGGCACGGATGCGCGTCCGCGACGCCCGGCGAAAACCAGCTCTTGCCCGCATGCGCGGCGCACGAGGGCGGCAGCCCGAGCGCCTGCGCGGTGCGCTCCGGGTGCGCGGACAGGCCCAGCGCCGCATAGAGGAAGGTGTTGGTCTGGTTGGCCTCGCGGATGGTGCGCGTCTGCGGCGATTGCATGTGCCATCCCTGCACGCAGGTGGCGAGCGCGGCGGACACGGCCACGGCGCCCAGCAATCGGCGCGGCGCGCGCTGGCCGGCGGCATGCAGCAGCACGAGGACGCCCAGCAGAAATGCCCCGAGCACCACGTGCTGGATCTTGCTCAGGATCGCGAGCGCCAGCACGGCCGCGACGACGACGCAGCCGAGGACGCCGGCGCGCCCGCGCGTCCACGCCAGGGCCACGGCGGCGAGCGTCGCGTACCAGAAGGTCACCGCGGCGAACTCGGCGTAGAAGGTGTTGGCGTACACCGTCACGGCCGGATCGGCGAGCACGAGCGCGACGACCGCGGCATTGCCGACCGCCCAGCCGCGTCGACCGTCGCGCCACCACAGCCAGCAGAACAGGGCGCCGAGCGACCACAGCACGCCCGCCTTCAACGCGCCGACGATCCGCAGCGGAAAATGCCCCGCGTCCGACCCGTTCGCCCACAACGCCAGCACCGGCCATGCGCCGAACGCGAACAGCGCCTCGCTGGTGAGGAAACACGGCGCACCGACGCCGTGGATGAAACGGTAGTGCGGCAGCGGTGCGTTGTAGCTGTTGCTGCCGGGCGGAATGTCGGCCGGGCGATCGGGATATGCGTCGATGCAGGCCTGCACGCGGATCATGTCGTAGTTGTTGGCGACACCGATCAGCGGATCGTGCAGCACCAGCGCGCCGATGCGCAGCGCCGCGAGCGCGAGCAGCGCGGCGAGCAGCCATGCGCCGCCGCGCGGGTGCGCCGCCGGTGTGGCCGCGGCCACGGGCTCAGTCGTAGCGCAGCGCGTCGCGCTTGCAGCCGGTGGGATCGGTGTCGGCGCGTTCGCCGCAGTCCTTCATCACCGCACTTTCCCACGAGCCGTACGACGGGTTGGGCAGCATGAACCAGCGCTCGCCCCACCACGCCGCGTAGGGCGCCATCACGTTGCGGCGTTGCTGCGTGCCGGCGTTGATGCCATCGAGGAAATCGCCGAGGTTGTCGCCGAGCAGCAGCAGCACGCGGTGTGTCTGCGCGACCAGCTTGCGGCGTTCGCCCTTCTCCTTGCTCGGCGCGCGCGGCGTGCCGCGCAGCAGCACGTTGCCGGCGTCGTCGGCCACCGGAAAGCCTTGCGCGCGCAGGTTGGCGACGGTGGATTCGTACTCGGCCGGGTAATCGCGGTTGGTGACGTAGAAGATCGTCACGCCGCGACTCGCGACGTACTGCGCGAAGTCCACAGCGCCGGGCAGCGCCGTGGCCTTGCGCTCGTTCGTCCAGGCCAGCCAGCGGTCGTAGTCGAAGTCCTTCACCGCGTCACGGATGACACGCGCCTGGAACGGTTCGTTGCTGATGAAGGTTTCGTCCGCATCGACGATGATCGCCGGCGGCAGCGACTCGAAGCCGAGCGGGGCTTCGCCGCGCGGCAGCGCGTGCCACGACGGGGTGGCGAGCGCGGTGTCGAGCGAGCGCTTCGCGGCGGTGTAGGCGCCGCGCACGGCGGCTTCATATTCGGCCGCGCTCTCCATCCACAGCGTGGCATTGAGATTGTCGTGCGCCGCGGCCGCCGCCGGCCTGTCGGCGGGTGCGGTGTCGCGCACGGGGGTGCTGCCGCAGCCGGACAGCGCCGCAATGAGGAACAGCACGAAAGACAGCGGAAACGTACGCATCGTTGAAATCCCCGGAGGCCGAACCCGCAGTCTATCCGGCCCTCATGACCGCCGCATCACGGCGCCGGTCAGTCGCCGAGCAGGGCCGAGAGGCTTGCGATCGTGGCACCCGCGCGCTCCTTCGTGCGTTCGGCGTCCTGCTCGGCATCGCGGCCGATCCAGTGCAGTTCGGCCTTCGGCAATTCATCGAGGAATCGGCTCGGCGTGACGCGTTGCAGTTCGCCGTAGCGACGCGCGTGGCGCGTGTAGCTCAGGTGCAGCAGTGTCTTGGCGCGCGTGATGCCGACGTACATCAGGCGGCGCTCCTCGTCGAGGCGATTCTCGTCCAGGCTCGCCTCGTGCGGCAGCAGGCCGTCCTCGACGCCGACGATGAACACGTACGAGAACTCCAGGCCTTTCGACCCATGCAGGCTCATCAGCCGCACCGCATTGCCCGGCTCGTCGCGATCGGCATGCGTGAGCAGCGCGAGCTGCGCGGCGAGTTCGCCCGGTCCGCCCTTGCCGGCGGCGTCGAACCAGTCTGCGAGTTCGTCGAGGTTGGCGCGGCGGCGCGCGAACATTGCATCGTCGCGCGTCGAGGCGCGAATCGCGGCGATCTGCCCGTTTTCCTCGACCAGTCTGCGGCACAACGCGCCGGCAGGCTCGGCGTGCGCGAGCTGGCGCAGGCGCTTGACGAGCGTGACAAAGGCGTCGACCGCGCCGGCCGAGCGCGTCGGCAGCTGCCTGAGCACATCGAGTCGCTCGGCGGTGCGCGACAGGCTGAGGCTGGTCTTCGATGCGAACTCGCCGAGCTTCGCGAGCGTGGTGCTGCCGATGTCGCGCTTGGGCGCACCGACCGCGCGCAGGAACGCGGCGTCGTCGTCGGGATTGGCGATCAGGCGCAGCCACGCGAGCGTGTCCTTCACCTCCGCGCGTTCGAGAAACGCGGTGCCGCCGCTGAGGTGGTACGGGATGCGCTGCAGCTGCATCGCCTTTTCCAGCGCGCGCGACTGGTGGTTGCCGCGGAACAGCACGGCGAACTCGTTCCACTGCGCCTTGTGCTTGTCGGCGATGAAGCGGATCTCGGCCGCGACGCGCTCGGCTTCGTGCTCGCTGTCGCGGCACTCGAACACGCGGATCGGTTCGCCGTCGGCATGGTCGCTCCACAGCTGCTTGGGATGCAGGTGCGGATTGTTCGCGATCAGCGCGTTCGCCGCGCGCAGGATGCGGCGCGCGCAGCGGTAGTTCTGTTCGAGCTTGATCACGCGCAGCGTCGGGTACTCCTTGCCCAGGCGCACGAGGTTCTCAGGGTCCGCGCCGCGCCAGGCGTAGATCGACTGGTCGTCGTCGCCGACCGCGGTGAACGCGCCGCGCGGGCCGGCCAGCTGCGCGAGCAGGCGGTACTGCGCGG
This sequence comes from Chiayiivirga flava, assembly GCF_014202825.1. Classification (GTDB taxonomy): domain Bacteria; phylum Pseudomonadota; class Gammaproteobacteria; order Xanthomonadales; family Xanthomonadaceae; genus Chiayiivirga; species Chiayiivirga flava. The sequence goes on along the minus strand of NZ_JACHHP010000007.1, from coordinate 57,753 downwards.
TGTTGGTGTCCTGGTATTCGTCGACCAGCAGGTAGCGCAGGCGTTCGCGCCATGCGGTGCGCAGCGATTCGTGCTCGTCGAGCAGGGTCACCGGCAGGCGGATCAGGTCGTCGAAGTCCACCGCGTTGAACGCCGCGAGGCGACGCTGGTACTGGGCGTAGATGTCGGCCGCTTCGCGTTCGCGCGGGCTGCTCGCAAGCTCGGCGGCGCGCTCGGGCGAGAGCACGTCGTTCTTGGCGCGCGAGATCAGGCCGCGCACCGAATCGAGCACGTCGTTCTTCGCGCCCTTGGGCAGCAGTTCCTTCAGGACGCCGGCCGAATCGTCCGTATCGAAGATCGAGAAGCCGCGGCGCAGCCCTGCCGCCTCGTGTTCGATCTGCAGGAATTTCAGGCCCATCGAGTGGAACGTCGCCACCGTCAGCCCGTCCGCATCCTGTCCGCGCAGCAGTTTCGCGGCGCGCTCGCGCATCTCGCGCGCGGCCTTGTTGGTGAAGGTGATCGCGGCGATCTTCGAGGCCGGAAGGTGCTTTTTCGCGATCAGGTACGCGATCTTCTCGGTGATCGCGCGTGTCTTGCCGGAACCCGCGCCGGCAAGCACGAGCAGCGGACCGTCGCAATATTCGACGGCGGCGCGTTGGTAGGGGTTGAGGCTCATCGGTTCTGTCGTGCGGGTGACTGCATAGTGTGACGCGTGCCGCCGCCGCGTGCGACGGCGGCATACCACCGAGCAGGCGGTGGCTTGCACCCGGCGGATCGCGCAATGCGCGTCGCGGGATGCGCGTCACATTTCGCCGGCTCGGGATTCTTTTCTTCGCGCAGCGTCGGAACTCGTTCCCTTGCCGGCCTGTCGCATGAGGCACTCCAAGAAGGACCCGAACGCATGAGCATCACACGCCCCGTTGCGCGCTGGTGGCGCGCCGCGAGCCTGATCTGCATCGCGCTGGTGGCCACCGCGGCCGTCGCACACGCCCAGGCGCCCGATGACATCGCACCGGAAGCGGTGCAGAGCCAGTTCGAGAAATACCATCCGGACCTCAAGTTCCGCCGCATGGGACTGGAGGCCTACGAACGCGGGGACCATGCCGACGCATTGCGATTGTTCCGCAAGTCGGCGTACTACGGCGACAAGGCGTCGCAGGGGATGGTCGGCCAGATGCTGTGGAAAGGCGAAGGCAGCGATGCCGATCCGGCACTGGCCTACGCCTGGATGGATCTTGCGGCCGAACGCGGCTATCCCACGTTCGTGGGGCTGCGCGAGCATTTCTGGATGCAGATGGACGCGGCAACGCGCGAGCGTTCGATCGAACAGGGCCAGGCCGTGTACGCGCGCTACGGCGACGCGGTCGCCAAGCCGCGCATGGAGAGCCAGCTGCGGCGCGGACGCTCGAAGGTGACCGGCAGCCGCACCGGCTTCGTCGGCAACCTGACGATTCTGGTGCCGTCGGCGACCGGCTGGACGCGCATGCGCGGCGAGGAGATCCACGATCCGCGGCTGTGGAAGGAATACGAGTACTGGCAGTGGCAGGACGAGACCTGGCGCGCGTCGCCGCGCGGCGTGGTGGAAGTGGGGCCGCTGTCGAGCGGCGACGCGCCGCGGTCGGACATCGAGAAGGACTGAGGAGCGCGCCACGTGCGCCGCCGCGCGACGACGCACGGGAGCGGCCACCGACGCGTACGCCGCGACTGTCGCCGCGTGCGCCGTCGGGATTCCGTGCCGCCTCGATTACCATGGTCCCCTCGCGCGGGGGACCCATGGCCAAGCTCTACTTCTACTACTCGGCGATGAATGCCGGCAAGACCACCACGCTGCTGCAGAGCGCGCACAACTACACCGAACGCGGCATGCGTACGCTGATTCTCACGCCGAAGCTGGACAACCGCTTCGGCGAAGGGGTGGTGGCGTCGCGCATCGGGCTGTCGTCGCGCGGCCGGATCTTTGGAAAGGCCGACGACCTCGAACAGATCGCGCGCGACGACATCGCGCAGCACGGCGCACTGCACTGCGTGCTCGTCGACGAGGCGCAGTTCCTGGGCAAGCGACAGGTGTGGCAGCTCACGGACATCGTCGATCGCCTGCGCGTGCCGGTGCTCGCGTACGGACTGCGCACCGATTTCCGCGGCGAGTTGTTCGAAGGCAGCCAGTACCTGCTGGCCTGGGCGGACTCGCTGACCGAGATCAAGACCATCTGCCACACGGGCCGGAAGGCGACGATGGTGGTGCGCGTGGACGAGCACGGCCGCGCCATCACCGACGGGCCGCAGGTGGAGATCGGCGGAAACGATCGCTACGTGTCGGTGTCGCGCGCGGAGTTCAAGAAGATCATGGCGGGCGAAGGGCGGCTGGAACTGCAGCAGCCCGAACTGCCGTTCGGCGGATGACGCGGCGCGGGCGCCCGCCCGCGCCTTAACGATTCCGTAACGCTCCTTCCGAGCGCCAGCCGCTACAGTCATCGGCGACTTCCGGGCCAACCGATGTACCTCGATTTCTACGGACTGCGCGAGCCGCCGTTCTCCATCACGCCCGATCCGCGCTTCGTGTTCCTGAGCGAACGGCATCGGGACGCGCTCGCGCACCTGCTGTACGGCATCGGCCAGGGCGGCGGCGGCGGGTTCGTGCAACTCACCGGCGAGGTGGGCACGGGCAAGACGACGCTGTGCCGGCTGCTTCTGGAGCAGCTGCCGGAAAACGCGCGCGTGGCGCTGGTGCTCAACCCGCGGCTGTCGCCGGTCGAACTGCTGGAGAGCATCTGCGAGGAACTGCGCGTGGATCTCACCGGCCGCCGCGGCAGTCTCAAGTCGCTGGTCGACGGGCTCAACGCCTATCTGCTCGACGCGTACGCCCAGGGTCTGCGCGTGGTGCTGATCGTGGACGAGGCGCAGAACCTGAGCACCGAGTCACTCGAACAGATCCGCCTGCTCACCAACCTCGAAACGCCGACGCAGAAGCTGCTGCAGATCATCCTGCTCGGCCAGCCGGAGCTGCGCGAGATGGTGGCGCGGCCGGAGTTGCGCCAGCTCGCGCAGCGCATCACCGCACGCTACCACCTCACGCCGCTGGATCCGGACGAAACCGAAGCGTACGTGCGCCACCGGCTCGCCGTCGCAGGTTCGACGCGGCTGCCGTTCACCCGCCTCGCGCTGCGCCGGCTGCACCAGCATTCCGGCGGCGTGCCGCGCCTGATCAACACCATTGCCGACCGCGCGCTCACCGCAGGCTACGTGCAGGATCACGCCCAGATCGGCGAGGGCACGGTGAATCGCGCCGCGGCCGAAGTGCTCGCGTCGCCGCTCAGCCGCTGGCGACTGCCGCAAATGGGCTGGTTCGCGGGGGCGCTGATCGCGCTCGCGGCGCTGGTGCTGTGGCAGTGGCCGCGGCAGGCGGCACCGCCGCCGCCCGCGCCGGTGGCCGCGGTGGAACCGACCCCGCCGGCCCCGCCGGAAACACCCGTCCTCGACGCCTCCGAACTGGCGCAGATGATCCAGCCCAACGCGGCGGACGGCCCGGCCGCATGGAACCGTCTGCTGTCGCTGTGGACGCTGCGCGCCGACGAGGTGAATGCCGCCACCGCGGCGCGGTGTCCGCCGGTGGTGGCGCCCGGCGTGTACTGCCTGCGCAGCAGCGGCAGCCTCGCCAAGCTCTCGGCGCTGCGCCGGCCGGTAGTGCTGCGCCTGTCCGACGATGGTCGCCAGACCTGGGCCGTGCTGCTGGGCATCAGCAAGACCCGCGCGCGACTCGCGATCGGCGGCGATACCGTCGATGTGACGCGCGCCGATCTCGAGCGCGTCTGGCTGGGCGAATATTTCGCGTTGTGGCGCGCGCCGGACTATGTCCCGCCGTCGCTGCGGCGCGGCGACAGCGGTGCTGCGGTCGAGTGGTTGCGCGAACGCCTCAACGCCACCCAGGAAGCGCGCGTGGACAGCGACGGCCCGGCCTACTTCGACGCCGGCATTGAAGCCGGCGTGCGCCGCCTGCAGAGCGCACACGGCCTGCTGCCGGACGGGATCGTCGGCCCGGAAACGCTGCTGGCGCTGACCGCGCGCGACAAGGACGGCCCGCGCCTGCGGCGCCGGCTGCAGTGAGGGCCGCGCGATGTCGCTGATCCTCGAAGCCCTGAAGAAGTCCGAAGCCGAGCGCCGCCTCGGACAGGTGCCCGGGCTGATGACGCCGGTGCAGCGCACTGCGACGCGCCGGCGTCCGACATGGCCGCTGCTGCTGGCGTTGCTCGTGCTGCTGGCGTTGGCCGCCGCGCTGGCATGGTGGTGGCTGCGCGGTGCGCCGTCCGCGCCCGAACCGGCCGCCGCGCCGGCTCCGTCTGCTGCGGCACCGGCGCCCGCCGCCCGCGATGCGGCGCCGACGCCCACGACGCCGACGACGCCCGCGCGCGCTACCGCGCCGCCCCCGCAGACGGCCGAACTGCCGAGCGACCCGGACTTCGTGTCGACCGAACGCGAGTCGCGACCGGTACCGGCGAACTCGGCCCCGCCCGTCGATCCGGCCCCGGCAGCGTCGCGACCGGCGGCGCCGGCGCCGGCGCCGCCGGTCGCGACGGCACCGCCGGTCGCCGCGCCGCCCGCGCCCGCGATCCCGGCCGTTCCCGACGAACCGCTCGACATGCTGCCCCGCCTCGTCGACCTGTCCGCCGCCGAACGCGACGCCCTGCCGCCGCTCAAGCTCACGATGCACGTCTACGCGGCGGATCCGGCCGCACGCTTCGTGCTGATCGACGGCCAGCGCCTGCGCGAGGGCGACCGCCTGTCGCGCGCGCTCGCGGTGTCGGAGATCCGTCGCGATGGCGCGGTGCTCGAGTTCGACGGCCGCCGCTTTCTCATCCCGCGCCTCTGACGGCGCGGACGCGCATCGATGTTCGTGCACGTGCCATCGCGACGAAAGCCTGCCCCGAGCTGGGCGACGCCGCTGCTGGTCGCGGCCAACATGGCGCTGTTCGTCTGGCTGGCGGTGGGCGATCCTGCGGCGCTGCTGCCGTTCCTGCAGCGCTGGGGCGCGGTGCCGGAAACGCTGTTCTCCGATCAGGGCGCGTTGCGCGCGCTGGTCGACGGGCGCGTGCTGTCGCTGTTCACCGCCATCTTCGTGCACGCCGACTGGCTACACCTCACCGGCAACCTGCTCTTCCTCGTGATCTTCGGCATGCCGGCCGAACGCGCGCTCGGACCGTGGCGTTTCCTCGCCGTGTTCCTCACCTGCGGCGCCATCGCCAACCTCGCGGCTGCATTCTCGCTGCAGGATTCGCAGGCCACCGTGATCGTCGGCGCAAGCGGCGCGATCTCCGGAATCATCGGTGCCTATCTCGCGCTGTTTCCGCGCGCGCATCTGGGTTTCGTGCTGCCGCTCGGCCTGTTCCTCGAGTTCGTGCGCACGCCGGCCAGCCTGCTGATCGCGATCTGGGCGCTGTTGCAGGTCGCCTTCATGTGGGTCGGCCCGGAGTTCGGCGCGGTCGCGTGGTGGGCGCATCTCACCGGGTTCGCGATCGGCATCGTGTTTGCGCTGATCGCGCGGCCGGCCATCGCGCGCCGCTTGCGCAACTAGCGCGCGCGTCTGCCGCCGTCCGCCCGACCCGTCGTGCGGGGATCAGCCGCCGGCGGGCTTTTTACGTTCGCCGAACACCGCCAGCCCCTTGAGCAGGTTCAAGGCCTCGCGCACGGCGCTGTCGTCGAGCTCGACGATCGCCGGCGGATCCACCGGAATCGATTCGAAGCCGTCCGCCGGCTCCGGATCGAGTTCGTTGTCGCCGCGCAGATGGCCCGGCAGATCGCGCTCGCGCACCGTCGGCGGCTGCTCGGTCGCGCGCGCCTGCGCCTGCGCGCCGAGCGGCACGTCCGGTGCGATGCCGGCGGCCTGGATCGAGGTGCCGTCGGGCGTGTAGTAACGCGCGGTAGTCATCTTGATCGAATCGCCGTTGTCCATCGGCAGCACGGTCTGCACCGAGCCCTTGCCGAAAGTCGGCTCGCCCATCACCAGCGCGCGCTGGTGGTCGCGCAACGCGCCGGCAAGCACCTCGGCGGCGCTCGCGGTGCCGCTGTCGGCGAGGATGGTGATCGGGGCGCCGTCGAGCAGATCGCCGTCGCGCGCGCGGAACTCGGCGTTGGCGTACGGCAGCCGCCCCTTTGTGGTGACGATGATGCCTTCGTCGAGGAAGGCGTCCGCCGCTTCCACCGCCGCGTGCAGCAGGCCGCCCGGGTTGCTGCGCAGATCCAGCACCAGACCGCGCAGCGGCGCCTTGTTCTGGGCCTGCAGCGCCTTGAGCTTCTTCGTTATCTCGATGCCGGTGTCGGCCTGGAACGTGGCGATGCGCAGATAGCCGTAGCCCGGTTCCAGCAACTCGGTGCGCACGCTCGCCACGCGGATGGTTTCGCGCGTGAGGGTGAACTGCAGCGGCTCGGCGGCCGTCTCGCGCATCACCGTGAGACGGATCTTGCTGCCGGGCTCGCCGCGCATCGAATCGGCGGCGGCGTCGGTGTTGTCGGCATCGATGGCCTTGCCGTCGATCGCGGTGATGATGTCGCCGGGCTTGATGCCGGCACGCGCTGCGGGGGTGTCGTCGATCGGCGAAATCACCAGCAGCGAGCGGTCCGGCTGCTGCAGCACTTCCAGGCCGAGGCCGTCGTAGGCACCGCTGGCCTGCTCGTTGAGCGATTGCGATTCCTCGCGATCAAGATACGCGCTGTGCGGATCGAGGTCGATCAGCAGGCCGCGGATGGCGGCGCGCATCAGGGTCTCGTCGTCGATGGGATCGACGTAGGCCTGCTTCACCGCGCGGAACACGGAGACGAAACGGCGGATCTCGTCGAGGCTGACGCGTTCTTCCGCCGCCGTTTGCGCCGCGGCGTCCGGCGGATCGCGCAACGCCGGGCTGTCGGCCTCCACCGGCGGCAATCCGGCCGGCGCGAGATCCGGCGGCGCCTCGGGTCCCGAGCGGTCGCCTCCGGGCGCGTCATCCGCCGGCGTGCCTTGGGCAAATGCGAGCGGCACCGCGCCCAGCAGCAGGACCAGCAACGCCGCGCGCGCGCGCGGGACAGCGTGAATGCGTGCGTGTTTCATGCCGCGATTATCGCACGACCGGCCGGTGGCGATGCCGGCGCGGCTGCATGCCGGTTGGATTCGGAGTCACGCAACCGGGTCCCGCGCCGCGGGTAGACTGTACCTGCCCTTTTTCTCACGATCCGCCACGCATGCCGCTCACCATCTTCAAGGTTTTCCAGCTCGAGGCCGCGCACCGCCTGCCGCACGTGCCGCCCGGCCACAAATGCGCACGGGTGCATGGGCATTCGTTCAAGGTGGAGGTGCATGTCGGCGGTCCGCTCGATCCGACGCTGGGCTGGGTGATGGACTTCGCCGACGTGAAGGCGGCCTTCGCGCCACTGCACGAACAGCTCGATCACCACTATCTCAACGACGTGCCCGGGCTCGACAACCCGACCAGCGAGCGGATCGCGCAGTGGATCTGGGAGCGGCTGCAACCGACGCTGCCGGGGCTGGCCCGCGTGGTGGTGCACGAGACCTGCACCTCGGGCTGCGACTATCGCGGCCCCACCGCCTGATGCTGCAACGCCACAACTCTCCGGATTTCCAGATATTCTCTTTCAAAACAACTCATTGGATCTGAATCAGAGAGTCGAGCCGGGCGCGATTCAGCCCGGATGTTGCAACGCAACAAAACTTCTGGTAGCGTGCGCCCACACACTCTGCCGGAGGGCAAACCATGTTTGAGCAGTACAGCAATCCGTTCGCTTCGATGACCCAGAATTTCGCCGCGACCACGCTCAAGGCCAACAACCTCGCGTTTCAGAATTTCGAGCGCGTCATGGGCCTGCAGCTCAAGACCTTCCAGGACACGCTCAACGCCACCGTCGCCTTCATGGGCGAAGCGGCCGAGGTGCGCGACATGGACGGCGCCAAGGCGATCTGGCCCAAGGGCGTGGCGCTGGTGAAGGAATCGACCGAAACGCTTTATTCGACCGGCCAGGAAGTGCTCGGCTCGACGCTCAAGACGAGCGAAGCGATCGGCCAGATCTACAAGTCGCAGTTCGAGGACGCGGGTCACAGCGTCGTGAAGACCGCGAGCAAGGCTGCCAAGGCCAAGTAATCGGCATCCGCGCGACGCACCGGCTGCGGCCGGCGCGTCGGCGATGCGCGGGAGCAAGCACGTCGTCGTCCTCCCTCCCTTTAGCGGCGACGTTTTCAAAACCGACGGTCCACCGGGCCGTCGGTTTTTTTGTCTCGGGACGACGGCGGTGGCCAGCCCCCGGACCGGCAATGCGGATGCACGCCGCAGCCGCATGCTGCGGATGCGCCGGCGGTCAGCGCCTGCCGAACAGTCGCTGCAGCCACGACACCTTGCGCGATGGAGCGCGAGCGGTGCAGTCCTCGGACGCAGGCCGCTTCGACGCGCCGGTCGGCCTGTCGTCCGGCTGCGGTGCCCGCGGCGGCTCGGCGGGCCCGCCGGGCGCCGGCGGATCGGAGGGTCGTGCCCGGTCGCCGAGCAGGTCGGCGGCCGCTGCAGCCAGCTCGCCGACATCATCGCGTGGGGCCGCGGCGGTAGCGCCGAGCAGACGCGCCGCTTCACGCGCGATCGCAGTGGGCGCGTGCATCACAGGTCGCGGAACACGTACTGCGTGCCGGCGATGTCGATGACATCGTCCTGACGCAGCAGATGCTGCTCCACCGCGACGCCGTTGATGCGCACGCCGCCGCCGTGGTCGGTGAGGGTGAAGCCGGCCATGCTGGCGCGAATTTCGGCGTGGTGTGCACGCGCGCCGGCGATCTTCACGTCGCAGTCGCTGCCGCTGCCGAGCAGCAGCGGCTTGAGCGCCACCACCACCGGCTGGGCGCCGGTGTCGCCGCCGCGTGGCAGCAGCCGCGCGGTGCGCATGATCAGGGTTTGGTCCGAGCGCGGTGCGGTGCCGTCGCGCTTGAGCGTGCGCATCACCTGCGTCGCGCCCGCGGCGTCCGCAGGCGGGATCTTCATCGCGACCGTCGCGGCGCCGCCCGCCTGCGGCGGCGGCGGCGGCGGCGGCGGCGACGCGGGCTGCGTGTCGTGCTCGCCGAGGGTGCGCAGCTGCACGGTCGGTGCATCGGCCGCGCCGGCCTCCAGATCCTCCTGCGACGCGAACGCCGCGAGAAAGCGCTGGTGCAATGCCTCCGCCCGCTCGCGCGCCGCGCCCGTCTCGGCGAGCCGGCGATCGATCTCGACCAGGCGCGTCTGCTGCTCGGTCGCGTCGAATTCGCCGAGACTGAAGCGGAATTCGATTTCCTCACGGTCCAGACGCGCGGCCTCGTGTGCGTTGCCGGCCTGCGCCAGCTGCTGCCGCAACGCGGCATGGCTCGCGCGCGCGGCTGCCTTCAGCGGGCGCGCGTCCGCGTCCAGTGCGTCGCGCCGCCGTTCGTAATCGTCGCGGACGCGCGCATACACCGCTGCGGCGACGCTGTCGCGCCGCGACTGCATCGTCTGCAGGCGGCCCTCCAGCAGGTCCAGTTCGGCGCGGATGCGCAGCAGCGCGTCGAGCGGAGAGGTGTCGATGCGCGACAGGGGATCGTCCACGGCGGGCTCCGGCGGGCGGTGGCGGCTCATTCGCGGTCGAGCTCCACTTCGATCGCGCCGAAACGCAGTTTGTCGCCGCAACGAAGCGTCGCGGTCTGGCCGGCCGCAAGGCGCGCGCCGTTGACCCAGGTCCCGTTGGAGACGCCGGGTTCCTCGCGCAGTGCGACGCCACCGGCGCCATCGAGCACCATGCGGGCATGGCGGCGGCTCAGGCTGCGGGCCAGATCGAGCGGGCCGAGATTCACCTCCGGAATCGCGCCCGTGGCCGGGTCCGGCCGACCGACGAGCCAGTCGCCCTGCGCCGGCAACGCGATGCGACCCTCGGCGTGGCGCAGCACGAACGCACCGGTGCGGGTGTCGGCGTCCACGGGTGTGCTCGGCGCCCGGATGCCGGGCGTCGCGCCATTCGGCCCCGGACGCGCCGTCGGCGATGGCGTGATCGAATGCGCATCGGTCGCGTCGACGTGCTCGGTCGCATGCGTCGGGGACGGATGCGCGCGCCGCGCGAGCTGCCGCAGCAGGTGCATTGCGACGCCAGCGTCGCTGGCGAGCACCGCCGGCAGGAGTTCGATCGGAACGCGCAGGGCGCGGACCGCCGTGCGGGCGCTCGCACGCAGCGGCACGGCGCCGTCCAGCAACGCGGTCTCCCCGACCACCTCTCCCGCAGCCGCGGTGTAGGCCGGTGCGCCGGGCGGCTCGACCAGCACGGTTCCGCTCTCGACGATGTACAGCGCGTCCCCGGCCGTGCGGCCATCGACGATGGTCGCACCGGCTGCGAACTCGACGTACGGACGCTCGTTGCGACGATCGCTCATGCGGACCGAGGGCACATCGCGGCGGACGCCGCGGACTTCCGATTATGCCGACGCGCCGGACGCAGCCGCAACCGAGCCCGCCGGCGTCAGGACGTGGTGTCGTGCGGCGCTTTGCGCGGGCGTTGCCAGCGGTCGCTGGTGACCTGCGGCGCGCGCGTGAGCGTGAGCTTGCCGGCGGGCGCATCCGTGCCGATGACCGAGCCGGCGCCGATGGTCGCGTCCGCGCCGACCGTCACCGGCGCGACCAGCGAACTGTTCGAGCCGATGAACGCGCCGTCCTCGACGCGCGTGGTGGCCTTGTTCACGCCATCGTAGTTGCAGGTGATGGTGCCGGCCCCGACGTTGACCCGGGCCCCGATCACGGCATCGCCGAGGTAGCTCAGGTGGTTGGCCTTCGACCCGGCGCCGATGTCGGCGTTTTTCGTCTCGACGAAATTGCCCACGTGCACACCCTCGCCCAGGCGCGTGCCGGGGCGCAGGCGCGCATACGGGCCGATGATTGCGGCACCAGTGGTGGTGGCACCGTCGATGTCGCAGTGCGCGCGCACCTGCGTGCCGGCGGCGAGCGTGGTGTCCGCGATGCGCGTGAATGGGCCGATGCGCACGCCGTCGCCGAGCACGACCGTGCCTTCGAGGATGACGTCGACGTCGAGCTCGACATCGCGCCCGACGGTCACCGTGCCGCGCACGTCGACGCGTGCCGGATCGGCGACGCGCACGCCCTCGGCGCAGAGCCGGCGCACGGCCCGGGTCTGGAACGCACGTTCGAGCGTGGCGAGCTGCCAGGGATCGTTGGCGCCCTCCACTTCCACCGGATCCTCGACGTGCGCCATCTCGGCCGCGGCGAACTCGGCCGTGGCCTGCGCGAACACGTCGGTGAGGTAGTACTCGCCCTGCGCGTTGTCGGCGCGCAGGGTCGCGAGCCACTCGCGCAGCTTGGCCGCGTCGGCCGCGATGATGCCGCTGTTGACGGTGCGGATCAGGCGTTGCGAGGCATCCGCGTCCTTGTGTTCGACGATGGAATCGACGCGGCCTTCGGCATCGCGCACGATGCGGCCGTAGCCGGTGGGATCGGCGAGGTCAGTGACGAGCACGGCGAGTGCGGCATCGATGCTCAGCAGATGGCGGAGCGTGGTCGCCGTGATCAGCGGCACGTCGCCGTAGAGCACGAGCACGCGCGCCGTGTCGGGGATGCCCGGCATCGCCTGCTGCACGGCATGGCCGGTGCCGCGGCGCTGCGCCTGTTCGACCCATTGCAGGTCGGCCTGCGCCGCGAAGGCCGCGCGAACCTGGTCGCCGCCGTGGCCGAACACGACGTGGATCGCCGCCGGTTCGAGCGTGCGCGCCGTGGCGATGACGTGGCCGAGCATCGGCACCTTCGCGATCGGCTGCAGCACCTTCGGCTGCGCGGAGTGCATGCGCTTGCCCTCGCCGGCGGCGAGGATGACGACGTGCAGCGGGGCGGTGGTGCGGGAGGGCGTCATGCGGGGTCCGGGCGCGCGGGCGGACGGGGATTATCGGTCAGCTGCGCGAGCGTCGCACGAACGCGCCTGCCCTTCTCCCCGTGGGAGAAGGTGCCCGAAGGCGCTTACCCTCTCCAATGCGATAAGGCGCCCAAGGCGCTTGCTCTTCTCCCTGTGGGAGAAGGTGCCCGAAGGGCGGATGAGGGTCCGGTCGGAGGAGTGCGTGGAACGCTGGGACGAGAGTCGGCCCGTATGAGGCCGCACGCGGTTGACGTGCGTCCCCTCAGGTGCGCCGGAACACGCGGGGCAATACGCTCGGATAGTTCGAGTCGAGGTGGATCGTCCGGGCGTCCCGGACCCTCTCCCCAACCCCTCTCCCACGGGGAGAGGGGCTTTGGGTGTCGTGGCGTGCAGGGCGCTGCGGGAACCTCAGTGCTTGAGGTTCTTGCGCAACCGCTCCAGCGCCTGCAGCTGCGCCATGGCTTCGGCAAGACGCTGCTGCGCCTGCGCGATGTCCATCGCGTCGCCGCGGTTGGCGAGCGCGCGTTCGGCCTCTTCCTTGGCGCGCTTGGCCACGGCTTCGTCGAGATCCGCGGTGCGCGCGGCCGAGTCGGCCAGCACTGTCACCACCTGCGGCTGCACTTCCAGGATGCCGCCGGAGACGTAGAACTCCTGCTGCTCGCCGCCCTCCAGCGTGACGCGCACGTAGCCGGGCTTGAGCCGCGTGATGAGCGGCGCATGGCGCGGCGCGATGCCGAGCTCGCCGAGCTCGCCCGTCGCCACGACCAAGGTGACGGTGCCGTGGAAGATCTCGTCTTCGGCGCTGACGATGTCGCAGCGGATGGTGCTCATTTGCTCTCGCTTTGCTCGATCAATGGGATTCGGGATTCGTGATTCGTGATTCGAAAGAGCAATCGCTCCGGCGCCCGCGAACCTGCTTGTGCGAATCCCGAATCACGAATCCCAAATCACCGCCGCCGTTAAGCGGCGAGCTTCTTCGCCTTCTCGACCGCTTCCTCGATGCCGCCGACCATGTAGAACGCCTGCTCGGGCAGGTGATCGTATTCGCCGTCGCAGATCGCCTTGAAGCCGCGGATGGTGTCCTTGAGCGAGACGTACTTGCCCGGCGAACCGGTGAAGACTTCCGCCACGTGGAAGGGCTGGCTGAAGAAGCGCTCGATCTTGCGCGCGCGCGACACGGCCAGCTTGTCGTCCTCGGACAGCTCGTCCATGCCGAGGATGGCGATGATGTCCTTGAGCTCCTTGTACTTCTGCAGCGTGGCCTGCACGCGGCGCGCGGTCTCGTAGTGCTCGGTGCCGATCACGTTCGGATCGAGCTGGCGCGAGGTGCTGTCGAGCGGATCGACCGCCGGGTAGATGCCGAGCGCGGCGATGTTGCGCGAGAGCACGACGGTCGCGTCCAGATGCGCGAACGTGGTCGCCGGCGACGGATCGGTGAGATCGTCGGCGGGCACGTACACGGCCTGGATCGAGGTGATCGAGCCGGTCTTGGTCGAGGTGATGCGTTCCTGCAACACGCCCATTTCCTCGGCCAAAGTAGGCTGATATCCCACGGCCGACGGCATGCGGCCGAGCAGCGCCGACACTTCGGTACCGGCCAGCGTGTAGCGGTAGATGTTGTCGACGAAGAACAGCACGTCGCGGCCCTTGCCGGTCTCGTCCTTCTCGTCGCGGAAGTACTCGGCCATCGTGAGGCCGGTGAGCGCGACGCGCAGGCGGTTGCCCGGCGGCTCGTTCATCTGGCCGTACACCATCGCCACCTTCGACTCCTTCATGTTGTCGAGCTTGATGACGCCCGCTTCCGACATTTCGTGATAGAAGTCGTTGCCTTCGCGCGTGCGCTCGCCGACGCCGGCGAACACAGACAGGCCGGCGTGTTCGGTCGCGATGTTGTTGATGAGCTCGAGCATGTTCACCGTCTTGCCGACGCCGGCGCCGCCGAACAGGCCAACCTTGCCGCCCTTGGCGAACGGACACATCAGGTCGATGACCTTGATGCCGGTTTCCAGCAGCTCGTTGCCCGAGGACTGCTCGTCGTAGGCCGGGGCCGAGCGATGGATTTCCCAGGTCTCGGCGGTTTCGATCGGACCGACTTCGTCGATGGGTTCGCCGAGCACGTTCATGATGCGGCCCAGCGTGCCCGCGCCCACCGGCACCGACACGGCACGGCCGGTGTTTTCGGCGATCAGGTTGCGCTTGAGACCGTCGGTGGAACCGAGCGCGATGGTGCGCACGATGCCGTCGCCGAGCTGCTGCTGCACTTCGAGCGTGATCGCGGTGCCGGCGACTTTCAGCGCGTCGTACACCTTCGGCACGCTCTCGCGCGGGAATTCGACGTCGACGACCGCGCCGATGATCTGGACGATCTTGCCCTGGGTATTGACCGTGTTCATGACGTTCCTTGCAACTTTTCGATAGGAGTTCGGTACTGGGTTGCGACCGGCGGATGCCCTGCGGGCACCCGTCGACGCATCAGGAAATTATTCGCACTTGAGCATCGCGACCGTCTGCGCGAACTGCTCGGACGCCATCGTGCACGCCGCGCCCAGCTGTGACTTGTCCGGCACCGCGGCCCACTGCGTGCGGACCTGCTCCAGACCCTGCTGCATCTGCGCGACGGCGGCGGGGTTGGCGGCGGCGGCCTTCTCGTAGCAGGCGGCGGCGCGCGTGAGATAGGTTTCGCATTCGGTGGGCAGGCCCAGCGCATCGGCCGAGGTCGCGGCGGCGGGCGCTGCAACGGCCGGCGTGGACGCGGCCGGTGCCGGCGCGGCCGGTGCATCCGTCGCGGGTGCCGGCGCGGGTGCGGCGGCCGGCGCGGTGGTGGCGGGCGTGGCCGGAGCCGCGGGCTCGTCCTTCTTGCCGCACGCGGCGAGCGACACCACGAGGACCGCCAGCAGCATCTTGTTCGTGAGCTTCATTGTCGACTCCTGGAAACGCGGTGACGGGGAAACGCGGTGACGGGACGGGGATTGCCGCAGCAACGGACGCGGGCGACGCAGCGGATCAGACCGCCGCGGCACCGCCGACGATTTCGGAAATTTCCTGCGTGATCGCGGCCTGGCGCGCCTTGTTGTAGATCAGCTGCAGCGTGCCGATCAGCTTGGTGGCATTGTCGGACGCGGACTTCATCGCCACCATGCGCGCGGCATGCTCGGACGCGAGGTTTTCCAGCACGCCCTGGTACACCAGCGACTCGACATACCGCGTGAGCACCTGGTTCAGCACCGTCTCGGCGTCGGGCTCGTAGATGTAGTCCCAGTCGTGGCGCGTGTCGAGCGCATCGCTCGGCGGCAGCGGCAGCAGCTGGTCCTGGCGCGGCTTCTGCGCCATCGTGTTGATGAAATCGTTGTAGCACAGGAACACGCGATCGAGCCGCGATTCGCTGAACGCATCGAGCATCACCTTCATCACGCCGATGAGCTGCTCCACCTGCGGCTTCTCGCCCAGGTGCGTAACCGACGCGACGAGGTTGACCTTGAGGCGACGGAAGAAGGCGGTGGCCTTCTGCCCGACGCACACCACGTCGATCTCCACGCCCTTCGACTGCCATTCGCGCATGTCCGCCAGCACGCGGCGGAACAGGGTGGAATTGAGGCCGCCGGCAAGGCCGCGATCGCTCGAAATGACGATGTAGCCGACGCGGCGGATGTCCTCGCGCTGCGCCATGAACGGATGCACGAACTCCGAGTTCGCCTGCGCGACGTGCCCGATCAGCTGGCGCATGAGGCGCGCGTACGGGCGCGACGACTTCATTCGGTCCTGCGCCTTGCGGATCTTGGAGGCCGAGACCATTTCGAGCGCGCGCGTCACCTTGCGGGTGTTCTGCACGCTCTTGATCTTGGTTTTGATTTCTCTGCCGCCTGCCATGGTTTGCTCGCTTTGCTCGCGCGGGAATCGGGAATGGGGAATCGGGAATCGTCAGGAGCGGGGTCGGTGCTGTTGCTCTACCGATTCCCTATTCCCGATTCTCGATTCCCGGCTTCGCTCACCAGCTACCCGTCGCCTTGTAGTCCGAGATGATCGTCTTGAACTGGGCTTCGATGTCCTTGTCCCACGCGCCGCTGGCAACGATCTTCTTTTCCAGCTCGCCGGCGGTGTTGGACAGGTGCGCGTGCAGGCCTTCCTCGAAGGCGCCGATCTTGTTGATCGCGACGTCGTCGAGGTAGCCCTCGTTCACCGCGTAGATCGACAGCGCCATCTGCGCGATGCTCATCGGCGCGTACTGCTTCTGCTTCATCAGCTCGGTGACGCGCTGGCCGCGCTCGAGCTGCTTGCGGGTGGCTTCGTCCAGATCCGACGCGAACTGCGCGAAGGCCGCGAGTTCGCGGTACTGCGCGAGCGCGATGCGGATGCCACCCGAGAGCTTCTTCATGATGCTGGTCTGGGCCGCGCCGCCGACGCGCGACACCGAGATGCCGGCGTTCACCGCCGGACGGATGCCGGCGTTGAACAGATCGGTCTCGAGGAAGATCTGGCCGTCGGTGATCGAGATCACGTTGGTCGGGACGAAGGCCGAGACGTCGCCGGCCTGCGTTTCGATGATCGGCAGCGCGGTCAGCGAGCCGGTCTTGCCCTTCACTTCGCCGTTGGTGAACTTCTCGACGTAGTCCTCGTTGACGCGGGCCGCACGTTCGAGCAGGCGCGAGTGCAGATAGAACACGTCGCCCGGATACGCCTCGCGGCCCGGCGGGCGGCGCAGCAGCAGCGAGATCTGGCGGTAGGCCACGGCCTGCTTGGAGAGATCGTCGTAGATGATCAGCGCGTCTTCGCCGCGGTCGCGGAAGAATTCGCCCATGGTGCAGCCGGAGTAGGCGCTGATGTACTGCATCGCGGCCGATTCCGACGCGGTGGCGGCCACGACGATGGTGTGCGCGAGCGCGTCGTTTTCTTCCAGGCGACGCACGATGTTCGCCACCGTGCTGGCCTTCTGGCCGATGGCCACGTACACGCACTTGATGCCGGTGCCCTTCTGGTTGATCACGGCATCGATCGCGAGCGCGGTCTTGCCGGTCTGGCGGTCGCCGATGATCAGCTCGCGCTGGCCGCGGCCGACCGGGATCATCGCGTCGACGGTCTTGTAGCCCGTCTGCACCGGCTGCGACACCGACTTGCGCGCGATCACGCCCGGCGCGACCTTTTCCACCGGCGCGGTCATCGTAGCGTTGATCGGACCCTTGCCGTCGATCGGCTCGCCGAGCGCGTTGACCACGCGGCCGAGCAGTTCGCGGCCGACCGGCACCTCCAGGATGCGGCCGGTGGTCTTGGCGTTGTCGCCTTCGCGCAGGTTCTGGTAGTCGCCGAGCACCACGGCGCCGACCGAGTCGCGCTCCAGATTCAGTGCGAGTGCGAACGTGTTGTTCGGCAGCTCGATCATTTCGCCCTGCATCACGTCGGCGAGGCCGTGGATGCGCACGATGCCGTCCGACACGGACGTCACCGTGCCTTCGTTGCGGGCTTCCGCGGCGAGCTTGACCTTCTCGATGCGGGACTTGATCAGTTCGCTGATTTCAGACGGGTTGAGCTGTGTGGACATGGCATTTCCTGAGCGGACGGCGGTGTGCCGTCCTGTTGGTTCAATGTGGATTCGTCAGTGCGTCAGCGCAGCGTCCAGGCGCGCGAGCTTGCCGCGCACCGAGCCGTCGATCACCACGTCGCCGGCATCGATCACCGCGCCGCCGATCAGGCTTGCGTCCACCGCGCGGGTCAGCACGATGTCGCTGCCGAAGCGGCGCCGGAGCGCGGCGCTCAGCGATTCGATCTCGGCCGGCGCAAGCTCGGTGGCGGACGTGACGCGCACCTGCACCACGTGTTCGGCCTCCGCGCGCAGCTGTTCGAACTGCGCCGCGATGTCGGCGAGCAGGTCGAGGCGGCGGTTTTCCGACAGCACGGTAAGGAACTGGCGGAAGTTCGGATCGACGTCGCCGTCGGGCAGCAGCAGCACGAGGGCGTCGTCGCCGCTCAGGCGCGGGTGGCCCAGAAGGGCGGCGATGCGCGCATCGGATGCCATCGCCGCGGCGAACCCGAGCAGGGTCGACCACGGGGCCAGGCGGCCGTGCTCGCGCGCCAGCGCGAACGCGGCGCGGGCGTAGGGACGGGCCAGCGTGAGGTTGCTGCTCATGGCGGCGCCGTCAGAGCTGCGCGGCGAGTTCGTCGAGCAGCGCCTTGTGGGCGTTGCCGTCGATCTCGCGGCGGATCAGCTTCTCGGCACCGGCCACGGCGAGCGCCGACACGCGTTCGCGCAGCTCTTCCTTGGCACGCTGCGCGGACGAGGCGATTTCGCCCAGCGCGATCGCCTTCTGGCGGTCGGCTTCGACGATGGCGTCGTTCTTGGCCTGCTCGATGATCTGGTTGGCGCGTGCGTGCGCCTGGTCGATGATCTCGTTGGCCCTGGTGCGCGCATCGCGCATGGCTTCGGCCACCTTCTCCTCGGCCTGCGCAAGATCGCGCTGGCTGCGGTCGGCGGCGGCAAGGCCCTCGGCGATGCGCTTCTGACGCTCTTCGATGGCGCCCATCAGCGGCGGCCAGATGAACTTCATCGTGAAGAAGATCAGGATCGCGAAGCTGAGGATTTGCAGCGGAAACGTAAGATTCAGATCCATCTCGGACTCCCGGAAACTGCGAACGCGTCACGGCCGCGCACTGGTGCGCACGGCCGCGGCACGGCAACGACGGGCGCGGCGACCGCGCCCGGACGTGTGCGTTCGATCAGCCAGCGGCCGTGACGGCGGACAGCAGCGGGTTCGCGATCGCGAAGAACATGGCGATGGCGAGGCCGATGATGAACGCGGCGTCGATGAGGCCGGCGAGCAGGAACATGCGGGCCTGCAGCATCGGAACCAGTTCCGGCTGGCGCGCGGCCGATTCGAGGAACTTCGAACCCATGATGCCGATGCCGATACAGGCGCCGAGCGCACCCAGGCCGATGATGAGACCGGCGGCGATGGCGGTGAAGCTCTGGACGTTGGCGATGAATTCCATGACTGACTCTCCGGGGTAAATTCAGAACGAAAAGGAAAAACGCTGGGAAACCGGTGCGGCGAAACGGGTGCGCGGGCGCTCAGTGCTTCTCGTGCGCCATCGCGAGGTACACGACGGTCAGCACCATGAAGATGAAAGCCTGCAGCAGGATGATGAGGATGTGGAAGATCGCCCACGCGGCGTTGAACAGCACGCCCGGCACGAAGGTGACCCAGCTCGCGGCAAGGCCCGCGATCAGCATGAAGACGAGCTCGCCGCCGTACATGTTGCCGAACAGTCGCATCGCGAGCGACACGGGCTTGGACAGGTATTCGACCAGGTTGAGCCCGAAGTTCGGCAGTGCCAGCGCGGTCTTGGCGCCTGCGCCGTGGGCGTGGAACGGCGCGGTGAAGAGCTCCTTGGTGAAGCCCCATCCACCCTTGGCCTTGATCGAGTAGAAGATCGTCAGGAAAAACACCACCGTCGACATCGCGAGCGTGGTGTTGAGGTCGGCCGTCGGCACCAGACGCCAGTAGGTGTGGTGCGCGGCTTCGGCGCCGGCGATGTGGTGGATGCCGAACGCCACCGCGTCGAGCGGGATCAGGTCCATGGCGTTCATGAAGAACACCCACATGAAGATGGTCAGCGCGAGCGGCGCGATGAAGCTGCGGTCGCCGTGGAACACGTCCTTGACCTGGCCGTCGACGAATTCGACCACGAGCTCGACGAACGCCTGCCCCTTGGACGGAACCCCGGGGGTCGCCTTGCGCGCCATCGACCAGAACCACAGGCAGAACAGCAGGCCCAGACCCAGGCCCATCGCCCACGAATCCAGATGCAGGCCGTCGCTCGGCCCGCCCCAGATGCGGTTGTGTCCCAGGTGATGCTGGATGTATTCGGTCAGACCGCCCGAGGCGCCCGATTCGCCGGATTCAACTGCCACGTGACCACCAATGCTTTACTTGATTCTGTAGGCCAACAGCGAAGCGATCAGCGCGGCGCACAAGCCGGTCACGACAGGCACCGGCGGCAGCTCGAGGCGGGCCAGCGCCAGGTACAGCGCGCCCGCGATCACCAACCACTTCAACGCAATTCCACCGGCGAGGCGGCCCAACACGGCGGCCGCGCCGATCGTTCGATCCGGCAGGCTGCGCCAGGCCATCAGCGCACTGCCCAACGCCACTCCCGCACCCGCGAGCCCCGCGCCTGCGGCCGACGGAACGCTGTCGACCAGGAACGCCAGCGCCACCAATGCGGCGGTGACCGTCTGCACGATCACCACCTGCCTTGCCTGGCGCCGGCCGGCGGCGGCGGAATTGAGCACGCTGCGGGTTCCGGTGGGCTGGAGTCGGCGGAGAGGGCGATCGCCCCGACTTAGGTTGGAGATTGTAGCAGTGGGGGGAAAAGCGCCGCAACCGAGGACGGTCCGGGAGATTTGGATGGACGGGGGCCTGCACTGCGGCGCGCCTGTCCGCGTAGGTCGGAGAGGCCCGACTCGCGGCCGATGAACACGGATGTTGCATGCGCACTCTCATGGTAGCCGCCGTCGCGGCCACGTTACCGCGCGAACGCACTCGTCATGCAGGGCGACCGCCCCGTACTCGGCGGATGGCGCGACACGCAAGGCGCCGGCGCACGCGACTTCCTCGTCACGCGCCTGCAGCCGTGAACGCTCAGGCCTGCGGCAGGAACAGGCTCACGGCGAGTCCGCCACCGTCGCGGTTGCTGAGCCCGATGCGACCGCCGTGCGCCTCGACGATCTCGCGCGCGAGCGCGAGGCCGAGCCCGGTGCCGCTGCGCTTGGTCGAATAGAACGGCACGAGTGCGTTGGCGAGCACCGCATCGCTCATGCCGGGACCGCGATCGGCGACATCGATGCGCACACCGCCGCTCGCGCGCCGCAGCGTGAGCGTGACGTCCGCCGGATCGGTGCCGGACTCGTGCGCGTTCTTGAGCAGGTTGATCAATGCCTGCTGCAGCTGGGCGGGGTCGAAGCGGCCCGGTGTCGCGAGCGCCTCGCCGTCCAGCGCGAAGTCGTAGTGGCTGCGCAGGTGCTGCAGGAACGGCATCCAGTCGACCTGCTCCAGGCGCGGCGTCGGCAGCTTGGCGAAGCTCGCGTAGCCGCCGATGAAGCGATCCAGATGGCGCGCGCGTTCCTCGATCGTGGCGAACACGCGCTGCATGCGTTCGCTGTCGCCGCGGCGCAGCAGTTCCTGGCCCGAATGCGCGAGCGAGGCGATCGGGCCGAGCGAGTTGTTGATCTCGTGGCTGATGACGCGGATCACCTTCTTCCAGCTCGCCACCTCCTGCCGGCTCAATTCGGCGGTGAGGCGGCGGAACAGGTACAGCTCGTGCGGGCGCCCGTTGAGGCGGAACCCGCGGCGCGCCAGATGATAGGTGTCGTCCTCGGTTTCGCCGCTCACGGTGAACAGCCGGTCGCCGCCCTGGTCGAGCGCATCGCGCAGGCTCTGCGGCAGCTCCGCCATCACCTCGTCGAACAGCAGGCCCTCCAGGCGCCGGCCGCTGTTGAACAGCTGCCGCGCGGCGAGGTTGCCGTACACCACGTGGCCGCGCGGCTCGGTCAGCACCATCGCGACCGGCGTGTTCTGGATCACGGTGTCGAGCAGCAGCTCGCGCTGGAACAGGTTCTGCCGTTCCTCGCGCAGCACGGTGGCCAGTTCGTTGTGCGAGGCGACGAGATCGCCGAGTTCGTCGTCGGTCGCGTGCACGATGCCGAAGCTGAAATCGCCGTCGCGAAAGCTCGCCACCGATCCGGACAGCGCGCGCAACAGCGACACCATCGGCGCGCTCCACCAGCGCACCAGGAACGCCGTGGCGACGAAGGCGATCACGAGCGCCAGCGACCATTCCGCCCAGCGGTTCTCGACCCACTCGCTGAGCAACAGCGCCACGATCACCGCCAGCATGGCGGCCATGCCGGTGATCAGCACCAGCCGGGTCTGGAGGGAGAGTCGCAGTTTCATGGCGGCAGCTTAGCGACCAGGCGGGCACGCCGCCGCGCAGGACCGCTCAAGTCCGTGCAATGCCGAGCTTGTCCATGCGCCGGTACAGGGCCTGGCGGCTCAGCCCGAGTTCCGCCGCCGTCTGGCTGACGCTGCCGCTGGCGCGCGCCAGTGCGGACACGATCTGCTCGCGATCGGGTTCGATCTCGGTCTCGACCGGCGGCAACGCACCCGCACCCTGCCCGACCGGCAGGCCGAGATCGGCCGGTTCGATCGCCTTGCCCGGCGCCAGCAACTGGGCGCGCTGCAGCACGTTCTTGAGCTCGCGCACGTTGCCCGGCCATCCGTGCCGCAGCAGGGCATCGCGTGCCGGCGCGGTGAGCGGCTTGCCGCCCTGCAGGAAGTGGTCGGCCAGCGGCAGGATGTCGCCGCGGCGTTGCGCCAGCGGCGGCAGGCGGATCTCGATCAGGTTGAGGCGGTAATACAGATCCTCGCGGAAGCTGCCGGCACGGATCATGGCCGGCAGGTCTGCATTCGTGGCGCTGATGACACGCACCCGCACCTGCCGCTCGCGGTTGCTGCCCAGGCGCTCGAAGCGGCCGGTCTCCAGCACGCGCAACAGTTTCATCTGGCCGTTGAGCGGCAGGTTGCCGATCTCGTCGAGGAACAGCGTGCCGCCGTCGGCGGCCTCGAATTTTCCTTCGCGCGCCTTGTTCGCGCCGGTGTAGGCGCCTGCGTCGGCGCCGAACAGTTCGGCCTCGATCAGGTCCTGCGGCAGCGCGCCGCAGTTCACCGTCACGAAGGGCCCGCTTTTCACGCTTGAATTGGCCTGGATCACCTCGGCGACGCGCTCCTTGCCCGCGCCGTTCGGGCCGGTGACGAGCACCGGGACGTCGGCGCGCGCCACCTGGCACGCAAGCGAGAAGACGCGCTCGGTGGCGGGGTCGGCGAACACCGCGCCGCGCAGGTCGTACTGCGCCGCAAGGCCGGTGAGCGCCGCCTGCTGCTGCGCGCGCAGGCGGCGCACCTCGCGCGTGGATTCGCCCAGTTCGATGAGGTTTTCGACCGCGGTCAGGAGCTTGCGGTCGTCCCACGGC
This sequence comes from Chiayiivirga flava, assembly GCF_014202825.1. Lineage (GTDB taxonomy): Bacteria > Pseudomonadota > Gammaproteobacteria > Xanthomonadales > Xanthomonadaceae > Chiayiivirga > Chiayiivirga flava. The sequence goes on along the minus strand of NZ_JACHHP010000007.1, from coordinate 34,880 downwards.
TTGGCCATGTAATCGGCTGCGCCGTGCTTGACCAGATCCACCGCGGATTCCAGATGCGTCCACGCCGTGAGCAGGATCACCGGCAGATCCGGATGCGCGGCGCGAATGTCCCGGAACAGCGCCTCGCCTTCCTCGCCGGAGGTGGTGTCGGCGCGGAAGTTCATGTCCTGCACCACCAGGTCGACGTGCTCCCGGGCCAGCAGCGCGATCCCCTCTTCCGGCGAGGTCGCGACCAGGGTGCGGATGTCGCGCAGGCCGAACAGCACGTCGAGCGCGGTGCCCACGGCCGGATTGTCGTCGATGACGAGGATGGTGCGCATGACTCTGCGTGGCTTGGTCCTGGCATTCGATCGGCACATGGTCCGATCGGATGCACGAAACTGTCAAAAGGTTGCGTGCGGCCCGGCCGCACGCACACGTCAGGCACTGCGCGTGGCCACCGCCGGCGACACCTTGGCCGCGCGCGAGGCCGGACCGAACACCGCGATCTGGCCGAGCACGATCACCGTCAGCGCCCCGATCGGCAGATAGAACCACGGCAACCGCTCGGCGTTGTACTCGCGCATCAGCCACAGGTTGAAGCCGTAGGTCAGCAGCGCGCCCAGCACCACGCCCATCGTCACCATGATCCCGTTCTCGGTCTGGAAGTAGCGCAGGATGTTGAACTTGCGCGCGCCGAGCGCACGGCGCGTGCCGATCTGCTTGATCCGGCGCGTGACCCAGAAGCTCGCGAGGCCGACGATGCCGAGCCCGGTGATGATCACCATGCCGCCCATCACCGCCATCAGGATGGTCATCATCGCATTGTCGAACTGGTAGCTCTGCGCGCGGATGTCCTGCACCGTCTCGCGACCCCGGATCAGACGCCCGGTGTTGGACGCCTGCAGCTTTTCCTCGACCTCGGCCATCACCTGATCACGCTGACCAGGTTGCGTGCGGATGAGATAACGGCTCTGCGGGCCGCCGACGTTGTAGCCGGGGACGAAGGTCGATTGCTCGACGAAGCGCGAACGCGACCACGGCTGCTGGAGCCGCTCGACGACGCCGACCACGGTCACCGCCTCGTTGTCGTTGGCAAGGCCGAACACCTGCTTGCCGACCGCGCTCTCGTCCGGGTACAGCGCCTCGGCCAGGGCCTTGGAGATGATGATCGACTGCGCCAGGATGCCCGAGCTGTCGGTGTTGTCGGTGACGTCGGCGGCGCGGAAGTCGCGGCCTTCGATCAGCTTCACGCCGAAGGTCTCCAGCCCGCCCTCGTCGACGAAATACAGCGCCGAACTCTGCCCGCGACGCGTGCCGGTGCGATCGACGGGCTGGGTGTCGAAGCCCGCGCCCCAGCCGCCGCCGCTCATCGGCAGGCTGTTGACCGTGGTGGCCGCGACCACGCCGGGCAGGGCGCGGATCATGTCCAGGTCGTCGCGGATCGTCGCCTTCACGTCGAAGTTGCTCGCGAACCCGAGGCTGTTGATCACGAAGGTGTCGGCCTCGTTCATGCCGCTCGGACGACCGACGCGCTCGTGCCGCTCGAGGATGATGAACAGGCTGTTGCAGACCACCGCCAGCGTGATCGCCACCTGCAGCACGATCAGCACGAGGCCCGGCTTGTTGCGCATCAGCGCGGAATAGATCGGACGGATTTCCATGAGTCGATGTCCTCGTGCTCAGTTCGATTTGAGCTGGGTGGCGGGAGTGATCTGGCAGGCCTTCCAGGTCGGGTACAGGCCCGCCAGCAGGCTGGCCACGAGCGCGACCGCGACGGTGATGCCGATCATCCCCGGCTCCAGTTGCGCCATCTCGCCGCTGGCGGTGTCGGCGTACAGCACGCGCAGCCCGGCCAGGCCCAGCGCGGTGAGCACCAGGCCCACGACGGCGCCGAACACGCCCACCATGCCGGCCTCGGTCAGGTACTGCGTGAACACCTGGCGCTTGCTCGCGCCCACCGCGCGGCGCAGACCGATCTCCGGCGCCCGCGCGAGGAACTTCGCGAGCAGCAGGCCGATGGTGTTGACCAGGCACACGATCAGGAACGCGAACGACATCCACACCTGGGTGCGCACGTCGCGCGGCACCACACGCTGTTCCTCCAGCCATTCGGCGACCGAGCTCAGGCGGTTGTTGAGCGGCCGCTCGAAGCGCCCGAGCTTTTTCTGCTCGTTGACGTAGCTTGCGAGGAAATCGCTGTAGCGCGCGCGCTCCGATGCGCTGCCGACCTGCACCCAGGCATCGATCCAGATGCATTCCGAATCCAGCCACGCCTTGTAGCCGTTGCCCGGATCGGCCCAGCAGTTGTTGTTGTCGCTGGACTGCAGCTCGCGCTCGATGCCGTTGCGGAACGGCACGTACAGGTCCTCGTGTCCGCCGAACGCGCCGCTGGAGATGCGGTAGAAGCGCGGCGTCGGCGCCCACGGGCCGAGCACGCCGACCACGCGGAAGGTCTCGCCGCCGAGGCGGATCTCGCGGCCGACGCTGTTCTCGCCCGAGAACAGGCGCTGGTTGGTGTCGTGCGACAGCACCGCGACGCGCGCAGCGGCCTCGTCCTGCTCGGCATTCCAGCCCTCGCCGAACGCGAACGGCGTATCGAACATGGGGAAAAAGTCGCCGCCGGTGAACAGCACCTCGAGCATGTACGGCTTGATCTCGCGGTTCTCCGGCTCGATCGTCAGCACGTTCGGAAACATCGCCGCCTGGTAGGTGGCCTGTTTCGCGGCGACGATGTTGGTCGCATCGCGGTAGGTGAGCAGGTTCGGCGGCGAACCGTCCTCGTCGTACGGCCGGCCGGGAGACCAGTTGTCGACCTGCGGCCGCAGCACCAGGCCTTCCTTGCTCGGCAACGGATTGCCGGACATCGCACGCAGCACGGTCAGCGAGGTCATCGAGGCGCCGATGCCGAGCGCGATCGCGGCCACCATCAGTCCGGTCAGGATGGGATTGCGGCGCAGGCTCTTGAGCGCCAGACGCAGATAGTAGGCAAACATGGTGGCGGCCCTCAGACGGACGCTTGCACGGACGCTGGCGCCGCCGGCACCCGCGCGATGTGGGGGCTCGCGTCGAGGTCGGTCACGCAGCCGTCGATGACGTGCACGTTGCGCTGCGCGCGCGCGGCCAGTTCCGGGTCGTGCGTCACCATCACGATGGTGGTGCCCTGCGCGTTGATTTCCTCGAGCAGCTCCATTACCCCGCGCGCCATCAGCGAATCGAGGTTGCCGGTGGGCTCGTCGGCGAGCAGCAGGCGCGGCTGGCCGGCCAGTGCGCGCGCGATCGCCACGCGCTGCTGCTGCCCGCCCGACAGTTCCGCCGGGTAATGCTTCATGCGCGAGGCCAGGCCTACGCGCGCCAGCGAGTCCTCGATGCGCTTCTTGCGGTCGGCGGCGGCGAAACCGCGGTAGCGCAGCGGCACATCGACGTTGTCGAACAGGTTCAGGTCGGGAATCAGGTTGAAGCCTTGGAAGATGAAACCGATCTTCTCGTTGCGCAGCTTCGAGCGCGCGTTGTCGTCGAGGCCGCGCACCGAGACGCCGTCGAGCAGGTAGTCGCCGCCGGTGAATTCCTCCAGCAGCCCCGCGATGTTGAGGAACGTGGTCTTGCCGCTGCCGGACGGGCCCGTGACCGCGACGAACTCGCCCTCGCGCACGTGCAGCGTGAGCTCGCGCAGCGCATGGGTTTCGATCATGTGGGTGCGGTAGACCTTGGCGAGTTGCTTCATCTGGAGCATTGGGGGTTCCTTGGGGCGCGGTTGTCTTGCTGGGGATTCGTGATTCGGGATTCGGGATTCGCAAGAGCCCGAGCACACATCGCGCCGCGGCCTGGCTTTTCGAATCACGAATCACGAATCACGAATCACGAATCACGAATCCCGTCTTCTAGTCCGAGATCAGGATCGTTTCCGAATCCTCGAACGCGTCGGTGCCGGAGATGACGATGCGGTCGCCTTCGTTGAGGCCCGCGACGATCTCGACCGCGGCCAGACTGGCCGAACCGATCTCGATCGGGCGCCGGGTCGCGATGTCGCCGTCGACGACATAGGCGTAGCGGCCGCCGCTGCTGTCGACGAACGAGCCGCGCTGCACCAGCAGCACATCGGGCTTGGCTTCCATCAGCACGCGCGTGCTGACGCGCTGGTTCTGGCGCATGCCCGGCGGCAGGCCGCCCTCGAAACGCACGCGCGCGGTGACCTGGCTCTCGACCACCTCGGGCGAGATCGCGCTGAGCTTGCCGGCATAGGTCTGGTTGCCGTAGCGGATTTCCGCGTCCATGCCGATGCCCAGATCGTCGGCGTAGCTTTCCGGCACGTCGATCTCGACTTCGAGCTGGCTGAGATCGACGACGATCATCAGCGCGGTGTTGGCCGCCACCACCGCGCGGTCCGCGATCGCCACCGTGCCGACCACGCCGGCCACCGGCGAACGCACGTTGAGTTCGTCGACGCGGCGCTCGAGGTCGGCCACCACCAGGCGCTGGCGTGCGAGCTGGTGTTCGCGCGTCTGCAGTTCGAACTGCACCGCCTTGATCTCCAGCCCCGCGTCGCTGCCCGCATGCGCGGCGCCGATCTGTGCGGTGCGCAGGGTGTCCTTGGCACGCTGGTAGTCGACCTGCGACATCGCCTGCTTGGCCCAAGCCGCTTCGGCACGGTCCATCTCGCGCTGCGCGGCGCTCAGCGCCACCTGCGCGTCGTCGGCGGTGCGGCGCGTGGTGAGCTTCTGGCGCTCGCTCGCGATGCGCTGGCGCTCTACTTCGACTTCCAGCTCCTGCAGCGTGGCGCGTTCGCGTTCCAGCTCGTTGTTGAGCTCGGGCGAATCGATCAGTGCGAGCGGGTCGCCCTGCTTCACGGTTTCGCCGGCGCGCGTCTTCAGCGTGACGGTGCCGGCGACCGGCGCGTACAGCGTCGGACTCACGGCCGCCACGATGCGCCCCTGCACCGACACATCGCGCAGCAGATCGCCGCGTTCGACGGTGGCAAAGCGCAGGCTCTGGGCGCCGACCGCGCGCTCGGCGCCCACCCAGCGCCCGAGCGTGGGCAACGCGACGAGCAACAGCAGCACCGCCAGCGCGATTGCCCCGATGAGCAGATACCGCCGCGATTTCGACGCGGGCGTGGCGGCGATGACGCGGTCCTGGGCGGAAGTGTCGCGGATCATGGTGCGGTCCGAAGTGGGCTGGACCGGAGAATGCGAAGAGTGTGCCAGTTCCATCGACCTCGCAAACATCTGATATGCATACTGAAATTTCTCTCGCCTCGATGTCCGGCGTGTCCGTCGGACACGCGCGCGCGGGTGCGGACAGCCCGTTCATGCCGCCTCCGGCACACGGTCCGCGCACGTACTCCGGACGTGTCGCAATCGTTTCCGCGGCCGTTGCTTCCGGGCGCACCGCCCCCATGCTGCGTCTCGACCCATCCGACGATTCCAACCAACGCAACGAGGTGTTCCATGCTCCGCCAGATCCTGCTCACAAGCGCACTCGCGCTGTGCTCCGCCCCGGTGTTCGCCGCCGGCGAATGCGCCGCCGACATCAGCGGCGACGATGCGATGAAGTTCGACACGGCCAGCATCGAGGTGCCGGCCACGTGCAAGCAGTTCACCGTCACGCTCAAGCACACCGGCGTGATGGCGAAAAACGTGATGGGCCACAACTGGGTGCTGTCGAAGACGGCCGACGTGCAGGGCGTCGCCACCGACGGCATGACCGCCGGCCTTGCCTCGGCCTACGTGAAGCCCGGCGACACGCGCGTCATCGCGCACACCGACGTGATCGGCGGCGGCGAAAGCACCAGCGTGACCTTCGACGTGGCCGGGCTTGCCGCGGGCGAGGCCTACACCTACTTCTGCTCGTTTCCCGGGCACTGGGCGCTGATGAAGGGCACGCTCACGGTCAAGTGACGCACCGCGGACGTCGCGCGTCGCGCGGCGTCCGATTGCGGGCGCCGGACGTGACGCGGACCGCAGGAGTGCGGTCACCGGGCGGCGGCGCCACGCATCGATGGCATGATGGCGCCTGTTTCCGGAGGCCCGCATGCAAGCCACCTGGTACTTCGATTTCATCTCGCCGTTCGCGTACATGCAATGGCGTCGCGTCCGTGCGCTGGCGCAGCATCGCGTGCAGTTCGTGTTCCGCCCGATCTTGTTCGCAGGCCTGCTGCAGAAGCACGGACAGAAGGGGCCGGCGGAGATCGCCGGCAAGCGCGAATTCACCTATCGCTTCGTGCAGTGGCAGGCCCGCCGCGACGGCATCGGCCTGCGCTTTCCGCCCGCGCACCCGTTCAATCCGATCGCGGCGCTGCGCCTGTGCGTGGCCTGCGGTTCGAGCATCGAGAGCATCGACGCCATCTTCCGCTGGATCTGGCACGACGGCCACGCCGGCGACACGATCGACGCATTGCGCCCGGTCGCGCGGCAGCTGGGCATCGCCGATGCCGAGGCTGCCGTTGCGGATCCCGAGGTCCGGCAGACGCTGATGCGCAACTTCGATGCCGCCCTGCGCGACGGCATCTACGGCGTGCCGAGCGTGGTCTGCCGCGAGCAGGTGTTCTGGGGCAACGACGCCACCGCGATGTTCGAGGAATTCCTCGACGATCCGGCCCTGTTCGACGATCCGGAAATGCGCCGCATCGCGCGCCTGCCCGAGGGCGTGCGGCGCGAGCCCTGAGCCACGTCAGCCCGGCTCCGCGCCCAGCAGCGACGGTTCCAGCAACGCCATCCAGCGCCGCCCGCCGTCGCCGGCCGCGATGGGCTGCAGTTTCAGGTCCAGGCGCTGGCGCTGGCGGCCCACGTCGCGGTTGGCGGCAAGCTGGAACGGCTGTGCCAGCGCCAGCCGCATCTGCACCGCGGTGCTGTCGAGGTTCCACGCGCGCGTCACGTCGCTCGGGGTGTGGAACCCGGTCTGCTCGATGAAGGCGTCGTTGATGTAGGTGACCTGCACCGCACCGCCGCCGGGCTGGGCCTGCAACAGGAACAGCGGTGCGTCGAGGCGGTCGAGGGTGGCGGCGAGCACGCCCGACTCGAGCTGGAAATGCTTGCGGTCCATGAGCTCGACCAGCACCCGCAGCGAGCGCGCCGATTCCACGTGGATCGGGTCCCAGGCCCGGGCCCGGCCCTTCACCGTCTCCTGCCAGAGACTGAAGCTCTGCCGCGGCGACAGGCGCGCGCCGGGATAGGCCTGCAGCTTGGCCAGATGCGGATTGCCGCCCCATTTCACCGTCTGCACCTGCTCCACGCGCGTCCACAGGATGGCACTGCGCGCGTTCGCGTCGAGCGGGATGTAGAGCACGCCCGCGGCGCGCGCGGCGAGGTGCGCGAGGTCGGGGAAGACGCCGCCGAGCGTATCGGTGTAGAGCACGCCGGCGAGGTCGCGCTGCATGCCGGTGCCGCCGCTCTCGACGATGCGGCGACGGATCGCGAGCAGGTCGCCGTCGTCGGGCAGCGTGCCGTAGCGCGCATGCACGTCGCCGTCGAGCAGGGCCACGCCGTCGGCCTCCACCACCTCCAGCAGTTCGTGCGCGTAATTGCGCAGCAGCGCGGTGTCGATCGTCTCGGCCTGGTTGAAGCGCGCGATGAGTTTCTCGCGCGTGGTCAGCAGCCGGCTTTCCGCCCAGACCGCATCGAGCTGCTCCAGCGCGCCGATGCGCGCGGCCAGCGCACGCGTCAGATCGTCGGCCACGGCGCGCATGCGACGGTCGCACGCACGCTGCGCGTAGTGGTGGCACGAGACCAGACCCCACAGCTTCTGCTGCACCACGATCGAGGTGACGAGCGTTGCCGTCACGCCCATGTTGGACAGGTATTCGATGTGCACCGGCGAGACGCTGCGCAGCGACACGTCGCTCAGGTCGGTGGGCTGGCCGGTGTGCGGATCGAGCACCGGCACCAGGGCGGCGGCACGGTAGCCGATGTCGGCGATCGCGCGCACGCGGTTGCGCAGGTAGAGCGCACGCGCCTGCGCCGGGATGTCCGTGGCCGGGTAGTGCAGGCCCAGATAGGGCTCCAGCTGCGGCTCGCGGACTTCGGCGATGACCTCACCGTGCCAGTCGCGATCGAAGCGGTAGACCATCACGCGGTCGTAGCCGAGCAGCGACTTGAACGCGGCCGCGACGCGTTCGGCCGCGTGCTGCACGGTGCCGTCGTCCTCGACGCGCCGCACGATCGGGTACGCGTCGTCGCGCGACGGTGCATCGTCGGCGGCGTCGGGTTCGATCTCCAGCAGCCAGCGCGTGTCGTACAGATGCCAGCAGCCGACGTGCGGCGCGGCGTCCGGGTTGGCGGGAAAGCTCGCGCTCGCCCAGGCCAGGTGCAACGGCCGCTCCGCCGCCGCCGCGGACGGATCGCGCGCGATGGCCACCGCGTCGCGCCAGGGCAGGTCCGCGAGCTGCGCCTGCGCGATGCCGAGCAGCGCGGCCGCGTTGTCGCTCGCCTGCACGATGGTCTGCGTGGCCGCATCCACCACCAGCAGGATGCCGTGCGGCTGGATCGAGCCGGGAATGTGGATCGGCTCGCGCGCGCACTCGTCGAGCGACATCGGGGTGGCGACGGGATCGGTCATGCGTCGGTGCGCTCCAGCGCGCGGGTGATGTCGGCAAAGGCGCGCGATGCGCCGTCGATGGCCGCAGCGTGCGTGGCAGGATCGGCGAGCGCGCGTTCGAGCGTGCGTTCGAAGCGCGGCCAGTGCGCAGGATCGTCGCTGCCGAACGAGAAGTATGCGCGCGGTGCCTCCGGCAGGATGTCGCGCAGGCGCCGTGCAAGGAGACGTGCGCCGAGGGTGGAGCCTTCGATCACGTAAAGCTCGCCCCACGCGTGCGCGGGCTCGGCTCGCGGCCATGGATCGGGAAGCGCGGACCGCGCCGGCGCCGGGATCTGCAGATCGTCGGCCAGCAACGCTGCGCGCGAGGCATAACACCAGCCTGCGGCTGTCCCGGCGCCGCGCAGGAAGGCGCCGCGCTCGCGCTCCCAGCGCACGAAGTGGCGATGCAGCGACGCCAGCAGCCTGCGATACCGGTGCGCATCGAGCGTGCCTGTCAGCAGTGCGGCCATCGCCGGCGCGGCCTCGGCGCGCGCATGTGCGTCGCGCGTCGCCGCGCGCAGTGCCCGGCGCGCGGTGGTCGGCAACATGGCGGAAGCGGACGCGGACAACGGCGGCATGCGGCACGGAGCAGGGAATCCGGCGACAGAGAATAGCCGAGCGCCCGCTGCGGCAAGTGAACTGCCGCGGCAACGCGACGGATCAGGCATTTCGCAATCCCGCGACGCGTTTCTGGCACGCGCGTGCCGCGCGGCAGGCGGAGTGGATCGCGGTCGCAATTGACCACGCGACGTTCTTCGGCGCGACGGCGCCTGCCTGTTGCCCACGTCAGACGTGCCCATGCGGGACAACCCGATCTCTGCGTGCCACCCGGATCGTCGTGCCGGCGAACGCCCCACGACGACGCGACGGGTGCGGTGCCGAACCCTGATCCAGACCCTTACTGCGGGCAGCGCCGCCGGCAACGAGCTGTCCTGGCGGAACGGAACCGCGACTGACGACGCCTGTTGTTCCCCAAGTCTGGCGCACGCAGTTCGGATGGCAGACCGCCCCGACGGCACGAGCGGTGGCAGTCATCCATCCATTGCGCCCTGAAGCCTGCCGACTGCGTACATGACACCAAAGCCGAAGCCGGAACTTCGGCCACTTGAGGGACCCGCAATGCGCGCACCTGTCACCGCATTATTGTTTGCAACTTCCGTCTCGACCGTCAGCGCCGCGCCGCCAACTTGGCAGCCTGACCCGTCGTTCGGCAACGATGGCGCAACCACCTTGACGGTGGCTCCCGGCACCGGCGACGTCGACACGGCATCTCTGCTCGTTTCCGATCAGCAACGACGTCTCTACACCATCGGGCAATCGCTCAGCGGGGAAAATCCCTGCCTTGCCCTGGCGCGCCTGCTGCCCGATGGGGAGATCGACACGAGCTACGGGGACGATGGCCACCGTTGTCTGGGAAACCTTTTCGAAGGCGGCGGCGTGCTGTATCCGACAGACGCTTACGTGGATGCCGGCGGAGAACTCGTCGTGGCCGGATACGACATGAAATTTCGCTGGCCGGTCGTATGCAGGTTCGACGCCACCGGCGAACTCGACATCGGACGATTCGGCTCGCTCGCCACCCCCGGCTGCCAGGTGCTGGACGATATGGCGATTTCGGATTCCCAGATTCCTGGCGAACCGACCGATGCCCCGATGCACGACGTGACGATCGTCCCGGACGGTGACCGGATCCGGGTCGCACTCAACCACAGCAGCCTCGCCATTCACCTCGCCCGTCTGACATCCGGCGGTGACGTCGTTCCTTTTGGGCAAACATCGAGCATCGAGCTGTTCGGGGACAAGTACAATTTCGTGTCCGACACACTCATGACCGACGACGGCAGGCTGGCACTCGCTGGCATCATCTTCCTGAACGGAAGTTTCGACTTCTTCGCCGCGATCGTCGATCCGGATTCGGGCGAAGTCGATGACGAGTTCAACAACGGCACCCCGCTTATCTTCACCTCGACATCCAGCCACAGCGTGTCGACCGCCCTGACGCTCGACGCCGAGGGCCATCTCGTCGTGGCCGGTGTCAGCGCGAACGATCCCGATGCGACGCGTCCGACCGTCGCCGTCGTGACGAGACAGGGTCAACTCCTGCCCACGTTCAACGAAGGCTCCCCGATGAACTACGACCCGTGCATGCTCTACGTTGGCAAATGCGCAATCTATGCCACTGCCGTCGAAACGCTTGCAGACGGAAAGATCCTCCTGGGCGGGTATGCGGTGCAGGACGGGTATCAACGCGCATTCACGATGCGTCTTGGCGTCGGCGGATCACCGGACCCGGACTACGGCCCCGATCTCCCGGGTCAGCAGGGGTACGCTGCCCTCGCCGACGGGCTGCCGCAGGTTGCGACTTCGATGCTGTGGCAGAACGGGAAGACGATCCTGGCAGGCTGGCGCGATGTCAGCGATCTCAACGGCATCGACATCTTGGTCACGCGGCTCAGCGACGGCGCACTCTTCGGCGACGGTTTCGAGCAGTAGTTTGCCCGGCAACGGTTGGGCATCAAGAGCGTGGCACCGCGCACGGCAGTGACGCGCAGATCAGCGCAGATACGGCGCGATCAGCCGCGTCCACAGTCGGTAACCCTCGGCATTGAGATGCAATCTGTCCTCGACGAAGAGATCGGCGCGCGGCTCGCCGTCGGCGTCCAGCATCGGGGTGAACACGTCGATGAAGTCCACGCCCTTGAGCGTGGCGGCGGCGCGTTCGATGCGGCGGTTGGTGTTGCGCATGGCGTCGAGCAGTTGCGCGCGTGCCGGGCTCGGCTTGATCGCGATGAAGGCGATGCGCGCGTCGGGTGTCAGCTGTCGCACGCGTTTGACGAAGGCGACGAAGTCCTTCTCTACCTGGCGCGGGGTGCGGCCGTTCATCAGGTCGTTGTCGCCGGCGTAGAGCAGCACGAGGCGCGGGGCGTGCGGGGCGACGAGGCGGCTGGCGTGGCGCGTGGCGTCGCGGATTTCCGAGCCGCCGAAGCCGCGGTTGACCACGTCGATGCCGGGGAAATCCTGCGCCAGCGTGGTCCAGAACCGGATCGACGAACTGCCGACGAACACCACGCCGCCGCGCGACGGCGGCTTGGCCGCGTCCTGCGCCTCGAACGCGGCGATGTCGGCCGCCCACGGGTCCGCCGGCGCCTGTGCGGCGGCCGGCTGCAAGAACGGCACGTGCGCCAGCAGCGCGACAAGCACAAGCAGCATCCGGCGCATCAGGCAATCCTCGTTTCGGTGGCGGCGTCGAACGCGTGCAGGCGCGCGGGGTCGAAGAACAGGCGCAGCGCGGCGCCCGGCTCGGGCAGCGTGGCCGGCGGCACGCGGGCGACGAGTTCGTTGCCGCCCAGGCGCAGGTTGAGGAACATCTCGTTGCCGAGCGGCTCGACGGTTTCGAGCACCGCATCGATCCTGGCGCGCGTATCGGCGCCGGATTCGAGCTGCAGATGTTCGGGGCGCAGACCGAGCACGAGTTCGCGCCCCGGTGCCACGCCCGCCGGCAGGCGAGCAACGTCCCCGAGCGCGATCGTGCCGGCATCGCTGTCGAACACGCCGTCCGCACCGACGCGTCCGCGCAGGAAGTTCATCGCGGGGCTGCCGAGGAAGCCAGCCACGAAGACGTTGGCGGGACGTTCGTACAGCGCCATCGGCGTGTCGATCTGCTGGATCTGTCCATCGCGCAGCACCACGATGCGCTGCCCGAGCGTCATCGCCTCGATCTGGTCGTGCGTCACGTAAATCATGGTGGTGCCGAGCGTGCGATGCAGGCGCGCGATCTCGGTGCGCATGGTCAGGCGCAGCTTGGCGTCGAGGTTGGAGAGCGGCTCGTCGAGCAGGAACACCTTCGGCTCGCGCACCAGTGCGCGGCCCAGCGCCACGCGCTGGCGCTGGCCGCCGGACAGTTCCTTCGGCTGGCGCTGCAGCATCGCGTCGAGCCCGAGCATCTGCGAGGCCTGCGCGATGCGCGCCTGGATCTGCGCCTTCGGCATGTTGCGCAGTTTCAGCCCGAACGCGAGGTTCTCGGCCACCGTCATGTGCGGATACAGCGCGTAGTTCTGGAACACCATCGCGATGTCGCGGTGCTTGGGCGCCACGTCGTTGACCACGCGGCCGTCGATCGAGAGCGTGCCGGAGGTGATCGATTCGAGCCCGGCGATCATCCGCAGCAGGGTCGACTTGCCGCACCCCGACGGCCCCACCAGCACCAGCAGTTCGCCGTCGGCCACCTCGAAGTCGGCCGCGTGCACGGCCACGTGGCCGTTGTCGTAGCGCTTGTGCACCTTGTCGAATCGAACACTCGCCATCGCGTGTCCTGCGGAATGTGGGTGGGCTTTTCGCCGCCGGTCGAAGTATCGCGGCACGGACGCGCCGCACCTGCCGCGATGCAGCATCGATACCTGCTGCAAACCGCCGGCGGGCACGGTATTCTGCCATGTAAACGTTTCCAACCCCCTGCCACAAGACCCGATCGATGAAGCCACTGCCGCCGTTTCCGTCCGATTTCCTCTGGGGAGCCGCCACGTCCGCGTACCAGATCGAAGGCTCGCCACTGGCCGACGGCGCCGGTCCGAGCATCTGGCAGCGCTTCGCGCACACCCCGAAGATGATGGTGGGCGGCGACACCGGCGATGTGGCCTGCGACCACTACCGCCGCTACAAGGACGACGTGGCGCTGATGCGCGCGCTCGGGCTGCAGAGCTACCGCTTCAGCATCTCGTGGAGCCGCGTGCTGCCCGAGGGGCGCGGGCGGGTCAACGAGAAGGGCCTGGATTTCTACTCGCGCCTGGTCGACGAACTGCTCGGCAACGGCATCGAACCGAACGCCACGCTGTTCCACTGGGATCTGCCCGCCGCGCTCGACGACCGCGGCGGCTGGCTCAATCCGGACATCGCCGACTGGTTCGCCGATTACGCCAGCGTGATGTACCGCAAGCTCGACGGCCGCGTGAAGATGTGGGCCACGCTCAACGAACCGTGGGTCGTGACCGACGGCGGCTACCTGCACGGTGCGCTCGCGCCGGGGCACCGCAATTTCTACGAGGCGCCGATCGCCTCGCACCATCTGATGCGCTCGCACGGCCGCGCGGTGCAGGCCTACCGCGCCGAAGGCAAGCATCGCATCGGCCTGGTGGTGAACATCGAACCGAAGTATCCGGCCTCGCAATCGCCCGAGGATCTCGCCGCCACCAAACGCGCCGAGGCCTACATGAACCGCCAGTACCTCGAGCCGGCGATCCACGGCCGCTACCCGCCCGAGATGCAGGAGATCTTCGGCGATGCGTGGCCGGACTGGCCGCAGGAAGACTACGACCTCATCCGGCAGCCGATCGATTTCCTCGGCCTCAACTACTACACCCGCAACGTGGTGAAGCACGATCCGCAGGCGTGGCCGCTGTGGGGCTCGCCGGTGAAGCAGACCCAGGCGACCTACACCGAAACCGGCTGGGAGGTGTTCCCGCAGGGGCTCACCGACACGCTGGTGTGGATGAAGCAGCACTACGGCGACCTGCCGATCTACATCACCGAAAACGGCTCGGCGTTCTACGATCCGCCCAAGGCGCACGACGGCGTGATCGACGATCCGCTGCGCGTGGACTACCTGAAGAAGCATCTCAACGCCGTGCGTGCCGCCATCGGCCAGGGTGTGGACGTGCGCGGCTATTACGGCTGGTCGCTGCTGGACAACCTGGAGTGGTCGCTCGGTTTCTCCAAGCGCTTCGGCATGGTGCACGTGAATTTCGAAACGCTCGAACGCACGCCCAAGGCCAGCGCGAAACTGTATTCGCGCATCATCGCCAGCAACGGTGGCGTGCTGGACGCGTGACGCAGACGCGCGGGGGCGCGCGACGGCCTCGCATAACGGGTTCTTTCGCCGGCACGTGCAACACTGCGGCGACGGAAGCCGACGATCGGGGAGTTGGGCATGGTCTTGCATCGGGCTGGACTCCGCGACGCCGCTTGCGCGGGCCGCGATCGCGTCGACCCGCGGCGCAACGCGCGATGACCGCCTCGGCACCCACGTTGCTGGCCGAGGTCGGAGGCACCAATGTCCGCTTCGGACTCGCGTGGCCGAACGCGCGGCAACCGCTCGACGCCGACAGCGTGCGTTCGATGCTCGTGGTGCAATTCGACACGCTCGCCGATGCCGCCGCGACCTACCTGCGCGAGCTGGACATCGATGCCCGTCCGCAACACGCCGTGTTCGCCGTCGCCGGGCGGCTCGACGGCGACGACGCGCGTCTGACCAATCACCCCTGGACGATCTCGTTCGCGCAGACGCGCCGCGCGCTCGGACTCGCAAGCCACCGTGCGATCAACGATTTCGCCGCGATGAGCCTGTGCCTTCCGCTGCTCGCGCCGCACGACAGCGTCGCACTCGGCGCGCCGCCCGCGGCGACGCTCGGCAGCGAGCCGTCGCAGACCTTCGCCGTGCTCGGACCCGGCACGGGCCTGGGCGTCGGCGCGCTGCTGCTGCGCGAGGGCCGCATGTTCGCGCTGCAGACCGAGGGCGGGCATATCGGCGTCGCGCCGTGCAATGCGCTGGAGATCGAGGTGCTCAAGGTGCTGCAGCGGCGCTTCGGCCGGGTGTCGGTCGAGCGCCTGCTGTGCGGGCAGGGGCTGGTGAATCTGGAAGCGGCGCTGGTGGAGATCGAGGGCCGCTCGAACGGCGCCGACGCGCCCGACACGATCGCCGCGGCCACCGAACCGCGCCACCGTCGCACGCTGGAAGTGTTCTGCGGCATCCTCGGCGCCACCGCCGGCGATTTCGTGCTCGGCTACGGCGCCTGGCACGGCGCGTGGATTGCCGGCGGCCTCGTGCCGCACCTGCTGCCGTGGCTGCGCGCGCCGGGCTTCCGCACGCGCTTCGAGGACAAGGGACGGTTCGCCGACGCGATGCGCCGCGTGCCGGTGCGCGCGGTGGTGCATCCCCACCCGGCCTTGCTCGGCGCGGCGGTGCAGTCGATGCTCGACGCCGGGCACGCGCCGTTGCCCCGGCAGGCCCGTCCCGTGCCCGTCGACGAGGAGATCGCCCCCTGATGCCGACCGTGCCCGACAACGCCCATCTCGACGCCCGCATCGACTGGCGCAGCGCCGACGATGCGGCGCACTGGATCCAGACCGCAGTCGACACCATCGCCGGCGCGCTGGCGCGCGACCTGGACGCGCAGCCGCGCGCACTGCTGCTGCTTTCCGGTGGCGGCACGCCCGGGCCGGTGCATCGCGCGCTGGCGGACGTGGCACTGGACTGGTCGCGGGTCGACGTGTCGCTGGTCGACGATCGCTGGGTGCCGGCCGACGACGCCGCCAGCAACGCCCGCCTGGCACGCGAGACCTTGCTGCACGGGCGCGCCGCGGCCGCGCGTTTCCTTCCGCTGGTGCCGGCGATCGATCCGGCCGAAGACACCGCAGACGCAATGACCGCGGCCGTCGACGCCGCCAATGCGCGCTGGCGCGAGCAGGGCCTCGTCCCCGCGATCGCCGTGCTCGGCATGGGCGACGACGGCCACACCGCCTCGCTGTTTCCCGGCGCGCGCGGCGTCGACCACGCTCTCGCCACGCCCCTGCCCTACGCCGCCATCGATGCGCACGGCTGCCCCGGCGCCGGCACGCTGCCGCTGCGCATCTCGCTCACCGCCGCAGGTCTTGCCGCCGCGCGCCAGCGCCTGCTGCTGCTGCGCGGCGACACCAAGCGCGAGGTGCTCGCGCGCGCCGCGGCGCCCGGCCCCGTCGCGCAGTATCCGGTGCGCGCCGCGTTCGCCGACACGCTCGATGTGTTGTGGTGCGCCTGAGCCCTCGGCGCTGACGCACGTTCCTTCGCCGCGGCAAGCGGCCTAGAATCGATCGCTTCACTCCGCCCGCGGCGCGCCGCGGCGCCGCCCGCCTCCGCCACGGAACCGCCGCCATGCCCCTGCACCCCGCCATCGCCGCCGTCACCGACCGCATCGTCGAACGCAGCCGTCGCTCGCGTGCGGCGTATCTGGCGCTGATCGAAAGCTCTCGGCGCCGCGGCCCGAACCGGCAGGTGCTCAGCTGCGGCAACCTCGCGCACGGCTTCGCCGCCTGCGGTCCGCACGACAAGAACGCGCTCAAGCGCGGCAGCGCGGCCAACATCGGCATCGTCACCGCGTACAACGACATGCTCTCCGCGCACCAGCCGTTCGAAACCTACCCGGCACTGGTGCGCGAGGCGGCGCGCGCCGCCGGCGCGACCGCGCAGGTGGCCGGCGGCGTGCCGGCGATGTGCGACGGCGTGACGCAGGGGCGCGTCGGCATGGAGCTCTCGCTGTTTTCGCGCGACGTGATCGCGCAGTCCACCGCCATCGCGCTCTCGCACGACATGTTCGATGCGGCGCTGATGCTGGGCGTGTGCGACAAGATCGTGCCGGGGCTGCTGATCGGCGCGCTGTCGTTCGGGCATCTGCCGACGATCTTCGTCCCGGCCGGGCCGATGACGCCGGGCCTGCCGAACAAGACCAAGTCCGAAGTACGCGAGCGCTATGCCGCCGGCGAAGCCACACGCGAGGAGTTGCTCGAAGCCGAATCGGCCTCCTACCACGGCCCGGGCACGTGCACCTTCTACGGCACGGCGAACTCCAACCAGATCCTGCTCGAAGCGATGGGCCTGCAATTGCCGGGCACGTCCTTCATCAACCCCGGCACCACACTGCGCGACATGCTCACCGTGGCGGCGACGGAACGCGCCGTCGCGATCACCGCGCTGGGGGACGACTACCGCCCCATCGGCCGTCTGATCGACGAGCGCGCCATCGTCAACGCCATCGTCGCGCTGCTTGCCACGGGCGGCTCCACCAACCACGCGATCCACTGGGTGGCAGTGGCGCGCGCGGCCGGCATCGTCGTGGACTGGAACGATTTCGACCGCATCTCGCACACCGTGCCGCTGCTCTCGCGCATCTACCCCAACGGCGAGGCCGACGTGAACCGCTTCCACGCGGCCGGCGGCATCGGCTTCGTGTTCCGCGAACTGCTCGATGCCGGCTTCATGCACGAGGACATCGACACCATCGTCGGCACGCGCGGCCTGCGCGCCTACACCGAAGAGCCGGGGCTGCGCAGCGGCACGCTGCAGTGGCAGCCGGCGCCGATCGAAAGCGCGGACAGCGCCGTGCTGCGCCCGGCCGGCGATGCCTTCGAAGCGCATGGTGGCCTGCGCCTGCTCACCGGCAATCTCGGGCGCGCGCTGATCAAGGTCTCGGCGGTGAAACCGGAGCATCGGCGCGTGCAGGCGCCGGCCGTCGTCGTCGACGATCCGCAGCAACTGCGCGACCGCCACAAGGCCGGCCTGCTGCCGCGCGACTTCGTCGCCGTGGTGCGTTACCAGGGCCCGCGCGCGAACGGCATGCCGGAAATGCATGTGCTGACGCCGCTGCTGGGCATGCTGCAGAACCAGGGCCGGCGTGTGGCGCTGGTGACGGACGGCCGCCTGTCCGGCGCCTCGGGCAAGGTACCGGCCGCGATCCATGTCACGCCCGAAGCCGCGCGCGGCGGCGTGATCGCCAAGCTGCGCGACGGCGATCCGCTGCTGCTCGATGGCGACACCGGCGAACTGCGGGTGCTGCTCGACGATGCCGACTGGCTGTCGCGTCCGTCGGCGCCGAACACGATGCCGGCGGCGCAGGACATCGGCCGCGCCCTGTTCGCGGTCAGCCGCGCGGTGGCCGGCACGGCCGAGGAAGGTGGCCTCTCGATTTCGTGCGGGCCGCAGATGGCGCCGGCGTCCGACGACGAACCGCCACGCGATCCCGAATACGATCTCGGCGCCGCCGCCGCGCTCGCCCCGCACGAAGAAAAAGATGCGTGACCCCGCGCGCGGCGATGTCGCGCGCAGCTTTCCTCCGATCGCGGCGCGGCATGCGCATACGCTGATCCTCGGCAGCATGCCGGGACGCGATTCCCTGCGTGCGGTGCGCTACTACGCCCATGCACGCAACGCGTTCTGGCCGATCGTGCTGACGCTGCTCGACGCGCCGCCCGATCTGGATTACGACGCACGCATCGCGCTGCTGCGCGAGCGCGGCTTCGCGCTGTGGGACGTGCTCGCCGAGTGCGTGCGGCCGGGCAGTCTCGACGCGTCGATCGATCCGGCCAGCATCGTGCCGAACGACATCGCCGGCTTCCTCGCGCGGCATCCACACATCGGCCGCATCGCGCTCAACGGCGGCAGCGCGGCGGCGCTGTTCCGGCGCCACATCGCGCCGATGCTGCCGCCCGATCGCGACATCGAGATCATCTTGCTGCCGTCGACAAGCCCGGCCCACGCAGGCATGCCGTTCGCGGCAAAGCTCGACGCGTGGCGCGTCATCGGTCCGGCGACGGCGTCAGCGACGCGCGGATGAGGCGTGCCTGTTCGGCGATGGCGGCACGTTCGTCTCCGGATTTGCGCAACAGGTTCGCGACCTGCAGTTTCAGCCGCGGATGTGCGCCGAAACGACGCCGGTGGCGATCGAGGAAATCCCAGTACAGCGTCGTGAACGGACACGCGTCCGCGCCGGTCGCCACGGCAGGATCGAAGCGGCAGCCGTCGCAGTAGTTGCTCATGCGCTCGATGTACTTGCCGCTCGCGATGTAGGGCTTGCTGCCCATCACGCCGCCGTCGGCGAACTGGCTCATGCCGATGGTATTGGGCAGCTCCACCCACTCGACCGCATCGACATACACCGCGAGATACCAGCCGTGCACCTCGCGCGGCCGCACCCCGAGCAGCAATGCGAACAGGCCCGTCACCATCAGGCGCTGGATGTGGTGCGCGTAGCCATGCCGGAGCGTGTCGGCGATCGTCACCGCGAGACAGCGCATCGTGGTGTCGCCGGTCCAGTAGAACGCGGGCAGCGGCTGCTGCGCATCGAGCGCGTTGTCGTCGAGATACTGCGGCATGCGGTGCCAGTACAGGCCGCGCACGTATTCGCGCCAGCCCAGGATCTGCCGCACGAAGCCTTCCACGGCCGCGAGCGGCGCCGCGCCGTCGGCATACGCGGCCACGGCCGCGTCGACGACTTCGCGCGGGTGCAACAGCTTGAGGTTCATCGCCGCCGATAAGCGCGCGTGGTACAGCCACGGTTCGCTGTCCCACATCGCGTCCTGGTAACGGCCGAACAGCGGCAGGCGGTGCACGACAAAATCGTCCAGCGCCAGCAGCGCGTCGTTCCGCGTGACGGGCCAGTCGAAGGCGTCGAGCGTGCCCGGGTGATCGGCATAGCGCGCGTGCACAAGGGCGATGACCTCGCGGGTGATCGCGTCGGGCGCGAATGCGCGCGGTGCGGGCAGCAGGCCGGGGCCGCGCGCGTCGAAGCTGTCGCGGTTGTCGTGATCGTAGTTCCACGCGCCGCCCTCGGGGGCGTCGTCGCGCATGAGGATGCCGCTGCGCTGCCGCATCCAGCGGTAGAAGTGCTCCATGCGCGGCTGCGTGCGGCGCGCCATCCACTGCGCGAAGTCGTCGCTGCGGCACAGGAAATGCGTGTCCTCGCGTTGCACCAGCGGCGTGCCGGTGGCTTCACAGACGCGGCGCAGATCGTCCGCCAGCCGCCATTCGCCCGGCTGCACGGCGACCACGCGCTGCGGCCGACTGGCCTGCAACTGCGCCTGCAGCGCATCGGCCAGCGTGGCGTGGGGGTGCTCGCCGGTGGCGCGGTACAACACATCGAACCCGCGCGCGCGCAGCACGTCGCGGAAATGCCGCATCGCGGACAGGAACGTCACGATCCGCGCCTTGTGGCTCCACGCGTACCTGGCCTCTGCCGGCGCCTCGCACATCCAGACCGCATCGCGCGCGGGATCGAAGCCGGCCAGCGCGGCCGAGTCGCCATCGAGCTGGTCGCCGAGCACCACGACGAGATTGCGCATGCGACGGTCATCCTTCGCCGCGACGCGGCCACGATTCGGAACGTACGCATCGGGCTGCCGCGACGGATGCGCTGGCCGGCCGGTCAGCAAGACCGGTCTGGCACGATCGACACACCCCACCAAATCGTCATCCGCCGAACGCACGAGTGGCCGGAGCAACGCCGTACCTCCACTCCGTCGTCCCGGCGAACGCCGGGACCCAGTGACGTTGCTCGATTTGCTCTGTGTCTGCGGCACTCACCGGCAAAAGTCGCTGGGTCCCGGCGTTCGCCGGGACGACGAGGTTGGGATTACGCGGCAATCGACTCGTGCGCCCGCGTCGCCGGCCCTAGCGCATTGCACGAGCTGCCACTTCATGCGCCGACGAATTGTCCTCGACCAGCAATGGGCGAACACCGGGACGACGGGATCGAGAACCAATACATTCCATGAACCGTTCCGACCAACCCACACCGGTTGAGCGTTTCGAACGCGGCTAGGACGACGCCGGACGGATGCGCCGACATCGCTCCGAGCAATACCGCACCTGCTCCCAGACCTTTTCCCATTTCTTGCGCCAGGCAAACGGGCGGCCGCACGCCGCGCACGTTTTCGACGGCAGGTGCGGCTTGCTGTGTGCCACCGCCGTCAGCGCTCCAGCGTGAGCGTCAGTTCCACCGGCACGCTGCCGATGCGCAGCTCGCCATCCGCCCATGTCGCCTTGTCGGCCAGCGCTGTCGGAATACGCGGCGGATGCGCGAGCGGCCACGCGATGACGACACCGCCAGGCGGCAGCGTCAGGCCGTCGCCGATGCGAAGCGTCACGCTGTCGGCGTCGCGACGCAGCGTGTACGACAGCGTGCCGTACGGCGTGCGCAGGCCGTCGATACCGATGCCGTCGCCGCCGAGCCAGTCCGCCGGAATGCCTGCGGCAAGCACCAGGCTGCGGTCGCTGTCGCGCTCGAACGCAAACAGGTCGAGCGCGGCGCGGATGAAGTCGGACGCGACCCAGCCGTGCGGCATGTCGCCGATGAAACGAGATTCGCGCGGCAGTCGCCCGACCACTTCGGCCCAGTGGTTCCATGCCGCGGGACGGCGGTCGTCGAAGAAAAACGCGATGGCCTCGTGCGCGCGCTCGCGCCAGCCCAGCCGCACAAAAGCCGAGACGTTGCGCCATTCGTACGGCGTGTAGTCCTTCCACGCACGCGTGCCGTCGCGGCGTGCGACGAACTCGCGCCAGTAGCGTTCGAACGTGTTGCGCAGCAGTTGCGGCGGCAGATGTTCGATCTCGCCGCCTGGCGACAGCGCGATCGTGGTCGAGGTGGCATCGAAATCGCCGAGGTCGGCCGCACCGGGAATGAAGTCGATGTCGTGCTTTTTCGCACTCGCCGCGAGCGAGGCGAGGATGTCGGCGCGGAACGCCGCCACCTCGCGCGACAGTCGCGCCGCGTCGTCGTCGCGTTCGAGCATCTGCGCCAGCAGCACGGCGTTCTTGTATCCGATCAGACCCCAGAAATTGTCCCAGTGCGAATAGGCCGGTTTGGCCGAGTAACCTTCGTGGCTGATCGACGGTGGCAGCAGCCCGAAACGCTCGGTGCCGCGGTTGGCATCGGTGCGTTCGCTCGCGCGCAGGCGGTCCATGTAGCGCGTGGCGGCGTCCACGGGCGGCCACATGCGCTGCGCGAGCGCGGTGTCGCCGGTGTAGCGCGCCACCTCGGTGGCAAGAAAGACGAGTTCGCCGTGGCTGTCGTTCTCGGCCACGGGATCGGAGCCGCGCGCATCGACGCAGCACGGCACCTTGCCGTCGTCGAACTGGTACGGCGCATACCAGTCGAGGAAGTCACGTGCGGCGTCGTCGCGGCCCAGTCGCAGCAGTGCCTCCGATGTCATCGCGCCGTCGCGGATCCATGAGCGCGCGTACGAACGCGTGCCCGGACGGATCGCATCGCCGTCGCGGTTGACGAGGATGTAGGCAAGCGAGGTGCGCACCGTGTCGGCCAGCGCCTGCGCGTGCGGCGGCACGGTCAGGCGCACGCGGTCGAGCTCGTTGCGCCAGCCGTCGGCAACGGCGCGGCGCTGCGTTTCGAACCAGTCGGCATCGCGCGAGACACGTGGCGGCTCGCCCGACAGCGGGATGTCGAGCGTGATGCTGCGTTCGCCGTGCGGCGGCAGGTCGATGCGATACAGCAGCGCGCCGGACGCGAAGCCGGTCGCGTCTTCGACCGCGGTGGTCGTCGGCGGGTCGCGCAGGCGTTGCGCCGCCATGCCGGCATCGAACGCGGTGACGAATGCCTGTGTCGGCGCATCGAGCGGCCGCACGCGCTCGCGGCCGTCGACCGACAGCGCAGCGCCGCTCCACGCTAGCGCATGGATCGGACTCACGCCGCCCGGCGTGGTCAGGAACTGCACCGGCGGATTGACCTGGAACGGCTGCACCGCGAGCGCGAGCGTCAGCGTGCGCGGCGAGTCGCTGTCGTTGCGTACGGTGTAGCGCGCGGCCAGTCGCGACGTGTCGCGGCTGCCCTGCGCGAAGGTCTCGATGTCGAGCGACCACGGCGGCGGCGCGTCGCTCCGTGCAGCGACACGCGTGCTGCCGCAGGCGGCCGGCGAAACCGCGCCGGTGCTCGTCCAGTGCACGCGCGGCATCGGCAGGTAGCCGTCGGGAAGACTCTGCCGGATTGCGACATTCGCCCAGCTGCTGACGCGTGCGTCGCCGGCGTTGCAGCCGGCCGCATCGAGCACGAACGGCATCACGCTGAATCCACCGCGCGCCACTTCGAGCGTGCCGTCTTCCGACAGCAGGCCGCTGTCGGCACCGCCGTCGATGCCGACCACGGTCCAGTACGTCTGCTCGCCGCCGAACGCGCGCGGAAACAGCGCCTTGCCCTCGGAGGCGGCGACGGCTTCGAAGAAGCTGTTGGCCGTGGCGCCGAACGCCAGATCGCGGATATCGAGACGGCGCAACGCGTAGTGGCTGTCGACGCCTTCGTGCAGCGTCAGGCGCAGGTAGCGCGCTTCGGATTCGGCGAGCTGCACGAAATCGCGTCCGCCGTTCGCGGCAACGACGCTGCGCACCTCGCGCCATGTGCGTGCATCGTCGGAGAGCGCGATGGCGTAGCGGGTCGCGTGCGCGCCGGGCGCCCAATCGAGCACGATGCCGCCGAACTCGCGCTGCAGCCCGAAATCGAGTGTCAGCGCCTGCTCGCCGCCGGCAGCGCTGCGCCAGGGCGCAACGGCGTCGGGCGCCAGCACGCGTCCGGGCATCTCGCCGGATGTGGCCGTCACGCGCGGCGTCGGCCAGGTGTCCGGCGGCAACGGACGCTCGCCGAACCGCAGCGAATCGACGCACAGCGACCCGCGCCCACCTTCGTTCGCGTACACGGTG
This sequence comes from Chiayiivirga flava, assembly GCF_014202825.1. GTDB lineage: Bacteria > Pseudomonadota > Gammaproteobacteria > Xanthomonadales > Xanthomonadaceae > Chiayiivirga > Chiayiivirga flava. The sequence goes on along the minus strand of NZ_JACHHP010000007.1, from coordinate 11,104 downwards.
AACTCGATCGACTGCGTGCGCCGCAATGTCTTGTCGAGCAGCGGCCCCCACGCCGGCCGGATGTGGCGCGCCTTGTAGCGCACGTCGCTCCAGTCCGACGGGAAGACCATCTTCGGCGTGTTGACCCACCAGACATTGTCGCCGCTGGCGTCGATGAGCTTGAACTCGAACTGGTTCGCGGGGCCGCTGCCGCGTAGCTTGAAATCGAAGGCGTAGTTGGCCGGGAAGTCGAGCGGCAGCGTGCGTCGCATCGCAGCGTGGCCGGAGACACCGTTGAAGTCGTAGTCCAGGCACAGTGCGCGGCCGGCGACGCCCTCGGTTTCGCGCAGTGATGCGGACACCTGGTTCGACGACAGCGCGGTCCACGGTGCGGCGGATTCGAAGTCGTCGAGGAGGCGTGGGGCTGACGCAGTCGGCGTTCTCGCCTCCGCAGCAACGCCGACAAGCAGCAGGAGCAGCCACGACACCATCGCAACCAACCTCGCACACCTTGGCCCAAAGCCCTTCCGCCTTGACGGGGAAAGGGTTGGGATGGGGGTGGCTGTTGATCTTGCGCTGATCGTTTTTGCTGCATCAGGCATGCAGATGAAGTTCTCGACCGTCGCCGGACCCGGAAGAGAGAAATCACGAGCAGGAGCCACCCCCATCCCAACCCTTCCCCCCTCAAGGGGGAAGGGCTTTTGAGCAGGAGCAGAGCGGGCTACGCAGGCGCGTTTCGAATCCAGCATCGATCAACCCTTCACGCTGCCGAGCAGCAATCCCTGCAGGTAGTAGCGCTGCAGGCCGAGAAAGAGCAGCAGCACCGGCAGGATCGTCAGCACCGCGCCCGCCATCATCATCTCGTTGTCCTGCACGTGTTCGCGCGAGAGGTTCGACAGCGCCACCGGCAGCGTGTGCAGCTCGCTGTCGGACAGCACGATCAGCGGCCACATGAAATCGTTCCAGCTCGCGAGGAAGGTGAACATCGCCAGCGTCACGAGGATCGGCGTCAGCAGCGGCAGCACGATCTGCACGAAGATGCGCAGCTCGCCGGCGCCGTCGATGCGCGCGGCTTCGAGCAGTTCGTCCGGCAGGCTGCGTGCGTACTGGCGCACGAGGAAGATGCCGAACACGCTCGCCATCGCCGGGATCACCACGCCGGCGTAACTGTTCACCAGCCCCATCCACTTGAGCATCAGGAACAGCGGCATCATCGCGATCTGCGCCGGGATCACGAGTGCGCCGAGCAGGCCGCGGAAAATGCGATCGCGCCCGGAAAACCGCAGCTTCGCGAAGGCGTAGCCCGCCATCGTGTTCAATGCGAGCGACAGCGCGGTGACCGCCAGCGCCACGCCGAAGCTGTTGAGCATGTAGCGCCCCACGCCCAGGCGCAGGAACACCTCGCGGTAGTTCTGCAGCGTCGGTGCGTCCGGCAGCAGTGGCGGCGGCAAGGTATTGGCCTCGCCCTGCACCATGAACGACACCGACAGCATCCACAGCAGCGGTGCCAGACTCACGACCGCGAAGCCGAGCAGTGCGCCGTTGACCAGCACCTTCTGCAACAGCCCGACGTTCGGCCCGCTCATATCGCCTGGCTCCGTCGGCCGATCCGCACGAGCACGAACGTGGCCGCCAGCATCAGCAGGAACAGCACGAAGGCCACCGCCGACGCGACGCCGAGATTCCACCACTGGAACCCGTCGTTGAACATCAGGTACAGCACGCTCATCGTGCTCTGCACCGGACCGCCTTCGGTCATCACGTAGGGTTCGGCGAACAGCTGGAAGTAACCGGTCATCGTGAGGATCGCCACCATCAGCAGCATCGGCAGCAGCGACGGCAGCGTGATGTGGCGGAACTGCTGCGGGCCGGACGCGCCGTCGATACGCGCGGCCTCGTACAGGTCGCGCGGAATCGCCTGCAGGCCGGCGAGCAGGATGATCATGTTGTAGCCGAAGTTCTTCCACACGGCGAACAGGATGATGGTCGGCATGGCCCAGTGCGGATCGCCGAGCCAGTCGACCGGATCGATGCCGACCTGCGCCAGCCAGTGGTTGATCAGGCCGTAGCGCGTATGGAAGAGATACCGCCAGATCACCGCGACCGCGACGATGGTGGTGACCACCGGCGCGAACAGCGCGGTGCGGAAAAACGGCGTGGCGCGCGCGGCGGCCGCATTCAGCAGCAGCGCGGCGGCCAGCGACACGGCGATCGACAGCGGCACGCCGACGGCGACGAAATACAGCGTGTTGCCCAGCGCCTGCCAGAACAGCGGTCGCTGCAGCAGGCCGATGTAGTTGTCGAGCGCGACGAAACGCAGATTGTCGAGATCGGCGAGTGCGTACAGGTCGAAATCGGTGAGGCTCAGGAAAAACGACGCCGCGGCCGGCAGCAGGAAAAACACTCCGATCGCAAGCAGCGCGGGCGCTGCGAACAGCCATCCGGTGCGGTTCGGGGTCATGCCGCGTCACTGCGCATCGGTCGTCTCCCGTGCGCGGTCGAGCATCCAGCGCCGCTTCTCGAGGATCCGGTCGGCGCGCGCATCGAGCACCTCCACGGCGCGATTAAGATCGAACTCGCCCGCCACCAGCCGCTCGGACACCACACGCATCTCCTGTGCGATCTGCTCCCATTCCGGCACTTTCGGCGTCGCTTTCACCCGTTCGAGCTGGGCGCGGAACGCCTGCGCGTACTTGTCGCCCGCAAGTTCCGGATCATCCCAGCTCGACCGCCGCGACGGCAGCGAACCCAGCTGCCGGTTGAGCTCGCGCTGGATGCGCGGCTGCGAAAGGAATTCGATCAGCGTCCACGCCGCATCCTGGTTCTTGCCGCGCACGTTCAGCACCATGCTCGACCCGCCCGCGGTCGATGCGCCGGGCCCGTCGGGGCCGGGCAGCATCGCGGTCGACCACGCGTCCTTGAGCGACTCCGGCAAGCGCTTCCTGAACTCGGCAATGTTCCACGGGCCGGAAATGTAGAACGCATAGAAGCCGCGCCCGAACTCGACCCACACGTTCGCGATCTGCGTGTTGGTCATCTTCGGCGCCCACGATTTTTCGAACATCTCGTGGTAGAAGCCGAGCGCGCTGCGGAACCCCTCGCTGCGGAAATTGCCGTAGCGGCCGCCGTCGCGCAGCAGCGGCTCGTCCTGCTGCAGCGCGAGTGCGAGCTGCGGTTCGAACTCGTTGAGGGGCAGCAGCACGGCGTAGCGGTCCGGCCCCACGTCGCGCTTGATCGCCGCCTGCATCGTGCGCCACTCGTCCCAGGTCTGCGGCGGCGCGTCGAAGCCGAGTTTCGCCAGCACGTCGGTGCGGTAGAACAGAAGGCGCGTGTCGACGTTCCACGGCACGCCGTACAGCGTGCCGTCGACGCGGTTGGTGTCGAGGATGCCGGGAAAGTAATCGTCGGCCCACATCGTCTTCGATGCGGACAGGCGCGCATCGAGCGGCGCCAGCGCGCCGATGGCGGCGAACTCCGGCAGCCAGGTGTTGCCGAGCTGGAACACGTCCGGCAACGCGTCGGACGCGAACGCCGTCAGCAGCTTGGCGTGCGCTGCGGTCCACGGCAGCGTCTGCACACGAACACGGATCTGCGGGTGTTCGCGCTCGAACTCCGGCAGCAGCGTGCTGACCAGCACTTCGCCTTCGCGCCCGATCACCCAGAAACGCAATTCCTGCACGTCGTCGCGCGGCGTGCCGCAGCCTGCGAGCAGCAGCAGCGCGCCTGCGACGAGACCGGCGACCGTTCTCACGTGCGGTGCGCGCCGGATCGCATCAGCGGTTCGTGTCCATCGCGGCGCGCGGCGTCGGCGCACCGAGCACCTTTCCCGTGCGCGACATCCGCGTCCCCACCGGCGCGTCGAGCCAGCCGCCGCTGAAACCCGCGCGTTCGAGCCCGAGGCGCAGATGCGGATTGCGCCGCATCACCTGCCACACGCGGCCGTTGCGGTAGTTCTGGATCATCAGCAGGATCGGACCCTGGTCGATGCCGATGTACTGGTCGGCGACCCAGCCCCAACCCGGAATGCGCTTGCCGTATTTGAGCGGCACGTCGTAGTCGAAACTGCGATTGAACGCGTCGAGGAATCCGTACTCGCCGTAGATCTGTTCCTTGTAGCGCTTGAGCAGCGTGCGCGTGGCAGGGATCACGATCTCCGGCGCGAACGGCAGCGAGCCGAGCGCCGCGGTCGGCGCGATGGTGCCGTCGTCGTAGGCATCCTTGCTGCCGGCGCCGCGGGCCGAATAGCCGCGGAAGATGCGCACGCCGCCCTCGCGCTGCTGCACGAAATGGCCGGGGCCATCGCTCGCGGTGAGGCCCCACACGTTCTTGCCATAGCTCTTGAAGCCGAGCGGGTTGGCGATGGCGTAGTTGCGCTGCGCGAGCGTGGCCTTGCGGCTGTTGATGAAGTAGTCGCTGTTGCGGTCGCGCATGTAGGCGTCGCGGATGCCGCGGAAATCCACCCACACGTGCGAGTACTGGTGGCCGAACATCGGTCCGAAGCCCAGATGGGTCTGGCCGTAGTACTTCGCCCAGCTGTCGTCGTAGGTGGATGCCCACTCGCGCCAGGCCTCCGGCCCCACCGGATGCGTCGGCGAGCCTAGCGCCAGCAGGTAGACGAGCATGGCCTCGTTGTAGCCGCCCCAGTCGTGGTCGATGAAACCGCGCTCCGGATACCAGCCCATCGAGATCAGCGCGCCGCGTTGCTGCATCCACGGCCAGTCGACGCGGCGGTAGATCGCGTCAGCGAGTTGGCGGATCTCCGCGTCGTCGGCCTCGTCGCGATCGAACCAGGTCTGCGCGAACAGCACGCCGCCGAGCAGCAGCGCCGTGTCGACCGTGGACAGTTCCACCCAGGCCTTGTAGCGGTGTCCGCTCTGCAGCTCCAGGAAGTGATAGAAGAAGCCGCGGTGGCCGGCGGTGCCGGTCGGCGCGTCGCCCTGCGGTGCGTCATGCAGGAACCGCAGCGTGGTCAGCACGCGTTCGCATGCCTGCTCGCGCGTGATCCAGCCGCGTTCGGACGCGATCGGATACGCGGTGAGTCCGAACCCCATCGCCGCGATGCTCGCGAACGGCTCGTCGTACGGATAACGATCGGGCACCAGCCCGTTGACCGGATTGGTGGTCTCCCAGAAGTAGTCGAACGTGCGTTTTTCGATGTCGCCGAAGAACGCCGGCAGCTCGCGCGAATGCGTGGGGGCGGGGAGCGGCGGGTCGGTGGGCTGCGCGTTGACGAGACCGCCCTGCCAAGCCCAACCGAGCAGCGCACAGGCCGCCCATCCCCACACTGCCGCTCGCACGTTCCGGAACATTCGCATCGTCCTGTCCGCGGCGCGGATCACCTCATGCGATCCGGGTTGGAAGAAGCGGACCGCCGCGCCGCGGGAGACGGCGGTCCGTGCGCCACCGCGCGACGATGCGCCGCGCGGCGGAACGGGAACGCCCGCAAGGAGCGTTCCGGTGAAGCCTTACCAGTTGAAGCCGACCGAAAGCTTGACCATGCGCGGCGGCCATGCGGTCGCAAGACCGTTGCGCGCCTGGAAGTTCGGGTTCGGTCCACCGAAGTTGCCGCGCCAGGTGTCGTAGTCGAGATAGTTGGTGTGGTTGAACACGTTCAATGCGTCGATGCGGAAGTTGGCCGAGTAGTCCTCGCCGAAGCGGAAGTCCTTGGTCAGCGACAGATCGACCTGGCGATGCCCGAACGTGCCGTCGACCTCGAACGCGTTGAACTGGCAGTAGTAGTCCTGCGGATGCGCGTTGGTGTAGCAGTCGACCGCGTCCTTGACCACCGGGCTTTCCACCGTGATCTTGCCCGACAGGCGCACGTCCCACGGCAGGCCGACGATGCCCGTCGCCACCAGGCGGCTGCGCGGCACGCCGACGGCGCGCTGCCAGCCGGCTTCGTCGAGATTCGGATAGTCGAACACGTAGTGCTCGTCCGAGGCCGCGGCGTTGGAGCGGTTTTCTTCCGCGTCCGTGAAGGTCAGCGCGATCGTCGTGCCCCAGTTCGACGCTTCGGTGAACGGCTTCTCGAGCGACACGAGCAGCGAGTTCGCACGCGTCTCGATGCCGTTGTCGGCAAGGATCAGCGTACCGAAGCCGGGAATCGGGAAGCCCCACGGCTGCCCGCCCCACGTCGAACCGGGACGGTTGGGATCGCGGAAGCCGCCGTCGGGCCAGCGGTTGCCGAGCGAGAAGATGATGCCGTCGTGGCTTTCCACGCGCGACAGCGTGACCGACGTGTTCCACTGGCCAACCGTGTTCCGCACGCCGAAGCTGAGCTGGTCGGAATACGGCGTCTTCAGGTTGTTGTTCATCAGGTTGATCTCGCCGCCGAGATTCGGATTGGCAGCGACGAGCGCGTACAGCACCTGCGGATCGAGATAGGAGTCGTTCCATTCGCCCAGGCAGTTGGCCTGGGTGGCGCAATCCGGATTGCTCGGCGCGGCGAAACGGTATTCGTAGGCCGGGAACGTGCCCTTGGACTGCTCGAGCGCGAGGTAATCCCACAGATTGCGGTCGTACGAGCGGCCGAGGCCACCGAAGATCACGTGCTGCTCGTCGCCGAACAGGTCGTACGAGAAACCGATGCGCGGCTGGAAGGCGTCCTTGAACGCGTCGCGGTTGTTGCCGTTGCTGATGTAGTCCTCGATGTCGTAGTCGGCGTTCTGCAGATTGCTCCAGCCGCGCAGCGCCGTCACGAGTTCGGGACGCGTGACGTAGTCGAGGTATCCCGGAGTTTCCTCGTAATCCCAGCGCAGGCCGAGGTTGAGGATCAGCTTGTCGTTCACTTCCCAGTCGTCCTGGAAATACAGGCCGTACTGCTTGTTCTTGCTCGTGATGTTGCGATCGTTGAGACCCGGCACGACGGCGCCGAACGTGACCTGGCTCGGATCGGTGTAGCCGGCGGCGATGTCCTCGACGCGGAACTGGTACTGCGGGTTGTAGGGCTGCTGCTCGAACGCGTTGATCTCCACGTTCTTGTACTTGACGCCCATCTTCAGCGTGTGATCGCCGGCGAAGATGGTGAAGTCGTTCTGGAAGCCGTAACCCTTCTGGCCCTTGTCCTGATAGTCGCGGCCGCCGCCCAGGTTGATGATGGCGTCGCGGTTGGGGCCGCCGACGAAGTTGTAGCCCGGGCCGATGGTGACCGGACGCGGCGCGAAGAACGAATCCTCGTGCGTGATGTGCATCTCGTTGAGGAAGCGCTCGTTGCTGTACTGCCAGCGCAGGTCGGCACGGGTTTCCTCGGTGTCCTTCGACGAACCGTAGCTGGCGGTATTGGCGCCGCCGAGGCCGGTGATTTCGGACTCGTTGCGGACCTTCACGGTGAAGTCGACGATGTTGTTCTCGTCCGGCGACCACGTCAGCTTGCCGAAATACAGGTCCATGTCGAACGGTGCGGTGACGCTGCCGAGCAGGTCGCGCAGGTCGTCGGGCACCGTGGCCGGATCGATGTTGGTTCCGAGCGTGATGTCGCGCGGGCTGACGAGTTCCTTGGCTTCGTACGAGACGAAGAAATGCAGCAGGTCCTGCACGATCGGACCGCCGAGGCTGACGCCGTACTGCTCGTCCTTGGTGTCGAGCTTGCCGGCGAGCGCTTCGCTCGGCCGCGTCGCACGCCACGAATCGGTGGTGCGGTCGTAGAACACGTTGCCTTCGAACTCGTTGGTGCCCGACTTGGTCGCGGCCACGACGGCGGCACTGCTGAGCTGGTCGAACTCGGCCTTGTAGTTCTGCGTGATGACCTTGTATTCGGAGATGGCGGACTGCGGGAACGGGCTGCCGCGGCTCGAATCCTGGCCGCTGATGCCGCCCTTGAGCACGTAATTCTTCTGTCCGACGCCGTCGATGTAGACGTTGATGCCGTTGGAGTTCTGCGCGCCGCCGCGCAGCCGGGTGGAGCCGTCCTGGCCCTCCTCGAACTGCACGCCCGGCACGATGTCGGCAAACGCGAGGAAGTTGCGCGACACCTGCGGCAGTGCGTCGATCTGCTGCGGCGTGATGAAGGTGGAAATCTCGGAGGTGCGGGTTTCCTGCACGCTGACGCCGATCACCTCCACCGATTCGAGCGTGGTCGCATCGGCCATCGCTGCGCCGTCGACACCCAGGTCGACGGTCGCGGTCTGCGCCACGGCCAGCGTGACGACCTGCTGCGTCATCCTGCCGCCCGCATCGACCTCGATGCGGTACGTGCCCGGCGGCAGACCGGCGATCGAATAGCCGCCGTCCTCGCGCGACAGCGTGCGGCGGGTGAGCCCCGTGGCGGTGTTGGTGACCACGACCTCGGCCCCGGGCGCGGGCGCTTCCTGCGTGGTAACCGTGCCGCGCAACGTGGACGACGTGCTCTGCGCGTGCGCGCCGGACGCCATCAGCAGGCAGCTCGCGAGCGCGGCGGCCAGGACATGGCGCTTGGCGCCGTTGATTCTAGGATTGCGGTACCGCATGGCGTCCCCTCCCGGGCAGATCGGTTCGGTGTTTGTGTTCGATGGTTGCGTGCAGCAGCAGCGGATGACGGTCGGAACAGCGTGTCGCGTGCATCAGGGGCGGGCGTCCAATGCCTCGGTGGTGTTGGTTGACGCGGTGGTACGGTCGCAGGACTGCCGCACCACGAGCTCGGCGCGCAGGGTCTGCGGCGCGGTGCGGTGGGCGTCGTCGGGTTGCAGCGCGGCCATCAGGCGCTCGAAGGCCTGCTGGCCCAGGTCGGCGATCCGCACGCGCACCGTGGTCAGCGGCGGCGAAACGAAACGCGCGATCGGAATGTCGTCGAAGCCGGCCAGCGCCACGTCGCGCGGCACCACGACGCCGGCCTCGTTGAGCGCGAACAGGCAGCCGATGGCCATCATGTCGTTGGCCGCGAAGATCGCGTCCGGCAGCGCGTGCTGGGCGAGCAGCAACTGCCCGGCGCGGTAGCCGGCCTCCTCGCTGAAGTCGCCGGCGACGACCTGCTCGCGCGTGTCCGGCAGCAGCTCGGCCAGTGCCTCGCGGTAGCCGCGCAGGCGCTCCTGCGCGTCGAAGTTGCGGTCGGGTCCTGCGATCAGCGCGATGCGGCGGTGGCCGCGCTGCACCAGGTGCCGCACCATCGCGTGCGCGCCCCAGTAGTTGTCGATGGTGATGGCGTCGTAGTCGCCGGTGTCGAGCGGCGTGTTCATCAGCACCACCGGCAGCGCGGCGGGCAGGTGCTCGTGCAGCACGCCGGCATCGATGTGCGGCGACATGAGCAGCAGGCCGTCGACGCGGCCGCGCATGGTGCGGATGGCGGCCACGGCTTCTTCGCTGTCGCCGTGCGAACTCGACACCAGCATGTGCATGCCGGCGCGGCGGGCGGCCTGGTCGATGCCGCGGATCAGTTCGGAGAAGAACTCGCCGTGCAGGTCCGGCAGCAGCACGCCGATGGTCTGCGTGCGTCGGGTGATGAGACTGCGCGCGGCACTGTGCGGAACGTAGTGCAGCTCGCGCGCGGCGGCGGTGACGCGCTCGCGCACGGCGTCGGACACGCTCTCGTGGTTGTTCATGGCGCGCGACACCGACGCCACGGACACCCGTGCGGCCTTGGCGACATCCTTGATGGTCACCGACATTGTTGCGCTGCTCTGTCCCCGGAACGGTGGCGCCCAGCCGCCGGAGCAGCGGGCCGGCGCGAATGTAAACGTTTCCATTTCGGCAAGTAAAGCCGCGATGCAGCATCGCTCAACCGAGTTCGATCTCGTGACGCTGCACCCACGACCGCAACGTCTGCGGCACGCAGTCAATCTTCGGGGCGATCGACTCCACCGCCAACCACAACGACGCGTGCTCACCGCGGTGCTCCTGCACCATCCGAATCGCACGTTCGCGTGTCTCAGGGGGAAACGTGTTCGACTTTTTCATGGCTCCATTTTTTCAAGAGTTGGAGCCTCCACGATTCCCCGGGGCGGTTCGCTTCATTATTTCCGCGAGCCACCCGGCGTCACCGTTACATACGTAGTTCCTTCGTCGTGTTCATATCTGACACCCGCGTTGTCACCAAAGAGACCCGTATTTACCATGGTCGCTCTAAAATCATCGACCTGTCTCGCATTGAAGAAAGTGAAGACATAGCTTGCCCCGCCGTGAGAGGTCAGACTGGAAACCCCATTCTCTTCGACGTAATTCATTAAATTGGACACTCGCGCAGCAGTAATTCTGATGTCCGGTTCGATCCAGACCTGCAAGCCGCTCTCATCGTCGAAGATGGCCTCACCCAACTTGTTCAGACCCTCCATTACTTTCATGCGCGGCTCAGTTTCCATCAGTAAGAGTCCAGTTTGGCCGGTAAATAAAATATCTCCAGCCACTTCTGTAACAGTATTTGCAGCCCCCGCTTTCGCACTGTCTTCAACTCGCCTCGCGAGCGCGTTTTGTATTATTTTCTCAAGTTGTCCGCCCTCCAAGGGTTTGAAAATATCGTCATCTGCCGAGGCGGCGGAATATCCCTCCGCCCCTGTAGCTTCGTTGCCCATGAATCGTTCAGCCGCCTTCTGAGCCCGCTTCGCCATCATTTCTAGAATCCGACTGTTGACACCCATGGCCTGCGCCTCACGCGACTGGTGCCTCCACGCTATGTATTCGTCAACATTATTAAATGGCGGAGATTTCCCAGCACGCTTGTAATTTTCAGCATCCCGGTAGAAGGCCTGATACCAGAATTTTTCTTCGCTCGTCATGTCCGCTACCGATTTGTGTTGGAGAGGACTTGTCTTGGTTGCCATGTGCGCGCCGGCGACCTTTCTGGCGCGCATGCCGGCAAGCAGATCGCCGGCCTGCGTGCCCGTCGGGGCGCTGCCGAGCCCGCCGCCGTTGCTGTAGCCGAAGCCGCGCTCGGCGGCGAAGGTGTCCAGTTCGTCGGCGTTGCGGTTTGCGGTCTGGGCCTGGGATTCCTGCAGCTGCGGGGCCATGCCGGTGGGGTCGACGTGTTCGGTCGGGCTGTTGTAGACGTAGGCGAAGCGATTCAACGCAAGCGGTTGGTAGACGTCGGGGACGATGCTGTCGGGCTGCAGGAAGCGCATCGCGGTCGGGTCGTAGTAGCGGGTGTGCATGTCGATGAGCCCGCTGATGCCGGCCGCGGTGGCGCCGAACTGTTTGCGTTCGTGGTGGCCGGTGTAGCCGG
>NZ_JACHHP010000006.1 GCF_014202825.1 Chiayiivirga flava | reverse complement strand
CCCAGGCTCATCCACGGTCGCAAGACCCAGGGTCTATCGGGTGGGCTGGCCGGCTCTCGGCACCTCGACAATAGCGAGGGGCGAAGACATAAGGGACGCGTGTTGCGATCGCGCGTCGACGCGGGTCTTCGCCGGCTGCCGGGCCCGTCCCTCATCCGCCTTCGGCACCTTCTCCCGGCGGGAGAAGGAAAGGCGCGAGCGTCGCGAGTGGGCGGTGACGCCTCACAGATGCTCGGTCGGCTCCAGTCCGCTCGGACGCAACGCAGCATCCGGCTCGCGCTTCACCTCGCTGCGATAGATGCGCCACACGATCCACGCCGCGACACTCAACCCCGCCCCGCCGAACGCGAGTGTCGTCGCGCCGCCGCGGCTCGCCAGCGGCGACACCAGTCCCGCCAGCGCGGCATTGAAGGTGAGCCCCACGAACGCCTGCATCGACGAAGCGGCCCCGCGCTGGCGCGGATACAGGTCGAGGATCGCGAGCGTGACGATCGGGAACACCAGCGCGATGCCGAAGGCATTCAATGCCATCGGCAGGACCGCCCACGGCAGCCCCGGCGCATCGACCAGCAGGTTGTAGGCCACGTTGATCGCGGCGGCCGCGATGCTGACGCCGAAGCCGAGCCCGGCCGTGGCCGCCTGGCTCAACCGCCCGGCCATGCGGCCCGACGCGAACGCCCCCAGCATCATGCCCACGATCGTCGGCACGAAGAACCAGCCGAACTGCTGCTGGTTGAGCTTCAGGATATCGAGCACGAACACCGGCGCCGACGCGATATACAGGAACAGCGCGCCGAAACTCATGCAGCCGGCAAACGACAGCAGCAGGAAGCGACGGTTGCGCGCGATCGCCCAGCTGCCGCGGAACAGCGGCCCGAACTTCAGCGCAACGCGGTTGGCCGGCGGATGCGTCTCCGGCAGCCATAGCAGGCACAGCAGCAGCAACACCGCGGAGAACGCGCTCAGGCTCCAGAAGATCGTGCGCCACTGCGACCAGCCCATGATCCAGCCGCCGAAGATCGGCGCGATCGCCGGCGCCACGCTGAAGATCATCGTGACCTGCGACATCAACCGCTGCGCGTCGTGGCCGTCCAGGCAATCGCGGATGATGGCGCGTCCGACGATCAGGCCGGCACCGGCCGACATGCCCTGCACCGCCCGCGCCGCCAGCAGCTGCGGCAGCGTCTGCGCCAGCGCGGCGCCGACGCTCGCGAGCGCGAACACCACCACACCCCACAGGATGACCGGCTTGCGCCCGCGGGCGTCGGATATCGGCCCGTGGAAGATGCTGACGAGCGCGTACGCGAGCAGGTAGACGCTGATGGTCTGCTGCATCGCTGCGGCGGACACGGCGAAGTCGCGTTCGATCTCGGGGAAGGCGGGGAAGATCGTGTCGATCGCGAACGGACCGAACATCGCCAGCGCACCGAGCAGCAGGGCAAGGCGGAGGCGTGCGCTGGGGGCGAGTGACGGCATGGGTGGTGCGGCTCGGAGGGGCGAGCACTGTAGCAGTGGCGGTGTGGATGGGCGCTTGCTTTGGGCGAAGCACCCCCTTCCGCCTGCCGGCACCTTCCCCCGCTGTGCGGGAGAAGGACTCCTTCGTTTCTCGCCCGGTTGATCCTAGACGCTCCACCTGCATGCGGCCTACAGCGAAGCGTCCCTTCTCCCGCACAGCGGGGGAAGGTGCCGGCAGGCGGAAGGGGGTCCTCGGCACGACGCGGACGCACATCCCGCCGCGGCTGCCGGATCACGCGAGCGAACGATTGATTGCCATCCACCGGGCCACCATCATGGCCGTCGAATGAGCACAACGCCCGACGACGCCACCCAGGTCGCCGCACCGACCAACCCCTCCTCGCAAACCTGGAGCGTGCTGCGTTCGCTGCTGCCGTACCTGTGGGAGTTCCGCTGGCGCATTGCGCTGGCGCTGGCGCTGATGCTGGCGGCCAAGCTCGCGGGCGTGGTCGCGCCCGCGGTCCTCAAGCGCATCGTCGACGGCCTCGACGTGCCGCCGTCGCTGCTGGCGTTGCCGGTCGGGCTGCTGCTGGCCTACGGCGCGGCCAAGGTCGGCACCACGCTGTTCACCGAACTGCGCCAGCTCGTGTTCGCGCGCGTGATGGCCCGCGTGTCGCGCCAGATCACGCTGAAGGTGTTCCGCCATCTGCATGCGCTGTCGATGCGGTTCCATCTTGCCCGCCGCACCGGCGGCGTGGCGCGCGACGTGGAGCGCGGCGGCACGTCCATCGCCGACCTGCTCGACTGGTCGATCTACACCATCCTGCCGACGCTCGTCGAAATCGCCCTGGTGACCGTGATTCTCGCGCTGGCCTACGACTGGGTCTTCGCTGCGATCACCCTCGGCACATTGCTGGCCTACATCGCCTTCACCTTCACCGTCACCGAATGGCGCACGCGCTACTACCGCGCCGCCGTGGAGGCCGACACGCACGCCAACGAACGCGCGGTCGATTCGCTGCTCAACTACGAGACGGTGAAGTACTTCGGAAACGAGGAACACGAGGCGCGGCGCTACGACGAGAACCTGGTCCGGCTCGAGGACACCACGGTGCGCAGCCTCAAGACGCTGGCGGCGCTCAACACCGGCCAGAGTTTGATCATCGCGCTCGGCGTGACCGCCATGATGTGGCGCGCGGCCGACGGCGTCGTGGCCGGGCGCATGACGCTCGGCGACCTCGTGCTGGTCAACGCCTACCTGCTGCAGCTCGCCGCGCCGCTGAACTTCCTCGGCATGGTCTACCGCGAAGTGAAGCAGGCGCTGACCAACATGGAACGCCTGTTCGGCCTGCTCGACGAGTCGCTGGACATCCGCGACCGTGCGGACGCCGTGCCGCTGGCCACGCGCAATCCGTGGGTGCGCTTCGAGCACGTGGGCTTCGGCTACGACGCGCGCCGGCAGATCCTGCACGACGTGGATTTCGAGATCCGTCCCGGTCACACCGTGGCGGTGGTGGGCCATTCGGGATCGGGCAAATCGACGCTCTCGCGGCTGCTGTTCCGCTTCTACGACGTGGACAGCGGCCGCATCACGATCGACGGCATCGACGTGCGCGATGCCACCCAGCAGTCGGTACGTGCGGCCATCGGCATCGTTCCGCAGGACACGGTGCTGTTCAACGACACGATCTTCTACAACATCCGCTACGGGCGGCCCGACGCCACGCGGGAGGATGTCATCGCCGCCGCGCGCGCGGCGCACATCCACGCGTTCATCGAGTCGCTGCCGGACGGCTACGAGAGCGATGTCGGCGAGCGCGGACTGAAACTGTCGGGCGGCGAAAAACAGCGCGTCGCGATCGCGCGCGCACTGCTGAAGAATCCCGCCATCCTGGTGTTCGACGAAGCGACCTCGGCGCTGGATTCCAAATCCGAACAGGCGATTCAGGCCGAGATCGACCGCATCGCGCAGGACCGCACCGCGCTCGTCATCGCGCACCGCCTGTCCACCGTGATGAACGCCGACAGCATCCTCGTGCTGGACGGCGGGCGCATCGTCGAACGCGGAACGCACGCGCAGCTGCTGCGCGCGAACGGGCCGTACGCGCAGATGTGGCGGCTGCAGCAGCAGGAGGACGAAGAGCGCGTTGCCACGGACTGAGCGGCGTGCGCGAACGGCGCATCGCCGCGTTTGCTGCACGTGCAGGCCGCGGAGCGCACACTTGGATCCTCGATGACGGACGACGCTTCCATGGCCGCAGTTCTTGTTCCCGGCGCCGTCGAACGGCGGGTGCGCCGTACCCGCGGCGCGCATGCGACGCTGGCGCTCGATGCCGTGGCCGACGAGGTGCCGATCGCGCTCGAGTACAACGGCACGCCGTTCGCGGTGTTGATGGCGACACCGCTCGAGCTCGACGAACTTGCGCTCGGGTTCTCGCTGAGCGAAGGCATCGTCGCTTCCCCGTCCGATGTGCGCGTCGAGGCGGTGCAAGTGCATCTGGACGGCGCGGTGGTGCGGTTGCGCGTGCCGGATGCAGCGGCGCAGCAGCTGCAGCGGCGCCGCCGCAACCTGCAGGGTCGCAGCGGCTGCGGGCTGTGCGGCAACGCGTCGATCGAGGCCGTGCTGCAACCGCCGCCGCCGGTCGCGGATCGGCTGCGCATCGAGCCCGGCGCGCTGCGCCGCGCGCTCGACGCGCTGCATCGGCGCCAACCCATCAACACCGCCACCGGCGCCACGCATGCCGCCGGCTGGGCCACGCCGGACGGCGCGCTCGCGCTCGCGCACGAGGACGTGGGGCGCCACAACGCGCTCGACAAATGCATCGGCGGCCTGCACCGCGCCGGCATCGATCCGCGCACCGGTTTCGCCGTCGTCACCAGCCGTGCAAGCTACGAAATGGCGCTCAAGAGCGCTCGCGCCGGCATCGAGCTGCTGGCCGCGATTTCCGCGCCGACCTCGCTCGCGATCGCGCTCGCGGACTCGGCCGGACTCACCCTGATCGGGTTTGCGCGCGACGCGGACCATGTGGTCTACACGCACCCGCGACGGCTCGACGGCTCGACCGCAGCACCGCGCGCGCGGCACGCACCGGAGGCACGCCGATGAACGCACACGACGAACCGGACGCGAATCCGACCCCGATCCGCCCCTACGACGGCCCCGCCGGCGGCTGGGGCGCGCTGCGCAGCGTGGCGAAACATCTCACGGAACAGGGCGTGCCGGTGCGCGGCGCCAAAACGCTGCTCGCGGTCAACCAGCCGGACGGCTTCGACTGTCCCGGCTGCGCCTGGCCCGATCGCGACCACACCTCCACGTTCGAATTCTGCGAGAACGGCGCCAAGGCCGTCGCGGCCGAAGCCACGCGCCATCGCGCCACGCCGGACCTGTTCGAACGCCACACCGTGGCGCAGCTCGCGCGGCACAGCGACTTCTGGCTCGAACAGCAGGGCCGACTGACGCATCCGATGCGCCTGGATGCGGCCAGCGACAGGTACCTGCCCGTGACGTGGGACGAGGCCTTCGCGCTGATCGCAACGCGGCTCAACGCCCTCGCCTCGCCCGACGAGGCGATCTTCTACACCTCCGGCCGCACCAGCAACGAAGCCGCGTTCCTGTACCAGCTGTTCGTGCGCGAGTTCGGCACCAACAACTTCCCCGACTGCTCCAACATGTGCCACGAGCCGTCCGGCATCGCGCTCAAGCGGCAGATCGGCGTCGCCAAGGGCACGGTGTCGCTGCACGACTTCGAACTGGCCGACGCGATCTTCATCTTCGGCCAGAACCCGGGCACCAACCATCCGCGCATGCTCGGCGAATTGCGCCGCGCCGCAAAGCGCGGCTGTGCGATCGTCTCGTTCAATCCGCTGCGCGAGCGCGGGCTCGAGAAATTCGCCGATCCGCAGGACCCGCTGCAAATGCTCAGCGGCGGCTCGACGACGATCTCATCGGACTATCTGCAGCTGCGCATCGGCGGCGATCTCGCGGCGGTGAAGGGCGTGATCCGCCACGTGCTCGAGATCGATGCGCAGCGTTTGCGCGATGGCCAGTCGGGCGTGCTCGATCGGGAGTTCATCGCCGAGCACACCGCGGACTTCGAGACCTTCGCCGCGGACGTCGCGGCCGAATCCTGGGCGGTGATCGAGGCCGAGTCCGGCCTCACGCGCGCGCAGATGCGTCGCGTTGCGGAGATCTACATCGCGTCGGAGCGCGTGATCTGCTGCTGGGGCATGGGCATCACCCAGCACAAGCATTCGGTCGCGACGATCCAGATGATCGTCAACCTGCTGCTGCTACGCGGCAATCTCGGCCGACCCGGCGCCGGTGCGTGCCCGGTGCGCGGGCACAGCAACGTGCAGGGCGACCGCACGATGATGATCTCCGAAAAGCCGCCGCAGGCCTTCCTCGACCGCCTGCGCGACGTGTTCGGCTTCGAACCGCCGCGCGAACACGGGGTCGACACCGTCGGCGCCATCGAAGCCATGCTCGCGGGCACGGGCAAGGTCTTCTTCGGCCTCGGCGGCAACTTCGCCACCGCCACGCCGGACACCGAGGCCACGCACCGCGCGCTGCGCCGCTGCGACCTCACCGTGCACGTCACCACCAAGCTCAACCGCAGCCACCTGGTGCACGGACGCGAGGCGCTGATCCTGCCGTGCCTGGGCCGCACAGAGATCGACATGCAGGCCACCGGTCCGCAGCAGGTGACGGTGGAGGATTCGATGAGCATGGTGCACCTGTCCGGCGGCATCAACGCGCCGGCCGCGCCGGACCTGCTGTCCGAGCCCGCGATCGTCGCGCGCCTCGCTCACGCCACGCTCGGCGCACGCTCGAAGGTACCGTGGCTGGCGCTGATCGACGACTACGATCGCATCCGCGACGCCATCGCGCGCACCTTCGACGACTTCCACGATTTCAACGCACGCGTGCGCGTGCCGGGCGGCTTCCGCCTGCCCAACACGGCCGCGGAACGGCGCTGGGCGAACGCGGCCGGCAAGGCCGTGTTCCACACCCACGCGGTGCCGACCGATGCGCCGATCCACCGCGCGCGCAGATCGCGCGAGGAGCCGGTGTTCCTGCTTGCGACCGTGCGTTCGCACGATCAGTACAACACCACGGTCTACGGCATGGACGACCGCTACCGCGGCGTATTCGGCGAACGCAGGGTGCTGTTCGCCAACGGCGCGGACATCGCGGCGCTGGGCCTGGCGGCGGGCGACCGGGTCGACCTGCGGAGCGTCGCCGAGGACGGCGTGAAACGCGAGGCGAACGGTTTCCTGCTGGTGGACTACGACATCCCGCGCGGCTGTCTGGCCGCGTACTACCCGGAGACGAATGCGCTGGTGCCGCTGTCGAGCTTCGCCGACGAGGCGCGTACGCCGACGTCCAAATCGATCCCGGTGATCGTGCTGCCGCATGTGCCGGAGTCAGACGCGGCGTCGCGCCGGATCGATGCCTCCCTCGTCCCCTGACCCGGCGCTGCGCGCGGCCATTCTCGCCGCGCTCGCCGACGCGCCGGACGGCGTCTCGCTGCCGAAACTGTGCAAGCGTCTGGGGGTGCGCATGAGTGTGCTGCTGCGTGCGCTGGCGTGGCTCGGCGAGGATGCGATCGGCAGCACGCGCGGCGAAGGGCTGGTGCGCGTGGAGGCGCGCGGTGCGCTGTCGGTCGCGCTGCGCGTGCGCGGCGACGACGGGTCGGCGACCGGCTGATCGCGGTCGTTGCCGGAGCCGCCGTCGCGCGGCGCCGGCTTCTGACAGAATCGCGCATCGCACCCCATCCGACCCGCCGATGACGACCACGGCCGCACCCGCCAACTCCCCCGCCCGCGTGCTGTTCGCCAGCCTCATCGGCACCACCATCGAGTTCTTCGATTTCTACATCTACGCCACCGCCGCGGTGCTGGTGTTCCCGGCGCTGTTCTTCCCCGCCGGCGACCCGACCTCGTCCACGCTGCAGTCGCTCGCCACGTTTGCGCTGGCGTTTTTTGCCCGGCCCATCGGCTCGGCGCTGTTCGGGCATTTCGGCGATCGCGTCGGGCGCAAGGCGACGCTGGTGGCCGCGCTGCTGACGATGGGACTGTCGACCGTATTCATCGGCCTGCTGCCGACGTACGCCTCGATCGGCGTGGCCGCGCCGTTGCTGCTGGCGCTGTGCCGCTTCGGCCAGGGCCTGGGACTCGGCGGCGAATGGGGCGGCGCGGTGCTGCTCGCCACCGAAAACGCGCCGCCCGGCAAGCGCGCGTGGTACGGCATGTTCCCGCAGCTCGGCGCGCCGATCGGCTTCCTGTGCTCGACCGGCATCTTCCTGCTGCTGACCGACGTGCTCGACGATGCGCAGTTCTTCGCCTGGGGCTGGCGCGTGCCGTTCCTCGCGAGCGCGGTGCTGGTGTTCGTCGGCCTGTGGGTGCGGCTGCGCATCCACGAGACGCCGTCGTTCCGGCGCGCGATCGCGAACGACGAACGCGTGAAGCTGCCGATGGCGACCGTGGTCCGGCAGCATCCGCGCGCGCTGATCGCGGGCACGTTCGCGGCGATGGCGACCTTCGTGCTGTTCTATCTCATGACCGTGTTCACGCTGAGCTGGGGCACGAGCGCGCTCGGCTACACGCGCGAGACCTTCCTGCAGCTGCAGATGATCGGCGTGCTGGCGTTCGCGGCCACCATTCCGCTGTCGGCACTCACGGCGGACCGGTACGGGCGGCGTCGCGTGCTGATCGTCGCCACGCTCGCCATCGCCGCGTTCGGACTGATGTTTGCGCCATTGTTCGCGGCCGGAAACGCGATCGCTGTGATCGCGTTCCTGGCGCTCGGCCTGGGCCTGATGGGCCTGACCTACGGCCCGCTCGGCACCGCGCTCGCCGAGCTGTTCCCGACGCCGGTGCGGTACACCGGCGCCTCGCTGACCTTCAACCTCGCCGGCATCTTCGGCGCCTCGCTCGCGCCCTACGCGGCCACCTGGCTGGCGCGCGAGTACGGCATCGCCGCGGTGGGTTACTACCTCACCGCGGCCGCGCTGGTGACGCTGGTGGCGCTGCTTGCGGTCGGCGGCGGCATGCGCCACACGCGCGACTGAGCACTCAGCGCGGCGCCCGCTGGCTGAGCGCCACGCTGCCGAGGATCAGCGCGCCGGCGATGCCCATCGTCAGCGTCAGCGCCTCGCCCAGCAGCAGCCACGCCCACGCCACCGCAAACAGCGGCACGAGATAGGTCACCATCACCGCGCGCCCCGCGCCGATGCGCTGCACCAGGCGGTAGTACATCGCGTATGCGACGCCGGTGCACAGCACGCCGATCAGCACGGCTGCGCCCCAGGCACGCTGCGAGATGACCTGCTCGGGCCATTGCGCGATCGCGAACGGCAACACCACGACGGCGGCGAACGCCAACGTGGCCGCGGCCGACGCCGCCGGCGGAAGATCGGACAGATGCCGCTTCACCAGGTGCGCGCCGACGCCGTAGAGGAAGGCCGCCGCGCAACCGGCCGCCGCCGCCCAGCCCACGCTCGCGCCGGCCACCTTGCCGCTGGCCAGGACCACCACACCCGCGAACCCGGCCAGCAACGCGATGCCGCGTCGGGTGCCGATGGTTTCGCGATAGAAGAGGAAGCCCACCAGGGCGGTGAACAGCACCGCCATGCTGTTGGTGATCGCGCCGATCCCGGCCGGCGCGCGCTGCGCGGCCCACGCGAACAGGGCAAACGGCACGGCGGAATTGATCGCTCCGATCAATGCCAGCATCGGCCACCGCCGCGGCGTGAATTTCGCGCGTGCCTGCCACAGGAACGGCAGCAGGATCAGCGCACCGAGTCCGAGGCGCATTTCGACCAGCGGCACGGTACCGAACTCCGGCGCCGCGACGCGCATGAACATGAACGACGCGCCCCAGATGGCGCCCAGCAGGCACAGTTCGAACGGCGTGCGCCATGCGGCAAGCGCGCCGTTGTCGGCGGGGACGGGGAGCACGGCATGGATATCGGCGGCGCGCATCGGGGACGATCCGAAGGGGTGAGGTGCGACATTCTCCGCCGTGGCAGCGCGGCGGCAAAGCGGATACTTTTGCAGCCAGACACAAACAGGATTTGAGGCTCGTCATGACCCTGCGTCCGGACTGGCTGCCCGCCCTCGCCGCGTTCGAGACCGCCGCGCGCCACCAGAATTTCGCGCACGCCGCCGAGGAACTGCACCTCACCGCGAGTGCCGTGAGCCACCATGTGCGCAAGCTCGAATCGCGCCTGGGCGTGGCATTGTTCCAGCGCCACGCGCGCGGCGTTTCGCTCACGGCCGAGGGCCGCCAGCTGGCCGACGCCGCCGGCAGCGCGCTCGCCGACATGGAAAGCGTGCTGAGCGACCTGCGCGCCGCCGACGCCGAACGCAACCGCGTGCGCATCACCACACTGCACTCGTGGACGCACAGCTGGCTGCTGCCGCGCCTGCCGGCCTTCGCCGCGCTGCATCCGCGCATCCAGCTCACCGTCGACACCGAGGTGGCGCTCACGCGTTTCGACCAGGGCGGTCCGGACCTCGGCATCCGCCACGGCCAAGGCCACTGGCCCGGACTCACCGCCCACCATCTGATGGGCGACACGCTGTTTCCGGTGGCGTCACCGCAGTTTCCCGGCATCGCGCAGGTGCGCACGCCGGCGCAGATCGCGGCGCTGCCGCTGGTCTCGGATCTCGCACGCCAGGGCTGGGCCGACTGGTTCCGCGCCGCCGACGTGCACGGTGCGCATCTGGACGAACGCTACGTGTTCAGCGATTCGACAGCGGCAATGAACGCCGCCGCACACGGCCTGGGCGTTGCGCTGGCACGCGAGCGCATCGTCACGCCCTATCTTGCCGGGCACCGTCTGGTGCCGCTGCCCGGTCCGCGGCTGAAGACGCGATTCGAGTATTTCGTGGTGTACCCGTCGCACCGGCGGCTGCGGCCGGCCGCGCGCTGCTTCGTCGACTGGCTGCTGTCGCTCGAGCGCGAGTGACGCGCGCAGCGCGCACTCATTCGCCCGCCAGTTCGACGCGGTTGCGTCCACCGCGCTTGGCGGCGTACAGCGCGCGATCGGCGCGGTCGAGCAGCGCGGCGGGCGTGGCGTCGCCGCGCCGCAGCGCCAGCCCGATGCTCACCGTCACCGGAAAGCCGATCGGCAGGTTCTGCACCGCCTCGCGCACATACTGCGCCTGCAGCTCGGCCGCGCCGGCATCGGTCACGTGCAGCAGCAGCGCAAACTCCTCGCCGCCGTAGCGCGCCACCGTCGCTGCGCTGCCGGCGCTGGCGCGCAGCACCTGCGCCACGGCGGCAAGCACCTGATCGCCGACCGGATGCCCGTGCAGGTCGTTGATGGTCTTGAAGTGATCGATGTCGATCAGCGCGACGGCAAGGCCACCCGCATCGCCCGTGCGTCCGGTCGCGGCCTGCAGCGCTGCATCGAACGCGCGCCGGTTCGGCAGGCCGGTCAGCGCATCGGTGCGGCTGAGTTCGGCGAGATCGGCGTTGTGCGCTTCGAGTTGCGCCTGGTACTGCAGCAGCTGCTGTTCGTACCAGTCGCGCTCGCGCAGGTGGTGGCCGAGGATGCGCGCGTGGCGGCGCGCATCGAGCAGCACCGAGACCTGGCGCGCGAGACTCTGCAGCGCTTCCCGCTCGGCCTGCGACAGTTCGTGCGGCACGTCGTCGAACACGCACATCGTCCCGACGGCCTCGCCGCCAGCGATCACCGGGGCACCGGCGTAGAAGCGGATCCGCGGATCGCCGCTGACCAGCGGGTTGTCGTGGAAGCGCGCATCGCTGCGCGCGTCCGGCACCACCATCACCTCGTCCGGAACGAGGATCGCATGGCCGCAGAACGCGACATCGCGCGGGGTTTCCTCCACCGCGACGCCCAGGCGCGCCTTGAACCATTGGCGCGAGTCGTCGACCAGCGTCACCGCGCCCATCGGCGTGCGGCAGATGCCGGCGGCGATGCGGAGCAGATCGTCGTAGGACTGCTCCGGCAGCGTGTCGAGAATGTCGTAACTGTGCAGCGCGGCGAGGCGCGCGATTTCGTTGTCCGGCTTCTTCGGTGGAATCATCGCGGTGTGCGCGTGTCGGGCCAGGTGCGCATTGTGCCATCGTCGATCGCAGGGTCGGCCGGGCGGTGCGGCGAGCGCATTGCGCGCGTCGATGCCGTGACACGGCATCTTCGCGCTAAGCTGGCCGCCCCGCCGGCGCATGCGCGCGGCGTCGATGTCGAGGCCCCATGCCAGCGCGCCGCAGCCCGTCCGCGCCGCCCCTTCCGTTTCCGACCGCGCCTGCGCATCCACGCATCCGCGTCGGCATCGGCGGCTGGGCGTTCGCGCCGTGGCGCGGCCCGTTCTATCCCTCCGGGCTCGTGCAGAAGCGCGAGCTCGAATACGCCAGCCGCCGGCTGACCGCCATCGAGATCAACGGCACGTTCTACGGCGCGCAGACGCCGGCCACGTACGCGCGCTGGCGCGACGAGACGCCGCCCGGGTTCGTGTTCTCGCTCAAGGCCCCGCGGTTCCTCGTGCAGGCGCGCGAGCTTGCGCGCGGACGCGAGGGCGTCGAGCGATTCGTGCACGGCGGCATCGCGGAACTGGACGATCGACTCGGGCCGATCCTGTGGCAGTTCGCGCCCGGCAAGCGCTTCGATCCGGACGATCTTGCGGGTTTTCTCGATCTGCTGCCGCGCATGTTGAACGGGCGCGCGCTGCGGCACGTGCTCGAAGTGCGGCACGACAGTTTCCTGTGCGAGCAGTATCTCGCCCTGACCCGGGCGCACGATGTGCCGACGGTATTCACCGACTCGCCGACGTATCCGTCGTTCGCCGATCCGGGCGGGGACTTCCGCTACGCGCGCCTGATGCGTTCGCGCAGCGACGTGGTGACCGGCTATCCGGGCGATGAACTCGATGCCTGGGCCTCACGCGCCCGCACGTGGGCCGCGGGCGGCGTGCCGGGTGACCTGCCGCGGATCGTTCCGCACGACGAGGCGCCGACGGTCGCGCGCGACGTGTTCGTCTTTTTCATCAGCGCGGCGAAGGAACGCAACCCGGCGGCCGCGCTTGGGCTGATCGAGCGCCTGGATCGCGGCTGAGATGCCTGCCCGATGATGATCGAGAGCGCGCCTGCTTCCTTCTCCCGTCGGGAGACGGATTGTCACGCCTTCATGTTTGTCGCTCGACGATGATCGACAGTGCCTGATTCCTTCTCCGTCGGGAGAAGGTGGCCCGGCAGGGCCGGATGAGGGCGGCAACTCCAAGCGGAAGAAATTTTCGAAACGGCGAAAGCGCAATCGCTGCGGTGGACGGGCGTCGGCCCGATGCGACGACTCGCCCTCATCCGCCCTTCGGGCACCTTCTCCCGAGGGGAGAAGGATTTTCACACCTTTCACGTTTGCTGCTCGATGCTGATCGACAGTGCCTGCTTCCTTCTCTCGCGGAAGAAGAACAGCCAGCGATCACCACTGCGTGCGTTGGGGCAGCAGGCCGCGCAGTTCCTGGTCGGTGAGGTTGCGCCACTGGCCCGGCTTGAGCGCGCCGAGCTTGATGTTGTCGATGCGCACGCGCCGCAACTGGGTCACACGGTAGTCGAAGGCCGCCGCCATCAGGCGGATCTGCCGGTTCAGCCCTTGCGTGAGCACGATGCGGAAGCCGAATTTCGCGAGGCGGCCGGTGCGGCACGGCAGCGTCATCTGGCCGTGGACGCGCACGCCGCGCGCCATGCCGCGCAGGAATTCGTCGGTCACCGCCCTGTTCACGGCCACCAGATATTCCTTCTCGTGGCGGTTCTCCGCGCGCAGGATGTCGTTGACGATGTCGCCGTTGCTGGTGAGCAGGATCAGGCCTTCGGAGTCCTTGTCCAGGCGGCCGATCGGGAAGATGCGCTGTTCGTGGCCGACGAAGTCGACGATGTTGCCCTTCTCGCCGGTGTCGGTGGTGCAGACGATGCCGACCGGCTTGTTCAGCGCGATGTAGACGTGCTTTCGCCCCGCGCGCGTTTCGCGCTTGCGCAGGGTCTGGCCGTCGATGCGCACATCGTCGCCCTCGCCCACCACGCTGCCGACGCCGGCGGCGCGACCGTTGATGGTCACGCGTTTCTCGGCGATCAGGCGGTCGGCTTCGCGGCGCGAGCAGTAGCCGCTTTCGGCGATGTGCTTGTTGATGCGCTGCGTGCGCGCGGCAGCGTCGTCGTGGCGCCCGGGCGCGTCGTCGTGGAGCCGGTCGTCTTCAGCGTGCATCGTCGTTCCAGAGGGCGTTCCATCCCTCGCGGCCGAGGCGGCGCAGGGTGGCGATGTTGCGTTCGTAGATGGCGTCCGGATCGTCGATGGCATCGACCACGCGTGCGATGCTCGCCTCGCGCAGCAGATGCAGGATCGGGTACGGCGCGCGGTTGGTGTGGTTCTCGATCGCGTCCGGTTCCGCGTCGGCGAAACGGTAGTCCGGGTGGAAGCTCGCGACCTGCAGTTCGCCGTCCAGGCCGAGGTCTTCGACCAGCGCATCGGCGAGATCGAGAAAGTCGTTGTAGTCCAGAAACGACTGCAGCACGTGCGGGTGGATCAGCAACGTGGTTTCGACGGTCTCGGCCGGGGTGTCGCGCAGGCGTTCGAGTTCGGCGCGCAGATCGTCGTGCAGCGCGCGCACGTCGGTGGCGGGGCTTTCGACGAAGCGCACGCGCCGCTGCACGTACGGTGCACGCGCGAACGGGCACAGGTTGAGGCCGATCACCGCGCGTTCGAGCCAGACGCGCGTCGCGGCAATGGCAGGCGTGTCGCTCACATGCGCCGCACGCGGAACTTGCGGCCCTTGATGCCGCCCTCACGCAGTTTTGCCAGCGCCTGGTCGGCGGATTTGCGCCGGATCGCGACGTAGCTGCGCGTCGGGAACACGTCGATCTTGCCGATCACCTCCACCGGCATGCCGGCCGCGCCGGTGAGCGCGCCGACGATGTCGCCCGGGCGCAGCTTGTCGCTGCGGCCGGCGTCGATGCGCAGGCTGATCATGCCCGACTGCGGCGGCTGTTTCGGGCTGGCCGACAGCGGCTGCACGCGGCGCCAGCGCAGCAGCGCGCCACGCTGGCTTTCCATCGCAAGCGCGCGCGGCATCTCGCGCGGCGTGACCAGGCTGTACGCCGCGCCGCCCTTGCCGGCGCGGCCGGTGCGTCCGATGCGGTGCACGTACACGTCCGCGTCGGTCGGCAGCTCGTAGTTCACCACCGCGGCCAGATCCTGCACATCGAGGCCGCGCGCGGCCACGTCGCTTGCCACCAGCACGTTGCAGCTGCGGTTGGCGAAGCGCACCAGCACTTCGTCGCGGTCGCGCTGTTCCATGTCCCCGTGCAGCGGCAGCGCATCGAACCCGAGTCCGACGAGCGTGGCGGCGACGTCGTCCACGTCGCGCCGCGTGTTGCAGAACACGACGCACGACTCGGGTTTCGCCTCCAGCAGCAGCGCCGCAAGCACGGCGGGTTTGCGCGCGAGTTCTGCCTCGACGAAGGTTTCCTCGACCGGTGCCTGCTCGATTTCGCCGGCGACGGTGACCTCTTCCGGGTTGCGCATCACGCCGCGCGCGATGGCGCGGATCGCATCGGGGAAGGTGGCGGAGAACAGCAGGGTCTGGCGGTCGCCGGCGGTTTTCTTCGCGATCTCGCGGATGGCCTCCTCGAAGCCCATGTCGAGCATGCGGTCGGCTTCGTCGAGCACTAGTGTCTTCACCCCGCCCAGGTGCAGCACGCCCTTGCGCGTGAGTTCCTGGATGCGCCCCGGCGTGCCGACCACCACGTGGGGATCGTGCGCTTCGAGCGAGGCCAGCTGCGGGCGCAGCGAGACGCCGCCGCACAGGATCGAGAGTTTGAGGTTGGGGATGCCGAACGCGAGGCGGCGGATCTGCTTGCCGACCTGATCGGCGAGCTCGCGCGTGGGACACAGCACGAGCGCCTGCGCGCGGATCAGCGCGGGATCGACGCGCGCCAGCAGGCCGAGGCCGAAGGCCAGCGTCTTGCCGCTGCCGGTGGGCGCCTGCGCGATGACATCGCGGCCGGCGAGGACGTGCGGCAGGCTCGCGGCCTGCACCGGCGTGGGCTGCGTGAAGCCGAGCGCGTCGATGGCCTGCCGCAGCGCAGGCGGCAGGTCGAGTGTCGAGAAATCGTCCATGCGGCATTTTCGCAGGAAAATGCCGGCGTTGCGCGGACGTGCGCGGCGGCGCTGCGGTTCCTTCCACGCGCGGCGTTCGTCATGGTGGCGACGACCGCGATGACGACGCAGGGCGCTGGCCGCGTTGCGCGCCGACCTGGTCCCGGACCTGCACGACGGTTTGGCGGCCGCCATCGACAGGGTGACTCAGCGCACGGGCTCCAGCGCGTGTCCGCTGATGCCCAGATCGCGCGACGGATCGAAGTCCGGATCGTTGGTGAGGAACTGGCGGCCGTCGTCGAGTTGCCAGGCGTGCCGGTAATGGATCGACAGGTCGACCTGGCTGCCGGTGGACGGGTCGCGCCAGGGTTGCACTTCCTGGATCGTGTCGATGCGGCCGGCGTGGATGCGGGCGTCGGTGGCGGCGGTGCTGGCGACGCCGGCAGCGTGGATCGCCGAGACCGACTTGATCGTGTCCATGCGGATGCGGCCGCGCTCGAGGATGCCGTTCATGCTGATCTCGCTCATGCGCGCCTGGTGCCAGGTGCGGATGGCCGTCTGCTGGCGCAGGTTGTGCGCCTGCATCGCACGCTGGCTGGCGGCGAGCATCTGCTGTCCCCAGCCGCGATCGGTGCGCGCGGAGAGACGGATGCGTTCGAGCAGGGCGAAGTCGAGTTCGCCGTCGGGCGCGCGCAGCGCGAGCGGGGTTTCCGCGCTGCCGGTGAGCGACACGCCGATCATCGGATCGCGCAGTTCGGAGAAGAACACGGCGGTGACGAGGCTTTCGCGCATTTCCACGCCCTGCAGCGGATAGCCGATCAGCAGCTCGCCCGCGTCGTACCAGCCGCGGACGCCGTCGCGCGCCGGCGGCAGGGCCTGGGCACGCTCGGCCACCATGTCGGGACGATCGCGATAGGACAGCACCCGGGCGCCGGGACGCGCCTGCTGCACCACGGCCTCGAGATAGGCACGTGCCGATTCCATCGGCGCAGCCGGACACGGGTTCATCTCGACGATGCCGACGCGGGCCACCTGCCAGCTCAGTTTCGGCAGCAGCGCAACGGCGTGGCGGCCGTCGCGCGACGTGGCGTTCCAGACGTAGCCGTGCATGTTGCCGACGCATTCGACGTTGCGCTCCCAGCGCACACCGCCGTCGGCGGTCCAGCCGGCGGGGATGTCGAGCGTCATCGCGGTCATCGGTTGCGCGAAACCGGTGGCGTCGGGGATCTGCACGGTCACGAGCGCCGCCTGCGCGGGCGCTGGCGGCGCGGGCGCGCGCGGGTCGACGAACACGCCCTTGCCGTGCGGCGTGCCGGCGGCGGCGCGCGGCAGCGCGGGATCGTCGCTGCCGCAGGAGAGCAGCGCGATCGACAGCGAAAGGCCGCAGAGGAAGAGGACGGCATGACGTGGCATGGAAGGCTCCGCTCGATGGGCGCTGGGCGCGGTCTGTGCCCGTGCATGCGCGCAACGGCGGCGGAGTGGCTCACGTGCGCGGATGCGGATGCACGCACCGACGGGCGCAGGATGTCGCTGAGCCGGTTTTCCGGTCTTGTGCGCATCGGACCATGCCGCCCCGTCTTCCCTGGAGTGTCCGATGCCGTCCCATCGCAATCCCTGCATCCCCCGTGCGGTCGTCAGCTCGCCCGCCCTCCGCACGTTCGCTGCCCTGCTGGCGCTCGCCGCGTCCACCGCCGCGCTGGCACAGCAGGACTTCGGCGCACCGACGACGCAGCCGCCGCAGTACCCACAGCCGTCCGCGCCGCAGAGCCCACCGCCGGCCGCGACCGGCGTGCCGGGCTACGGCAACGCGCCGCCCGCGGCCGGCGCCAGCGCCAGCGCGCTGCAGATGCTGGTACAGCAGGAGCAACAGGACTTCGGCGTGCCGCCGCAGCAGACGCTGCAGCCGCAGATGCACGGGCCGACGCCCACCAGCATCCCCGGCGGCCAGGTCATCACCACGGACCGCCTGATTCCGATGCTCGCGCAGGGGCCGCAGCACGGCCCGCTGGTGTTCCATGTGCTCGGCCCGGGCGACATGCTGCCCGGCGCGCAGATGGCCACGCCCGCATCGCAGGCCGGCACGTTCGACGACCAGACCCAGCGCGAATTCGGCCAGTACCTGCAGCAGGTCACACAGGGCAACAAGGCGAAACCGCTGGTGTTCTATTGCCTCAACACGCAGTGCTGGATGTCGTACAACGCGGCTCTGCGCGCGATCAACATGGGCTTCAGCCAGGTGATGTGGTACCGCGGCGGCATCGAGGCGTGGCAGCAGGCGCAGCAGATGGCGGCCGGCATGCAGTCGCCGAACGGAGTCCGCTGAGCGCGGGCCGGCGCCGCGACCGACCGCGGACCTACGGCAACGCGCACGGCGCGACCGGCACCGCCTCCGGATGCACGCACAGCGCGCTGCGCACACGGGCGACGAAATCGGCCGTGGACTGCGGCGGCGATTCGACCCGGTCCAGCACCGCGATCGCACGCTGCAGCAGCTGCGCGGATTCGCCGACGCGCCCCTGCGCGAGGCGCGTGTCGGACAGCGCGGCCAGGGCGTTCACGTGGTAGGCGTGGGGCGCGTCGGCGTACATGCGGTCGGCCATCGCCACGGCGGTTTCGCCCCACTCGGAGGCAAGATCGAGCCGGTCCAGATCGCGCGCCTGGCGCGCGAGGTTGGTCATCGGCGTCAGCACCATCGCATGGTCGCCGGAAAATGCGCTGCGATGCATCGCCACCGCCTGCTGCTGCAGCGACAGCGCCTGTTCGGGCCGGCCGCGCTGGTTCGCGAGCCGCGCACGATTGTTGAGCACGATGGCCAGGTACGGTCCGCCCTCGGGATACAAGGCCTCGAAGCTCGCCTGCACCTGCGCGTAGATCGCCTCGGCGCGATCGAGCTCGCCCAGGCCGCGCAGCGCGTGCGCGAGGTTGCCGAGCGTCTGTGCGCGCTCTTCGGCCGACGGCGGCGGATCGGCAGCATCGCCGGCGGCGAGCGCACGCTCGAAGTACCCGCGCGCCGGCGCGAACTGCTCCTGCAGCAGATGCATCACACCGGCGTCGTTGAGCACCGTCGCAAACAGCGGATCGCGCGTGTGGCCGCCGCGCTCGAGCCGCGCCAGCGCGTCGGCATAGCCGGCCTCGGCGCGCGCGAAATCGCCCCGCTCCTTGCGCAGCGAGGCCAGCGTGGCGACGGCGCGCGCGCTGGCCGGTGCGTCGGGGCCGTGCGCCTGCTCGCTGTCGGCGAGCGAACGCTCCAGTTGCGCCTGCGCCGCGTCCAGTCGGTAACGCCCGAGCATGCTCCGGCCCAGGGCATGGCGGATGTCCGCCGCCAGATCGGGGCGGCTGCCGAAACGCGCGTCGACCTGCGCGGCGGCCTCGTCCAGCGCCGCGGCCAGGGTGATCTCGCCGTCGGACACGTAGGGATTGGAGAGATCGAGCACATCGACCAGGAACGCATTGACCTGCGCGGTGTCGCGCGCCGCGCGCCGCGCCTGTTGCGCCTGCAGCAGCGCGATGCCGGCCGCCGCGAGGATCGCGAGCAATGCCAGCACGGCCGCGGCGCTGCCCACCCGATGCCGGCGCACGAACTTGCCGATGCGATAACCGGCCGAATCCGGATGCGCGAGCACCGGCAGGCCGGCATGCTGCCGCCGCAGATCGTCGCCCAACGCCTGCGCCGATCCGTAGCGCCGCGCCGGATCCTTGTGCAGGGCACGTGCGAGGATGCGTTCGAGATCGCCGCCGATGCGCAGCATGCGCGCGCGTCGCTCGCTGTCCGACAGCGGGGCGCCGGCGATCGCGCGCCGCAGCGTGGGCGGATCGGTTTCGCAGATAACCCGTTCGCTCTGCGCCGCGCTGAGCCCGTCGAGCGAGTACGGCCGGGCACCGGCCAGCAGCTCGAACAGCACCACGCCGAGCGAATACACGTCCGACGCCGTGGTCAGCGGTTCGCCGCGCACCTGTTCGGGGCTTGCGTAGGCCGGTGTCATCGCGCGCGTGCCGGTGCGCGTGGCGTCGGCGTCGCTCTCGCGTTCCAGGCGCCGCGCGATGCCGAAATCGAGCAGCCGCGGCTCGCCGTCGGCATCGACCAGGATGTTCTGCGGTTTCAGGTCGCGGTGCACGATGAGATGCCGGTGCGCGGCCTCGACCCCGTCGCACACCTTGCAGAACAGCGCCACGCGCGCCGGTACGTCGAGGCCGTGCAGCTCGCACCAGCGCGTGAGCGAAACGCCGTCGACGTATTCCATCACCAGGTACGGCACGCCGCTGGCGCTGCTGCCGCCGTCGAGCACGCGCGCCACGTTCGGATGGTCCAGCCGCGCCAGCAGCCGGCGTTCGTTCTCGAATCGGACAACGAGGTCGGCATGGCCCGCGGCATCGAGCGCGGTGCGCACGAGCTTGATCGCGGCGCGCTGCTCGTAGGCGCCGTCGGCGCGCTGCGCCAGATACACCACACCCATGCCGCCGGCGTCGAGTTCGCGCTCGATGCGCCACGCGCCGAGGCGGTCGCCGGGCTGCGGCAACGCCGCGAACGCGGGCATGGCGGCGGGGGTCTCGAGAAAGTCGCTGGCCTCGTCGACGCCGTCGAGCAGGGCCCGAACGCGTGCCGCGACGGTGGTCGACATCGGTTGCGTCGCAAGCCACGCGGCACGCGCATGCGGCGCGCGCTGCAGCGCCGCATCGAACAGACGCATCGCCTCGATCTCGTCCGACAGCTCCACCGCGCCTCCGCCGCCCGCCCCGGCCCCGCAGTGTAGCGCCGACGGTTGCGCGCCGGTCCGGCGCGGCTGCAGAGCGGACGGTGAACGCCCTACACTTCGGCGCATGCACACGCCCGACGATGCCCCGATCACGACGCTGCTCGCCGCCTGGCGCGGCGGCGACGACCGCGCGCGCGATCGCCTCGCGGCGGCGCTGTATCCCGAACTGCGGCGGCTCGCGCAGCAGGCGTTCCGGCGCGAACGCCGCGACCACACACTGCAGCCCACGGCCCTGGTCAACGAAGCCTGGCTGCGGCTCGCCGGAAGCGCATCGATTCCGGGCGACGATCGCGGCCATCTGCTGTCGGTCGCCGCGCGCCTGATGCGCGAGATCCTCATCGACCACGCGCGTCGTCGCGCCGCGGCCAAGCGCGACGGCGGCGCGCGCGTGACGCTGTCGCGCGTGGAGGTGGGCGACGATGGCGACGGCATCGACCTGCTCGGCCTGGACGCCGCGTTGCAACGACTGGACCGCATCGACCCGGTGAAGGGACGCATCGTGGAACTGCGCTACTTCGGCGGCCTGAGCATCGAGGACACGGCACGCGCGCTGTCCCTGTCGCCGGCGACGATCAAGCGCCACTGGCAGGCCGCGCGCGTGTGGCTGTTCGACGCGCTTGCCGGCGAGGCGGACCCGGCACGCTGACGGCGCAGGCGGCCGACGGCCGCGGCGCATAGGCCACGCCCGATCAACGCGGCGTGTAGATCTGCACCACGCCCGGATTCGACGCGAACCCTGCCTGCACCGACCCGCCAAGCGCATGGAAGCGCCCCGCATGCACCGCGCCGCCGACACCGTGCACGCCGATCGGCATGTCCGGCCCGCGCTCCCACGCGTCGGCGCCTGCAGCGATCATCTCCATGCTCTCGATCAGCACCAGGTCCGGGGCGATCTGCTCGCCGCCGGCAACGACGATCTGGTGATCGACCACCGCCGCAGCAAAGCCGGAACGCGCCTCGCTCATCGGCGGGCCCGCGCGCCAGGTGTCGCTGGCCGGATCGTAGATGGCCACGCTGCGGTGCGCGCCCGCGCGCACGCGTCCGCCGATCATCCACAGCTCGCCGAGATAGGCGATCAGCTGCGAATGGTCGCGATACGTGGTGTCGTGACGGCGGATGACGCGGTGCGCGTACGTGCGCGGATCGAACTGCACCAGGTCGCCGTTTTCATGCCCGAGGTAGACATGGCCGTTGAGCCACGCCGCGCCGCTCGCGACGATGGCGGGCATGCCGTCCAGCGGCTCGAACGTGCGCGCGGCGATGTCGTAGCGCCATGCGGGCGAGGTCGCGTCGGGCCCGCCACGGTACCCGCCGACCACGAACACGCCGCCGTCGAACGCAAACGCCATCGCGTGATCGCGCCCGCCCGGCAGATCCGGCAGCACGCTCCACGCGCCGCTGGCGGCATCGAAACGCTGGAACGTGCGCCCGACCGGATAGTTGCCGGCGATGTACATCGCGCTGCCGTCGACCGCGGTGGCGATCTCCGACGCCGGCCGCGGCATCGACGGACCGGCCGACCAGCTGCCGGACGTGCGCGCCGCCGGGAACGCGTCCAGACACACGCCGCCGGCGGGCGTGGTCACGCGCTGCAGCTGCAGCGTGCCGCTGCCGAAGGCGGCATCGGTGCTGGCGTAGCTGAGCGTGGCCGCGCCGCAACCTTCGAAAGCGAGTGTCACTCGCCCCCACGGCGCGGCCTGCACGTCGTCCGGATCGAAGTCCGCACCGAACCGCGCGCCCTGCGGACGTGTCATCGCCTCGGCCACGAGCACGCCGTCGTGCAGCGTGCCGATGCCGGTGAACCACGCCGGCGCGCCGTCGGCGGTGTAGGAAAACCAGGTGATGGCGACCAGCGTGTCGGTCAGTGGCTGCAGGATCACGCCCTCGCCGTTGTGCGCGGGATCGAACCAGGTGCCGGCCACGGTCTGCAGCGATGCCTGCGCACGCGCGCCGCGTTCGGTGGTGGCGCGCGCGAGCGTGCAGCCGGTTTCGTGCAGCGCGGCCGAACGCGTGAAACTGCGCGTGCCGCTGCCGTACGCCGGCGGGCCGTCGTAGGCGAGCTCGCCGTGTTCGCAATCGGCAAACACGAATTCGAGCCGCCCCCACGGCGCGACGACCACGTCGTCCGGATCGAACTGCGGTCCGAAGCGTCCGCCGGACATGACATACGCGGTCTCGAACACGATGCGGTCGCGGTCCACCACGCCGCCCTGCCCCAGGATCCAGCGCTGCCCGGCGTCTTCGCCGGCGGGCGCATAGGTGAACCAAACGGCCACGGCACTGCCGTCGGGCTGCATTTCGATCATCCAGCCCTCGCCCGAACGCGCCGGATCGAACCACGCGCCGGACGCCGCCGGACCGATCCAGAACGGCGTCGTCGCCTCCGCTGGCGGCACGTGCCCCGGCACTTCGTGGGCGAGCGCCGCGCTGGCCCGCAGCAGGCCGGCGGCGACGATGCAACACAACAACACGGGCGCGCGGGCCATCCGGACCTCCGAGGCAAGATTGACGGCAATCGACGTACGAACTGAATCGTATATCAATTTTCCCGTCGAACCGCCACCCCCGCCGCGCGGCACTCAGCCGGCAGGCTGCGCCGCAAGCCAGCGCTCGATCTTCGCTTCCAGCACATCGAGCGGCACCGCGCCGTCGCGCAGCACCTCGGCGTGGAAGGCCCGGATGTCGAACCGAGCGCCGAGCGCCGTCTCGGCGCGCTCGCGCAGCTGCCGAATCTTCAGCTCGCCGATCTTGTACGCCAGCGCCTGCCCCGGCATCGCGATGTACCGCTCCGCTTCGGCCACCGCCTCGGTGTCGCTGGTGGCGGAGTTGGCCTTCATGTAGTCGATGACCTGCTCGCGCGTCCAGCCGCGGCTGTGCAGCCCCGTGTCCACCACCAGCCGGATCGCGCGCCACAGCTCGGCCTGCAGCCGACCGAAATACTGGTACGGATCGGTGTAGACGCCCAGCTCCTTGCCAAGCGACTCGGCGTACAGCCCCCAGCCTTCGGCAAACGCCGTCTCGCCGCCGAAGCGGCGGAACTTCGGCAGCGCGGTCAGCTCCTGCTGCAACGCGATCTGGAAATGGTGGCCCGGAATCGCCTCGTGCAGGAACAGCGATTCCATGTCCCAGGTCTTGCGGCTCGGCAGATCGTGCGTGTTGACGTAGAAAATGCCCGGACGCGAGCCGTCCTCGCTCGGCGACATGTACGAACCGCCGGCCGCACTCGCGGCGCGGAACGCCTCCACCGGACGGATCTCGAACGCCGCCTTCGGCGTGAGCGAAAACAGCGCCGGCACGCCGGCCTCCACCCGCGCGCGCAGCCCGTTGTACGCCTCCAGCAACGCCGCCTCGCTCTCGAACTTGAACGATGGATCGGTGGTGACGTGTTCGAAGAACGCACGCAGGCTGCCCTCGAAACCCACTTCGCGCATCACCCGTTCCATCTCGCCGTGGATACGCGCCACCTCGTCGAGGCCGATCTGGTGGATCTGCGCCGGCGTCAGATCCGTGGTGGTCTGGTTGCGCACATTGAACGCATACCAGGCCTCGCCGTCCGGCAACGCGGACAGCGCCACGCTGGAGCGCGTGGCCGGCAGGTATTCCTCGGCGATGAAACTGCGCAGGCGCCGGTAGGCCGGCATCAGTTGCTCCGTGATCAGCGTGCGGTAGGCCTGCGTGAGGCGCGCCGTGTCCGCCTCCGAAACATCCTCCGGCAGTGACGCGATCGGATTCCAGAACAGCGTGTCTTCCGGCGTGTCCTTGATCAGCGCGTCGAGCTGCGGCAGCACCTTCTGCATCAATGCCGTCGGCTGCACCACGCCGGCGACGACGCCCTCGCGCATGTTGGCGATGGCCGTGTCTAAAATGCCCGGCAACGCAGCCGCGCGCTTGAGCCAGTTGTCGTAGTCCTGCACCGTCTTGAACGGCTGCGCGCCGGTGCCCGAGCCGAGCTGCGCGGCAAACCCCGCGATATTGCGGAACTGGTCGATCGGCAGCATCCAGGTCGGAAAGCGCTCGGCTTCGATCTCGGTCTTGAGATCGCGCACGAACATGTCGTAGGAAATCCGCGCCTGCCCGTCGAGCGTGGCCGGATCGATGGCGCTCACACGATCGAGCCAGTCCTGATCGAACGCGTGCGCCTGCTTGCGGAACTGCGCCGAGAGGAAATCCGGCATGCGATCGTTGTAGCGCGGATCGCCGACGAACGTCGCTTGCAGGGGGTTGAGCTCGAGCGATGCTTGCCAGTACTCCTCGTACAGCGCGTCCAGCTGCCGGGCAGTGGTCGCGGCGGGTGCCTGCCCGTCCACGGGCGTCGCAGCAGGCGCGTGCGCGGCGGCCGGCGCCGCACCGCGCGCGGCGGCGCCGGGGTCCTGTGAGCCACTACAGGCGGCGAGCGCGGCAACAAGGGACAGAACGAGCAGACGCAGCGTCATGAACGGCTCCGGAGATCAGGAAGACGCCCACCTTACGTGCAAACCGCCCTGCTGCCATGGGTCAAAAGGCCAAAGCGTGACGCAGGCGGAGGTTTCAAGTGTCGCCAGCCGAGTCAACGCCAACATCGGCAGGTCAGTCGTCTGCGTCCAGCGATGTCGCGCCACTGGGATTTAGGCGAGCCGCGAAAAGCAGCACGACGCAACGCACAAAACAACGATGCCGCACTCATTCTTCTGATCTGGAATGCAGCCGCGATCGCTCATTTCGGTGCTCTTCATCCTGTCGCGCCGCAGTGGCGCTGATCGATTCTAGGTAAGCGACGGCGGCATCCAGCTTAATCCACACGGTGTCATACAGCTCCTGGGTTCTGGACATTCCGCCGCTGTACCTCTCGATCGCGCTCGGGAAAAAAAACAGCATTTCGGGAACTTCGAGGGCGTCGCCACCGGTCTCGAGAGAGAAATCCACTTTTATCTGCCCATAGGCGTGTAAAGGCTGAAGTCCTCTACGCCTCCTGCTACAATTCTGTGCAAATTCTTCTTGCCAATTCAAGTGGTATGAGTTCGTCGTGGCAACGCCAAGAAACGGAGACGGCTCCTTCGCGAGGAAGAGGAGATATTTCCCGCCAAGCTCCATTCCGCCAAAATCGTAAAAAACCAGCGCCCGCTTCTCCCTGCCCTTGAACTGCTCGATCACGTCTGCTTTATATTTGGCACCGCAAGCATGACCTGAGCTCTTGATCATAGAGCCCGACTCGATCCTGACCAAGGCGACCGATTCCGCTTGCTTGTAGACGTCTTCGATCGTCAGTTGCTCCCAAGTCGTGGCGCCACACTGCTGCGAGAGAAGACTTGCAAGAAAGAACCAAAGAATTGCGCGCATGGATTTGTCCATTGACCAAAGATAGTTTTGAAAGAAGCTTTCATGCAATCGAATCACGCCTTGCCGGCGAGAGGAATTTGGAACAGCGGATGCTGCTGTTGTTATAACCCCGACGCCATAAATTCTCCAATTCCTTGTGTCGCCTGACGGCGGCGATGACGCCCCGGCCAAAATTTGACCAGCGACAAGCGACATCAAAAAAAAAAAGCAGATAAGCATATCGATCGGTCATGCATATAGTGTGAGCATCATTGTGGAAAGCGACCCTGATGTTGCTCATGTCGGACGCTTCATGTTTAAGATTTACGCGCATCGCCTCCGAGAAGATCGCTCCGTCCTGACTATGAGCTACCCACCTCATTGGTTAATCTGCAATTGTCAGGATTTCGGCAAACCGAAATGCAGGCGCTGTGGTCACGCCGATTTATCGCGCGCCCCGTTGACTGGCCGATTTAAAGCTCAGCAGAAGCTTAGTTGCTAACGTTGATATCGACCCGACGATTGCGCCATATGTCTTTTGATCCTGACCCCACTATAGGGGCAGTTGTCCCCCAGCCGGACATACTATCAAGACGCATCGGATCGACACCGAGTCTCAACAAATGACGGAAAACGACTTGCGCTCTGCGCGCGGAGAGATACCGGCACTCGGCAGGCTCGCACTCAGCCGCATCAGCGTGGCCAGCGACTTCAAAATAATTCGCCGAATATTTTATGAGACGATCCGCGCTAGTTTTTAGATTGCGTAAAGATTGTTCGGAGCGCTCTGGATCCAGTGCGTCATATATTGACTCCCCCTTGATTGGATGTCCGGGCCTAAAGTAGGCCCCCGGCAAGTCGAGCGTTGTAGCAAAAACTTTCACCGAGGCCAGAAAATATATTGAAAAAATCAAAACACAACTGGTGTGACGCATCATAAAAGCCTCACTGTGGCCGAGCATGTTCGATACCTGTGAGGTGCAGCGGCAGGGCGCGGCGACGCCGCTCGAGGACAGGGTGCCGCGCTCGGCGTTTTCCACGCGCGGATCGCTGTAGGTAGCGCGAATGAGCTGGCTGGCTCATTCATCAGTCCACAATCTTGCCAAAGGTATACTCGTAACAATTGCCGTTTTCCACAACTATCTCTGCAACAAGCAAATCGGCACCGACAGAGCGCCTCATTATAAATTCATAAACCAGTTCGCCGTCTCGCTCAGAAAAAATGAACTCTACGACAACAAACTCCCGCCGGATGATGGCGGATTTAATATCCTCACTCTCTGTTGAGAACTCACTCGCCTTGCAAGCACCAACTCCTTGTAGCGAAGATATTGCCTCATCAAGCAGCAATCGCCCGTCTTCCGGCTCTCTCGACCTTAGTCCGGCGCAAGCAACCAAGGATATTGCCAATAGCACTGCCATGAACAATTTCGCGAAAATAAATTTCATTTGCTGTAAGCGTCCCAGAGCAAATCGAAGTCAGACTGAATTACAGATCGTTCACGATCACCACTCATTATACTCCCCATGCCGTTTGCTCGATTAAATTCAAACCCGAAGACGTGACCCATTTCATGAACAGGAGTATCAACACGCCCGCCCGAATGATAGTAAATGGCTGGACCCCCAACTTGAGCAGCGCCTCTGTTGGTAGGGCAACGCACTGCTGTGCAAGGATGCAAGCGTAAATTTCCACGCCGCTTAGCGATCGTCAGGTCGAGTTCGAAAACACGCGTGATCCCGTCATCTCCGTTGATCGTGAAATTCCAGCCAGAGTTTGCAACCCGAACCCAATCTTTGGCAGCCGCACTGTCGATTGAGTCGTCAACTGATAATGTAAGCGCGATACTCATTTTCCTTACGCCAAATGACTCTGAGACATTCATTCTTCGCCTTATTGCGCGACTGGTTAGGATGCTATCCCCTCGAACATCATCAAAACCTTGTTCCGCGAGACTTGAACCCATTGCCTTAGGCACACCAGCGGATGTAGCACCAGAGGCCTCGCCTGCGATAACGCCGACCGACCTGGAAGGTGCAGCCCCAAGTTCACTTGTTCCTTTTTTTGCATTATCGTCGCGTACTGCGCCAAGCATGCCTTGATCGCTCGCCCCATTCGATAGCGCCAAAATTTCGACCGTTGCGGTGGTGCGTGTTGCGACACCCGTGCCAGCACCCGTCATGCTGCCACCGCCGTTTGGTCGGATCGAGAAAGCGTATTTCTCGCGGATTTCGTCTATCCAGAACCTACGCTTCGGCAGGATCGGACAGACCATGATGCCGCACGGGGAGAATCCACTTGGATCGGTCCAGCTCAACGGGTTGTTCATCACGTAGCTGTACGGGTTCAGCGATTGGCTGTTGAGCGGGAACGTGATCAGCGGGTCGACCGAGAGGAAGCGCCCGACCTTGTAGTCGTACGCACGGCCGTTCATGTGGATCAGTTCGACGCTGTTGAGGTGTTCGTGGGCGGTGTAGCCCTTCTGGGTGGTGGCGAGGCTTTGCAGGCGTTTGGGCGAGAGGTTGGCCCAGGTGGTGCCGTTTCTCGGGGCGCCGAAGGCGTCGTAGGCGCGTTTTTCGGTGAGGACGCCGGCGGGGCTGGCGATGGCGTCGACGCTGCCGAGGCGGTCGGTGAGCAGGTAGTCGAGCGTGTCGGGGTTGGCGCTGCGACTGACGACGGCGTAGTCGCCGAGGTAGGCGCGGCTTTCCACCGGGGCGGTGCCGCCGGCGGCGATCACGTCTTCGAAGCCCGGCAGGTAGATGTGCGTGCCGTCGCTGCCGGTCTGGCGCGCGCGCTGGTCGTCGGCGCCGTAGAACAGGCGGCTGGTGGCCGCGCCGCGCTGGATGTAGGTGGGCAGATTGCGGTGGTCGTAGAGCGCGCCGAACGGCAGGCTCGGGTCGGTGACGGCGGTGAGGTTGCCGTTGTTGTCGTAGCTGAAGTTCACCGTGCCGTTGCCGCCTTCGGCGCTGCGCTGGACTTGGCGCACGGCGTGCGGGCCGGCGTTGCCGCCGGCGTTTTTGCCGACCGCGCCGTAGGCGTAGCCGTTTCCGAGGCTGTAGTCGGACTTGGTGCGCAGGTTGCCGTTGGGGCTGTAGGCGTAGGTGACCGTGCCGGTGGCGCCGCCGCTGCGCTGGCTCTGGGTGAGGCGGTCGAGCACGTCGTTGCTGAAGGTCTCGGTGGTGGCGGTGATGCCGGTCACGCCGTTGTCGAGCACGCGGCGGCTCAGGTTCGCGAACAGGTCGTAGCGGTAGCTGTGGGTGCGGCGCAGCGTGGTGCCGGAGGTGTAGGCGAACGACAGCATCTGGCCGGTGCTCGGTGCGTAGGTGCGCGTGGCGGTGAGCGCGCCGAGGGTCTCGGTGAGCGTCTGGCCGCGGGCATCGACGGCGGTGATCTTGCGGTAGGGGGTGTTGTCGATCGGGTTGCGTTCTTCGAGCACGTGGCCGGAGGCCGCGTACAGCAGGCGACGCGCGGCGTTGTTGGGCCAGGCTTCGGCCTTGAGGCGGCCGTAGTTGGCGTCGTACAGGCTGCGGTGGCGGTAGTCGCGGTAGCTGCCGGGGCCGATGTACTGGGCGGTGGCCTGTTCGGTCGGGCGGCTGTCGGCGTCGTAGGTGAGCAGCTGCTGGCGTTCGGTGACGCCGTTGACGGTGCGTAGGTGGCCGCCGGGCTGGCCGCGGGCGTTGGCCGGGTCCCAGTAGTAGACGTCGGCCACGGTGTCGAGGCTGGCGTCGGCCAGGCCCGTGGGCGCGGCGTGGGACTGGGTCTTGCGTGCGGTGGTGCGGCCGAACCAGTCGACATCGAAGGTGGTGGCGATGCCGCGTGCGTCCTGCTGGTGGCGCAGGTCGCCGACGCCGTTGTAGATGAAGGTCCACGTGCCCTGGTCGGGGTCGTCGACGCGGATGCGGTGGCCGAAGCCGTCATAGCGCGCGGTGGTGGTCACCCCATCCACGCCCTGCAGGGCGATGGTGTTGCCGGCGCCGTCGAACCAGGTGCGCGTGGTCTGGCCGGCGGCGTCGGTGGACTGCAGCACGCGGCCGAGGGCATCGCTGGTCTGCGACGTGCTGCGGCACGGCGCGGGCACGTTCCCGGCGGCTTGCGTGCCGCAGGCGGTGCGCGTGACGCGGCGGCCGCTGTAGGCGAAGGTGGTGCGCAGGTCGCCGAAGTTGCGGCCGTCCTTGTCGACGAGGTTGCGCGGTTGCAGGACGGCGCCGGGGCGTCCGGCGAGGTCGAAGTCGGCGGTGTAGGTGGTCTGCGGCTGTTCGCCGGCGCGGTACGGCGCGGTGGTGGCGATGGTGCGGCCAAGTTCGTCGTACTCGGTGTCGGTGCGCGCCATCGTGCCGTCGAGCAGCTGGCTCTCCTCGCGCACGACGCGGCCGAGCTGGTCGAAGGTGCTCACGGTCTTGGGCGCGCCGTCCTGCACGGTGGTGATCTTGTACTTGCCGAACGGCGCGCAGCCGGCGCAGGCCGCCACGGCGCTGCGGCGCTCCGGCACGCGGTGGGCGGTGTCGGCGGCGTTGCGGTACTGGGTGGACACGGGCGTGCCGAAGGCGTCGTACTGCATCTTGGTGCGTAGGCCGTTGGGGTCGATGACCAGGTCGGGCTGACCGTCGCGGGCGCGCGTGGTGGTGGTCGTGGTGTGCAGCGTGTTGCCTGTCACGTAACGGCTGACGGTGAACGGGAAATAGCCGTCCGCGCTGTAGGTGGTGTAGGTGCGACGCAGCAACTGTTGTTCGAAGGTGCCGTTGGCGGTGCGGTTGTTGGCGTGGACCATCTCACTGGTCGGCAGGCCGTCGCCGTTGTAGCCGTAGGTCGTTAGCGTGACCGGTGCCGCCGAGGTGTAGGTCGGCGTTTCCTCTTCGGACACACGCAGCGATTTCACGGTGCGGTCCGGATTCCAGGTGCGGTCGGTGTAGACGTTGCGCACCGTGTTGACGGCACCCGCGGGCAGCGCGTGCGCGGCGCCGTGCACCGAGTGGCTGCGGGTGTGGCTGCGGTCCTGCTGGTCCACCCACCACACGTTCGGTGATGCGTTGACGACGAAACTGGTGTTCGTGGTGCGGCAGTGCTTGCTCAGCAGCAGCTGATCTGCCGGACCCTTGTCCCAGACCTCGAGCACGCTGCCGAGGAGGTTGCCGTAGGCGTCGAAGCCCGATGCCGTGTTGTCCCACGCGACGGTGCAGCTGGATCCGACCGTTCCGGACGCGTTGGTTTCCACGTGGACCGAGGTGCCGACCGGCACGGCACCGGTCTGCGCCACGGTCGGATCATAGGTGTGCGTGACGGTGCGATCGAGGTACGGAAAGGCCCCGGCGCCGGGAACGAAGGCGGAACACGCCGCAGTGTCGCTGCGGTCGGCGCGGTTGCACCGCCACGTGTAGTCCACCTGCTCGATCGGAGCATCGGCATTGGACGGCAGGATGAATTCGGTGCGGCGCCGCGTCGGCCTGCCGGCGAGCGGAAAGCGTTGTTCGAAGCTGGTCCGCACGCGAACGGCCGCCGTGACGTCCTCCTCGATCACCGTGCGGAAGCCCTGGAAGCCGCGGCCCTGCTGGTGGTACACGGCGGCCTCGTAGCCGTAGCGCCAGACACGCGTGCCGCCGACGCCGTTGCTGGAAGTCATCGTGGACACCACCGGCATGGTCGAGGTGAAGTTGATGTGGGCGCTGTCGAAATACGCCGGACCGCCGCTGGAGGCAGGCTTGTAGAGCGGCGTCTGGTTGCTGCTGCGCCCGGCGCTGCTGGCCAGGGGGTAGTACTCCCACGTGGTGGTGACGCCGAGGCCGTCGACCACGCCGACGAGAATGTCGGGCGTGGTCGGCGTCTTGCCGTCGGAGGCCAGCTGTCCGCCGGGTCCGGTGTTTTCGTTGAGCAGCGCCTTGCGCGTGAACAGCGGCAGGCCGTTCGGCAGGCTCAGCGGGTAGTGCGCGGACGGAAGCGTGATGTTGTTGGCGTCCTTCCACGGCACGGCGCAGCGGCGTGCGATGTCGTCGAAGCACGCGACCTTGAGCGGCGCATCGACGAGGCCGTCGCCGTAGACGTCGTCCGCGCTCCAGCCGGAGTTGCCGTTGACCACGATCGGCAGGTCGGTGCGACGCAGCGTCATCGCGTTCGGGCCGGCATCGACGAAGGCGATCGCCGCGGTCAGATAGCTGCTGCGATCCCAGGCATCGGCCGCGCGGCCGTAGATCGGACGCGATTCGCTCAGCGCCGTATTGCTTTCCGGCACGCCGTCGCTGTTGCCGTCGAACTTGAGCGTGAGCTGCGCCGGCGTGACCGTGGCGCCGGACGGATCCTCCGGGCAGTAGTAGAACAGGTGACAGCTGTCGTCCGGGCCGACGCTGGGCTGCGGCGCGAGCAGCGACGCGCCGTCGTCCGGCGGTGGCACGGCGTTCGGGCATTCGTCCTCGTTCTGTTCGGGTTGGTGCAGCGTGCACACGCGGGCGGCGAACGCGCGCGGAACGAGGATTTCGTCGCGACCGTCGCCGTCGGTGTCCATGACGCGGATCAGGCCGGCACGCCACGGTTGCCACACGTCGTTGCAGTGCTGGCTGCCGAAGATCGTTCCGCACGTTTCGATTCCGAGCCGATGCAGCGCCGTGATTGGGCCGAGCGACACCACCGTGCCGAATCCCTTGCCGGTGTTGAGCCGCAGTGCCCATTCCCCCTTGCCGGCACTGACACGGGCATAGGCCCAGTCCTCCAGGCCGTCGCCGTTGGCATCGAGCCACAGCGAGAACAGCGATTTCTGCACTTCCTGCTCGGTACGACCGCCCGCAAAGAACGTGCCGGCGGACTGCGAACTCCAGCTGCTCGACCAGATCGTGGCATTGGTCCGCGTCCAGGCGGGCACCAGCACGCGTGTCAGACCCAGCGGGCTGTTGGATTTCTGGTCGATCCACACGTCGGGCAATCCGTCGCCGCTGATGTCGGCTACCTTCGCCACGGACTCGACGAAAAACCCGGCGTTCGGGTTCGGCGCCCCGCTCAGGCACAGGTGCGGCTGCGACGCGAATGTCGGCGGGGAGGACGGCAGTGCGCCGGGCAGATTGAGATACACGACCACGCGCGCCGCACAGGCGGCGCCGCCGTCGGGCGTGTAGCGTTCGGTGACGATGTCGGGGCGGCCGTCGCCGTTCATGTCGCCGGTGAAGACGATCGAACGCAGATCGTCGACGACGATGCCGGTGTCGCGCGACACGGTGAACGCCGATGCGAACGACGCGGCCGACTGCGCTCCGTGCCAGTGCTGCAGCACGATCTTGCGGGTGCTGCTGTCGGGCGCCGGCTTGGGCAGCGTGATCAGGTCGGCACGGCCGTCCAGGTCGAAATCGGCGCGGCCGGTGAAATCGGTGTGCTGCCCGCCGTAGCTGCCGACCTGTTCGGCGGGAATCGTGAGCGACCACGCGACGGAGCGATCCGGACGCAGCGACACCAGGCGCTGCTCCGGCACCGGCGTCTGGCCGCCGGACGGCCCCTTCCACAGCAGCTCGCGGCTGCCGTCGCCGTTGAAGTCGCCGACCGCCTGGAACCGCACCGAGGTCGAGAAATCGCCGTCCATATCGGAAAACGGCTCGTCCGCGATCGCGTTGACGCGGGCATCGGCACGCAGCTGGTACGACGCGGCGCCTGCATCCCACGCGAACTGCGTTCCGGGCTTGCAGTCCTTCGCGTTCGCGCTGCGGTAGGCGCACTCGCGCAACTGCAGCAGGAGGCTGCGACCGCTGCCGTTGCTGGTCTGGATAGGTCGCGGTGTAGTCGCGCACCGGCTGGCTGCCGACGTAGGTGGTGATCGACGCCAGGCGCTGTGTCTGCCGCAGCATCAGGCCGGCGAGATAGGTGGTGGCCACGTCGTTGCGCCCGGCGCCCACGGGGCGCAGCTGCCAGGCGATGCGGACGCGACGGTCGCCGTCCGCGCTCGCCTTCGGCGCCGTGGTCTGCCGACCGGTGTAGAACACGTCGGTGAGCAGCAGTTCGCCGGCACCGAACGTGGCGTAGACGTAGCGCACGACGTTGCCGCGCGTGTCGACGCGCCGTTCGATCGGCCACGCAAGCGCCAACGGTTGCGCGCCGCCGTTGGGCAGGGTCGGCTGCTGGCGCGGCTGCGAGGTGCCCGTGCCGGTGTCGGCGGTGCAGTTGACCGTGGCGCAGTGGCCGTCGAGGTCGACGCCGCCGT
Organism: Chiayiivirga flava; assembly: GCF_014202825.1. Lineage (GTDB taxonomy): Bacteria > Pseudomonadota > Gammaproteobacteria > Xanthomonadales > Xanthomonadaceae > Chiayiivirga > Chiayiivirga flava. The sequence continues at coordinate 206,470 of NZ_JACHHP010000006.1, read as the reverse complement.
ACCACCACACCTCGCCGTCCTTCTGCCGCGCCTCGAAGAACACGCCGGGCTCGTCGAGCGAACCGCCACGCTGCAGGATGCGCACGAAGCTGTCGATCTCGGTGGCGTACACCGTGTTGCGCGCGCCGTACGCGCCGCTGATCGCGATCAGGCGCTGGCCGTCCAGGCACAGCCTGTCCTCGTTCCATGCAAAGGTCACCGCACGTGCACGGCCGTCCTGTGCCACGGTCTGCGGACAGCGCGCGATGCTCGATGTCCCGTCGAGCGACCAGCCCATGCCCGCCGCACCGTTGCCGGCGCGGCTGTCGTAGCTCAGCGCGAGGTCGGGCGCCATGCCGCGCCGTCCCGGCGGCAGCACGATCGGCACGCGGTAGGCGGCGGCGCCACCGTCGGTCGATGCGCTGCCGGCGAGCGTGCCGATGCCGGGGTCGTGCGTGCCCAGGCGCGCGTCGAGCGTGGCCTGCGGCGTGAGCGCGGCATCGGGCACGTTGGCGAGCGGATCGACCGGCGCGACGGCCTTGACTTCGGGTGTCTTGTGCAGCGGAGCGGGCACGCCGTTCTGGCGCAGCTCGTACTGCACGCGCGTGCCGGCGGCGAGTGCCTGTACCAGTTCGCCGGACTTGGCCGTCGACAGCAACGTGGCCGCCTGGGTGAGCAGATCGACCCGATACAGGCTCACCGATGCCAGATTGGGATGCACCGCCCAGTTGACCGTGACGTTGCACGTGGTTTCGCCGAGCGGAACCTCGCACACGGTACGGTCCACCAGCACCTGCGTGGCCGCGGTCGCCTTGGCGATCGCCACCGTGCCGGCGCCACCGGGCGGGCGGTCGAATTTCGTCACCAGCGGAAAGCCGCCGGGCAAGGCGTTGGTGCCGACGGCGTCGGCACTGACCGACAGTGTGGCGGTACCGGCGACCGCCGAGGTGATCGTGCGCGTGAAGTTGCCGACCGCCGGGTGCACGACGAAGCAGTTGCCCGCAGCGGCGGTGCAGTCCGTGGTCGGGACCTTGTTCGGATAGCCGGCACCGGCGCGTACATAGTCCAGGGTGAGCGCGCGCGCCTGGTTCAGCGGCGGTGCATTGGGCAGCGACGGCGCCGTGCCCATGAGCCACACCGGGCTGCCGCCGTCGTCGTACAGCGTGAGGCCGAAGACTTCGCTGTACGTGGTGGGATCCACATCGGTGTTGACCTGCATCTGCAGGCTCAACCCGTACCCCGACAGCGTCGGCTCGAACCAGAACCCGTTGAAGGCGGTGTTGACCGCGTTCAACGGCCCGGGGCGGGCGAAATCATGGATGCATTCGTCGCGTGCCACGCCGTCGACGCCGGACCACTGCCAACGCAGCGCCGCACGCGTGGGCTCGCCGTCGATGAAGCTGATCGCGACCGAGCCGACCTTGCTCTCGCTGCCGAGTGCATTGCTGCCCCAGTTCCACGACTGACGCCGCAGCGGCGCGCTCCACTTCACCCCCGAGATGACGGGCGCCGGGCCGGCCAGCAGCCACACCGGCCGGCCGGCGGCGTCGTAGGTGTACCAGACCACGGTCAGTTCGGTGTCGTTGTCCTGGTACATCAACGCCCAGCTGGTGCCGTAGCGTTGCGGATTCCACCACGTGCCCGGCTGCGTGGGCGTGGAGCCGGGAAGATCCGGCGTCGCCTGGTCGGCGCAGACCGAGGCCGGCGGCGGCAGCACATCGGCCGCGGCGGGCCGGAGGAATGCCGTGCCCGCCAGCAACACCGCGGCCGCAATCAACGTGCGCACGGCACGGGCGCAGCGCGCACGCTGCATCGATCCTTCGACACGATCCATCGGTTCCTTCCCTTCCCGCCTGCCGTGGCGCGCAAGCACCCGGCGCAACGACACCGTGTCGCCGCGCGGTCAGCTTCGACCTCGGCGGCGACGTTTCCCCTCGGCGTTCCGCGCATTCGCCCCTGCGAAAACCGCGCGCTGCCTTGCGCGCAGACTCGGCAGCGCACGCAATGGCGTCAAAGGGTTTCCGACGATCGGAGGCGTGTTGCGATGTCGGTGAAGGAATCGATATCGATTGCAAGCACAACCGATTCTCTTGTCAGGCGAATCCGCGATTTGCATCAACACGCGCGATCCCGCGCTGCAGGCCGACCGTTCGTCGACCCGGCACTGCGCGACATCGCGCGCCGACGTGCGGCATCGCGGAGGACCTTCCCGCCTCGCGCGCTTTCGCGTCAGAACATCGGCAGCTCGAAGCCGTCGGCAAACAGCACCTCGCGCTGCCGTTCGATCGCACCCATGTCGAAGCTCGCGTCGCCGTCGAACGACGGCGGCAGGTCAATCGGTCGCGTGCGTCCGGTGAAGTCAGGCAGCGGCGCCATCGGGAAGGTTTCGGCGGTTTCGCAGCGATCGAGCGCCGGCGACGTCGGGCCTGGCGTGAAATCAGGCGCGCTGCCGAGCGGATCGACATACTGCGGATCGCCGATCGTCACGCCCGAGACGCTCGCGCTTTCGTGGCTGAGCAGGCATGAGCCCGTCGCCGCGCCGCCGTTGAGCGTGCGTACGGTCTGCACGCCGTCGTCGGTGAAGATGCTGTTGAAGAGCAGCGCGCTCGATCCTGCACCGCTCACGAGCACGCTCGATGCTACGGGCGCGTACAGCGTGTCGGAATCCACGCGCACGTTGGTGCTCATCGTGACGTGGATGAGCGTGCCGTCCGCGCCGCCGAGCAGGTCGATGGGCGAATCCAGGCTGTCGTCCTGCGCAAGGAAGTTGCGATGCACCAGTACGTGGCGCAGGGTCAGGCGCGTGCCTTCGCCGGAGGCCAGCACGGCCGATCCCGACAGACCGATGTTGTTGGCCAGCAGCGCCCGCGAGAGCGAGACATCGGACCCGCCGACCGCGTAGATCGCACCGCCGCCGGCACTGCTCGAAGGTGGATCGAAATTCGACTCGACGATGCCGGGACACGTGGCGTAGTCGCAGCGCATGCCTGCCGTGCCGCGCAGGCTGAAGCGCGCGTCGTCGTCCAGGTACACGGCGCCGCCCGCGTTGGGTGCGTCGTTGGCTTCCAGCCGCACCCAGTCGGCGACGAACTGCATCGCCGGGCCGGTGAGGTGCAGCGCGCCGCCGGAATTGTCGGCGGTGTTGCCGGACGCGCGTCCGCCGAAGTGCCCGCCGGGTTCGGACGAACGCCAGAACACCAGGCCGTTGTGGGCGCGGATCGCACCGCCGTTGATGTCGGCATGATTCTGGAAAAACGTCGCGAAGCCGTTGGCGCCGTTGCTGCCCTCGACGTAGTCCGGACGCGGCTCGATCAGCAGCGTGCAGGCACTGGCGTACAGGCCGCCGCCGTCGCCGGCGGAGGTGTTGTTGCGCACGCGCGCGTCGCGCAGTTCGACGGTCGCATTGCGGCAGGCGATGCCGCCGCCGAGCACGCTGGCGATGCCGTTGGGCACGGCGCGGTTGCCGGCGAGACCGTCGACGGCGCCGACGATGGCGCCGTCGTCGAGCAGCAGTTGCGCCTCGATGCCGGAAATCGCGATGCCGCCGCCTTCGTGGCTTTCGTTGTCGGCGATGTGGCTGTTGCGGATCTCGACCTGCGCCAGCCCGTTGACGCGCACGCCGCCGCCGTATTCGGTGAGCGGATCGCTCGAACCGCCGTCGCGGATGACGAGGTTGCGCAGGATGACGGTGCGCGGATCGCCGGACGCATCGATCAACACCACGCTGCTGCCGCCACTGCCGCGGAGCGTGGTGCGCGCATCCGGATCGGCCGGTGCGAGATCGCAGCCGGGGTAGCCGCCGCGCAGCTCGATGTTCCTGTCGACGATGGTCAGCGCCTGGTTGCTGTGCGCGACATTGTTGGAAATGCGGATCACCGCGCTGCCGGATGCGGGCGCGGCGTCGATCGCGTCCTGGATGGTGTTGTGGTCGCAATTGCCGGTGTTGCCGACGGTGAGCACGACGGGCGGCAGCGCGATGCCCGCGTGCAGCGGGAACGGAAGGCAGAGCGCGGCAAGCGGCAGCAACAGACGAACGAAGACGAGGCGGGTCATGGTGCGATCCTGTCGGTGGGTCCGGAGGTGGACGTCACCGATCCATACGCACTGCGGCGGCATTTGCGACAACACCCGCGCCGTCGCGCCGCCGCGTCAGTCCGCCGGAGCGCTTCCCGCGGCGCAGCGCAGCGTGCCGAGCACGCGCGCGTACGTTGCATGCGCGAGTTGGGTCTCCAGACTGCCGGCCTCTTCGTCGTCGAAGATCAGCATGCGGGTCTGCCCGTCGCCGGTCGGCACGTCGAATCCTTCCATCGCCGACCAGCTGCCCATCATCCGCACGCGGATGCGCGTTGCCACCTGCTCCTTCCCGCACACCACGGCCGTGCGTCCGGGCATCGGCCCTTCGGCATCGATGCGGCTGCCGTCGGCGAATGTGTCGGCGAGGAGCGACAGATAGGTCTCGGCGTCGAGTTCGCCGGGCGCGCCGAGGCGCAGCGAAAACATGCCGTAGTCGAAATCCCAGCCGCGCGGATCGGTGTCGTCATCGTCGGCGCGTGCGCGCAGCACGGCGGGATAATCGAACGCGACGTCGCCGTCGTCGAACCGCGCGCTGCGCGCGAGCGCAGCGGTGCCCGGCGCGCCGCGCAGTTCGTCGAACATCGCATGCGCGAAGATGCTTCCGAACGTGCGCACGTCGCGACCGTACTCCGGGTGGTACAGCAGCCACCACGAGGCGGCGAGCAGCAACGCGACCATCAGCTCGCCGCCGCGTGCGCCTTCAGCTGCGCCGCGCGCTCGGCGCCGAGATAGCGCCGGATGCCTGCACGCAGCAGGTACAGCGCCGGGATCAGCGCCACCGCCGCGGACATCTTGTACAGATAATTGACCGTGCCCACGGCCAGGAACAGCGACGTCGGCCACTGCTGCGGCCCCAGCACGAAGGCGATGTAGAGCACGACGAAACTGTCGACCAACTGCGACACCGCGGTCGAGGCCGTCGCGCGCAGCCAGATGTGGCGCTCGCCGGTGGCGTGACGGATGCGGTGGAACACGCTCACGTCGATGAGCTGCCCGACGAGGAAGGCCGTGACCGATCCACCGATCGTCCACAGCCCCTGCCCGAAGACCGCCGCGAACGCCGCCTGGTAATCCGGCACGCCCTGCCCCTGCGCCACGGTCACCCACCAGCCGGCCGGCGCCACGGCGATGGCGAGATACGCGAAGAAAAAACCGTAGACGATCAGCGCCACCGTCAGCCATGAGATGAAACGCACCCCGCGCCGGCCGAAGTATTCGTTGATGATGTCGGTCATCACGAACACCACCGGCCACAGCAGCGTGCCGGCGGTGAAGCTCAGCGACCCGCTCTGGCCGAACAGGTTCCATTCGAACGGCTGCAGGCCGAGCGTGTCCTCCAGCGCGAAGATCTTGACGCCGATGAATTCGGCCAGGATCGCGTTCGCGATGAAGAACCCCGCGAGCACGACGAACAGGGTCTGGGCACGGTCGAGCAGCGGCGGCATGCGGCGGACTCCTCGCGGGCCGGCGCGGCCGGCATCGACGACTGGGAACGGAGGGACAGGCACCGATTCTACGCGGCCGCCATGCGCCCAGCGCGCGTCAGTCCGATTCCATGCCGTCGGCGAACACGTCGCGACGCACCACCGCCGTCTGTGTGGCGTCGCTCTGCTGCACGACCGCAGTGCCATCGTCATGCTCGACACTCGCTTCCACACCCGTGTGCAGCACGGCGGCGGCGCCGGACTGCACCACGGCCGAGACGACGAAGGTGAGGCGCCCGCCCGCACGGAGCGGCAGCAGCAGATCGAGCGCGCCGGTGCCGGCGGGCGCCGGACACGTGGCGTCGTCGGCAGTGCAGGTCCAGTGCACGAGGGCGACGCCTTCGGGCATCGACTGCTGCAGGTGCGTGCCGGCGATGCCGGTGTCGCCGGTGTTTTCGAGCGTCACGATGTAATGCACGCTGTCGCCGATCACCACCGTGGGCGTCGTCGCTTCGATGTCGACAGCGATGTCGGCATGGTCGCTGGCCGTGATGGTGAAGCTGCGCTCGGCCGAGGTGTCGCTGCCGCCGCCGGCGGTGCCGCCGTCGTCGCGCACCCGCACGGCCACGGTGGCCGTGCCCGTCACGCCGCCGAGGGTTGCGCGCAGCGTGCCGTCGGGATCGATCGAAACGTCGGTCACGACGCCGTCGCCGTCGTCGGGCACGCTGACCAGGTATCCCTGTACGTGCTGCCCGGCCTCGTCCGCGGCGCCGAAATGGTCGACCGCCGCGAAATGCTGGATCGCGCCGGACGCGCCCTTCTGCGCGGCCACGTTGAGATCCCGCAGCGGGGCGAGCACGGGCGGATCGTTGACCGGCGCGAGGTCGAAGCGCACGCGCCCGGTGGCGCCGGTCGGCTGCGGGCGTTCGCAGCTGTCCGCGATGCGGTAGTCGAAGCCGACTTCGCCGACGCGATCGGCCTGCGGCACGAACGTGATCGCGCCATCCACCAGCGATGCACTGCCGCCGACCGCATTGGAGACGCCGATGACGTGCAGCGCGCCGCCGCCGCTGTCGTTGCCCAGCAGAGCGGCGGTGGCGATGGTGCGCTCGACATCCTCGGGCGCCGTGGTGAGGCCGTCGTCGGCAGCGACCGCGCCGGCGTCGGCAATGGTGAAGTCGGCCGCGTTGATGGCGAAGAAGATGTTGTCGCTGCAACGCACCTGCAGGCGCGCGTTCGCGCCCGGCGCAAACGGCACGCGCAGCACCGCGCTGCCGCTGTTGGGCACGCCGCTCGCGAGCACGCGATCGAAGGCGACGCCGCCGTCGGTCGACAGCAGCACGTCGACGGCGGCGCACGCGATCGGCGCCTGCGCGGTGCCGGCCACGTCCCAGTGCACGATTTCGTCGCGGCCGCAGGTCCATGCGGTGTCGGGCGCGTTCGGCGCGAGGATCGCGAAGGCCGCGCCGGTGTCGACCACGTGCACGGTGGTGTCGGCGTGGTTCACGCTGCCGCCGCCGGGATGGTTGTCGCGCACGCTGGCGCGGAACGCGAGCGTGCGCGTCGCCTGCGGCAGCACCTCGCCCTTCGCGGGCGGCGCGCCGAGCAGCGTGGCGAGGTTGGGCACCATGCGCTCCGGGTCCGGCGTCGGCGGCCAGGAACGCAGCAACGGACCGTCGGTCGCGGTCGCGTCGGGCTGGGCGCCGTCCTGCACGGGGCCGAGGTCGAGCTGCTCCCACGCGTAGGTGAGCGCGTCGCCATCGGCGTCGCTCGCGCTCGCGCGCAGCGCGAACGGCGTGCGGGCGGGAATCGTGTGCTCGGGCAGCGTGTCGACCAGGGCCGCCTTGTTGTCGGCCGGCAGTTCGGCATCGCAGGTGTCGGCGGCGATCTCGGCCTGCATTTCCGCCAGGCTGTGGGCGTGGAAGTACGGATCCGAATGCGCCTGCAGGTTCTGCGCGCCGCAGAGGCCGGCATAGCCCATGATGCTGCTGCCGCTGCCCGGTTCGAAGGCAGACGACGCCACCCGGTTGCTGCCGCCGCAGCTGCCGGAGCTGCCGTTGAACGTATGGTTGGCGTGGAACTGGTGGCCGATCTCGTGCGCGACGAAGTCCACGTCGAACGGGTCGCCCTGCGGATTCGCGCGGCCGGTGGCGCCGCGCGCCTTGCTGCCGGTCTTGCAGGTGACGCCGATGCTGGCGCGGCCGACATTGCCGGTGCCGAACACGTGGCCGATGTCGTAGGCGCCGTTGCCGAGCGTGTTGGTGAGGTTGAGCTGGTTTTCGTCGAGCAGCGCCGCGGCGTTGCCGTTGGTGTACGGATCGGTCGCGGCGTCGGTGTAGACAAGCTGGTCGTTGTCGGCCACGAGCACGAGCCGCACGGCGAGGTCGGTCTCATAGATCTCGTTGACGCGGTTGATGCTCGCGACCATCGCCGCCAGACCGCAGGCCGTGTCCGGCGCGGCCGGCGCGCACACCGCCGCGGTGTACTCGCCGGTGGCGGCGAGCGCGAGGCGGTAGGTGCGGCGCACGCCGCCCGTGTCGCCGTTCTTGGCGGCGGGCGGCGTGAGCGCGTCGAGCGCGGCGGCGAGCGGCGCCGGTTCCGCATCCGTTTCGCAACGGTCGGCCGCGCGCGCACCGGCGACATCCTTGCGCGCGAAACTCTCGTGCTGCCCGCGCTTGCCGTGCGGGCGGATCACCTGCACGCCGTCGTCGGCGAAGATCATCGCGTTGACGCCGGCAGGCGAAATGTCCAGGCGCAGACGACGCCCGAACGCGTCGCGTCCGCGCAGGCTGCGCAGCTGCGGATAGCGCTGTGCGAGCGCCGGATCCAGGGTGCCGGCGTCCTCGAGGTCGAACGACGCGAATCCGCCGCCGGCCAGCGGCAAGGCCACCGGTCCGGCACGTTTGGCCGCGAGCGCGGAAAATCCGTCGAGATCCAGCTCGAAACTGCGCGCCTGCGCCGCGGATTTTTCGCCGCCGGCGGCGGATTCACGCCACAGCGCGCGTCCGTCGGCGCCGGACGCCACTGCGAGCGAGGCAAATCCCAGGCAACACAACACCGCACTCGCCGCGCGGAACGCGCGGGCAGTCGAGACCGACATGCACAACCCCTGTTTTTATTCTGCGTTGCCGCCGAATCGACGCCGTGCCCATGCGTGGGGCAAAACTGTCGAATACGTCACGTTATTGTGGCGTATGGCACTGCGTACGGCGGCAAAAGGGCGAGGGAGTGCACAGATCGGCCCGAAACGTTCAGTCTCGGTTCACCGCAACGTGAAACTTTTTCACAATGGCCGTGCAGAACGCATGTGCAGTTGAGAACACGCATTCACATGCGGCCGCAGGTCGATCACGGATCGCCGCCGCTGCCCGCGGATCTCCGGATCCGCACACGTGAAAAAAATCGGCGTGCGCGCCGCGGCACGCGTCGAACTCGCGCACGCGCCGTCGCGGCGCCTGCGTCGTGGCCGCCTGCCGGTGCGCGGCACCGGCAGGCGGCGCGAGTCATTCGGCGACGGACTCGAAGCCGTCGGCGAAGATGGCGACGCCGACGATACGGGTCTCGTCGGTGGCGCTGTTGTCTTCCGGCGTCATCTCCGTTTCGAGGCTGGACACCGGCAGCGCGGAGGCCGTGTTCGAGACGGTCTCGCCGATGGCACCGGCCACGGTCGCGGTCACCGTCACCGTGACGCTGGCGCCGACCGGCAGCGCGGCGGTGAGATCGACGTTGCCGCTGCCGTCCGGCACCGGACACGCGGTGCCGATCGCGCTGCAGGTCCAGGTCGCGTCCTGCAGCAGGGGCGGCAGCGTGTCGAACAGCTGCGCACCCGCTACCGGCGTGGCGCCCGCGTTGGCCATCGTCAGCACGTAGCTGACGGCTTCACCCGCCTGCACCACGTTGCGGCCGTCGCTCTTGCTCACGCGCACGTCCACGCCAGCCTGCGCCTGCAGCGCAAACGTGCGCGGCGCGGAGAGATCGATGCCGCCGTTGTCGGTGCCGCCGTCGTCGCGCACCGTCACCGACACCTGCACCTGCCCGGCGGCGCCGGTCAGCACGTACTGCAGCGTGCCGGCCGCGTCGATCGCAAGGCTGTCCACCACGCCTGCGGGGTCGCTGTCCACGACCACAACATATTCCAGGGCAGCCTGGCCGGCCTCGTCGTCCGGTCCGAACGACGCCACACCGGCAAAGGCTTCGACACTGCCGGACGCGCCGGGCGTCGCGACCAGCGCGACGTCGGGCAGCGGCGCCAGCGTCGGCGCATCGTTGACCGGCAACACGTCGAAGACGACGCTGGCGCTCGACGGTGCCGGCGCAGTGCGTTCGCAGCTGTCGGCCAGCGTGTAGTCGAAACCCGCGGGGCCGGACGTGTCCGGCGTGGGCGTGAACACCACCTCGCCGTCGACCAGTTCGGCCGTGCCGCCGACCACGTTGTCGATGCCGGCGAGCACGGCGGCGCCGGCGCCGAGCGTGTCGTTTGCGCCGAGTTCGGCGGCGGTGAACGTGCGCGCGGTGTCTTCGGGCGACGCGGCCGCGGCGTCGTCCTGCGGCACGGGTTCGCCGGCGTCGACGACGCTGAAGTTCGCGTTGCCGATGTCCAGGAAGATGTTGTCCGAGCAGCGCGCCTGCACGCGCGTGCTGGTGCCGATCGCGAACGGCACGCGCACGAGCGCGCTGCCGGTGTTGGGCACGCCGCTCGCGAGCGTGTGCGCGAAGGTGACGCCGCCGTCCTGCGACAGGCTCAGGTCCACCGCGTCGCAGGCGATGGGCGCGGCGTCGGTGCCGGCGACGTTCCAGCTCACCGGCACGTCGCTGCCGCAGGTCCAGGTGGTGCCGGCGGTGTTGGGATCGGTGATCGCGAACGCGGCGCCGGTGTCGCGCACGGTGAGCGTGACGTCGGCGCTCTGCGTGGCGCCGCCGGCGGGGTTGTTGTCGCGCGCGGTGACGCGGAACGTCATCGTGCGGTTCACCGCCGGCAGCACTTCGCCGGTTGCGGCCGGTCCGCCGAGCAGGGTCGAAAGGCGCGGGATCAGTCGCTCCGGATCGGGTGTGGGATCGAACGAACGCACCAGCGGCCCGGTGGTGGCGGTGGGCGACGGATTCGCGCCGCTCTGCGCGCTGCCCAGGTCGTACTGCTCCCAGGTGTAGGTGAGCATGTCGCCGTCCACGTCGCTGCCCTCGGCGAGCAGCGCGAACGGCGTGCGCGCGGGAATCGTGCGCGCGACCGGCATCGCGAGCTCCGGCGCGGTGTTGCCGGTGGGCGTGGGTGCGTCACATGTCGCCGATGTGATGCGGTTCTGGATTTCCAGCAGGCTGCGGGCGTGGAAATACGGATCGGAGTTCGGCTGCAGGTCCTGCGCGCCGCAGATGCCAGCATAGGCCATGATGGTGCTGCCGCTGCCCGGCTCGTAGGCGGACGAGAGAGAGCGGTTGCCGCCGCCGCACGAACTCGCCGTGCCGTTGAAGGTGTGGTTGGCGCCGAACTGGTGGCCGAGCTCGTGCGCGACGTAGTCGATGTCGAACGGATCGCCCACCGGCGCGCCGTTGCCGGTGACGCCCGAGGCCTTGCTCGAACCGCAGATGACGCCCAGGCCCGCGAGCCCGCCGCTGTTGGTGCCGAAGACGTGGCCCACGTCGTAATTCGCCGAGCCGATGACCGCGTTCAGATTGGTCACGTTCTGGCCGATCATCGTGCCCGGATTGCCGTTCGAATACGGATCGGTGCCGCCGTTGGTGTAGACGATCAGGTTGTTGTTCGGCACCAGTTCCAAGTGCACCGACAGATCGGTTTCGTACACCTCGTTGACGCGGTTGATCGTGGTGACGATGGCCGCCTGCCCGAGCGCCACGGTGCCGCCGTGGAACGTGGTGTATTCGCCGGTGCCGGCCACCGCGAGGCGGTAGCTGCGGCGCTCGTCGCCGGTGACGGTCTTCGCGGCGGCGTGGCCGTGGCCGTCGATACGGTGCAGTGCCTTGTGCAGCGGCGAGGCGTCCTTCACGTCGCATTCGAAGCGCTGGCGCGGGCCGGTGTAGTCCTCGCGCGCGAAGCTCTCGTGCACGCTGTCGCCGATCGCGCGCGGGCGGATCACCTGCACGCCGTCGTCGGCGAAGATCATCGCGTTGATACCGGCGGGCGAGACGTCCAGCCGCAACCGGCGGCCCTGCCCGTCCTCGCCGCGCAGGCTGCGGATCTCCGGAAATTTCGCCGCAAGCGCCGGATGCATCGTGCCCGAATCGCGGATCGCGAAGGTGGCGAATCCGCCGCCGGCGAGCGGCAGTTCGATGCTGGGGTTCGCGCCGCGCATCAACTCGCTCTCGATGCGCGCGGTGTCCACGTCGAACACGCGCACGCCCGCGGCGACCGGGGCCGAGGCGGCTGCATCGCGTCCCTCGAGTTCGGTCCAGGCGGCGCGTGTCTGCGCCTGCAGCGCCGCGGCCGGCAACATCGCGCCCGGCAACAGCACCAGGCACGCCCATCGGCGCGCGCGGCGCCATGCAATCGAAGACATCGTGTGACCCCGCAACGAGTGGAGAGGCGCCGGAGGCGGCGCGTTCGGGGGTTTCCGTCCGCTGGAAACCGCCGGCGGAGCCTAGCAGCGTCGCGCGTGCCGCGCAGCACGCGCGCGGCGGGACGTTGGCTCAGAACTCGCGCAGCAGGCGGAAACCGACATCGTCGTAGCCGCGCTCGGGCGGCAGCATCTGCAGCGCGGCATTCGCCGCCATCGGGCCGTCGCGCCACGACGGTCCGATGGCGGCGCGGCGCGGGCAGGCGTCGCTCTCGAGCGTGCGCGCCAGTGCGTTGTCCGCGCTGCCGCAGTTGAGCGTCCACTCGCTGACGTTACCGAGCAGGTGGTGCAGACCCAGCGCGCTGGCCGGATACCGTCCGGCGGGCGCGGTGTGCGCGCTGCCGTCGGTACAGGCGTGGCGCGTGCCGCGCCCGTCCGCACTGCGGTCGAACACATTGCCCGCGGCACAGCCGGTGGCCGCGCTGCCGAGCCGCGCGGCGCGGCGCCATTCGCCGGCGGTGGGGATGCGGTAGCGCTGGCCGCTGCGGCGGCTGAGCCAGGCGGCGTAGGCCTGTGCGTCGTCCAGGCTCACGCAGACCACGGGTTCGGTCGGACCTTGCGCGAAGCCCGGATCGCGCCAGTCGCGCTTGTCGAACAATTGCAGCGGCGAGAGGCGGCTGCGGCAGCGACCCGCCTCGCGCCCGGTGGCGTCGGCGAAACGGGCGTAGTCGCCGCGCGAGACTTCGTCGAGCATCAGCGCGAACGGCGGCGCGCCGTCGGCGGCTGGGATGAAGGCCAACTCCGGGCCGTCGCCGTCGCGCACCGTTTCGCCCGGCGCGGGCAGCGCGTCGATGCGTTCGCGCAGCGCCGCGAGCGCGGTGGCATCGAGCTGCACTTCCTCGGCCAGCGGCAGCCACGCGGCGGCGGCGGGCGCATCCCACGCCGCGATGCGCGCATCGATGGCGGCGAGCACGACGCGCGTGGCGTCCTCGCGCAACGCGGCGAAGCCGGGGCCGTCGCGCAATTGCGCTACATCGGCAAACAGCACCGCCTGGCGATAGCGTTCGCGCGAGGCCTCGGCGCCTTCGGCCTGAGCGGCGTCCACCAGCGAGGCCGACAGCGCGGCGAGCACGGCATCGAGTCCGGCCCGCGCCGCGGCATTGCCCGGATCGGCCTTGAGCACGTCGAGGTAGCTTTCGGCGGCGTTCGCACCGGCCGGGACCAGCAGCGCGCCGGCCGCGAGCTGCTGCGCGGCCTCGCCCAGGCGGGTTTCGATCGCGGCGCGCGCCTGCGGGTCGAGCCGCGCTGCGGGTGCGGGTGCGGCGGGCGCGGCATCGACCGCTCCGGCGGGCGCCATCTCGCCCCGCGGCCACACCGCCACGGCGATGCACACCGCGGCCAGCGCCCCGAGCGCCACCAGCACGCCCGGCCGCCGCCACGCCGGATGCGTGAGCCAACCGACGATGCCGCCGCGCGGATGCAGGCGATCGTTCACCCGCTCGAGCGCGCGCGCCATCGCCTGCGCATTGCGGAAGCGGCGCTCGGGCGACTTGGCCATGGCCTGGTCGATGAAGTCCTGCCAGTGCGCCTTCTCGCCCGGCAGGCGCGGAATCGGATCGTGCGCGTGCATCACGGCCAGGGCCAGCGCATCGTCGGCGTAATACGGCAGGTCGCCGGTCAGAAGTTCGTAGGTGAGCACGCCGAGGCTGTAGAGATCGGCACGGCCGTCGACCACCGCGCCGCGCGCCTGTTCCGGCGGCATGTGGCCGCCGCTGCCGAGGGCCAGGCCGTCGGTGGTGACGCGCGGCGTGGCGCCCTTGCGCGACAGCGCGATGCCGAAGTCCGCGAGCTGCGGCTGGTCGGCGTTGTTGAACAGCACGTTTTCGGCCTTCACGTCGCGATGCACGATGCCGCGCGCGTGCGCGTAGCCGAGTGCGTCGAGCAGCGTGCGCAGCAGCGCGATGAGGCCGTCCTCGTCGTCGCGGTAGTCGCGCTCGGACAGATCGCCGTGCGAGAGATACGGCATCACGTAATACAGCTGGCCGTCCGCGGTGCGCCCGACCTCGTGGATGCCGACGATGCCCGGATGTTCGAGCTTGGCGATGGTGCGTGCCTCGAGCTCGAAACGTTGCGATTGCGCTTCGTCGAGCCCGCCGGCCGGCATCATCACCTTGATGGCCACCTGCCGGTCGAGCGACTCCTGCACCGCCAGGTACACCACCGCCATGCCGCCGCGGCCGAGCACGCGTTCGATGCGGTAGCCGGCCACGCGCGGCAGGCCGCCGGGAACTGCGGGCGCGATGGCGTCGCTGGCGGGAGTCTCGGGCGTGTCGTGCATGCCTTGGCCGGTGCGGACGGACGGAAGGCCGCCCGCCGCGATCCGCCGCGCCCGTGCCACCCCCGGCGCGGAGACTACCGCATCGCCGCGGCCGGTCGCGACCACGCGGCGACCTTGCGCATTTGCGGGCACGCGCGCGCTGGCCTATAACGCCCGCTCGCCCCTCCGCGGATCCACCCATGCCGCTCTTCCGATTCGCCGCGCTCGCGCTGGCATTGACCGCGGTCGCGGCCCACGCCGCGCCCGCCGCGGTGCCCGGCGCCGACGCCATCGTCACGCGCACCCTCGACAACGGCCTCAAGATCGTCGTCTGGCCCGACCACGACATCCCCAACGTGGCGGTCTACACCTGGTACCGCGCCGGCGGCCGCAACGAATACCCGGGCATCACCGGCCTTGCGCACTACTTCGAGCACATGATGTTCAACGGCACGTCCACGCGTGCGCCGGGCGAGTTCGACCGCACCATGGAGAACGCCGGCGGCTCCAACAACGCCTACACCTCCAACGACGTGACGGTGTACCAGGACTGGTTCCCGAAGGACGCGCTCGACATCATCTTCGATCTGGAAAGCGACCGCATGGCCAACCTCGACTTCGATCCGAAGGTGGTCGAAAGCGAACGCGGCGTCGTCTACAGCGAGCGGCGCTCGTCGGTCGACGAGAACAACATCGGCGCGCTGGTCGAACAGATGCAGGCCACCGCGTACATCGCGCACCCGTACCAGTTCCCGGTGATCGGCTGGCCGTCGGACATCGAGCGCTGGACCATCGACGATCTCAAGACCTTCTACCGCACCTACTACGCGCCGAACAACGCCACCATGTTCGTCGTCGGCGACGTCGAACCGGACACCGTGTTCGCGCTGGCGCAAAAATACTTCGCGAAGATCCCGCGCCAGGCACCGCCCAAGGCGGTGACCACGGTCGAGCCCGAACAGCGCGGCGAGCGCCGCGTGACGCTGGAGAAGGCCGACGCACAGACCCCCGTGCTGGCGCTGGCCTACCACGTGGGCAATGCGCGCCACGAAGACGCCACGGCGACGGAATTGCTGGTGTCGATCCTCGCCGACGGCGATTCCTCGCGCCTGCACCAGCGCATCGTCGAGCAGGAACAGGCGGCGATCGGCATCGGCAGCAATGTCGAACAGGGCTTCGATCCGGGCCTGGTGTTCTTCTACGCCCTGCTGCCGCCCGAAGGCGATGTGGCGAAGGTGGAGGCGCTGTTCGACGAGGAGCTCGCGCGCATCGTGCGCGAGGGCATCACCCCCGCCGAACTTGCCAAGGCGACGAAGCAGCACCAGGCTGCATTCTGGCGGGCCATCGCCACGATCTCGGGCAAGGCGCAGGCGCTCGGCAGCCACGAGATCTTCCACGGCGACTACAACGCGTTGTTCGACGCGCCGACACAAGTGGCTGGCGTGACGGGCGCGCAGATCCAGGCCGTGGCGGCGCGTGTACTGCGCACGTCCAATCGCACGGTGGGCGTGCTGAAACCGGTGCCCGGCGCGGCCGACGCCGCGGACCAGGAGTGAATCGCATGACCCGACTGCTTGCACGCGCCCTTCTCGGCGCCGCGTTCGCCTGCACCGCGCTCGCCGCGCACGCGGTCGGCGTAACCCTGCCGGCCTACGACGACATCACGCTCGACAACGGCGTCACGCTGCTGCTGATGCGCAAGGCCGACGTGCCGCTCGTGGCCGCACGGATCGCCGTCCGCGGCGGCGCGCTCGCGGACGCGGCCGGCAAGGAAGGCACCGCCTCGCAGCTGGCGGAACTGCTCGGCAAAGGCGCGGGCAAGCGCGATGCGCGTGCCTTCGCCGAAGCGATCGACGGTGCCGGCGGCGAGCTGCGCTTCGGCGCGTCGCGCGAGGCCTTGGTCGCCGACGCCAGTTTTCTGGCCGACGACACCGGGCTCATGCTCGACCTGCTCGCGGATGCGTTCCTGCACCCGACGCTGTCGCTGGCGGAATTCGAAAAATCGCGCACGCGCGCGGTACAGTCGATCGCGGCGGCAAAGGACGGCGATCCGCGCGGTCTGATCGGCAGTTATGCCCAGGCCTGGCTGTTCCGCGACCATCCATACGGCCGGCCCGAGGGGGGCGACGAAGCCAGCCTCGCCGCGCTGACCCTCGCCGACCTGCGTGCGTACTACACCGCGTATGTGGGCGCGGACCGCGCCGTCATCGCGATCGTCGGCGACTTCGATCCGGCCTCGATGCGCAAGGCCGTGGAGCAGCGCTTCGGCGCATGGGGCAAGGCCACCGGCCGCCTGCCGGCGGTGCCGCCGAAGCTGCGCGAAACCGGCCGCCGCGTGCTGCTGGTCGACAAGCCGGGCGCCACGCAGACCTACTTCTGGGTCGGCAACGTCGGCGCGGCCGTCGACGATCCGGCACGCGCGGCGCAGGATCTGGTGCAGACGGTGTTCGGCGGGCGCTTCACCTCGATGCTCAACACCGAGCTGCGGGTGAAATCCGGGCTCACCTACGGCGCGCGTGCTTCGATCGAACGCCTCGCGCGGCCCGGCGCCGCCGGCTTCAGCTCCTTCACCCGCACCGATGCCACGGCGCAGGCGCTCGATCTTGCGTTCGACACCGTCGACCGCCTGCACGCCGAGGGCATCGCCGACGACATGCAGGCCTCGGCCAAGCGCTACGTGCTCGGCCAGTTCGCGCCCGACTACGAAACCGCCGATCAGCTCGCCGGCGCGCTCGCGAGCCTGCACATCGACGGCCTCGGCCGCGACGCGATCGACGGGTACGGCGAGCGCATCGAACGCGCCACCGCGGCCGACATCGCCGCGGCGCGCTCGGTGTTCCCAACCCGCGACGACAGCCTGCTCGTCGTCATCGGCGATGCGTCGAAGATCGGCGATGCGATCGGCAAGTACGGGCCGGTGACGAAAATCGCGCTGTCCGATCCGGGATTCGGCCCCGGACCGACGGGAGCCGTCACCCCGTAACTCCGGTGTGGCCGCAGGCATTCGGCCACACCGCCAGAAGGAAGCGGGCGCCGCCCGTGCCGGTCGCCGACGCGAGCGCCTGCATCCACGTCGCCCTCGCGCTGCGATGTAGGGATGGACGCGCCCCGCGTCGAAACGGGTCTTCGCCGTCATGGCCGACACATTCCTCATCTACGGCGGCGCCGGCGGCATCGGCAGCGCGCTCGCAAAACGCCTTGCCAACGCCGGGCACGCGTTGCATCTCGTCGGCCGGCGCGAGGACGCGCTGCGCGCGGTGGCCGGACCGCTCGGTGCCGGCTTCACCGTCGGCGACGTCACCGACCCGGAGCTCTTCGCCCGCGTCGCCACCGACGCCGGCCCGACGCTCGCCGGCATTGCCTACGCCGTCGGCACCATCCAGCTGCGCGGATTCGCGCGGCTCACCGCAGCCGATTACCGGCGCGATTTCGAAGTGAATGCGCTCGGTGCCGCACTCGCCGTGCAGGCCGCGCTGCCCGCACTCAAACGCGCCGAACACGGCGGCGCGGTCCTGCTGTTTTCCAGCATCGCCGCGCAGCAGGGTTTCACCTTCCACGCCTCGATCGGCATGGCCAAGGCCGCCGTCGCCGGACTCACGCTGTCGCTGGCGGCCGAACTGGCGCCGCACATCCGTGTCAACGCGATCGCGCCGTCGCTGACGCGCACGCCGCTGGCGGCCGGGTTGCTGGCCAACGACGCGTCCGCCAGCGCCATCGCCGCGCTGCATCCGCTGCCGCGCCTGGGCGAAGCCGACGACATCGCCGCGCTCGCGGCGTTCCTGCTCTCGCGCGACGCCGGCTGGATCACGGGCCAGATCGTCGGCGTGGACGGCGGGCGCTCCAGCCTGCGCGTCAAGGGATGATCCGCGCGCCCCGGCGGGCGGGACAGGCCGGCACCGGAGACGCCCGCACCGTTCGCCGCAACCGTGCCGCAGAGCGACTTGCGCGGCGCCGCGACCGTCACTAGCCTTCGGGGGTCCTGCGCTACGCAGACGTTTCCGGAGCAGACCCTTGAACACCCAACGCGCCCACCTGGGCCTCGCGATCGCGACCGCACTGCTGCTCGCCGGCTGCGGCTCGTCGACCGACAGCACCGTGCCCCACAGCACCGCGCCCGCCGCGACCACGGCCCCGGCCGAGCCGGCGACACCGTCCGAAAGCGCCGACGATTTCATCGCGCGCGTCAACGCAACGCAGGAGGCGATGACGCCGGAAATCACCTCCGCCGCGTGGCTGTCGTCCACGTACATCAACGCCGACAGCCAGCGCGTGGCCGCCGCCGCGAACGAGCGCATGCTGACCAAGACCAACGAATTCATCGAGCAGGCCAAGCTCTACGACGAGGCCGCGCAGTCGCCTGCCACGGCGCGCGCGCTGCACCTGATCAAGACCGGCTCCTCGATGCCCGCGCCGCGCGATCCGGCCAAGCTCAAGGAGCTCACCGAAATCGCCACCCGCATGGAAGCCACCTACGGCGCCGGCAAGTGGTGTGTCGATGCGGGCGATCCGGCCTCGTGCAAGGACATCGGCCAGGTCTCCGAGATCCTCGCCGCCACCGACACGAGCACCTACGACGAGCAGCTCGCGGCGTGGAACGGCTGGCACACGATCTCGGTGCCGATGCGCAAGGATTACCAGCGCTTCGCCGAACTCACCAACGAAGGCGCGAAGGAAATGGGCTTCGCCAACACCGGCGAAGTCTGGCGCGCCGGCTACGACATGACGCCGGCCGAATTCCAGGCCGAAACCGACCGCCTCTGGGGCCAGGTCAAGCCGCTCTACGACCAGCTGCAGTGTTACGCGCGCGGCAAGCTCGTGGACAAATACGGCGAAAAGGGCCAGGTCAACGGCCTCATCCCCGCGCACCTCACTGGCAACCTCTGGCAGCAGGACTGGGGCAACCTCTGGCCCATCCTCGAACCGTACAAGGGCGTCGGCAGCCTCGACATCAACAGCGCACTGGAGCAGCGTCGCGACGCGATGCTCTCCACCGAGGTGAACAAGGCCGGCGGCATGGGCAAGCTGACCGCCGAGCAGCAGGTGGAACTGGGCCGCAAGGCCGATTTCGAAAGCGCCACGGCGATGACGAAGCTCGCCGAGAGCTTCTACACCGGCCTGGGCATGCCCGCCCTGCCCGACTCGTTCTACACCGACTCGCAGCTGGTGCAGCCGCGCGACCGCGACGTGGTCTGCCACGCCAGCGCCTGGCCGATGAACACCGACGGCGAAGTGCGCATCAAGATGTGCATCAAGCCGAACGAGGAAGAGCTCACCACCATCTACCACGAGCTCGGCCACATCTATTACTACCTCGCGTACAAGGACCTGCCGCCGCTGTTCCAAACCGGCGCGCACGACGGCTTCCACGAAGCCATCGGCGACACGATCGTGCTGTCGATGACGCCGGACTATCTCGCCTCGATCGATCTTGTCGACAAACCCGAAGTCAGCGAGCAGGCGGTGATCAACTCCCAGATGCGCATGGCGCTGGCGAAGGTGGCGTTCCTGCCGTTCGGCCTGATGATCGACCGCTGGCGCTGGGGCGTGTTCGACGGCTCGATTCCGCCCGACCAGTACAACGCGGCGTGGTGGAAGCTCAAGGCGCAGTACCAGGGCGTCGGTCCGGCCTCGCCGCGCGGCGAGGACCTGTTCGACCCGGGCGCGAAGTACCACGTGCCGGGCAACACGCCGTACACGCGCTATTTCCTGTCGCACATCCTGCAGTTCCAGTTCTACAAGGCGCTGTGCGATGCCTCCGGCCACACCGGCCCGTTGCACCAGTGCAACTTCGCCGCCAATCCGGAAGCGGGCAAGCGCTACTGGGCGATGCTGAGCAAGGGTGCGAGCCAGCCGTGGCAGCAGACGCTGAAGGAACTCACCGGCGGCGAGCAGATGGACGCGTCGGCCATCCTCGACTACTTCGCGCCGCTGCAGACCTGGCTGCAGGAGCAGAACCAGGGGCAGGAGTGCGGCTGGAGCAGCTGAGCCGCGGATCCGTCCCGCGCGCGAAAAACCCGGCGAACGCCGGGTTTTTCGTTTCCGGCCAGCGCGGGTCGGGAAGACCTCGGGCGGTGCCGGCTTACGCCGACGCGGACGCCCCCGCATCGCGCTTTCGCCGCACGTACACCTGCTTGCGCACACGCGCGACGACATCGCCTGCGGGCGACGTCACGTCCACCTCGAACCAGCGCAGCACCTTCTCGCCGCCGGCGGCGGCGGCGCGGAGTTCGTCGAGCACCGCGGCGTCGAGACGGAATTCGGCGATCACATCGCTGCGGCCCGGGGCCACGAAGTCGATCGTCGCGGCCTTGTCCCACACCACGTAATCGCGCCCGAGATTCTCCAGCACCATGATCATCCAGAACGGATCGGTCATCGAGAACAAACTGCCGCCGAACTGCGTGCGCACGTAATTGCGGTTGTACCAGCGCAGCTTGAGCCGCACCCGTGCGTAGCGGAAATCGTCGTCCACGCGTTCGACGCGAACGCCGGCGAACAGCAGCGGCGGATACAGATTCAGCAGGCGACGCAGACCGGCGGCGGTCATGATCCGGGTTCTCGACTAGACTTTGCGCAGGGCCCAAGGATCGCATACGCAGGCGTGGACGCGCGGAACCCGTCACCTCCCGAGTCCGTGCGCTGCGCCAACTGCGGCGAGACGATCGCCGCGAGCTACTGCGGCGCCTGCGGCCAGCATCGTTTCCGCCCGCAGGACCGCCGCCTCATGCACCTGCTGCGCGAATTCGCGGAGGCGCTGACCGATCTCGACGGCCGCTTCTGGCGTTCGATGCGCGCCCTGTTGCTGCGCCCCGGTCTGCTCTCGCGCGACTACATCGCCGGACGGCGTGCACGCTGGATGTCGCCGGTGTCGCTGTTTCTCCTCGCCAACGTGCTGTACTTCTTCGCGCCCGGCATGAGCGATTTCGACCTGCCGCTGCGCGACCACGTGCGCGGCGCCGTCGTGGCCCAGTTCGATCCCGCGATCGCGGCCTTGCCGGCCGAGCGGCGCGCGTCGATCGAGGCGAACGCCGGCCAGCTGCATTCGCGCTTCACCGAACCGTGGGTGCGTGCGCGCCTCGCGGCGCTTGTGCGCGAGGCCCCGGAGGGATCCGCGTTCGCGGCGCTGGAGCAGCGCTACGCGATCGCGTCGGCCAACGTCAGCAAGGCGCTGATCGTCCTGCATGTGCCCTTCATGGCAGTGGTGCTGCTGCTGGCGATGGCCGGGCGCGGGCGCTACTTCGCAGAGCACGTGGTGGTGGCGCTGCACTACTTCGCGTTCGTGCTGTTCCTGTTCGAACTGGTGGTTCTGCCGGGTGCCTGGCTGGCGGAGCGCGCGGGCGCGGATGCCGCGGCCGGCATCGCGCTGCGTTACCTTCTCCCGGCCGCGCTCGGCGTCTACGGGGTGATCGCGGTGCGCGTGGCCTACGACTGCGGCTGGTGGCGCGCGACGCTGGCGGGCCTGGCGTTGCCGATCGCGTTGCTCGCGATCAATCTCACGATCTACCGCGCGCTGCAGTTCGCCGTGGTGCTGGCGCTGGCCTGACGCCGCGCCGCGCACGGGTCGGAGCCCGTCAGAACACGAGCGAGGACATGCGGCGACGGTAGCGGCTCACGAGGTCGGCGTCGTCGATGCTGTTGAAGGCATCGATCAGCGCGCGGCGCGGCAGGTTGTCGTCGAAGGCCTTGTCCAGGCGCAGCATCTCGAGGAACTGGTCGAGCGCGGCCTGCGATTCACCGGCGGCCATCAGGTGCGCGCCGAGCAGATGGCGGGCGCGCAGGTCGCGCTCGTCCGCGGCGATGCGGCGTTCGAGCTCGGCGCGCGGTGGCGCGTCCTTGAGCAGCGCGGCAAAACCGAGCGTTGCGCGCGCACGTTTGGCGCGATCGTCCACCGCCAGATTCGCCGGCAGGCCATCGAGCAGACGCGTGGCTTCGTCGGTGTCGCCGATGCGCGTCAGGGCCAGCGCAAGATCCAGTTTCAGGTCGTCGCGCGCCGGCTCGGCGGCAATAGCCTCGCGCAGCGTCTGTACCTCGATCTGCGGATCCACGGCGACCGGGACGATGTCCTCGACGCTCTCGGGCGCCTGCGCGGCCAGCGGCTCGATGCCGTGCTGCGCGAGGAACTGCCGCAGCTGACCCTCGGGCAGCGCGCCAGGGAAGCCGTCCACCGGCTGTCCGTCGCGGATCAGCACCACGGTGGGCACCGAGCGGATGCCGAAGTAACCGGCCAGCTGCTGCTCGGCATCGACATCGACCTTGGCCAGCACGAACGCGCCGTTGTAGTCGGCCGCGAGTTTTTCCAGGATCGGGCCGAGCGTCTTGCAGGGGCCGCACCACGTCGCCCAGAAATCGACGAGCACCGGAACCTCGAGCGATTTCTGCAGCACCTCGTCCTGGAAGCGGGCCGTGGTGACATCGAACACGTGGGTGGCGGCAGGCTGGGTCATCGGTGCAGGTCGTGTGGGCGAGCGCTGCAAGATGGCGACTGCACCCACAAAAGACAAGCGCGCGCGCTTGACAGGGTGCCGCCGTGCACCGATGGTCGCGCTTCCGCGGCCGCGCGCGCCGCGTCGACCGAAGGCAACGCGACGATGCGGACGATGCTGCACGCGGGCTGGATCGCCGGAGTGGCCCTTGCCCTCGCGCTGGGCATCGCATCGCTGCGCGCCGATCTGCCGGCAGCGACGCTCCTGGCCGTGCTCGGCAGCGTGCAGGCCGACGCCGCGCTGGCGTGGAACCTGTCCGGGTTCGTGCTGCCCGGTGTGCTCGTGGCGGTCTTCGCGGTGGCGCTGGAAGCGCCGATGCGCGCCGCCGGCGCGGCGCGCGGCGGACGCATCGGCAGCACGCTGCTGCTGCTGTCGGGGGTGTTCTTCGCCGCGCAGGGTCTGCTGCCCTACGATCTGGACGACCCCGACACGCGCGCATCGCAACTGCACGTGACGGCCCTGAGCCTGAGCCTTCTCGCCTTCCTTCCCGCCACCGCGCTCATCGCCGCCAGCGTGCGGCGCGCGCCGCGCTGGGCGATCCTGCGCACCTTCGGCGGCGTCCTCGCGGCGGCGGCGCTCGCCTGTCTCGTCCTGCCGCCGGCGCAATGGCTGCCGGGCGTGGAGCACCCTGCCGCGCTTGCGCAGCGGACGCTGCTGGCCCTGTACTTCGGCTGGATCGCGCTGGCCTCCGCGGTGGCACTGCGTGCGGTGCAGGTGCCGGACTGAGGCGGGACAATCGCACGGGAGCGCAGACCCCGCACGTGCAGAATCCGCGCAGTGCCGGCCGGACCGCGCCTGACCTGCGGCCTCTGTCTCTGGCACGCCATCTGCAGCCGTTTTCTTCCACACATCTCACGGAGCAACGTCCATGATTCGCAAGGCACAGGCGCACTGGAGCGGTAACGGCAAAACCGGCAGCGGCCATCTGAGCACCCGCTCGTCGGTGCTCGCGAAGGCGCCGTACGGCGCAAAGGCGCGGTTCGAAGACGGTCCCGGCACCAATCCCGAAGAACTGCTCGCCGCCGCCCACGCCGGGTGCTTCACGATGGCACTCGCGTTCAAGCTCGAAGCCGCGGGCTTTGCCGCCGATGCGCTGGACACCGAGGCGTCCGTGTCGCTCGACAGCGACGGCGATGGCTTCAAGGTCAGCCGTTCGGCGCTGTCGTTGCGCGCCAGCATCCCGGGCATCGATGCCGAGACATTTCAGCGCATCGCGGACGACGCGAAAAAGAACTGCCCGGTCTCGAAGCTGTTCAACGCGCAGATCACGCTTGAGGCGACGCTCGCCTGAACGCAGGCCTCACGGCGCCTGATTCTGCGACGCAGTGCACGAATCGCCGCGGCAGCCTAACGGTCCGCTAACGAAACCGCGCCGGCACGCGGGTATGGTGCCCGTTCAGGGCGGAATCCGGGGGTCGCGCCAGCTCGTACGGGAGCACCGCGATGCCGAATGTCCACCTGCTGCACAGCGATCTGCCGTCGCCGGCCTGGCTGGTGCACGTCGACGACGGTCCGATCGAGCGGTTCCAGTGTCCGGTCGAAGCGCTGCTGCGCGCCAAGACGCTGTACGAACGCATCGTCGCGCGCGGCGCGAGCGCACTGCTGATCGATTTCGACGGACACCACGAAACGCAGCTGCTGCCGCGCTGATCGACACCGCTCAGCGCGGCTCGCCTTCCAGGAACCGCAGCGTCGCCGCGAGCATCGCGCGCGCCCCGACGTCGAGCGCGGCTTCGTCGAGGAAAAACCGCGGCGAGTGATTGTTCGGCGCCGTGTCCGGATCGACGCCCGCCGGCGTAGCGCCGACAAAGAAATAGAACCCCGGTGCCACGTTCGCGAACTGCGAAAAATCCTCGGCCACGGTGCTGAGCGGCAGTTCCACCACCTTGCCGGCGCCCACGCTCGCCTGCAGCGCGGGCAGCAGTTGCGCCGTCAGCGCCGGATCGTTGCGCGTGACCGGTGCGTTGTTGACCACGTCCAGCTGCGCGGTCGCGCCGCTCGCCGCGGCAACGTGCTCGGCGGTGTTGCGCAGCCGGGCGATCACGTCCTCGCGCACATCCATGTCGAAGCTGCGCAGGGTGCCGACCATCTGCACGGACTCGGGAATGATGTTGAAGCGCACGCCGCCCTTGATCGTGCCGGCGGTGAGCACGACGGGCGAACGCGTGACGTCCACCTGGCGCGCGACGATGCTCTGGCTGCCGAGCAGGATCTGCGCCGCCACCGTGATCGGATCCACGCCGCCCCACGGCCGCGAGCCGTGCGTCTGCGTGCCGCGGACCGTCAGCGTCCATTCGTCCGCGCTCGCCATGAACGGCCCGCTGCGCACGCCCAGCGTGCCGACGTTGAGCGGCGCCCACACGTGCAGGCCGAACACGGCGTCCGGCCTGAAGTCGTCGAACACGCCTTCGGCCAGCATGCGCGCGGCGCCGAACGACGCACCTGCGATGGGCGGGCCCTCCTCGGCCGGCTGGAACACGAACATCACCTCGCCCGGCAGTTCCTCGCGCAGCGCCGCGAGCGTGCTGGCGACGCCGAGCAGGATCGCAACATGCGCATCGTGGCCGCAGGCGTGCATCACGCCGACGGGTTCGCCGCGATAGGTCGAGGTCGCCTTCGATGCGAACGGCAGGTCCACCTGCTCCGTCACCGGCAGCGCGTCCATGTCGGCACGAATGGCGATGCGCGGGCCGGGCCTGGCGCCTTTCAGCACGGCGGTGACGCCGGTGACGGCTATACCGGTGCGCGGCTCCAGTCCGAGCGAAGCCAGATGCGCGGCCACCAGCGCCGCGGTGCGGGTTTCCTGCTCGCCCAGTTCCGGGTGCTGGTGGATGTCGCGGCGCCAGCTGCGCAGCTGGTCGGCTAACGTCGCCGCGTGCTGTTCGGCCGATGCGTCGAGCGTGGCGGCTGCGCGCGCGGGCGCGACGGCGGCAAGGATCAGCGCGGCGGCGATGGTCTGCCAGGCGTTCGGCATGCGGAGGCTCCTGCGGTCGGGACTCGTGAACCACGCGTCGGCATGCGACTGCGGCACCCAAGCATGCCACGGCGCCGGCGCGCGCTGGCGCCGTCGACACGCACGCAGCCGCTACACTGGAACCGAGAACCCCGATGCGCAGACCGCCCCGCCCCGATCCGCCACCCGATGCCGACGATGCCGCGCTGTTCCGCGAGGCGATCGGGCCCGTGCGTCCGCTCGCGCACACACCCGACACCGTTCCCGCCGCGCCGAAGCCGTTGCCCGAACCGCGCCAGCAGCAGGACGACGAACGCGAGGCCCTGCTGCAGTCGCAACGCAATCCGTTCGCGCACGCCGAACTCGCGCTGGGCGATGCGCTGGAATATCTGAAGGACGGTCACCCGCCGCGCCTGCTGCGCCGCCTCAAGCGCGGGCAGTACGCAGTGCAGGACGAAATCGACCTGCACCGCATGAACGCGTCGCAGGCCGAGGAGGCGGTGCGCGGATTCCTTGCCGAGAGCCGGCGCGCACGCCGCCTGAGCGTGCGGATCGTGCACGGCAAGGGCCTGCGCAGCGCGGGCGATGCGCCGGTGCTGAAGAATCTGGTTGACCGCGTCCTGCGCCAGCGCGCGGACGTGCTTGCTTTCGCGTCGGCACGCCCGCAACACGGCGGCACCGGCGCCGTGCTGGTGCTGTTGCTGCCGTGACGGTCGCCGGCCGGCCGCGCCGCCGGCGTGCCGTCAGTACTCGCGTACCGCGCGACGGACTTCGGGCGGATTGACCCAGACGATATCGGTTCCGCGCTGCTCCGCCGCCCGCTCGACCGCGCTGATCCGCGTGCCGTCGGCCACGGTCGGCGACGTCGACCGCACCACCGCGGTTCCGCCCTGACCCGCGCAGGCCGCGAGCGACAGCACGCCGCAGACCAGCACCATTCGCGCCACGATTCCCACCTTCATCCTGCCTCCCTCGTGCGGCGCGTGCCGCACCTCATGCACTCGACGTTCGCCCCTCGCCGCACGCGGTCAGCCGCGTGCGGCGGACGCCGGCCCACGCACTCAGCGGTCGAGCGGCGGGCGAGGTTTCTCGGGCGGATTCACCCACACGACCTGCAATCCGCGCTGGTAGGCGGCTTTTTCGACCAGCGCGACTTTCGTAGTGTCGACGCTGGACGGCGAGCTGCGCACGGGCCGTTCGGCATAGGTGTTTCCGGAACTGGCGCAGGCCCCGAGCGACAGGGCGGCCAGCAGTGCGACAAGCGGTCTTGCGATCTTCATGACGCTCTCCTCGGTGACGAACCCCACGCCGACCGGGTGCAGCAAACCGACCTACCGGCGCGTGCGGAACAAACTGTACGCCGAATTGACGCAAACCGGCGGCGCGGCGTCGCAGCCGCGGCGGGAATCGTGCGGTCGGTTCGTCGCGTGGCGGGCGGCCGACGGCCGCCGGCGGGCCGGTCAGGCGTCCGTCGCGTCCGCGCCGGGTGCGGCCGCGGTGCCGGCGTCGGCGGCGGCCTGCGCGTCGGCGATGTCGCCGAGCGCGTGCAGCACGGTGGTGGCGTAGGCCCCGGCCTGCAGCCAGAACCGCAGCTCCAGGGTGTCGCCGGCCCAGGACCAGGCGAGTTCGCGCACGGGCAGGCGCAGGCTGCGGCGCTCGTGCTTCAGGCGCGCGGCGGCGAGACCGTCGACGAGGTCGGGATGACACGCCGCCACCGCCAGCTCGATCCCGCGGACCGCACCGGTGCAGCGCGGCTCGCCCTCGCCCCACAGCGGCCCGGTCGGATGGATGTCGAGCGCGGCGGCGCGGGCGCGCAGGGCCTCGTCCATCGGCTCCGGGCCGAACACGCTGTGGGTGCCGTCGAGCATCCACACCTCGCCGTCCAGCCCGCGCGCCCAGCTGCCGTCGTCGATGCGCTCGGCGAGCACGGCATTGAAGATGGCGGAGCGGGCGGCGGAGAGCAGGATCGAGCGGGTCTCGCGCTGCACGCGCCGGCCGGCGAACATGGCGCGCGCCTGGTCCAGATTGCCGCCGCCGCGACCGAAGCGCTGCTCGCCGAACGCATTCGGCACGCCAAGCGCGGCGATGGCGGCCAGGCGTCGATCGACCGCGGCGTGCTCGCCGTGCACGCCGCGCAACCGCAGCGTGAAACGGTTGCCGCGCAATGCGCCCTTCGGCAGCTTGCGCGCGTGCCAGTCGGCGACAAGCAGGCGGAAGTCGGGATGCTGCAACGTGTCCACGGACGGCGACTGCCGCTTGGGCAGATGCACGGTGAAGGCCTGGCGCGTGACCGCGTGACGATCCTTGAGGCCGGCATAGCTCACGGCAAACGGCGCCACGCCCGCCCAGCGCGCCAGCTGCTGCGCCACCCACGCGGTGTTTGCGCCACGCTTCTCGACGACGAGGAACAGATGCTCGCCCGCACCGCTCGGCGCAAAGCCGAGGTCCTCCTCGACGACGAAATCCTCCGGCTGCGTGCGCATCCGGGCGCGCAGCACCGCGGGGCCGTGCGCGCGCGGGAACGCGGCGCCGTCGCCGCTCATGCGGGCGTCGGGTTGTGCGGCGGTGGCGTCCGCGTCACGAGCACCACGGCGTGCGCGGCGATGCCCTCCTCGCGGCCGGTGAAGCCGAGCCGTTCGGACGTGGTGGCCTTCACGCCGACCGCGTCGGCGTCGATGCGCAGGTCGGCCGCGAGGTTCGCACGCATCGCCTCGATGTGCGGCGCAAGCTTCGGCCGCTCGCACACCACCACGCTGTCGACGTTGCCCACGCGCCAGCCGCGCTCGTGCAGCATCGCGACCACGGCGCGCAGCAGGTCGCGACTGTCCGCGTTGCGCCAGTGATCGTCGCCCGGCGGAAAATGCCGGCCGATGTCGCCGAGCGCGAGCGCGCCGAGCAGGGCATCGCACAGCGCGTGGATCAGCACGTCGCCGTCCGAATGCGCGACCAGGCCGCGCACGTGCGTTATCCGCACGCCGCCGAGCACCACGTGGGTGCCGTCGCCGAACGCGTGCACGTCGTAACCGGTGCCGATCCGCACGCCGCTCACGGATCCATCCGCGCCAGCAGGAATTCGGCGAAGGCGAGGTCCGCCGCCGTGGTGACCTTGATGTTGTCGGCCGCGCCTTCCACCAGCAGCGGCGCGAGGCCGATGCGCTCGAGCGCCA
The DNA here is from genome assembly GCF_014202825.1 of Chiayiivirga flava. Lineage (GTDB taxonomy): Bacteria > Pseudomonadota > Gammaproteobacteria > Xanthomonadales > Xanthomonadaceae > Chiayiivirga > Chiayiivirga flava. The sequence goes on along the minus strand of NZ_JACHHP010000006.1, from coordinate 177,567 downwards.
TCGCCTCGTCGGTGATGGCGATGCCGGCGAGCGTCGCGGCTTCGAGCGCGCGCTGCAGCGTACCGCGACGGAACAGCTGCGGCGTGAGCGCGCGCCACAGCCCCGCGCGCGTTTCGGTGTGCGCGATGCTGCCGTCGGCCGCGGCGCGCTTGAGCGTATCGCTGACGGGCGTGGCGAGAATGGCGCCGACGCCGTGCGCGCTGCCGTGGTCGATGAGGCGGTCGAGATCGTCGTGGCGCAGGCACGGGCGCGCGGCGTCGTGCACCAGGACCCAGTCCTGCGCACGCACGTCCGCAGGCAGCGCACGCACGCCGGCGAGCACCGAATCGGCGCGTTCGGCGCCGCCGGTGGCGGTGAGAACGGGCTTGCCGCGCAGCTCGCGCCAGCCGGGCCAGAACGCATCGTCGCGCGCCAGCACCACCAGCAGCCCCGCGATCCGCGGGTGCGCCGCGAGGCGTTCGAGCGTGTGGCGGATCAGCGGGCGCCCGAGCAGCGGACGGTGCTGCTTGGGAATCTCGCCGCCGAGGCGGCTGCCGCGGCCCGCGGCCGGCACCACGGCCCAGATCACGGCTGCGGCTCCTGCTCGACCGGCGGCGCCGGCAGCGCGCCCGGTTCGACGATGCGATAGAACGTCTCGTCCGGCTTGATCATGCCCAGCTCCGCGCGGGCGCGCTCCTCGATCGCGGCCTCGCCCGATTTCAGATCGTCCACTTCCGCCGCGAGCGCGGCGTTGCGCTGCTGCAGCCGCGCGTTCTCCGCAGCCTGCGCGGCGACCGTGGCGCGCAGCTGCTCGACCTCGCGCCAACCGCCCGCGCCCACCCACAGCTTGAGCTGCAACAGGATCACCACCGCGACGAGGATGAGTGCGAGCAGGCGCGCCACGGCTCACGCCACCGTGCCCGCGCGGTATGCGCCGACGATGCGGACGGCGTGCGCCAAGGCGGCCGTCACCCGCGCTTGAGACTGACGAAGGCGTTGCGGCCGGCGTAGCGCGCCTTCGCGCCCAGCGCCTCCTCGATGCGCAGCAGCTGGTTGTACTTGGCCACGCGATCGCTGCGGCACAGCGAGCCGGTCTTGATCTGCGTGGCCGTGGTGGCCACCGCGATGTCGGCGATCGTGGTGTCCTCGGTTTCGCCCGAACGGTGCGAGATGATCGCGGCGTAACGGTTCCGGTCGGCCATCGCGACCGCCTGCAGCGTCTCGGTGAGCGTGCCGATCTGGTTGACCTTGATGAGGATGGCGTTGGCGGTCTTCTTCTCGATGCCTTCGCGGAAGATCTTCGGATTGGTGACGAACAGATCGTCGCCGACCAGCTGCACCGTGTCGCCAACCCGCTCGGTGAGCAGCTTCCAGCCGTCCCAGTCGTCCTCGGCCATGCCGTCCTCGATCGAGACGATGGGATAGCGTTTCGCCCAGTCCGCGAGGAAATCGACGAACTGCTCGGACGTGAGTCGCTTGCCCTCGCCGGTGAGGTTGTACTTGCCGTTGTCGTAGAACTCGGTGCTGGCGACGTCGAGGCCGAGGAGCACATCCTCGCCGGCGCGGTAGCCGGCCTTGCCGATGGCTTCGAGGATGGTTTCGAGCGCTTCCTCGTTCGATTTCAGGTCCGGCGCAAAGCCGCCTTCGTCGCCGACCGCGGTCGACAGGCCGCGCGACTTGAGCACCGATTTCAGCGCGTGGAAGATTTCGGTGCCGGCGCGCAGCGCATCGGCAAAACTGTCGAAGCCGACCGGCAAGACCATGAATTCCTGCAGGTCGACGTTGTTGTCGGCATGCGCGCCGCCGTTGATGATGTTCATCATCGGCACCGGCAGCTCCACCGCGTTGTTGCCGGCCAGGTGCTGCCACAGCGGCATGTTTTTCGACGCCGCGACGGCGTGCGCGCTGGCCAGCGAGACGCCGAGCAGCGCGTTGGCGCCGAGGCGGCCCTTGTTGTCGGTGCCGTCGAGATCGATGAGCTTCGCGTCGAGGCCGGACTGGTCGGCGGCATCGAAGCCGGCGAGCGCCTTCGCAATGGTGTCGTTGACGTTGGCGACGGCCTTCTTCACGCCCTTGCCGAGATAACGCGTCTTGTCGCCGTCGCGCAGTTCCACGGCCTCCTTCGAGCCGGTGGACGCACCGGACGGCACCGCCGCGCGGCCGACATGACCGGACGCGAGCGTGACTTCGGCTTCGAGCGTGGGGTTGCCGCGGCTGTCCAGGATTTCGCGGGCGTGGATTCTGGAGATCGTTGTCATACTTTTTCCTATCTTAAGCTTGGAAGCGTGGCATCGATGAACGCACCGCCTTCGGCCGAGCCAGAAAGCAAAACGAAGCGTGGAGCCAACTGATGTTTGATCGCGACATGCCTGCACAGGCCAGCGATATCTGGGAACAAAGATGCAGAGTTAACTCCTACAGACTCCAACTCCTTCAAGAGCGGCGTTCTGAATTTGGATGGAATTCTGAGCTTCCTCACTCTGCTCCTGAATCCTTTGTTCTTGTCGAGAGAGACTACTTTTGCTCCAGCCTCCCAATACTTGTGGATAGAAAACAACCCCTGCTGGGCAGCGATGCGCCTATCAAAATGCGGCGCTTCGTAGAGTCTAGTTCTCGATACAAGTAGCGGTGATTTTGTCAACTCAACTTCCTCGACAAAATCTCGCGACTGAGTTTCCACGACCCAGACCGCACAATCCGGCAGATTTTCCTGTCGAGCCCGGTCTGACACCGCAAACCAAAGCGCCACCAGTGGACTACGTGTCCAATCCAAAAACCTGGTTGGCGCTCCGTGATGTTGCGCAAGTGCAAGCAGCTCCCAATCGTTTCGAAAAATTCCCGCATGAACGCTCGGAAGGCGCAGTTTGAACTCTTCCAGCAGTTCAGTTTCGGTGCGCTTCGGATCAACCTTCGGTTCATTGCGAGCAACAGCAGGTAACAGATCCCACGTTTCGCAGCCTTGCCCCCGATAGACACATCGGCTCAAAAGACCAAAGCCAAGATTCCACTCCAAGAATGAACTCAAGCTTCCGTGAGGCAACACGGATTCATTCTTAGATTCTGCAGCTTTAGCCAACTGAATGCTCCAAGAACTTATGTTTTTTCGTCACTCGATCGAGCTCCATGAGCGTACCCAGCAACGCTTCCATCTTCGGCAGCGGCCAGGCGTTCGGTCCGTCGCTCAGCGCCTCTTCCGGCTTCGGGTGCGTTTCCATGAAGATGCCGGCGATGCCCACGGCCACTGCCGCGCGCGACAGCACCGGCACGAATTCGCGCTGGCCGCCGGACTTGCCGCCCGCGCCGCCGGGCAGCTGCACCGAATGCGTGGCGTCGAACACCACCGGGCAGCCGGTGTCGCGCATTACGCTGAGCGAGCGCATGTCGGAGACGAGGTTGTTGTAGCCGAAGCTTGCACCGCGTTCGCAGACCATGATGTCGGTATTGCCGGTCGCAAGTGCCTTCTCGGCGACGTGCTTCATTTCCCACGGCGAGAGGAACTGGCCCTTCTTCACGTTCACCGGCTTGCCGGCGCGCGCCACCTTCTGGATGAAATCGGTCTGGCGGCACAGGAACGCGGGCGTCTGCAGCACGTCGACCACGGCGGCGACTTCGTCCATCGGGGTGTACTCGTGCACGTCGGTGAGCACCGGCACGCCGAGCTGGCGCTTGACCTCGTCGAGGATCTTCAGCCCCTGCTCCATGCCCGGGCCACGGAAGCCCGAGACCGAGGTGCGGTTGGCCTTGTCGAAACTCGACTTGAAGATGAAGGGAATGCCGAGCCGCCCGGTGATCTCCTTCAGCGTGCCGGCGGTGTCGATCTGCAACTGCATCGACTCGATGACGCAGGGACCGGCGATCAGAAAAAACGGTTTGTCGAGTCCGACCTCGAATCCGCACAGCTTCATGCCTTCGCTTCCTTCAGCAGCTTGCCGCCGGCCTTGGCCTCGCGCGCGGCGCGCACGAACCCGACGAACAGCGGATGGCCGTCGCGCGGCGTGGAGGTGAATTCGGGGTGGAACTGGCAGGCGACGAACCACGGGTGGTTCGGCAGCTCGATCATCTCCACCAGCAGATCGTCCATCGATTTGCCCGAGATCACCAGGCCCGCTTCCTCGAGCTGCGTGCGGTAGCGGTTGTTGAATTCGTAGCGGTGGCGGTGGCGCTCGGTGATGACGTCGGCGCCGTACAGCTCGCGTGCGCGCGTGCCGGCCTTCAGGCGGCATTCCTGGGCGCCCAGACGCATCGTGCCGCCGAGGTCCGAGCCTTCGTCGCGGCGCTCCACGTCGCCGCTGGAGGTGCGCCACTCGGTGATGAGGCCGATCACCGGATGCGGCGCCTGTCGATCGTTCTCGGTGCTGTTGGCGCCTTCGAGCTTGCACACGTCGCGCGCGAACTCCACGACGGCCGCCTGCATGCCGTAGCAGATGCCGAAGTACGGCACCTTGTGCTCGCGTGCGTACTGCGCGCTGCGCACCTTGCCTTCGAAGCCGCGATCGCCGAAGCCGCCGGGAACGAGGATGCCGTCGACGCCCTGCAGCACGCCGACGCCTTCGCTCTCGACCTGTTCGGATTCGAGCCATTTCAGCTTCACCCGCGTGCGCTGGCGCAGGCCGCCGTGCTTGAGCGCTTCGGACAGCGACTTGTACGCATCGGCATGGTCGACGTACTTGCCGACCACGGCGATGGTGACCTCGTCGACCGGGTGCTCCATCGCATCGACGGTGGCGACCCAGTCGGAGAGGTCGGCGTGCGGCTTCGCGTCGAGCCTGAGCCGATCGACCGCGATCTGGTCCAAGCCCTGCGAGTGCAGCCACAGCGGGATCTTGTAGATGTTGTCGACGTCCACAGCGGACATCACGGCGTTTTCCGGCACGTTGGTGAACAGCGCGATCTTGCGCCGCTCGCTGTCGGGCAGCGGCTGCTCGCTGCGGCACAGCAGCACGTCGGGCTGGATGCCGATCGAGCGCAGCTCCTTCACCGAATGCTGCGTGGGCTTGGTCTTGAGCTCGCCCGCGGCGGCGATGTACGGCACCAGGGTGAGGTGCATGAACAGCACCTTCTCCGGGCCGCGCTCGGTGCGCAACTGACGAATCGCTTCGAGGAACGGCAGCGATTCGATGTCGCCCACGGTGCCGCCGATTTCCACCAGGCCCACGTCGAAGCCGTCGGTGGCCACGTCGATGCAGCGCTTGATCTCGTCGGTGATGTGCGGGATCACCTGCACGGTGCCGCCGAGGTAGTCGCCGCGGCGTTCCTTGCGGATCACGTTGTCGTAGATGCGGCCGGTGGTGACGGAGTTCTTGCGCGACAGGCGCGTGCGCACGAAACGCTCGTAGTGGCCGAGATCGAGGTCGGTTTCGGCGCCGTCGTCGGTGACGTAGACCTCGCCGTGCTGGAACGGGCTCATCGTGCCCGGGTCGACGTTGATGTAGGGATCGAGCTTCATCATCGTCACGCGCAGGCCGCGCGCCTCGAGGATGGCCGCGAGCGAGGCCGACGCGATGCCCTTGCCCAACGAGGACACCACGCCGCCGGTAACGAAAATCAGGGGAGTCATGAGCGGAACCGCTGCGTGAAAGCTGGATTCTACCGGCTCGGCACGCCGGCCGCACGCGCGCACCGCGGTGAACCTGCGCGAGCGAGGGTCCGCCGCTGCGGGTGTTTTCCTTTTCCGTCAGAGTGTTACTCGACCTTCAGGCCGTGCTGCGGTGCGACAGGGCGGTGGCGCGTCTCGGCCCGCAGCGTCGCGCCGGCGCGTGCCGATCAGACGTTCGCCGGGTGCAGCGAGGCACCGTCCGCGTCGCCCAGCAAGCGCAGGCAGACGCGATTGCGGCCCTCGTCCTTGGCCGAATAGAGCGCCTGGTCGGCCACGGACACGGCCGTCGCCGGATCGATCCGCTGCAGCGCGGATGCCGGCACCACCGCCGCGCCGACGCTCGCGGTGATGTCGGTCAAGGCGCCGCCGGACGTCCCGAGCGCGGCGATCGCGGCGCGGACGCGTTCGGCGATCCGACCCGCGGCGGATCCATCCGCCCCCGGCAGCAGCAGCGCGAATTCTTCTCCCCCGAAGCGGGCGGCGACATCGCCGGGGCGCCGCAACGCCGTCGCGATGGCCTGCGCGACGAGGCGCAGCGCATCGTCGCCGGCCTGATGGCCGTGCGTGTCGTTGAGGCGCTTGAAGTGGTCGATGTCGACGAGCAGCACCGCGATGCCCTCGCCGGCCCGCCGCGCGCGTGCCCACTCGCGCGCGACGCTGTCGTCGAAGCTGCGTCGATTGGGGATGCCGGTGAGGCTATCGACGCGCGACAGCGCGTCGAGGCGGTCGCGTTCGCCGGAAAGCTGCAGTTGCGCCAGCACGCTGCGCGCACCGTAACCGAGCAGCGCCACCACCAGGCCGGCGAACGCGAGTCGGGTGTGCGTCTGCGCGATGAAGGCCGAGACGATCAGCAGGCTCACCGGCAGCATCAGCGGACTGCCGGCATGCACCAGGGTCTGCCAGCCGCGCGAGGTCGCGGCGCCGGTGGTCGCAACGCCGCGCAGTGCCAGCGCGGCGCACAGCAGGAAGGGCACGTCGATGAGCAGGTCGGTGACGCTGCCGTACGGCAGGTCGTGCTCGATGTGGTTCACATATGCCGCCACCGGCAGGTAGACGGCGGCGAACGCGAGCAGCGTGCCGAAGAAGGCGCGCTCGCCGGGACGCACGGCAGCGGAAAAACGCAGCGCCGCGAAGGCCGCGATGTACACGTTCTCGACGTCGAACATCCAGCGCAGGTGCGAGAAGGCGCGCGCGTCCTCGCCTTCGCCGAAGGTGTTGGTGTGCGCGTAGAACAGCACGCCGAGCGTGGCCGCCAGCGCGGCGTCGACCAGACGCAGCCGGATGCGGTCGCCTTCCGGGCTCGCAAGCGCGAACGTGAGCGGCACGCCGTACAGCACGAACAGCAGCATCGGCAGCTCCGCGACCCCGTCGTCCGCGCTGCGAAGCACGCCGAAGGCGGTCGCCGCCATGCCGGCGGACCACAGCATGAACCCGGCCGCCGTCGCCCACCACAGCGTGCGCGGCCCGCCGCGCGTACCGCGCACCGCGCATGCGATGGCGGCGAACGCGGGAGCGAGCACGAGAAACCCCAGCGACGCCGCATCGGCACGCGCGGGCCACGCGGCGAGCGCGAGGCCGTGCAGCAGCAGGAACACGAAGGGAAGGACCGCCGGCATCGCCACCTCGACCAGGGTCGTCCGACCATAGGCAAAACCCGTGACGGCCTCAAGTGAAGCCAGCGCGCAATCGACGGGATGGTGGGCCGTGAAGGATTCGAACCTTCGACCAAAAGATTAAAAGTCTTCTGCTCTACCGACTGAGCTAACGGCCCGGGATCGATTCGCGGTGGCGGCGGCACACGCGAAGCCGCGCAGTCTAGTGTCGGCAGGCGGTCAGTACAAGCCGCGCCGGCGCGCGGCGTCAGGGCACGTAGCGTGTCGGATCGGCCGTGCCTGCGGCGGCGAAGCCCTCGGCGCGCAGGCGGCAGGCGTCGCAGCGGCGACACGCAGCGCCCGTGGCGTCGGCGCGGTAGCAGGAGACCGTGTGCGAAAAGTCCACGCCCAGACGCATGCCTTCGCGCACGATGTCGGCCTTGCTCATCGCCATCAGCGGTGCGTTCACGCGCAGGCCCGCGCCTTCGACACCGGCGCGCGTGGCGAGATTGCCCAGGCGCTCGAACGCGGCGATGAATTCGGGCCGGCAGTCCGGGTAACCCGAGTAGTCGACCGCGTTGACGCCGCAGAACAGATCGCTGGCGCCGAGCACCTCGGCCCAGCCGAGCGCGATCGACAGCATGATCGTATTGCGCGCCGGCACGTAGGTGACCGGAATGCCCGCGGCGCCCACGGTGCTGTCCGGCACCTCGATGTCGGCGGTCAGTGCGGAGCCGCCGATGCTGCGCAGGTCGACCGTGACGGTCTTGTGCTCCACCGCGCCGAGTGCGCGCGCCACGTGCGCGGCGGCGTCGAGTTCGGACGTGTGGCGCTGGCCGTAGCGCACGCTCAATGCGTGGCAGGCGAAGCCCTGCTCGCGCGCGATCGCGAGCACGACGGCGGAGTCCATGCCTCCGGAAACCAGGACGACGGCGTTTTTCATGCGTGGGCGCAGTGTGCGGGACGGTGTGGAGGGTAGCGGGTTTTCGGCGGCGCGGTCGGCGGGTCGCGCCACGCCACGGCCCGTCCCTCAGTGTCCCGGCGCATCGTTCCACAGCAGCTTGTGCAGCTGCATCTGGAAACGCACGGGCAGGCGGTCGGCGACGATCCAGTCGGCCAGCTGGCGCGGGGTGATGTCCTTGTGGCTGGGCGAGAACAGCACTTCGCAGCGTGCATCGAGCGCGTGTTCGCGCAGCACGCCGACCGACCAGTCGTAGTCCTCGCGGCTGCAGATCACGAACTTGATCTGGTCGTGCGGCGTCAGGTGCGCGAGGTTGTCCCAACGGTTGCGGGACACTTCGTTCGAGCCCGGTGTCTTGATGTCGACCACGCGGCTGACGCGGGTGTCGACGTGGGCGATGTCGATCGCGCCGGAGGTTTCCAGCGAGACCGCGTAGCCCGCGTCGCACAGGCGCTGCAGCAGGCCGATGCAGCGCTTCTGCGCGAGCGGTTCGCCGCCGGTCACGCAGACGTGGCGCACGCCGTGCGCCGCGACCTCGGCGAGGATGGCGTCGATGTCGCGCCAGTCGCCGCCGTGGAAGGCGTAGGCGGTGTCGCAGTAGCCGCAGCGCAACGGGCAGCCGGTGAGGCGGACGAAGACGGTGGGCCAGCCGGCGTGGCGGGCTTCGCCCTGGAGCGAGAGGAAGATTTCGGTGATGCGCAGGCGGTCGTGAGCGGCGGGCGCGGGCGGCAGGATCGCTATATCACTGGCTGGGGCAGAGGCCGTCGGCATGGGTTGGGCTGCTGTGTCTGGGGCGCGTGGAGGTGGCGCCCTCATCCGCCTGCGTTCGGCCGGTGGTAACCGGCCTCACCCTTCTCCCGCAGGGAGAAGGATTCTGTATCGGGGACTGCGGCACATTCCGGAAGGATGTGCATGCGCGATCGCGTTACTGGCGGTTTTCCAGACGCAGCGCGCGCAGGCGGCCTTGCGCGAGGCGGGCGACGGTGGTGTCGGGATACTGCTGGACGACCTGGTTCAACGTCGCCTCGGCCTGCGTCCACTGCTTGAGTTCGTAGTGGCAGTAGCCGACCTTGAGCAGCGCGTCCGGGGCCTTATTGCTGCTCGGGAACTGGCTGAGCAGGCGCTGGAAGGCGTCGAGGGCGATCTGGTAGTTCTGCGTCACGTAGTACGACTCGCCGAGCCAGTACTGCGCGTTCGGCGAGTAGTCGCCGCTCGGGTACTGCTGCAGGAAGCCCTGGAAGCGGCGTGCGGCTTCCGCGTACTGGCCGTTCTTGAGCGAGTCGAACGCCGATTCGTACGCGGCGCGTTCGGCGGCCGGGTCGACGATGGTTTCGGTGGGGGCAAATTCGGTGGAGCCATCGGCCGGAACCGACTCCAGCCCGGCGTCGACCGGCGGGCGCACGTCCGGCGCTTCCATCACGATCTGGTTCGGCGCCGCCGGCGACCCGTCCGCGCCGGGCGCAGGGGGCACGGCGGCCGGGTCCAGCAGTGGCTGGCCGGTGCCGGCCTGCCCGCTTTCGATCCGCGCGATGCGCGAATCCAAATCCACGTACTGGTCGCGGTTGCGCTTTTCCAGCTCCTGGATCTTGAAAGATTGTTCTTCGATCTGGCCGCGCAGCGACTGCACTTCGGCCTGCAATTCGGTGATGCGGTTGAGCAGCTCGACGGTCTGCTGCCCGCTGTTGGCCTGCTGTTCGAGCCGCGCCATGCGCTCGGACAGGCTCAGACGGCCTTCCTGGGCCTGCGCCATCGACGAAGCGGCGGCCAGCACGGCCGCCGCTCCGAGGACTCGCAACGTGTTGCGAGAAACGTGCATCGTCCGGTCCGGCCTTACTTGGCGGTGTAGACGATTTCGACGCGGCGGTTCTGCGCCCAGGCCGCTTCGTTCGACTCGGTGTTCACCGGACGCTCTTCGCCGTACGAGACGACGGTGAGCTGGCTGGCCGAACCACCGTTGGCCTGCAGCGCCGAGGAGACCGCGTTGCCGCGACGCTCGCCCAGGCCAAGGTTGTATTCGCGCGAACCGCGCTCGTCGGCGTTGCCTTCCAGCGTGATGCGCGAGGACGGCTGGTCCTGCAGGTACTTGGCGTGGCAGGCGACGATGGCGCTGAATTCCGGCTTCAGGCTGTCCTGGTCCAGATCGAAGTACACCACGCGCTGGCGCAGGCAGGAGTCGGTGTCGAGATCGGCGGCGGTGTAACGGCCGTCGTCGGCGACCGGGGCGGTTTCGGTGACGGGCGGCGTGGTGTCGCGCACCGGCGCTTCTTCCTTCACCTTCTTGGCGCACGCGCCGAGCGACGCGGCGATGGCTACAGCGAGCAGAATGCGGGTAGTCGTGTTCATTGGAGCGGAATCCTTCGGAGGAGTGATCGGATGCAGTCGTACTGTTTTTGTGTGAAACGCGGTAGGTGAAGCCTGAAGCCCGTCACTGAGTTGCCTGTCGCGGTCTGAATGGCGACCAGGCGGGCTCCCGGACATCGCCATCAGCAAGAACAAGACGCTGCCGCACCCGCGCATCGGCGGATACCGCATACAACACGCCACGCCGGCCCTCGCGGGAGGCGTACAGAACCATGCTTCCATTCGGGGCGAAACTCGGCGACTCGTCCAGATTGCCGGGAGAGAGGGTTTTCATCTCTCCGCCGCCGCCGAAGCTGCGGTCCAGAACCGCAATACGATAAACGTTTCCGTCGCCCTGCGCCACTGCGATCTTCATGCCATCGCCCACGATCGAGGCGCGGGCGTTGTACTGGCCGGAGTACGTGACGCGCTGCGCTTCGCCGCCGCTGGCCGGCACTTCGTAGATCTGCGGCTTGCCGCCGCGATCGGAGGTAAAGAGGATCGTGGTGCCCTTCGGATGCCAGGTGGGCTCGGTATCGATGCCCCAGTGGCGCGTGACCTGGGTGAGGTTCTTGCTGGCAAGATCCATCACGTAGATTTCGGGATTGCCGGTGCGCGACAGCGTCAGCGCGAGCTTCGTGCCGTCGGGCGAGAACGCCGGCGCGCCGTTGATGCCGCGGAAGCTCGCCACGAGCTCGCGCGCGCCGGTGGCGATTTCCTGGATGTAGATCGACGAGTTGCCGCGTTCGAAGCTCACGTAGGCGAGCTTGAGCCCGTCCGGGCTCCAGGAGGGCGACAGCAGCGGCTCACGCGAGCGCACCACGGTCTGCGGGTTGTAGCCGTCGGCGTCGGCCACCATCAGCGCGTAGGCGATGTTGCGGCCCGAGCCATTCGCCGTCACGTACGCGATGCGCGTCCAGAACGCGCCGCGCACGCCGAGGATCTTTTCGTAGACCTGATCGGCCACCTGGTGCGCGATGTCGCGCATGTTGCCCGAGCGGCCGCTCAGCGCCAGCGTCAGCAGCGGCTGCTGCTTGGCGACGTCGAACAGCTCGAATTCGGTGCGGTACCCGCCGGCCGGGTTGTCGATGATGCGCCCGACCAGCAGGAACTCCTGCTTGAGCAGGCGCCACGTGCCGAAGTTGACGTCCGATTGGCGCAGCGGGCGCTCGACGATGTCGCGCTCGGCCAGGGTGCGGAACGCGCCGGAACGGTCGAGGTCGGCGCGGATCACCGCGGCCACGTCGGTGTCGGGGGCGGCCTGCGCGCCGAGATACTCGAACGGGACCACGGCGATCGGCAGCGCCGCGGCATTGCCTTCGGAGATCGAAATCTCGAGCGCTCCCTGCGCGCGCGCGCCGGTGGATCCGAGCGCGAGGAGCAGCAACGGCAGCAGCAAGGCGAAGACGTTCTTCATCGGGATCATCCGTTGTAGGTGAAAGTGAAATTGACCGACCGCTTGAACACGGACTCGTAGCCGCGGTACGGCAGCGGCTGGGCCTTGAGCACGGCCGCCTCGATCGAACGGCGGGTGAGATCGTCAGCATTGCAGGGCGATGTGACGCTGGCCTGAATCACTTCGCCGCCGGGGATCTGCACGATGCGCAGGGTGCACACGATGCCCGGCCGTGCCGAGTCGGGGCGCAGCCAGTTCGAGGTGACCGCCTGCTGGATCGCGAGCGCGTAACGCCCCGCGAGCCCGTCGTCGGTGCCGCCGTTGCCCAGACGGTCGGACGGCGGCTGGGTGGACGCGGCCGGTTGCGCCGGCGCCGGACGCGGCGTGCCGGCGTTGCGCGCGTCGGCGAGCTGCTGCAGCTTCTGTTCTTCGAGCTTGCGCTGCTTCTCGGCCGCCTCGCGTCGGCGGCGGATATCGTCGAGCTGGGCCTGGCGCTCCTCTTCCATCTTCGTCAGCCGCAGTTTGCGTTCGGCCTCTTCCTGCTTCTGCTGGTCGAGCAGTACCTGCTCCTGGCGGCGACGTTCCTCCTGCTCGCGCTGGACCTTGGCGGCCTCGCGCTGTGCGGACAACACGGCCGCGGCCTCCTGGTCGACGGTGTCGGGTTTGGGAATCGGCGCCTGCGGCGTCGGCTGCGCCTCCTGCGGCGTTTCCTGCGGCGCCGGCGTCGGTTTGGGTTGCGGCGCGGGCGCGGTGTCGCGCGGCTCGGGCCTGGGCGTGGGGCGCGGCGGCGCGGGCCGGGCCGACGCAGCGGCGCTCGCGGCGGATGACGGCGCGACGAGCGTGGCCTCGATCGCCCCGCCCGCCACCGAGATCGATTCGTTCGCCGGACTCCACAGCAGCCCGACGAACATCAACCCCAGGCACACGAGGTGCACGAGGATGGCGTAGACCAACGCGCGCAGTTTTTGAGCGGTGGTTTCCATCGATCCGGGGTCAGTTCTCGCCCGGCGAAAGCGGCTCGCCCATGAAGCTGATGCGCTTGACGCCGGCCGACTGCAGCAGGGCCATGCCACGGTAGATCAGGCCGTATTCGGCGCGTTTGTCGCCGGCGATGAAGATCGGCGTGTCCGGGTTCTGGCGCACGAACGCGGCGATCTTCGCCTGCAGCGCCTGCTCGTCGATCTCCTCCGGCGGCTCGTCCTGCAGCTTGAGCATGTACTGCCCCTGCGCGCGCACCTCGACGATGACCGGATCCTTCTGTTGCGTCACCGGTGCGGCGTTGGCCTGCGGCAGTTCGATGTCCACGCCCAGGTTCAGCAGCGGCGCGGTCACCATGAAGATGATCAGCAGCACGAGCATCACGTCGATGTACGGCACGACGTTGATCTCGGCCTTGAGCTTGCGCTTGCGGCGGCGGCTGGTGGCCATGCGGCTCCTCGAAGGGTTCAGCGACTGCCGCGATGCAACGCGGCGGCGGGGCGGATCGGGTTGACGGCGGGCGCGGACGGGCGCGCGGTCACTGCTCGTCCAGGTGCGACTGGCGCTGCAGGATCGAGCTGAATTCCTCGGCGAAGGCCTCGTAGCGCACGTTGAGCCGCTCGACCCGCGTCTGGTAGCGGTTGTAGGCCCAGACCGCGGGAATCGCGGCGAACAGGCCCATCGCGGTGGCGACCAGCGCCTCGGAGATGCCCGGCGCCACGGTGGCGATCGTGGCCTCCTTCATCGTGGCCAGGCCCTGGAACGAGATCATGATCCCCCACACCGTGCCGAACAGGCCCACGTACGGCGCGATGGAGCCGACGTTGGCAAGGAACTCCAGGTTGTGCTCGAGCTGGTCCACCTCGCGCGCCAGGCTCGCGCGCATCGCGCGCTGGGCGCCTTCGAGCTGGGTGCGGGCGTCGACGTGGCGCTTCTGCCGCAGGCGGGCGAATTCGCGGAAGCCGCCTTCGAAGATCGCCTCGATGCCCTGCAGGCGGCGGTCGCGGCCGCTCACCTCGCGGAACAGGCCGGCAAGATCGGCGCCGGACCAGAAGCGCTCCTCGAAGTCGTCGGCGGAACGGCGCGCGCTGTCGAGCACGGCCTTCTTGCGGAAGATGATGACCCACGAGGCAAGGGAGAACAGCAGCAGGATCACCATCACCAGCTGCACCGGCAGGCTCGCGTGGAGCACCAGCTGGAGGATGTTGAGGCCGTTGTCTGCGGGCAATGCGGGGATGTCGGCGGCCGTCGGGAGCTGCGTGGCGGCATCGACCGCGGCGGCCTGCATCAGCGCAAGTTGGATCATGGAGTGGACCTCGTTGGAAAAGTGCGACCGGAGCCGGCGTCGGAGCAGGCATCGAACAACCCGGGCGGGATCGGCCGCGGGCGAAACGTGGAAGCGGCAAGACACGCCGCGCGAACCTCGGCCTGCACCAGCACCTGCCCGGCGCGGACGAGCGATTGCCCGAACGTCATGCTGGCGCGACCAAACGACACGCTGTCGACGCTGGCCGCCAGATCGTCGTCGAGCCGCGCCGGTTTGTGGAAGTCGAGCTGCATGGCGCGGATGGCGAAGATGACGTCGGCGCTCTCGCGCAGATGCTGCTGTCCGATGCCGAGCGACCGCAACCACTCTGTCCGCGCGCGTTCGAGGAACCGCACGTAGCTGGCGTGGTAGACGACTCCACCGGCGTCGGTATCTTCCCAGTACACACGTATCGGGAAGCTGAATATTTTGTTAGCGATCGTCATTGGCGGGTGAGTTGTGGGCGCCAGGTGCACGTATGTGCGGAAGTTTCGGGCGGGTGAGCGAGGGCGGAACAGTCTCCGCCGGGGTCACTGCGGACTCGCCGGGATGGAGCTTCGGTTCAGACGGGCGTCTCGCGCCGGGCCGGGCGCCACATCAACCCTCATCGAACAGCCCGGGCGCCGGCTCCACCCGCGGCTTGAGCCCCATGTGCAGGTAGGCCTTGCGGCTGGCCATGCGGCCGCGCGCGGTGCGGATCAGATAGCCCTGCTGGATCAGGTAGGGCTCGATCACGTCCTCCAGCGTGCCGCGTTCCTCGCTCAGCGCGGCAGCGAGCGATTCCACCCCCACCGGACCGCCGTCGAAGCTTTCGATGATGGTCAGCAGCATGCGACGGTCGAGCTGGTCGAAACCTTCGGGATCGACTTTCAGCATCTGCATCGCGAGATCGGCCGCGGACCGCGTGATCACGCCGTCGGCCACCACCTGCGCATAGTCGCGCGCACGCCGCAGCAGGCGGTTGGCGATGCGCGGCGTCCCGCGCGAGCGGCGTGCGATCTCGGCCGCGCCGTCGGATTCGCAGGCGATGCCGAGGATGCTGGCCGAGCGCCGCACGATGCGGGTGAGCTCGTCGGGCGTGTAGAACTCCAGCCGCTGCACGATGCCGAAGCGGTCGCGCAGCGGCGCGGTGAGCAGGCCGGCGCGCGTGGTGGCGCCGATCAGGGTGAACGGCGGCAGGTCGAGCTTGATCGAGCGCGCGGCCGGGCCCTCGCCGATCATGATGTCGATCTGGTAGTCCTCCATCGCCGGGTACAGCACTTCCTCGATGGCCGGCTGCAGACGGTGGATTTCGTCGATGAACAGCACATCGTGCGGCTGCAGGTTGGTCAGCAGCGCGGCCAGGTCGCCGGCGCGTTCGATCACCGGGCCGGAGGTCTGGCGCAGGTTCACGCCGAGCTCGTTGGCGATGACGTGGCTGAGCGTGGTCTTGCCGAGGCCGGGCGGGCCGAAGATCAGCACGTGGTCGAGCGCCTCGGAACGCCGCTTTGCCGCCTCGATGTAGATCTTCATCTGCGCGCGCACGGTTTCCTGGCCGAGGTAGTCGTCCAGGCGGCGCGGGCGGATGTGGGTTTCGGCGACATCGTCCTCGCGCGTGGCAGCGGGGGCGATGATGCGGTCGTCAGTCATTCGGGCATTGTCCGCGATTCGGCCCGGACAGGACAGCACGGCACGCGCGGGACCGCCGCGCCGGCGGGGAATCCCGCTAAAATGCCGCGATGCGTCTCCTCATGCAGCAACAACCCCTCGCCGGCGAAGTGCCGCGCTTTTTCCAGCTCATCCTGCAGCAGGATCTGCTCGGCGGCTGGACGCTGACGCGCGAATCGGGCCTGATCGGCGGCAAGACGCAGTGGAAGCGCGAGGTCTACCTCGAACGCGACCAGGCCCAGGCCGCGTTCGAAAAGGCGCGCGACCAGCAGCTCAAGCGCGGGTTCCTGGTGATGTTCGCGCAGGGCGCGGAGGCGCCGCGCTGAATCCCTGCCACATGCGAAACGGCCGCACGCGCCCTGCCCCCAACGCGCCGAACGCAGACATCCGAGCAACGCGCGACGCCCAGCTCCGCTTTCCCGAATCACGACTCACGAAACCCGGAACCCGATGACCCTCCGAAACGACCGCTTCCTGCGCGCCCTGCGACGCGAACCCGTGGACTGCACGCCGGTCTGGATCATGCGTCAGGCCGGACGCTACCTGCCCGAGTACCGCGCCACCCGCGCGCGCGCCGGCAGCTTCCTCGGCCTTGCGAAGAATCCCGAGCTCGCGTGCGAGGTGACGCTGCAGCCGCTGGCGCGCTTCGACCTGGACGCGGCCATCCTGTTTTCCGACATCCTCACCGTGCCCGATGCGATGGGCCTGGGGCTGTACTTCGTCGAGGGCGAAGGTCCGAAGTTCGAACGCCCGATCCGCACCGCCGCGCAGGTGGGCCAGCTCGCCGTGCCCGACATCGAGGACGACCTGCGCTACGTCACCGACGCCGTGCGCCTGATCCGGCGCGAACTCGACGGCCGCGTGCCGCTGATCGGTTTTTCCGGCAGCCCGTGGACGCTGGCGTGCTACATGGTGGAAGGCGGCGGCAGCGACACGTTCTCGACCGTCAAGGCGATGGCGTACAACACGCCGGCGCTGCTGCACCGGCTGCTCGACGTGGTGACGTCGTCGGTGATCGCCTACCTCGACGCCCAGCGCTGCGCCGGCGCGCAGGTGATGCAGGTGTTCGATACCTGGGGCGGCGTGCTGAGCCCGGCGCTGTACCGGGAGTTCTCGCTGCCGTACCTGCAGCGCATCGCGCGCGAACTGCCGCGCGGCGACCGCGACGATCACGCCCCGCTGATCCTGTTCGGCAAGGGCAACGCACCGTACCTCGAAGAGCTGGCGCAGAGCGGCACCGACGCCGTGGGCGTGGACTGGACGGTGTCGCTGGCCGATGCGCGCCGCCGTACCGGCGGGCGCGTGGCGCTGCAGGGGAATCTCGATCCGGCCGTGCTGCACGGCACGCCGGACACGATCCGGCGCGAGGTGTCGAACGTGCTGGAGAGTTACGGCACCGGACCCGGCCACGTCTTCAACCTCGGGCACGGCATCACGCCGGACGTGAATCCCGAGCACCTGAAGGTGCTGGTGGATGCGGTGCATGCGTTGAGCTGGCCGTTCCACGAAAGCTGAGGCGGCCCGCTCCCGCTTCGAAGGAGCGGTATCGATAGCGCGCAGGTCGCTCCCTCATCCGCCCTGCCGGGCACCTTCTCCCGATGGGAGAAGGAAACGAGGCTGGTAACGCGCTTAGAAATCGGGACGCCAAACGAAGCACTCCTTCTCCCGCCGGGAGAAGGAAACGAGTCCGGCAACGCGCCTAGAAATAGGGGGGCGCCAAACGAAGCACTCCTTCTCCGGCAGGGAGAAGGAAACTAGGCTGGCATCGCGCCTAGAAATCGGGGCGCCAAACGAAGCACTCCTTCTCCCGCCGAGAGAAGGTGCCCGGCAGGGCGGATGAGGGCGCCACCTTCACCCACGCGAGGCGTCTGTCACGCGCGCAATCCCGCAGCCCTCACCGCAACGCGTCGTACTTCTCCAGACGCTCGCTCTCCGCCTGCGCCGCCGCATCCCACTCGCGCATCGACGGCAACGCCAGCAAGGCATCCGCGTACGCCTGGCTCTCCGGCGCCATCGGCACGCCGTACCCGCGGAATCGCACCGCCACGGGCGCAAACATCGCATCCACGATGCCGAACGCGCCGCACAGGAACTCGCCGCCCCGGCCGCCGTCACGGCGCAGTTCGCGCCACAGCGCCTGCACGCGATCGATGTCGGCCTGCGCTTCGGCATTCCATTTGTACGCGTCCGGTCGGCGCCTGCAGTTCATCGGCAGCTGGGCACGCAGTGCGGCGAATCCCGAGTGCATTTCCGCCGCAGCCGAACGCGCACGCGCGCGCTGGCGGCGATCGGCGGGCCAGCCGCGGCCGTCGAGAAAGCGTTCGTTGACGTAATCGCAGATCGCCAGCGAATCCCACACCACCAGATCGCCGTCGTGCAGCACCGGCACGCGGCCGCTGGGCGAGTAGCGGAACACATCGTCGCGGAACGCGGGCGTATCGAGCGGCAGGCGCACTTCGTCGAACGGCACGTCGAAATGGCGCAGCAGCAGCCACGGCCGCAGCGACCACGACGAATAGTTCTTGTTGCCGATGACCAGCGTGAGTGTGGATGCCATGGGCGATCTCCGCGACGGGTGCGAAATGGTCGCGGAAGCGCGTGCGGCACTCAAGCGTGTCGCGTCAGAGCGTCACCGTATCTTCACGATCCGGCGCGCCGGGCCCGCTGCCGTACGGCAGCGAGGAGGCCACATGCACCTGGTTGCGGCCGTTGCGCTTGGCGGCGTACAGCGCGCGGTCGGCGCGCTCGACCACCGGCTGCGGCGTGTCCTCGCCGGCCTGCCGCGCCGCCACGCCGATGCTGACCGAGAACCGCACCGGCCCGCCCTCGCCCTCCACGCGCAGCTGCGCGATCGCCTGGCGGATGCGTTCGCCGACCTGGCGCGCCTGCTCCGGCTGGTGCCCGGGCAGCACCACGAGGAATTCCTCGCCGCCGTAGCGCGCCGCGGTGTCGCGCTCGCCGAGCTGGCGGCGGATCGCCTCGGCCGTGGCACGCAGGCAGTCGTCGCCCACCGGATGCCCGTGGCGATCGTTGATCTGCTTGAAGTGATCGATGTCGACGAACAGTAGCGACAGCGGCCGGCGGTCGGCGATCGCGCGCAGCATCGCCTCGTTCAGCACCGCGTCGCCGGCACGACGGTTGTACAGCCCCGTGAGCTGGTCGATCTCGGCCTTGCGCTTGAGTTCGGCCTGGTGCAGCGCCTCGTCCGTGGTGGTGACCGCGAGATGCAGGAATTCCGCGGCACGCTTGAGTTCCTCGGGTTCGAACGGCTCGTTCGGACCGCGCTCGATCAGCAGCGCGCCCCAGCCCGGGCGCGGCATCGCCATCGGCACCACGGCGAACAGGCTGCCGCCGGCGGCGCCGGTGGCTTCCTTGCCGATTTCGTCGAGCGTCACCTGCATCGGGCTGCGCGAACGGCACAACCCCTTGAGCGTGCCGCCGCGCTCGATGAGCAGGCGGCCGTAGCGGTCCTTGGCATCGAGCGGCTCGGTCAGCAGCAGATCGATACCGTGATAGCCGGTGGCGATGACCGCGGCGCTGCGTTGCGGCAACACCGCCTTGAGGCTGGCCAGCACGCGCCGGAACGCGACCCACTCCATCTCGCCGCCCGGCGGCGCCATGCGCAGCCGTTCGCGCAGATCCTCGGCGAATTCGCGCCGCACGTGCTCGATCTGCAGGTCCGCATCGGTCTGTTCCTTGAGCTCTCGGGTGAGGTCGCGCTGCTTGCGGAACTCCATCACGCGGTCGGCCAGTCCCACCGACATCAGCAGCAGGCAGAACGCCACCGCCACCTGGAATCCGTTCAGCAGGCCCGGGTGCGGCGGCAGCCAGCCGAACGCGAGCGCGATCCGGACCGCGATCAACACCGTCAGCACGCTCCAGATCAGCCAGAACGGTCGCGCCAGCGCATTGCCGCCGCGCCAGGCGCGCCAGGCCAGCCAGGCGATCTGCAGCGCGGTGAGCACGCCGGCCAGGGCGGCGATGCGTTGCATCGTCGGGCCGAGCGAGGCGATGTTGCACAAGCTCAGCGCCGCGAACGCGAGCCAGGCGATGCGGGCGCGGTCGATCCACCGGTGCATGCGCGCGGACACGGCCTCGGAGGTCAGGAAATGGCGCGCGAAGCCCAGCGCCAGCGCGCAGCAGGCCAGCGCCAGCGCATAGATCCCGTGGTCGCGCCACCAGCCGAACGCGCGCACGCCCGGCACCGTGTACAGCGCGCCGTTGAGCGCGAGCAGCAGCAGCAGCAGGAACACGCCGGTCATGCCGACGAACTGCAGGTAGGCGCGTTCGCGCAGCGCGACGAACAAGGCCAGACTCGACAGCATGAGCACGACGATGGCGGCGTAGGTGGCCGCCGCGATGCCGCTGACGGCGCGGTCGGCGAGGTGGAACGCATGCTCGTCCAGCAGTTGCGGACGCAGCGTCACCGGATGGCGTTCCTGCACGTTGACGTAGAGCGTGCGCGGCCCCGGCGGCGCGGGCGGCAGACGGAAGGCATAGCTGCCGGGCAGCACGCCGATGCCCGGATCGGTTGCGTAGAACCCGTCCACCTGCATGCGCCACGTGCCGTCGCCGCGCGGCAGGTAGGCGGTGATGCGTTCGAGCGGCACGCGTTCGAAACGCAGCACCGCGCCGTGCAACGCGTCGCGGTCCGGCGCAGGCGGCGTGACCTCCAGACGCAGCCACTGGCTGCGGTCGAACCCGCCGGGCAGTCGGGCGTCGATGCCGTCGAGCGGCACGAACAGCGCGTCGAACTCGCCGGCCAGCACGCGCTCGGCGTCGACGTCGTCGCCGGGCACCAGCAGTGTCGCGATCCGGATCGGTGCGGAAGTACCCGGCGCATCGTGCGCGACAACGGGCGTGGGTGCGCACAGTGCGCACCACAACGCCAGCATCCATCGCCACCACCGGTTCGTCTGCCCCTTGCCCAAGACCTGGTCATCCTTCGCATCGATGGTGCGCGTGCGGGTCTGGCGCGGAGCGTCGACAGCCTCCGGCGCGTGCACGCGGACGGTGCGCCACTGCCCCGCGCCGATCCGCGCCGCCCCCACACCGGTCACAGTCTGACCGCTCCCGACCGCCGGAAAACGACGCACGGCGGCAAATTGTCGCCGCTCGGCGGACAGGGGCGACCCCTTGTCCGGGGATCGCTCAGGTGGCCGGGTGGGGCAACAGGTCCGCAGCGACGGCGTCGGACGCCGCCGGTGCGGCGTCGCGCCAGTCCTGCAGCGCGGCGGCGGCGCCCTCCGCGTCGCTGTCGGCAACGCCCACGCTCACCATGCCCATCGTCGGCAACTCGCCGATCCCGCCGCTCAGGTGCTCGCCGAGGACGAAGGCAACGATGCCGGCCTGCTCGAGCAGGCCCTTCACCAGATGGGCATCGATGATGTTTTCGGCCTCGTAGACCACGCGCATGAACCTTCTCCGGAAGCGACGCAGGGTGCCAGCATACGCAAACGACGCGGGACGGACGCGTGCGCCGACGCACCGCATGCCTGCGCAGCGGCAACGGAACGGGCTAGACTGGCCGTTTTCCGCATCCCGCCTTCCATGTCCGCACTCCCCGCCGCCGCCACGCCCACCGATCCCGCCGCCGAGCGCAACGATTTCATCCGGCAGATCGTGCGCGACGATCTTGCCAGCGGCAAGCACGCGGCCATCCGCACGCGCTTTCCGCCCGAGCCCAACGGCTACCTGCACATCGGCCATGCCAAGGCGATCTGCCTGGATTTCGGCGTCGCGCGCGAATTCGGCGGCGTCTGCAACCTGCGTTTCGACGACACGAATCCGGCCAAGGAAGACCCCGAGTACGTCGCCGCGATCCAGGACGACGTGCGCTGGCTCGGTTTCGACTGGGCCGAGCTGCGCCACGCCTCCGACTACTTCGGCGTGTTCTACCTCGCCGCGGAAAAACTCGTGCGCGACGGTCACGCCTTCGTCTGCGATCTCTCGGCCGAACAGGTGCGCGAATACCGCGGCACGCTGACCGAACCGGGCCGCAACTCGCCGTTCCGCGGGCGCAGCGTGGAGGAGAACCTCGACTTGCTGCGCCGCATGCGCGCCGGCGAATTCGCCGACGGCGCACGCACGCTGCGCGCGAAGATCGACATGGCCAGCGGCAACATCAACCTGCGCGATCCGGCGCTGTACCGCATCAAGAAAGTGGCGCACCAGAACACCGGCGACGCCTGGCCGATCTACCCGATGTACGACTTCGCGCATTCGCTCAGCGATGCGATCGAAGGCATCACGCACTCGCTGTGCACGCTGGAATTCGAAGACCACCGTCCGCTGTACGACTGGTGCGTGGACAAGGTCGACCTCGCCGGCAATCCCGACCTGCTCGGGCCGCTGGCGCAGGCCGGCCTGCCGAACATGGCCGCCAAGCCGCGCCAGATCGAGTTCTCGCGCCTGTTCCTCAACTACAACATCACCAGCAAGCGCAAGCTCATCGCGCTGGTGAGCGAAGGCCTCGTCGACGGTTGGGACGACCCGCGCATGAACACGCTGCAGGGGCTGCGCCGGCGCGGCTTCACGCCGGCGTCGCTGCGCCTGTTCGTCGAGCGGCTTGGCATCAGCAAGCAGAACTCGGTCACCGACTACGGCCAGCTCGAAGCGGCCGTGCGCGACGATCTCGATGCGAAGGCACCGCGCCGCCTCGCCGTGGTCGATCCGATCAAATTGACGATCACCAACCTCGACGACGCGTACCACGAAACGCTGCGCTTCTCGAACCATCCGAAGAACCCGGAGATGGGCGAACGCGACGTGCCGTTCTCCAACACGCTGTGGATCGACCGCGACGATTTCTTCGAGGTGCCGCCGAAAGGTTTCCACCGCCTCTCGCCCGGCGCGGAAGTGCGACTGCGCGGCGTCGGCATCGTGCGTTGCGACGAGATCGTCAAGAACGGCGAGCGCGTGGTCGAACTTCGCTGCACGTTGGACGCCAGCACGCGCCCGGGCGGCACCGGCGCGGATCGCAAGGTGAAGGGCACCATCCACTGGGTCTGCGCGAAACACGCCGTCGAAGCCGAAATCCGTCTCTACGACCGCCTGTTCGCCGTCGCGGATCCGGACGACGACAGCGACGGCAAGACCTACAAGGACCACATCAATCCGGACTCGCGCCGCATCGTCACCGGCTACGTCGAACCCGCCGCCGCGCAGGCGCAACCGGAGGACCGCATGCAGTTCGAACGCACCGGCTACTTCGTCGCGGACAGACGCGATCACACCGGCGCGCGCCCGGTGTTCAACCGCATCGTGAGCCTGCGCGACACGTGGGCGTCGAAGGTGGGCGGCTGATGTCCGCGCTGGCGCACCGTCTCGTTCTGGCCTTCGCCGCCCTGCTGCTCGCGGCCTGCGCGGGCGCGCGCGATGACGCCGCACCGGCACCCGAAACGCCGGCGCCGGCCGCGCCGATCGCGAAGGCCGCGCCGGCGCGCGACGCCGCCGTCGGCAGTGTCGACTTCAGCTGCACCGCCGATGCCGACTGCACCATCAAGGACGTCGGCAACTGCTGCGGCGCCTACCCCGCCTGCGTCAACGTCGAGAGCCCGACCTTCCCCGACCAGGTGAAGGCACAGTGCGAAGCCGAGGGCCTGTCGAGCGTGTGCGGGTACCCGTCGATCAACCGCTGCCAGTGCATCGAAGGCCGCTGCGAAGGCGTCAGCGGCGTGTCCGTGGCGCCGGCCGCGCGCACGGATTGATTCGCCTCACCCGCCTCGCCGAGCGATGACCGCATGCTGTATGCCCAGATCCATCTGACCCTGCCGCCGTGGATCCACGATGCCGTGGACGGCGAACGCCTCTACGTCGACGACATCGCCAAGGTGGAGCTCGCCATCGCCCTGTCCGCGCGCAACGTCGACGCGGGCAGCGGCGGACCGTTCGGCGCCGCGGTGTTCGACGGCCACGGGCGGCTGCTCGGCGTGGGCGTCAACCGGGTGGTGCCGCAGACCTGTTCGGTGGCGCACGCGGAAATGATGGCGTACATGACCGCGCAGGCGCGCACCCAGCGCGCCCGGCTCAACGAATCGGGCGATCGCATCGTCTTTGCCACATCCGCGCAGCCGTGCTGCATGTGTTACGGCGCCACGTTCTGGGCCGGCATCGACGAACTGCTGATCGGCGCCCGCGCCGAAGACGTGATGGCGCTGACCGAATTCGACGAAGGTCCGCTGCCGGCCGACTGGCGCGGCGAGCTGGAACGACGCGGCATCGCCGTGCGCCAGGACATCCTGCGCGACGCGGCCTGCGATGTGCTGCGCCGTTACGCCAGCGGTGGCGGCGCGAACTACTGAGACGCCCACCGCCCCTTCCTCCGTCGTCGCGGCGAACGCCGGGACCCAGTGACGTTTCTCTTTCGCCGCAGCCTGCGCCAATAGCCGACACCAGGCAACGCCGCTGGGTCCCGGCGTTCGCCGGGACGACGGGGTGGGGAAGACAACAAGCGGGCCGAGCGGCATCGTGAATCGGATGGGTTGGGTGGCCGGCCCGCGATCCACCACACTGCGCCGACAGAGCCCACACCGAGGAAACACCGTGCTGCTGTATTGCCGCCCCGGATTCGAACCCGAAGCCGCCGCCGAAGTGGCGGACCACGCGGCGCGCGCCGGCCTCGTCGGCTACCCGCAGACCGAGCGCAACAGCGGCTACGTGCGTTTCCACCTCGCGCGGCCGGCCGACGATGCGCTGCGGCCCACCTGGCAGGAGCTGATCTTCGCGCGCCAGATCCTGCAGGTCATCGCCGACATCGACCTGCCCGATCCGACCGACCGCATCACGCCGATGCTCGAAGCGCTCGCCGGCACCGGCCTGCGCTTCGGCGACCTGATCGTCGAACACCCCGATTCGGACGCAGGCAGGCCGCTCGCCGGCCTCGCCCGCAGTTTCGGCAACGCGCTGCGTCCGGCGCTGCGCAAGGTCGGCCTGCTCGGCAGCACCGTCATCCTCGGACGCCCGACGCTGCATGTGTGCTTCGTCAGCGGCGCCAGCGCGGTGCTCGCGCTCTCGCACCCCGAGCGCAGCGCGCCGTGGCCGCAAGGCATCCCGCGCCTGCGCCTGCATCGCGACGCACCGAGCCGCAGCGCGCTGAAACTGGAGGAAGCGTTGCTGGTGCTGCTGACCGCCGACGAACGCGCCACTTTCCTCAAGCCCGGCATGAAGGCCGCTGATCTCGGCGCGGCTCCGGGCGGCTGGAGCTGGGTGCTCGCACGCGAAGGCGTGCACGTGACCGCCATCGACAACGGTCCGCTCGGCGAAACCGCGCGCGCCCAGACCCTGATCCGCCACCAGCGCGCCGACGGCTTCAGCTGGCAGCCGCCGCATCCGATGGACTGGCTGGTCTGCGACATGGTCGAGCAGCCCAGCCGCGTCGCCGCACGCATGGCGGACTGGTTCGCGCAGCGCTGGTGCCGGCGTGCGATCTTCAACCTCAAGCTGCCGATGAAGAAGCGCTACGCCGAGGTGCAGGCCAACCTCTCCGACTTCGTCGCACTGTGCGCGGCGGACGGCGTGCACGTGGAATGGCGCGCCAAGCAGCTGTACCACGACCGCGAAGAGATCACGGTCTTTGCGCACCGGCCCTGAGGCGGCACCGGCAAACGACCGCCCACAAAAAAGCCCCGGTGCGTCGCACCGGGGCTTTTTCCTGACTTGAATCTACCGCATCGCCGAGGCCGGTTGCCGGCCCCGGCGGGTCACGCCGTCAGTGCTTGCCCGGACGCGACACGTCCTTCAGCAACTTGGCGCCGACGTTGACGCGCACCTGGAACGGGTCGCTGTCCACCAGCCACCACGTGCCCTGGTTCCACGTCGCATCGGCCTTGCGGTTGGCGACGCGCACTTCGCACGCCTTCGCATCGCAACGCATCTGCACCACGCCCACGCGCTTGCCGTGCACCGTGAGCGCAACCACGTTGCGGGTCCGGCCGTCGGCCTGGTCGGCGAACGCGTTGACCATCGGCAGTTCGATGATCTTCGCGCCGGCGCCGCCGATTTCGAGCTTCGTCAGGGCTTCGTCCTCGAACCCGTCGGCGAAGATGAACTCGTCGCGCACCACGATCGTGTAGTCCTGCGAGCCGGTGAACGGTCCGCCGCTGCCGGCCGGCGTGCTGTCGGTGGCCGTGATCGTGAAGTCGAACGTGCCCAGTGCGGTCGGCGTGCCGGACAGCTCACCGGTGGCGCCGTCGAGCGTCAGGCCCGGCGGCAGCGTCCCGGCGCTGACCGTGTACGTGAACGGCGTGGTGGAGCCGGCGCCGCTCGCGGTGAACGTCACGCTGTACGGCGTGTCGATCTGCGCGTTCGGCACGGTGGCCGGCGTGATCACCACGTCGACATCCGCAAACACCTCGAAGCTCTGCACCACGTCCGGAGCCGGCGCAAACGTGCCGTTGCCGGCCTGGCTGGCGCGGATCGAGCAGGTCCCGACGGTCACCAGCGTCACGGTGTTCCCGGCGACGGTGCAGACCGCGGGCGTGTCGCTGCTGAAGCTCACCGGCAGGCCGGAGCTCGCCGTGGCCGAGACGGTGACCGTACCGGCCGTGATCGCCACGTCGGGCAGCGGATCGAACGTGATGGTCTGATCGGTGAGGTCGGCCACCGTCATTTCGACCGGCACTTCGACCAGCGGATTGACCGCATCGTTGCTCGCCACGCACAGCGTGCCTTCGTACGTGCCGGCGGCAAGGCCGGTGGCGTCGTAGGTCACGGTGACATCGTCGCTGCTCTCGCCCGCGGTGGTGCCGGACGCCGGCGCCACGCTCAGCCACGGCAGGTCGGCCGGGGCGTCGCAGCTGGCCGGCGGCGGACCGCCTGCGGCGATGCTGAGCGTGTCGATGCCGATGAAGTCGCTGTTCGTACCGGTCGGACCGGCCTGCGTGACGAAGTAGCGGAAGCCGAAGCGACCGGTGGTCGCCGCCGGCAGCCCGCTCACCTCGACCACGAATTCGGTCCACTCCGCCGGGTAGCCGGTGAACGGCGTCAGCGATTCGTTGATCGTCAGCAACACCGTGCCGAAGTCGCCGACGCTCGTCGCGGTCGTGCCGACATCGGTGCTCGCACCGGCCGTGCTCAGGCGCACTTCCAGTCGATCGGCCCACTGGCCGCCCGTGCTGCGGGTCCAGAAGCGCAGTTCGGTGCCGTTGGTCAGCGTCAGCTCCGGCGTCAGCAGCCAGTTGCTGATGGTGCCGGTGCCGCCGGCGGTGTTGTTGAAGTTGGCCGCGATGTACGACGTCTGACCGCCCTGGTGGCCCGGGAACGTGGTGCCCTGGCCGCCCTGGAACCAGTCGATGGTACCGATCGGCGAGCTGTTGTTGATCTGGCCCCAACCGGCGCCCGCCAGCAACGTCACGTCATCGAAGCCTTCGCTCAGTTCGGCGATCGGGCCGCCCTGCGGTGCCGGATGCACCACGCGCTGACCCGGACCGGTCGGAGCAAGGCCCGAAGCCCGGTCGTAAGCGACGGACC
The DNA here is from genome assembly GCF_014202825.1 of Chiayiivirga flava. Classification (GTDB taxonomy): domain Bacteria; phylum Pseudomonadota; class Gammaproteobacteria; order Xanthomonadales; family Xanthomonadaceae; genus Chiayiivirga; species Chiayiivirga flava. The sequence continues at coordinate 150,303 of NZ_JACHHP010000006.1, read as the reverse complement.
CAGGATGCGTGCCGCCGCCGGACAGGCCGTAGCGGTACTCGACCGAGGCCGGACCGGTGTCGGTGTCGACGATGGACCAGGTGAGGTCTTCGGTACCCGAGTTGCTGATGGTCAGCGTCTGGTCGAGCGTAGCGTCGACATCGACCGTGGCGCTCAGCGAGGCCGGGGTCACGTCGATGGTGGCAGGCACCGGCACGTCGCCGACGATCATGTTCACCGGCACACCGATCAGCGGCGTTCCGGCGTCATTGCTGCTGACGCACACCTGCGCGTCGTAGCTGCCTTCGGCAAGACCCGTGCTGTCGAAGTTCAGCGTCACCGTGTCGGTTTCGTCGGCCTCGAGCGAACCGCTGGTCGGCGGGGCGATCGTCAGCCACGGAATCGCGGTGGGCGTGGTGCACTGCGTAGCCACCGAGCCGCTGAGCTGGAACGGCGCGCCCTGCGGCGTCAGCGTGCCCGACGGCACGGACGGATCGCCGTCGATGAAGGCCTGCCACGCGGTGCCGGTGAACTGCTGCGCATTGCCGGTGGTGGTTTCGCCGAGGATGGTGATCGGCGGCTGCCACGGGCCGGAGCCGAGCGTGCCGCCGAGCTGCCAGTCGAGCCAGTAGGTGCCCGCATCGAGTTCGACGTCGACCGCCGCATCCACGTACATCACCGGACGCTGGTTGTTGGTCAGTCCGGTGTCGAGCACGCGGTACGTACCGGAGAAGCCGGTGCCCGAGAACAGGTTGGTCGTCGTGTCGCCGTAGACGATGTTGCTGCCCGGCGCACCCGGCACGCCGTCCCAGATGCGGACGTTGACCGCATTGAACGTCGAGGTCGTGGTGGAGCCGGTCTGGTAGCCGTAGAAGCGCAGCGAGGTCAGCGCCCAGCCACCCGCGTCGGTCACGGTGAAGTCGTCCGCCATGCGGAAACCCGCCGCGACCGAGATGTTGCCACCGTAGCTGTCCATGCCGAGCCCGGTCTGCAACGCGCTGGCGTCGGCACCGCCGGCCCCCGCGCCCGGATGCGTGACGATGGATCCATTGTCGAACAGCACGGACGGTGCGCCGAACGGAGTCGGACCCGATTCCGGCGCGGCGGTGTCGACGCTCCAGTCCAGGGTCGCGTCACCGACGTTGCTGATGTCCAGGTCGTACGTGGTGGTGCCTTCCGGATCGACCACGACCGCGATCGACGCATCGCTCAGTTCGATCACCGGCGCGGCGGTCACGTCGACCGAGACCGGCACCACGACGACGCTTTCGCTCGGGTCGTTGCTCGCGATGCACAGGTTGGTCGAATGGCTGCCCGGGGCCAGGTCGCTGGCGTCAACCGCCAGCGTGGTGCCGCCGGTCTGGCCTTCGTCGACCGTGCCGCTGGTGGGCGAAGCCGTGGCCCAGGTCGCATCGCCGTTCACGCCGCAGTCGAGGTCTTCGTTCGACGTGACGCTCATCGTGAGGTGCACCTGCGGGAAGCCGATCGACGCGTACGTCGCCGGATCCGCAAGGCCGCAACCCGCGCTCGCCAGGTACGACGGCGCCGTCTGGCCCGCGCTGTTGGCGCCCGGGAAGAACGCACCGACGCCCGAAAGGTCCGGCGGCACGATTTCGACCACGAGGGTGCCGTTCGCCGGCACCGTGCCGGTAACCGGAATCGTGACGTTGGTCAGATCCTGCGGCTGCAGGGTCTGCGTCGTGGTGCCGATCGGGGTCAGGTTGGCGTAGGTGAACGCACCGGTGAGGGTGTAGAGATTGATCGTGACGTCGGCTTCGACATCGAGCTGCTCGACACCGATGGTGACTTCGCTCACGTCGAACGCGTCGGTGATGCCGAAGTCGTTGAGCGCGAAGGTGCGGAGGAACTGGTTGTCGGACGTGGTCACGCCGCTGTCGGGGCTGCACGCCACGGCCGTCAGTGCCGCCGGCGTCATCGAGGTGGAGTGCGAGATCGTGATGCCCGCCGTGCCGGACGGTACCGGCGCGGGGCTCGCGATGCCGTTGCCGGCGTAGCCCTTGTTGAACGACAGACGTGCTTCACGCCAGGCGTCGCCGAGCGGCGCGGTCTGCACCGGCGTGCTGCGGCTGCCGGTCGAGAGCAGCACGTTGCCGCGGGCCGCGTTGGACTGGATGTTCCATTCCAGCGGCGCGCCGCCGACGTTGGCGATCGAGATCGGCTGCGTCACGGTTTCGCCCTGGTCGGCCGCCAGATCCACCGTGGTCGGCGTCACCGAGATGGCCGGATCGCCGAGCTGCGGAGTGATGGCCACCGGCATGCGCAGCGTCGAGTAGTCGCTCGTGCCGCCCACCTGCGCCGTGATCGCGATGTCGTCGACGAACCAGGTGCTGGCGAAGTCGCCTTCGTACTTGAAGGCCACGCAGACGGTCTGGTTGTCGTAGGCACCCATCGGGAACGACACCTGGCGCCACAGATTGTTGCTCGCGTTGCCCACTTCGGCCAGTTCGACGAAATCGCCGTCGGCCGGCACGCAGCTGTCGGTGCTGACGAGGATGCTGTGCTTGCCGTAGTCCTCCGGCCACTGCACGCGTTCGAAGAAGCTGATCGCGCTGCCGTCGCCCAGATTGATCGGCGGCGAGACCAGCCAGTCGATCTGGTTGCCTTCGGTGCTGCTGCCGAAGATGCGCTGCGCGCCGCCGGGGGCCGAGTTGATGCTGGCCGCCGTGGTGACGCGGATCCACGCCGTGGTGCCGGTGCCGACTTCCTCGAACCGGCTCCAGCCCACAGGCGGGAACGTGGCGTCGGTGAAGCTTTCCTCGACCAGCGGCAGGGGCGTGCCACCGGCCTCGGGCACAAGCGCGATGGAACCGAAAGTCCACGCGCCGGGTGCCGCCACTTCGGTGTCGACGGTGACTTCGATCGTCAGTTCCTGGTCCGCACCGGCGGCGAGGCTGAAGCTGGCGGGCGTCACGTCGATGGTCACGCCGGGCGGCTCGACCGCCGACACGGTGTAGTTGACCGAGTCGGGCGCGACGCTGGTGAGCGTACGCGTGAAGGTGCAGGTCTCGGCGCAGTCGCTGTCCACCAGGCTCGGCAGGTTCAGCGTGCGCGGATCGCCGCCGGCACCCGGATTGGCCGCTTCGAAGTTGTCGGCGGTTTCATCGAGCACGGCGCCGACGCGCGCGGCCTGCGTGATGTCGACACGACCCGAGCCGCGGTCGAACGGATCGGCCGGCGTGTTGCCGTCTTCCTTGAGCATGTCCGGATCGGCGGTCAGCGCGATGGCCGACTTGATCTGCGCCGGGGTCCAGGTCGGATGCTCGGCCTTGAGCAGCGCGGCCGCGCCGGTGGCGTGCGGCGAGGCCATCGAGGTGCCGCTGATGATCTCGAACTCGACGCCGTTGCTGAACGCGGCCAGGATGTTGGTGCCGGGCGCGGCGTAGTCGGGCTTGAGCACGTCGAACTGGCTCGGGCCACGCGAACTGCCCGTCGCCATCACGTCGCCCCAGCTGTCGCGCAGGCCACGGATCTGTACGGCGGAGATCGTCGCGGACGAGCCGCCGGGCGGCAGCGCGGCACGCACGGCGAGGCCGTCGACCCGGTCGATCATGACCGCCGGAATCGTGCTGGCCTCGAGTCCGCCCATCACGATGGGCGGACCGCCGGCGTTGTTGAAGGTCAGCACGCCGACCGCGCCTGCGGCGGTTGCGTTGGCGACCTTCTCGGCAAAGGCGCAATCACCACGCTGGATGAACGCGATCGCCCCGGTGAAGGCACCCGCCGGGAAACCGCCGCCGGCATTGCAGCCCAGCGGGTTGGCCGGAGCCACCACGAGGGCGTCGAGCAGGTTGGCGGTCAGGTCGGCATTGAGCGCCGGGCCGGTGCCGGCGGCCGACACCATGTCGGTGAAGCCGGCGGCGTCGACGCCCGGGCCGATCACGCGGTTGTGCGAGCTGTTGCCCACGGCCGCGTTCCACGGACCCGAATGCGCGCTCGTCGACGCGCCCGGGCCGTCGTTGCCGGCCGCGGTCGTGACGAAGATGCCCGCTTCGGTGGCATCGAGGAAGGCGAGGTCCACGAAGTCGTTCCACGGGCTGTCCGAGCCCGAGATCGAGAAGTTCAGGACGTTCGCGCCGTCGGTGATGGCCTGGTCGACGGCCGCCGCGCTGGAGCTCTGCGGGCAGGTCGGCGAACAGACCTTGTAGTTGATGATGTTGGCGCGCGGCGCGACGCCGGTGATGTTCACCGACAGGCCGTTGTACGTGGTCGCGACCGGGTTGCCGGCGGCGGTGGACGCCACGTGGCTGCCGTGGCCGTCGGTGTCCTCGGCCGACGCGGACGTCGGGTGGAAGTCGTAGGAGCCGAACAGCTTGTTGTTGCAGGTCAGCGACACGTCGGTGAGGCAGTCGCCGAGGAACACGCCGTCGCCGTTCGGGTTGATGTGCACGTAGCCGTCGGACGCGACCTGGGCGAACGACGGGTGATCGTGGTTCACGCCCGAGTCGATGATGCCGACGATGACGCCTTCGCCGCGGTTCTGGTCACCGCTGGTCGAATCGCCGTTCCAGAACGACGGCGCGCCGATCCACGCCGGACCTGCGTCCGTGGCGGGTTCGCGCTCTTCGTCGAGGAACACGGCGCGCACTTCGGGCAGCGACGCGAGCTTGTTCGCTTCTTCGAGCGTCAGGCGCACCGCAGCGGCGTTGAGCACGTTGAGATACTGGAACGTCGGCGTGAGGTTGCGTCCGACCGAAGCGCCGAGCGCGGCGAGATGGTCGGCCTGGCGCGAGCGCAGGTAGTCGAGGTAGGCGACCGACGCCGGCGTACGCACGTCGAGCTGGCTCGCGCCGGTGGCGCGGGCGCTCGTGGCCGCCAGGCCCGGGACGCCGCCGTCGTAGGCCGCCAGCGAATCCTCGCGGAACCGGACGACAACGAGATAGCGGCCCTGGGCATCCGGCGCGCTGGTGCGCGGGCCGACCTGCAGCCCCGGCGACACCCGCTCCGATGCCTCGGAGGAACCGATCGCCTTGACCGGTGCCGCCGCGAGGGCGATGGACGGGGCGGCGAGCGATGCCGCGCCTCCACCGAAGCTGAGCGCCGCGGCGAGCGCGCTCATCTGCAATTGACTTAACAAGCCTTTTACTTTCATCGCAAGTATCCCCAGCCGTCCGTTCGGGAAAGATTCAGGAGAATCGCGCAGGCCAAACCGAAATTGCAAGACCTGCGGTGACTCATTTCGCCGTATGTGTGTCAACCCCCTGTCGTTGGGGAACTTTTATTGCGGATTCATGTGGCGACCGTGTCGAACATTGACCCTGTGCGGGGGGCAATTGCGACAAACCGACGAAATCGGGCGCCAGTGGTCGCGCTGCGTCACCCCGACCCGGGCGCTTCGGTCTGCATTTCGCACGAACGCGGGGCCATTGGATGACCCTCGATGCGCCGTCCCGCCCCGCAGCTCGGCGCGCGACGACATCTCCTCGCAAGAATCTGGTGCTACCCTCGCGATGGCTGTCTCGTCATGTCTCCACCGGGGGTTTCACCTATGTTCCGCCGCTTTCCGGCACGGCTCGCCGTGCTCGCTCTGGTCGCGCTGTGCGCGGCCTTCGCCCAGCCTGCCTTCGCGCAGAAGATCTTCATCAACGAGTTCTACCGCGCAGGCAATCTCAACAACACCGACGAATGGATCGAGGTCGTCCTGACCGAGTCCATGACCGCGGCGCAGCTCGAAGGCTTCTACGTCGGCGACTCCACCGGCACGCGTGCCGCCAAGTTTTCCGGCTACCGCTTCACGAACATGGGCGCGATCGCCGCGAACTTCCCGGCGGGCACGGTCATCGTCGTCACCGGCAGCGGCGGACCGGCCCAGGATCTGAGCTACGACCCGGGTGCGGGCGACTGGAACCTCGTGCTGCCCACGCCCGGCTCGAACATCACCGGCAACGGCAGCGCCGGAGACCTCGCCGGCACCGACGTCGCCTATGTCGACACCAACGGCACCAACGGCGACGTGTCGATGTCGGCCGACGGCTTCGCCGTCACCTGGACCAGCCCCGCCTCGGGCGCCTTCGCGCTGCTGGCCGACGTCGCGATCGGCGCGCCGGGCAACAACACCGGCGCCGTGCTGGCAAGCGATCTTGCCGGCGCCACCACCGCCGCCAACTGGACGCTGAGCGTGGCACTGGCGTCGATGACGCCCGGCCAGCCCAACGGCGGCGCCAATACCACCTACATCGACAGCCTGCGTGGCCCGGCGCCCGCCGCGCCGATCGTCAGCCTCGCGGCCGGTCCGTCCGTGGCCGAGGGCAATCCCCCGACGGCCAATACGCTGACTTTCGAAGTCAACGTGTCGCCCGCGCCCACGGCCGGCAACCCGGTCGAATTCGATGTCTCCGTCAGCGGCGACAACACCCGTTTCAGCTATGCGGGACCGGCGTCGATCGTGGTCACGGATGCGACGCCGCTGCCGGTCGAGATCGAGGTGTCGACCGTGCCGAACCTGGCGGCCGACGGCGACAGCGTCGTCACGCTGACGCTCGCGAACTTCACCGGCACCGACGCCGCGCAGGACGATCCGATCGACACCGACGGCACCATCACCGACGACGATCTGGCCTTCGACGCCATCCACACCATCCAGGGCAGTGGCCAGCTCTCGCCGCGCGACGGCGATGTGGTGACCACGCGCGGCGTCGTCACCGGCGTGCGCAGCAACGCGTTCTACATCCAGACGCCCGACGCCGACATCGATGCCGATCCGGCGACGTCCGAAGGCCTGTACGTCTACGTCGGCGTGCCGGCCAACATGCCGCCCGGCCTGGCCGTGGGCGACCTGGTGTTCGTGCAGGGCACCGTCGACGAATTCGTTCCGCCGGCCGATCCCAACCAGCTGCCGGTCACCGAACTGGTCGCACCGATCACGGTGACGCCGATCGACACCGCGCAGCCGCTGCCGACGCCGATCGCGATCGTGCCGGATCCGGCCGGCGCGCTCGACCAGCTCGAACGCTTCGAATTCATGCGCGTGAGCGTGCCCGACTACACCGTCACCGCGCCCACGTCCGCGTCGGCCGACGAATCCTTCGGCGTGGTCACCGGCACCGAGCGGCCGTTCCGCGAGCCGGGCGTCGACGCGCACGACTGCGGCGCCAACCTGCCGCCCGAAGCCCCGGCCAACGTGCCGTGCTGGGACACCAATCCCGAGCTGCTGCGCCTGAAGACCAACCTGCTGACCGGCGGCGCGGCGATCCCGCTGCGCTCGGGCACCCAGCTGCTGAACGTGGTCGGCGTGCTCGACTACGCGTTCCGCCGCTACACGATCCTCACGCGCAACGCCGAGCCGTTCACCGTGGTGCCCGGCACCGGCGCCTCCGGCACGCCCGCCGCGATGCCGACCGCCACCGAGCTCACCATCGGCGGCTTCAACGTCGAGAACCTCGCCGGTCCGTCCGGCACCACGTACGAGCGCAAGGCCAACAAGATCGCCACCACCGTGGTCGACTACATGCACCTGCCCGACATCCTGGGCTTCATCGAGGTGGCCGACCTTGCCACGCTCGAAGACGTGGCCGACCGCATCGGTGCCCTCGCCGCCGCCAACGATCCGGACTACAGCGCGCAGCTGCTGGCAACGTCGGGTTCCCAGCGTCTGGGCTTCCTGATCAAGAACCGCGAAGTCGCGCCGGGCGTGCCGCGCGTGGAAGTGCTCGACATCGACGAATACGGCGCCGACCTGCACGTGATCTGCCCGGACGGCGTGAGCGAGACGATCGGTCTGCTCAACGACCGCGCACCGCTGGTCATGGACGTTGTCGTCAACGCACCGAACGGCGCGTCGTACCCGATGTTCGTGATCAACAACCACCTCAAGTCGCTGATCGGCACCGATTCCACCGACGATGCCGGCGCCGAATACGCCTGCTTCAACGATCCGGACAATCCGGGCGGCGGCGAAGGCCGGCGCAACCGCGCCAAGCGCCAGCAGAACGCCGAGTACCTCACCCTGCTCGTCGACAATTTGCAGACCGCGAACCCGGGCAAGCCGATCGTGCTGGTGGGCGACTTCAACGCGTTCCAGTTCAACGACGGCTACGCCGACCTGATGAACACGATCAACGGCACGCCGACGCCGGACGACGAAACCGTGGTGCCCGACGACGGCCTGGACCTGGTCGATCCTGACCTGGTCAATCTGACCGAGCTGGTCGACGACGAGGAACGTTACAGCTACGTCTTCGAAGGCAACGCACAGGTGCTCGACCACATCCTCGCCAACCAGGCCGTGATCGACACCACGCTCGATTTCCGCCGCGAAACCCCGCGCGTGAATTCGGACTTCACCACCGTGGACGCGACCGACACCGGCGTGCCGTTCGCCAACTCCGACCACGATCCGGCGCTGGGCTTCTTCGACGTGGTGGTGTTCCACACCGCCGACCTCGTGGTGAGCCTGGATGCCGACCTTGCCGATGCAAGCGTGGGCGACGTGGTGACCTACGAGTACGCCGTGCAGAACAACGGCGGCGACGCGGCGATCGCGCCGGTGGTGACGCTGTCGCTGCCTGCGGGCACCGGTTTCGTGTCGCTTGTCAACGGCCCTGCATGGTCGTGCGTCACGCCCGCCGTCGGTACCAGCGGCGATGTCACCTGCCAGACGCCGTCGCTCGCGAACGGGGCCGACGCCGAATTCACCGTGGCCGCGGAACTGCTGCCGGCTGCGGCCGGCACCACCGTCACGGCCACGGCCACGGCCACGGCCGACAGCACCGACCCCGTCGCGCCGAACACGGCGAGCTTCGACACGATCGTCGAAGCGATCAACGTTCCGCCGGCGTTCGATCCGGACGTGTACGCGTTTACGGTGGACGCGGGCGCGACACCCGGAACCGAGATCGGCGGCGTCTCCGCCACCGATGCGGACGGCGACACGCTCGCCTACGCGATCACGGCCGGCAACACGGGCAACTCCTTCGCCATCGACGCGACCGGCACCATCACGGTCGCGGATTCCGCGCTGCTGACCGAAGGCGCGAGCTTCACGCTGACGGTGACCGCCACCGATCCGGACGGCGCCTTCGACGAAGCCACCGTCGACATCGACGTGCCCGCTGCGCCGGCCGAACCGATCTTCGATCCGGACAGCTACAGCTTCGAGATCGACGAGGACGCGACCAACGGCACGGTGGTCGGCCAGGTGTCGGCCACGCATGCGGACGGCGACACGCTGGACTACGCGATCGACGCCGGCAACACCGGCAACGTGTTCGCGATCGATCCTGCCACCGGCGTCATCACGGTCGCGGACGCGTCGCAGCTCGTTGCAGGCAGCTACAGTCTGGAGGTCAGCGCCACCGACGACAGCGGCGACACCGCGACCGCGCCGGTCGAGGTGATCGTCAACGACGTGCCGCCGGCAGGCACGGCCATCTTCGCGGACGGCTTCGAGGACTGAGTCCGATCGCCCGCGTAACCCGCGTCACGGAAGACCCCGCTTCGGCGGGGTCTTTCGTTTCTGCGGGAGGGCGATGCTTGCGGCCGGCGCGGCGTTCGCGTCAGCCGGCGCGTCCGCTCGCGTGACGCAGGAAAAAGCGCCGCAACGGCGCCACCCGGTCGACCAGGGCGAGCGAGGGTCCGCGCAGCAGCGTCGGCACCACGGCGTCGCTGCCGAACAGGCGTTCCAGCGCATCGAAGGTGTACGCGGCGAGCGTGTTCGCGCTGCGGCGCGAACGCTCGTAGCGGCGCAGCAGCGTCGGCGCGCCGAGCGGCCTGCCTGCGTCCCGTGCGCCGCGCAGCAGGGCGACGAGTTCCGCCGCATCGGCGAGGCCGAGGTTGACGCCCTGCCCGGCGAGCGGATGCACCACGTGCGCGGCATCGCCGACCAGCACCACGCGCCCCTGCACGTAGCGTTCCGCCAGCCGCAGGCGCAGCGGGAAGGCCGCGCGCGGCGAGGCCGTGCGCAGGGCGCCGAGGCGCCCGTCGAAGGCGCGCGTGACGGCGTCGCCGAACGCGGCGTCGTCGAGGGCCAGCACGCGTTCGGCCTCCGCCGTGGGCAAGGTCCAGACGATGGACGCGAGTCCGTCGGCGAACGGCAGCAGCGCGAGCGGACCGCCGGGCTGGAACCGTTGCCAGGCGGTGTCCGCATGCGGCCGCTCGCTCCGTACGAAACCCACCACGCCGCGCTGCGCGTAGTCGCGCTCCGCGACCTCGATGCCGCTCGCCGCGCGCACCGGAGAGTCGGCGCCGTCCGCCGCCACCAGCAGCTGCGCGCGCAGGCGGCTGCCGTCGTCCAGTTCGACCGCGACGCCATCCTCGTCCTCGAGCACGGCCGCAACACGCGCCGGGCAGCGGAACTCAGCGTTCGGCTCGTGCTGCAGCGCCTGCCACAGCACGTGCTGCAGCAAGCCCTGTTCGACGATGTGCCCGAGCGACGTGCCGCCGGCATCGGACGCACGGAAATGCAGCTCGCCCGCGGCCCCGGCATCCCACACGCGCATCTCGCGGTAGGGCTGCGCGCGCGCCGCGACAATCCGCGGCCACAGCCCGAGCGCCGCGAACAGGTCGGCCGAGGCCGGCGCGATGGCATAGACGCGCAGGTCCGGCGGCGCGGCCGCGGTCCACGGCGCGGCCTCGCGCGCCTCGACCACGGTCACGCGCAGGCCGGCGCGCGCGAGCCCGAGCGCCGTGGCGGCGCCGACCACACCCGCGCCCGCCACCACGATGTCCGGCCCGCGGCGCGTCACGGCGACACCGCCAGCGCCGGCACGTCGCCGCGGAACCCCATCGCACCGGCGACGAAGCCGGCATCGAGGCCGGGCACGCGATCGAGCGCGAGCAGGCCGAGCGAGCGCAGCGCCCGCAGCGGCGTGAAACTGTTCGAGAACACGCGCGCGAGCCCGTCGCTGAATGCGGCGGTGGCCTCGCGATCGACGCTGCGCCGCACGGCGTGGCGTTGCAATGCCTCGGGCGCGCCCGGATCACCGCCCGTCGCCACGATCTCCGCCAGCGTCAGCGCATCGCGCAGGCCCAGGTTGAAGCCTTGCGCGCCGATCGGATGCAGCGTCTGCGCCGCGTTGCCGACCAGCACCGCACGCGGCGCGATCAGGCGCTGCGCCTGCACCCGCCGCAGCGGATAGGCGCTGCGCCGACCCACGCGCAACAGGCGGCCGAGGCGCCAGCCGAAGCGCTGCTGCACCAGATCGAGATAGGCCGCATCGTCGAGCGCGGCGACGGCGTCGGCCTTCGCGCGCGCCACCGTGCAGACGCTGCCCAGGCGCGTGCCGCCGAGCGGCAGCATGGCCACCGGGCCGTCGGGCGTGAAGCGTTCGTAGGCGGTGCGCGCGGCATCGCGTTCGGCCTGCATCACGCTGACGAACAGGGTCTGCGCGTAATCGTGGATGTCCGCCTCGATGCCGAGCGCGCCGCGCAGCGTCGATGCGGTGCCGTCGGCCGCCACCAGCAGGCGGGCACGCAGCGTGCGCGTGCCGCCGTCGGGCCCGGCGAGCCGCGCATGCACGGCCTCGGGCTGTGTGTCGATACCGTCGACCCGCGCCGGCCGCAGCCGGGTCAGGTGCCGCAGTTCGCCCAGCCGCGCCTCCAGCGCCACGCCCAGCTCGCGCGCGATCACCACCTGGCCGAACGCGGCCAGTCCGCGTTCGCGCGCATCGAGCCGCAGCGCGCCGAAATCGCCCCGGCTGCTGACGTGGATGCGCTCGATCGGGGCCGGCGCCGACGGCAGGTGGCGCAGCACGCCGAGCGCGGTCAGCGCGTTGACGCTGGCTGCGGCGAGCGCGAGGTTGCGTTCGTCGAAACTCGGGGGTTGCGGCGCGGCGGCGGGCGCGGCTTCGACCAGCGTCGTCGCCAGGCCGCTCGCGTCGAGCGCACACGCAAGGCTGGCGCCGACCAGGCCGCCGCCGACGATCAGGACATCGCAGGAGTTATTCATCGCCACGCATGATACCTGCACCCGGCACGCCGCCTCGCACCCCGCCACGGCTGCGATTACACTACGCGGCGCACCGCCTTCCGGAGTCACCCCATGTCGTTTTCCGCCGGCCAGCGTTTCGCGATCTTCGGCGCCGTCGCGCTGGTGCTCGCCGTCACGCGCCTCAACGTCATCGAAACCACGTTCCATTTCTCGTCGATCCCGGACGCGTCGTGGGCGATGTTCTTCGTCGGCGGGTTCTATCTGCGTGGCGCCTCGCGCTGGGCCTTTCCGCTGCTGATGGCGCTGGCGGTGATCGTGGACTACATCGTGATCAGCAACGCCGGACTGGATTTCTGGACGCACTACTGCGTGACGCCGGCGTACTGGTTCCTCGCGCCGTCGTACTTCGCGCTGTGGTACGGCGGCATGCTGCTGCGCCGCCACCAGAACGGCCTGACGCTGCGCACGCTCGGCCTGCTCGCGGCGACGCTGCTGGTCGCCTTCAGTGTCTGCTTCGTCGTGTCCAACGGCAGCTTCTACTGGCTCAGCGACGTGGTGTCGACGGCGACGTTCGCCGGCTGGATGAAGAACCTCGGCGACTGGTACCTGCCGTTCCTGCGCGTGACCGTGGCCTATGTCGCCATCGTCGCGGTGCTGCATGCGGTGGGCGTGGGAGTCACGCGCGCGCTCGGTGCGCCGGCGCGCGACACGCGCGCCTGACGGCAACACGGCGCACTGCGTGGGCAATCGCCTGTCGAAGATCTACACCCGCACCGGCGACGACGGCAGCACCGGGCTGGGCGACGGCGCACGCGTGGGCAAGGATTCGCTGCGCGTCACCGCCTACGGCACCGTGGACGAGGCCAACTCGTGCATCGGCGTGGTGCTGGCGCAGGCGCTGCCGGACGACATCCGCGCGGATCTGGTCTCGATCCAGCACCAGCTGTTCGACCTCGGCGGCGAACTCTGCATTCCGGGCCACGCCGCCATCGCGCAGGCCGACATCGAACGCCTCGAAGCCACGCTCGACCGCTACAACGATCCGCTCCCGCCGCTGAAGGATTTCATTTTGCCCGGAGGCGGCGCGGCGGCGGCGCATTGCCACGTGGCGCGCACCGTCTGCCGCCGCGCCGAACGCGACACCGTCTCCCTGTCGCGCGAGGAAACCGTGCGGCCGGAAGCGATCCGCTACCTCAACCGCCTGTCCGATCTGCTGTTCGTGCTGGCGCGCGTGCTCGCACGCGCATCCGGGCAAGGCGAAGTGCTCTGGAAACACGCACGGCGCTGAGCCGCGGCGTCGCATCGCACACCGGAGCCGCCGCCATCCACCAGCCGCTCGAGACTCTGCGCATCTACACCCACGCGGCCTGCCTGAAGCACAGCGGCGGCATCGGCCATCCGGAATCGCCGGCACGCCTGGCGGCGGTGCTCGACGGCCTGCGCGGCGCCGGCCTGCGCGGTGTCGAATGGTGCGAGGCGCCCCCGGCCACGCGCGCCCAGTTGCGTCTGGCGCACGCCGAATCCCTGCTCGAACGGGTGCTCGACACGCCGATCCACGGCAGCCTGCAGATCGACGCCGACACCGCGATGAACGAAGACTCGCCGGAAGCCGCGCAACGCGCAGCCGGTGGCGTGTGCGCGGCCATCGACGCGGTGCTGCACGGCGACTGCACCCGCGCGTTCTGCGCCGTGCGCCCGCCCGGCCACCACGCCACCGCCGACACCGCGATGGGCTTCTGCCTGTTCAATTCGATCGCCGTCGGCGCGGCGCATGCGATCGCCAGGCACGGCCTGCAGCGTGTGGCCATCGTCGATTTCGACGTGCACCACGGCAACGGCACGCAGGACATCTTCGAACACGACGGCCGCGTGCTGTACCTCTCCACGCACCAGCGCAACATCTATCCCGGCACCGGGCTGCCGTGGGAACGGGGCGTGGGCAACGTGCTGAACGTGGCGCTGCCCGAAGGCAGCGGCGGCGATGCGTTCCGCGCCGCCTACACCCACACCCTGCTGCCGGAACTCGATGCCTTCCGCCCGCAGCTGCTGCTGATCTCGGCCGGGTTCGACGCGCACCGCCTCGATCCGCTCGCCGGGCTCAACCTCGACGCCGACGACTACGCCTGGGTCACGCGCGAACTGGTCGCGCTGGCGCAGCGCCACGCACGCGGGCGCGTGGTGTCCGCGCTCGAAGGCGGCTACAGCCTGACCGCGCTGCGCGACTGCTCGCTCGCGCACGTGCGCGCCCTGCTTGACTGACGCCACCGCAAACGATGCCGAACGCGCGGGCGCACGCCTGGCGTGGGCGCGCGCGGCCACCGGCGACGCGCGCCTGCGGCTCGACCGCGCCTCGTCCGATGCCGGCTTCCGCAGCTACTGGCGCGGCTGTCGCGGCGGCGATGCGGACGACACGGTCATCGTCATGGATTCGCCGCCGGCGCTGGAAGACGTGCGCCCGTGGCTCGAAAAACACGCGCTGCTCGCAGGCGGCGGGGTGCGCGTGCCGCGCGTGGGCGCCCACGATGCCGACGCCGGGTTCGTCCTGCTCGAAGACCTCGGCCGTTCGACCTACTTCGACCATCTCGAGCCGCAGAACGCCGAGGAGCTGTTCGGACGCTGCATCGATCAGCTCGTGCGGCTGCAGCGCATCGACTCGCTCGCCGGCGTGCGCCGCTACGACGCTGCGCTCTACGACCGCGACCGCCGCCTGTTCGACGACTGGTTCCTCGGCCGCCATCTCGGCCTCGCGGCCGACTGCGGCGTGCTCGAGCGCATGGAGCTCGTGCAGCGTCGGCTGATCGAGTCGGCAACGGCGCAGGCGCACGTGCTGGTGCATCGCGACTACATCCCGCGCAATCTGATGCCGGCCGACGACGGCCCGGCGGTGCTCGATTTCCAGGACGCGGTGGTCGGTCCGATCGCCTACGATCCGGTCAGCCTGCTGCGCGACGCGTTCATGAGCTGGCCCGAGGACGGGGTGCGCGTCACGCTGCTGCGCTACCGGGACGCCGCGCGCGCCGCCGGTCTGCCGGTCCCGGACGAGCGCCGGTTCCTGCGCGACTGCGACTGGATCGGCGTGCAGCGGCATCTCAAGATCCTCGGCATCTTCGCGCGCCTGCACTACCGCGACGGAAAATCGAAATACCTGGCCGATGCGCCGCGCTTCGTGCGCTACGTTCTCGACGTGGCGTCGCGCTACCGCGAACTGGCGCCGCTGCGCGAGGTGTTCGAAACGTACGTCACGCCACGCGTGCCGCCGCTGTGAAGGCGCTGGTGCTGGCCGCCGGCAAGGGCGAACGCCTGCGTCCGCTGACCCTGCACACGCCCAAGCCGCTGCTGGAAGTGCGCGGCCGGCGGCTGATCGAACACCATCTGGAAAAACTCGCCGCCTGCGGCGTGCGCGACGTGGTCGTCAACACCAGCTGGCTTGCCGAACAGTTCGCGCCGACGCTCGGCGACGGTTCGCGCTGGAACCTGCGCATCGTGTATTCGTTCGAAGGCGCGGAGCCGCTGGAGACCGGCGGCGGCATCCTCAACGCGCTGCCGCTGCTCGGCGATGCGCCGTTCCTGCTGGTCAACGGCGACGTCTACACCGACATCGACTTCGCCACGCTGCCGCCCGCACCCGAGGGCGTCGCGCATCTGGTGATGATCGACAATCCCGCGCACAACCCGGCCGGGGATTTCGTGCTGCGCGACGACGGCCTGCTCGACGGCGATGCGACGCACCCGCGCCTCACGTACTCGGGCGTCGGCGTGTTCGATCCTGCCCTGTTCGCGCGCTGGCGCGATACCCTCGGCCCGATGCCGCATCCGGGCTGCGTGCCGCGCTTCCGCCTCGCACCGCTGCTGCGCGCGGCGATGCGCAGCGGCCGGGTGCGCGGCGAACAGTTCCGTGGTGCGTGGACCGATGTCGGCACGCCCGAACGCCTCGAGGCACTGCGCCGCTCGCTCTGAACGCCGCGGCGGGCGTGCATTTCGCCACGCCGTCCGTCGCCGTCCCGCGCACGCCTGCGACCTGCACGGGACAAATGCCGTCGCCCGCCTACAATCGGTGCGACCGCCGTGGGCCGACCTGCGTCGTGTCCACCATTCCGAGGGATGTCGACCCATGCCATCGAAGTTGTTTCTCCTGCTGTGCCTGGCGCTCGCGAGCCTGCCCGCACGTGCGCTGCCCGAGTGGACGCCGGCGCCGGGAACGCCGCAGAAATCGACCCTGCCGGCGCATCTCCAGGCCCTGGCCGAGCTGCCGCCCGGCAGCGTGCTGACCCTGCAGCGCGGCGCCGACAAACACGCCGGGCAATGGCGCATCGCGCTGCCCGACGGGCGCATGCACGCCGTCGTCGATGCGCGCGAAACCCTCCACCCCGACGGCGACATCACGGTCAGCGGCACGCTGGCCGGCGCCGGGGCGCTGGCGCCGGTGGTGTTCACGTTCGGAGCGCAGGCGGGCTTCGGCCTCGTGCGGGCACCGCAGGGCGAATTCCGCTTCGAGCGCTGGGGCGATCGTGCCTGGCTGATCGATACCGACGCCGCCGGACTCGAACATGCCGACAACGACGACGACGCGGTCGCGTTGTCGCAGGCCGCATCGCGCGCGCGCGTCGCAACCGCCGACGCGGCCAAGGCCGCCGCGACCTCGCTCGACGTGCTGTTCGTCTACACCGAAGGCTTTGCCGCACGCTATCCCGGCAGCGCGGCCGCGACGCGCCTCAACCATCTGGTGGCGATCGCCAACCAGGTCTTCGCCAACAGCCACGCCGATCTCGCGCTGCGCGCGGTGGGCATGGACCGGATCGGGTACACCGATCGCAACGACAACGGTCTTGCGCTCGAACACCTGCGCGATGCCGGTGCAGGCCTCGGCGTGGTCGGCATGGAAACGGTCGCGGCGCGGCGCGCGGCCACCGGCGCGGACCTGGTCACCCTGATCCGTCCGCACGATGTCGAAATCCGCGGCAGCTGCGGCATCGCGTTCCTGTTCACCGGCCAAGCCAGCGAAGGCTTCAACGTGCTCAGCGACGGATTCGATTCGTGGTCGCTGTGCGACGACCAGGTGTTCGCGCACGAGGTCGGGCACAACCTCGGCGCCGAACACCAGAACGGCGCCAATTCGCCCAACGCCGGATTCGGCACCGCCTTCATCGTGCCCGGGCGGTTCAATACGGTGATGAGTTCGTTCGGCTCCGGCACGCCGGACCGGCGCCTGGGGCTGCTGCAGTTTTCCAATCCGGATCTGCGGTGCGGCGGTCTCGCCTGCGGCGTGCCGAACGTGTCGGACAACGCACGCCGACTGCGCGACACCAAGGCGGCCGCCGCCGCATTCGGCGCCGCAACGGTGGCGGGCGAGGCGATCGCCCCCGCGCCGCTGGATCCGGACAGCGACGGCGACGGCGCGCGCGACAGCGAGGACGCGTTTCCGTTCGATGCCGGCGCGCAGCGCGACGGCGACGGCGACGGTGTGGCCGACAACCGCGATGCCTTCCCCACCAACGCCGCCGAATCGTCCGACCTCGACGGCGACGGCATCGGCGACAACGCCGATCCGGACCGCGACGGCGATGGCGTGGCCAATGCCCAGGACGCACTGCCCGACGACGCCACCGGCAGCACCGATGCCGACGGCGACCGCGTTGCCGACGCGGTCGATGCGTTCCCGGCAAACCGCGGCGAAGCGCGCGACACGGACGCCGATGGCGTGGGCGACAATGCCGATCCGGACAGCGACGGCGACGGCATCGCCGATGTCGCGGACGCGCAGTCCCTGGCCGACGTCGACCTGCTCGTCGCGAGCGGCGACCGCGTCCTGCGCCTGGACGGCGGCAGCGGGCTGTACGGCGGCGTCGAGATCGTCGAGACACACGTGCCGCAGGCGTTGGGGCCACGCGCCGGACTTGCCTGGGACGCCTCGCGCAAGCGCATCGATGCGCTCGTCGCGGGCGACGTGCGACGCTACGAGCGCGCAGGCCGCACGCGCGAAGCGATCCTGGTGGAGTCGTACCGTGGCGGTCCGCTGCCCGGTCTGCCGTCGGGTCTTGCCTCGGGCTTCGCGGTCGGCGACGACGGCATGGTCTATGTCGGCGATTCGTCGATCCTGACCCTGCACCGCTTCGATGCGGTGACCGGCGTCGAACGTCCCGGCGGCGTGTTCGGCGACACGCCGCTGTTCGACGACGTGCCGCGCGCGCTCGCCGTCGCGCCCGATGGACACCTGTGGGCGCTGTCGCGCGACGGACGCCTGCGCGAGATCGATGCCGCCACCGGCGCGCTGCTCGCCACGGTGCAGCCACGCCAGGCGGGCGGACTCATCACGAATCCGTCGGCGATGGTGGTGGCGCCGGACGGCGCGCTGCTCATCGCCGAACAGGCGCGCGATCGCATCGTGCGCTACGTGCCGGGGCAGCTCGCGGTTGCGAGCGTGTTCGTCGCCGCGGGCAGCGGCGGACTCCACGGCCCGGCGGGCCTCGCGTTCGGTCCGGACGGCCACCTGTACGTGTCGAGCACCGGCAGCGACGCGATCCTGCGCTACGACGGTGTCACCGGCGCCTTCATCGATGTCTTCAGCCGCACGCCGCCCGGCGCGATGCCGGCACCGCAGGCCATCGCGTTTGCGCCGAAGGTGCTGGACCGTTTTCCGCTCGATGCGACGCGGCGCTACCGCCCGATTGCGGGCGGCTGGAGCAACGTCGAGCGCGCCGGCCACGGCATCGACCTTCAGACCATCGGCAGCGATCTGGCGATGACCTGGTACACGTACACGACAAACGGCACGCCGATCTGGTATCTCGCCGTGGGCCCGTTGCGCAACGGCGTGTTCGATGCGCCGCTGCTGCAGACCGCTTGGGACGGCACCGCGGCAACGGCGACACCGGTCGGCCGTGCACGCCTGGTCTTTGCCGCGGAGAACCGTGCGACGTTCGACTACACCGTCGGCGCGGTCAGCGGCAGCGAACCGATGCAGCCAGTGGCCGCAGGGACCAGCAGCGAAACGCAGTTCCCGACGGCTGCGTGGTTCGCGCCGGGCCAGTCCGGCTGGGGCCTGACGGTCGCGCGCCAGGGCGAGATCGCTTACGCCGTCGCATTCGTCTACGACCTCGACGGCGTGCCCACCTGGGCCATCGGCGGCGGCGCGGGCGATGCCGATCCACTGCAGTTCTCGATGACGCTTCCGAGCGGGCCGTGCCCCGGCTGCGATGTGGTGGACGTACCGCCGCCACCAAGCCTTCCCGCGCCGATCACGCTGGGCGCGCTGGCGTTCGACGTCGACGGCACGGGCGAGGCGACGATCGACCTGGCGCTGTTGCACGACACACTGGACTGGCATGCCGACGCGCTGCCGATGGTCCGCGCCACGGACAGCCCGACCGCACCGGACGGCACGCCCGCGGGCCGCTGAGTCGCGCCGGGGCGCGCTTGGCAGCCTGCAGTCCGACTGCGGCGGGTCTCAGAGCGCCAGCACCTCGCGCAGGAACGGCACCGTGATGCGCCGCTGCGCGGCGAGGCTGGCGCGGTCCAGGCGCTCCAGCATGTCGATCAGCGAAACGAGGTCGCGGTCGACGCGGCGCAGCAGGAAATCGAACGCGGCGTCGTCGAACGCAAGGCCGCGCCATGCCGCGCGTGCACGCAGCACGTCGCGGCGCAGTGCGTCGTCCGGCACCTCGAGCGGTAGTTGCGTGCACTGCGCCAGCCGCGACCGCAGGTCCGGCAGCACCAGCGCCAGCTGCGCGGGTGCGGCGCGCGCGGCGTAGACCAGGGCGCAACCGGACGCACGGGCGCGATTGTGGAAATCGAACAGCGCGACCTCGTCGTCGCGCTCGCCCGCCACCGCATCGACGCCGTCGAGCGCGACCAGATCGCCGCCTTCCTGCGCCGCCAGCAGGTCGCGCAGCCTGCCGCGCGCAGCCGCGAGGGCCACGTACGCGGCGCGCCGTCCCGCGCGCGCGGCGTCGTCGACGCAGGCCAGCAGCAGATGCGACTTGCCGCTCGCCTGCGGGCCGCACACGAAGGCGCCGTCGTGCGATGTGCCGCGCGCCAGCGCACGCAGCAGGCCTACGGGCACCGGGTGGCCGACGAAGGTGTCGAAAATGCGGTCGGCCGGCGCCCGCAGCGCCAGCGGCAGTTGCGGCGTGCTCACTTGCCGGCGGTGCGTCCGTGCGGATCGGGCAACGGCGAAATCGGCGCGTGCGGACGCTCGTCGGACGCGCCGTGTGCCGGCGCGGGCGCGACCGGCGGCGCCTCGCCCGTGGCCGCCGCGGTGGACAGCGCGGCGTCGGACGCATCGTCCGGCACCGCGGCCACCGCGCCGACCGCGGCGCCGTACAGCCGGCTCGTGGTGTAGCGTTCGTAGGCGTAGCGCAACACCACCATCGTCACCGCCGCCACCGGCAGCGCCAGCAGCACGCCGAAGAAGCCGAACAGCTGACCACCGGCCATGATCGCGAAGATCACCGCCACCGGATGCATGCCGATCCGGTCGCCGACCAGCAACGGCGTCAGCAGGAAGCTCTCGATGGTCTGACCGACACCGAACACCGCCAGCACCAGCACCACGTGCAGCCAGTCGCCGTGCTGCACCAGCGCCGCGATCAGCGCCGCGCCGACGCCGACGATGGCGCCAAGGTACGGAATGAAGCTCACCAGGCCCGCGATGAGGCCGATCAGCAGCGCAAGATCGATGCCCACCATCCACAGGCCCAGCGCGTAGATCGTGCCCAGCGCCAGCATCACGCTGAGCTGGCCGCGCAGGAAGCCGCCCAGCACATGGTCCGATTCGCGCGCAAGACGCGACACGGTCGGCTCGATCGGCCGCGGCAACAGCATGCGCACGCGTTCGACCAGCACGTCCCAGTCGCGCAGCAGGTAGAACGTCACCACCGGGATCAGCGCCACGTTCGCCACCCAGCCCAGCACCGCGAGACCGGACTTCGACAGGCCGCCGAGCACGGTCGCGGCGACACCGCCGGCCTGCGTCCATGAGTCCTTCAGCATGTCGAACAGCGAAGCCGGGTCCAGGTCGACGATGTCGATGCCGGTGCGCGACTCGATCCACGGCAACGCGGTGTTCTGGAACCAGTCGCGATAGCGCGGAAACTGCTCGACGAGGTAGCTGATCTGCCGCTCCAGCATCGGCACCAGCAGCAGCGCAACCCCCACCAGCGCCAGCGACATCAGCACGAAGACCACGGCCACCGCGAGGCTGCGCGACAGCTTCCAGTTCTCCAGCCGGTCCACCATCGGATCACCGAGGTAGGCCAGCAGCGCGGAAATCGCGAACGGCGTGAGCACCGGCGCCAGCAGCCACAGCAGGAAACCCAGCACCACGGTCAGCGCGAGCAGCTGCCATTTTTGGGTGTCGCTCATCGGGCACTCCGGCGGAACGCGAATCGGGTGGCGCCAGTGTAGTGCGGGCGTCGCGGATTCGGTGTGGTGGACGCATGGACAGGCCGATGCCGGCCGCGACCGCACCCCCTCCCACACCCTCCCCCGCTGCGCGGGAGAGGGAGCGATGGTGTCGCAAGACTGGAGTGCGGAGAGAGCAGTGGCACCGTAAGACTGGAGTGCGGAGAGGCAGCGGTGACACCACAAGATTGCAGTGGCGGAAAGACTGGAGTGGCGGAGAGGGAGCGATGGCACCGCAAGACTGCAGTGCGAAGACCGCAGTGCGAGGAGGGAGCGATGGCGCCGAGGTGCAGATGGATTACCGAGCGCCCGCTCTTTCCTTCTCCCG
Source organism: Chiayiivirga flava (assembly GCF_014202825.1). Lineage (GTDB taxonomy): Bacteria > Pseudomonadota > Gammaproteobacteria > Xanthomonadales > Xanthomonadaceae > Chiayiivirga > Chiayiivirga flava. Next base: position 128,713 of record NZ_JACHHP010000006.1, on the reverse strand, counting down.
CGCAGCGGGGGAAGGTGCCCGAAGGGCGGAAGGGGGAAAACGGAGCCCGCCGCTGTCGGCCGACCGCACCATCGCCGGCCCAAGATTCACCCGCCGCTCCGGCAGACACCCGGCCCGGCACCTGCGCCGCGCAGCTACCCCGCCGACCGCCCGTCACGCAGCGCACGCATCCCCCAGCGCACGACGTAGTCGATCCCGCTCGCAAGCGTCGCCAGCGCCACCATCACCAAGCCCGCGTCGAGCACCGCGACCGGCACGCCCAGGCCCGCGCGATCGAGCAACTGCAGCAGCACGAACCCGAGCTGCAGCGCCGTGGTGACCTTGCCGAGCCAGGTCGGATCGCCGCTCACCGGCGCAACGAAGCGGTGATACGCCAGCGCGCCCGCCACGATCACGGCGTCGCGGCCCAGCACCAGCGCCAGCAGCCAGCCCGGCACCGCGCCCGCGGACCACAACGCGACGAAGCAGCCGGTCAGCAGCACCTTGTCGGCGATCGGATCGAGCAGGCTGCCGAGCGCGGTCTGCCAGCCGAAGCGCCGCGCGAGGAATCCGTCGAGCGCATCGGAGAGCGCAGCGGCCGAAGCCACGGCCAGCGCCAGCACGTGCGCGCCGCGATCGATCGCGAAAGTCAGCGGCAACACCGACGCCACCCGCAGCAAGGTGATCGCATTCGGCAGTTGCCGCAGGTTCATGGCTCCAGCTGGAACACCGCAGGCGTACCGGCGTCGCCGGGCGACAACGCACGCAGCACGCGGCCGCGTTCGAGCAGCCGGGCCAGGCCATCGACATCGGTGCCCAGATCCACCTCCAGCTCCAGCCGGTCGCCCGACACCGCCCCCGGCACCACCGCGCGCACCACCGGCAGCGCGCGCAGCGTCTGCAGCACGCGGCCGTAGTCCTCGGCGCGCTGCAGCCCCTGCACGGCAATGGCGTAGCGCCCGGCATCGCCGCCGAGGATGTCGGTGGAGTAGGTGCGCGCGAGCGCGTCCGCCGCACCGTCGCCGCCCCCGGCGAGCGCGGTCATCGCATTGGCGTCGTCGCTGCTCCAGCGCGCCAGCTCGCGGCTGCCGTCGTGCAGCAGCCAGCTCGCGCTCCAGCCGGCACCGCTGCGCTGCAGCCGGCCGATCAGCAACGGCGCGCCGCCGTAGCGCGCGGAGGCCGCGAGCAGCGTTTCGGCGTCGCCGCGTTGCACCGCCTCGGGCGTGGCCGCCAGCTGGTCCTGCTCGTCGTTCTTCGGCAGGCGCAGCGCCAGGCCGCGCTGGCCGGCACGGGCGCGCAGCGCCGCCACCGCGCTGGCCTGGGCCTCGCCCACGATGCGGGCGCCGCTGCCGTCGTCGATCGCAAGCCACAGCAGCGGCTTTTGCCGCGGCTGCGGCCACACCGTCCTGCCGGCCTGTGCCAGCAGACGCTCGACCGCGGCCGGGTCGAAACTCGCGATCAGGAACAGCTTGATCTGCGGCACGCCGGCAACGTTCACCACGTCCTGCCGGTAGCGGTAGCGCTGCATCAGCGCGGTGCCCTGCCCGCCCGCGATGCCGGCCGCACCGCGGTCGCCGCTGACCTTCACCAGCACCTGCGCGAGCGCCGCCGGCAACGCCGCGTTGCGCTGCTCGGCACTCTGGCTGTCGACCGGCACCTCGCCCTCGTACAGATTGACCTCCTGCGCCACGGCAGGCGCGGCAACGAGGCAGGCGAGCACGATCCAGCAAACGAACAACGGCAGGCGAAAACGCGGCATGGGCGGCCAATCCGGGGCGGCAATCGGCGCCCATGGTGCCGCATGCGTCGCCGACGCGTCCATGCGGCGGACCCCCGGGCCGCGCCTGCACGCTACAATTCGCCCCCCGCAGCCGAACCGGGCAGCTTCGTGACCGCCTCCACCCCTCCCCTGACCTACCGCGATGCCGGGGTCGACATCGACGCGGGCAACGCCGTGGTCGAGCGCATCAAGCCGCTGGTGCAGCGCAGTTTCCGCCCCGAGGTGATGGGTGGCCTCGGCGGCTTCGGCGCGCTGTTCGACCTGTCGAACAAATACCGCGAGCCGGTTCTGGTGTCCGGCACCGACGGCGTCGGCACCAAGCTCAAGCTCGCGCAGCAGCTCAATCGCCACGACACCATCGGCATCGACCTCGTCGGCATGTGCGTCAACGACGTGCTCGTGCAGGGCGCCGAACCGCTGTTTTTCCTCGACTACTTCGCCACCGGCAAGCTCGATGTGGAAACGACCGTGGCGGTGGTGGGTGGCATCGCGCGCGGCTGCGAACTGGCAGGCTGCGCACTCATCGGCGGCGAAACGGCCGAGATGCCGGACATGTACCCGCCCGGCGAATACGACCTCGCCGGCTTCACCGTCGGTGCGGTGGAAAAATCGAAGATCATCGACGGCAGCCGCGTGCGTGCCGGCGACGTGCTGCTCGGCATCGCGTCCAGCGGTCCGCATTCGAACGGCTATTCGCTGATCCGCCGCATCTTCGACCGCGCCGGACGCCCGGGCGATGTCGATCTCGGCGACACCACGCTGATCGACGCGCTGATGGAGCCGACGCGCCTGTACGTGAAGCCGATCCTGGCGCTGCTGGCCGCGCACGACATCCACGCGATGGCGCACATCACCGGCGGCGGTCTCACCGAAAACATCATCCGCGTCGTGCCCGCAGGCCTGGGGCTGGACATCGACACCTCGGCATGGACGCTGCCGCCGGTGTTCGACTGGCTGCAGCGCGAAGGCGCGGTGGCGCCGCACGAGATGTGGCGCACCTTCAACTGCGGCATCGGCTTCGTGCTGGTGGTGTCGCCGGAGGATGCGCCGACCGTCGGCGCGGCGTTGCTCGCGCACGGCCTGCCGCACTGGAGCATCGGCCGGGTGGTCGCGCACGCCGGCGGCGAGCGCGTGCGCATCGGTTGATGCACGCGCGCGGTCCGCATCCGCGTGCGGCGTCCGCGCTGCGCGTGGCGGTGCTCGCGTCCGGCCGCGGCAGCAACCTGCAGGCGCTCGTCGATGCGCGCGACGCCGGCGATCTGGCGATCGACATCGTCGGCGTGTTCTCCGACCGGGCCGAGGCACCCGTGCTCGAACGTGCGCGCCGCGCGGGCATTCGCGCAACGTCGCTCGCGCCGGCCGGCTTCGCCCGGCGCGCCGCCTTCGACGCCGCACTGTTCGCCGCCGTCGACCACGTTCAGCCGCATCTCATCGTCTGTGCGGGATACATGCGTCTGATTTCCTCCGCGGCCGTGCGCCGCCATCTCGGACGCATGATCAACATCCATCCTTCGCTGCTGCCGCAGTATCCCGGCCTCGACACCCACGCCCGCGCGCTCGCCGACGGCGCCACCGAACACGGTGCGAGCGTGCATTTCGTCATTCCCGCGCTCGACGCCGGCCCAGTCATCGCGCAGGCGCGCGTGCCGGTGCTGCCGGACGACGACGCCGCGGCGCTCTCGCAGCGCGTGCTGGCGCGCGAGCACGCGCTGCTGGTGCGCAGCGTGGCGCTGATCGCCGACGGACGCATCGACTGCGACGGCGGGCACGTGCGCCTGGATCGCTCGCCGCTGTCCGCCCCGCTGCAACTGGGCGCGGACGATCGCCTGCACGCGGCGCCGGCGGCATGATCGCGCGCTGCCTGCTGGCCCTCGCGGCGGCGACGGCGGGTGCGGCCGCGCACGCCGCGACGCTCACGCCCTACGTCGCGCACTACGAAGTGATGCGCAACGGAAAACCGCTCGGCACCGGCACCGTCACGCTCGAACCCGACGGCCGCGGCCACTGGCAGCTGACCAGCGTCACCGAAGGCACGCGCGGCCTCGCAAGCCTTGCCGGCGTCGAAATCCGCGAGCGGTCGGTTGTCGACGTGCGCGACGATGCCATCGAAACGCTCGACTACACCTACACCCAGTCCGCGGGGTGGAAAACGCGCAAGCGCAGCGTGCGTTTCGACCACGCGAACAAACGCATCGTCAGCCGCGACCGCGATCGCGAATTCGGCTTCGACCTGCAGGCCGGCGTGCTCGACCGCCAGGCGGTGAGCCTGGCATTGAGCCGCGACGTGGCGCGCGGCAAAACCGGCAGGCTTTCGTACACCGTGGTCGATCGCGACGAACTGGGTCCGCAGGACTTCGTCGTCGGCCCGCGCGAATCCGTCCCGACGCCGGGTGGCAACCTGGCCGCGGTGCGCGTCGACCGCGAACGCAAGGACGGCCGTGGCCGCACGACGACGAGCTGGCTCGGGATCGAGCAGGGCTTCGTGCCGGTGCGCGTGCTGCAGACCGAAGCCGACGGCGACAGTTTCGACATGCGCCTGGTGTCGATCGAGCGCTGATACGCAGCGCGCCGCTGCACCGGCGCGCGCTGCCAGGACTCAGGAATCGGCGTTGAGGGCCGCGCCGAATCCGGCCGCGCGGTGGTGCGCCAGCCGCGCCGCGCACAGGCGGATGCCCTCGACTGCCTGCGCCAACGCCAAGGCTCCGCCTTCGACGTCCTTCATGCGCGTCGCGTACTGCGCGTGCAATGCGTCCGCGTCGCCGGCGCTGCACAGGCCACTGGCCTCGAAGCCGGGCAGATGCGGCGCCCACACCGCCGGCATCTTCGCGAACAGCGTCTCGAAATTCGTCCGCATCCACGTGCGCGTGCCGTCGCGCAGATCCGGCATCTCCATCTGGGTGAGCGGAATCGACGCCGTTTCGCCGGCGCGCAGGCCGTCGCCGAGCGCAATCGCACGCGCACGCTCCACCAGCGCCGGCATACGCGCACTGCCGAGCGCATACAGCAGCTCGCGCCGCAGTCGCGCATCCTCGGTCGCCGCCAGGTGCCGCTCGATCGCATCGAACTCGCGCACGCCGCCGAGTTCGGCCGCGAGTTGCAGCGCCATGCCACGCTGGTCGGCGGGCGCGGCGTCCGGGCGCAGGGCACCGTCGCCATCGACGCCGAGCACTGCACGCCCGCGCCGGGCGAGCGCGTCGCGCAGTTCCCGCGCCGGCGGCAGCGGCGCCAGCAGGTTGATCAGATCCTGTCGCAGCAGGCTGCGTTCGTCGTCTTCGCCCGGCGCGGGGTCGAGCCCGAGCGCGTCCAGGCGCGGCCGGTAGATCGCGACCACCCATCGATCGAACGCGTCGCGCTGCGCGTCGTCCACCGGCAGATGGTCGCGCATCCACGTCAGCGTGCCCTGGCGCGGCACCGAGACCAGGCGATCCTGCGCCTTCGAAAGCATCGGCAGCGCCGCGAGGAAGCCGTCGGTAGACAACAGGCCGCTGCCCCAGGCCGCAGCGAGCGAGTCGGCAAACACGCGCTGTTCGCCGGCATCGAGCGACGCAAACGCCGCCGCGAGCGCCTTCTGGTCTTGGGCCGCCAGCGCGAAACGGTAATAGCCCGCACCCTCCGCATTCGGATGCACCCAGGCCGGACAGGCGTCTGCCTCGAGCACCATGTCGCCGCTTGCCTCGGTCAGCAAGGTGCACTGGCGACGCGTCCCGCTGCCGGCCGCGTAGCGCACGCACACCGGGAGACCCCAGCGCACGTCGGCGCTGGCGGTGGACCCGAGCGGCAGATACCGCGTCTGCGTGAGCGCCAGCGTGGCGCGATCCGCCTTGCAATGCAGCTGCGCGCGCAGCATCGGCACGCCTGGCTGGTCGGTGAAACTGGCGAAGGCCTGCTGCACGCGCGAGGCATCGTCGCTGTGCGCGGCGATCGTGCGCATCAGGTCGCCGCTCGTCGCGCTGCCGCGCGCGAACTTGCGCATGTGCAGCCGGATCGCATCGCGGAAACGCTGCGGCCCCAGATAGTTCTCGAACATCGAAAGCACCGCCGCGCCCTTGGCGTAGGTGATGCCGTCGAACGCCGATTGCACCGTGGTGTAGTCGTGCACCGGCTCGTGGATGCGGCGCGCGGTGGCGAGGCTGTCCTCGGTCATCGCGTGCAGTCCGCCTTCGAGCAGCTCGCGCTCGACGTGGAACTCCGGCTTGAGCTCGCGCAGGATGCGCGCCTCCATCCACGACGCGAACGACTCGTTGAGCCACAGGTCGTCCCACCACGGCATCGTGACCAGATTGCCGAACCACTGGTGCGAAAGTTCGTGCGTGTGCGTGGCCCAGTACGCCTGGCGAAGCGCCGTGGGTGCGGTGTCGACACCGAGCAGCAGGCTCTCGCGGTAGACGATGAGCCCGGCGTTCTCCATCGCGCCGAAGCTGAAATCGGGTGCGGCGAGGATGTCGAGCTTGTCGAACGGATACGGCAGCGCGAAGAAGTCTTCCAGCGCCGCGACCTGGGCGGCGGTGTGTTCGAGCGCGTAGCGCAGTTCCGCGCCGCGGCCTTTGGGCGCGATGCCGCGCAGCGTCAGCGGCTCGGCGCGCACGGCATTGGGCGGGATGTCCTGCCATTCGACGATGTCCCACGGCCCGACGGCGAATGCGATCAGGTAGGTCGGCAAGCGTTCGGTTGTGGCAAAGCGCAGTTTCTTCCAGCCGTCCTGCACCTTGTCGATGCCGATCTGCGCGGTGTTCGCGACCGCGGTCTGGCCGTCGGGCACGACCAGGCTCACGTCCCACGGTGTCTTGAACGCCGGCTCGTCGAACGCGGGAAAGGCATTGCGTGCGCCGAGCGGCTCCATCTGGGTGACCACGTACGCGTCGTCGCCGACCTTGACCCGGTACGCGCCCTGCAGTTGCAGGTCGTACTTCGCACGGTACGTCAGCGTGATGCGGGCCTTGCCGGGTGCGAGTGTGGTGGGCGCGACGAGTTTCAGCACCCCGGCCTCGGCGTGCGCCACGCTGGCCTTGAGCGGCAGCGTCTCGCCGTCGGCGGTGGTCAGCGTGGCGCTGTCGATCTCGAGGTTGCGGCCGTGCAGCCAGAGCGTATCGACCGCGTCGTTCACCGCCACGTCGATCGCGACCTTGCCGGAAAAATCCTCGGCGTCTGCATCCAGGCGCAGTTCCAGCGCATACCGTTCCGGCACCACGCTGCGCGGCAGCGGACCGAGCGGCACCTCGGACACGGCGTCCGAAGCGTGCACCGCTATGGCAAGACACAACGACAGCAACACTGCAGCGGCACGGCGCATGACGATCTCCCGGTTTCGACGCAACAGCATAGCCGTCGCGCCGCGACCCGAAGCACGCTTCGACGCGATGCCCAGGCCGATTTCGCGGCTCAGAGCATGAAACCCAGATCGCTGCTGTCGTACTCGCCCAGGGCCGGGAACAAGTCGGCCAGTTCGCTCGCGCCGACGCCGAACCACGTCGCCAGCGTGGCGGCATACTGGTCGACGCCGAGCGTCGGGATGATCTGCCCGTAGCCGGCATCGTCCGGATTTCCGGACTGCGCAAGCGACGGCAGCGTGCCGTAGAAACGTCCGCCGCGCACCGCGCCGCCGACGACGAAATGGTGCCCGCCCCAGCCATGATCGGTGCCGTCGCCGTTGGTCGACACGGTGCGGCCGAAATCCGACGCGGTGAACGCGGTCACCTGCTGCGCCACGCCGAGCGTGACGGTCGCCGCGTGGAAGGCGGCGAGCGATTGCGAGAGATCGGCGAGCAGGCCCGGATGCACCTCGATCTGGCTGTCGTGCGTATCGAAGCCGCCGAGGCTCACGTAGAACACCTGGCGACGCATGCCGAGCGCATCGCGCACGCCGATCAGGCGCGCCACCTGGCGCAGCTGCGCACCCAGGTACGTGTCGGGAAACCCCGCCGGCACCGGCGCTCCGGCGAGCGCGGCGTTGACCGTCCGGTAGGTGTCGATCGCGCGCCGCGTCGCGCCGGCGTAGGCGCGCTCGAACATGTGCGCCTGCGTGCCGTCCGCGTGCAGCGCATGGAACGTCTGCACGCCCAGTTCGTTCTGGTAGTCGCCGAGATAGTCGATCGGCGGCACGCCGTACGCACCCATCACGTACTGGTCGACACTCGCACCGCGCTGGAACAGCGCCTGCCCCGAGAGCGAGATCGTCATCGGCAGCTGCGTGCCGGGATTGCCGGTGTGGAGCAGATCGGCGATGCGTCCGCCCCAGCCATCGGCATTGGCGTCGTCCGGACGCGAGGTCTGCCAGAAATTGGTCTGGTCCTCGTGCGAGAACAGTTGCGGCGGGCGCGGCGCATTGCCCTGGTAGCCGGCCTGCGTGATCGGCCCGAGCAGCGTGCCGACATTGGCGACGATGGCCGCATGCCGGTTGTCGAACAGTGCACGCAGCCCGTCCATGCCCGGATGCAGACTGCAGCCGACGATGGCGCCGTCGCGATCGCGCGCCGGCCCGCCCGGCAAGCCACCCTGCGCAGGCTGCGGCGTCAGCGGCAGCATCGCCGCCTGGGCCGACGACAGCGCCAGCGCCGGACGCGATACCGCATACTGCGCGTAGTGCGGTGCGCTGTGCGGCACCACGGTATTGAAGCTGTCGTTGCCGCCGAACAGGTAGACGCAGACCAGCGCCTTGTAGTCCGGAAAGACACCGCCCCGTACGCGCGTGGCGGCGGCGACGAGCTGCAGGTTGCCGAGCGCGCCATACAACCCGGCACCGCCGAGCGCGGAGTGGATGGCGCGGCGCAGGAAGGTGCGACGGTTCACGTGTCGGAGCATGGCGGCGATGTCCGTGCGCTATTTCTGGATGGCGAATTCGGGCGACGTCAGGATCAGGTACAGCGCCTGCTGCACCCGCCACAACAATACGTCGGGCGCACCGCCGTCCTGCCCGGGAATGCTGTCGGGCGGCGTGCCGTCGAGTCGCGCGATCAGCAGGTCGCGCATGTAGTCCGACATGCCGCCCGACAGCAGCAGCAGATCGAGCCGGTCGACGAGCGCCGCCGGATCGGACGCCAGCGATTTCAGCGCGGCGTAGTCCGACAGCATCTCGCTCGGCACCGGCGCACCGTTCTCCCACGCATAGCTGTAGCGGCTGCCGACGTAGAACAGGAACAGGCGAAACCCCAACGCATTCGGCGCCGACACCAGCTGCGTGTCGGTGGCGATCTGGAACTCCGGCGACACCAATCCCGCATCGCGGATCTCGCCCGGCTGCGCGAACGTCGGCTTGAAGAAATTGAACACCGACGGCGCGCTCAGCGGCAGCTGGCCGTAATCGTCGGGAAAGCTGTAGCGGAACACGCGGCCGTTGACCGAGCGCGCATCGGTGGCGCGCCACAGCCGCACGATCTTCAGGATCGGCTCGCGCATCTTGCCGAAGGTATCGGGCGCGTCCAGATGGCCGGTGCGGGCTTCGTCGTCGAGCAGCAGCGCCCGCACCACGGCGCCCAGATCGCCGCGCTCGCCGCTGCCGTCGTCGTCGAATACGGCGGCGATGCGCTGCACGTAGGCCGGCGACGGGTTGCTCGTGACCAGGCGCTGGATCAGATGCTTCGCAACGAACGGACCGACGTTGGGATGGTGGAAGATGGTGTCGAGCGCGAACTCCAGTTCCTCGCGCGCGTCGCCGCCGGCGGCCAGCACGATGTGGCCGCCCGGTGTCTGCGGCGTGTAGTCGAGCAGCAACTTGTCCTCGCTCGTGTCGTGGAACGCTTCCACCGGCTGCATCGGTTGCCGCCACGGCGGTTCGTCCGGATTGCCGGGCGCGCAGTCGCCGTAGTCGGCGACGGTGCAGCCGGCGAAGTTCCAGCCGGTGAAGACGTGGGCGAAACCGCGCACGACGTTCTGGTCGTAGGTCGGCACCGGATGGCCGCCGACCAACACCGGCGTGCCGTCCGGATGCAGCAGCTGCAGGCCGATCGAGAACAGCTGCAGCACTTCGCGCGCGTAGTTCTCGTCGGGCCGGATGTTGAGCGCGGCGTCGGATTTGCGGTTGCCGAGCATGCTGAGGAAACGGCCCATCGCCGGGTGCAGGGTCACCGCTTCGAGCAGCTCGCGATAGTTGCCGAAGGCATGGGTGGCGAGCGTGTCGTTGTAGTGCGCGAGCGCCCACGGCTGGAAGGTGAGCGCGGCGTTGCGGTCGGACACCACCATCAGCTCCGACAACGCGAACGCGACGCGCTGACGCAGCTGGTCGTCGTGCGTCAGCAGCGGGTTGCTCGGATCCGGCGTCTGCGCGGCGTGGATGAGCCAGGCTTCCAGACGCTGGCCCTGGTAGACGCCGTTCTCGCCCGCGGGCAGCGTGGCGATGTAGTCGAGAAACGGCGCCTGCAGCGACATGCCGGCGGCGAACTGCGCGTCGAGCCACGCGTCGTAGCCCACCTCGCGCAGGTGCGCGATGTCGTCGAGACGGCCGCCGAATGTGGCCTGGTCGAGGAAACGCGCGGCCTCGGCATCGCTGTCGGGGCGGTCGATGCTGCGTTCGAAGCCGCTGGCGAAAATCGCCGGCAACGGGCCGGCATGGGCGACTGCGACCGCCAACGGGCACGCAGCGCACGCCACGAAGACGCGGCGCCACGCGCCCGATCGTCGAACTGTTTCGCGCATCGTCCGCTCCGTCGTTCAGGCCACTGCGCGTCCGCCACCGCTCCCCGTGCTGCGGTGGTCGGCGTCCGCGCCCCGGCGCGGTGTGGACAGTACAGCAATGTCACGCGCCGGGCTTGCCTTGGGGGAAACGCTGTCCCGCGGAGTATCGCGACATTTTTCGCCTCGCGCGCAAGTGTGCTGCGCATGAGGTAACGACGTTCGACGCAGTGGTCGCGAGGCGTGCAGGCGCCCCCCTTCCGCCTGCCGGCACCTTCCCCCGCATGCGGGAGAAGGACTGCTTCGTTGCACCCTTTCGGATGCTGTCATGTTCTCCGCATGGAGAAGGACCGCTTCGTTGAATCCTTTCGGATGCTGTCATTTTCTCCGCTTATGGAGAAGCACTGCTTCGTTGTACGCGTTCGGAGGCCGTCATTTTCCCGCATGTGGGAGACAGGGCGGCTTCGATGAACGCCTTCGGATGCCGTCACCGTGCAGGTCGCGACAGCGCAAAACGGAGAAATCCCTTCTCCCGCGAGCGGGGGAAGGTGCCGGCAGGCGGAAGGGGGCGATGTTTTCCTGAACCTCCGTAACGAACGCCCACGCACGAACCACGAACAGATGCACCCCCATCCACCTCCCCAACCCGGACGGCAGCTGCGCACCGTGATAGGATTTTTCGATCGAACTGGAGATATCGATGAATCTGCGCGATCTCCGCTACCTCGTCGCGCTGGCCGACCATCGCCACTTCGGTCGCGCGGCCGAGGCCACGTTCGTCAGCCAGCCCACGCTGTCGACCCAGATCCGCAAGCTCGAAGAAGAACTGGGCGTGACCCTGATCGAACGCGCCCCGCGCCGCGTGATGCTGACCCCTGTCGGCCGCGACGTGGCCGACCGCGCGCGGCGCATCCTTGCCGACGTCGAGCAACTGAAGGAAACCGCGCGCCGCAGCACCGACCCCGAAGCCGGCAGCGTGCGCCTGGGCATCTTTCCCACCCTCGGCCCCTACCTGCTGCCGCACGTGGTGCCACCGATCCGCGCCCGGTTTCCGCGCCTGGAACTGCTGCTGGTCGAGGAGAAAACCGAAGAGATCCTGCGCCAGCTGCGCGAAGGCCGGCTCGATGCCGGCATCCTCGCGCTGCCGCTGCACGACGACCGGTTGCACGTCGAGTTCCTGTTCGAGGAGCCGTTCCTGCTGGCCGTGCCGCGCTCGCACCCCTTCGCGAAGCGCGACGCGCTCGCCCTCGACGAACTTGCCAGCGAAAGCTTGCTGCTGCTCGAGGATGGCCACTGCCTGCGCGATCAGGCGCTCGACGTGTGCCACATGGCCGGTGCCGGCGAAAAGTCCGGCTTCCGCGCCACCAGCCTCGAAACCCTGCGCCAGATGGTGGCGTCCGGCGTCGGCATCACGCTGCTGCCGATGCTGGCGGTGCAGCCGCCGGTGCCACGCTCCACCGACATTCATCTGCTGCATTTCTCCGATTCGCAACCCAGCCGCCAGATCGCGATGGTGTGGCGCAAGAGTTCGGCGATGGGCGACTTCCTCGAAAAACTCGCACGCGTGCTGCAGACGCTGACGCCGGTGCTGCTCGCACCGGACCCGGCACCGCCGGCACGGCGGCGACGGCCGTCCGCCGGCGTGCGTGCGGACTGAGCGGGCGCCTGCCGCTCAGGTGCAGGACGCGATCGCGCGCTCGAGCTGCGCCGCGCTGACCGGCTTGCGCAGGAACGCCGTCATGCCCGCCGCGTGTGCCATCGGCTCGGCCTGCGGGTCGGCGCGCGCGGTGAGCGCGATCAGCGGAACGGTGTGGCCGCGGGCGCGGAGCAGGCGCGCGAGGTCGAGACCGTCGATGCCCGGCAGATCGAGGTCCAGGAACGCAAGATCGATCGGGTGCAGGTCGAGCTCGGTGAGCGCGGCGAGGCCGTGCGACGCGTGGATCACGGTGTGGCCGAGGGCGTCGAGCAGGCCGCGGACGACCGCGGCGACGGTGGCGTCGTCTTCCACCAGTAGGATCGTGCGGGCCGCTGCGGGCTGCGCCGGCGCGGCGGCGGGCGCACCCGCCGCGGGCGCGGGCGCCGGTGCGTCTGCCGCCGGCGCGAGCGGCAAGCGCACGCGGAAGGTGCAGCCCTCGCCCGGCGCGCTTGTGACGTCGATGCGCCCCCCCATCGCGGCGGCGAGTTCCTGGCAGATCGCAAGGCCCAGGCCGCTGCCGCCGTAGCGCTGCGCGGTGGCCGCGCCGTCGGCCTGCTCGAAGCGACGGAACAGGCGCGCGCATTGTTCGGCGTCCAGGCCCGGACCCGAGTCGCGCACCACCAGCGCCACGGTGCAGGGCGCGTCGGCGGCGCGCAGCGCGATGTCCACACCGCCGCGTTCGGTGAACTTGATCGCGTTGTTGCCCAGGTTGAGCAGGATCTGGCGCAGGCGCAGCGGATCGCCGTCGACGAAGCGCGGCGCATCCGCATCGATGTCGACGCGCAGCGCCAGCGATTTGCGCTCGGCCAGCGCGCGCAGCAGATCGGCGACATCGCGCACGAGCAGATGCAGATCGACGCGCTCGCGCGCGAGTTCGAGCTTGCCGGCCTCGATGCGCGCCAGATCCAGCGCATCGTTGACCAGGCGCAGCATCAGCTCGCCCGAGCGCTGGATCGCATCGGCGTAGTCGCGCTGGCGCGCGTCCAGCGGTGTGCGCAGCAGCAGTTCCGTCATGCCGAGCACGCCGGTCATCGGGGTGCGGATCTCGTGCCCCATCGTGGCGAGGAAGGTGGTTTTCGCGTCCGATGCCTGCAGCGCGAGGCGACGCTGCTGGTCGGCAAGCTCGGCCGCGTGGCGACGAGCGACGCGGCGACGGTAGAGCCACGCCAGTGCGAGCAGCAACAGCGCCGCCGCGGCGACGTAGCCGAACCACGCCCAGCCCGTGGCCCACCACGCCGGCAGCACGCGCACCGGCACCTGCAGCGGCGACGCCGACCACACGCCGTCCGCATTCGCACCCTCCACCTGCAGCACGTACTCGCCGGTGGGCAGCTGCGAGAACACGCGTTCGCCGCTGGCACCGACCTCGATCCAGTCGCGCTCGTAGCCGAGCAGGCGGAAGCGGTAGCGGTTGGCCTGCGGATCGACGAAGGAAAACAGCCGCGCCTGCACGTGCAGTTCGCGGTCGTCGTGGCGCAACGCGGCGGGCGCGGCGGGATCCAGCGGCAACACCGCGCCGTCGCGGCGCACGTCGATGCGCTCGATCGAAAGGCGCGGCGGGGCGGTGTCGGACTCGATGCGCCGCGGCTCGAACAGGACCACACCCTCCATCGTCGGCGCGACGATGCCGCCGTCGCGCAGCCGCAGCGGCGGGTTGCTGGAGAATTCCTGGTTGGCCAGCCCGTCGCGCACGCCGTAGCGACGCAGGGTTCCGCTGCCCGGCACGTAGTGCCAGAGGCCGCGCGCGCTCGTCATCCACAGGCTGCCGGCCGGATCGATGACCAGGCCGCCGACCTCGAGCGCGGCGAAGCCGTCCTTCGCGTCCACACGCCGCAGCAGGTGCAGGAATCCCTGCCGCAGTTCGAACTGTTCCAGCGCACCGAGGCGTTGCGTCCACACCGTGCCGTCGGGCGCGAACGCAAAGCCGAACACGCGCTGCTGGGGCGAGCCCGCGACACGCTCGAAGCGCCGTTCGCCGGCGTCGAAACGATGCAGGCCGGCCTCGCCGCTGATCCACGTCGCGCCGTCGGGGCCGAACGCGATGTCCTCGGTGTCCGGCGCAGGCACGCCCGTGTCGGGACCGGCGAGCCACGTGCCGAGCACCCGCCCGGCGCTGTCGCGCTGCTGCAGGCCGCCGCCGTTGATGGCGAGCCACAGCGTGCCGTCCGGTGCGCGCTGCATCAGGTCGATCGTGCCGCCCGGCGGCGCGTCGGCGCTGCCGTCGGCGGGCCAGTGGTGCAGCGCGCCGCTGGCGGGCTCGTACCGCGTCAGGCCGTCCTGGTAACCGATCCACACCGCATCGCCCGCGGCGAGCACAGAGCGCAGCACGGGATTGGGCAGCGCGGTCTGCGGCGTGGCCAGATGGCGTTCGACCCGGCCGGCCGTGTCCACGCGTTCGAGCAGGCCCTCGTCCGCGACAAACCACAGGCTGCCATCGTCGGCTTCGCTCGCGCCACGGATGCGGTCGGCACCGAGGCCACCGGCCGCAGACGGGCCCCTGCGCAGCGCGGAAAAATTGCGCCAGCGCGGCGGCACGTGCAGCAGGCCGATGCCGGGTGCGGCGAACCACAGACCGCCCTCGTGGTCTTCGAGCACATCGAACACCGACACCGGCCGCACCGTGCCGAACGGCTGGCCCGCGCCCCACACCGCGCGCGGCGCGGCGCCGGGTGCGTCGGCCAGACTCACGCCGCTGCGCGTGCCCAGCCACAGGCTGCCGCGCCGGTCGCGCAGCAGCGCGGTCACGCCGGCCTGCAGCTGCGCCCCGGCCGGCGCGGCCACCGGCAGGCGACGCTGGCCGTCGAAGCGATCGAGCCCGGCGCGCGTGCCGATCCACAGCGCACCACCCGCATCGTTCGCGAGGCTGAGCACCATCGCCGCGGTGCCCGCCTGCGGCGACGGCACGGTGACGAACGCATCGTCCTCGAACCGCTGCAGGCCCGCGCTGGTGCCGATCCACAACACGCCGGCAGCATCGAACCCCAGCGCGAGAACGTGATCCGCGGCGAGGCTCGCGGCATCGGCGGCATCGTGACGGAAGATGGTCACCGCATCGCTGTCCGGCACGTAGCGGTAGAGCCCGCCGCCGTAGCCGCCGAACCACAGGGTGCCGTCCGGCGCCGAGGCAATGGCCCACACGTCGGCCAGCGCGAAGCGCGCGTCGTCGGCGGCGCGGAAATGGCGGAAACCGCCGCGGTCCGCGCCGAGCAGGCTGATGCCGTGGCCTTCCACGCCGATCCAGACGCGATCCTGCGCATCCACGTGCAGCGTCTCCACCACGTTGCCCGGCAGCGACGCGGGGTCGTCCGGATCGTGCTGGTAGAGGCGGAACGCGACGCCGTCGTAGCGCGCCAGACCATCGGCCGTGCCGACCCACAGGTAGCCGGCGCGGTCCTGCGCGAGCTTGTTCACCGTGCGCGACGGCAGGCCGTCCTCGGTGCCGACCACGTCGAACAGCGGCGCCTGCGGCAGCGCGGGCAGCGCCTGCACCGCGCCGCACAGCAGCAGGCCGAGCCCGGCCATCCACGCGGCGATGCCTTGCCTCATCGTTGCCACTCCTGTCCGAATCGTCCCGATGCGTCGCGCCCGGCCCCGTTGCACGGTGCGCGCCGCATCGTCGCATCCCCCGCAGCGTGGCGCAGCACACCGGTGCGCCCTGCCGCACGTTATTGCCTAGACTAGGGCCACATACGCCCCACCGCCGCAGCGAGGCTCATGGCCCGACCCAGTCAACCGCTCCGTGTGCTGCTCGCGCTTGCGATCGTCGTGGGCGTGGCGATGCTGCTGATGACGCTGCTGCAGGCCACCGATGCCGCTCTCGCCATCTGGCAGCGACTCGACGCGATGCCTGCGTGGATGCGCTACGGTTTCCTCGCCCTGCTCGCGGCGCTCGGCCTCGGCGCCGGCTGGGGCGTGTGGCGGCTGCTGCGCCCGCGCGCGGCCCGCGCGCCGCGCGCGCAGCCGCTGGACCGCAACGCCATCGAGCAGCGCATCGCGCGGCTCGAACCGGACGTGGCGCCTGCGCGCATCGCGCGCGACGAACTGGCCGAGCTCGATCGCCGCCGCGCGGCCGCCACGCTCGACGTCGCGCTTTTCGGCGACATCTCCAGCGGCAAGAGCAGCCTGCTGCGCGCACTCGCACCGGACGCGACGAGTGCGGTGGGCGTGGTCGGCGGCACCACCACGGCCGTGCAACGCCAGCGCGGTGTGCTGCCGGACGGCGCCGGGCTGGTGGTGGCCGACGTGCCCGGCATCGGCGAGGCGGGCGACATGGAACACGCCTCGCTCGCGCGCGCCGAGGCCGCGCGTTCGCATGCGCTCGTGTACGTGGCCGATGGCGACCTGACACGCAGCCAGGACGGCGAACTGCGTGCGCTGGCGCACTACGGCCGTCCGCTGATCCTCGCGCTCAACAAGTCCGACCGCTACCGCGACGACGAGCGCGCCGCGTTGCTGCAGACGCTGCGCGACCGGTACGGCGCGCTCGGCGCGCGCATCGTGCCGGTGAGCGCCGGCCACCAGGAGCAGGTGTCGCGCGAATGGCCCGATGGCCGCCGCGAGCTCGTGCAACGCGAGGCGGCGGCGCAGATCGACCTGCTGCAGCGCGAACTGCAGCGCATCGCACGCGCCGACCTGGCCATGCTCGAACCCGGCCGCGAGGCGGCGCTGCTGGCGCGTGTGGACGCCGACCTCGCCGACGGCGAACGCGCGCTGCGCGAGCAGCGCAGCATCGCCATCGTCAATAAGTACACGCGGCGTGCGGTGCTCGGCGCGCTCGCGGCCGTCGCGCCCGGCACCGACCTCGTGATCCAGGGCGCACTCGCCACCGCACTCACGCGCGAGCTGTGCGCGCTGCACGAGCTCAAGGCGCGCGAGGTGGATGTCGACGATCTGCTTGCGCGCGCGGGCAGCCTCGCACGCACCAGCACCTCGATCACGCTCGCGGTGGTCGGCAACGGACTCAAGGCCTTTCCGGGGGTCGGCACGCTCGGCGGCGGCCTGCTGCACGCGGTGGCGTACGGCCTGATCTTCGACAGCCTCGGCCGCGCGCTGGCCGCGACGCTCGCGCACACCCACGCACTCGACCGCGACGCCACCCTCGAAGCCTTCCGCGAAACCCTCGCGCAGCCGGCGCGCGAACGCCTGCTCGCCATCGCGCAGATCGCGCTCGACGGCATGCGCAACCCCACCCGATCCACGGACCAGATCCCATGACTGCCCATCGTCGCACCGAGCATCGCACACGCCGCGGCCGCCGGCTTCGCGTGATGGCACTGCCCTGCCTGCTGGCCGCCGCCGGCGCATTCGCAAAGCCGCAGCACTACGAACTCGACCCGGTGCACACGCGCATCGTCTTCGCGATCGACCATCTGGGCTTCTCGAAATCGCTCGGCACCTTCTCGCACCCGAGCGGCAGCCTGTGGTTCGATCCCGACGACTGGCGCAGCGCGCGCGTGGATGTGACCGTCGACATTGCGAGCCTGGACCTGGGCGACGCGAAATGGCGCGAGCGCATGTTCAAGCGCGACTATTTCGATCTCGACGACCATGCCCAGGCGCGCTTCGTTTCGACCGCCGTCGAGCCCACCGGCGACACCACGGCCCGCGTGCACGGCAACCTCACCCTGCGCGGCACCACGCTGCCGCTGTCGCTCGACGTCACGCTCAACCGGCATGGCCGCAACCCGCTGACCTTGCGCACGACGGCCGGCTTCTCCGCCACCGCCACGCTGAAACGGTCGGACTTCGGCATGGACGACAACCTGCGCACGGTAGGCGATGCCGTCGAGTTGCGCATCGAGGTCGAGGCATCGCGCAAGCGCGCAACCCGCGACGAAAGCGACGACAATCCCGCCACGTCCTCCCCGCACACCGCCACGGAGCCCGCATGACACTGCGCAACACCGACCAACGCTGGGGCTGGGTCAGCCAGGCCCTGCACTGGACCATCGCCGTGCTGATCCTCGGCATGGCCGTGCTCGGCTTCCTGCTCGACGAAGTGCCAAAAAGCCCGAAGTATTTCTGGGTGTTCGACCTGCACAAGTCCACCGGCCTCACCGTGCTCGCGCTGATGCTCGTGCGGCTCGGCTGGCGGCTGTGGGCCGGTGCGCCGCGCCCGGTGCCGGGCACGCCGACATGGCAGGAATGGATCGCAAGGCTCACCCACTGGGCGATCTACGCGATGGCGTTCCTGATGCCGATCTCGGGCTGGCTGTACGATTCGGCGAGCGGTCTGCGCGCGCTCACCTGGTTCGGCCTGTTCACCGTGCCCAAGCTCGCCGCACCGGACCGCGACCTGCGCGGCCTCGCGCACGACATGCACGAGACCGGCATCTGGATCCTGCTCGCGCTGCTGGCCGCGCACATCGGCGCAGCGCTGTATCACCACTTCGTCGTGCGCGACCGCACCCTCGTGCGGATGCTGCCCGCCTCCTTCGAACCCAAGCCACGGGACCCTGCCGCATGAACCTTCGAACCGCCCTTGCCGTGCTGCTGCTCGGCGCCCCGCTCCCGGCCTTCGCGGCCACCGCGTGGACCACCGACCCGACCGCCTCCACGCTCACCTTTGCCGCGAGCGCCGACGGCGAACCGTTCACCGGCACCTTCAGGACATTCGAGGCGACGATCGTCTTCGATCCGGCCGACCTCGCCGGCTCGTCGTTCGACGTGAGCATCGACCTGACCAGTGCCGACAGCGGCAACGCCGACCGCGACGAGACCCTGCAGACCGCCGAATTCTTCAACACCGAAACGCAGCCGCAGGCGCGCTTCAAGGCCGCCGAATTCATCGCCAGCGCACCCGGCAAGTTCACTGCCAACGGCACGCTGGAACTCAACGGCGTCAGCAAGCCGGTCGCCCTGATGTTCACTTGGACAGCCGACGCGACGAAGGCGACGCTCGCCGGCGAGACCATCCTCGACCGCACCCAGTTCAACGTCGGCACCGGCGACTGGGCCGACGACACCACGATCACGCACGAGGTGGTGGTGAAGACCACGCTGCAGTTGACTGCGAAGTAGTCGACATCGTGCAGGACGTCCGCGTTTCAGCCAGCCCCGGCGTATCGCCCCTCTCCCGCCGGGAGAGGGGTTGGGGTGAGGGTCCGGGCAACGCGAGGCTCTGGGCGTCGCTCAAGACGGCCGTCACGTGCTACCGATTCTGCGCGCACGCCGTCCACGCCGGCAGCAGCAACGGCGCCAACCTCATGCGCTTGGCATGGTTCGCGCGAGCCTCGGACGCTGCGTTGATCCCGAACCCTCACCCCAACCCCTCTCCCGCAGGGAGAGGGGCAGCGTCATTGACTGGAACAGATACGCGACATCCGACAAGCATTCGAGACCACGAAATGCTGAAGCCCCTCTTCCTCGGCGAGAGGGCTTGCTGCGAGGGTCCGGGCTTGCACCGTCGACCGAATTCGACAACGCCGACCATCCCGCGTGATCCCGCGGCAGTTCCGCGTAACCCTGTTCACCCGCCGCACCACCCCGCGGCAATTCCGACAGCAACGGCACTCCCACATGTCCCTGCGTGACCGCTGGCGCAAGCTCACCGCGCGCCTGCGCGGCACGGACGCAGCGCACACCGCGACCGGCACCAACCATCTCGACCAGGCCGCCGGCAGCCTCCGCGCGCTGCTCGACGACCCCTCCATCCCTGCCGCCGTGCGCGACTCGCTTGCGGCCGACTACGCACAGGTCGAATCGATGCTCGACAAGATCGAGCACGGCCACATCCATCTGGCCGTGTTCGGTCGCGTCAGCGTCGGCAAGTCGGCGCTGCTGAACGCGCTGCTCGGCCAGCGCGCGTTCGACGTTGGCGTGCTGCACGGCACCACCACGCAGGCCAACCTGCTGCGCTGGCAGGAGGCGGCCGCCGACGGCGTGCACCTCATCGACACGCCCGGCATCAACGAACTCTCCGGCGAGCAGCGCGAGAAGCTCGCCTTCGATGTTGCCGGCCGCAGCGATCTGGTGCTGTTCGTGGTCGATGGCGACATGACGTCGGTCGAAGTCGACGCGCTGAAGACGCTGTCGGCCACGCAGCGCCCGATCGTGCTCGCACTCAACAAGGCCGACCGCTACACCGCCACCCAGCGCGCGGAGCTGCGCGCGCGCCTGGTCGAGCACGCGCGCGGCAGCGTGCGGCCGGAAAACATCGTCGAGGTGATGGCGCTGCCGAGCGCCGAGCGCGTGCTGCAGGTGCAGCCCGACGGCAGCGAGCGCGAGCTGCTGCGCGAGCGCCCGATCGATGTCGCCGCGCTGCAGGATCGCATCTTCGCGATCCTCGATGCCGAGGGAAAAACGCTCGCCGCGCTCAACGCCGCAGTGTTCGCGGGCCGGCTGTCGGACGAGGCCTGCAGGCGGCTCACCACGCTGCGCCGCGAACTCGCCGAGCGCGTGACGCGCAGCTACTGCCTCGCCAAGGGCGTGGCCGTTGCGCTCAATCCGATCCCGGTCGCCGATCTGCTCGCCGCCGCCGCGCTGGACGTGGCGCTCGTGATGCACCTGTCGCGCATCTACGGCCTGCCGCTGTCGCGCAGCGAGGCCGGGCGCCTCATCGCCACGATCGCCGCGCAGCTCGCCGCGCTGATGGGTGCGATCTGGGGCGTGCATCTGGTGGCGTCCGCGCTCAAGGGCGCGAGCGCGGGACTCTCGACCCTCGTCACCGCCGGTGCGCAGGGTGCACTGGCGTGGTATGCCACCCTGCTCATCGCACGTGCCGCGGAGCGCTACCTCGCGCAGGGCAAGAGCTGGGGCGAGCTCGGACCCAAGCGCGTGGTGCAGGACATCGTCGCCGATCTCGACCGCGATTCGGTGCTGCGCGAAGCGCGCGCGGAGATCCTCGCCAGGTTGCGCGACCAGCCCTAGCAGCCTGTTGAAAGCGGGCTGTTGAAAGCGGCCTGCCGACGCGGCGATGAATGGCCGCGTCGGCGAGGCAAGTGCGCAAGCGCTCGATGCGTCGGAACCGGCGTGTCCCCGCCACGCTGAATCGCGACACGCGACAATGTCCGATTCCACCGCCCGGCGCCGTTAAACGCACACCACCCGCCGGAGTGTCGCGCCATGAGCCGTTTCGTCATCCCGTCGTCAGGCAGCGTTCTGCTCGCGCTCGCGCTGTGTACGTCCGCACAGGCGGACGTTTTCACCGTCGGGCCCGACGGTGCGTTCGCGACGCTCGCGCTCGCCGTCGCGAATGCCGAGGCCACCGCGGGCGCCAGCCACGAGATCCGCCTGCAGGCCGTCATCTTCACCGACAAACCCTTCATCGACTACGAAGGCGACAAGTCGCTGTCCATCTCCGGCGGCTGGAACGCGGCGTTCGACGCGCAGCACACCGACCCGGAGGCCACCGCCTTCACCGTGTTGCCCGGCGACGACGCGCGGCCGCTCACGCTGCGCGCCGCGTCCGGCGCGATCGAATTTTCCAACGCCACGGTGTTCGGCGGTCAGCGCGTCGCCGACAGCGGCGGCCTCTCGCTGCGCACCTCGGGCACCGGGCTGCTGACGGTGCGCGATTGCGTGGTGCGCGACAACGCCGGCAGCACCGAAAACTCGATCGCCGGAGGCGGCATCGACATCTTCGCCAACGGTGCGAGCCGCGTGCGGGTCAGCGACTGCGACGTTCGCGACAACAGCCTGGAGGCCGGTGCAAGCGCGGCCGGCGGCGGCATCTATGCCACGGCGGACAACGAAGCCGGCATCGTACTGGAGCACAATCGCATCGTCGCCAACCGCCTGCGCATGCTGCCCGGCAGCAGCACGCCGTTCATCGAACTCAACGCCGCCGGCGTGTGGCTCTATGCGTTCAGCGCGTCGTCGGTGCAGCTGCTGCACAACCGCATCGTCGCCAACATCGTCGAGGCGGCGGACGCGACCGTGGTGAACGCGCAGGGCGTGGGGCTCTCCGCCACCACCGGCGGTGCGGGCGGTGGCATCGATGCGTCGATCACGATCCGCGGCAACATCGTGCGCGGCAACGTCTCCGAGGCCGTGCTCGGCACGCGCGCGCACGTGCTGCTGGCGACCGGCAACAGCGACCGCCTGGACCTGGGCGACACCGAAATCACGCAGGGCATCGGCACCGCCTACGGCCTGTTTGCCGGCAGCTACGGCAACACGCCGGCGTCGACGCTGGACATCACCAACGTGACCATTGCCGACAACGACGGCATGGGCATGCGCGGCAACGATCGGTTCCCGGTCGTCGAGCTGGGCTCGCTGTTCAACACCATCGTCACCGGCCACGGCACGGCGAGCCTGCCGCCCGAATGGATGGCACGCGGCAGCAACCTGATCGACGTGCCGGTGGCGTTCGCCGCGCCCGCGGCGGGCAACTACGCGCCGGCCGCGGGCTCGGTCGCGATCGACGCGGGCGACGGCGCTCCGCCCGGCGGACTCGGCGCGACGGACGCGGGCGGCGGCACGCGCATCGTCGGCGCCGAGGTGGACATCGGCGCGCACGAATTCGGCAGCCTCGCGCTGTTCGGCGACGGGTTCGAATGACGCACGCCCCGCTCGTTTCGCCGCAACAGGGTTGAATCGGGTGTCGGATCGGCACGCCGCGCTTCGCCATCGAAACACCGGTGAAGGAGGTGCTGCCGTGACGTCTCAGCGTAACGCGTCGAGAAAACGCTGCACCGCGGCCACGTCGAACGGCCAGTCGAGCTCGGCCCCGGTGCGGTCCTCGCGCAGCACCGGCACGCGCAGGCCGTAGGCGGCCTCCAGCGTCGGGTCGGCGTCGATCCACACGTGCTCGAACGCGGGCGCGCGTGCGGCCGCCAGCACTTCGAGGGCCCGGTCGCACAGATGGCAATCGTCGCGCTGGTAGAGGATGAGGGCCATGCGGCACTGCGGCATCGGGCGGAGGGACAGGGCGTAGAATAGCGGGCTCTCCCTGAACTCCGGAATCCTTCGCATGCCGCGAGCGTACGTCCGCCCCGCCCTCCGCCCGCGGACCTGACCGATGGCCGTCAGCACCTTCGACCTGTTCAAGATCGGCATCGGTCCGTCGAGCTCGCACACCGTCGGCCCGATGCGCGCGGCCGCGCGTTTCGTGCAGCGCTGGATCGAGGAACCGGGCCGCATGCAGGACGTCGCGCGCGTGCGTGCCGAAGTGTTCGGCTCGCTCGCGCTCACCGGGCGCGGCCACGGCACCGACAAGGCCGTGCTGATGGGCCTGGAAGGCCACTGGCCGAACCTGATCGACCCCGACATCATCCCGCCCGCGCTCGCGCGCATCCGCGGCGAGAAAAAACTGCTGCTCGGCGGCGCGCGCGAGATCGCGTTCGACGAAAAGCGCGACCTGGTCATGAACAAGCGCCAGAAGCTGCCGTTCCACACCAACGGCATGCGCTTCGCCGCGTTCGACGCGCAGGACGCGCAGATCGCGACGCGCGACTACTACTCCGTCGGCGGCGGCTTCGTCGTCAACCAGGACGAGGCCGCGGAGGACCGCATCGTCGCCGACACCACCGCGCAGCCGTATCCGTTCCACAGCGGCGCGGAACTGCTCGCGCACGCGTCCGCGAGCGGCCTGAGCATCGCGCAGATGATGTTCGCCAACGAACAGGTGTGGCGGACGGCCGATGACATCCGCGCCGCCCTGCGCGAGATCTGGACCGCGATGCAGCACTGCGTGGCGCGCGGCGTCCGCGAGGAAGGCACCCTGCCCGGCGGCCTGCACGTCTCGCGTCGTGCGCCGACGCTGTACCGCGAACTGGCCAACAAGCCCGAAGCGGCGATGCGCGACCCGCTCACCGTGCTCGACTGGGTGAACCTCTATGCGCTCGCAGTGAACGAGGAAAATGCCGCCGGCGGCCGTGTGGTCACCGCGCCGACCAACGGCGCCGCCGGCATCATCCCCGCGGTGCTGCACTACTACGACCGCTTCTGCCCCGGCGCGAACGAACAGGGCGTGTTCGATTTCCTGCTCACGGCCGCGGCGATCGGGATCCTGTACAAGGAAAACGCGTCGATCTCGGGCGCCGAGGTCGGCTGCCAGGGCGAGGTCGGCGTGGCATGCTCGATGGCGGCCGGCGGCCTAGTCGCCGCGATGGGCGGCAGCCCGAGCCAGATCGAGAACGCCGCCGAGATCGGCATGGAACACAACCTCGGCCTGACGTGCGACCCGATCGGCGGCCTCGTGCAGATCCCGTGCATCGAACGCAACGCGATGGGCGCGGTGAAGGCCATCAACGCGCAACGCATGGCCTTCCGCGGCGACGGCAAGCACAAGGTCAGCCTCGACAAGGTCATCAAGACCATGCGCGACACCGGGCGCGACATGCAGGACAAGTACAAGGAAACCAGCCGCGGCGGGTTGGCGGTGAACGTGATCGAGTGTTGAATCGGCTGCGACGGTACGGCCCACCCTCGCGTCGCATTCGGATCGGGCAACACGGGAGGGGCGAGTCATGCGCTACGGGGGTCGACTTGGTGCGCGCTCCTTCATGCTCGCGGCGGCATGCGTTGCGACCTCCGCACTCGCCGGAAGCCCGGCGCCGCTGACGCACCAGCGCTTCGCAACGGTGATCGAATCCGTGGCACGCGATTGCGACGGTGCCACGACACCCGATCCGTTGTTTTTCGATTCGATGTCAATCGTCGGCGATCGGCTGGGGAACCGCTTCGTCGCCACCGGTCACAACGGACCGGGCGTGCTGGCATTCACCGCGAGCGGGCGCTTGCGATGGCGGTTCGATCGCTGCCTGGAAACGCCGGACCCGTGGATGTCGCAGCATTGGCAGATCGCCGGAGTCGATGGGCGCGGCGGAATCTGGATCCGCGAATCGCGTTCGCACGTGGTGATCGACATGCAATGGTCGCGTTTGCATCACGTCGACGCATCGGGTGATTTGACCGCGTCGATCGATCCGCGCGAGTTCACCGGATACACGGACGCCGGACTCGGTATCGTCGACGGGAACCTGCTGCTGACCTGGACGGAACCGTTGCCGCCGGATGCAGCGCAGGTGCTGCGCCGTGTCGAATTCGATCCGGACGGCACCATCGTCTCGCGCCGCGACATCGCGCGCGGCGACGATCAGGTGGTGTTCGGACGCCTGCTCGCGACTGCAGACGGCGAGGAACGCATGCTCGGGCGCGCGGATGTGCTGCTGGCGCCGCCAGCCACCTACGGCCACGACATCGTGCTCTCGCGCGTGACGCCGGACAATGTGGCCGAACACATCGTCACCCTGCGTGGGCCGTTCACGACCCTGGTTTTCGATTCTGACGGAACACCGTGGTTCACCCAGTACCAGCAGCCGCGCACGCTGATCCGCTTGATGCTGGACGGAAACGCGACGACGATCCGCATCACGCCGACCCTGCCCGCGGCCTACGATCGTGGCGGGATTTATCGCGGGCACGAAGACCGTTTCCTGCTCGTCGGCGATCGACGGCTCGCATTGGTCGACGAAGACGGCCAGGTGCAGCGGGACATCGCCATCGACGCGATGGCCGCCGGCCACCCGACGCCGACGTCCTTCGGCTGGCTGCTGCCCATCACCGGCGCCGACGACGATGCAACGGCGGTGGTGTACGCGCCGGACGATCTCGCCGAGCGCCACCGCTTTTCCATCGACCTTCCTTCGCTCGACGGCACCGCCACCGCTCAATCGACGCAACCGGACATCGCGGCGCACGGCAGCCTCCTCATGCTCGACCAGCGCACCGACCCGGACGGCATCACCCGCACCCGCGTCGTCGGATTTGCCGTGCCGGGGAGCGCCGCCGCAGCGCGCTTGCTGGGCGACGGTTTCGAGCCGTAGCGGCGAGGTGTCACCGCCGAGTCGCTGCGGCGAGCCGCTGTCCGTCTGCGACTCCCTCCGAATCTATCGGCGCGACCTGCCACGCCCGGTTTCGAGCGATGGCTCGCCGATGCCCGACTGCGATTCGGGCGCGGTCGAGCGGCAGCCGGAGGAACAGCCGCCGCAGGATCGGCCCACGGGGCCGATCTTCTCGGACGGCCTCGAGGGGTAGTCGGGAAACAAGATGCGCCATCATTGGTGCGAACCGCGGGCATCTGCGGATGCAGTCGCCGCGCCGCGCTCTGGAGACGCGCGGCCGCGACCGCGCGCCGGTCACAACGGCGCCGCCGGCTCCAGCCGCACGCGCAGTGCCGTGAAGTAGACATCGGTGCGACTCTCGAAGCCCGAGTCCGTGCCGGCGATCAGCCACAGCACGCCGTCGCCGTCGCTTCTGGCAACGATGGTTTCACCTTGCGTCGACAGCGAGCGCAGCGTCCACGGGACGGTCTCGTTGCCGCAGTCATAGCCGTTGCCCATCGTGCCGACGATGCGTGCATCGGCGCCTGAATTCCCCTGAACGCCGTAGTCGATGTTGAGCCGCTTCATTGCCGATGCGCCTTCGCCCTGCGTGATGGCCAGCGGTTCGTCCGTCGACGCGCCGAGCTTGATCCACACCGATTCGCCGGGCGAGCCGCCCGTGCCGAGGCAGTTGCTCGGCACGTTGCTGGCGATCTCGGCTTCGAATTCGACGCGGTACGCCGTATTCGGCAGCAGGCCGCCCATCGGCGCCTTGACCAGCATGGCAAGATCGTCGGAGTGGTTGTTGCCGGACAGACGCACGCCGCGGCGCGCCGCGAGCGGCGCGGGCAGGGTTTCGAAGGCATAGTCGAGTTCGTGGAACTGCTCCTGCCCCGGCGGATAGTCGGCGAAGACGGCCTCGAATCCGAGCGTGCCGCGCTCGAACGAAAAGATGCGTTGCTCGGCGAAGGTTTCCTCCACGTTGCAGCGCGCGCCGTGAATGCCGGTGGCACGGGTCAGCGGCATTGCGCCGGGCGCTACCTCGTCGGTGACGGCCGCCCATTCGATGCTGCCGGCGTTGCAGCCGGTGAAATGCAGCGTGGCCTCGCCCCACGGGGCGACGACGACATCGCCGCTCTGTTGCGCCGGCGGAAACACGCCGCCGCTGACGTGCTGCAGTTGCACGTGCACGCTTGCACCATCGAGCGTGCCGACGCCGTAGAGCCACAGCGGCGCGCCGTCGGCATCGAACGTGTACCACGCAACGGTGGCCTGACCGCCGTCGAACACCTCCAGCACCACGCCCTGGCCCGGCCGGTCCGGATCGAACCAGGTGCCGCTGAAATCGCCGCGGATCGCGACCGGCTGCAGCGCGGGGACGTCGGCGCGCGCGTGTTCGGCGGCTCCGAACACGGCAAGCGTGCCGCAGGCGAACAGGGCCATGCAGGATCTTTTCATCGTCATCGTCGGACCACTCCATGTGTTGTCGTTGCGTTGTCGTTGGGTTGCGTGCGCCACGGCGCCCAGCCAGGACGCACCTTGCGCGGGCCACGTCGCAACACCGCAGGCGGTGCGTCAGGACGCATTCAACTGCGCCATCGGGTATGGCGGTGGCGGCGCGATGCCGGTAGGTTCCGCACTGGTTCTTTCCTCCGGAGCGATGCGATGAAGCGGATTGCCGCGTGGAGCCTGCTGATGGCGGCGAGTTCGTTCGCCTCGGCACAGGAAGCGACGATCGCGCGCTACGGCGCGGAACTGGACGGCTTCGACTATCCGTATCCGGTTCGGCGCCATGCGTTCGAGTCGCAGGGACAGACGCTTTCGATGGCGTACATGGACGTGCGACCGGCGGAGCCGAATGGCCGCACTGTCGTGCTGCTGCACGGCAAGAACTATTGCGCGGCGACGTGGGAACACACGATCGGCACCTTGCGCGACGCGGGCTACCGCGTGATCGCGCCCGACCAGATCGGCTTCTGCAAATCGAGCAAGCCGACGCACTACCAGTTTTCGCTGCATCAGCTCGCGGCGAACACGCAGGCGTTGCTGGCGTCGCTCGGAATCGATCGTGCGGCCGTCGTCGGGCATTCGATGGGCGGGATGCTGGCGGCGCGCTATGCGCTGATGTATCCACAGGCGACCGCGCAGCTGCTGCTGGTCAACCCCATCGGGCTGGAAGACTGGAAGGCGATCGGCGTGCCGTGGCGCAGCGTGGATGCGTGGCACACGCGCGAGATGACGACCACGTTCGCGTCGATCAAGGCGTACCAGCAGGAGGTCTATTTCGGCGGCGAGTGGAAGCCGGGCTACGACCGCTGGGTCGGGATGCTCGCGGGCATGTACGCGGGCGACGGCAAGGCGAAGGTGGCGTGGAACCAGGCGCTGACCTCGGACATGGTGTTCACCCAGCCGGTGGTGCACGAGTTCGGCCATATCGCGGTGCCGACGACGCTGTTCATCGGGCAGCGCGACCGGACCGCGATCGGGAAAGACCTGGCCTCGGCGCAGGTGAAGGCACGGGTCGGGGACTATCCCGCGCTCGGCAAACGCGCGGCGAAGGCGATTCCGGAGGCGGTGCTGGTGGAGTTCGCGGACCTGGGGCATTCGCCGCAGGTGGAGGCGCCGGAGCGGTTCGTTGCGGCGCTGCTGGACGCGCTCGACACCGCGGCCGACACGGATTGACGCCGTCGACTCGGCGGGGAGCTCAGCGTGCCCGCGTTTCCACCTTGCGCATCACGAACCACATCGCCGCGCCCCAGAGCAGCCCGCACGCGGGAAACACCGCGAACGCCAGCGGCGCGGCCGACAGCACCTTCTCGATGTAGCTCAACCCTTCGCGCGGATCCGGCACGAAGCCGAGCAGCGGCGCGAACACGCTGAACACGAGTGCGGTGAGGCAGCCCCACGCCAGCACGCCGTACAGCACGATGAACTTCAGCGGGCCGAGCGAAAGCGCGTGCGCGCGCCGCTCCGGCGTGTCGAATTTCAGGAACGGGAACATCGGGCCTCGCGTGACGCGTGCTGTGCGCTCACATCGTGTGCGTGGGTTTGTCGCCGCCGGTCAGGCCCGCGAGATGCGTTTCGATCTTGCCGCGGACCATTTCGCCTTCGGCCGAGTCGTTGAACTGCACCCCGATGCCGGCGGTGCGGTTGCCCTGCGCTCCTGGCGGCGTGATCCACACCACGCGGCCGGCCACCGGCAGGCGCTCCTTGTCTTCCATCAGCGTGAGCAGGATGAACACCTCGTCGCCGAGACTGTAGCGCTTGGGCGTCGGCACGAAGATGCCGCCGCCCTTCACGAACGGCATGAAGGCGTTGTACAGCGATCCCTTGTCCTTGATGGCCAGCGACAGGATGCCCTGTCGGGCGGCACCGGCTCCAGGCAGCATGGTCATCCTCCGGCGAGACTGCGATTCGCCGGCATCTTAGCGCACGCGGCCTGCCACTGGCGCAGCAGCTCGACCAGCTGCAGGTCCTGCCGGAGCGGCGTGCCGAGCCAGGCCTGCGCGCGGTTGGCCTGATCGAACCACGTCGCACCCCGGTGCAGATCGAGGCGGGATGCGATGCCGGCGGAATCGAGCGCATCGGGCCCTGCGCCTGCGCCGAGGCGGAACGCCAGATGATCGCGCACCAGACCGGCAGCGAAGCGCAGCCGCAGCGACGTCCGGTCGGCGACCCACGCCTGCGCCGTCGCAAGCGCGGTCTCGCGTCCGGCCGCGAGCGCGGCGAGATCGGCGGCGACGGCGCGGCGCAGGGCCAGCGCATCGCCGTCCAGGTAGCTGCGGGCGAGGCCGGGATTGCCCTGCGCGGCGGCAAGCGCCTCGTCCACGGCCGCGACGCGGCCGGCGTTCGCCTGCAGCCACGCGCGCGCCTCGGCGTGCGACGGCAATTTGAGCTCCAGGCGTTGGCAGCGGCTGCGGATGGTCGCGGGCAACCGGTACGGCTGGTCGCTGACCAGGATGAGATAGCGATTGGGCGGCGGTTCTTCCAGCGTCTTGAGCAGCGCGTTGAAGGCGCTGCGGTTCATCAGTTCGGCCGGATGCAGCAGCGCCACCTGCACCGCGCCGATCTGCGGCGTGAGATTGAGTTTTTCGCCGAGACGGCGGATCTGCCCGACCGAGAGTTCGCTCTTGAGGTCGCCCTTGTCGTTCGGCTCCAGCGTTTCCTCGTAACGGTCCGGGTGCGTCCCGGCGGCCAGCAGGTCGCAGCTCTTGCAGCGGCCGCAGGCGTCGCCGCCGACCGGCGCGCGGCACAGCAGCCGCCGGGTCAGGCGGGCGGCGAGTTCACGCTTGCCCAGGCCCTCGGGGCCACAGACGAGCAGCGCGTGGGTCAGGCGCCCGGCGTCGAGCGCGGCGATCGCCTGCGCGTAGGCGCGCGCCTGCCACGGCGCGACGGCGGTCATCGGACGCTGTCCACGAACGCGTCGAGTTCGCGCGCAAGATCGCCCAGCACGCCATCGAGCGGTTGCGAGGCGTCGACCACGCGCCAGCGCGCGGGCTCGAGCGCCGCGCGCTGCCGGTACGCGGCACGCACGCGCTCGAAGAACTGCTCGGCTTCGGTCTCGATGCGATCGCTGTCGCCACGGCCGCGCGCGCGTGCGAGGCCGTCACGGACAGGCAGGTCGAGCAGCAGGGTCAGGTCCGGCTTGCGTGCCACCACGCGCCGCTCGAGTTCGGCGATGAAGCCGGCATCGAGCCCGCGGCCGCCGCCCTGGTAGGCGAAGCTCGCATCGGTGAAGCGGTCGCCCAGCACCCACGCGCCGCGCGCCAGTGCCGGTTCGATCACCGCGTGCACCAGCTGCGCGCGCGCCGCGAACATCAGCAGCAGCTCGGCCTGTGCGTGCAGGCCGCGATGCGCCGGATCGAGCACCAGCGCGCGGATCGCCTCGCCCGCAGGGGTGCCGCCGGGCTCGCGCACCTGCACCAGCTCGATGCCGCGCGCGCACAGGCGGTTCGCGATGCAGGCCATCGCGGTCGACTTGCCGGCGCCCTCGCCGCCTTCGAGCGTGATGAGCTTGCCGTCGCTCACGGCGCGGTGCCGGCGCGGCGTCGCAGCTGGTACTGCGCCACGGCGCGATTGTGTTCGGCGAGCGTGCGCGAGAACACGTGGCTGCCGTCGCCGCGTGCGACGAAATACAGCGTGTCGCCGTCGGCCGGCTTCAGCGCCGCTTCGATCGCGGCGCGACCGGGCATCGCGATCGGTGTCGGCGGCAGGCCGAAGCGCGTGTAGGTGTTGTGCGGCGTGTCGTCGGTGAGGTGCTTGCGCGTGAGGTTGCCGTCGAAGGTGCTGCCCAGGCCGTAGATCACGGTGGGATCGGTCTGCAGCTTCATGCCCAGGCGCAGGCGTCGCACGAACACCCCGCCGATCTGCGGGCGCTCCGCCGCGACGCCGGTTTCCTTCTCGATGATCGAGGCGAGGATCAGCGCTTCGTACGGCGTCTTGAGCGGCAGATCGGGCGCGCGTGCCGCCCAGGCGGCATCGAGGGTGCGATCGAGCGCGAGACGTGCGCGCTTGAGCAGGTCGACATCGCGGGTGCCGCGCGTGTAGTTGTAGGTCTCGGGCAGGAAACGGCCTTCCGGGTGCTCGGCGGGCGCGCCGACCGCTTGCATCACCTCGGCGTCGCTCTTGCCCGCGATCGTCTGTTCCAGCGCGGTGTCCGCCGCCAGCGCGAGGCGCAGTTCCCGGAAGTTCCAGCCTTCCACGAGCGTGAAGCGGTGCTGGATCACACGCCCCTGTTCGAGCTTGTCGAGCAGCGCGACCGGCGTGAGCCCGTGGCCGAGTGCGTACTCGCCGACGCGCAGGCGCGTCATCACGCCGGTTTCCCACGCCAGTGCCTTCCAGTAGAGATCGTGGCCTTCGTCGATGCCGACGCTGCGTAGGCGTCGCAGCACGTGGCTGAAGGAGTCGCCGCGTTTGACTTCGAACACGATCTCATCCGCGCCAACGCCCAGCTCGGTGCGCGCGAAACGGCGGTAGTCCTCGTGCACGAACCATGCGGCCGCGGCGCCGGCGAGCAGGAACAGCACGAACAGCCAGCGCACGGCGCGCCAGAGACCGGACGGTCTGCGCGTCGGTGCGCTTGCAGGATTCTTCTTTGCGGGCTTGGCCATGCGATGTTCGATCCGGGTGCGGCGGCTAGGATAGCGTCAGTGCGCGTCCGCACGGCACCGCTGCCTGGCCCGCGCCCGCGCAGCCTAGTCGCGCAGCCCGAGCGCGCGCAGCAGGCCGCGCGCCTTGGCGCGGGTTTCGGCGAGTTCCGCGGCGGCGTCCGAATCGGCCACGATGCCCGCACCCGCACGCCAGCGCACGATGCCGTCTTGCAGCCACAGCGTCCGGATCAGGATATTGAGATCCATGTCGCCGTTGCGGTCGAGATAGCCGATGGCGCCGGTGTACGGCCCGCGCCCCGTGGCTTCGAGTTCGGCGATGATTTCCATGCAGCGCACCTTCGGGCAACCGGTGATGGTGCCGCCGGGAAACACCGCGGCGATGGCCTGCCCCGGCGTCACGTCGCCGCGCAGGACACCGCGCACGTTCGAGACGATGTGATGCACGTGCGCGTAACTTTCCACCGTCATCAGTTCGTCGACCACGACACTGCCCGGCGCGCAGACGCGGCCCAGGTCGTTGCGTTCGAGGTCGATCAGCATGATGTGCTCGGCGCGTTCCTTCGGATGGCCGACGAGCTCGCGGATGCGATCGGCGTCGGCGTCGCCGGCAATGCGTGCGCGCGTACCGGCGATGGGCCGCGTTTCGATCACGCGGTCTCGCACCGACAGCAGGCGCTCGGGCGAGGAGCTGATCACGGCCCAGTCATCCCACGCGAACAGCCCCGCAAACGGTGCGGGATTGGCCGTCCGCAGCGCGCCGTACAGTGCGGCGGCGGTGGTGTCCGCGCCGACCCGCGCCTGCCAACCGCGCGAGAGATTGACCTGGAACACGTCGCCGGCGACGAGATAGTCGTGGATCGCCGCGACACCACGCAGGAAGGCTTCGGGCGCGTCCTCGTGCGGGGCGTCGATGTCGATCCGCACCGGCAGCGTGTCGCCGAGGGCATCGACGTCGGCGCGGACACGTTCGGCGCAGGCCGCATGGTCGGGCTCGGCGACGACGGTGACGCAACCGCGCGCATGGTCGCGCACCACCGCGACCGGGCAGCGCAGCGCAACGGCCACCGGCAGCGCACCGGGCGCCTGCGGCAGCCGCAGCCGCGGTTCGAGTTGCGCGGCCAGTTCGTAGCCCAGGTATACCGCCCAGCCGCCGTGGAACGGCAGCCCGTCGTCGGCATCTCGCTGCGTGCGCTCGTGTGCGAAGCGTGCGTCCAGCGCGGCGAGGAAGGTGCCGTCGATGCACGCGCCCGAGAGGTCACGCGTGACGCCGTCGGCGTCCAGGCGCAATCCGCCCTGCGGAAACGCCAGCAGCACGTCGTAGCGCGCACGCGCGTTGCCGCGCGCGGCGCTCTGCAGCAGGCACGGATACCGCTGCGGATTGCGCTGGTGCAGCGCGAGCAGATCGAGATGGTCGGGCAGCGGAGTGGTCAGCATGCGAGGTTCATCCGACGCGCGTCGCGGCGCGTCGATCGACGCGACCGCGCCCGGCCATGTCGCCGCGGACCGTCAGATGCGCCGGAACACCAGCGTGCCGTTGGTGCCGCCGAAGCCGAAGCCGTTCGACATCGCCACGTCCAGCGTCGCTTCGCGCGCGACGTTCGGCACGTAGTCGAGGTCGCAGCCTTCGCCGGGCTCATCGAGGTTGATCGTCGGCGGCACGATGCCGTGGTGCATCGCGAGCACGGTGAAGATCGCTTCGACGCCGCCGGCCGCGCCGAGCAGGTGGCCGGTCATCGACTTGGTGGACGACACCATCATGTCGTACGCGTGCGCGCCGAAGGCGCGCTTCATCGCCAGCGTCTCGGCAAGATCGCCGAGCGGCGTGGAGGTGCCGTGCGCGTTGAGGTACCGCACCTGGTCCGGCGCGATGCCGGCATCGGCCAGCGCCATCGCCATGCAGCGCGCGGGACCTTCGCCGTTTTCGCTCGGCGCCGTCATGTGCCACGCGTCCGAACTCGCACCGTAGCCGGCCAGCTCGCAGTAGATGCGCGCGCCGCGCGCCTTCGCGCGCTCGTATTCCTCGAGCACGAGCACGCCGGCGCCGTCGCCGAGCACGAAACCGTCGCGGTCCTTGTCCCACGGGCGCGAGGCCTTCATCGGTTCGTCGTTGCGCGTGGACATCGCGCGCATCGCGCAGAAGCCGCCCATCGAGGTGGGCGAGGAGCCGCGTTCAGCGCCGCCGGTGACCATCACGTCGACATCGCCGTACTGGATCATGCGCATCGCGGTGCCGATGGAGTGGTTCGACGTGGCGCACGCGCTCACCGCGGAAAAACTCGGGCCCTTGATGCCCTTGAGGATGCTGATCTGGCCCGGCAGCATGTTGATGATGGTGCTGGGCACGTAGAACGGCGAGATCTTCCGCACCCCGCCCTGCACGAACTTCTCGGTGGTTTCCTCGATGCCGAGCAGGCCGCCGATGCCCGAGCCGACGATCACGCCGATGCGCTCGGCATTGGCCTCGGTGATCTCCAGGCCCGCATCGTCGATGGCCATGAAGGCCGCGCCGACGCCGTAGTGGATGAAGGGATCCATCTTCTTGGCGTCTTTCGCGCCGATCCAGCGCGTGGCGTCGAAATCGCGCACCTCGCCGCAGATGGTGGTCGGGAACCCGACCGGATCGAAATGCGTGACCGGGCCGATCCCGGAACGGCCGTGGGTGATGGCGTCCCAGGCGCTGGACAGATCGTTGCCGACGGGCGAAACGATGCCCATGCCGGTGACGACGACGCGTCGCTTGCTCATGCGCTGGGTTCTCCTCGGTCAGCGGACTGGAACGGATGCGGCCGCGGCGGCCGGCGCGGCGCCTGCACGGCGGCCGCTGTGCGCGGGACGACGGACGTTCCGCAGTTGCGCCACACGCCGGCGCGTGCCCGTGGCGCGGCGTCGGCATGCACGGGGCCGCAACGCGACCCCGCGCGCCAGGCTCAGGCCTTGACGTGCGCCTTGATGTAGTCGATCGCCTGCTGGACGCTGGTGATCTTCTCGGCTTCCTCGTCCGGGATCTCGCACTCGAACTCTTCCTCGAGCGCCATCACAAGCTCGACCGTGTCGAGCGAGTCCGCGCCCAAATCGTCCACAAACGAGGCGTTCGCGGTGACTTCGTCTTCCTTGACGCCAAGCTGTTCGATGACGATTTTCTTGACGCGATCTTCGATGCTGCTCATTGGTTCAGAACCTCCGGGGAAAAAGCCCGCGCATTGTAGTGGGTCGCGGTTTTGCGGGCCAGCTGTGGAACCGGACGCGGTGGCCGCGGGCCGGGCGTGGGCGGAAAGGCGTAGCTTACGCGGCCGGCGGACCGGCCGCGAGTGGCGTCACGGCATGTACATGCCGCCGTTGACGTGCAGGGTTTCGCCGGTGATGTAGGCGGCGTTCGGTCCGGCGAGGAAGGCGACGGCGCGTGCGATGTCGCTCGCCTCGCCCAGGCGCCCGAGTGCAATCTGCCCGAGCAGCGCCTCGCGCGATGCATCCGGCATGGCGCGTGTCATGTCGGTGTCGATGAAGCCCGGCGCCACCACGTTGACGGTGATGCCGCGGCTGCCGATTTCCTTTGCCAGCGACTTGCTGAAGGCAATGATCCCGGCCTTGGCCGCCGCATAGTTGGTCTGTCCGGCATTGCCGGTGACGCCGATCACCGACGCAATGTTGACGATGCGGCCGCGCCGCGCCTTCATCATGCCGCGCAGCACCGCCTTGCAGCTGCGGAACACGCTGCCGAGGTTGGTGTCGATGATCGCCTGCCAGTCCTCGTCCTTCATGCGCATGAGCAGGTTGTCGCGCGTGATGCCGGCGTTGTTGACCAGGATCGAGACCGGCGCGAACTGCGTGGCGATGGATTCGATCAGCGCTTCGATCGCGCCGGCGTGGCTCACGTCGAGCACGCGACCCGCGCCGCCGTGCGCGGCGAGGCGCTCGCCGATGGCGGCGGCGCCGGCCTCGCTCGTGGCGGTGCCGACGACCGTGGCGCCCTGCGCGGCCAGTTCGTCGGCGATGGCCGCGCCGATACCGCGGCTGGCGCCGGTGACGAGCGCGATCTCGCCGTGCAGCGGGAGGGAATGGCTCATGGCTGGCTCCAGTCCTGGCGGGCGGCGGCGAGTTCGGCGGGGGTGCCGAGCGCGCGGGCGTCGATGGTCTTGTCGATGCGCTTGGCGAGGCCGGTCAGCACCTTGCCCGGGCCGCATTCGCCGATGCGGGTCGCACCGCCGGCGACCAGCGCGGCGATGCACTCGGTCCAGCGCACGGGCAGGTAGAGCTGGCGCACGAGGTCGTCGCGGATGGTGTCGGTGGTGGTGTTTTCGATGGCGGCGGCGTTCTGGATCACCGGGCGGTCCGGCAGGCGCCATTCGAGCGTATCCATGAACCGTGCGAGGTGGTCGGCCGCGCCGCGCATCAGCGGCGTGTGCGACGGCACGCTGACGGCGAGCTTCACCGCCTTGCGCACACCGCGGTGGGCGAGTTCGGCCAACGCACGATCGACCGCGTCGGCGTGACCGCCGAGCACGATCTGACCGGGCGAGTTGTAATTGGCGGGCACCACGACGGTGTCGTTCGAGACCTGCGCGCAGACCTCCGCCACCAAAGCGTCGTCGGCGCCGAGCACTGCGGCCATCGCGCCGCTGCCCGCGGGCACCGCGGCCTGCATCAGGCGGCCGCGTTCGCGCACGAGTTTCGCGCCGTCGGCGAGCGACAGCGCACCGGCCGCAACCAGTGCGGCGTATTCGCCGAGGCTGTGTCCGGCGAACGCCGCCGGCTCCGCGCCGCCCTGCGCCTGCCACACGCGCCAGACCGCGACGCCGGCCGCAAGCAGCGCGGGCTGGGTAAATTCGGTCTGGTTGAGGCGCTCCTCGGGGCCGTCCTTCGCGAGCGCCCACAGATCGACGTCGGCGCCGTGCGAGGCCTCGTCGAAACTCGCGCGCACCTGCGGAAAGGCGGCCGCCAGTTCGCCGAGCATGCCGAGCGACTGCGAGCCCTGGCCGGGAAAGACAAATGCGAGAGTGGAAGAGGCCACGCGGTGCGCCGGTGCGGGAGGGGGCGCGATGATACTGCGGGCCTGCGCGAATCGTCTGTACTGCGGCGTATCGCGCCGCTACAGCCAGCCTTTCGCGCGCGCCGTGCGCCAGGCCTCGATCCGGTTGGCGGCGCCGAGCTTGCCGATGGCCTCGGACAGGTAGTTCCGCGTGGTGCCGGGCGACAGATGCAGGCGCTGCGCGATGTCGGCGGTCTTCATGCCCTCGCCCGCCAGGCGCAGCACCGCGCGTTCGCGCTCGGTGAGCGGATCGTCGTCGCCCCACGCGGCCACGGCCAGCTGCGGATCGATCACGCGCGCGCCGCGCTGCACCTGCCGCAGCGCCTGCGCCAGCTGCTCGGACGGTGCGTCCTTGAGCAGGTAGCCGCGCACGCCGGCATCGAGCGCACGCCGCAGGTAACCGGCGCGCGCAAAGGTGGTGAGAATCACCACGCGCGTGGCGCTGCCCGATTGCTGCAGGCGCAGCGCAAGATCCAGGCCGCTGGCACCGGGCATTTCGATGTCGGTGACGAGCAGGTCCGGCGCGTGGGTCGCAATCGCGTCCCAGGCGCTGTCGCCGTCGCCGGCTTCGGCCACGACGTCGATGTCGGGCTCGAGCCGCAGCAGTGCCGCCAGTGCGCCGCGCACCATCGCCTGGTCTTCGGCCAGCACCAGCCGGATCATCGTGCGCCGCCTGCGAGCACGGGCGCGGGCAACGCGCCGGACGGCTGGCGCGGCACGTGCGCGAGCAGGCGCGTGCCGCCGCCGGCGGGGCTGTCGATCTCGAGCGCGCCGCCGAGCGCGGTCAGGCGCTCGCGCATGCCGGCGAGACCGTGTCCGCGCAGGTCCGCGCCGCCGCGGCCGTCGTCGGCGATCGATAGCGTGACGCGGCTGCCGTCGTCGCGCAGTTCCACGTCCACGCGCGTGGCGCCCGCGTGCCGCAGGATGTTGGTCACCGCCTCGCGCAATACCAATGCGAGCGCGTGCTCGCCGGGCGGGTCGAGGTCGATGGCCGCCAGCTGCTGGTCGAGCGACACCTCGGCCGTGAGCAGGGTGAGGCGCGCGGCAGCGAGTTCGGCCTGCAGGCCACTCGCGCGGATGCCGGCCACCGCTTCGCGCACCTGTGCGAGCGCCTGCCGCGCCACCTGCTCCACGTCGCCGATCTGCCGTTTCGCCGCGGCGGGATCGCGCTCGACGAGCTTGCCGGCGAGCTCGCTCTTGAGCGCTACCACCGAGAGCGTGTGGCCGAGCAGATCGTGCAGGTCGCGGCCGATGCGCTCGCGCTCGGCCAGCGCCGCGAGGCGGCGCACCTCGTCCTGGGTCAGGCGCAGTTCGGCATCGCGGCGGGCGCGGTTGCGGTCGAACAGCGTGCCGAACAGCACCATCGCACCGATCACGCCGACGATGCCGGTGGAGCCCAGCGCGAAGGCCGCCGACGGCATCACCCACCAGAATTCGATGCCCATCAGCACCAGCAGCAGCGACGACACCGCGATGGCGCGTGCCGGTGCGTACGCAAGCGCCGCCATCGCCATCGCGTAGATCAGGAAGGTGTTGCCGCCGGAGTTGAACGGAATCAGCGCGTAGCCGATCGCGGCCGTCGCCAGCGGCATCAACGCGCGTCCGCGTCCCTGCCCGCGCGCAAACGCGAAGTGCAGCGGCAGGAACAGCGCGATCGCGAGCAGGCTTGCGGCGAACGGTGTCCACGTCCAGCGCGGCTGGAAAAACAGCGGCAGGAACACGAAAAACAGGTACACCAGCGCAGCCACGGGATGTGCGTGGATGCCGTCGGTGACGAGGTCGCTGCGGGGGCGTTGCACGGATCGGGCTCGGCAGGGTGCGCGACGGGTCGCGCGGTCGGCGCCAAGCGTAACGCGGGGCGTGCTGCCGCGCGGCGCGTACGGGTGCATCAGCGCAGTTCCACGCGATCCAGATCCAGGGTGAAGGCGCCGGCCGGATCGTGTGCGGTGAACGCGATGCCGCGCAACGTGGCAAGGTCCACGTCGGCGACATCGGCGAACACGACACGCACCTCGCGCCACTCCGTGCCGGGCGTGAACTGCACGCGCGCGGGAATCGGTCGCGGCTGTTGCCCGGAGAACAGCAGCACGGCGTACGCGCGGCCGTCGCCACGCGCCTGGAACACCAGTTCGGTCAGCGCCGAGGCATCCACCGGCTGCATCGGCGCCGCGCCGACCGCGAGGAAGGCGCCGGCCCACGGATAGGCGAAGCCGGGCTCGATGCGTCCTTGTGTGCGCAGTGCGCCGGCGCCTGCGGCGCCATCGGGCAAGGCAGCCACGGTGGCGTCGGACGCACCGCCGGCCATGCGGTCGCTGGTTGCGCTCCAGCTGCCGATGCGCGCGTCGAGACCGCCCGTGTCGAAGTCGCTGACCAGACCCGGCGCGAGGACGTCGAGCGCTGCGCCGTCGGCGACGGCAACCGCCCGGTTGCGTTGCACCGCACGGCCGTTTTTCCAGATTGCGGCGATGGCGCGTGTGGCGGTGATGTCGGCCGTCGGATTGCCTTCCACCAGCACGAGGTCGGCGCGTTTGCCGGGCGCGATGCGGCCGCGGTCGTCGAGTCCGAACGCATCGGCCGCGCGCGCGGTGGCGGCGGCGAGCGCGTCGCGCGGCGCAAGGCCACCGTCGACCAGCAACACCAGCTCCTCGTGCATCGAGGCACCGTGCGCGGTGTTCGGATTCGGCGCATCCGTGCCGGCCAGCAGCGGCACGCCGGCCACGTGCAGGCGCTGCACGCTCTCCAGCGCCGCCAGCAGATGCGCCGGCTCGGGCGGCGCGGGAAAGCGCGCGGCGAGCGTGCCGCGCTGTTCGGCGCTGAGCCACGGCAGCACGCGCGGATCGTCCGGCAGCGTGGTGGCGCGCCCCGAGAAGCCCGCGATGACGGCCAGCGTCGGCACGACGAACACGCCGCGCTCGCGCGCAAGCGTCACGAACGCACCGTCGGCCGGCGCATCGTGGAAGAGATGCACCAGGCCATCGGCGCCGTCCTCGATCGCCTCGCGCGCATCGGCCAGCGCCGAGACGTGCACCACCGCGCGCAGGCCCTGCGCGTGCGCGGCGTCGATCAGCGCGGCGGCGGTGGCGCGATCGAGCGTCGGCAGTGCGTTCGTCGCGCCGTACACGTGCATGTTCTCGCGCACGATCTTGATGTAATCCGAGCCTTCGGCCTTGCGCGCCGCAACCCACGCCGCCGCAGCGTCGGGCGCGGCCAGCGTCGGCACCGCGATTCCGAACTGCGTGCCGTGGCCGCCGGCGGCCGTGGCGAGCATGCCGGCCGACCACAGATCGGCGCGGTCGGTGGTATCGAGCGTGGCGCGCTCGCGTCGTGCGGCGGGCAGCTGCGCGGGATCGGAAAACATGTCGAGCTGCGCGGTGACGCCAAAACGCAGCGCGTCCTGTCGCGCTTCGCCCCAGGTGTGCACGTGGGCATCGATGAACCCGGGCAGCAGCGTGCGGCCGGCGCCGGGAACGCTCTGGATGCCATCGGGCAGCGCCAGCGCCTCGCCCAGCGCCACGATGCGGCCGTCGCGCACGTGCACCGTAGCGCGTTCGAGCACGCGTTCGCCGTCGAACACGCGCACGTCGCGGATCGCGAACTCGTCCGCCGGCGCTTGTGTGGTGGCGGCCGCCGCTTCGGTCGCGGCATCGGGCGGTCGCGACGCAACCCACAGCAGGGCGGCGAGCAGCGCCGCGCTTGCAACGACGACCCAGTGGAGACCCTTCATGGCTTTCTCCTCAGCGCGCGCGCAGCCGCAGCGCGGCCAGCGAAAGAAACAGCACCGTGGTGACCGCAAGCACGGCCACATGCAGGCCGTAACGCACGTCCTGCACCTGCCCGATCGCGCCCAGCGCCAGTTGCGACAGATGCCACGCCGGCCACAGCACGGCGAGTTTCTGCAGCAGCACCGGAAACGCCATCAAGGGAATCCACAACCCGGACAGCACCGACATCGGCAGATACACCAGATTGACGATGGCCACCGCGCCTTCGCCCTTCGCCAGCGAGCCGATCCACAGGCCGAGCGCGCAGAACGGCGCCGTGCCCAGCAGCAGCACGCCGACGAGTTTCAGCCACGGCAGCAGCGGAAGCTCGACGCCGCCGAACAGCACCGCGGCGCCCGACAACAGCAGCAGGATCGCCAGTGCGAACACCAGACTTAACGCGATCTTCGCGAAGAAGTACGCCCCGATCGGCATCGGCGAGACGCGCTTGAGTTCGAGCCAGCCCTGCTGGCGCTCGATCGCGAGCCCCACGCCGAAGCCGAACAGCGCCGGGCCGATGACGCCGAACGTGCCGTACGTGGCCAGCATGAAGATCGCCTTGTCGTACTGCCGCCACTGTCCCGGCAGCACCAGTGCGAACAGCACGTAGAACACCAGCGGGAACGCGAGCGAAGGAATCGCGAACATCGGCGTGCGCAGCATGCGCAGCAGCTCGTAGCCGGCTTCGAGCAGGTAGATGCGCGACTGCGACGGTGCGCCGCGACGCATGGACAATGGAGCGGGCTGGTTCATGGCTGCGTTGCTCGCGCATGGCTTGCGGTGAGGGAGACGAAGGCGTCCTCGAGATTGAGGCCGCGCACGTCGAGATCGGCCAGGTGCGCGTCGGCCGCGAGCCAGCGCCGCAGCAGCGCCTCGGGTCGGCGGCAGTGCACGCGCGTGACGCCGTCTTCCAGCGCCACCGACTCGGCCTCGGCGAACGCGGCCACCTGCGCGAGGTCGAGCGTGGTGCGCGCCCGCACCTGCACGCTTGCGGCGCGCGACTTGATGCCGGCCGCCGTGTCCTGCGCCAGCACGCGCCCGCCGGCGAGCAACACCACGCGGTCGGCCAGCGCGTCGGCTTCTTCCAGGTAGTGCGTGGTCAGCACGATGCCCGCGCCGTCGTCGCGCAGCTGGCGCAGCACCTGCCAGACCCCGCGACGCGCCTCCACGTCCAGCCCCACCGTGGGCTCGTCGACAAACAGCAGCGCGGGCCGGCCGCAGATGGCGAGCGCGAACTGCACGCGGCGCTGCTGGCCGCCGGACAGCGCCGCGTACGGGCGCTTCGCGATCTCGGTGAGGCCGGCGAGCTCGAGCGTCTGCGCCACCGGGCGCGGATCGGCGTAGTAGCTGGAAAACAGGTGGATGTGTTCGGCCACGCGCAGGGTGTCCGGCAGCCGCGTTTCCTGCAGCATCACGCCGATGCCGCGGCGTGCCACAGCGTTGCGCGGATCCCCGCCGAACAATTCCGCACGGCCGCTGTCCGCACCGATGCGGCCGGTCAGCAGCCCAAGCGCCGTGCTCTTGCCCGCACCGTTTGCGCCCAGCACAGCGAGCACCTCGCCGGCGCGCACATCGACATCCACGTCGACCAGCGCGGCGACCGCGCCGTAGCGCTTGCCCGCGCCGCGCAACGCGGCCAGCGGCGGCGACGTGCCCGCCGGGAATGGAACACGACCGTTCGACATGCTGCACCTCCATTCGATGGGTGCATTGTCGCGGGCGCGGCACCGTGCGTTGCAGTGTGTTGCATCAGCATCCGGGCCTGACAATGGTCATGCATCGCGCAAGGCCGGGGGTTCTGCGGCCGCGTCCTGCATGCTACAATCGGGTCTAAGCCATTAATTTGCATCGGAAACAATCGATTCTGCACCAGCGATGCGCGGACCTCCGCGCATCATTTGTTTCCGGCGCAAGAAACCTGAAAGGATCGGAGGGGATATGACTGTGCTCGACAAACTCGCAACCCTGCGCCAGCACGGCGGCAGCATCCGCACGCGCGGCCTCGACGACGCCAGCGTGCGCCGTTTCGCGGCGAGCCATCCGGAGCTCGAGGAAGCGGTCGACGCCGCGCTCGACCAGTTCGAGTCCTTGCGCCGCGAATTCCCCGAGCTGCTGACGCTCGACGAAGACGCGCAGCGCGAGACGGTGCAGGCCGACTTCGTCAACTTCTACCCGAACGACGCGGTGAATCCGTATGTGGCGCTCGCCGCACGCGGTCCGTGGGTGGTCACGCTCAAGGGCGCGGTCCTGCACGATTCGGGCGGCTACGGCATGCTCGGCTTCGGCCACACGCCCGCACGCGTGCTGGAGGCGATGGCACGGCCGCAGGTAATGGCCAACATCATGACGCCGTCGTTCTCGCAGCTGCGTCTTGCGCGTGCGCTCAAGCGCGAGATCGGCGCCGCTCGCGGCGGCTGTCCGTACACGCGGTTCTTCTGCCTCAATTCGGGCTCCGAATCGGTCACGCTGGCCTGCCGCATCGCCGACATCAACGCTCGCGCGATGACCGAGGCGGGCGCGCGGCACGCCGGCAAGACGATCAAGCGCGTGGTGGTGAAAGGCGCCTTCCACGGCCGCACCGAGGGTCCGGCGCGGTATTCGGATTCCAGCCGCAAGGCGTACATGCAGCATCTGGCAAGCTACCGCGGCGACGATTCGCTGCTGACGGTGGAGCCGTACAGCGTCGAACACCTGCGTTCGGTGTTCGCCGAAGCCGAGCAGCACGGCTGGTTCATCGAAGCGATGTTCCTGGAGCCGGTGATGGGCGAAGGCGACCCCGGCCGCGCGGTCACGCCCGAGTTCTACACCGCCGCGCGCGAGCTCACCGCCGCGCACGGCAGCCTGTTCCTCGTCGATTCGATCCAGGCCGGCCTGCGCGCGCATGGCGTGCTGTCGATCCTCGACTACCCCGGCTTCGAAGCCCTGCCCGCGCCGGACATGGAAACCTATTCGAAGGCGCTCAACGCCGGCCAGTACCCGCTGTCGGTGCTCGCGGTGGGCG
The DNA here is from genome assembly GCF_014202825.1 of Chiayiivirga flava. Lineage (GTDB taxonomy): Bacteria > Pseudomonadota > Gammaproteobacteria > Xanthomonadales > Xanthomonadaceae > Chiayiivirga > Chiayiivirga flava. The sequence continues at coordinate 84,987 of NZ_JACHHP010000006.1, read as the reverse complement.
AACGCGCCGCCGGCCTCTACCGCAGCGGCGTCTACGGCAACACCATGACCACCAACCCGCGCGCGATGGACGTCGCATGCGCCGTGCTGGAGGCGGTGACGCCGGCGGTGCGCGAGAACATCGTGGTACGCGGCCGCGAGTTCGTCGACAAGCTCAACCGCCTGCGCAACGAACTGCCCGGCCTGATCACCAAGGTGCAGGGCACCGGCCTGCTGTTCTCGTGCGAGCTGTCGCCGGAATTCAAGTGCTACGGCGTCGACAGCACCGAGGAATACCTGCGCGAGCGCGGCATCGGCGTGATCCACGGCGGCGTCAATTCGCTGCGCTTCACCCCGCATTTCGGCATCGGCAGCGACGAGATCGATCTTGTCATCGCGTCGGTGCGCGATGCGCTGCTCAACGGGCCGCGCAAGCGCCAGGCGGAAGCGGCGTAAGCGGGTCGATCCTCGGGCCGGCTGACGCGGGGGCAGCCGGCGAGGTCTCGCCACGCCGCGGAGGCGTCGCGGGGCGCCGCGCAGGTCGTCGTGAACGCGGGGAGCGGGACGCGATTCCCCCTCCTGTCTGCCGGCATCCTCCCCCGCTGCGCGGGAGAGGAGCGCCAGATGGAAGGTTGCGCGGTCGCTACCCGCCCCCCCCTCCTGCCTGCCGGCATCCTCCCCCGCTGCGCGGGAGAGGAGCGCCAGATTGAAGGTTGGGCGGTCGCTGCTCGACCCCTCCTGACTGCCGGCATCCTGCCCCGCTACGCGGGAGAGGAGCGCCAGATTGAAGGTTGCGTGGTCGCTATCCGCCCCCCTCCTGCCTGCCAACATCCTGCCCCGCTGCGCGGGAGAGGAGCGCCAGATTGAAGGTCGCGTGGTCGCTGCTCGACCCCTCCTGACTGCCAACATCCTGCCCCGCTGCGCGGGAGAGGAGCGCAGAGTGGAAGGTTGCATGGTCGCCGCGGCGCGCGCTCGCCGGAGTCGCCATCGAAGGAGTCCTTCTCCCGCGAAGCGGGGGAAGGTGGCGGCAGCCGGAAGGGGGTATCACGATCCGCCGGACGACAGCACGCGCCGTCGCCTCAATCGAACGTGATGCCGGACCCGTGCCCGCTACGGCGCGTCCGCGCGCAACTCGAACTCCACCGGCATCGGCGCGCCGTCTTCGATCAGCAGATCGATCGTGACCTTTGTGCCATCGGCGAGTTCGCGCGTGGGGCGGAACAGCATCAGATGCAGCCCGCCGGGTGCGAGGGTTTCGGTGTCGCCGGGCTGGATCACCAGTTCGGGCACCGGGCGCATGCGCATCATGCCGCCGCTGTCGCGCATCTCGTGGATTTCGATGGCGCCGAACGCATCCGAGCGCAGTTTCGCGAAACGCACTTCGCGCACGCCGTCGTTGCGCAGCGTGACGTAGCCGGCCATCACCGGGCTGCCCGGCGGTGGCGTGCGGATCCATGCATCGCTCGCCACCAGCGGCGCATCGGCCGCGGGTGCGGCGTCCTGCGCCTGAACACAGCCCGACGCAGCGAGCAGCAGCAAAAGACCCAGACGGCGGAGGCAGGCGTTCATCGCCCTATCATAACGCAGCACTTGCACTGCATATCCAAGGAGACACCGCATGCGCATCGCCCCGCTCGCTTCCGCCACGCTGATCGCCCTTGCCTCGCACGCCGCCGCCGCACAGGCCGACACCCGGGGCGCGACGATCACGCTGTACTCGGGCGACTACGAGACCCTCGCCGCGGGCCACGGCGGCGTTCCCGCGCCGGGATTCGCGCTGGTGCGGGACACCTTCGACGCAAGCCTTCAACGTGGCAACAACGAAATCACGCGCAGCGGCTTCCCGGCCTCGATCGACAGCGCGGCGGTGCAGTTGCTGCCGCAGGGCAGCGGTGTGGCCGTCGCGTCGCAGCGTTTCGATTTCGCGCTGGCCGATCAGGACGAACTGCTGCGACGCTCGATCGGCAAGCAGATCACCGTGGTGCAGGCCGTCGGCACGGCCGAAAAGACTTACACCGGCACCCTCGTCGCTGCCGGCAACGGTCTGACCATCGCCGATCCGTCGGGCGGCATCCGGGTGCTGTCGAACTATTCCAGTTTCCTGCTCGCACAGCTTCCGGAGGGCGTGAGCGCGCAGCCCACGCTGCGCTGGAATATCGCCAGCGACCGCTCCGGCCGCGAAACCTTCGCGCTCGACTACCCCACCGGCGGTCTCGCGTGGCGCGCCGAATACCTCGCCACCGTCAGCGGCGCCGGCAGCGATTGCCGCATGGACTTCGACGGCGCGGCGCAGATCGTCAACCGCTCCGGCGCGAGCTTCGACGATGCGGCCGTGACGCTGGTGGCAGGCGAGCCGAATGTCCAGCGCGCCGGCAAGACGATGGCCTACGACCGCATGGAAATGCGGGCGATGGCGGCGGCACCTGCGCCCGAGCCGCAGGCGTCGGGCGAGTACCATGCCTACACGCTGCCCGAGCGCGTCGACCTGCCGGACGGCAGCGTGCAGCGTGCGACGCTGCTCGACGGCGCACGCGACGTGCGCTGCACCCGCCGCTACGAAACGCGTTCGCCGATGCAGTACTACCGGCCGGGCGCGCCGATCATCGAACCGCAGTTCGGTGCCACCGGAACCCAGCCGGTGCAAGCGATGCTGGCCTTCGACAACGACAAGGCCAGCCGTCTGGGCATGCCGCTGCCTGCGGGCCGCCTGCGCGTGTACGAAGCAGGGGCGAGCGGCAACGCCTTCCTCGGCGAGGCCGCGCTCGACCACACTGCGGCCGGCCGCAAGGTGGACGTGGCGCTGGGCCAGGCGTTCGATCTGCAGGCCGAACGCACGCAGAAGGAACTGCGTCTGGCGGAAGATCGCCTGAGCCTCACCGAAACCATCGAGATCGCCGTCACCAACGCCAAACCCGAGGCCGCCACCGTGCGCGTGCTGGAAGCGCTGCCGCGCTGGAGCGACTGGGACATCGTCGAGTCGTCGGTGCCGTCGACGCGCAGCGACGCGCAGACCGTCGCGTTCGAGCTGCCGGTGCCGGCCGGCGGCAAGGCCACAGTGCGTTACGTCGTGCGTTATCGTTGGCCGGCTTCGGTGAAGCCGTAATTTCTTCTCCCATCGTGTGAACCCCATGCTCGAACGCATCGACCACAGCGGCATCCTGGAACTGAAGCTGGCGCGGCCGCCGGTCAACGCGCTCAATCCGGAGCTGCTGTCGGCGCTGCGCGACGCGATCGTCGCCGCTCCCGGCGACGGCGCGCGGGCGCTGGTGATCTCCGGCGGGCCCGGCGTGTTCAGCGCCGGGCTCGACGTGCCGCGTCTGCTCACGCTCGATCGCGAGGGACTCGAAGACGCATGGCGCGCATTCTTCGGCGTGTGCGAGGCGCTGGCGCGGTCGCCGCTGCTGTCGGTGGCGGCCATCGGCGGCCACAGCCCGGCCGGCGGCGCGGTGATGAGCCTGTACTGCGATTACCGCGTGATGGCGCGCGGGCCGTTCAAGATCGGGCTCAACGAGGTGCAGGTGGGCCTATTCGTGCCCGACTGCATCCAGTACGCGTTGCGCCGCCTGGTGGGTACCTACCGCGCGGAACGACTGATGGTGGCCGGCGCGATGATCGAATCCGAACAGGCCCTCGCGATCGGCATGGTCGACGAGTTGACCGATCAGGAACACGTGACCGTGCGCGCCCTCGCCTGGCTGCAGGACATGCTGCGGCTGCCGCCGCACGCGCTGCACAATACGCGCAGCATCGCGCGCCAGGATCTGGTCGATGTGATTTCCGATCCGGCCCGCATGGACATTCCGCGCTTCCTGCAGGAATGGCACCGCGAAGAGACCCAGGGCGTGCTGCACGCGCTCGTGGCGCGGCTCAAGGCGAAGGGATAGCCGCGCGTCACGGCGTGCGCGCGAGCGGCGCCGCGTCCACGCGCGCGCTGCCCGGCGGACCCACCCACACCTCCACGCGGCGATTGCGCAGACGTCCCTGCGCGCCGGTGTCGGACGCGAGCGGTGCGCTGCCGCCCATGCCGCGCAACACGTGCACCGGCTGGCCGAGGCGTTCGAGCAGGCCGGCGATGTAGTCCACGCGGTCGTTGCTCAACGCACGTTCCAGGTAGGCCGAGGTTTCGTCCGGATCGGCAAAGCCCAGCAGCAGCAGGCGCCGGTCGCGATTGGCCTCGCGCTGCATGAATTCCGCCAGGCGCGCGACGTCGCGCTCGGTCTTGCTGTCGAGCAGCTGGCCGTTGCGGTTGAAGCGGAAGTTGAGGCTCAGGCGCTCCGCGCCGCGCACCAGCGCGCGGTAGTCGTCCGGCGCGTCCTCGCGCACCGCATCGCCGAACGCGCGGATGTCCTGCGAGACGAAGCCGACCTGCTCCACGATGCGCTGCCCCGCCGCCGACAGCGAAAAATCGACGAACGCACGCGCCAGCGCCCCGGCCTGCGCCGGCCGGTACAGGTACAGCCGGCGCGAGAGCGCGTAGTCCTCCACCGCGATGCGCAGCGGCTGCGGCGCCATCGCCACGCCCGCGTCGGCGATCGCGAGCGCCCGCGCGGGACCGATGCCGGCAAAGCCGACGAAGCCGATCGCATTGCGATCCGCCGCCACCGCACGCGCGAGCGCCGCGGTGCTCTCGTAGCGCGTGGCGTCGGCGCGCAGCGTGTGTTCGCCGAGCACCAGGGTGCGGAAGGTTTCCCAGGTGCCGGATGCCTCGTCGCGCGCGTGCACGCGGACCGGTCCGCTGCCGCCCAACGCCGACCAGTCGCGGGCGCTGCCGTCGAACAGGGCCCGCACCTGGTCCACCCGCACGCGGCGCAGCGGGTTGTCCGGATGCACGATGACGGCCACGCCGTCGAGCGCGAGCACCGCTTCCTGCGGCGCCATGTCGAGCCGGCCGAGCGCGCCGGCGCGTTCCACTTCCTCCGGCGACACCGGCCGCGACGCCATCGCGATGTCGGTCGCGCCGGCCATCAGGTCCTTGAGGCCGGTGCTCGATCCGTGCGTGGCGAACTCGATCTCGATGCCGCACGCGGCGCCGGACAGCACGAACTCGCCCGGCGCGCGGTCCTGCCGCGTCACCGCACCGCAACCGCGCGTGCCGAGCCATGCCTGCGCCAGCGCCGGCGCGAGCGTTTCGCCGATGGTGTTGGAGCCGTGCACGCGCAGACGCTCGACGGCGGACGCCGGCGCGGCGAACGCCAGCAGGCTGGCAAGCAGAACGACTGGTCGGAACATCGGCAGCCCCCGCGGTAAAGCCCGCAAGTGTGCCGCCGCAAGATGACAGGCCGTCGACGCGCTCGACGGCGCCCGCGTCAGCCGCGCGCCACCGGGCGCGCCGGATCGCTGATCCATTCGCTCCACGAACCGGGATACACGCGGGCGCCGCGCAGGCCCGCATGGTCCATCGCGAGCAGGTTGTGGCAGGCGGTGACGCCGGAACCGCACATCAGCACGGCCTCGCCGACGGGCGACGCGTCGAGCAGGGCACGGAATTCGCCGGCCAGTTCGTCGGCGGGACGGAACGTGCCGTCGTCGTGCAGATTCGCGGTGTACGGGCGATTGAGCGCACCCGGAATATGGCCGGCGACGCGGTCGATCGGCTCGGCATCGCCGCGGAAGCGTTCGGCGGCACGGGCGTCGATCAGCACGCCGTTGCCGCTCGCAAGCCGCGCCGCCACCACGGCCGTGGTGGCCACCGCGCGGGCATTGAACCGGGCCTTGTACTGCGCCGGCCGCGGCCGCGGGATCTGGCGTTCCACAGCGCCACCGTGCCGCAGCCAGGCGTCGAAGCCACCGTCGAGCACCGCGACGCTGTCGTGCCCCATCAGGCGCAGCATCCACCACAGCCGCGCCGCGTAGGCGCCGTCGCGTGCGTCGTAGGCCACCACGCGGTGCTCGGGCGAAATGCCCCAGCGACCGAGCACGGCGCAGAACGCATCGGCCTCCGGCAGCGGGTGGCGGCCGCGGCCCTGCTTGCTGAGGTCGGCCAGATCGCGATCCAGGCTCGCGTACACGGCGCGCGGCAGGTGCCCGGCGGCGTAGGCGCGTTCGCCGGCGGCGGGATCACGCAGATCGAACCGGCAGTCGACGACGGCCACATCCGGGGCATCGATCTGGTCGGCCAGGTCGGCGGCCGAAACGAGCGTACGCCAGCGCATCAATGGTCTCGCGTGTGGGACGGGAAGCGGCGCGGGCCTCGATGCATCCGCGCGCGAACGTTTCGCATTGTGTCAGATTTCCGCGCCGAGCCGACGACCCAGATTCACCAGCATTGCAGCGGTCGCGCCCCAGATGCGGTGCGGGCCCTGACGGTATTCCCAGTAGTGGCGCTCGCGTCCGCGGAAGATGGCCGCGACGCGTTCCACGCAGCGGCGTTCGAGCAGCGGCGCCAGCGGCACCTCGAACGCGTCGGCCACCTCGTCCGGATTGGGCACGGCGCGGTAATCGGGCGACAGGCGCGCCACCACCGGCAGCACGCGGAATCCGGTGACGGTGTGGTACGGGTCCAGATAGCCGAGCGGTTCGATCAGATGCGGACCGATGGCCACCTCCTCCCACGTCTCGCGCAGGGCCGCGTGCACCGGCGAGGCGTCGCCCGCATCGACGCGCCCGCCGGGAAAACTCACCTGGCCGGCGTGCCGGTTGAGCGTTTCGGTGCGGCGCGTGAGCAACACCGACGTGCCTTCGGGGCGCGCCACCAGCCCCACGAGCACGGCGGCCTGCGCCAGCGGGCGGTCCGGATCGAGCAGGCCGTCGAGTTCGTCGAGGTTCCAGGCCGGGCCGCCGGGCACGGCGTCGAGCGGCAACAGGGCACGATGCAGACGTGCGGCATCCATCGGCGCGCAGGCCAGGGTCACTGCGTGCGCGTCCGCGCGGCCTCGCGCGCCGGCAGCACCTGCGTCATCAGGCGCAGGCGTTCGGCATCGTCCATCGTGGACCAGCCCGCGATCTCGTGGCCGGTGCGCAGGCAACCGGCGCACAGACCCTGCGCATCGAGTTCGCAGACGCCGATGCACGGACTGAGCACGACCTTGTACGGGGAGGACACCATCCTGTCGCCGATCCGTGTGCAACGCCGATGCGTCGTGAAACCTACACAGAAAACGAACGGCCGGCGCGCACAGCGTCGCCGGCCGTCGGAGAGCGGCGGCGCGATGGCGTCAGGCGACGTCCACCGGCAGCCGCGTGCATCACTTGGCGATTTCGACCAGCGTGACGTCGAACACCACCGCCTGCTGCGGACCGATCGGCGAGCGCGGCGAGTTGCCGTAGGCCTGGTCGGGCGGCAGGAACAGTTCCCAGCGCGAACCGGCAGTCATCATCGGCAGCACAAGCTTGAGTCCCGGCAGCGGCGCCTCGGACACCTTCATCGAGACCGGCTGGTTGCCCTGGTAGGTGCTGGCGAATTCCTGGCCGGTGGACAGCGAGCCGCGGAACTGCAGCTTGACCTCGGAGTTGGCCGTCGGCTTGGCGCCGGTGCCGGTCTCGATCACGCGGTACTGGATGCCCGAGGACAGCGTCTGCACCCCGGTCTTGCCGCGGTTGGCGGCGAGGAACGCGTCGCTCTTGCGCTTGTTCTCGGCCGAGACGCGGTCGAACTCGGCCTTGGCCTGGTCGAGCATCTTCTTCTGCATCGCTTCGAGCGACGCACGCATCTGGTCTTCGGGCACCGTGGGGTTTTTCTTGGCGTAGCCGTCCTGCAGCGCGCGGATCACGGTGTTGATGTCCACGTCGATCTTGCGCTCGTTGAAATCGCGGCCGATCTCGAAGCCCATCGCGTAGCTGAGCTTGCCCTTCTCGGAGGTGGTGTCCTGCGCCACGGCGGCGCCCATCGTCAGGGCCGCGACCAGCGCGACCGTCAAGCGCAACTTCATGCTTCATCTCCTGGGGTGAACGGCGCGCAGGGCGGCCGCGAAACAGCGGACAAGGATACCCGGGCGCCGACTGAATCGCCAATGAGCCGCCTGCGGGTGTCGGGCTGCGACCGCCGCGGGGGCGCGAGGTTCCCCGCGCGATACACTGGGCGGCCTGCGTCTGTCCGGATCCCGAGGCTCTCGAATGTCGTTCCGCAACCTGCTCACCGACGACCGCGGCGCCGTGCGCCGCATCACCGTCAACCGCCCCGACAAGCTCAACGCGCTGAACCGCGAAACGCTGGTGGAGCTGGACGTCGCCTTCGCCCAGGCCGCGGCCGACGACGCGGTGCGCGCGATCGTGCTGACCGGTGCCGGCAGCAAGGCCTTCGTTGCGGGCGCCGACATTGCCGAACTGGCCGAACTCAGCCCGGTCCAGGCGCGCGATTTCTCGCGCCTCGGGCAACAGATGATGTGGCGTATCGAACATCTCGGAAAACCCGTGATCGCGCAGATCGGCGGTTTCGCGCTCGGCGGCGGGCTGGAACTTGCGATGTGCTGCCACCTGCGCGTGGCCGGCGACACCGCACGCTTCGGCCTGCCGGAAATCTCGCTCGGCCTGCTGCCCGGCTTCGGCGGCACGCAGCGGTTGCTGCGCCTGGCCGGCCGCAGCGCCACCTTGGAACTGTGCCTGACCGGCGCGCAGATCGATGCCGCGCGCGCGCAGACGCTGGGCGTGGTCACGCGCGTGGTGGCGGCCGACGCGCTGGAGGCGGAGACGATGCGTCTAGCCGAACAGCTCGCCGCGTCCGCACCGCATGCGCTGCGCGCGATCCTCGATACGGTCATCGTCGGCGGCGAAACACCGCTCGATGCCGGTCTGGATTTCGAAAGCATGGCGTTCGGCGTGGTTTCGTCCACGCAGGACATGCGCGAAGGCACGCGTGCCTTTCTCGAACGCCGCAAGCCTGTCTTCAGCGGAAGCTGATGACGATGCCCCACAGGCTCGCACCGCAATGCACCGCCTGCGGCACGGCGGCGGTGCCGTGCTTCGTGGATGTCGACCGCGATGCGCTGGACCTGGCGCTGGCGCTGGCGGACGCGCAGCGCGCACGCGCACTGCGTCCGTGGCAATGCGGCGGCTGCGGCGGCAGCGACCCCGACCTGTTCCGGTCCATGCCCGCTGTCGAGTGGCTCGCCGCAACGCGGCACGCGCTTGCGATCCATGACGCGACGCGCGCCCGTGCGCACGCGGCGCGCGAACGTTTCCGCGCACGCAACGTGCGCCTCGCGCGCGACGCCGAGGAGCAGGCGCGCGCACGTGCCGCGAATGCCGCCGCGAACGCATCCCGGGTCGCCGTGGACGCTGCACTCGCGCGCGCCCGCGCAGCACGCGGCGCACCGCCGCGGAACGGTGCCTGATGCCGCAGCGTCTGATGAAGCCGGCGGAACGCGTCGAATTCTTCCGCCGCCTGCACGATCTCGATCCGCATCCGACGACGGAGCTTGCCTGGACCACGCCGTTCGAACTGCTGATCGCCGTGATCCTGTCGGCGCAGGCCACGGACGTGGGCGTCAACAAGGCCACGCGCCGGCTGTACCCGATCGCCAACACGCCGCAGGCGATGCTCGCCCTGGGCGAGGACGGCCTCAAGCGCCACATCGCGACCATCGGCCTGTTCAACGCCAAGGCGCGCAACGTGATCGCCACCTGCCGGATCCTCATCGAGCAGCACGGCGGCGAGGTGCCGCGCGACCGGGCCGCGCTCGAGGCGCTGCCCGGCGTCGGCCGCAAGACGGCCAACGTGGTGCTCAACACCGCGTTCGGCGAGCCCACGATCGCGGTCGACACGCACATCTTCCGCGTCGCAAACCGGACGGGTCTTGCGCCGGGCAAGGACGTGCGTGCGGTCGAGGACCGGTTGTTGCGCAACGTGCCGGCGCACTTCCTGAAGGACGCGCACCACTGGCTCATCCTGCATGGCCGCTACACCTGCAAGGCCCGCAAGCCCGATTGCCCGCGCTGCGTGGTGCGCGACCTGTGCACGTACCCGCACAAGACGCCGGTGCCCTCCACCACGTCTGCCCTGTCGTAACCGCATGTCCGACTCCGCCCACGATCTGCTGAAGCGCGTCTTCGGCTACGACCAGTTCCGCGGTCCGCAGCAGGCCATCGTCGAGCATCTCGTGAGCGGTGGCGACTGCCTCGTGCTGATGCCCACCGGCGGCGGCAAATCGCTGTGCTACCAGATCCCGTCGCTGCTGCGGCCGGGCACGGGCATCGTGGTGTCGCCGCTGATCGCGCTGATGCAGGACCAGGTCGATGCGCTGCGGCAGGCGGGCGTGCGCGCCGCGTGCCTGAACTCGACGCTGGACTTTGCCGAATCGGCGCAGGTCGAACGCGATCTGCTCGCGGGCGACATCGACCTTCTCTACGTCGCGCCCGAACGCCTGCTCACGGCGCGCTTTCTCGACCTGCTCGACCGCAGCCGCATCGCATTGTTCGCGATCGACGAGGCGCACTGCGTGTCGCAGTGGGGGCACGACTTCCGCCCCGAGTACCGCCAGCTCGACGTGCTGCACGCACGCTGGCCGCAGGTGCCGCGCATCGCGCTCACCGCCACCGCCGATGCGCCGACGCGGCGCGAGATCGTCGAGCGCCTGGGCCTCTCCGATGCGCGCCAGTTCGTCAGCTCGTTCGATCGGCCCAACATCCGCTACCGCATCGTGGCCAAGCACGGCGGACCCAAGCAGCTGCTCGATTTCCTCGAACCGCGCAAGGGCGATGCGGGCATCGTCTACTGCCTGTCGCGGCGCAAGGTGGAGGAAACCGCCGCGCTGCTCGCCGAACACGGCTTCACCGCGCTGCCGTACCACGCCGGTCTCGACAGCGCGACGCGCACCGCGAACCAGCGCCGCTTCCTGCGCGACGAGGGCGTGATCATGACCGCCACCATCGCGTTCGGCATGGGCATCGACAAGCCGGACGTACGCTTCGTCGCGCACATGGATCTGCCGAAGTCGCTCGAAGGCTACTACCAGGAAACCGGTCGCGCCGGTCGCGACGGAGACCCCGCCGAGGCCTGGCTGTGCTACGGCATGGCCGACGTGGTGATGCTCAAGCAGATGATCCAGAACGGCGAGGCCGGCGAGGAGCGCAAGCGTCTGGAGGGGCGCAAGCTCGACGCCCTGCTCGGCTACTGCGAATCGGTGCGCTGCCGGCGCCAGACGCTGCTGGCGAGCTTCGGCGAAACCTATCCGCAGCCCTGCGGCAACTGCGACAACTGCCTGGATCCGCCGCAGACCTTCGACGGCACCGAAGCGGCGCAGAAGGCGCTCTCGTGCGTGTACCGCACCGGCCAGCGCTTCGGCGTGATGTATCTGATCGACGTGCTGCGCGGCAAGGACGATGCGCGCATCCGCCAGTTCAACCACCACGTGCTGCCGACCTTCGGCATCGGCGCGGACCTGGACCAGAACGCCTGGCGCGGCGTGTTCCGGCAGATCACCGCGATGGGCCTGCTGGAGGTCGACAACGAGGCCTACGGCGGCCTGCGCCTCACGCCCGCAAGCCGCGCGGTGCTGCGCGGCGAGCAGCGCGTGCAGCTGCGGCACGAGCCGGACCGCAAGCGCGAGCGCGAACGCACGCGGGCGCGACGCGGTGCCGCAGCCGCGGTCGACACGCTCGATGCCGCCGCGCAGCGGCGCTTCGATGCACTGCGCGACCTGCGCGCACGGCTTGCGCGCGAGCAGAACGTGCCGGCCTACGTCATCTTCCACGACGCGACGCTGCGCGCGATCGCGCAGGCCGAACCGGCCACGCTCGACGCATTGGCCGGCATTGCCGGCGTCGGTACGGCCAAGCTGGCGCGCTACGGCGCGGCGGTGCTGGAGACGTTGAACGCGGCGGAATGAGGCGTTGCGAGCGCGGTAAGTCGTGGCGCCGCTGCCCCCTTCCGCCTGCGTTCCGCCGGTGGCAACCGGCGTCACCCTTCCCCCGCTGCGCGGGAGAAGGGAGGCTTTGATGCGGGTATCCGCAGTCGAAAGACCGTTCGACGCCGGCCTGCCTTGAGGTGATCGCAGGGATCGACAAGCGCGCGACCTGCGACCTGCGACCCGCGAGGGTCAGCCGCCGAGCAGCAGCGCGTTCATGCGGCGCACGAAGCCTGCCGGGTCGTCGAGCTGCGCGCCTTCGGCCAGTTGCGCCTGTTCGAACAGCAGGAAGGCAAGATCGCCGCGACGCGCGTCGTCCGTTTCGCCGTCGAACTTCGCCAGCAGCGGATGCGAGGGGTTGATCTCGAGGATGGGCTTCGCTGCCGGCACCTCGTGGCCCGCGGCCTTGAGCAGGCGCTGCATGTGCAGCGCCATGTCGTATTCCTCCAGCACCAGGCACGACGGCGACTGCGTCAGGCGCCGCGACACGCGCACGTCCTTCACCGTGTCGCCGAGCGCGGCCTTGAGCTTGTCGACGACAGGCTGCGCGTCCTTCGATGCGGCCTCGCGCGTGGCCGTCTCCGATCCCGCGTCGCCGAGCTCGTCCGCGCTGAACTCGCCCTTTGCGACGTGCTTGAGTTTCTTGTCCGCGTAGCTGTCCAGATAGCCGATCATCCACTCGTCGATGCGCTCGTGCAGCAGCAGCACTTCGATACCGCGGCCGCGCAGCGCTTCGAGCTGCGGGCTGTTGCGCGCGGCGTTCCAGCCGTCCGCGGTCAGGTACCAGATCGCGCTCTGGCCGGGCTTCATGCGCGCGATGTAATCGTCGAGTGAGATCAGCGTGTCGCGCTCGTTCGCGTGCGTGGAGGCGACGCGAAGAAGCTTTGCGAGTCGATCCTTGTTCGCCGGGTCCTCGGCCAGGCCTTCCTTGAGCGTGGCGCCGAATGCTTTCCAGAATTCGAGGTATTTTTCCGGCTCGTCGCGCGCGATGCGTTCGAGCAGGTCGAGCACGCGGCGGGTCAGCGCGGCCTTGAGTTTCTCGACGCCGCGGCTGTTCTGCAGCAGTTCGCGGCTCACATTGAGCGGCAGGTCGTCCGAATCGATGACGCCGCGCACGAAGCGCAGGTAGTTCGGCAGCATCTGCTCGGCCGCGTCCATGATGAAGACGCGCTTGATGTAGAGCTTCAGGCCCTTGCGTACATCGCGCTCGCCGCCGAAATCGAACGGCGCCTTCGCCGGCACGAACAGCAGCGAGGTGAAGTTCTGGTTGCCCTCGACGCGGTTGTGCGTCCACGCCAGCGCATCGCCGAAATCGTGGCTCACGTGCTTGTAGAAGGCCTGGTAGTCGGCGTCGGACAACTCGTTTTTCGGCCGCGTCCACAACGCGGACGCCTGGTTGACCACTTCGAACTCGTCGGTCGGCGCACCGTCCTTCTCGACCGGCATGCGGATCGGGAATCCGATGTGGTCCGAGTACGTGCGCACCTGCGAACGCAGGGTCCAGCCGTCGAGGAATTCGTCTTCGCCGTCCTTGAGATGCAGGACGATCGTGGTACCGCGTGTGGCCTGCTCGGCCGGTTCGAGCGTGTAGCGGCCGTCGCCGGCCGACGTCCACGTCCAGGCCTCGTCGCTGCCGGCGCGGCGGCTGGTCACCGCCACGCGGTCGGCCACGATGAAGGCGGAGTAGAAGCCGACGCCGAACTGGCCGATGAGCTGCGCGTCGGCCTTCTGCCCGGCTTCGAGCGCATCGAGATAGGCGCGCGTGCCGGAGCGGGCGATGGTGCCCAAGTTCTCGATCAGCTCGGCGCGCGTCATGCCGATGCCGGTATCGGACACGGTGAGGGTGCGGGCGTTCTTGTCCCAGGACAGGTCGATCCGCAGCTCCTGCTGGTCGCCGGTGAGGTCGGGCTGTTTCAGCGCCTCGAAGCGCAGCTTGTCGCAGGCGTCGGACGCGTTGGAGATCAGCTCGCGCAGGAAGATGGTCTTGTTCGAATACAGCGAATGGATGACCAGACGCAGGACCTGCTGGACATCGGACTGGAATTCGAAGGTTTCGGCGGCGGCGGACATGGGCTCCCTCGCGGTGCGGATGTTGGAATGGTGGCGCGGACATGGGATCTGGCAGGCCGAATTCAAGAGCCTCCCGGCCGCGGCATCACGGTTCACGAGCCCGCGCGCCGGCAGGCGCTATGCTTGCGCGATGAGTGATCGCGCCCCATCCGTGACCCGCCTCGCCGACCGCTTCCGCGGCTATCTGCCCGTGGTCGTCGACGTCGAAACCGGCGGCTTCGACGCGGAAAAACATGCGCTGCTGGAAATCGCCGCGGTACCGATCGAGATGGACGACGACGGCAGCGTGCGCTGCGGCCCGACCGTGTCCGCGCACGTGAACCCGTTTCCGGGCGCAGTGGTGGAACCGCGTGCGCTCGAGATCACCGGCATCATTCTCGACCACCCGTTCCGCAACGCGCTGGACGAGCGCGCCGCGCTCGACCACGTGTTTGTGCCGATCCGCCAGGCGGTGAAGCGCGAGGGCTGCCAGCGCGCGATCCTCGTCGGCCACAACGCCGCGTTCGACCTCGGCTTTCTCAACGCCGCCGCCCGCCGCGTGGCGCACAAGCGCAATCCCTTCCATCCGTTCAGCTGCTTCGACACCGCCACGCTCGCAGGGCTCGCATACGGCCAGACCGTGCTCAGCCGCGCTACCCAGGCCGCCGGGCTCGCGTGGGATTCGGGCTCGGCGCATTCGGCGGTGTACGATGCGGAAATCACCGCCGAACTCTTTTGCCGCATCGTCAACCGCTGGCGGCACCTGAGCACGCTCGACACCGCCGCCGTCGACCGCGCGCTGGCCCTCTGATCCGCGCCGCCGGCCCATCTCGTCCCGCACCCACGATGCCCGCCTTCCTCGCCGACGCGCTCTCGCACACCTGGACCACGCTCAAGCTGGTCGCGCTGATCTATGCGGTGGGTCTGCTGCTGGAACGCCTGCGCCCGGCACAGCCGGGGCAGCCGTGGCGCGATGCGCTGTTCAACATCGGCTACACGATCCCGTTCGTGTTCCTGACCCATTTGCTGGTGCCGCCGCTGTCGGACATCACGCAGCCGTGGATCTCGAACTTCGGCCATTGGCTGCCGATCCGCCTGCCGGACGGCTTCGGCTGGCAACTGCTGCAGGGCCTGCTGTTTTTCCTGCTGTTCGATTTCTTCTACTACTGGATGCATCGCAGCCAGCACCGGTTCGCGTGGTTCTGGTCGCTGCACAAGCTGCACCACGCCGATCGCTCGATCAACATCACCAGCGGCCAGCGCCATCACTTTCTCGAAGAACCGATCCGGGTGTTCCTGGTGTTCCTGCCGCTGGGCATGATCTTCGACATCCGTCCGCCGAACATCACCTGGTTGTGGAGCCTGCTGCTGCTGTGGGGCTACGTGATCCACCTCAACCTGCGCGTGCCGTTCGGGCCGCTGACGCGCGTGTTCACCGGGCCGCAGCTGCATCGGCTGCACCACTCGGTGCAGCGCGAACACACCGACGTCAACTTTGCCGCGTTTTTCCCGCTGTGGGACATCCTGTTCGGCACCTACGTAGCGCCGAAACCGGGCGAATGGCCGGCCACCGGCACGCACAAAGACGAGGATCTCAACGGCTTCGGCCGTGCGTTGTGGTCGCCGGTCAGCGACTGGACGGAAGGCTGGCGTGCGCGTCGTCGGCCCGCCGCACAAGACGACGTGCACGTGCCCTGAGCAGTGGCTGCTCCACGGCGCGATGCACGAGCGCGGCGAGCGCGATCGATGCGGCGAGCCAGAGCACGAATCGCAGCAACGCCTGCATGAGATCGGCCGTCTGGCCCAGGCCCAGCATCGCCATGACCAGCAGCACCGGCATGTTGAGCAGGTACAGCGGGTAGCTCCAGCGCGCCAGCGCCGCAAGCGGCCGCGGCGTATGGGTGTTCGATGACACCGCTGCCACCGTGCAGGCCCCGGCGATCCCGCACAGCACGAACAGGCCGACGCGAGCGATGTCGTCCGCGTCGCGCGCGAGCTGCGTGACCGCGACGGCGGCGACAACCCAGCCGCCGAACGCCGCGAGGCGCCAGCGTTGCGACGCGACGCGTGCGTGGGCGACGCAGGCCAGCAGCGCGCCGTAGAGGCAGGCATCGAGTCGCGGCACCACGATCTTTCGCACCCCGGCGTCCCACGGTGGATCGAACTGCATCACCCACCACCAGCGCAGCGCGATGGCGATGCACAGGCCGATCGACAGACCGACGCGCACCCGCGCCGTGCTGCCGCCACAGCACCACACGAGCACGGGCGCGGCGAAGAAAAACAGCAGCAGCACCGGAAGATTCCACGCTTCGCCGAAAAAGGCCGGATGGACCCAGGCGAGGTTCTGCACCAGCGCGGCGTACGCGAGCGCGCCCGTGTCCTGCGACGTGCCGGCACGCCACGCGAGGACGACATGCAGCGCCAACGCGCACCAGAACAGCGGCAGCACGCGCCACGCGCGCCAGACCCACCAGCGTGCGACGGCGCGCACGTCGCGCGGCGGCGCGTGCAGCAGCTGTGCGGTGAGCAGGTAGCCGGCGAGCGCGAAGAACAGTTCGGTGCCGAACCAGCCGGCGAAGGCGTAGAAGTCGTAGTGCGGGAACGCCGCAAAGAGGAAGTAGCCGCCGTGGGCAAGCAACACCGCGATCGTGGCGGCGGCGCGCAGGGTGTCGAGGCCGGGCTGGTGCGTAAGGCTCATGGAGACAATGTCTCGCCGCCTGCTGCCCTTCTCCCACCGGGAGAAGAGCCTGCCCCGGACTTGATCCGGGGTGGCGCGGCAGCGCCGGATGAGGGTTCGGGCGGAGCCTGGCGCTGGTCATCTCGTGGGTCGGGATCGAAGCATTGCGTGGCGCTGCTTTCGCGTCGTTGAATGTTTTGCACTGCGCGATGGGCGCGTTGAAAGGGCGATACAACGCTTCGATCCAGGTCGAAGCGCTGTGCGTCGCACCGCTCCGCCCGGACCCTCTCCCCACCCCCTTTCCCGCGGGGAGAGGGGCTTGAGCGCATCGGAGACGACCGTGGGCGCGCCGAAGAATGTGCCTCGTTGCAGCGGCGTCGCGCACCGAATGCGTCGGCACCGCCGGCGGCCCCCGCCATCGCGTCAACTCCGCTGCCGCACCGCCTCGAACAGCGCGATGCCCGTCGCCACCGAGACGTTGAGGCTTTCCACCTCGCCCACCATCGGAATCTTCGCGAGCCAATCGCAGTGTTCGCGCGTCAGCCGCCGCAGACCCTCGCCCTCGCCGCCCATGACGATGCCGATCGGACCCTTGAGGTCCATCGCGTACAGCGACTGCGTGGCCTCGCCCGCGAGGCCGACGAACCACACACCGGCGTCCTTCATGTCCTTGAGTGCACGCGCGAGATTGGTGACGCGCACCACGGGCACGCGGTCGGCGGCGCCGGCGGACGTCTTGCGCACGGTGGCGTTCACCGCCACGGCCTTGTCCTTCGGAATCACCACCGCGGTGACGCCGGCGGCGGCGGCGCTGCGCAGGCAGGCGCCGAGATTGTGCGGGTCCTGCACGCCGTCGAGCACCAGCAGCAGCGGTGCGCCGCCCGCGCCCTCGATCAGTGCCTGCAGATCGTTTTCGTCATAGCTTTTCGCCGCCGCGTAGTGCGCAACGATGCCCTGGTGCCGCACGCCGCCGGAGATGCGTTCGAGCACCTCATTGCCGACGCTGCGCACGGCGATGCCGGCCGCCTGCGCGATGCCGGTCAGTTCGGCGAGGCGTGGATTGCGTGCGCGCGCCTCGACGAGGATCTCGCGCACGTTGCCGATGTCGTTCGCCAGTGCCGCGTCGACCGCATTGATGCCCGCGATCCAGTCCTCGCTGCCGCCATGACGTGCCATCAGCCGCCACTCCGCTGCATCGGCGCGCTCACCACGACTTCTTCTTCCGTTTCGGGTGCTGCGGCTTGTCCGCGCTCGACGTCGCCAGCGTCGCGTCCGCCTGCGGTGCCGCCGCCGCGACTGCGCGCAACGGCACCAGCCGGAAATCGATGCGCCGGTCTTCCAGGCTCGCGCGCAGCACCACGATGCGCACGCGGTCGCCCAGCCGGTGCGCGACGCCGGTGCGTTCGCCGCTGAGCATCTTGCGGATCGGATCGAAGTGGTAATAGTCGTTCGGCAACTGCGTCACGTGCACGAGGCCATTGACCTTCGAGGTTTCGAGCTCCACGAACAGGCCGAACGAGGTCACGCCGCTGATCACGCCGTCGAACTCGCTGCCGACGTGCTGCTCCATCCACGCCGCGCGATAGCGCTCGTCCACCTCGCGTTCGGCCTCTTCGGCGCGGCGGCCGCGCTCGGAGCACTGCAGCGCCAGCGCCACCATGTCGTGCTCGGCGTAGAGGAAGTCGCTGGCCTTGCCGCCCTTGAGCACGTGCTTGATCGCACGGTGCACGAGCAGGTCGGGATAACGCCGGATCGGCGAGGTGAAGTGCGCGTAGGCTTCCAGCGCGAGGCCGAAATGCCCGATGTTTTCCGTCGAGTACACCGCCAGGCTCTGCGAGCGCAGCAGCACCGATTCGATCAGCCCGCCGTCGGCACGCTCGCGCACCTTCTTGAGCAGCGCGGTGAAATCGCCCGGCGTCACCTTCTGCCACGGCGGCATGCGCAGGCCGAACTCGCCGAGGAATTCGAGCAGGTCCGCGTACTTCTGTTCCGGCGGACGATCGTGGATGCGGTACGGCGCGGGAATGCCTGAGGCGAGCAGGAACTTCGCGGCCTCCACGTTGGCGGCGATCATGCACTCCTCGATCAGCTTGTGCGCATCGTTGCGCAGCACCATGCCGGCCTGCTCCACGTCGCCGCTGCTGCCGAGCACGAACCGCACCTCGCTCGATTCGAACTCGATCGCGCCGCGTTTCGCACGCGCCTTCGCAAGCACGCGGTAAAGCTGGTGCAGCGCCTGGATGCGCGGCAGCAGGCCGCCGATCTGCGCGATGGCCTCGGCGTCGTTTTCGCCGACCGCTTTCCACACCTGGGTGTAGGTCAGGCGTGCGTGCGAACGCATCGCCGCCTCGTAGAATTTCGACTTGGTCACGTTGCCGTCGCGATCGATCTGCATGTCGCAGACGAAGCACAGGCGCACCACGTCGGGTTTGAGCGAGCAGATGCCGTTGGACAGCGTCTCGGGCAGCATCGGCACGACGAAACCCGGGAAATACACCGAGGTCGCGCGTGTCTGCGCTTCGTCGTCGAGTGCGGTTCCGGGCCGCACGTACGACGACACGTCGGCGATGGCGACGATCAGGCGGAAGCCGCCGCGATTGGGCTCGCACCACACCGCATCGTCGAAATCCTTGGCGTCCTCGCCGTCGATGGTGACGAGCGGCACGGCGCGCAGATCGACGCGCGCGGCGATGGTGGCGGCGTCCACCTCCAGCGGCACGGCGGTGGCCTCGTCGATGGTTTCCTGCGGGAATTCGTGCGGGATGCCGTGGCCGTGGATGGCCGCCTCCACCACCAGCGACGGAGTGAGTTTGTCGCCCAGCACGGTGAGGATACGGCCGAACGGCGGGCGGCCGCGTGCGGGCGGTTCGAGGATTTCGCAGACTACCAGCTGGCCTTCGCGTGCGCCCTCGCGCGCGTCGGGCGGAATCATCACCTCGTGCAGCACGCGGCGGTCGTCCGGCGCGACGAACCCGATGGCGCCACGCTCGCCGTAGCGGCCGATGATGCGCGTGAGCCGACGTTCGAGCACCTCGACGATGGCGCCTTCGCGCCGACCGCGACGGTCTACGCCGGTGACGCTTGCGAGCACGCGGTCGCCGTGCATGGCTTTGCGCAGTTCGGCCGGCGGCAGGAACAGATCGTCGCCGCCGCTGTCGGTGCGCAGGAAGCCGAAGCCTTCCGGGTTGGCGATGACGGTGCCTTTCACTAGATCCAGCTGCTCGGCCACCGCGTAGGCGCCGCGGCGGTTGGCGAGCACCTGGCCGTCGCGCTGCATCGCCGCGAGGCGGCGCGAGAGCGCTTCGAAGCGGTCCGGCGCGGTGAGATCGAGTTGCGCGGCAAGCTGCTCGGCCGTCATCGGCCCGTTGCTTTCGGCCAGCAGCGCGAGCAGGCCTTCGCGGCTGATGATGGGGTTTTCGTAGCGGCTGGCCTCGCGCTCGGCGAAGCGGTCGGTCGGTGCGGCCGGTGCAGGGCCGCCCTTGCGCGTACGCGTCGGCGCCTGCGGCCGCTCGGAGGCGCGGGGCTTGCCCTTGCCCGGCGCCGACGCGGGCGTCGCGCGCCCGGACGCGGACGTTTTTCCGCCGCCGCCCCTCGCGGCCGGCGTTGCCGCTGCCTTGCGTGCGGCGGCCTTGGCTGCGCCTTTGCCAACGGCCTCCGCAGCAGGTTTGCCGCGCGCTCCCGCCCCGGTCTTCGCGCCGCGCGCGGTCGCCGGGAGCGGCGCCACCGGCTGCGGCATCCACGGGGGCAGGGATTTTTCGGTCTGCGCGGACGCGCCGCGGCGATTGCGTGGGGATTTCTTCATCCGTCGATGGTACACCGCGACGCGACACCCGCCGGCGCTCCGCCGCGGGACGGATTGACAATCCCGGCCCCGATCCGTAAATTGCGCGGCTCGCTCGGCATCCGGGCGAACACCTGCCCAGGTGGCGGAATTGGTAGACGCACTAGTTTCAGGTACTAGCGGGTAAAACCGTGGAGGTTCGAGTCCTCTCTTGGGCACCAACAAACCGCGCTACGGCGCGGTTTTTTGTTGGGTGATGCAAATCGGAACGGGCTCGGCCCTTCGGCGCGACGCGTGTGGGACGTCGTGATTGTCGTTAGTGTTCCGCGGCAGGGGTTGCACCATCACCCCCGCCGATGGGACCCACCTCAACGACGCCGCGCACCGGGCGCTCCCAGATCTCGTCCTGCCATTCGTGATACTCCTTCGAGAACCAGAAGCGGCGGTCGTAGACCTGATCGATCGGTACAGGCGCCCAACCGGTATTGCTGGGGACTCGTGCGCGGAGAAACGGCGACACGTAGCCGACGCGGCTGCCGGTAAACGTCATCCGCCGCTTGCGCAGCATGTGTTCCAGCCGTTCCTTTGCAACCGGATCGCCGTATTCGGCGTAGATGTCGCCGCCCCGCTCCGTGGCGCACGCACGCTCGGTGTCGGTGAGTTGGCTCCAGTAGCGTTCGCGGAACGCGAGAAAGACCGGATAGCCGCGTTCGGCGGCAAGATCCATCCAGACATAGGCCAGACAGCGGTCGGCGGCAACGCCGCGCCCGTCCCAGAACATGTCGGCCACCATCGCCTGCGCCGGCTTGTCGGAGTAACGCGCGGCGCGCTGGAACAGTTCGAACGCACGCGAGTGGTTGCCGGCCTCGAACTGTTGCATGCCGTCGCGACGGAAGCGCAGGTCCGGGTGGTAGTGCATGAAGTCGCTGCCGCGTGCGATCTCCAGGTTCACTGGCTTCTCCGGCGCCTGCTCGCGACCGGTGCCGCTGGCGGCGAATGCGGGTGCGGCGATCATGCCCAGCGCCAGCAAGACGGCGCCAACGGACGCGTGACTCTGGCTCATGCGCGGCTCCTCGGAAGAATGGCGGTGCACGGATGCGACGGCGCACGCAGCCAGTCCGTCGCAGCCGTGTCCGGGAACACTGTCGCCACGGCGCATTTTCTCCCACCGCGCCGCCTGCCTTGCGTCCGCGCCGACGGCTCGTGCCGTCGACGCAGGCCCGCGTACTTACACCACCGTCAACGTCACGTCGATATTGCCGCGCGTGGCGTTGGAGTACGGACACACCTGGTGCGCCTTCGCCACCAGCGCTTCGGCTTCGGCGCGGGCCATGCCGGGGATCGAGACGCGCAGTTCCACTTCGATGCCGAAGCCGGCCGGGATCGGGCCGATGCCCACGGTGCCTTCGATCGAGGTGTCGGCCGGAAGCGCGATCTTGTCACGCCCGGCGACGAACTTGAGCGCGCCGATGAAGCACGCCGAGTAGCCCGCAGCAAACAGTTGCTCGGGGTTGGTGCCGGCGCCGCCGGGGCCGCCGAGTTCCTTCGGCGTGACGAGCTTGACGTCGAGCACGTTGTCCGACGACACGGCGCGGCCGTCGCGACCGCCGGTGGCGGTGGCGGTGGCGCGGTACAGCACTTTCTCGATGCTCATGGATCGCTCCTTCCTGGGTGATGCGCCGTCACGGCAGCGCGGGGTAATCGGTGTAGCCGGCGGCGCCGGAGGTGTAGAACGTGCTGCTGTCCCACGGATTGAGCGGCGCGTCGAGCGCGAAGCGTTTCGGCAGGTCTGGATTGGCGATGAAGGCCTTGCCGAACGCCACCGCGTCCGCTTCGCCGGCGTCGAGCACCTGCTGCGCGGTCTGCCGGGTGAATTTCTCGTTGGCGATGTAGACGCCGCCGAAGGCCTGCTTGAGCTGCGGGCCCAGGCGCGTGGCGCCGTCGAGCGATTCGCGCGCGCAAATGAAGGCGATGCCGCGCCGGCCGAGCTCGCGCGCGACGTAGCCGAACGTGGCGGCCGGGTCCGAATCGCCCATCGTGTGCGAGTCGCAGCGCGGAGCCAGGTGCATGCCGACGCGGTCCGCGCCCCACACGCCGATGCAGGCGTCGGTGGCCTCCAGCATCAGGCGCGCGCGATTTTCGATGCTGCCGCCGTAGTCGTCGTCGCGCCGGTTGCTGATGTCCTGCAGAAACTGGTCGAGCAGGTAGCCGTTCGCGCCGTGCAGTTCCACGCCGTCGAAGCCGGCGCGCAACGCGTTCTGCGCGCCGACGCGGTAGGCCTCGACGATGCCAGGGAGTTCCTCGCGTGTGAGCGCGCGCGGGGTGACGTAGTCGCGCATCGGGCGCACGAGGCTGACGTGGCCTTTGGCGGCGATGGCGCTCGGCGCTACCGGCAGTGCGCCGCCCAGGAAGATCGGATCGGAGATGCGACCCACGTGCCAGAGCTGCAGCACGATGCGGCCGCCGGCGTCATGCACCGCGCGGGTGATGCGCGACCAACCCTGCACCTGTTCCTCCGACCAGATGCCGGGCGTGTCGGCGTAACCCACGCCCATCGGCGTGACCGAGGTCGCCTCGGTGAGGATGAGCCCGGCGCTCGCGCGCTGCACGTAGTACTCGCGCATCAGGTCGTTGGGGATGCGTTCGGTGCCGGCGCGGGAGCGGGTGAGCGGCGCCATGATCACGCGGTTCGGCAGGTCGAGCGCGCCGACGCGGATCGGATCGAGCAGGGTGGGCATGGGAAGTCCGGGGTTGTCAGGATGCAGCGCGGGTGCGCGCCGTGCACAGCGCATGGTGCCGAAGGGCGTGCGGTTCAAGGCATGCGCGCGTGTCCGGCCTCCGTGCAGGCCTGCGCCTGCTGCTCGTCCATGCGCCGGTGGTAGGCGGCCAGTCCCTCGGCCAGGTGGTCGACGAAGGCGCGCACCGCCGGCAACAGGCCGCGCCGACTCGGGTAGACGAAATGCAGCACGCCCTGCGGCAGTTGCCACTGCGGCAGCACGACTTCGAGCGCACCGCTGCGCAGCGCGTCCAGGCACTGCCAGTCCGGCAGCATCGCGACGCCGAGGCCGGCGACGGCGGCCTCGGTGAGCAGCGGAAAGTCGCCGCAGACCAGGCGCGCCGGAACCTCGACCGCGACGCGCGCGCCGTCGGCGTGTTCCAGCGTCCAGGTCTGGGCATTGTCGTGTTCGAGCATCGACAGCGCCGGCAGGCGCGCCAACTCCTGCGGCAGCGACGGACGGCCGAGTCGGTCGAGCAGCGCGGGGCTCGCGACCAGCAGTCCGCGCGTTCCGCCGATGCGGCGCAGGACCAGGCTGCCGTCGCTGTCGAGGCGGTCGCGCACGCGGATGGCGACATCGATGCCTTCGCCGAGCACGTCGACGCGGCGGTTGGTGGCGTTCACGCGCAGCGTGACGGCCGGATGGCGTTCCAGGAACTGCGCCACGATCGGCGCGAGCGCGGTCTGCGCGATCGAGATGGGACAGCTGACCCGAACCAGGCCGCGCGGCTCGCTGCGCAGTTCGTCGACGGCGTCCTGTGCGGCCCTCGCCTCCTCCAGCATGGCGCGGCAATGCACGAGGAAGCGCTCGCCGACATCGGTCACCACCACGCGGCGCGTGGTCCGCTGCAGCAGCCGCACGCCGAGGCGGTCTTCGAGCGACGCGATGCGTTTGCTCAGGCGCGACTTCGGCAGGCCCAGCGCCCGCGCCGCGGCGGAGAAACCGCCGTGCTCGGCGATGGCGGCAAAAAAGCGCAGATCGTTCAGATCGTCGAGCGGGCCGCCGGGCATGGGCGGCAGCTCGGGCGCAGGCGCGGCAACCATTGTTTCTCCATGGAAACGATCCGTGCAGATTTCGCCATCTTATCGAATCATTGTAGCAGCCGCAGGATTGGTCCCGTCATCCACTGCATGGGGCATCGTCATGAACATCCTGCACCTCGATTCCAGCCCGCTCGGCGGCCATTCGGTCACGCGCGAACTCACCGCGGCCATCGTCGCGCAGTTGCGGCGCGACAATCCGGGTTCCCGCACCGTGCGCCGCGACCTCGCCGCCGATCCGCTGCCGCACTGGGCCCCGGCTGCCGACGCCGCCACGCCCGCCGCGCGCACCGGTGGCGAGGTGCTCGACGAATTCCTCGCCGCCGATGTCGTCGTGATCGGCGCGCCGATGTACAACTTCAGCGTGCCGAGCCAGCTCAAGGCGTGGATCGATCGCATCGTCATCGCCGGCAGCACGTTCCGCTACACCGCCACCGGCCCGGAAGGCCTGGCGGGCGGGCGACGCGTGATCGTGGCGTCGGCGCGCGGCGGCTTCTACGGCGCCGGCACGCCGGGCGCGGCGGCCGATTTCCAGGAACCGTACCTGCGCCAGGTGTTCGCGATGATCGGGATCGGCGACGTGCAATTCGTGCGTGCCGAAGGCGTGGGCATCAGCGCCGAGCAGAAGGCTGCATCGCTCGCGGCCGCGCATGCCGCGATCGACACGCGGCAGGCCGTGGCGGCCTGATCACGATGGTTTGACCGCACCACGCCGCCCCGGCGGGCGGCGCGCGTCACAGCGCGTCGATGTCGCCCAGCGCCTGGATCAGCCGGCGCGAACGCTTGTCCGGCTTGCCCGCCGGCGGCTGGTAGCCGGCGCGTGCCGCCGCGCGTTCGGCGCGCGCGGCCTCGCGCCGCGCGCGGGCCTCGTCCGATTCGGCGTACAGCAACTGCGCGGCGGACGCGGGACCGCGCTTGCCGCTCAGCGCGAGCACGGCGATTTCGAAGCGTTCCTCGCCGCGTTCGATCTGCAGGTGGTCGCCGATACGCACACCGCGCGAGGCCTTGCACGCCTGCCCGTCCACGCGCGCGCGACCGCTTTCGATGGCCTGCTTGGCAAGCGCGCGCGTCTTGAAGAAACGCGCGGCCCAGAGCCAGAGATCGAGGCGGACGGTGGCCGCCGGTTCCGAGGCTGGCGTCATTCGGTTGCGGGCACCGCATCGGGCGCAGGCACCGCGTCGCGCGGGACAAATTCCATCGCCTCGGAATTGAGGCAATAACGCTCGCGCGTCGGCGGCGGGCCGTCCGGAAACACGTGGCCGAGGTGTCCGTCGCAGCGCGCGCAGCGGATCTCGACGCGGATCATGCCGTGGCTCGTGTCGCGGATCTGGCGCACGTGCTGCGGATCGAACGG
This sequence comes from Chiayiivirga flava, assembly GCF_014202825.1. Classification (GTDB taxonomy): domain Bacteria; phylum Pseudomonadota; class Gammaproteobacteria; order Xanthomonadales; family Xanthomonadaceae; genus Chiayiivirga; species Chiayiivirga flava. The sequence goes on along the minus strand of NZ_JACHHP010000006.1, from coordinate 59,548 downwards.
GCGGTCGAAACTCGGCCAGCCGGTGCCCGACTCGAACTTGGTGTCCGAGCCGAACAACGGCAGCGAACACAGCGCGCAGACGTAGACGCCGTCGTCCTTGTTGCCGAGCAGCGTGCCGCAGAACGGGCGCTCGGTGCCGTGGTCGAGCAGGATGTGGCGCTGCTCGGGCGTCAGCCGCGCGGCGAGGCGCTCGCGCTGCGCGGGCGCGAGCGGGGTGATGTCGTAACCGGTGTGCGAACGAGTGCTCATGGCGGCTCCAGCGTGCGGTGGATGGCGGATTCAGTCCTTCAGGCGGTCGGGATAATAGCTGCGCAGTTTCTCGACCTTGGGCGTGGACACCGCGGCGATGTACGGCTGGTTCGGATTACGAGCGGCGTAGTCCTGATGGTACGTCTCGGCCGGGTAGAAGGTTTCGAGCGGTTCGAGCGTGGTGACGATGGGGCTTGCGAAGATCTTCGCCGCGTCGAGCTGCGCGATGTACGCGGCGGCGACGCGACGCTCGTCGTCGCTGGCGAAGAAGATCGCGGAACGATACTGGGTGCCGCGGTCCGCGCCCTGGCGGTTGAGCTGGGTGGGATCGTGCGCGACGGCGAAGAAGAATTTCAGCAGTTCGCCGTAGCTCGTCTTCGTCGTGTCGTAGACGATGCGGATGGCTTCGGCATGGCCGGTGGTGCCGGTGCACACCGCGTCGTAGTTCGCGCTCGCAGCGCTGCCGCCGGCGTAGCCCGGCTCCACCGACAGCACGCCGTCGATCTGGCGATACACCGCTTCGGTGCACCAGAAACAGCCACCGGCAACGACGGCTGTCGCGCGCGCGTCATCGGGCTTCAGATCGAGCGCGGGATTCGGAAAGCCGTGGGCATCGCGGCCGAAATTCGGGATTTCGCAGACGAAGGACATGGGCGACTCCTTGCGGGCGCATGCAGTGGCGGGATCGCCTGGATGTGGGGGCGTGGGCGGGGGGGTGCAAGGTGCATGCGTGGATGGTTCGGCAGGGTTGGCCCCCACCTGCCTGCCGGCATCCTCCCCCGCTGCGCGGGAGAGGAGAACTTCGTTGGACGGGTCGAGGATCTGAAGGTCTTCGGCACCGCTGCGTGCTGGACGCCTGCTGCCGAACGCCGGTTGCGGCGCGAAACGTGGCGTCAGTGTTCACCGAAAGCCCCATCGAAGCTTCCTTCTCCCGCGCAGCGGGGAAGGAGGAGGCAGCCGGATGGGGGCACGCCCGCTACACGAACACCAGCCGCGCGCACACCCCACCCGAGGGCGCACGATCCAGCGTCAGCGTGCCCCCGTAACTCGCCGCGATTCCCGACACGATGTCCAGTCCCAACCCGCTGCCGGGCGCGCGCTGATCCAGACGCACGCCGCGCTGCAGCGCGTGCGTCGCGGCATCCGCATCCAGTCCCGGACCGTCGTCTCGCACTTCGATGCACAGGCCGTCGTCGCGCAGCGACGCCGCCAGCGTCACCTCCGATCGCGCCCACTTGCAGGCGTTGTCCAGCAGATTGCCGAGCATTTCCTCCAGATCGTCCGCACTCCCGGCGAACACCGCATCCGCCGCCACATCCGCGATCAACGTGAGACCACGCGCCGCATGCACGCGCCGCATCAACGCAAGCAACGCGTCCGACACCTCCGCCACCGGCGTGCGCTTGCGACTGTCCGCGCCAAGGTTGCCGGCAAGATGCCGTTCCACCGCCGCCCGCATGCGCGACACCTCTTCCGTCACCCGGCGCGGCAGCTCCGGCCCGGCGCGCTCGCTTTCGGCCGCCAGCACGGCGAGCGGCGTCTTGAGTGCATGCGCAAGATCCTGCGCCGCGTTGCGCGCGCGCTGCACGCGGCGGGCGTGGTCGTCGAGCAGGGTGTCGATCTGCGCGCCGAGCGGCGCCAGTTCGTGCGGCAGCGGCGCGTCGGCAAACCGCAGCTCCTCGCCGTTGCGGATGCGTGCCAGCGTGTGCGCGAGGCGCCGGAACGGCCGCAGCCCGAACTGCACCTGCAGGCCGATCGCGATCAGCAGAATGGTGGCGATCAGCGCCACCGCGAGCGCGGCCAGCAGCCGGAACTCGCGCACCTCGCGCGCCACCGGTGCGAGGTCGCCGGCCACGGCGAACACCTGCGGCTGCAGCGCGCCATCGAAACGCACGCGCTGCTCCACCACGCGCAGGCGCTGGTCGCGCGGGCCGTCGACGGTGTCGTACAGGCGTCCGCCGTCGGCCGGCGCCGCCTCGACCGCAAGCTCCGCGCTGTCCCAGAACGAGCGCGAATGGCGCCGCGACGCGCCCTCGCCCACGGTCCAGTACCAACCCGAAAAGACGCGGTCGTAGCGTTCACCGCTGGGCTCGCGCCGCAGCACCACGCGTCCGTCGGGCGCCACCTCGGCGAGGCCGATCAGGGTGTCGAGCTCCTCGTCGAGCGTGCGGTCGAACGCGCGCTGCGCCGAGCGCTCGAACGCCGCACCCAGCAGCACGGCAGACGCCAGCGCCGCCAACAGCACGCCGACCACGCCCGCCAGCAGCAGCCGCGCGCGCAGCGAGCCGGACGTCGTCACGCCTGGTCCGAGAGGCGGAAGCCCTGTCCGCGCACGGTGTGGATCAAGGCCACGCCGAGCTTGCGGCGGATGCGGCCGATGAGCACGTCGAGCACGTTCGAATCCGGGTCGAAGCCGCCTTCGTACACGTGCTCGCCGAGCTGGGCGCGGCTGATCGGCCTGTCCTGGTGGTGCATGAAATAGCTCAGGATGCGCTGCTCCTGCGTGGTGAGGTTGAGCGGCGCGCCGTCGACCGAGAAACGCATCGCGTTGACGTCGAACTCGAGCGGGCCGCAACGCAGCACCGGGGTTGCGTGGCCGGCGCTGCGGCGGATCAGCGCGCGCACGCGCACGATGAGTTCTTCGACGAGAAACGGCTTGGTGAGGTAGTCGTCGGCACCGGCGTTGAAGCCGGCGAGTTTGTCGTGCCAGCGCGAGCGCGCGGTGAGCACCAGCACCGGAAAGCGCTGGCCGTTGTCGCGCCAGCGTCCGAGCACGCTCAGGCCGTCCATGCCGGGCAGGCCCAGATCGAGCACGGCCAGATCGTAGGTTTCGGTCTGCCCGAGGTATTCGGCCTCGACGCCGTCGGCGCTGCGGTCCACGGCAAACCCCGCGTCCACGAGCGCGTTGGCGATCAGTTCGGACAACGCGGCGTCGTCTTCGGCCAGCAGCACGCGCATCAGTCGTCGTCCTCGATCTCGCGGTCGCGCAGGTCGCCGGTGCGCGCATCGTAGTCGAGTTCCACCACGGCGCCGTCGGCACGCAGGATCTCGATCTCGTATTCGTCGTCGTCCTCGTCGAGCTCCACGTCGACGACGCGGCCCGGCTCGCGCCGCTGCGCATCGTCGAGGATCGACTGCAACGGCATGTATGCACCGCTCGCGCGGGCCTGACGCGCGCGCTCGTGATCACGCTCGGTACGCACGGTGTCGTCGCGCTCGGCAGGCTGCGCCGGCAGCGTCGGCGGCAGGCAGAGCGCGCAGAGCACGGCGAGGCGGAAACGATGGGGGTACATACGGACAGGGTGGCGCGGCGGACTAAACCCGTCGTGAACGATTCGCTCACCGGCAAGTTAGGACAAATCGGGAAACTGCGCAGCGTCCGACACGGACCCAATCGATCCATCGACCCAAGGAGACCTGCCATGAACAAGTATCTTCCCTTCGCCCTCGCCCCGCTTGCCCTCGTTGCCGCCACTGCGTTCGCGCAGCAGATCGGTGGCGCCGCCGATGTCGAGGCCAAGCTGCGTGCGGCCGGTTACGCCGAAATCCGCGACGTCGAATTCGACAGCGGCCTGTGGGAGGCCGACGTGCGCCGCGCCGACGGTCGCTGGGGCGACATCGCGGTCGATCCCGCGACCGGCGAAGTGTTCGACGCCCGCGACGGCCGCACCGTGCTCGACGTGCGCGGCGTGACCGACGCGTTGGCCGCTGCCGGCTACACCGAGGTCTCGGACCTGGACCGCGACGGCGCCCTGTGGGAAGCCGAAGCGCGCGACGCGCAGGGGCAGCGCGTGGAGCTGCGCATCAGCGGCATCGACGGCCGCATCCTGCACAGCGACATCGAACACGACGACTGATCGGGCGAATGCGGACGGCATGCCGTCCGGCTTCGATGACATGGGAGGCGGCGCGGATGGCGCCGCCTCTTTTCGTTTTGGTGGTGGATTGCGGCGGTCCTTCCCCCCTTCCGCCTGCCGGCACCTTCCCCCGCTACGCGGGAGAAGGATTTCTCCGTTGTCACGCATCGCCATGGCAGCACCTTGGACGCTGTCTGCCACGTCCATCGAAACCTCCCTTCTCCCGCTTGCGGGGGAAGGTGCCGGCAGGCGGAAGGGGGCATTCGGCGATACCACCACCTCCGCATCAGCACCGCCGCCGGGACGCGGCATTACCACGAACCCCCAGATCACCGCCGATAGAACTCCTCCGCATCGACCTCCACCGCCGCCAGGATCACCTCTTGGTCCACGTACTCCGGATGCAGCAACTGCACCTCGAACTGCAGCGACAAGCCATGATTTGCGCCGAGCATCCGCGGCGGATACAGCGCATCGAACACCCTCTGCAGTTCCACCTCGCCGTCGAGATAGCCGGCCAGATCCACCTGCGCCGGCACGAACGGCAGCAGGCGTTCGTACAGCACCACCCCGCAGGCGTTGTTGACGAAACTCTTGGTCACCGTCCGGCTGCTCTTGCCGCGTTTCTCGCGCTTGGTGTACTGGCCGTGTTCGCGGTTGTAGGCCACCACGCGCAACGTCGCCTGCTGCAGCGGCACGCGCGCGCTGCCACCGATCATGCCGGCCGCTTGCCAGCGCGTGTCGCGTCGGACCGGCCCCGGTGGACAGCGTGCGTCGAAGGTCATGTAGCGTCGCAGCTGCGCGAGGATCAGCGCCCAGAGGCCGGCGCCGAGCGCGCCGCTGCCGACCAGCGCCTTCATCAGCGGGCTTTCGGATCCACCGTCGCTGTCGGAATGGTCGTAGAACCACGTGCGCGACTCGGGCACGAACTGGTCGCGCGTGCCGAGCAGCAGGTTTCCGACGACGATCGGCACGCCGACGATCAGCAACCACAGCACCTTGGCACGCGCCCCGGCCGGAATCGCGCGCAGGTTCGCGATGAAGTTGAAGCGGTCCGGCGGCGAATGCACCGACTTGGCCGCCTCGTTGCGCGCGGTCCGCGGTGGCAGGCGGCACAGTGTCGAAAGGTCGATGTCGACCTTGGTGTCGAACAGCACGCCGTCGTCCACGGTCAGCGTGGCCGTGAGCTGCAGGTCGAGCTTGTCGCCGACGTAGACGAACTCATCGTCCAGATCGATGCCGAGCGCCACGCGGTTCTGCCCCGGCGCCAGCAGCAGCGACCGGTCGGCCAGCGTGATCTCGTGGTGCACCGGGCTGCCGCGCTTGACGTGCGCGCGCTGCTTCACCACCACGCGCGCGGGTTTGCCGTGCAGGTCCGGATCGCGCACCCACACCTGCAGCACGCAGCCGCCGGCCTCGCGCGCGGCCGTCACGTCGAGTTTTCCGCTCATCGAACCCGCTCCGCACCTCCGGGCCCGCTGCCCGGCAAGAGCATAAACGCGGCACGGCGCCGTTTCCCGACATGCGTGCCCGCCGACCGTGACGAGGACGCTGCCCGCAGTTGAATTTTCCGCGCCGACCCGGGAGCATGCCCGGCTGGCTCCCCGCTCCGTGAACGCATGAATTCGCGCTACAACGCCGCCGACATCGAAGTCCTCTCCGGCCTTGAACCGGTCAAGCGCCGGCCGGGCATGTACACCGACACCGCGCGTCCCAATCACCTGGCGCAGGAAGTCGTGGACAACTCCGTCGACGAGGCGCTGGCCGGGCACGCGAAAAGCATCGAGGTCACGCTGTGGGCCGACGGCAGCTGCGAGGTCACCGACGACGGCCGCGGCATGCCGGTGGACATCCATCCGGACGAGAAGGTGCCGGGCGTCGAACTGATCCTCACGCGCCTGCACGCCGGCGGCAAGTTCAACAACAAGAACTACACCTTCTCCGGCGGCCTGCACGGCGTCGGCGTGTCGGTGGTCAACGCGCTGTCGACGAAGACCGACGTCTACATCCGCCGCGACGGCAACGAATACCACATGGCGTTCCGCGACGGCTTCACCGAGCAGACGCTGCGCACCGTCGGCACGGTGGGCAAGCGCAACACCGGCACGCGGGTGCGCTTCTGGCCCGACCCGAAGTACTTCGACACGCCGAAATTCAGCGTGCGCGCGTTGAAGCACATCCTCCGCGCCAAGGCCGTGCTGTGTCCCGGACTCAAGGTATCGCTCTACGACGAGGCCACGGCCGAACGCATGGAGTGGTACTACGAAGACGGCCTGCGCGACTACCTGCGCACCATGCTGGCCGACCGCGACTACCTGCCGCCGGATCTGTTCCTGGGCAAGTTCGCGAAGGAAGGCGAAGCGGCCGACTGGGCGCTGTGCTGGCTGCCGACGAGCGATGCGAATCCCGGCATCGAGCTGGTGCAGGAAAGCTACGTCAACCTCATTCCCACCGCGCAGGGCGGCACCCACGTCAATGGCCTGCGCTCGGGCCTGACGAGTTCGCTGCGCGAATTCTGCGAGTTCCGCAACCTGCTGCCGCGCGGCGTGAAGCTGGCGCCGGAAGACGTGTGGGATCGCCTGAGCTTCGTGCTGAGCGCCAAGCTCACCGACCCGCAGTTCTCCGGCCAGACCAAGGAGCGACTCTCGTCGCGCCAGGCGGCCGCCTTCATCGAGAACACCGTGCACGACGCGTTCTCGCTGTGGCTCAACACGCACGTGGAGCTGGGCGAAAAGATCGCGATGCTGGCGATCGAGCGCGCCTCGGCGCGCCTGAAGACCGAAAAGCAGATCGTGCGCAAGAAGATCACGCAGGGTCCGGCCTTGCCCGGCAAACTCGCGGACTGCTCGTCGCAGGACCTGTCGCGCACCGAGCTGTTCCTGGTCGAAGGCGACTCCGCCGGCGGCAGCGCCAAGCAGGCGCGCGACAAGGAGTTCCAGGCCATCCTGCCGCTGCGCGGCAAGATCCTCAACACGTGGGAAGTGGAAAGCTCGGGCGTGCTGGCGTCGCAGGAAGTGCATGACCTGGCCGTGGCGATCGGCTGCGATCCGGGCACGCGCAACATCGACGGCCTGCGCTACGGCAAGGTGATCATCCTCGCCGACGCCGATTCGGACGGACTGCACATCGCCACGCTGCTGTCGGCGCTGTTCCTGAAACATTTCCCGGCACTGGTGGATGCGGGCCACGTGTTCGTCGCGATGCCGCCGCTGTTCCGCGTCGACGTCGGCAAGCAGGTGTTCTACGCGCTGGACGAGGAGGAAAAACGCATCCTGCTCGACCGCATCGAACGCGAGAAGATCAAGGGCGCGGTCAACGTGACCCGCTTCAAGGGCCTGGGCGAAATGAATCCGGCGCAGCTGCGCGAATCCACCGTGCATCCGGACACGCGCCGACTGGTGCAACTCACGGTGGAAGACGGGGTGACGACGTCGATGCTGATCGACATGCTGCTGTCGAAGAAGCGCGCCGGGGATCGCAAGACGTGGCTGGAGACGAAGGGCGATCTGGCGACGCTGGAGATCTGATCGGCGGGGGCACGGTGCAGGAACAGCGCCGGTTGCGATGTTGTTGGGCACGGTCGCCGATTCGGCCCCCTTCCGCCTGCCGGCACCTTCCCCCGCTGCGCGGGAGAAGGGTTCTTCGTTGCATATAGGGCAAGGGCAGCGCGCCCGGCTCCCTCGCGGCGCTGATCGGAGCATCCCTTCTCCCGCGCAGCGGGGGAAGGTGCCGGCAGGCGGAAGGGGGTGCTCGAAGGACACCTCCGCGCACCCTACCGCAAACCCTCCTCCAGCATCTCCCGCAACACCACCTGCAGGCGCTCGGCGCGCTCCGGCACGTACTCGAAGCTGTCCTCGTCCATGTAGTTGCACTGCGCCAGCTCCAGCTGCACGGCTTCGACGCCACGCGCCGGCGACGCGTAGTGGCGCGTGATGTAGCCGCCCTTGAAGCGTCCGTTGCTGACATGCGTGTACTGCGGATACGACGCCATCACCGCTTCGAGCCGGGCCTGCGTGTCCGGCAGGCAACTTGCGCCGCCCGCGGTGCCGAGGTTGAGGTCCGGCAGGCGGCCCTCGAACAGGAACGGCACCACACTGCGGATCGAGTGTCCTTCCCACAGCAGCACGCGGCCATGCGTCGCGTGCAGACGATCGATCTCGTCGGCGAGCGCCACGTGATACGGGCGCCAGTAAGCATCGACGCGTTGCGCGATTTCGTCCGCCGACGGCAGTTGTCCGTCGCGATAGATCGCCTCGCCGCTGAACTGCACGATCGGGCACAGGCCGGTGGTGTTCTGGCCCGGATACAGCGACACGTCGTCGGGCGGGCGGTTGAGGTCGACCACGTAGCGCGAATGCAGCGGCCGCAGGATCGACGCGCCGAGCGCGCGGGCGACGTCGTAGAGCCGCGACACGTGCCAGTCGGTATCGGGCGCGCGCCGCGCACTGTCGACAAGGCGCGGCAGCAGCGCGTCCGGGAGCCTGCTGCCGTCGTGCGGCAGGCTGATCAGCAGCGGCGCGGTGCCGCGGTGCAGGTCGTAGATGTCCATGCCGCCATCGTAACGCGCACGGCTCAGTGCATCAGCACCAATTCTTCCGCGGCGGTGGGATGGATCGCAAGCGTGGCGTCGAAATCGGCCTTGCGCGCACCGGCGCGCAGCGCCACCGCGAAGCCCTGCAGCATTTCGTCCACTTGCGCGCCGTGCATGTGCACGCCGAGCACGCGCTCGTCGTCGCCGACGCACACGAGCTTGAGGAACGTGCGCGCCTCGTCGCCGCCGATGGCGCCGCGCATCGGACGGAAACTGCGGCGATGCGCGTGCACGGCGCCGCGGCCGAAGCGCGCGCAGGCATCGTCTTCCGACAGGCCCACGCTCGCCGTCGGCGGATGAGAGAACACCACGGTCGGCACCTGGTCCGGATCGAGCACGAAACCGGGTGCGGTGCCGAACAATCGATCCGCGAGTCCGCGCGCCGTGGCCGTGGCGGCGGGTGTCAGCGCAGGCTGCGTGGTGACGTCGCCGACCGCGTGGATGCCGGGCACGTTCGTGGCCTGCAGGGCGTCGACGACGATGTGGCCGGAGTCGCTGCGTCGCACGCCGACGCGATCGAGTCCGAGCGCGCCGGCGGACGGCGCGCGGCCGATGGCCCACAGCAGCACGTCGGCGCGGTGCGCGGCGCGGTCGTCGGAAAACTGCAGACGCACGCCATCGCCGTCGCGCTCGACGGCACGCACCTCGCTCGCCACGTGCAGGCCGATGCCCTGGGCCCGCATCGAGTCCGCCAGGTGCGTGCCGAGCTCGGCATCGAACGACGGCAGCGCGCGCTGGCCGCGCACGAACAGGTCGACCGTGCTGCCCAGCCCGCGCAGCACGCCGGCAAGTTCGACGCCGATGTAGCCGCCGCCGACGATCGCCACGCGGCGCGGCGCGGCGCGCAACGCGAAGAATCCGTTCGAATCGATGCCCAGCGCCGCCCCCGGCAGCGCGGGCAGCACGCTGTGCCCGCCGGTGGCGATGAGCACGTGCGGCGCCGTGAGCGTGCGCGTGCCGGCAACGATGCGTCCGGGCCCGTCGAAGCGCCCGTACTCGGGCACCAGTTCGATGCCGAGCTCGTGGCAGCGGCGCAGGTACGCATTGCGTGCGTTGTCGATGTAGCCCTGCCGCCGCGCGACGAGCGCCGACCAGTCGAGCGGCACCGCGTCCGGCACGGCGAATCCGTACGTGCGCGCATAGGCCAGCGTCTGCGCGATGTCCGCCGCCAGCCACATGATCTTCTTCGGCACGCAGCCCACGTGCACGCAGGTGCCGCCCAGATTGCCCGGCTCGAGCATCGCGACACGGGCGCCGTGGCGCGCGGCGCGGATCGCACCGGCGATGCCGCCCGAGCCGCCGCCGAGCACGATCAGATCGAAAGCATCGCTCATGCAAAACGCTCCGGAGCGCAGGTGGACGGGTCGATGACGGGCTCGCGTCGCAGCAGCAGGTCGCCGACCAGACGCGCGGTGATCGCGGACATGCTCACGCCCATCATGCCGTGGCCCGTGGCAAGCATGAGGTTGGGCAGGCCGGGCGCGCGGCCGACGATCGGCAGATCGTCCCAGGTCATCGGGCGCCAGCCGTACCATTCCTCCTGCAGCTGCGGTCCCACCGGTTCGCGCAGGTACTCGCCCGCGCCGCGCACGAGCGCATCGAGCCGCACGCGGTTGAGCGAACTGTCGTAACCGGAGAACTCCATCGTGCTGCCAAGGCGGAATCCGCTGCTCCAGGCCGTGACGCAGACACTGCGTTCGCGCAGCACGAGCGGACGCCGCGGCGCCAGCGCCGGGCGCGAGTAGGTGATCGAATACCCCTTGCCAGGCTGCACCGGCAGACGCAGGCCGAGGCCGCGCGCCAGCGTCGGCGACCATGCGCCCAACGCGAGCACGACATCGCGCGCCGTCCGCGCCCCGGTCGAGGTGGCGACCGATGCGATGTTTCCCGCGCGGTCGCGCACGAAGCCGACGACCTCGCTGTGTTCCTCGATGCGCCCGCCCAGTTCCCGCACGCGCCGCGCAAGTTCGCTCACGAGCCGGTCCGGGCGCAGCACCGCGTCCCCGGGAAACAGCAGGCCGCCGGCCATGCCCGGACGCAGCGCCGGCTCCTCGCGTGCCAGCGCCGGCCCGTCGAGCGGCACCGCCTCGATGCCGAGGCCGCCCAGGTCGGCGGCGAGCGCGTGCGCAGCCGGGAGGCTGGCGGCGTCGCGGTAGACGTACAGCAGGCCCGATGCGTCGAACTCGCAGGCCAGGCCCTCCTCGGCGATCGTCTGCGCCAGCAGCACGCGCGACGCCTTGAGCCAGGCGCCCTTGCGCGCGAGCCCGGCCGCATAGTCGCGTGCATTGCAACGCCGCGCGAAGCGCAGCAGCCAGCGCCACAGGGCCGGATCGATGCGCGGCTTGACGTAGAACGGCGCATCGGCCTGCAGCATCCAGCCCAGCGCCTTGCCGATCACCCCGGGCATCGCGAGCGGATTGGCATGGCTCGGCGTGATGGTGCCGCAGTTGCCGTGCGAAGCGCCCGCCCCGACCGCCCCTCGGTCCAGCACCGTCACCTGGCGGCCGGAACGCAGCAGTTCGAGCGCACAGAACAGGCCGATGACGCCGGCACCGAGGATCAGGACATCGTCGCGGGGTGGCATCGCGGCATCTTAACGTGCGCAACGGGCCGGGAGCGCCAAGCAGACTGCCCGAGAGCATGCGCATCGCATAGTTGCAAAGGCCGCAACAACACGCTAGATACGTTCCGACCAACCGGGAATTCCCGCTGAATGCGGGGGCACATGGCAACCGCCCTCGACACCGACCCCGGTGGCATCCCACTTCCATCGCCGCATCCATCGTCGAGAGGGGTTTTCATGAACCGTTTAGCCTGCATCGCACTGTCCCTGTGCGCGGCCACCGCCGTGCACGCCACGCCGTCCGATTCCAACGCACGACAGGACCTGCGTGCCGAAGCACGCGCGCATGAATACGCGTTGAAGGAGCATTCCGGCGGCAAACGCGCACTGTCGGTCGCCAAGGCGACGGTGAACTATCCCGGCGACCTCACCGGCGCGCCCGAATACACCCGACCGTTCGCCGACTGCACCGGCGCCACGGGTCTGGGACCGATGGGATACAGCCTGCAGCCGTTTTCCGTCGACACCGACGGTGCGTACACCATCACCAGCGAACAGACCGGCTTCGACGGATTCATCTTCCTCTACGAAGACGCCTTCGATCCGCTTGCGCCGCTGACCAACTGCATTATCGGCAACGACGACAGCTCGGGGATCGGCTTCTCCGAGATCGCGGGCGCCGCGCTGACGGCGGGCACCACGTACATCGTGGTGACCACCGCGTTCGAGAACGGCGAGGCAGGCCCCTTCTCCAACACCATCGACGGCCCGGGTGCGATCACGCTGGAAGGGCTCGTCGCGGCCGACCTGTCGATCGTCAAGACCGCACCGGGCGGCGTCAATGCCAATTCGCCGTTCACCTACGTGCTCAGTGCCGCCAATGCCGGCCCCGAGCCTGCCACAGAGGTCATCGTCACCGATGTGTTGCCGGCCGAAGTGACATTCGTCGACAGCAGCTGCCCCACCACGCTCGTGGGCAATACGGTCACATGGAGCATCGGCGACATGGCGCTCGGCGACGTGGCCGAGTGCACGATCACGGTCGATCCGGTGGCCGAATCCTGCGTCGGCATCACCAACACCGCCACCATCGACGGCGCCGAGTCCGACTTCACCACCAGCAACAACAGCTCCACCGTCAGCAACGGCGGCGGCAACGTCGTCGGAGATCCGAGCTTCGAGACCAGTCTCGTCGACAACACCTGGACGCAGACGTCGGCGACCTTCGGCACCCCGATCTGCGACGTCGCCAACTGCGGCGTGGGCGGCGGCACCGGGCCCCGCACGGGCGATTTCTGGACCTGGTTCGGCGGCTTTGCCGATGGGGCGGAGACCGCCTCGATGGAACAGTCCGTCACGATCCAGTCGGGCGTCACCGAGATGGCGTTCTGGTTCGAATCCGCCAACTGCGACGCCGGCAACGGCGCGGCCGACTTCGTCCGCCTGACGATCGACGGCGACGAAGTGTGGCGTGCCGATGCGCTCGGCGCGGCCTGCGGCACCGTGGGCTATTCCGAGGTCGTGGTCGACATCTCGGCCTACGCGGACGATGCAGCCCACACCGTGCGCTTCGAAAGCGAAACGCTCGGCAACGTGGACGGAGCAACCGTCTCCAACTTCTTCATCGAAGATGTGGAAATCCTCAGCGCTCCGGTCTGCAACGTGGCCGCCACCGACGTGTCGGTGACGCTCGACGCGACGCCGGAACCGGCGCTGGCCGGCGGCCCGCTGACGTACTCCTCGACGGTCGCCAACGCCGGCCCGCTCGACGCGCTCGACGTCGAGTATTCGCTGTCTCTGTCCACGGGCGTGACGTTCACCTCGATCGACGCCGATCCGGCCTTCACCTGCACCACGCCGGCTGTCGGCGAAACCGGCACGATCGAATGCAGCGTTGCGCTGCTCGGCGCGGCCGAGTCGCTCGCGATCGAAGTCGTGACCGGCATCGACAGCACCGTGGTCGACGATTTCTCCGCAATCGCCACGGTCGTCACATCCAGCAGCGACTCGAACCCGACCAACGACGAGGCCGTGGCGGAAACCACGCTGCTCGACGCGGCGGATCTTGCGGTCAGCATCGACGACGGCGTGAGCGGTGTGCTCGACGGCGACACGGTGGTGTATCAGCTGATCGCGACCAACAACGGTCCGAACACGGCCACCGACGCCGGCCTGAGCACCACGCTTTCCGACAACCTCGTCGACGTGGAATGGACCTGCACCGGCGTCGGCGCCGTCTGCCCGGCGGCGTCCGGCAGCGGCGACATCCTCGCCCTCGTCACGCTCGATCCGGGCGCGAGCCTGGAATACGAGATCACCGCGACGGTCGACCTGAGCGTCGTCCAGGATCCGACCACGGCCAGCGCCGAGATCACCTCCCCGGCCGGCCTGCCGGACCCGGACACCGGCAACAACACCGACACGGACACCGACATCCTGCTGACCATCGGCATCTTCAGCGACGGTTTCGAGGACTGATCCACCGTCCGGTGCCGCAAGACAAACGGGGCGCGGCGATGATCGCCGCGCCCCGTTTCATTTCCGGATCAGCGGTGCGCGCCGGACCACGTCCGCGGCGCGCGTTCCGCGCAACTCAGTGGTGGTGTCCGCCCGGCCCGTGCACGTGGCCGTGCGCGATCTCTTCGTCGGTGGCGGCGCGCACGTCGAGGATCTCGATCTCGAACTTCAGCGTCTTGCCCGCCATCGGATGATTGAGATCCACGTCCACCACGGACATGCCGACCTTGAGCACGGTCACCATGCGCGGGCCCTGGCCGGTCTGGATGCCGACCGTCATGCCGGGTTCCAGGCGCGTTTGCTTGAAGTATTTTTTCGGCACGCGCTGCACGAAATCCTCGCGCCGCTCGCCGTAGGCGTCTTCGGGGCGGATGACGGCATCGACCCTGTCGCCGGCCGATTTGCCTGTCAGCGCGGCTTCGAGGCCCGGGATGATGTTGCCCGCACCGTGCAGGATCACCAGCGGTTCCTGCCCGTGCGAGGATTCGATGCGGCCGCCGTCGGCGTCGGACACGGTGTAGTGGAAGGAGACAACGCTGTTCTTTTCGATGTTCATCGGAGTGCGCAGGCCGCGAAAGGGTGCGCAGCATAGCCGGTCGGCCCCGCAGCGGCATCCATGGCCGCCATCGGCGGCGAACCGCGGCGGCGATTTGACAGCGGCCGGCGCCGTGCCGGACCGTGGCGGCATGAACGCATCGCGCCCGAACCGTGCCCGCCTCGCCCTGCTGCTGTCCGCCACGCTGCTGCTGGGCGCCTGCGGGGGCGGCACGCCGACCCGCACGGCGCGGGAGCCGGACCTGCCCGTGTCGATCCGCGCCAACGATGTGCTGTTCCGCGCGCTTGGCCTGGTCGGAACGCCGTACCGCTACGGCGGCAACACCCCGGAGAGCGGGTTCGACTGCAGCGGCCTGGTCGGCTTCGTCTACCGCGAGGCCGCGGGCCTGATGCTGCCGCGCAGCTCGCGCGACATCGCGGCCGTCGATGCGCCGACGGTGAAACGCGACAGGCTGGCGCCCGGCGACCTCGTGTTCTTCGGCCGCGGCGGCGTCAACCACATCGGCATCTACGTCGGCGAAGGCCGCTTCGTGCATGCGCCGACCACGGGCGGCACGGTGCGGCTCGATGCGCTCGGCGGGGCGTACTGGAAGGACAACTATCTTTACGCGAAGCGTGTGTTGCGTTGATCTGTGCTTTTCTCGGTAATCGAACGTACCGTCGCCCTCGCCGAAACGCACCGGATCGCGTCCTTGCCGGAACGCACCGGATCGCGTCCTTCTCCCACCGGGAGAAGGTGCCGGCAGGCGGATGAGGGCGCCACCTTGCACGATTGCTCGCGGCCTCGGAGGCAACTGCCTGCCCGGTGTCGATCATCGATCGGGCCAGAATCACAGACGGTACGCGTGCAGGTTCGCGACTGCTGACGTGACTCGCCCTCATCCGCCTGCCGGCACCTTCTCCCAATGGGAGAAGGAAGCTTCGTTCGGTCTTTCGGCAATCGCGTTCGATACCGCGATCAGGGCGCTTCCGGATGTGCGGCCACCGTGTGCGCTGCCCGATGCCCGCGTGCCACGTCCACCCGCAGCAGCAACAGCAGCCCGACGACGAAGAACACCGCCGTCACCGCGATCGACAGCCGATGGTTGCCCGTGGTCAGCAGGTTTACCACGCCGTAGCTGAGCGGGCCGAGGATCGAGGCGAATTTCACCGCCAGTCCCCACAGCCCGAAGATCTCGGCCTCGCGTTCCGGCGGGCACAGGTAACCGACCAGCGCACGCCCGGCCGACTGCGATGCGCCCAGGCACAGCCCGGCCACGTTCGCGGCGATCCACACCATCGTGTTGGTGGTGGAGGCGTACAGCAGGCCGATCGCGAGCAGCCAGCCGAGCAGCGTCACCGCCAGCATCGGCCGGTGGCCGAAGCGGTCCTGCAGGAAACCGAACACGAACGCGCCGAGCGCGGCGGTGATGTTCACCACCATGATCAGCTGGATGCTCTGCGCCGTGCTGAAGCCGAGCGCCTGCTGGGTGTAGATGGCCGCAAGCGCGATGACCGTCTGTACTCCGGCCTGGTAGCTCACGATGCACCACAGGAACCGGCGCAGATCGAGCAGACCGTGGCCGCCGCGCAGTGCATCGAGCACGCGCGACTTCGCGAGCGCCCACACCTGCGCGTTCGAGACCGGTTGCGGCCGCGCGCGCTCGCGCAGCAGGAACATCGTCGGCAGCACCGCCAGGGCGAAGATGGCGGCGGTGATCAGCATCGTGGTGGGCACGGTCTCGGCGGCGGGACGGTCGCCGCGCAGGATCCACCACAGGCACAGCGCCAGCGTGATCAACCCGCCGACGTAGCCCAGGCCCCAACCCCAGCCCGACACCTTGCCCATCGCCTCGGGCTTCACCAATTCGGGCAGGAACGCGGCGATGAGGTTCTCGCCCATGCCGAAGGCGAAGTTGCCGATGACGATGATGGTCAGCGCCAGCGCCACGTCGCCGGGCCCGCACAACCACAGCGCCGCGGTGCCGAGCATGCACAGTGCGGTGCTGATCACCAGCAGTTCGCGCTTGCGCGCGCGCAGGTCCGCGTACGCGCCGAGCAGCGGGCCGGTCAGCATGTTCAGCGCGTACGAGGCCGACAGCGCCAGCGTCCACGCGAACGTCGCCCAGCTCGCATCGCCGGCGATGACGCCGACGAAGAACGCGTTGAACACCGCCGTGATGACTACCGTGGTGTAGCCGGAATTGGCGAAGTCGAAGAAGGCCCACGCCAGCACCTCGCGTCGGCGCACGGGCGGCACGTCGGCGCGGTGTTCGGCGAGGATCGACGGCGACGGCACGCTCATGCGGCGCACCGCGTCTGGAAGATCGAGGCTGGCATCGGTACGGTCCTGCGGAGTCCGGGGGCGATATCGCCGAAGCATCGCACACGCGATGCGCAAGGCACCATCGCCAGTCTCAGAAGCCGCGCGCCGGATCCTCGGGCGGCCGCTGCAGCCAGTTGTCGGCCGCGTACGGCACGCTGCCGTCGAGCACGTGCACCGCATAGGCGTGGCGCGAGCGCGGCGAGCGGTTCGCGCCGGACAGGTGCGGCAGCAGCCCGTGCAGCACCACGAGCGTGCCCTGCGCGGCCTCCAGCGGCACGTACGGGCCATCGTCGGCGCGGTGCGGATCGAACAGCGGGTACGGGGTCGGATCGAGCACGCGCATCTGCGTGGTGGCGTCCCCGGTGCGCACGAAGCGCGCGCGCAGCCCGTCGCGGTGCGCGCCCGGCAGCGCCCACATGCAGCCGTTCTCGCGCGTGGCGTCCTGCAGCGCGAACCACAGGCCGATCACCGTGTCCGGTTCGGTAGCGAGAAACGTCGCATCCTGATGGCAGGCCACCTCGCCACCGATGCGCGGGGACTTGAACAGGTACATCGACTGGATCAGCGTCGGCTGCGCGAGGCCGAGATCGTCGACGAGCGCGGCCAGCCGGCCATCGCGCGAGAAGCGGTCGAACACCGGATCGCGATCGTGCAGGCCGTGGCCGATCTTGTTGATCGCCTCGTGCTTCGGACACGTGAGCCCGCCATCGCGACCGATCGCTTCGGGTTCGAGGAAAAACCGGATGTCCGCGCCGGAGCCGAGAAAATACGCATCGCGGCTTGGCGTGCGTGCGGCCGTGGTGAACACGCTCGGAAACCGCGCCGGCTCGAACGCGTCCACCAGCTGCGCAGCGCGTGCCATCAGCCCCTCGCAGTCGCTGCGGCTGGCAAACCCGGGAAGACACAGAACGCCATCGCGATGGAACGCGGAAACCTGGTCGGCAGTGAGGTACGACGGCATGGCATCGATGCAGCGGACGGCGGAAGCCCGACTCTAGCGCGAGCGCCGCGCCCCGGCACGCGCCGCGCCGCGCAGCGCGCATGAATCGGCGCTGACGAAGTCGCGCCAAACCCGCGCCGCAATGGCGTTTTTGTCCGGCTTCGGGTAGAATCGGCGGGCTCGTTGCACCGGCCGTCGCGTATTCCCTTCGGGTCGCATTCTCCATGCACCCCACCGCACGCCGTCGCTGCTTCGATTCGGAACGCGCGAATCTTCGCTCGCTCCGACCTCATCATCGACCTGCAGCGCGGTTTTCGGGAACGCTCCGGGTTATCAGACTCTGGAGCTTCCATGTCTTTCGAATCCCTCGGGCTCGCGCCCGGGCTCGTCCGCGCCTTGGCCGAACTGGGCTACACCACGCCCACGCCGATCCAGGAGCAAGCCATTCCGTTCGCGCTCGAAGGCCGCGACATGCTCGCCGGCGCGCAGACCGGCACCGGCAAGACCGCCGCGTTCTCGCTGCCGCTGCTGCATCGCCTCGCGCAGGGCGAACCGCGCCGCGGCGCGCGCGCGCCGCGCGCCCTCGTCCTCACCCCCACCCGCGAGCTCGCGCTGCAGGTGCACGAATCCGTGCGCGACTACGGCAAGCATGTGCGTTTGCAGAGCGCGGCCATCTACGGCGGCGCCGGCATGAACCCGCAGCTCGACGCCCTGCGTCGCGGCCTCGACATCCTCGTCGCCACGCCCGGTCGCCTCATCGACCACATGGAGCGCCGCTCGGTCGACCTGTCGAAGATCGAGATCCTCGTGCTCGACGAAGCCGACCGCATGCTCGACATGGGCTTCCTGCCCGCAATGAAGCGCATCATCACCACCCTGCCGAAGCAGAACCGCCAGACCCTGCTGTTCTCGGCCACGTTCGCCGAGCCGATCAAGCAGCTCGCGCAGCAGTTCATGCGCAATCCGGTCGAAGTGCAGGTGACGCCGAAGAACACCGTGGTCGCGACGATCGAACACCGCGCGCACCCGGTCGACGCCGGGCGCAAGAAGGACCTGCTGCTGCACCTGATGGCGCAGGACAGCCGCCGACAGACGCTGGTCTTCACCCGCACCAAGCACGGCGCGAACCGCCTGGCCGAGCAGCTCGAAGCCGCCGGCATGAAGGCCGCCGCGATCCACGGCAACAAGTCGCAGGGTGCGCGCACCAAGGCGCTGAGCGAGTTCAAGAGCGGCAAGTGCACCGTGCTCGTCGCCACCGACATCGCCGCGCGCGGCATCGACATCGATCAGCTGCCGGTCGTGATCAACTACGACCTGCCGACGATTGCGGAAGACTACGTGCACCGCATCGGCCGCACCGGCCGCAACGGCAGCACGGGCGAGGCGATCTCGCTGGTGTCGCCGGAAGAAGGTCCGCTGCTGCGCGACATCCAGAAGCTGCTCAACGCCGACATCTCGCTGGCGCCGGTGGCGGGTTTCGAGCCGTCGCGTCCGCTGCAGATGAACGGCTCGCTGGCGGCGGCGCGTCGCCCGGCGAATGCGCGTCCGTCCGGCCGGCCGGCGCAGCGGCCGGGCGCGGCCGCGCACCGTCCGCGCACGCCGAATGCAAACGCCGGCGGACGTGGCGCCGCGCCTGCCGGGCGGGGCGCGTCGTCCGGCCGCGGCGGCAACGGCGGCCAGCGCCGCCAGGGCACGACGCGGTTCTGACCTGCAACCGCGTCCGCGTCCCCTTCGCGGGGCGACGGACCGGAACCACGAACGCGCCCGCATGCCGGGCGCGTTTTTTTGCGATGAAAATGCAGCGCAGACCCGCGACCTGCCGCGCTCAGGCGCCCGCGTCCGGTCCGCGCGTCAGGATGCGGGTGATCTCCTCCAGCGCGTTCGGATCGTCCAGCGTCGACAGATCGCCCGGGTCGCGCGCCTCCGCCAGCGCCTGCAGCGAGCGCCGCAGCAGCTTGCCCGAGCGTGTCTTCGGCAACGCGCCGACGATGTAGACCCGTGCCGGCCGCGCCACGCCGCCGAGCAGGTCGACCACGCGTTGCTGCATCGCCATCGCCAGTGCGGGCGCCGTGTCCGCGCCGGCGTGCTTCAGTGTCGCGAAGACGATCGGCACCTGGCCCTTGAGTTCGTCGTGGACGCCGACCACGGCCGCCTCCGCCACCGCCGGATGCGTCGAGACCGATTCCTCGATCTCGCGCGTGCCCAGGCGATGGCCGGCCACGTTGATCACGTCGTCGGTGCGACCGAGGATGAAGGTGTAGCCGTCCGCATCGCGCACCGCCCAGTCGAGCGAGCTGTACAGCAGCTGCCTGAAGTGGCTGAAATAACTCGCGACGAAGCGCCGGTCGTCGTTGTACACCGTGCTCATGCATCCCGGCGGCAACGGCGGCACGATGACGAGCACGCCCTTCTCGCCGGGTTTCGCGTCCGCGCCGGTGGCCTCGTCGATCACGCGCGTGTTGTAGCCGGGGCTCGGCAGGCCGGGCGAGCCGAATTTCACCGGTTTCAGGTCGAGCCCGGGCATCAGTGTGAGCACCGGCCAGCCGGTTTCGGTCTGCCAGTAGTTGTCGATGACGGGCTTGCGCAAGCCCTGGCTGATCCACGTCGCGGTCGGCTCGTCCAGCGGTTCGCCGGCAAGGAACAGCCACTGCAGCGCGGAAAGATCGTGCCTGGTGAGCCACGATGCCTCCTGCTTCTTCAGCACGCGGATGCCGGTGGGCGAGGAGAACATGGTGCGCACGCCGTACTTCGCGCAGATCTGCCACCAGATGCCGGGATCGGGGTTCGTCGGCAGTCCCTCGTAGAGGATCGACGTGGCGCCGGCGATCAACGGACCGTAGACGTTGTACGAGTGGCCGACGGCCCAGCCGACATCCGATGTCGAGAACATCACCTGCCCGGCGCGCACGTCGTAGATGGCCCACATCGACAGCGCCATCGCCACCGCGTAGCCGCCCACGTCGCGCTGCACGCCCTTGGGCTTGCCGGTGGTGCCGGAGGTGTAGAGCAGGTAGCTCGGTTCGTTCGATTCGAGCCACTGCACCGGCACCTGCGTGCCGTCGTGCTGCGCACGCAGCGTGGCGTAGTCGAGGTCGCGGCCCGGAACGCTGCGGCGGTTGGTATCCAGCCCGCGGTCGACGATCAGCACGCGCGGCGGCGGATGCTGCGCCTGTCTGCAGGCATCGTCGATCAGCGGCTGGTACGGGATCACCTTGCCGCCGCGCTTGCCGGCGTCGGCGGCGATCAGCAGCTTCGGCCTCGCATCGTCGATGCGCAACGCGAGGTTGTGCGCGGCGAACCCGCCGAACACCACCGAGTGCACCGCGCCGATGCGTGCGCAGGCCAGCATCGCGAACACCGCTTCGGCCACGTTCGGCATGTAGATCACCACGCGATCGCCCCGCTCCACGTCGAGGCTGCGCAGGATCGCGGCGAAGGTGTTCACCTCGCGATGCAGCTCGCGGTAGCTGATCTCGCGCGTGAGGCCGGTTTCGCTGGAGATGGCCACCAGCGCGAGCTGGTCTGCGCGTTCGGCCAGGTGACGGTCGACCGCGTTGTGGCAGAGGTTGGTCTCGCCGCCGACGAACCAGCGGCGGAACGGCGGATTGGAATCGTCGAGGATGGTGTCGGGTTGGCGGTGCCAGTCGATGGCCTTCGCCTGGTCGGCCCAGAACGCCTCGGGCGTGTCGATGGACGCGCGATAGAAGTCTTCGTAACGCATGGCACGGCTCGCAGACAGCTGGATGCCAAGCGTACTGCGGCGGAACCCGGCGCGAATCCGACCTTTGTCGAACGCTGCTCCCTTCTCCCCTCGGGAGAAGGTGCCGAAGGCGGATGAGGGCGTGCGTGGAGGGTCTTCGCAGCCGTCGTCGAAGTCCAACCGCTCCGGCATGACAGTCTACGTAACGTGCGAGGTGGCGCCCTCATCCGCCCTGCCGGGCACCTTCTCCCGAGGGGAGAAGGAATGCGAGCCCGATACGGCTTCGGGACATCGAAAAACGGGGGCGTCGCGCTCGCTGCGCGGCGAAAGAGGGAACGCCGCACCGCGACACTGGCAGGATGGAACCCGCTACGCCAGCAGCATCGCCTTGAGCCGCTGGATTTCGTCGCGCAGCTTTCCGGCCTCCTCGAACTCGAGATCCTGCGCGTGCTTGAACATCTGCTGTTCGAGCTTCTTCATCGTCGCGGTGATCTGTTCCTGCGTCATCGCGCGGTAGTCTGCCTTGGCCTCGGCCACCTTGCTGCGCGTGCGGCCCTTCGGCAGGCGCTCGTCGTTCGCGGCCTCGCGTGCGCCTTCCATCACGTCGGTGATCTTCTTGACGATGCCCCTGGGCTCGATGCCGTGTTCGGCGTTGTATTCGACCTGCTTCGCGCGGCGCCGGTCGGTTTCGTCGATGGCTGCCTGCATCGAGCGCGTCACGCGATCGGCGTACAGGATCGCCTTGCCGCGCAGGTTGCGCGCGGCGCGACCGATGGTCTGCACCAGCGAGCCTTCCGAACGCAGAAAACCTTCCTTGTCCGCATCGAGGATCGCAACCAGCGACACCTCCGGCATGTCGAGGCCTTCGCGCAGCAGGTTGATGCCGATCAGCACGTCGAACACGCCCAGGCGCAGGTCGCGGATGATCTCCACGCGCTCCACGGTCTCGATGTCCGAATGCAGGTAGCGCACCTTCACGTTGTGCTCGGCGAGGTACTCGGTGAGGTTCTCGGCCATGCGCTTGGTGAGCGTGGTGACGAGCACGCGGTCGCCCATCGCGACGCGTTCGTTCACTTCCGACAGCAGATCGTCGACCTGGGTGCCGACCGGGCGGATCTCCACGACCGGATCGATGAGCCCGGTCGGCCGCACCACGAGTTCGACGACGCTGCCTTCGGCCTTGTCCATTTCGTACTTGCCGGGCGTTGCCGAGACGTAGATCGCGCGCGGCGCGCGGCGCTCCCACTCGTCGAACTTCAGCGGGCGGTTGTCGAGCGCGCTCGGCAGGCGGAAGCCGTATTCGACGAGATTCTCCTTGCGCGAGCGGTCGCCCTTGTACATCGCGCCGAGCTGCGGAATGGTGACGTGCGATTCGTCGACCACCAGCAACGCATCCGCCGGCAGATAGTCGAACAGGCACGGCGGCGGCTCGCCGGCCATGCGGCCGGTGAGGTGGCGCGAGTAGTTCTCGATGCCCTGGCTGTAGCCGATTTCGGCCATCATCTCGAGATCGAACGTGGTGCGCTGCTGCAGGCGCTGCGCCTCGACCAGCTTGTTGGCCGCGTAGAGCTGTTCGAGCCGGTCCTTGAGCTCGATCTTGATCGCCTCGATCGCTTCGAGCACGGTGCGGCGCGTGGTGACGTAGTGCGATTTCGGATAGACGGTGTAGCGCGGGATGCTGCGAATCACTTCGCCTGTGAGCGGATCGAACAGGCTCAGTTTCTCGATCTCGCCGTCGAACAGCTCGATGCGCAGCGCCTCGGTTTCGTTCTCGGCCGGATGCACGTCGATGAGCTCGCCGCGCACGCGGTAGGTGCCGCGCCGCACCTCGAACTCGTTGCGGGTGTACTGCATCTCGGTGAGGCGGCGGATCAGTTCGCGCTGGTCGATGCGCTCGCCGCGCACCATGTGCAGCACCATCTGGTGGTATTCGCTCGGATCGCCGAGGCCGTAAATGGCCGACACCGTCGCGACGATCAGCGAATCCCGGCGTTCGAGCAGCGCCTTCGTGGCGGACAGCCGCATCTGCTCGATGTGCTCGTTGATCGAGCTGTCCTTTTCGATGAACGTGTCCGACGAGGGGATGTAGGCCTCGGGCTGGTAGTAGTCGTAGTAGCTGACGAAGTACTCGACCGCGTTGTGCGGGAAGAACTCCTTGAATTCGCCGTAGAGCTGCGCCGCGAGCGTCTTGTTCGGCGCCATGACGATGGTGGGACGCTGCACCGCCTGCACCACGTTGGCGATGGTGTAGGTCTTGCCCGAACCGGTGACGCCGAGCAGGGTCTGGTGCGCGAGACCGGCCTCGAAGCCGTCGATCAGGCGGCGGATCGCCTGCGGCTGGTCGCCGGCGGGTTCGAACGGTGCGACGAGCTGGAACGGCTGGGACATGCGGCGGATTCCTGCGTCGTGGCGGCGTGAGCATGAAAAGGTAGGGGCAACGCAGCGGTTCCTCAACCGCGCGCACGCCTCGCAGACGGACTGCGAAAACTCCTAGCGACGGCGCGCGGAGCGCCGATGCCGGGCCGTCCGGGCGAAAGCCACACTGGCTCCACGCTCAACGCCCACGGAGATGTCCCATGAACAGACACCAGACCGGCCTCACCCTGATCGAACTGCTGATGACCCTGGCGATCGCCGCCGTGCTGCTCAGCCTCTCGCTGCCGACCTTCGCCAACTTCACCGCGCGCAACACCGTCGCCGCCTCGCACAACCTGATGATGACCGGCTTTGCCGCGGCGCGCGAAGCGGCCATCGTGCACCGCGCCCCGGCGATCCTGTGCCCCGGCGACGAGGCGACCGGCTGCCGCAAGGACGGCATCTGGGACAGCGGCTGGATCCTGTTCCTGGACCGTAATGCCGACGGCACCCTGGGCGGAAGCGACACCCTGCTGCGCACCGAAATCGGCTTCGCGGGCGACGTGGCCATCCGCAGCAGCAAGCACCGCAGCCGCGTCACCTTCAAGCCCAACGGCATGGCCGAAGGCAGCAACCTCACCGTGAAGCTGTGCGACGCTCAGGGCGCGCCATTGCAGGGTCTGGTGACGAGCAACACCGGCCGGACGCGGGCGTCGACGGCGGCGGAAGTGGCGACGATGACGGCGTGCTTCTGAGCGGCAGACGCAGGGTCCAATCAGACTTGCAGCATCCCGCGCGACGACCGAACGCTGGCACCCGCGCCCCAGCCGGCGTTCCACACGCAGCACCGAACAACGAGTGGCTGCGCGCGACGTCCGCCCACATTGCGCGATGCACGAACACCTGCACCGAGCCTCGAGCCGTGCCCATCAGGAAACACGGAACGATCAAAAACGGCACTGCCGAAAACGCAAAAGGCCTGCATCGCTGCAGGCCTTCGCGTATCTGGCGCCCGAGGTTGGACTCGAACCAACGACCCCCTGATTAACAGTCAAGTGCTCTAACCGGCTGAGCTACTCGGGCGGAGCCGCGTATTCTAGCCGATGGAACGCGAGGGTCAAGGGCCGTCGAGAGGACTACCAGCAATCGTCGAGATCGCCGCCGGTCGGCGTCTTGGCGCCGGTCTGGTCCACGGTCATGGTCCCGCACTTGTCCTCGGTCTGGCCGTTCTGCGGCTCCGCGGTGACGGTGTAGGTGGTCACGGTCAGGTCGGAGGCGGTGATCTCGTAGTGCGGATCGGGATCGCCCGACGGGGAGGACATCGTTTCCGCGTAGCCGGCATAGGTGTTGTTGACCGTGTGCCAGCGTTCGAGCCCCTGCACCATCTGCAGCGCGACCGCCTTGCCGTCCGCCCGGCGGCTCTTGCGTACCTGATCGTTGTAGGCCGGCACGGCGATGGCCGTGAGAATGGCGACGATGGCCACGACGATGACCAGTTCGATCAGCGTGAATCCGGATGCGTTGCTGCGGCGTTTCATCGGCGTTCCCCAAACCCTTCGTTGTATGGACATCGCATCGCGTCCCGGCGGAACGCGGGCTGTCACGTCAGCATACGCGTGACAGCCCGCCCATGGGTCAGCGGATTTCTCGCCAGGACGACCGACCCGGCGTCATGCACGTGAATTCCTTGAGGCCGTCCGGCGTGAGCACCTGGATGCGGATCTTGCTCGACGAACACAACGCGGCGCCGGTGGCGGGATCGGGTTCGGTCGACGGCGGCGTCGTCACGATCGGGGGCGCAACCGTCGGCGGCCCCGAGCCCAGCGACGAACTCGCCACCGTGCAGTCGCCGGTGCAGTCGCCACCACCCACCGAATCGTCGCCACCGTTGGTGGCCGCGGTGAACTCGCCGGTCGGCAGCGACACGCCGCCGGTCGACGCATTCAGCACATACAGCCAGTTCTCGCCGCCGGGCTCGCACTCGTTGCCGACCGGCGTGAAGGTCGTGAACACCACGCGTCCCAGACCGACCGTCGGCAGGCCCAGCACGCGCTCGCCGCGCGGATCCAGGCCGTTGAGCTTGAGGTCGAGGAACCATCCGGACTTCTCGTCCCAGCGCACGGCGTTGTTGCTGCCGGTGCGCGCGATGCTGCTTTCCGTCGATCCCTGCTGGCCGAGCTGCTGCTGCTGCAGCGCACTGCGGTCGGCGATCGTCGCGACCGCATTCTTGCCCGCGTTGTCCCACAGGCCGTAGAAGGTCTCGATGTCCGGATCGGCCTCCACCGCGTTGTCGCCGGTCAGCATGTAGCGGCCGGTGCCGAAGAACACCATCAGTCCGCCGAGGTGATGGCGCGACAGTCCGATGGACCCGGTAATGATCTGGCGCTTGCCGTCGGGGAAGCCCGTGACCGCCGGACCGTGGGCCTGGAACATCGGCTCGTTGCCGCCCCCGGCGATGCCCCAGGTCGACGAGGCGCCGCCCAGATTGATCTTCCACAGATTGCCGTGGTAGTCGCCGACATACGCGGTGTCGATGTAGATATCGTCGTCGAGGCTGGCGAGCTCGGGCGACGACATGCCGTTCGGGTCCAGCAGGGCCTGCGCGTCGCTGATGGTTTCGACCTCGATCTGCTTGAGCAGTTCGCCGTCGGACAGGCGCACCACGAACAGGCTCGCGCGCTGGCGTGCGGAGTTGTAGCCGTTGCCGAACACAGCCACCCACGTTCCGTCCTGCAGCACGCCCACTCGCGGCTGGCCGAACGAATAGCCCATGTCCGGGTGGGTGAATTCCCACATCACGTTGCTGGCGGTGAAGCCGGCCGCCGGATCGGTGACGTCGAGCGCGATGATGCTCTTGCCGCCGGCGCCCATGCCGCTGAGCAGCACCGTCTTCCAGCCGCCGTTGATGTAGGCATCACGCTGCACGGCCGACGCATCGACGAAGTAGCGATGCGTGTAGTTCGGATCGATGAGCTCCTTCAGATTGGGCAGCGAGGAGTTCGGGATGACCGCAAAGATCTCCTCGCCGCCGGTCTCGGTGGCGTCGAAGGCATGCAGCATTCCGTCGTTGGCGCCGACGAACAGCACCGGCGTACGCTCGGATTTGTCGTCGAGGAACTCGTTGTAGGAGTCGCCGCCGTCCTCTGGCAGCAGGCGCACATACGAGTAGTTGCCGGTATTGAGCACCTCGGGCTGCGAATTGAGGATGTCGCCGAGCAGGCGATCGCGATCGCGGAACGTCCCGCCGTTCTGCTGCTCGAGCGTCTGGTCGCCGCGCAGATAGTCGATGACGTCGTCTATCTGGTCGTTGCTCAGCGTGGGCAGGCCCAGGCGCGTCTGCGCCGTCGACGAGCCACTCGTCAGACCTGCGCGGGTGAACGCGCCGACTTCGCGCGTCGCCGTCTTGCCCGGCACGCGCACCGCAAAGATGTTGCGCGCCGACGGCTCGGGCATGGATTCGGCGGCGGACCAGACCTTGTCGCCGATTTCGCCGTCCGCATCCAGCCGGTAGGCATTGATGTCGCCGGTCCAGTTCGAGGTGAAATAGCTCGGAATGAACGCGAGGAATCCCGCATCGCGGCGCGCGCCGCTGGCGGCGACACCGCCGGTGGGCTGCGAATCGGCCTCGATTTCGCTGAACGCTTCGGCCAGCTGATCCTTCAGCGTCAGTGCGTTGGTGACCAGGAAATAATTGTCGGGCGTTCCGGCCACCTTCGAGTCCCACTCGCCGCTGTCGGGCACGCCGTCGTTGTCGTTGTCGTCGAAGCCGCCGTACTTGGCCGCGTACCACAGCGGGTCGCGCAGCACCGTGGCGCCGGACGATCCGACGGTGAACGTGCGCGTGGTCGTGGGCGGCAGGCCGGCGCATTCGGACGATGTCGGATTGGTGGCGCAATAGCCCGGGTCACGACCCGGCGGTGTGTTGAACGCGTAGTTGGTCTGATGCGCGCAGCTCGCCGTCGTGCCGTCGTTGGGCTGGCCGTCGCGCAGATCGCAGACTTCCAGATAGATGCCGTCCTTGGTGGAGCCGGTCATGGTGTAGCCGATCGCATGGTTCGCGCTGCCCGCCGCATATTCGGACGTCAACGTCACCGTGACGGTGGAATTGGCGTTCTGCTTGACCTCGTAACGCACGATGGCGTCCATGTCGTGGTCGTTGCCCTGCTCCACGTCCTCGTAGTTGATGCGGAACAGCGCATAGCCGCGGCCGGCGTTGATTGCGGTATCGCTCGGCTGGCCGGGCAGATTGACGATCTTCTCGACGTAGAAGTCGACGATAGTGTTGGTCGGCTTGCGCGTGCCGTCGCCGAAGGTGCCGCTGACGGTCTTGGCGAACGGCAGCAGCGTGAGCTTGTTGTTGCCGACCGGGAATTCGATCTTCGGCAGCGGCGATGCCACGGCCACCGAATACGTGCTCAGGTTCTCGACCGAGTTTTCGTTGATCGCGTCGTTGGTCTTGCCGTAGTACGCCACTGCAGCGGAATAGTAGGTGCCTTCCTTGGTCGGCTCCTCCGGCGAAAGTCCACGGATGTTGCCGAACGACGAGGCGGACTTTGCACTCGGCGCCGAATCCGATGCCGCGGTGCCGGACTGGCCGATGTACACGTCCCGCGCGCCGCCGAATTCGTGGTTCCAGATCTGGCCGCCCACGGTGTTGGCATTGAAGCTGGAGATCGTGGCCGGCGACGTGATGCTGACCGAGTTCCACGGATTGCCCGGCAGATCGGAGTCGTACGACGGATTGATGTCGCTCACCACGGTCATGACCGGCTTGGCGCAGGCGCGGTAGCCGAGACCACCGTCGGCGACGGATTCATAAGGATCCTTCCATGCGGGAGTGGCGAGCTTGAGCGTGGTTTCCTCGCCCACACCGTTGCCATGTCCGCTGGGCGTGGCGGTGAATCCTGAGTACGCTTCCCCACCGGCAAAATAACGCAGCGCCTCGAACATCATCTCGCCGATCGGATTGCCCCACATGCGGCATTCGCCGTTGACGATGGCGCGATTGCCGATCGACGGGCAGTCACCGGTGCCGCCGCCCCAGGCCCAGTTGCTGCCTTGGCCGCCGCTGCCGCCGATCATGCGCAGCGACTTGATCGTGCCGACGATGCCATCCGCGCCGTCGAGAACCGCATTGTCGCCCGCGCCGATCTTGAAGGTGCCGTCGTCGGCGTTGATTTCTTCCTGGAAACTCAGCACGTTCCGCCGCAGCACGCCACCTTGCAGGTTATTGACCTGCGAGCCGGAGATCAGACCGAAGAACATGCGGTCGGTTTCGCCGTAGTCGTGCAGCACGCCGGTCGGCTTGTAGTTTCCGTCCGGATACTCCTTGCAGTTGTCCTCGCGCAGCGCTGCGGTCGACGGACACACTTCGACGCGCACAAAACGGTCGGCATCGCGCGAAGAACCGTTGCTCTGCGGCGGACGCAGGTTGTAGAAATTGAACGAGGGCGCTTCGGCCGCGCCGGTATTCACGTTTCCCTGGTGATCACTCGTCGCATCGAATGTGGTCCAGCCGAACAAGCGCGGATCCAGCACCACCGAACCTGCGGTCTTGGTCCACTGCAGTCGGTAGCCGTCGCCGCCAGCTCCCTCCTCGTGGCGGAACTTGTAGTAGTAACGCGTATTCCGCGAGAGCGTCACGCTGGCGGTCATCTCGTTGCCCGCGCACGCACCGAAACCACGCCCGGCCGTGGTGTAACAACCGGCCGTGGCGACCAATCCCGTGGCATTGCCCCAGTTCTGGTTTGTGCGCAGCTCGAAGTCGATGACATCGTCTCCGTCGATACGGAAACGGTAGGTTCCGCCGGCGGCGTTCTGATCGCGAATGCGGAACATGCCCGTCGCGATGCTGAGATAGTCATCATCCGTGCCGTTCGGGTTGCAGTTGTTGTCCTGGCAGTTGATGCTGTTGCGACTGACCGTACCGCCGTACTGGTTCGCAGCGATGGCGTACGTCGTTTCCATCGTGTTGAAGGCGGCTCGCGATCCCGGGTGGCCGGGATGGGCGGGCGTGGTCGTACCCACGCAATCCGGGCCGTTGCCGCCGTGCAGACAGCGCGTATCGGCCACCGGACCTTCGATCGAGACCCACTCCCAGATGCGGTACGGACTGCTGCGCAACACGCGCAGCACGGGTGCGCCGCCGTCGGCGGAGCCGTCGGGGTTGGTCAGCGAGGTCACCGCAAACAGGTGATAGCGATTCGCACTCGGCAACGGCAAGGGCGTGTAGCTGGCGATGTTGTAGCCATCGCGCGCGACGCTCAGATATTCCTTGCCCCACGAGTGCGCGTCGTGCGTGACGTAGTTGGTCTGCAGTACCGTCGAGCTGTCGGTGTCGACGAATCGGTCTCCGCCGTACAGCACTTTCTTCAGCGCGTCGCCGCGGCCGGTGGTGAGGTAGTTGAGGAAGTCGCCGCTCCACGTGCCGGAGCACTGCTTGTTCGTCGTCGCCGACACCGGCGAGAACTTGCCGGCGGTGTAGCTGTAGCAGGCATAGGAGTTGAAATAGCCGTAATAGTCGATCTTGTAGCGCGACTCCTCCGGATCGGACGGCGCCGGGCTCTTGAGCTCCCAGCCCTTGTAGCCAATGTCGAGAATGCCGTCGCCGTTGAGATCCGAGGCGTCGTTGTAGGCCTCGTAGTACAGCTTGTGGTCCTTGCCCATCACGAGCATGTTCAGTGGCGGCGTTGCGCTCTCCAGATACAGTGGCGACTGCGCGACGTCCAGAGCGGACCACGCAGGAGCCGAGTGTCCGGCAAGCACGACGAGCGTTGCCGTGACGGCGAGCAGGCGCAGGGGCAGAAATCGCATGGTCAACTCCTCAAGGACCGGGGCGTGCCCGGTCACTCCAAGATGTAGGTGGATTGCACGATGGTGCGGGCCGAGGCATCCGCGGCGTCTTCGTCATCGACGCCGACACCCACGGCTGCCACACGGAACATGAGGCACTGCCAGCTGCCGGCGGACACCTCGCCGATGGCGGTGTCGAGATTGCCGACCATGCCGCTCGAGCGGCCTGCGCCGAAGTCCCCCTGCATGGATTCGAACGCCGACTCGCTCACCGTGGCGCCCTCTTTCCAGGTCGGGATCATGTTCGCGCCGCCGATGCTCGGATCCGGTCGGCAATCGGCCGACTTGTCGGCGGACAACCGTGCGGAAATGTCCAGCTCGCGCGCACGCAGGAATCCGTCGGCGCTCTGGAATGCGAGGTCGTCGACCCGGTAGTTGCTCGCCATGCGCTCCTGCAGCGCGGTCACCTGCGCGACCGACACGCCGAGGATCGAAACGATCACCAGCAGCATCAGGGCAACGAACAGCGCCGCGCCGCGCTGGCCGCGTGCATGCGGCGGGGGGACTGGATGGTTCATCGGACATTTCATGGGCAATACCCGGGCTCAGTAACGGTTGCGCACGGCGACCACCGCTTCGTACACGGCACGCAGATTCGCGTCGCCGGCGCCCGAAGTGAACGTCACGTCGCCGACGTTGTAGTTCGCATCACCGCCCTGCACGGCGGCGGTTTCCAGACCACGCAGCAGCAATGCCGCGCGCACCTTCTTGATGCGGCGCATGTTGTTGACGTACGCCGAGGTGGTGTTGTCGTTTTCGCCGTTCGCGAGAGTCTCGGCGGTGACATAGGCATTGGGCGGAAGGCCCTGCAGTTCGCTGACCGACGACGTGGCCATTGCCGCGCTGACGCCGAAGGTGAGCTGCATCGACTCGATGCCGTCGACCAGCCGTTGCGGCGGCCCGATCACCGGCAGGCCCGCTGCGTCGAGAATCAGCTCGCGACGGATCAGCGACGGAGCCGTCTCATCCTGCGGCAGCCCGACGTAGTAGATCGCAATGCGGTAGCGATGCAGCGGCGATCCTTCGCCGATGGTGCTGGTGCCGTAGTAGTACTCCTTCCAGCCCGGCGGATCGGAATCGGGAATGGCCTGATTCCAGCTTCCGCCGCCGACCACCGAGGTGAAGACGGCCTCGACCCCATCGCCGGCGGGCAAGGTGTCTTCGATCGAAGGCGCCGTGTTGACCTGGAACAGGCTGATCTGGCGACAGTCGGTCGCCACGTACATGGCGCCCTGATCGATGAAATCCTGATCCGCGGCGGCCACCGACATCCGCCCCGCGGCAAGATCGCTGCCCTTGATCGGCACGTAGTCGGCGCTCGCGTAACGCACCACGAAGATGTCGCTGTTGACCACGGCAGGAGCTTCCGCGTCCGACACCCAGGCGAACACGTCCGCAGGCAGGGTCGGCGACCATTTGCTGCCGGCGTCGACCAGCGACGGCACTTGCGTCAACGCGACGGCCTCGCCCGGCGCCGTGTTTTCGTACTCGAATCCCTCGATCGGAAGGTCGGTGCGGAACGCCCAGTTCGCGCTCGATTCGATCGGTGTTCCATCGGCAGTGAACGCCGTCGCGGTGTGGTTGTAGAAACGCCGCAACGGCTGGTATTCGTTGAAACAGCCCCACTGGCCGCCCATGCGAAGGTCGCCGCGGATGAAATCCATCGCGAAGCGCCCGCCTTCCTGCACGCGCGACAGCGCGGACGTGGTCTGGTAGACGGCGCGCGTGGTGCCGAAGACTTCCACCATGCCGAGCATCAGCACCACGCCGATCGTGATCGCGATCATGAGTTCGATCAACGACAGGCCGGCCTGTCGCAGCCGTACGTTGGGCATTGCGGTCGGGAGATGACGTGCGTTCACAGGGTCGTACTCGTGCTGAAGAGCGTCTCGCCGTCGTCGGAGCAATCCGCGGAGGCGTCGTAGTTGCGAAGATCGTCGGCCCAGCACAGCTGCACGACGATATCGCCCGTGACCGTGCCGCTGGTGGTGCCCGGCGCGGTGGCGAATGCACCGACGATGCGGCCACGCCCGTTCGGAAGGTCGCGACAGATGCGGTCCTGCCAACGCGCCACGTCGCAGACAACCGGGTTGACGCTGGCGCCGACGCAATCGGATGGCGGCGTCGCCGCCGGCCCGGCACACACCGGCGTCCAGCTGTCGAGCCCGGACAGATAGCCCGAAAGGTTCGCGCTCGTGCGGTTGCCGCGCATCGAGTCGATCAACTGGTAGGCCAGATTGGTCGCCTGCGAGCGATAGTTCGCGCTGCGCGCGTTCTGCAGCGACATGCCCTGCAGCGCGGCCATGCCGAGCAGCCCGATCGACAGCACCAGCACCGCGATCATGACTTCGATCAGGGAAAAGCCGCGCGCCGCCGGCCTGTGTCTTGCTGGGATCATTCGCATAGCAAATCCCCGTCCGTGCGGCCGGTGCGAACCTGGCCGATGGCTGAAATGGTGATGACGCGCCGCATCGGCTTGCCTTCGTCGCAGTCGTCCGGTTCGAGCACGAAGGGCGCGCCGTCGGCCGGAACGCCGACCTCGGGCAGGCCGCGCGGTCCGAACTCGATCGCGTTCGTCGCCGCCGAGGTGAACGAATCCTTCTCGCTGACCGTGCCTTGGCGCAGCACTTCGTCGGCGCCGAGCACGCCGTCGCGGTCGATGTCGGCCCAGACGATCCAGCCCTGGCTCCATGTGCCGGTGCATGCCGCCTTGTCCGCGCTCGCACACAGACCGGTCACGGTGTTGCGCTGCAGGGCCTCGCTGCGTGCGTACATCACCGACGCGATGAACTCGTTGGTGGTCGAGGCGATGCGGTTGCGCGCCATCGCATCGGTGAAGCTCGGCAACGCGAGCGACAGGCCGATCGCCGCGATGGCGATGACAATCATCAGCTCGATCAGGTTGAAGCCCGAATGCCGGCGGCGCGACGGGCCGGGACGGGTGGGACGCTTTGCCACGGACTTCCCCCAAAAGGAGCCAGTGGAAATGTTAACCAGCAACCTGAACGCCGATTCACGGGTCGCGATGAGCGGTACAAAATGCCGGACGACAGATGAGCTCTGCGCGATGTTTGGCGACAAGTGGCGCAATCAGTGCGCTTTCGACAGCCTCGGAAAGCGATTTTGCGCGAACCGCCATCGCCCGACCCTGCCCCGCCGGCCGGCCGCCCCGGCGAGGTCTTGTCCTCCGTTCCGCCGGGCACAGCGGCGCTCAGTCCGCCGCCACCACCCGGTAACACGGCTTGTACTCACCCGACATCTTCATCCGGTTCTGCGCGACGAAGGCGCGCAGCAGGTCGTCGAGGGCGCGCATGATGTCCGGCTCGCCGTCGATCACGAACGGACCGAACTGCTCGATCGCGCGCATGCCCTCCTCCTTCACGTTGCCCGCGACGATGCCGGAGAACGCGCGCCGCAGATCCGCCGCGAGCAGGTGCGCGGGCTGGTCGCGGTGCAGCTTGAGGCGCGCCATGTTCTCGTGCGTGGGCGCGAACGGGTGCTGGAACTCGGCCGGAATGCGCAGTGCCCAGTTGAAGAAGAAGGCGTCTTTCGTATCGAGCCGGTGCGCACGCACCTTGTCCATGCCGCGCTGCATGGCGCGCGCGACTTCGCGCGGATCCTCGACGACGATGCGGTAGTGCTCGGCCACCGAATCGCCGAGCGCCAGCCGCAGGAAGCGGTCGATCTGCTCGAAGTACGCCGCCGCCGCGCTCGGGCCGGTGAACACCAGCGGGAACGGCGTGCCGGCATTGTCCGGGTGCAGCAGGATGCCGAGCAGGTAGAGGATTTCCTCGGCCGTGCCGACGCCGCCGGGGAACACGATGATGCCGTGACCCACGCGCACGAACGCTTCGAGACGCTTCTCGATGTCCGGCATGATCACGAGGTGGTTGACGATCGGGTTCGGCGATTCGGCCGCGATGATGCCCGGCTCGGTGATGCCGATGTAGCGGTTGGAGCGGCGGCGCTGCTTGGCGTGCGCGATGGTCGCGCCCTTCATCGGGCCCTTCATCGCGCCCGGGCCGCAGCCGGTGCAGATGTCGATCGCGCGCAGGCCGAGCTGGTAGCCGACCGACTTGGTGTAGAGGTATTCCTCGCGCCCGATCGAGTGGCCGCCCCAGCACACCACGAGGTTCGGGTCCACGTGCGGGCGCAGGATGCGCGCGTTGCGCAGGATCTCGAATACGGCGCTGGTGATGTCGTCGGAGGCGCCGAGATCGAACTCGCCGCTGCCCTGGATTTCGGTCGAGACGTACGCGATGTCGCGCACCACCGCGTACAGCAACTCGGCCACGCCGACGATGATCTTGCCGTCGACGAAGGCCTCGGCCGGCGCGTGCGCCAGTTCGATCTTGATGCCGCGGTCCTGCTGCTGCACCTGGATGTCGAAGTCGGGATAACGCACCAGCGCCGCGCGCGGATCGTCCGACGCGCTGCCGGAGGTCAGCACCGCCAGCGCGCAGCGGCGC
Source organism: Chiayiivirga flava (assembly GCF_014202825.1). GTDB lineage: Bacteria > Pseudomonadota > Gammaproteobacteria > Xanthomonadales > Xanthomonadaceae > Chiayiivirga > Chiayiivirga flava. Next base: position 24,595 of record NZ_JACHHP010000006.1, on the reverse strand, counting down.
AGCAGTTCGTGCAGGCCGCCGCTGGAGGCATCGCGCAACCGGCTCACTTCGTGGCGGGAGAGCACATCCAGGCCGCCGCGCGGGGAAATGCGGGCGTTGACGGTGGCAGGCGACATGGGGATCCGTGCGTTCGGCGGTGAGGGTCGGCAAGCATGACATAAGCGCCGCCCCCGCTGAATATGCGCAACGCCGGGGGCCGCAAAAGAAAACGGCCGGGTTGCCCCGGCCGTTTTCGATGCAGCGTGGCGGAACGATCGGAAGCGGTCCGGAACGCCTGCCGCCACAGCTTCCTGCCCCTCAGGAACCTGCCGGAAGGCGGGGCAGGTTCCTTGCCATGTGCTCGAGCGTGCGGAAGGCCGCCTCCACTCTCGCCTGCCCCACGTTGTCCAGCATCAATGCGGCATCGATGTCGTCACACACCGGTCCGACGACACGCATGGCCTGCCGCGCCTGCATGACCTGCTGCGCCGGCATGCGCTCGCCCGACCTGAGATTGTCCCAGTGGACCATCAGCGTATCGATGTCGCGGCTCGCCGAGTCGCAGGCCATCTCGTAGCGGCGTTCGGTGCTGTAGTCACCCTCAGATGCCGGAGGGGCAGTCGAGCACCCCGACGCCAATCCAATCACACTTGAGAAGACCAGCAGACGAAAACAATCACGAGAGGATTCACCAAGCATGCCCTGGATCCTCAGTACGCGTAGCCACGCGCGCAAAGATTGACGCTGATCGTATCGGTGTTGGAGTGGTTGGAGATTTGCCGAATTTGAAATGTGCCTGTGAACCCATTGATATCCTGAGCCCAGTAACAAAACGCATCCTTCTGCGTGTAAACGCCCGTGGCAGGCTGAAGGAAGCTAGGCACCAACGTTGACCAGCCCGAGTTGTAGCTTGTCTCATAGTAATTGTCGGGATCCTGACAACTGGACCCGCCACCGGATTCATGATCATAGTACAACGTACCCACGGCTCTGATCTCATAATTTGACGCACTGAATGAACCGCTGACCCATGTGCCGCTGTCGAGAACTGTGGTGGTGCCGGACACATCCTCACTAAGCGACCACGTGCCATCCTGCAAAAAAACGACATATTGGCCACCGATTGCGGTGGTAGGCGCCTCTATATTCGCACAGGCGCCAGGATCTGTGTAACCGGAAATCGACACGGATTGTGCGTTGACACCACTGCACAGAAGAAATCCGCCTGCGGCCACAGCGCATAGGGTGTTCAATCGATTCGTCATGATCTTTCCTCACAGGTGTTGAATTGAGATCGGGATCCTTCGTTCGCGCATCGACCAGCAAGCGTGATTTTTGTCTTTTAGATCCCTGAGCAGCCCCCCTTGCTACGTTCACGCGCCTCGCTATCGTGCGCGCCCCACGTTACGGAACATACCTCCGGAAAAATGTGAAAGCCGTCCCACCTTGACCGGGACACTTTTATTTCACATTGAATTCGATTGACTGCAATCGCATGAAAGCGGATAGCTTGCAACAAGAGCTACTAGGCGCCATTTCCGCCGCCGAACTTGTGCACATCGGCTGCCAAAAGCATGACGAGGGCGGCCAAACGTGCCGTGACTCGTGCACAAGCCAGGTTGCGAGAAATACACCTAGGTCAAACACAAAAAAACGGCCGGGTTGCCCCGGCCGTTTTCGATGCAGCGTGGTGAAACCGATCAGAAGCGGTAGCGGAAGCCCACCTGCAGCGACCACTGCGAGATGCCGTTGGTCTGGCGATCGGCGTCGGTCGGCACGCCGAGCGCGCTGGCCTGGCCGAATTCGGTGCCGCTGCGGTAGCCGTACACGTACTGGCCGTTGTAGATGCCCTGCAGGCTCGCGACCGCGTTGTTGGCGTTGAAGCCGTAGTCGATCACGTGGCCCCAGTCGTCGTTGATCAGGTTGCCGACATTCTGGATGTCGAGCCAGATCTCCGAGCGATGCTCGCGGAAGAAGCCCGGCAGTTCCTGGCTGAAACGCACGTCGAAGGTGTTGACCCACCCGGCGCGGAAGCCGTTCTCCGGCGCGTAGGTGCCGGCGTGCGACGCCAGGTGCGGGTTGGCAGCGAGGAACTCGTTGAAGCGCTGTTCCATCAGCGGATCGGCCGTGAACACGCCCGAGCTGCTGAGCGAGCCGAACAGCACGTCGCCGTTCGGGACGTAGAACAGGTCGTTGAAGGTACGGCCGTCGCCGTTCGCGTCGCCGGCGAAGATGTAGCTGTACGGACGGCCGCTGCGGCCTTCGTAGAACAGGCCGATCTGGGTCGCGTAGTCGCCGAAGAAGTTGTGCTGCCAGTTCAAGGCACCGGTGAAGCGGTTCTTGATCTCGTAGCGCGCGGTCGTGGCGGTCGGATCGTTGATGTTGAAGCCGAGCTGGCCGCCGTAGCCCGAGCCCGCGGTGGAGCTGGTCAGCGCGCCGACTTCGGTGGCGTCGGTGTAGGTGTAGCCCACGCTCCACGACCAATCGCTGTCCACGCTGAAGGGCTTGGTCAGCGACAGGGTCATCTGCTGGCCCTTGCCCTTGTTGGTGTTGGCGATTTCGAACACGTCGCCGAAGTAGCTGTTGCGGCCGAAGCGCGACGTTGCCGTGTAGGCCGAGCCCGACGTCGGATAGCGACCGACGAAGTTCGGATCCCAGTAGAGAGCGCGGCCGTCGGGACCGATGAAGCCGGGGCCGACGTTCAGGGTGCGGTAGAACAGTCCGTCCTTGACGTCGGTCAGCAACAGCTCGCCGGACGCGACCACGCCCTGCCACGGCAGCTCGACGTCGAGCGCGAGGTTCGCCTTCCACACCGACGGCAGGTCGAAGTCTTCGGCCATCACGTTGACGTTGCGGTTCGCGGAACCCGGCAGCGCGGACAGCGCGTCGGTCGGCTGGTTGAAGCCGTCCGGGCTGAATGGCACGTTCGCGAAGTCGGTGATGTTGGAGTACGAGATGTTGTTCAGACCGGTGGACTGGTAGGAGTTGCTCACCCAGACCTGCGGCGCGTCGCCCTGGAACAGACCGATGCCGCCGCGCAGCTGCGTCGGAAGATCGGTGTCGAACATGTAGTTGAAGCCGAAGCGCGGCTGGATGATGAAGTCGCCGCTGAAGGTATTGCTGTTGTCGCGACCGAAGCCGCCGTTCGGGCAGTCGGCCGGGCCGGTACCGGTGGCGACCGGCGCGGAGGCGAAGCACGAATTGAAGGTCGGATCCGGGCTCGTGGTCGGCTTGTCCGCGCGCACGCCGAAGTTCAGCGTGAGGTTGGAATTGACGTACCAGGTGTCCTGCAGGAACAGGCCGAGGCTCTTGTTGGTGTACTGCGCCGGGACCGAGCCCGGGAACGCCGCGGTCTGCAGGTCGTAATCGAAGTACTCGCCGGCTTCGAAGGCTTCGAGGCCGTAGAAGCTGTAGTTGCCGAACGAGTCCTGCAGGAAGTAGTTGTAGATCTCGTTTTCGCTGTACTCGGCCCCGGCCTTGAGGTCGTGGTCGCCGAGCGCCCAGGTGGCGGCGCCGAAGTAGTTCCAGGTTTCGGTCAGCAGGGTGTTGCCGCCCGAGCTGCGCTCGGTGCCGAGGCGGATGAAGTCGCCGTTGGTGATGCCGGTATCGGGATTGCCGTCGTCGAAGTAGACCTGGATCGTCGGCGCGTTGGTCGGATTGACGCGCACGGCCGAGTAGTCGCGGTACGAGGCCTTGAACTCGGTCGACAGCGTGTCGGACCAGTCGCTGAACAGCTGGCCGACGTAGCTCTCGACCGACTTCTCGTGCGTGTACCAGTTCGAGCTCAGCGCGAGCGTGCTCGGACCCGAGCCTTCCGGGCGCACGCGTTCCTGCTCGAGGTTGCTGTAGCGCAGGTTGGCGCGGTGGGCATCGCTGATGTTCCAGTCGAGCTTGATCGCCTTTTCTTCGAGCTGGGTGTCGCCGTCGCCCGTGATGCCGCCCGCGTCGATGCCGTAACCGGCGGCGATGCGCTGCACTTCGGCGAGGTCAGCGGCGTCGAAGTCGCCGTCGGCGCGGTTGAGCGGGGTGTTGCTGATGTCCGGGGTCGGCTGGCCGCGGGTGTACTTCTCGTAGTTGGCGAAGAAGAACAGGCGGTCCTTGATGAGCGGACCACTGAACGTGCCGCCGTAGGTTTCTTCCTGGTCGAACTCGGCAAATTCGTCGCCGGTGAGCGGGTGCTCGCCGAACCAGTCGCCGTCGCGGTAGTAGCCGTAGACCGAACCGTGGAATTCGTTGCCGCCGGACTTGGTGACGGCGTTGACGTTGGCACCGGCCGCGCCGGAGAAGGTCACGTCGTAGTTCGACAGGTTGATGTCGATGGCTTCGATGGCTTCCATCGAGACCGGCTGGCGCTGCGTCGGCAGGTTGTTGCCTTCCAGGCCGAAGGTGTCGCTGGCCGAGACGCCGTCGATCGAGATCTTGTTGAAGCGCGGGTTGAGGCCGCCGGCGGTAATGGTGCCGGACGCGCGATCGGTGAACGCCACGCGCGGGTCGAGGCGGATGTAGTCCTGGATGTTGCCGTTGATCGACGGCAGGGCTTCGATTTCCTCCTGCGACACGTTGGTGCCGCTGCCCATCTTGGCCGAGGAGAACAGATCGTAGCCGCCGGCCGAGGCGACGACTTCGACCGAGGTCAGTTCGGTGGCGGCGACGTCCAGATCGACGTTGACGTCGGCGGTTTCACCCAGCAGCAGGTACACGTTTTCCGAGGCTTCGCCGCGGTAGCCGTCCTTGGTGACGGTGACGGTGTACGGGCCGCCGACGCGCAGGCCGCGCGCGGTGTAGCGGCCGTTTTCGTCCGTCACGGCGCGGCTGGTGGTGCCGGAAGGCGTGTGGACGATCGTCACCTCGGCGCCGGCGAGCGAGCTGCCGTCGTTGTTGGTGATGCGGCCGGCCAGATTGGCCGAGGTCTGCTGTGCATACGCCGGTGCGGTGGCGAGCAGCACGGCGAGCGCGCCGGCGAGTCGTGTGATCCGGAGTTTCGTTTTCATTGAGATCTGCCCTGGTTGCCTGACTGTGTCGTTGGGAGCACGGCCGCGGTTCGCGCACTCGTCCGCGCGAGCATCGTGATGCTGCAGCGCAAGAACGCTCGAATCCCCTGGCCCGCGTCAACCGCTCACGCGCCGGGCGTCCTGCCCTGGCTGGCGGTTAACAGCAGTTTAACAGAGTCGGATGACACTTTTGTAACGTCATGCACTGCGGCTGAATCGCCTCGTCGCAGCGGGCGAAGGTGCAGCGCAGCACGCGCCGGCGGAGTTGCGCGCCGCAGGCGGGTCGATCTTGCGGCTGGCAGATGACAAATTTCCACAAATCCCGCGGGGCTGGGGCGCCCTCCGCTCCGCCGCCCGCGGGGCATCGGCCGTCGCCGCACCGGGCGCGGCCGCCGAAATCCGTGCTGCGACGCGTCAAGCGCCGCTCATCCTCCCGTCGGGGCGAGGTACCTGCCGATCCCGTCGAGGAACATCTGCACCGACAGGGTGACCAGCAGCATGCCCATCAGGCGCTCCACCGCGGTCAGCACGCGCGGGCCGAGCCATTTGTAGAGGTAGGTGGCGCTGAAGAGGATGCCCGCCGTGGCGCCCCAGGCGATCACCAGCGCCAGCGTCCAGTCGGCGATGCGCTCGGGCTCGGAGCTCGACATCAGGATCACGGCCGCCATGCCCGACGGTCCCGCGATCAGCGGGATCGCCATCGGCACGATGAACGGCTCGCCGTCCGGCACCTCGCCGAGCAGACCATCGGCCGGCGGGAAGATCATGCGGATCCCGATGAGGAACAGCACGATGCCGCCGGCAATCGAGACCGATTCCTGCCGGATGTGCATGGCATCGAGGATGGCCTTGCCGGCGAGCAGGAACAGCAGCAGCACCGCCAGCGCGATCAGCAGCTCGCGCACCAGCACGATGCGCTGGCGACGCGGCGGCAGGCTCTTGAGCAGGCTCAGGAACACCGGCACGTTGCCGAGCGGGTCCAGGATCAGGAAGAGCAGGATGGCGGCGGAGATGGTGGTCACGGCCGCACCGCCACGGCGGTCGCCTGAAACGTCACGACGGCAGCACGTGCAGGCGCGGCACCGGCGCGCGCTCGGGTGCGGCACGCACGGTGGCCGGTTCGCCCCGGCCGGCAGCGCCGAGCAGGCGCACGCAGGCCGCTGCGTATGCACTGGCCTCGGGCACCTGGCCCGGGTCTTCGGCGAAATACGCCTTGCCGCGCAGGGCGCTGCGCATCGGTCCGGGCAGCAGTCCGTGCACGCGCACCGGCGAGTGCTCCAGTTCGTCGCGCAGCACCTGCACGAGCCCGGCGAGACCGAACTTCGCGACCGCGTACCCGCCCCACAGCGCACGACCCACGCGCGCGGGGTCGTCCAGCACGAACACCACGGCCGCGTCTTCGCGCCGACGCAACAGCGGCAGGCAGGCGCGCGTGAGCAGCAGCGGCGCCGAGAGGTTAACGTGCAGCGCGCGCTGCCAGTCCTCGGGCGGGGTGTTTTCGAGCGACACCAGACCCTTGAAGTCGGCCGCGCAGTGCAGGATGCCGTCGAGGCGGCCGCAGTCGCGTTCGATGTTGGCGGCAAGATCGGCGTAGTCGTCGGGCGTGGCGCCGGCGAGGTCGAGCGGATAGATCGCCGGCTGCGGTGCACCGGCGGCCTCGATCGCATCGTAGAGCCGGGTGAGTTTCGGCACGCGCCGCCCGAGCAGCACCACGCACGCGCCCGCCGCGGCGCAGGCGCGCGCCGCCGCCTCGCCGAGGGCGCCGTGCGCGCCGGTCACGAGAATCACGCGTCCGTCGAGCGCGCGTCCGGCCTGCGGCGCCTGTGCGGCCATCAGGCCGCCTTGTACGCGTCGGCCACCATGCGCGCGAGTTCGCCCTGTGCGTGCAGCTCCAGCGCGATGTCGCAGCCGCCGATCAGTTCGCCGCGGATGAAGAGCTGCGGGAACGTGGGCCAGTTCGAATAGCGCGGCAGGTGCGCGCGCACTTCGGGATCCTCCAGCACGTTCACCGCGCGGAACGGTGCGCCGCAGGCCTTGAGCGCCTGCACGGTGCGGCTGGAGAAACCGCACATCGGAAAGGTGGGCGTGCCCTTCATGAAGAGCACGATGGGATGCCCTTCCACTTCGGAACGGATGCGTTCCATCACGGTCATGGTAAAAACTCCGGGTCGACGGCGCGCAGCCAGTCAGGCTGCTTACGCTAGAATTGTAAGCCCTTCCCGCGCCGCACCGCGCGCGGCGAACGTTTGCCCGATCCCCCGCCCGCCAACCTGAAGAAGGAGAGCCCGATGGCCATCGAACTGCCCCCGCTGCCGTACGAGAAGAACGCGCTGGAACCGCACATCTCGGCCGAAACGCTCGAGTTCCACCACGACAAGCACCACCAAGCCTACGTCACCAACCTCAACAAGCTCATCGCGGGCACCGAGTTCGAAAACGCGGATCTTGAAACCATCGTGAAGAAGTCGCAGGGCGGCGTCTTCAACAACGCGGCCCAGGTCTGGAACCACACGTTCTACTGGAACAGCATGGCGCCCAAGGCCGGCGGCGAGCCCGGCGGAAAGCTCGGCGAAGCCATCGCGAAGCAGTGGGGCTCGTTCGAGGCCTTCAAGGAGGAGTTCACCAAGACCGCGATCGGCACCTTCGGCTCGGGCTGGGCCTGGCTGGTGCAGCGGCCGGACGGCTCGCTCGGCATCGTCAGCACGTCCAACGCCGGCACGCCGCTCACCGGCAACGACACCGCGCTGCTGACCTGCGATGTGTGGGAGCACGCCTACTACATCGACTACCGCAACGCGCGCCCGAAGTACCTTGAAAACTTCTGGCCGCTGGTGAACTGGGATTTCGCCAACAGCAACCTGAAGTAACGGTCGGGCAGCCAGTGGCGTTCGGGGCAACGGGTCTTGGCGCCACCCGCGCTGTCCTTCTTCAGGCGGGAGAAGGCGTCCGGAGTGCGGACGAGGCAGCGGCGATGCGGTGGGTTCGCGTGCTTCGACGCGCGGCACACCGGATCGTCATCAGGCGGAAGGGCGATCGTGTGATGCATCTCCCTCATCCGCCTGCCGGCACCTTCTCCCGACGGGAGAAGGGAAAACACCCCTCGCGCTCGGCGCTGATTGATATGCCAGGCCCGGCTTCCTTCTCCCCCCGGGAGAAGGTGCCCGGAGGGCGGATGAGGGACGGGCGCTGCAACCCGGATCCACGCACCGGACAGCCGCTCCCATGAGCGACAGCACGACCCGGCCCGGCACGCCGCCCCTGCTCCAGCTTGCGGACGTCGCCTGCGACATCGCAGGCAACCGCATCGTCGAACAGGTGTCGTTCTCGCTCGCCCCCGGCGAACTGGCCTGCCTGCTCGGGCCGAGCGGCTGCGGCAAGACCACCCTGCTGCGCGCGGTGGCCGGTTTCCAGGCGCTGGCGCACGGCAGCATCGCGCTGCGCGGGCGCGAGGTGGCGAACGTGCGCGGCGGCGATGCGCCGGAACGGCGCGGCGTCGGCTTCGTGTTCCAGGACCTTGCGCTGTTTCCGCATCTGCGCGTGGATGCAAACGTCGGCTTCGGCCTCGACACCCTCGCGCGCGGCGACCGCGCCGCACGCATCGACCAGACCTTGGCCCTGCTCGGTCTCGACGGCCTGCAGCGCCGCTTTCCGCACGAGCTGTCCGGTGGTCAGCAACAGCGTGTCGCGCTGGCGCGCTCGCTCGCGCCGCAGCCGGACCTGCTGCTGCTGGACGAGCCGTTCTCCAGCCTCGACGCGCACCTGCGCGTGAATCTGCGCACGGAACTGCGCGAGGTGCTCAAACGCCTGGGCATCGCCGCGCTGCTGGTCACGCACGACCAGGACGAGGCGTTCGGTTTTGCCGACACGCTCGGCGTGATGCACGCGGGCCGGCTGCTGCAGTGGGGCACGGGTTTCGACGTCTACCATCGCCCGGCGACTGCGTTCGTCGCGAAGTTCGTCGGCGAAGGGCGCCTTTTGCGCGCGCGCGTGCTCGATGCGAGCCGCATCGACACCGCGGTCGGCGCGATCCTCACGCCCGACGCGATGCAGGCGGCGCCCGGCAGCGAGGCGCACCTGCTGCTGCGTCCGGACGACGTGCGTCCGGCGAACGGCGACGGATTCGAAACCACGGTGGTGGCGGCATCGTTCCGCGGGGCGGAAACGTTCTACACGCTGCGGCTGCACAACGGCGAGGAGATCGCGGCGCTGTTTCCGAGCCATTTGCGGTATGCGGTCGGCCAGACCGTGCACGCGCGGCTCGACCTGCAGCACGTGGTGGTGTTCGCCGACTGACCGTGCAGAGCGCGCAGTGGCGAACGTCGGCATCGCCGAACCCGGATCGAAGGAATGCATCTCCCGCACATCGCGGCAGGTGGCGGAAGCCGGGAAGGCGTTGTCTCGATGCAGGGCGCACCCCCTCCTGCCTGCCGGCATCCTCCCCCGCAGCGCGGGAGAGGAACGTTCCGTTTGATGTCACGGAACGCCGATCCATCGCCATCGCCGAACGCTGATCGAAGGAATCCGTCTCCCGCATAGCGGGGGAAGGTGGCGGAAGCCGGGAAGACGTTGTGTCGACGCGGGGCGCACCCCCTCCTGCCTGCCGGCATCCTCCCCCGCTGCGCGGGAGAGGAACGTTCCGTTCGATGTCACGGAACGCCGATCCATCGCCAAGCCGCCCCCTGTATCGAAGGAGTCCTTCTCCCGCGCAGCGGGGGAAGGTGGCGGCAGCCGGAAGGGGGTTTTGCCGCGCCGCGCCTCTCCTGTCTCACGCAACCCTCTCCCGTTACGCGGGAGAGTCGGGCTTCGTCGGGTATGGCGACGCGTTGTCGGCGCGGCAAGGCGTCGAGGCCAGGCGCGGCCGCAAGCGGCAGCTAACTCGCGGCTTCTTCCAGGCGCGCAAGCACCGGCGTCACCTGCCCCTCGCGCTGCAACGCCGCACCAACCGTGCCCAGCACCGTCGCCAGCGTGCCACCGTCGTCGGCGCGGAACGTGGCATGCCCGACCTTGCGCCCGTCGCGCGGGCTCTTGCCGTAGTCGTGCCAGTGTCCGCCGGTCGCGGCGAGTACGGGCAGCGCGTCGGGCAAGGCGCCGATCCAGTTGAGCATGCACGACACGCCGCGCGCCGCGGTGCTGCCGAGCGGCAGGCCGAGCACCGCACGCAGGTGGTTTTCGAACTGCGAGGTCTCGCTGCCTTCGATGGTCCAGTGACCGGAGTTGTGCACGCGCGGTGCCATTTCGTTGGCCAGCAGCTCGCCGTCGCAATCGAACAGTTCCAGCGCGAACACGCCGACGTAATCGAGCGCGTCGGCCAGGCGACGCGCGGCGCCGAGCGCTGCCGCTTCGATCGCCGCGTCGACCCGGGCCGGCGCGAGACTGGCCGCAAGGATGCCGTCGCGGTGCCAGTTCTGCGTCAGCGGCCAGGCGCGGAATTCGCCGCTGCGCGAACGGACCGCAACCACGGACAGCTCGCGCTGGAAACGCACGAAACTCTCGAGGATCAGCCCCACCGACGGCGCCTGCGCGCCGAGGTCGTTCCATGCCGCGTCGGCATCGTCGTGGCTGCGCAGGCGGAACTGGCCCTTGCCGTCGTAACCGAGGCGACGCGTCTTGAGGATGGCGGGCGCGCCGATGGCATCGAGTGCGGCATCCAGATCGGCGCGCGAGGCGATGGCGTGGAAGTCCGGCGTGCCGATGCCCAGTTCGCGGAACAGCGTCTTCTCGGCGAGCCGATCCTGCGCCACCGCGAGCGCGCGCGGCGCCGGAAAGACCGGGATGCGGTCGGCCAGCCACTGCGCGCTTTCGGCCGGCACGTTCTCGAAATCGAACGTGGCGAGATCGACGCGGCGCGCAAATTCGGCCAGGCACGTCTCGTCGCGGTAGTCGCCGACCACCATCGGCGCGAACTGGCCGGCGCAGGCGTCGGCGGTGGAGTCCATGACGAGGAAGCGCAGGCCGAGCGGCGCGCCGGCGAGCGCGAGCATGCGGGCAAGCTGCCCGCCGCCGAGGATGCCGACCGTGGTTGTCATGCCTGGCGCGGGTCCGCGTGGGCGAGCACGTCGTCGGTCTGGCGGCGACGGAAGGCGTCGAGCGCCTCGCGCACGCGGGCGTCGTCCAGCGCGAGGATCGACGCGGCGAACAGCGCCGCGTTGGCCGCACCGGCCGCGCCGATCGCAAACGTCGCCACCGGCACGCCGGCCGGCATCTGCACGATGGACAGCAGCGAGTCGAGCCCGTTGAGCGCCTTCGACTGCACCGGCACGCCGAGCACCGGCAACGCCGTCTTGGCCGCGAGCATGCCCGGCAGATGGGCCGCGCCGCCGGCGCCGGCGATGATCGCGCGGATGCCGCGCGCGTGCGCCTGCTCCGCATAGCGGAACAGCAGGTCCGGCGTGCGGTGCGCGCTGACCACCTGCACCTCGTGCCCGATGCCGAGCGCGTCGAGCCGCGCCGCGGCCTGCTGCATCGTCTCCCAGTCCGAACGCGAACCCATCACGATGCCCACACGCGGGGCCGCAGCAGGCGGCGCCGGCTCGGACGGAGTGCTGTGATCGCTCATGCGGCGTGGCCCGGCGCGTGGTTCGAACCGCTATTGTAGTGGCTGGGAGCGCCTGACAGAATCTCCGGCTCCCGCAGGGATTCCTGCGCCGCTCCGGTGCATTCGGCATGGACAAACGCCTGCTGGCCATCCTGTGCTGTCCCGTCACGCATCAGCCGGTCACGCCGCTGACGTCGGCGCAGATGGAATCGATCAATCGCGCCATCGCCGCGGGCGACGTGCAGCAAAGCGACGGCACGCGCCTCTCGCAAGCGCTGCAGGGTGCGCTCATCACGCGCGACGGCCAGCGCATCTACCGCATCGACGACGGCATCCCGGTGATGCTGCCAGACGAGGCCATCGCCACCGACCAGCTCAAGGCGTTCCCGGCATGAGCGCTGTGCCGCCGCCGGCCGATGTGGTGGCGGCGGACGTCGCGCGGGCGCTGGCCGAAGACGTGGGCAGCGGCGACATCAGCGCCGATCTGCTGCCCGCCGGCCGCCGCGTGCGCGCCACGATCCGCTCGCGCGAGAACGCGGTGCTGTGCGGCGCGCCGTGGGCAGAGGCGTGTTTCCGCGCGCTCGATCCGAACGTGCGGATCGAATGGGCGGTGCAGGACAGCGGGCGGCTGCAGGCGGACGGCGTGTTCGTTCACCTTGTCGGCGACGCCCGCGCGCTGGTCACCGGCGAACGCAGCGCGATCAATTTCCTCCAGGTGCTGTCCGGCACGGCCACCGCGACGGCCGCCTACGTCGAACGCGTGCAGGGCACGGGCGCACGCATCCTCGACACGCGCAAGACCCTGCCCGGGCTGCGTCTCGCGCAGAAATACGCGGTGCGCTGCGGCGGCGGGATGAACCACCGCATCGGGCTGTTCGATGCGGTGATGCTGAAGGAGAACCACATCGTCGCGGCCGGGTCGATCGCGCAGGCGGCGACGACCGCGCGCACGTTGCATCCGTCCGCGCCGCTGATCTGCGAAGTGGAGTCGCTCGACGAACTGACCCAGGCCATCGACGCCGGCGTGGATCGGGTGCTGATCGACGATTTCAGCCTCGACGACATGCGCCGCGCGGTCTCGATCGCCGCCGGCCGCGTGCCGCTGGAGGTGTCCGGCGGCGTGACGCTGGAGCGCGTGCGCGAGATCGCGCTCACGGGCGTGGATTACATCTCGGTCGGTTCGCTGACCAAGCACGTGCGGGCGGTGGATCTGTCGATGCGGATCCTCGGCGACGCGTAATGCGTCGCCTCGCCGTGCGCGGGACGGCACGGCGTTCGAATGCGCCCGGATCTGTGCGGAATGCGCCCGATGCCCGTCGCGCCGCCTGATGTCAGGTGCGCAGACGCGCGCCGACCCACTCCGGTACCGACTTCAAGGCATCGACCAATCCCGCCCCGTCCTCGCCGCCGCCCTGCGCCATGTCGGGGCGGCCGCCGCCCTTGCCGTTGATCTTGGACGCCACGAAGGCGACGAGTTCGCCCGCCTTCACCTTGTCCAGGCCCTTGCCCTGTACGCCTGCCACAAGCGAGGCCTTGCCGTCCGCGCCGGACGCAAGAAGGATCACCGCATCGCCGAGTTTGTGCTTGAGCTGGTCGACGCTGTCGCGCAGCGATTTCGCGTCGAGACCGTCGACACGCGCGGCCACGACCTTGATGCCGGCGATGTCGACCGCACCCGCGCCGAGGTCCGAGGTGGCGCCGGCCGCGGCCTTTGCCTTCAGCGCGTCGAGCTCCTTTTCGAGCTTCTTCTGCTTGTCGAACAGCGCGCGCAGTTTGTCGACGACATCGTTGCGGTTGCCGCCGAGCAGCTCGGCGACCGCATCGAGGCGACGTTCTTCGGCCGCGATGAAATCGAGCGCGCCCTGCCCCGTCACCGCCTCGATGCGGCGCACGCCGGCCGCGACGCCGCCTTCGGAAATGATCTTGAACACGCCGATGTCGCCGGTGTGGTGCACGTGCGTGCCGCCGCACAGCTCGGTGGAGAACCCACCCATCTTCAGCACGCGCACGCGTTCGCCGTACTTCTCGCCGAACAGCGCCATCGCGCCGAAGTCGATCGCTTCCTGCATGCCCATGTGGTGCACCTCGGCCTCCGCGTTGCGGCGGATTTCGGTGTTGACGATGGCTTCGATCTCGGCAAGCTGTTCCTGCGAGATCGCGGCGAAGTGCGAGAAGTCGAAGCGCAGGCGATCGGGCGCGACCAGCGAGCCTTTCTGCGTGACGTGTTCGCCCAGCACCTGGCGCAGCGCCGCGTGCAGCAGGTGCGTCGCGGAGTGGTTGAGCACGATGGCTTGGCGGCGTGCGCCGTCGACCTGCGCGGACAGCAGGTCGCCGACGCGGATCGTGCCGGATTTCAGCGTGCCGGCGTGGCCGTGGAACTGACCGGCGAGCTTGAGTGTGTCGTCGACTTCGAAGCGCGCGTCGTCGCTGCCCAGCAGCCAGCCGCGGTCGCCGACCTGGCCGCCGCTTTCGGCATAGAACGGCGTGGCGCGCAGGATCACGGTGCCCTGCTCGCCTGCGTTGAGCGCATCGACGGGCTTGCCGTCGCGCAGCAAAGCGCGCACGTGCAGGTCGTCGGCTTCGAGGTCTTCGTAGCCGAGGAATTCGGTCGGCTTGAGCTTCGCGACGAGGTCGGCCGGCAGCGCGGTGCTGCCCGCGAACTTGCTCGCGGCACGCGCCTGTTCGCGCTGCTGTTCCATCGCGGCTTCGAAGCCGGCCATGTCGATGGAGAGGCCGCGTTCGCGCGCGATGTCGGCGGTGAGGTCGACCGGGAAGCCGTAGGTGTCGTACAGGCGAAAAACGTCACGGCCCTCGATTCGACGGTTATCCACAAAATTGACTATCTGCTGCCCGAATGTTTCTGTCAGCTCACTGAGTTCGCCAACATCAATCTCGCTGTTCGTCACAAGCAAACAAATATTTACTTGATCTGGACCATATTGCTCCTGTGAGCCGAACCTCACTTGAGTCAGCAAGGGTTGCTCTTTGTCCACGACGACGACTCTTGTGATCACATAGCGACCATCATCTGCTGTCGTAACTCCAATCGCGGTGACTTTTCCGTCTGGAGACCGCTGCGTTGTAAATAGACCGTAATCAAGATCCTGCGTTTCGCAAAATTTGAAATAGGACCGGCGCTCCGTCAACGAAACCTCGTCGAAGATCTTCATGCCGCTGTCGAGCGTCTCGGCGAAGCGTTCTTCTTCGCCCTTGAGCGCGGCTTCGATCGTCGCGCGCTTGGTCTTCAGTTCCGGATACGCCTCGCCCATCACCTCGATCAGCGGCGCAAGCATGCGGTGGAAGAACGGTTCGCGCATGCCGAGCATCCAGCCGTAACGCAGTGCGCGGCGGATGATGCGGCGGAGCACGTAGCCGCGACCTTCGTTCGATGGCAGCACGCCGTCGACGATGAGGAAGGCGCAGGCGCGGATGTGGTCGGCGATCACGCGCAGCGATTTGCTTTCCAGGTCCTTCTCGCCGGTGAGTTCTGCCGCGGCCTTGATGAGGTGCTGGAACAGGTCGATCTCGTAGTTGCTGTGCACGTGCTGCAGCACGGCCGAGACACGTTCGAGGCCCATGCCGGTGTCGACGCACGGCGCGGGCAGCGGCACGAGCGTGCCGTCCGGCTGGCGGTCGTACTGCATGAAGACGTTGTTCCAGATCTCGATGAAACGGTCGCCGTCTTCGTCGGGCGAGCCCGGGGGGCCGCCCGGAATGTGGGCACCGTGGTCGTAGAAGATTTCCGTGCACGGACCGCAGGGGCCGGTGTCGGCCATCTGCCAGAAGTTGTCCGAGGCGTACGGCGCGCCCTTGTTGTCGCCGATGCGGATGATGCGGTCGGCCGGCAGGCCGATGTCGGTGTGCCAGATGTCGAAGGCTTCGTCGTCGGTGTGGTAGATCGTGACGAGGAGTTTGTCCGCGGGCAGGCCCCAGACCTTGGTCAGCAGTTCCCAGGCGTAGGCGATGGCGTCCTTCTTGAAGTAGTCGCCGAAGCTGAAGTTGCCGAGCATCTCGAAGAAGGTGTGGTGGCGCGCGGTGTAGCCGACCTGGTCGAGGTCGTTGTGCTTGCCGCCGGCGCGCACGCAGCGCTGGCTGGAGACGGCGCGCTTGTAGCTGCGCTTCTCGGCACCGAGGAAGACGTCCTTGAACTGCACCATGCCGGCGTTGGTGAACAGCAGGGTCGGGTCGTTGCCCGGCACGAGCGAGCTCGACGGGACGATGGTGTGGCCCTTGCTGCGGAAGAATTCGAGGAAATCCTTGCGGATCTCGTTGCTGGTTTTCATGGGCGTGCGGGCGTCGGAAAAGTGGGCGGGGCGGCGGCTGCGGGGCGCGGCGGTACGCTCAAGATGCGGGTGGGCATTCGAGTACGCAACCGAATCGGCCGGGGTGCGGAGAGTAGCAGGCGGGGTGTGGTGGGGCGAAGGTGGGGGGGCGGCGAGACGGCGGACGTGTGTGGATGCGTGGTGGGCGCGTCGTGGGTACGCGAGTGCATTGATGCGCGTGGCGGCGCGGGCTCATGGGTGCGGTGCGGCACGCGCGCCTTTCTCTTGCCATCCCCGCGACGGCCCGCCGCTGTCCGGGGAAACGCGAGCGTTCCCTCTACCGTCGTCCCGGCGAAAGCCGGGACCCAGCGACGTTTCTTGGTTTTCACTATGGTTAAAACACTCCGAACAACGTCGCTGGGTCCCGGCTTTCGCCGGGACGACGGGCGTTGAGGCCTTGCCTGATCGAGCCGACAAGGCATTGAGGCGACAGCAGGGAGACGCCTGGGATCCAGCGGCCTGGATGAAACGTCCCCGGACAGCAGCGGGCGATGAACGACACGATGGCATCGGACGGCCTGAGCCCGCTGCGGCACAGCGCCGCTCCGGCGCGAGCGATTCGAGAAAGCGCAGGCC
The DNA here is from genome assembly GCF_014202825.1 of Chiayiivirga flava. GTDB lineage: Bacteria > Pseudomonadota > Gammaproteobacteria > Xanthomonadales > Xanthomonadaceae > Chiayiivirga > Chiayiivirga flava. Next base: position 8,192 of record NZ_JACHHP010000006.1, on the reverse strand, counting down.
CGCCCCTCAGTCCTCGAAATCGTGTTTCACCGCGGCGCGGATGCTGTCGCCGTCGAATCCGCGGCGCAGCAGGTAGTGGCTGCGTTTGACACGTTCGGCGTTGTCTTTCGCGGGGCGGGCGCCGTAGCGGCGGCGAAGTGCGTCGATGGCGAGTTCGGGCCAGTCGGGCGCGGCTTCGTCGAACAGGGCGGTGACGGTGGCGTCGTCGATGCCGTGGGTGCCGAGCTCGGCGCGGATGCGTTGCGGGCCGTAGCCGCCCCCGATGCGGGTGCGCACGAGCATCTCGGCGAAGCGGGTGTCGTCCTGGTAGCCCTGGCCGGCAAGGGTGTCGAGAGCGGTTTCGGCGGCGGTGACGTCGGCGCCTTTGGCGTCGAGTTTGCGGCGGAGTTCGCGGCGTGAGTGTTCGCGGCGGACGAGGAGGCCGAGGGCCTTACGGTAGGCGTCGGGTGGGTCGCGGTCGGGGGGCGCTCGCGTCGCTTGAGATGCTTCATCGAAGCGGAGCGCGTTTGGATCGAAGTCGTCTTCGGCGTTGCGCTCCAACCTGGGACGAGCTGCGGCGCCCGTGCGTGCTTCAGCGCTGAGCTCGATGTGGGGAATCGACGCTTGGGAGGGGCGTAGTACGCGTCCGACCGCTTCGTGCGGTTGGATGCTCGGCGTCGGCCCGAACCCTCTCCCCAACCCCTCTCCCGGCGGGAGAGGGGCTATCGCATCGGCGCCGGCATCACCTTCGGCCTTGGCTTTGGCCTTGGCCTCGGCGTCGGTGTCGAACCGATGGACGGCGGTGTCTGCGCCCTCTCGCGGACCGACACGCGTCGTCCAGGGGCCGTCCGGCCGGCCCCTGGATCCGCCGGCCGCCATTGCCTCAGGCCTCCACCTCGGCTTCTTCGCCGATCACCAGACCGGGCACGAATTTCTCGCGCAGTTTCGCTTCGAGCTCCTGCGCCGCGGCGGGGTTGTCCTTGAAGTACTGCCGGGCGTTTTCCTTGCCCTGGCCGATGCGTTCGGTGCCGTAGCTGTACCAGGCGCCGGACTTCTCGACGAGCTTGGCGTCCACGCCCATGTCGATCAGTTCGCCTTCGCGGCTGATGCCTTCGCCGTAGAGGATTTCGGTGACGATCTGCTTGAACGGCGGCGCCATCTTGTTCTTGACCACCTTGATCTTGGTCTGGTTGCCGATGATCTCGTCGCCCTTCTTGATGCTGCCGATGCGGCGGATGTCCAGGCGCACCGAGGCGTAGAACTTCAGCGCGTTGCCGCCGGTGGTGGTTTCCGGGCTCTGGCCGGGCATCATGATGCCGATCTTCATGCGCAGCTGGTTGATGAAGATCACCATGCAGTTGCTGCGCTTGATGTTGCCGGTGAGCTTGCGCAGCGCCTGGCTCATCAGGCGGGCCTGCAGGCCGGGGAGCTGGTCGCCCATTTCGCCTTCGATTTCGGCCTTGGGCGTGAGCGCGGCGACGGAGTCGATGACGACCATGTCCACCGCGTTGGAACGCACCAGCATGTCGGCGATTTCCAGCGCCTGTTCGCCGGTGTCCGGCTGCGAGACGAGCAGGTCTTCGACGTTGACGCCGAGTTTCTGCGCGTAGGTCGGATCGAGCGCGTGCTCGGCGTCGACGAAGGCGGCGGTGCCGCCGGCTTTCTGGCACTGCGCGATGGTTTGCAGGGTCAGCGTGGTCTTGCCGGAGGATTCCGGGCCGTAGATCTCGATGACGCGACCCTTGGGCAGGCCACCGATGCCCAGCGCGATGTCGAGCATCAGCGAACCGGTGCCGATGACTTCGATCGCTTCGTCGACCTTGTCGCCCATGCGCATGACCGCGCCCTTGCCGAACTGCTTCTCGATCTGGCCCAGGGCCGCCGAGAGTGCGCGTTTCTTGTTCTCGTCCATCGCAGATTCCTTCATGACAGGCGCTCGTGTCTTGTGTGGTGTGGCGGGAGTGTGTGCGCCCGGCGTCGCAGGGGTTGCGACCGCGGAGCGTGGTGCAGACGTTAATTCGCGCGGCCTGGGGTCGGCATCGGAATTCTCCGCGACGGTGCTGCGCGAATCGCCCGGGGCCGGGCGCGGCTTTTTCCTGTGCAGGCTCATCGGTTCGGCCGCACGAGGCCGCAATAGAGACCTTCGATGGCGAAGTCCTGGTCTGCGTCGATGTCGATGGGGAGATGCTCCGGGTTGCGTGGGAGGAGGCGGAGGCCGCCGTTGCGCAAGTCGAGGACCTTGACGGTGATTTCGTCGTCGATGCGGGCGACCACGATCTGGCCGTTGCGCGCGTCGCGGGTGCGGTGCACGCCGATGAGGTCGCCGTCGAGGATGCCTTCGTCGCGCATGGAGTCACCCTGCACTTTCAGCAGGTAATCGGGCGAGGGCGAAAAGACGCTGCGGTCGAGCACGAGGCTGGCGTCGGAGCCGATGTCGGCGCCGATCGGCTGGCCGGCGGAGACGCGGCCGAGGATGGGGAGGCGGACGGCGTCGTCGGGACCGATTGCGGCGTCGGGTTCGAACAGGTCGCCGGTGACGGTGTCGTCGCGGATGGCTTCTCGGACGAGTTGCAGGCCGCGGGCCTTGCCGGGGAGACGGCGGATGGCTCCGAAACGTTCCAGTGCTTCGAGATGGTATTGGGCGGCGCGCAGGCTTTTGAAGCCGAAGGCCTGCATGATCTCGGTCTGCGACGGCGGCATGCCGGCGTCGATGCGTTCGGCCACCCACGCGAGGATCGACCGCTGGATCTCGGTGAGGCGGGGGGCGGACGCGCTGGCTGGCGACACGGCAGGAGATCCGGAAACGCGACGACCGGATATTAGTGGTATTACTACCAACCGGTCAAGGTTGGCCCTGAACCCCGGTCACCCGATCACGGCATCGAGGCCCTGCAGCGCCGCCACCACGGTCTGGCGTCGCACCGCATCGCGATCGCCGTCGAAATGGAAGACGTCCGCGCGGGCATAGCCGCCACGGCGTTTCCAGCCGATCCACACCGTGCCGACCGGCTTGTCCGGGCTGCCGCCGCCGGGCCCGGCGATGCCGGTCACCGCCACCGCGACGCCGGCACCGGAGTTCACCAGCGCGCCGGAGACCATCTCGATGACGGTCTCGCGGCTCACCGCGCCGTGCGTTTCGAGCGTCTGCGGTCGGACGCCGAGCAGGGCCTGCTTGGCTTCGTAGCTGTAGGCGGCCATGCCGCAGTCGAACCATGCGGAGCAGCCGGGGATGTCGGTGATGGTCTTGGCGATCCAGCCGCCGGTGCAGCTCTCGGCGGTGGCGAGGGTCTGGCCGCGGGCAAGGAGCTGGGCGCCGATGCGTTCGGCGAGGGTGTGCAGGGTGGCGTCGTCGGGGCGGGAACTGGGCATCGGGGAAGACTAGTTCGGTCGAACGCTTTATTCCATGTGCTGGTGGGTGGGTGGTGGACGATGGGAGCTGCCCCTTCCGCCTGCCGGCACCTTCCCCCGCTGCGCGGGAGAAGGACGCTTCGGTGTGTGTGTGGCAAACACCGACAACGCTGACCGAATCACCGCGCATATCGGCGAAGGAATCCTTCTCCCGCGTGCGGGGGAAGAAGGACGCTTCGGTGTATGTGGCCAAACACCGACAACGCTGACCGAGTCACCGCGCATATCGGCGAAGGAATCCTTCTCCCGCGTGCGGGGGAAGGTGCCGGCAGGCGGAAGGGGGCGTTCGAGGCGCAGCTCCTCAATCGTCATCTCCCCACAACGACCCCGGCCCGTTCGCCGCCTTTCGCGGCGCGGGCTCGCGCGCGTGCACCGCCTCCCACACCGCGAGCGCATCGCGCGTGGCCGCCACGTCATGCACGCGCAACAGCCGCGCGCCGCGCTGTGCGGCGATCAGGTGCGCGGCCACCGAGCCGGACACGCGCTCGTCGACCGCGCGCCCGGTCAGCTCGCCGATGCTGCGCTTGCGCGACAGCCCGGCCAGCACCGGCACGCCCAGTTCGACGAAGCGCGCAAGGTTCGCCAGCAGCGCCATGTTGTGCGCAAGCGTCTTGCCGAAGCCGAACCCCGGGTCCACCACGATGCGCGACTTGGCGATGCCTGCCATCTCGCACGCGAAGATGCGGTCGGCGAGGAAGCGGTGCACGTCGGCCACGACATCCTCGTAATGCGGTGCGTCCTGCATCACGCGCGGTTCGCCGAGCATGTGCATCAGCACCACGGGCACGCCGAGCGCCGCAGCCGCGTCCAGCGCGCCGTCGCGCCGGAGCGCGTACACGTCGTTGATCAGGCCCGCACCGGCGTCGACGGCCGCGCGCATGACCTCGGGCTTGGACGTATCGATGCCGATCGGCACCCCGGTCTCGCGCACCAGGCGTTCGATCACGGGCACGACGCGACGCAACTCCTCGTCCACCGGCACGGCGTCCGCGCCGGGACGTGTCGATTCGCCGCCGACATCGAGCGCATCGGCGCCCTCCTCCACCAGCCGCAGCGCGTGCGCGACGGCGGCGTCGACGCTGGCATGCCGGCCGCCGTCGGAAAACGAGTCGGGCGTGACGTTGACGATGCCGAGCACACGCGGCCGATCCAGCGCGAGCCGGCGCCCGGCGCAATCCAGAACGGGAGTCAGGTCGAACATCTTGGGCCGGAAATGGAGAATCGGGACTCGGGAATCGTCGAAAGCGGGCTTCGTCGTTGCTCCAACGATTCCCGAATCCCGACTCCCGATTCCCGGCCTTTCACACCTGCGGTGCAGGCCCGCCGATGACGCCGGGCGCGGACGGCCCGGACGACGACGGCGGACCGTCCGGCTTCTGCGTGCGGCCGCTCTTGACCCAGTCCGCCGGCAGACCGGGCGTGCGCCCGTGCATGATGTCGTCGATCTGCGCGGCATCGATGGTTTCGTACTGCAGCAGCGCCTCGGCCATGATGTGCAGCTTCTCGATATTGGCGGTGAGGATGTCGCGGGTCCGGTTGTAGGCGCGGTCGAGGATGCCGCGCACCACTTCGTCGATCTTGCGCGCGGTGTCGTCGGAAAGGCTCTTGTGCTGCGTCACCGAGCGGCCGAGGAACACTTCGTCCTCCTGCTCGCCGTAGGCGATGGGACCCATCTCGTCCGACAGACCCCACTTGGTGACCATGTTGCGCGCCATCTTGGTGGCGCGCTCGATGTCGTTGGAGGCGCCCGTGGTGACCTTGTCGGCGCCGAAGATCAGTTCCTCGGCCACGCGTCCGCCGTACAGCGAACACAGCTGCGATTCGATCGCGACCTTGTTGTAGCTGTACTTGTCGCCTTCCGGCAGGTACATGGTCACGCCGAGCGCGCGGCCGCGCGGGATGATGGTCACCTTGTAGACCGGATCGTGCTCGGGCACGACGCGGCCGACGATGGCATGGCCGGCTTCGTGGTAGGCGGTGAGTTTCTTCTCGTCCTCGCTCATCGCCATCGAGCGGCGCTCGGCACCCATCAGGATCTTGTCGCGGGCGCGGTCGAAGTGATCCATGCGGACCTCGCGCGCGTTCTCGCGCGCGGCGAACAGCGCCGCCTCGTTGCAGAGGTTGGCGAGGTCGGCGCCGGAGAACCCCGGCGTGCCGCGCGCGATCGTCATCGGATCGACGTCCGCATCGAGCGGCAGCTTGCGCATGTGCACCTTCAGGATCTGCTCGCGACCCTTCACGTCCGGCAGGCCGACGACCACCTGGCGATCGAAACGGCCGGGGCGCAGCAGCGCCGGATCGAGCACATCGGGGCGGTTCGTCGCCGCGATGACGATCACGCCTTCGCCGCCTTCGAAGCCGTCCATCTCGACCAGCAGCTGGTTCAGCGTCTGCTCGCGTTCGTCGTGTCCGCCGCCGAGCCCGGCACCACGATGGCGGCCCACGGCGTCGATCTCGTCGATGAAGATGATGCACGGCGCCTGCTTCTTGGCCTGCTCGAACATGTCGCGCACGCGGCTTGCGCCGACGCCGACGAACATCTCGACGAAGTCGGAACCGGAGATCGAGAAGAACGGCACCTTGGCCTCGCCCGCGATCGCACGCGCAAGCAGCGTCTTGCCGGTGCCGGGCGGACCCACCATCAGCACGCCGCGCGGAATCTTGCCGCCGAGTTTCTGGAACTTGGACGGGTCGCGCAGGAATTCGACGAGTTCGCCGACTTCCTCCTTGGCCTCGTCGCAGCCGGCCACATCCGCGAAGGTGACCTTCACCTCGTTCTCGCCCTGCAGCTTGGCGCGCGACCGGCCGAAGCTCATCGCGCCGCGGCCGCTGCCGCCCTGCTGCAGCTGACGCATGAAGAAGATGAAGATGCCGATGAAGATCAGGTACGGCAGCAGCGTGAGCACGATCTGCGCGAGGCCCGGGCCGCTGGCGGCCTCCTCCTGCTGGATCGCCACGCCCTTGTCGACCAGCACGTTGATCAGGTCGCGGTCGTACGGGCCGATGGTGGTGGCCTTCTCGCCGTTGCGGCCGACGAACATGAGTTCGGTCTGCGCGCCGGTGTTGTCGCCGCTGAAGGTGACGCTCTGCACGCCGCCGGCATCGAGCTGGCTCAGGAAGTCCGAATAGGCGACCTGCTGGCTCGCGGCGCCCACGCGGGGCGTGAAACTCTGGAACACCATCATCAGCACGACGGCGATGACTACCCAGAGCAGAAGATTCTTGGCCAAGTCGTTCATTCCTGCATTCCTGCCCAGCGTTGGAGTCCGACGGGACTCACCGTTTGCCGCCCGCCATCGCATAGACCTCGGAGGATCGATTGCGTGACGCCTCGGGTTTGCGCACCTTCACCTGCGTGTAGCGTTTGCGCAAGTCCCGGATGTACTCGTCGATGCCCTCGCCCTGGAAGAGCTTGATGAGGAAGTTGCCGCCAGGGCGCAGATGGGTCTGGGCGAAATCGCGCGCCAGTTCCGCAAGGTACATGGCACGCGGCTGATCCACTGCATCGACGCCAGACATATTGGGCGCCATGTCCGACAGGACAAGGTCCACGCGCTGCCCGGCGAGCGCGGTTTCGAGCAGCGAAAGTGGGCCGGGCTCCCTGAAATCCCCGTGAATGAATTCGACACCGGCAAGCGACGGCATCTCGAGGATGTCGAGCGCGATGACGCGTCCGGTGTCGCCGAGCTCGCGCCGCACCAGCTGCGACCAGCCGCCCGGCGCGGCGCCAAGATCGACGACGACCATGCCGGGCTTGAGCAGGCGGTCCTTCGCGACCAGCTCCTCGAGCTTGTAGGCGGCGCGCGAACGCAGGCCCTCGGCCTGCGCCTTCTTCACGAAGGGGTCGGAGAAGTGTTCGCGCAACCAGGCCTGGCTGCTCTTGCTGCGTGCTGCCATGGTCGCGACCGCGGGTTCGAGGGGGCACCATGATACCCTTTCCGCCCTTTTTGCCCCGGTCGAGCCATGTCCGCGCCGCTGTCGTCGAACCAGAAACGTTATCTGCGCGGCCTGGCGCACGATCTGCGCCCGGTGATCCTGATCGGCGCCAAGGGCGTGAGCGATTCGCTGGTCGCCGAACTCGATCTTGCGCTGGATCATCACGAACTGGTGAAGGTGCGCGTGGCGGCCGAGGACCGCGACGCGCGCGATGCGATGGTGGCGCAGCTGCTGGAGCGCAGCGGCGCGGCCCTGGTCCAGCGCATCGGCAACATCGCCTGCCTGTACCGCGCGAATGCGCAGAAGCCGCAGATCGCGCTGCCTCGCTGAGGGAGCCGTCGCGTGCCGCTGATCGAGCATCGGGCGGAAGATCACCGCGTGGTGCGTCGCGTCGGCGCGCACGGGATCGTGGTGGACGAACGCGAATTCTCCGCGAGCCTGGTGCTGGCGCCCGATGCGGCGTTGACCGACTTCCCGCCGACGCGGGTCGAGGAACTCGACGAGCCCGCGTTGGCCGCCGTGCTCGCGCTGGAGCCGGCGCTGGTGCTGCTCGGAACGGGTGAACGGCAGGTGTTCCCGGCCCAGTCCGTGCTCGCGGCCTTCCTGCGGCGCGGCATCGGCATCGAAGCGATGGACAACGCCGCGGCGGCGCGGACGTTCAACCTGCTGGCGGCGGAGGGGCGGCGTGTTGTTGCCGTGTTTCTGCTGCCTGCGAAAGCCCCCACGCCACTCTGACGCCTGCTGCCCGTCTCCCATCGGGAGAAGGTGGCCCGTCAGGGCCGGATGAGCAACTGTCTTGCGCCGACCCGTTGGTGCTATGCCCTTGCAGTGGCCCGCATCTCATCGCGACATCGCGCATTGAGGACGGT
>NZ_JACHHP010000005.1 GCF_014202825.1 Chiayiivirga flava | reverse complement strand
CCCAGGCTCATCCACGGTCGCAAGACCCAGGGTCTATCGGGTGGGCTGGCCGGCTCTCGGCACCTCGACAATAGCGAGGGGCGAAGACATAAGGGCGCCACGCCGAGGTTCCGAAAGCATCACTTGGAGATACGAGGCCAGTAGCACAGAGCGCTCGCTCCGGTAGCCCCGTCGATGGACAGAACGGGCGGCGCGCCCTCATCCGGCTGCCGCCACCTTCTCCCGACGGGAGAAGGGAGCCAGAACGCGGCGGCGCGGGCGCATGTGCCTGCGTCGGTGCCGCCAGCGGACATGCGCTCAGCCCTTCGCTTCGCGCTCCACGCGGATCTGCACTTTCACCGCCGCAATCTGCATTCCTTCTCCCTGCGGGAGAAGGTGCCCGATAGGGCGGATGAGGGCGCCATGCCGAGGTTCTGAAAGCGTCACCTGCAGATACAGGGCCAGTGGCACAGCGCGTTCGCTCCGGCGGCCCCGTCGATGGCCAGAACGGACGGCGCGCCCTCATCCGGCTGCCGCCACCTTCTCTCGACGGGAGAAGGGAGCCAGAACGCGGCGGCGCCGGCGCATGTGCCTGCGTCGTTGCCGCCAGCGGACATGCGCTCAACCCTTCGCTTCGCGCTCCACGCGGATCTGCGCTTCCACCGCCGCAATCTGCATTCCTTCTCCCTGCGGGAGAAGGTGCCCGACAGGGCGGATGAGGGCGCCACGCCGAGGTTCCGAGAGCGTCACCCGGAGATACAAGGGCCGTGGCACAGAGCGCTCGCTCCGGCAGCCCCGTCGATGTTCCGAACGGGCGGCGCGCCCTCATCCGGCTGCCGCCACCTTCTCCCGAGGGGAGAAGGGAGCGAGAACGCGGCGGCGCCGGCGCATGTGCTTGCGTCGGTGCCGCCAGCGGGGAGGCGCTCAGCCTTTCGCTTCGCGCTCCACGCGGATCTGCGCTTCCACCGCCGCGATCGCGCTCATGTTCACCACGCGCCGCACCGTCGATGCCGGCGTCAGCACGTGCGCCGGTTTCGCCACGCCCATGAGAATCGGTCCGATGCCGACGCCGTCGGTCATTGAGCGCACCAGGTTGTAGGCGGTGTTGGCGGCGTCGAGGTTCGGGAACACCAGCAGGTTGGCGCGCCCGGTCAGACGGGAGCCGGGGAACAGGCGGCTGCGGATCTGCTCGTCGAGCGCGGCGTCGACGTGCATCTCGCCTTCGGCTTCGAGCTTCGGTGCCTTGGCGCGGATGATCTGCAGCGCCTCGCGCATCTTGGCCGCGCTCGGACTGTCGTGGCTGCCGAAATTCGAGTGCGACACCAGCGCCACTTTCGGCTCGATGCCGAACAGTTTGAGGCGGTAGCTCGCCTGCAGCGCGGCCTCGGCGATCATCTCGGCGGTCGGGTCGACGTGCACGTGCGTGTCGACGAAAAAGAACACGCCCTTCTCGTTGATGACGGCCGACATCGCCGAACTGCGGCACACGCCCGGGTCGCGACCGAGCACGTTGATCACGTACGCGAGTTTCTTCTGGTAACTGCCGACGATGCCGCACAGCATCGCGTCGGCTTCGCCACGGCGCACCATCAGCGCGGCGATCACCGTCGGGCGCGAGCGCACCACGGCCTTGGCCGCGGCCGGGGTCACGCCGCGGCGCGCCATCAGCTCGTGGTAGGCCTGCCAGTATTCGTTGAAGCGCGGATCGTCGTCGACGTTGGTCAATTCGAAGTGTTCGCCGGCGCGGATGCGCAGGCCCAGGCGCTGGATGCGGCTTTCGATGACGGCCGGGCGTCCGATGAGGATCGGAAACGCGAGGCCTTCGTCGACCACCGTCTGCACCGCACGCAGCACGGTTTCCTCCTCGCCTTCGGCGTACGCGATGCGCTTGAGGTCCTTGCGCGCACGCGCGAACACCGGCTTCATCAGCATGTTGCTGCGGAACACGAACTGGCTGAGTTTTTCGCGGTAGGCGGCAAGGTCCGCGATGGGTCGCGTGGCCACGCCCGAGTCCATCGCGGCCTGCGCCACCGCCGGTGCCACGATCACCATCAGGCGCGGATCGAACGGGCGCGGGATGAGGTAGTCCGGGCCGAAACACGGCGTGTCGCCGGTGTAGGCCTGGCCGAGGTCGGCCGCCTCGATGCGCGCGAGCTGCGCGATCGCGTGCACGCAGGCGAGCTTCATCTGCTCGGTGATGGTGGTGGCGCCCACGTCGAGCGCGCCGCGGAAGATGTACGGGAAACACAGCGCGTTGTTGACCTGGTTCGGATAGTCCGAACGGCCGGTGGCGATGATGCAGTCCGGGCTCACCGCGCGCGCGTCTTCGGGCAGGATTTCCGGATAGGGATTGGCCAGCGCCAGGATGATCGGGCGCGGTGCCATCGAGGCCACCATGTCGCGCGTGAGCACGCCGCCGGCCGAGAGGCCAAGGAACACATCCGCGCCCGCAACGATGTCGGCCAAAGTGCGGTGCGGCGTGTCGCGCGCGTAGCGCTGCTTGTCCGGATCCATGTTGCCGCGCCCGGTGTACAGCACGCCGTCGCGGTCCACCGCGAGGATGTTCTCGGGCTTGAGCCCCAGCGCCACCAGCATGTCGAGGCAGGCGATGCCGGCGGCGCCTGCCCCGGCCGTGGCGAGCTTCACGTCGCCGATGTCGCGCCCGGTCACCTTCAGCGCGTTGACGATGGCGGCACCGACGATGATGGCGGTGCCGTGCTGATCGTCGTGGAACACCGGGATCTTCATCCGCTCGCGCAGCTTGCGCTCGACGATGAAGCATTCGGGCGCCTTGATGTCCTCGAGGTTGATGCCGCCGAAGGTGGGCTCCAGACTCGCGATGATGTCGACGAGCTTGTCCGGGTCGTTCTCGGAAATTTCCAGGTCGAACACGTCGATGCCGGCGAATTTCTGGAACAGCACGCCCTTGCCTTCCATCACCGGCTTGGCTGCCAGCGGGCCGATGTTGCCCAGGCCCAGCACGGCCGTGCCGTTCGAAATCACGGCCACGAGATTGCCGCGCGCGGTGAGGCTGGAGATCTGCGCCGGGTCCTCGACGATGGCCTCGCACGCCGCCGCCACGCCGGGCGAATACGCCAGCGCGAGATCGCGCTGCGTCACCATCGCCTTGGTCGGCGCCACCTTGATCTTGCCGGGCGGATCGAGGCGGTGGTAGTCGAGGGCGGCTTGCTTGAGGGCGTCGAGGTTGGAGCTCATCGTGGGCGGCGGCCGGAGCGAGGGGTGTTCGATTCTAGCAGCGGGGTGACGGCGATTCCGGTCGTCGCGGCAGGCATCGCGCCACGCGCGGCGATGACGCAGAATGGCGCACCGATGCCAGTCCCGCGCGCGATGCCCCACACCGATTCCGCGCCGCGCGTGCCGCCGTCGCCGTTGCAGGCGTGCGCGCTGCTGCTGGCGCTGCTCGCCGCGCAGGTGCTGCTGCTCGCCAATCCCGGCTACTTCAGCCACGACGAATTGCAGTGGGCCGCGATGTCCGACGTGCCGTGGCCGGCGCTGCCGTGGGTGGACTGGTTCGACGTGCGGACCTTCCAGTACCGCCCGCTCACGTTCAATCTCTGGCTGGCGATCTCGCACGCGCTGTTCGAGCGCCCGATTCTGTTCCACGCGCTGTGGGTGCTGCTGGGCAGCGTCAACGCGCTGCTGCTGGCGCGCGTGCTGCTGCGCGCACGCGTGGCGCCGCGCGTGGCGGCGGCCGCGGCGCTGCTGTTTGCGCTCAATCCGTATGCGGCCTACGTGCACGGGTGGGTCGCGACCTTGGCCGATCTGCTGTGGCTGGGCATCGCATTGCTCCTCACCGCGTGGCTGCAGCGTCGTGCCGAGCGCGAGGATGCGACGCCGGGTCCGGAGATGTTGGTCGCCGCGCTGGCGGCGGCGCTGGCGTTGCTTGCGAAGGAGGCCGCGCTGGTGTTTCCGGCACTCGCCTGCGTCGCCGCGCTGGTGGCGTCGCGCCGGCGCGTGTGGCTGGCCGCCGCGGCCGGCAGCGGCGCGGCCGTGGCGGTGTATCTCGCGCTGCGGCTCGGGCCGATGCTCGACGGCGCGCGACCCGGCAGCGGCTATGCGCTGAGCCTGCTGCAGGTGCCGCAGCGCTGGATCGAATACCTGCTGTTCCCGTGGCTGCCGACGCTGTTCGAGATGCAGTCGGTGCTGCGCGCATCGCCTGCGCGCCTGGCCGTGCTGGCGGCGATCGCGCTCGCGCTGATCGCCATGTTGTGGCGCGCCGGTCCGCGGTTTGCGCTGGCGTGGGTGCTCGGCAGTGCGGCCGCGCTCGGTCCGGTGCTGATCCTGGCGCAGGCCGCCAACCAGTACGGCTACGGCCTGTCCGCGCTCGGCGTGGGCGTGGTCGCGCTCGCGTGGCCGCGACTCGGGCGCGAGCGCGCCGTGGTGGCGATCGCGGCACTGCTGCTGGTGTGGCACGGCGTCAACGTGCAGCGCGAGATGCACCGCGTCGGCGCGTTGCAGGCGCGGTTCTCGCCGGCGCTGGCCGACGCGTTGCGCACACATGCGGGCCCGCCGCTGCGCCTGCAGGTGGCGGAGCCGGGCGATGCGTGGATCTACACGCGCCTCGTGCACCACATTCCGTCCTACGCCGGCGTGCCGATCGGCGCGCGCGTCACCCTTGTCGCGCCGCCGGGCGACGTCGACGCGATCATCGAGCGCGACGGCCGGCTGCGACGGGTCCGCGCCCCGTGAAACGCGGCCGGACGCGGCGATCCCCCGCCGGCGCCGCTTCGCGTTATCCTTTCGCCCGTTCTGGAACCGCATGCGCGAAGGGGGACTTCGCCGTGCCTGCCGACTCCTCCCGCCGGACACTCACCCGATGACCTCGCCTGTGACCCTGAACTCGGACGCGCTGGCGCTGCTGCACCTGCTCGACCAGGACCAGCCCGGCAGCTTCGCCAAACTGATCCGCCTGTTCGCCGCCGACGCACCGGCGCTGCTGAGCCGCATCGAGCTCGCGCACGAGCGCCGCGACCCGGCCGAGGTGAAACACGCGGCGCATTTCCTGCGTTCGTCCGCGCTCGCGCTGGGCGCCACGGACCTGGCCGAGGCGGCGCTGCGCGTCGAACACCTCGACCCCGAGCACTTCGGCGCCGGTCCGGCCGAGCTCAAGCTCGCGCAGCTGCGCGTGGCCTTGCGCGATGCGCTGCTAAGCCTGCTGGAGCAGACCCCGGCGCTGTAGTCCGCGCGCGCGTCAGTCGGACTCGAGCGAATCGCCGAACAGCCGCTCTCCGGCAAGCCGGTACGCGCCGATCTCCAGCATGTCCTGCGGCACCAGCCGCTCGCCGACGACCACCGGCCGGTCGCCCTGCAGCAGCAGATCGGAGACCGAGAAGCCGTCCCAGAACGTCAGCGACAAGCCCGGCGCGAACTCGCCGTTGTTGCCGCCGACCCAGCCCGGATCGAGCTGGCCGTCGGGCAACAGGCGCAGGGTGTGCACGGTGGGAATGTCGAGGTCGCCGAAGCGCGCGCCGCCGGCGAGCAGGATGCGTCCGTTCGGCAGCACCGCCAGGTCCGACGCCCAGATGTCGCATTCGTCCTGCACGCAGGGGTCGATCAGCAGCTGGCCGTCCGGCATCCCGTCCGACACGAAATCGGATGACAGCGCGCCGTCGGCATCGAGCTTGACGATGCCGATGCGCGGCATCGAACCGCCGTTGGTGGGCACGTACACGGTGCCCGAGACCAGCACCGCGCCGTCGGGCAGCAGCGCCAGACCGTTCGCGATGTTGAGCCGCTCGCCCGGCGGCAGCAGCGTGTACTGCACCAGTCGCACGCCGTCCTGCGAGAAGGACTCATCGAGTTCGCCATCGGCATCGAAGCGCGCGGCCATGAACTGGTCGTCGCCCTGCGGACCGTAGCTGCCGCTGGCCACGAGCGTATCGTCCGGGCCGAGCACGAGATCGTTGAAACTGCTGCGTGCGGCCAGTTCCTCGGGCAGAACGGCGACGGTGTCGCCGCCGGCGAAACTCGTGTCGAGCACACCGCTGCTCGACAGGCGGATCAGCGCGGCGCGCGAAGGGTCGCCGAAGTTGTCCGACCCCGCCACCACGATGCGACCGTCGGACTGCAGCACGATGGCGCGGGCCTCGCCCTGCAGCGGCGTGGTGCAACCGGGGGTCTGGACATCGCCGAAGTCCGGATCGAGGTCGCCGTCGACGCGCAACCGGCACACGGCCCAGCGCGACGCCGGATTGGACACGCGGGCGGCGACGAGCAGCTTGCCGTCGGGCTGCAGCGCGAAGTCGTCGGCAAAGGCCGATGTGTAGCCGGGAATCGCGTGCCGCACCTTGCCGTAGCCGGGATCGAAACTGCCGTCGCGCAGCAGATGCACACCGGCGAGATCGACGCTGTCCTGCCCCAGCACGCCGCCGCCGATGTAGATGCTGCCGTCGGCGGCGACGATCGCGGCAGCGGGCTGGACCAGGTCGGGCGCGTACGAGACGGTTTCGAAGCCGGTGCCGCCGGTGCCGAACAGCGGATCCGGCGTACCCGGTTCGATGGCGAGTGCGGATGCGGCCGGGACGAGCGCGGCCAGCAGGACGAGGGTGCGGAAGCGGACCATGGCGACTCCGGAGCGATGCAGGGCCGGCGTGCTGCCGGACGGTGCTGCACATACGGAAAAGATGATGTTCAGGGATCATCGTCGGCCGGCTCCCGCTGGAGGGATTCATCCCGCGGGAAGCCCGAAGGTCTTTTCCCCCGTCGTACCGGCGAACGCCGGGACCCAGTGACGTTTCGCTGTTTCTGGCCCGGACCGGCGCAACAACCCCGAGCAACGCCGCTGGGTCCCGGCGTTCGCCGGGACGACGGGGGCAGGGCAGGCGGTCATCGGAGTGTCACGGCTTGGGGTCGCCTGCTTCGACGAGGGCGGGACCTGCGGCAACAGGCGATGCAGATGCGCGTGCGCCGTTTCGCGGACAGCAGTGGGCTTCGGAGGGGACGACGGGTCCGGGCGCGTGGCGGCAGTGGGCAGAGGCCGGCGACGGGCGGCGGACCATGTCCGGCTGGCATGGTCCGCAGAGGCGCGAGCAGCGGTTCGCCGTCCTGCGCCTGCCCGCGGCACAAAAAGAAAGACCCGCTTCGCGAACGAAGCGGGCCCCTCCCTCCCCACATTCTTCCGGAGACCGTCGGCTCGTCGGCGTCGATCGGATCCGATGGCGTTGCGCCAGCGGACACGAGCGTAGGCGCGTTAAGTTTGCGTTGCACGCTGCGGTGCACACATGAACCGGGCGGTCCAGTAAAGCCGCCGACGCCGCTGCCCCCCCGCGCCTGCCGGCGCCGCCCGTGCCGACGGCGCATTTTCATGCTTTCTTGAGCGTTCCTGCAGGACTTCGCCGCCGCGTCGGCGCGAGGCTCGACCGCGGCGAATCGCGCCGGGACGACCCAACGTCGGGAGCAGAACATGCAGGCACGCGGACAGCGAACCCCACACTTCACGGATGCGCGCCACGCACGTCGTCGCGTCCTGCGGTTTGCGTCGCGGCTGGTCGTGGCCGTCGTGTTCGCCGCCGTGACACCGGCAGCCATGGCCGGCGGTGCCTGGCTCGACAGCACCCATCCCTGTCCCGGCGGCAATCGCACCGATGCACTGTGGCGCGACGAGGACGGCACGTTGTGGGTCGGCTGCGGCACCAACGCCGTCGGCTACGGCCTGGTCTACAGCCAAGACGGCGGCGTCGCCTGGCAGCAGGCGCCGACGTCGCCGTCCGACATCCTCGACGCCTTCCGCGTGTCGTCGATCTCCCGGGGCCACGACGGCGCGCTCTACATCGCGGGCTTCAACGCCGGCAACCGCGACATGGTGCTGCGCCTTGCCACCGCCGGCGTGCCGTTCGCGGTGACGCGCACGCTGGTCGGCACCAACACGCTCGGACGGCAGTTCCACGTGGGCACGTATCGGGAGCTCGCGGACGGCCGCGCGATCGCCGAATCGCTCAACGGCTACGAGCTGCTGTACCGGCCCGACACCACGGTCGGCAGCGCCGCGGCCGACTGGATCAGCGCCGCGCAGCCGTACCAGATCCTCGACCTGGTGGTGCACGACGACCTGTTCTGGGGCGTTGGCAGCCGCATCGTCGAACCGCCGCGGCTGTTCCTGCCGCCGACCACGCCCGCCGCGCCGCCGTGGCAGTTCGAGATCGACACCTTGCCGGTCGACGGCCACGTCGGCGAGCTGTGGGGCGTGGCGGTGAACGACGCAAGGCTGGTCGGCGTGGGCGTGGACCAGGACACCGACGACGGCTGGATCTTCGTTTCGGGTCCCGATCCGTACGACACCACGGATTACGTGCAGTGGTCGCTGTCGGGCATCCTGGACAGCAACGGCGCAAGCTGGGCGCGCGGGGTGTGCATGCGCGGCGCGCGCATCGTGGCGGTGGGCGAACGCCAGCCGCTGAGCCTGGGCACGGGCGTGGTGGTGCAGTCGCTCGACGGCGGCGCCAGTTTCTCCGACATCACGCCCGACGGCGTGAGCGGCAGCGTCAGCCGCTGCGTGATCGAACCCGACGGCACCCTGGTCGTGGTAGGCGCGGCCGGCTATGTCGGCATCCTGGTGCGCGATCCGGTGATTTTCGGCAGCGGATTCGAACCGGTGCAGTGAGTCCGGATGCCGATGCCCGCACGCGGCGGACGGCGGGCATCGAGGGTGGTCAGGCCGCGGTCGACGCCGCGGATGCCCCGATCGGGCAGCGCTCGCGGGCTAGAATCGCGGCATGCGGTATCGCTTCGGTCCCTTCCAGCTCGACACGCTCACCGCGCAACTGCGCGGACCGGATGGCGACATCGCGCTGCGGCCGATGTCGTTGCGCCTGCTGCAGGTGCTGATCGAGAACGCGCCGAACCTGCAGACGCACGAGCAATTGCTCGACGCGGTCTGGGGCCGGCAGGCCGTGTCGGTGGGCGTGGTGGCGCAGTCGGTGCGCGAGCTGCGGCGCGCGCTCGGCGAATCGGTGCAGGCGCCGGCCTACATCGAGACGCGGCATCGGCTCGGTTACCGCTTCATCGCGGAGGTGCAGCGTTGCAGCACGCCGGACGAGGCCCCGCAGGGCGTGCGGTCGCCGGCCGCGCCGCCGTCCGAAACGTCGGCGGCGGCGACCGTGCCGCCGGCAGCCGCCGGCAGGGCCGCACCCGCCGCACGCCGACGCTGGCTGCTGCCGGCTGCAGCGGTGTTCGCGTGCCTCGCGGTCGTGGCGGTCGGCCTTGTGTGGCGCGGCGGCGCGCCGGACCCGTCCGGCCGCTACGATGAAGTGAGCGCGCAGGAAATCCTCTCCGACGGCCGTCCGCAGGAGCCCGACGCCGCCGCGCTGTACCTGCAGGCGCTGCGGGCGCTGCGCGACGGCAACCTGCACGCGGCGCGCGACGGCTTCGAGGCCGTGCTCGCGCGCGAGCCGGGCAGCGCCGCCGCGATGGCGGCACTGGCCGAGACCCTCGCGCTGGCCGGCGACATGACGCAGGCGCGTCAATGGGGTGCTGCCGCGCAGCGCGCCTCGGGCGCCCTGCCGCGCGTGGAGCGGCTGCGGCTGGACGGCTTCGTCGCCGGCATCGACGACCGCTGGGCCGACGCGGTGCGCCCGCTGCAGGCGGTGTTCGAACTGCGTCCCGGCGATGTCGACACCGGCTTCCGCCTGTTCGATGCGCAACTGGCCGCGGGCCGGCCGGCCGACGCACTGGCGACACTCGATGCGCTGATCGCGCTCGATGCGCCGCACGTCGATGCGCATCGGCTGGCGCTGGCGCAGGCGCGCGCCGCGGTGCTGCGCGGCGACCACCGCGCGCGCCTCGCTGCCGGCGTGCGCGCCGAACAGGCTGCGCGCAAACCGCGCGGACAGATCGAGGCGCTGCTCGAGCAATCCGCCGCGCACCTGCTGCTCGGCGAGCGCGACGCCGCGGGCGCGGCGCTGGTGAAGGCCGACGCACTGAGCGCCGAAGACGACTGGCCCGCCGGCGCGATGCGCATCGCGATGGCCGCCGGCACGCTCGCACGAGACGCCGGCGACCATGCGACCGCACTGCAGCGGTTTGCCGACGCGGGAGCGGCGGCCGACGCACTCGGGCAGCGCGCGGTGGCGATGGCCGCGCGGCGCGAAGCGGCCTTCGTGCTGTACCTGGCCGGTCGCCTGCCGGAGGCGCGCGACGCGCTGCGTCCGCTGCTCGACGATCTCGCCGCGCTGGGCAATCGACGCGAGCTGGCAAGCACGCTCGACGTGGCCGCGCTGGTGGAACAGCGCGCCGGCGACATGGACGCCGCGCGCACGCTGGCCGAGCGCGCGCTCGCCACCTACATCGAGGCCGGCGACCGCGCCGGCGAGGCAGCGGCCCGCAGCAACCTCGGCATGCTGTTCGCGCGCGCCGGCCGCTTCACCGATGCCGAACCGCAGATGGAACGCGCGCTGGCGCTATTCCGCACGCATGGCGATCGGCGCGGCGTCGCAACCACGCAGGGCAACCTCGCCGCGGTCTACGCGCGCACCGGCCGCAGCGATGCCGCGCGCGAAGCCAACGAAGCGGCACTCGTCGATTTCCGTGCGCTCGGCGCCACGCTCGACGTGGCACGCCTGCAGTTCAATCTCGGCCTGCAGGACCGCCGCGCCGGGCGGCTGGCCGACACCGAAACCCGCTTTCGCGAAGCGCTCGACGGCTTCACTGCCGTCGGCGCCGCCGACATGCGCCTGCAGGTCATCGCCAGTCTCGCCGAACTGCTGCTGCAACGTGCCGACCTTGTCGCCGCGCAGGCGCTGCTCGACGAGGCGGGCGACCTCGGCAGCGCCCCGCCGCAGCGTCAGGCCGCCATCGAAACCGCGCGCGCGCGCCTGGCGCTGCTGCGCAATGCACTGGAATCGGCCCAGACCGCATTCGCCAACGCCCGCGGTCTGCGCGATGCCGCCGGCCTGCCGGACTGGGTGCTGGCCAGCGACCTCGATCTCGCAGAACTCGCGGCGCGGCGCGGCGACCTGGTGCAGGCCGAACGCGACGCCCTGCGCGTGCGCCGCGCCCTGGGCGAGCGCGGCGACATCACCGCGACGCAGGCCGGCCTCGTCGTGGCCGGCATCCGCGCGGCGCAGGGCGACGCCATCGGCCCGCTGCTCGACGAGATCGAAGCCGAACTCGCCGCAGCCAGCGACGCCGCGCTGCGCCTGCGGCTGGATCTCACCCGCGCCACCGGCCGCGGCGCACGGCGCGAGGACGCGCTGCTCGCCGTGGCCAACGACGCGCGGGCGCTCGGCTTCGAACTGATCGCGCTGCGCGCCGAGCTGCTCGTCGGCGGACCGGCCGCGGAACAGGCCGCGCTGGCGCTGGCCGAACGCGGCGTCGGCCTCGACGGCCTGCCGCCGGGATTGCCGTTCTGAATCAGGGGCGCCGGTGCCCGCGCGAATCCGTCAGCGGATCGCCGCCGCATGCACCACCTCGTCGGCGAACATCGCCTTCGCGTTGGCCGTGGTGCAGGCCATGCTCGACACCGCCACGTCCGGGAACAGCACGGTGCCCGGATCGGGTGCGGGCGCCACCGCGAGCGGATTGATCAACGCCCCGACATCGAGCGGTCCGGCGTCGTTGGCCGGCTGCGGATCGGTGCCGTTGATCTGGTAGAACGGCAGCGGCCGCACGCTGCCGACCATGCCGCGCTTGGCGAAGAACGGTTCGGACACGAACGGCGCCTGCGCCGTGGCCTGCTCCTTGTCCGACTGCCGCAGATGCCCGACGATGCTGCGGTTGCGGATCTGCGCATCGTTGAGGTTGTGCACGATCGAGCGGCTGCGCGTGGCCGTTTCGTCGCCGTCGAGCAGCGCCGCCAGGCGCACGAACTGGCCGGTGCCCAGGCTCCCGTGCGCATTCTCCAGATGCTCGAACACCATCTGCGAACCGACGCACACGCGCGTGGTGAGGATGGCGCGCTGCGCGCCGAAGCCTTCGACGATGCAGCCCGGCGGCGTCGACCCGTTGGCGAACCAGCCGCCGTTGCAGGCGGCGTAGTCGGAATTGTTCCAGTGGGTGAGGTAGGTGGGCTCGCGCACGTCGAACGTGCCGACGGCGATGGCGTCGGTTTCCAGCCCCAGCGGCCCGCGGTAAACGACCTGGATCGCGAGATCGGTGGCATTGACCGGAATCGGTTGAGCACCGAAATCGAAGACCAGATCCTGCCCGGCGCCGTTCAGCGCCGCCGCACTCGACGCCACGGGCTTCGACACCGACAGCTCCTGGAACGGCGTGCGCGTGCCGGCCAAGCCGCAGCCGACTGGCTCGGTGACCGCGCCGTCGAAGGCGATGCGGCGTTCGCCGGAGAGGTCGGGTTTGTAGCAGGGATTGCGGTGGTAACGCGCGACGGCAACCAGGGTCGGGTCGCCTTCCAGCGGCTTCGCCGAGGCAGCCGTCGACAGCATCTCGCGCGGAATCGGCAGGTTGGTGCCCGACTCGTTCACCACAGCAGTGGCATTGCGCACACGCAACCGCAACTTCGTGAACCCGAACAGCTTGCCGTCGTCACTGCGGAATGGATACCCCTTCGAATTCACCGTATGCGGCGTGCCGTGATCGATGACGGAAAACAACCCATCGAGCGGCGGCGTGATCTCGAGCTTGCCGCGGAAGAAGTAGTCGATCAATCCGGCGGAGTAGGCGATGGCGCGCGGGATCAGCACGTCGGCGTGGGCGGAGTATTCGTCAAGACCGATGACGCCGGCACCGGCCCAGCCATAGTCTTTCCACATGCTCACCGTCGCCAGTGGCAGTTGATTGTCGAATGCGGCAAGTGACGTATCGGTGTACGCACCCTTGAGCGGATCGGTCAGCGGAATGGCCAGATGCCGTTCGATGAGATCACCGTACTCCTGAAAATGGTTGATGAAGCGGTCTTGCGTCGTGTAGTCGGGGCTGGTGGGGTCCGGTGGCGGCAGCGGGAAATTGCTGTCGAGGATCGTTCCTTCCGAGAACAGGCTACGATTCGTCAGGTCGGCGAGACCACGGCGTTTCTTCAGCGAGGCCGGGGTTGTCGCGGTTTCCACCTGGCGCGTGGTGAAGTAGTACTGCGGCTCGGAGAAGCGCGGAATCGGGTAGTTCAGGCCGGTATTGATGCGTGTGGCATCAACATTCGAATTTTTGAAGAATGCGCGGAACTGAGCGACTTCATCCTCAGCATCCAACGACACTTCGGTGGTCAAGCGGAAATTCGTCCAGACCTCGTACATGCGCCGGTCGAGGGTGGTTCCGGCGAAATGCAGGATGCCCTCCGGATACGGATTGTGCGGGTCGTTGCGAACGTGTTGCGGTTGTGCGGTGTCCTGCAGCAGGTGGATCACATGGCCCAGCGAGTGGATGGTGGTCGCCCAGCAGAGGCGGCGTTCGGCGGCGTTGTCCCCGGCAAACGCCGCCGCGCTCGGATCGCCGGCATTTCGGGTCAGGGCGCACCACAGTGCTTCGCGTGCGTCCGCCCAGGTGAAATGGTTGCGCCGGCTGGTATCCTCGATCGTGTTCGGGCCGCTGATGCCGTATGTTCCGAACGCCCAATCCGTGCTCGGCACGCATTTTCCGATATTGTCCGGAAGGAAGTTGCATAGGACGATCGGTTGCAGGCCGGCATTGTTCAGCGGGTTGAAGAAATGATGGTACACGCGCGTGAGATCACCGTGCGGGTCGGCGTCGGGCACCGGCAGTTTTCTGTAATTTCCGGGCGGAAGGTCGTCTTCGCGAATCGCGCCGCGCATGAGCCAAGCTCGTAGCCGGTACTCGCTCTTCTCGTTTTTCCGGAATACGTCGCCCGGCGGGGAGTGCATTTTATCTCGCTCGTACTCCATCAGCCCCCGGGCGTACGACCCGGAAAAGCTGCCCGCCCAATCGGCATTTTCGATGTCTAGGTAGCCGTTGACCAGTCCGCCATAACTTGTCGGAACCGGCGATTCGAATGGCTTTGCCGAAGGTGCATCTTCCGCGAATCGGTCCAGTCCCAGACGACGGTGAAGCTCATCGGAGGGCAGGGTTGATCGCCCGAATGCTTCGGACGTGACCATCGCGTGCGTGTCGACCTCATAGGCTTGCGTGCAGGTGGAGAAAAGAATGACGACAAGTGGCAGGATGTTTTTCATTGTGCAGGCCTCTTCCTGAGAACTTCTTCCAGCGGGGGGTGATAAAATTCGCAGAACTGGCGACGCTCCGGATGAGTCATGGCGCGCCCGTAACTCTCGTCATCCTGGTTCCAGGGGATTTCGGAAAGAATCGACCGCACGACGTAGTCCTCTGCCTCCGAGATGTCTTCGCGTTGTTCTTTGCTGATGGCGCCATCTGCGTTGTACAAATACGCATCCTTTATCGAGGAGAACTGGAAATAGGCGCTCGCCGCGCTGATTCCGTCGGGGTCAAAAGATTCATTGGTGTCGTCTGCGCTGTCGCAATAGGCAGTCCATGCGCGTTCATGCATTTTGATCAAGAGTGCCAGATGACCACGTTCTACCGGCGCATCAATGCACCTGTAATGCGGCGATGACATGAAGTAATCGATTTGTTGCCATTCGGAGCTGGTACGTTTGACGACCTCGATTGTTGCCCAGCCCTTTTTCTTGTCATAAAAATGCGGAAACGTGAGATATAGGTCGTTTGGACGCTCCAGCCAGCCTCCGCCGGGTGTTCTCGTGGCGGCCAAACGCTGCATCGTTATTGCGGGCAGATCCCGCTCCAGATCCGCATCGAAGTCCGGATGATAGACATAAATCGTCACTCCCCATCCGCCCGGATTCTCTGGGCCGAATGCCTCACGCGCGGTGATGGAATAATTGAACTTGCCGTTCTCGTCCGTCCTGACGACGGCACTGCCCTCCGCGCAACCCGAGTGCGTACCGCCCAAACTGCTCGTGGAAGCTCGCACGGCCAGAATCACGTAGGCATCGGCCACCCCGTGCCCGCCGTCGCGATCGATCACCTGCCCTTGCACGTGAATGTCCGGGCGCGGCCCCCATTTGAACCATTGCCAGTAGAGCCATGCGGCGCCGATCGGAGCCAGCACGAGAATCAGCACTCCAATCACCAGTTTCTTCAGCATGGTTTCTGCCTCCTGTCGTTCGGAGATTTTGCTGTCATTGCGCCACGCACTACATGGCGTCGATGCGCCAGACGCCGTCCGTTCCGACGCTCCACTGCATGCGGAATGCGTTCGATTGTCCGGGTTGCCCCTCGATCGGCCTTGCGAGCAGGAGTTCGGCCTCGGTGCTGGAAAACCGCCCGTCGATGATCGTGCCGAGTGTTCCGGCGATGCTCGGGAGCTGCGGCGCGATCGATGTCCAGAACGGTTCGAAGCGGTCCTGCAGGGCGGGATTCAGCGTCTTGAGGGCGGCGGGAATGGTCCCGGCCGCCAGCCGCGTGCGCAGCGTGCCGAAGGCGCTGCACAGGGCGTAGCGGGTCTGTTGCGGGTGCTGGGCGAGGAACCAGGTGGCGAGCGGAACCTGCACGGCGGGTGTGTTCGGATCGGCGTCGTCGAGGGTGGCGGTGCCGGTGATTTTCACCAGGCCCGGCTGCGGGTAGCCGGCTTTAGCGGTGTCGGGCTGGGTGGTGTCGAGATCGATGCTGCCGTTGCCGTCGGTGTCCAGACGCAGACGGGTGAGGGCGAGCGGTTCGCCGGGTTTGAGCGCCACATCGAAGGCGATGGCGGTCGGCGCCATCGCCGAGACGGTGGCCGGCAGCAATCGGGCACGTGGCGCGAGGGCGGGGTCGTAGGTGAGGTGGTGGACCACGCTCGGGCCGGGACCATCGACGGTGTGCAGTTGCACGGTGATGGCGTTGGCGCCGGGTTCCAGCGCGATCGGCGGGGCGACGAAGCGGGTGTCGGAGTGGGCGGCAAGGCGCCCGCCGGCGACGATGCCGGTGTTGGGCGGACCGGTGAAACTGCCCTGCAGGACGATGCGGTCGAAACCGGTGACGGTGTTGTCGGGCGGGTCGGCGACGGCGAGGGTGAGCGGAGTGTCTGGGCCGGGCTGGGTGTAGCCGGGGAGGATCAGGGCCGGTTCGAAACCGTCGTCGAGCACGTTGTCGGTGACGCCGCAGACTTCGGTTGCGATGGCCGGTGTGGCAGCGAACAGTGCGGCGAGGACGAGGCGGCAAGACCGACGGATGACGAGGCACATACGCGCAATTCCCTTTGACGGACTGAATGGCAGCGAAAAACGTCATCGCTGTTCAGTTGCCGTACGAAGAGGGAGATGCCGGAGCGCAGGGCGCCGACAGGCGGCGTGCACTTGCGCTCCGGCGGCCAACGCGGGCGCTCAGGGAGCGATCAACGCGAGGGGGCGGGCGCAAGCGGCCGGCAGACGGGAGTGCGGAGACCACGACGCGTGGTGCCGTGATCGAAGGCGAGATTGCCGCGGTGCACATGGGAACGCTGGCAATGGTGTCCGCGCTGGCGCAGGGTTTGCACCGCCTGCACGGTTCTTCAACGGATTGATTTGGTTGGCTTGTTCGTGATTTCACCGAAATTGCGCAACTCCTTCATGCCTTTTCCGCCGCGCCGCACGAGTCTGTCGGTCGACGATCCGCAGCGGGGTAAAGGCGATGGCGAGGCGAACGATCCGGGGACACGGGGCCGCCGGTGTGGTGCTGGCGCTGGTGGCGTGTGGTGCGCTGGCCGGGGAAACATGCGATTTTGCGTTCGAGCCCGCGTCGCTCGATCTGGGCGGCGTGGTGTACGGGCAAAGCGCCACCGGGACCGTGCTGCTGCGTTCCACCGGCACGGATGCGCTGGTCGTCGACCTGGTCGAACTGCGCTGGGGCGAACCGAGCATGACGCTGACGCACGACGGGTGCTCGGGAATCACGCTCGCCGCGGATGCCACCTGCAGCATCGACGTGACATTCACGCCCACTGCCCTGGGTGAACGTGGCGAACGTCTGGGTGCGCAGACGAACACGAACGTGTCCGACCCGCTGCTGGAGATTGCCGCCGAAGGCCTGCCGGTCGACGCGCCCGCGCTGAGCGTGACCCCGGGAAGCATCGCGTTCGGACCGACGGTGGTCGGGCAGACGACCGCGACGCGCGACGTGTTCGTGGTCAACGTCGGCAACACCGCGTTGAACGTGTCCGATGCGGTGCTGCAGGGGCCGGGGGCGCACCATTTCCTGCTGACCGCGCCGGATGCGTGCAATGCCGACGGCCCGCTCGCGCCCGGCGCGTCCTGCGAGATCAATGTGCGGTTCGAGCCGGGCGCGGTCGGCAGCTTCGGGGCGAGCGTGCGCCTGACGAGCGACGCGCCGGGATCGCCGCACGTGGTGCCGCTGTCCGGGACCGGTCTTGCCACCGATCAGACCGGCGTTGCCGCCGATGCCACGGCGCTCGATTTCGGCACGGTGTTCACCGGGCAGAGCACGAGCATGACGCTCACGTACAGCAACATCGGTTCGCAGGTGCTGAGTATCGACGGCTACACCATCGGCGGGCCGGATGCCGACGCGTTCCTCGTCACGGCCGATTCGTGCTCCGGACACATGGGCGTGGGCGCGGACTGCGTGATCGCATTGCGCTTCAGCCCGACGCAGGTCCGCGCGTACGTCGCGCAGGTGCAGATCGACACGCCCGCCGAGACGCTGCCGCCGCCCGTGGTGCTCACCGGCGACGGTGAGGCGCTCACGATGGACATCTTCACGGACGGCTTCGATCCGTGAGCGCCGCTGCCGCGCTCCAGCCGTCGCGCGCGCCGCCGGGCAGCAGCATCCGCGTGTTGCCGACGGTTCTTCGACATCGCGCGGTGGCGTGCGTGCCGATGCGTCGGTCCGGTCAACCCGGCAACCTGTGTCCGTGCCTCCGCGGCAGCCGCTCGAGTGCGCGGCCGTGCTTGCCGGTGGCGTGCTGCGGCAACGTGCGCCGTCAGTAGCCCGGCATGCCTGCGGCCAGGCGCTGCCGCAGCGCGTGCATGGCCTGGCCGCGGTGACTCACGCGGTGCTTGGTGGCCGGATCCACTTCGGCTGCGCTCAGGCCGAGCAGCGGATCGAGGAACACGGGGTCGTAACCGAATCCGTGCGCGCCGCGCGGCGCGTCGAGGATGCTGCCGCGCCACAGGCCTTCGCAGACGATGGGTGCGGGGTCGTCCGGCCGCCGCACCAGCGCCAGCACGCAGTGGAAATGTGCGGTGCGGCGCGCGGTCGGCACGTCGCGCAGTGCGTGCAGCAGTTTTGCGATGTTGGCCGCTGCATCGCCGTGGCCGCCGGCGTACCGCGCCGAATACAGGCCGGGCGCACCGTCGAGTGCGTCCACGCACAGGCCCGAATCGTCCGCCAGCGCCGGCAGCCCGGTGGCCGCCGACGCGTGCCGCGCCTTGAGCAGTGCGTTCTCGATGAAGGTGAGACCGGTTTCGTCGGCGTCGACGATGCCGAACTCGGTCTGCGGCACGGCCTGGATGCCGGTGCCGTCGAGCAGGCTGCGGAACTCCGCGAGCTTGCCCGCGTTGCTGCTCGCAAGCACCAGCGTCATCGTGGCGCGCTCAGCGCCCGAGCGCCGCGCGCTGGGCGGCGAAGAGTTCGGTCACGCCCTTGGACGCGAGCGCCAGCAGCGCATCGAGCTCGTCGCGGCGGAAGGCGTGGCCTTCGGCGGTGCCCTGCAGCTCGATGAAGCCGCCACCGTCATTCATGACCACGTTCATGTCGGTGTCGCACTTCGCGTCTTCGGCATAGTCCAGGTCGAGAACCGGCACGCCGCCGAACACGCCCACCGACACCGCCGCCACCGCGCCGAACACCGGATCGCGCGAAATCTCGCCGCGGCGGCGCAGCCAGTCCATCGCATCGACCAGCGCCACGTACGCACCGGTGATCGCCGCCGTGCGCGTGCCGCCGTCGGCCTGCAGCACGTCGCAATCGAGCGTGACGGTGCGCTCGCCGAGCGCGCCGCGATCGATGCACGCGCGCAGGCTGCGCCCGATCAGGCGCTGGATCTCCACCGTGCGCCCGCCCTGCTTGCCGCTGGCCGCCTCTCTCGAATTTCGCGTGTTGGTGGCGCGCGGCAGCATGCCGTATTCCGCCGTGACCCAGCCCTCGTTCTTGCCGCGCAGGAACGGCGGCACGCGGTTCTCGACGCTCGCGGTGCACAACACGCGGGTCTCGCCGAAGGACACCAGCACCGAGCCCTCGGCATGGCGGGTGAAGCCGCGTTCGATCCGCACCTGGCGAAGTTCGTCGGGCGCGCGGCCGCTGGGGCGTGGGGTCATGGAGGGTCTTCGGTTGGGAAAAGCGGTCGATGAGTTTACCATTCGCTCCCGCAACACACGGCGTCCGCACGATGAGCAGCCCCGCATGATCCGCAGCATGACCGGCTTCGCCTCGGGCGAACGCCAGACCCGCTGGGGCACCCTCGCGTGCGAACTGCGCGCGGTGAACCACCGTTACCTGGAGCTGGGCATCCGCGCGCCGGAGGAACTGCGTGCGCTGGAACCGGCCGTGCGCGAGCGCGTTGCGGCGAAGGCATCGCGCGGCAAGCTCGAACTGGGACTGCGTTACCGCGCCGATACCGCCGCGGCGCCGGCGGAACTGCGCATCAACACCGCCTTCCTCGAAAAACTCGGCCTGCTCGCGCTGGAAACGGCGGGCAAGTTCCCCGGCCTGCGCACCGAATTCACCGATCTGCTGCGCTATCCGGGCGTGGTCGAGCAGGACGAGCTCGACACCGCCGGCCTGCACGCCGAATGCCTGCTGCTGGTGGACGAGGTCATTGCCGAATTCGGCCGCTCGCGCGAGCGCGAGGGCGCCAAACTCGCCGACCTGCTGCGCGAACGCCTCGACGGCATCGCCGCGATCTGCGTGCAGGTGCGCGAGTGGCTGCCCGAGATCCGCGCCAACCTGCGCGCCAAGTTCGAAGCCAGGCTCGCCGAGCTCAAGCAGCCGCTGGATCCGGGCCGGCTGGAGCAGGAGCTGGTGCTGTGGATGCAGAAGCTGGACGTGGACGAGGAACTCGACCGCCTGACCGCGCACGTGTCCGAGGCCCGGCGCGTGCTCGGATTGAAGGAGGCCGTCGGCCGGCGCCTGGATTTCCTCATGCAGGAATTCAACCGCGAGGCCAACACGCTCGGCTCCAAATCGTTCGACACCCGCACCAGCCAGGCCGCGATCGAGCTCAAGGTGCTGATCGAACAGATGCGCGAACAGGTGCAGAACCTCGAATGAGCGACCTGCTCACAGGCCATGTCGAGCGCGGCACGCTGTTCGTGGTGGCGGCGCCGTCGGGCGCGGGCAAGAGCTCGCTGGTCAACGCGGTGCTGGCGCAGGAGCCGGACATCTCGCTGTCGATCTCGTTCACCTCGCGCGCGCCGCGTCCCACCGAACGCCACGCCCAGCACTACCACTTCGTCTCGCAGGACGAGTTCCGCGCCATGATCGCGGCCGACGACTTCTTCGAACACGCGCTGGTGCACGGCGACTACAAGGGCACGGCGCGGCAGTCGGTGGAACCGTTCCTTGCCGCCGGACGCGACGTGCTGCTGGAAATCGACTGGCAGGGCGCGCGCCAGGTGCGGCACAAGGTGCCGGACTGCGTGACCATCTTCATCCTGCCGCCATCGCGCGAGGAACTCGAACGCCGGCTGCGCGGGCGGGCGCTGGATTCGGAAGACACCATCCTGCGCCGGCTCGCCGATTCGCGCGAGGAAATCGCGCACGCACCGGAATTCGACTTCCTCGTGATCAACGACAGCTTCGACCGCGCGCTGCGCGACCTGTGCGCCATCGTCCGTGCCCAGCGGCTGCGGCGGCAGGTGCAGGTGACGCGGCATGCCGGGCTGCTGGAGGCCTTGCTGGCGTAGGGGAGCGGATTGCCAAGGCAGGCCGGAATGGCTAACATACGCGGTTCCGATTCGTCATCACCGGCTCCCGGCCGAGGTATTCCATGGCTCGCGTCACCGTAGAAGACTGCCTGGCAGTCGTCGACAACCGTTTCGAACTCGTGCTGATGGCCTCCAAGCGTGCCCGCCAGCTGTCCAAGGGCGCGCAGACCGCGCTCGACGACGACGACAACGAGGACAAGCCCACGGTGCTGGCGCTGCGCGAAATCGCCGCGCGCCGCGTCGACCAGACCCTGATCGACGAAGTGGAGCGCATCGAGCGCGAACGCGCCGAGCGCGAGGCGCTGGAATGGGCCGCCGCGGAAGTCGACGACGACCTGTCCAAGGGTGGCGACGACCTCTGAGGTTGCGCTGCATCGATCTGTGAAAAACGCACCTTCGGGTGCGTTTTTTGTTTCCGGCCCTGGGTTCTGCGCGCCGCGCGCGCAACAGGCTTTTCCCTCATCCGCCTGCCGGCACCTTCTCCCGGTGGGAGAAGGATCCCATCCGTTGAGCGCTACTGCTATCCGCCGTCTCACGGACGCGTCGGCCCAACGCAACCGGCTCTGACGAGTCATTTGGGACATAGGATGCTTGAACGACTCCGGCAGGAGCATCAACGAGGCGATCCTTCTCCCACCGGGAGAAGGTGCCGGCAGGCGGATGAGGGAAGGGCGTGCCAGTGTCCGTCGAGCAAAACGGCACCGAGCCCCGAGCCTCGCAATTGCCCAACCCGCCCCGCCTGCGTACGCTGCGGAGCATGTCCCACCTCACGCCCGTCCTGACGACATCGCCGACCCTGGCCCCCGATCCGTGCCCGGAGCAGGTCGCGCAGCTAGAGCAGCGTCTTGCGGGCTACCTGCCGCCCGAGCAGGTGGCGCAGGTGCGGCGCGCCTACCGGCTGGGCGCCGCGGCGCACGACGGCCAGACGCGCAAGTCCGGCGAGGCCTACATCACCCATCCGGTGGCCGTGGCCGGCATCCTCGCCGACCTGGGCATGGACGCCGAAACCCTCTGCGCGGCCATCCTGCACGACGTGCTCGAAGACACGCCCATCGCACGCGAACGCATCGCCGAGGACTTCGGCGAGGCGGTGGCCGAACTCGTCGACGGCGTCACCAAGCTCGACCGGATCCGCTTCCGCGATCGCCAGGAAGCCGCCGCCGAGAGCTTCCGCAAGATGCTGATGGCGATGGCGCGCGACCTGCGCGTGATCCTGATCAAGCTCGCCGACCGCCTGCACAACATGCGCACGCTCGATTCGATGGCGCCGGACGCGCGCCGCCGCATCGCGCGCGAAACGCTCGACATCTACGCACCGATCGCGCAGCGCCTGGGCATGAACCGCTTCAAGTCCGAGCTGCAGGACCTCGGATTCCGCGCGCTGCATCCCAACCGCTACCGCATCATTTCCAGACGCATCCAGTCGCAGCCGGTGCTGCGGCGCGAATCGATGGCGCGGATCGAGGCGGCGATCGCGCAGAAGCTCACGCACGAGGGCCTCACGCATCGTCTGGTGGGGCGCGTCAAGTCGCCGTACAGCATCTACCAGAAGATGGAGAGCGAGCATAAAAGCTTCGACCAGGTGATGGACGTGTTCGGCTTCCGCGTGGTGGTGGGCAGCGTGATGCAGTGCTACCACGCGCTCGGCGCCGTGCATTCGCTCTACAAGCCGCTCGATGCGCGCTTCCGCGATTTCATCGCCATCCCGAAGGCGAACGGCTACCAGTCGCTGCACACGCTGCTGTTCAGCCCGTTCGGTTCGCCGATCGAAGTGCAGATCCGCACCGACGAGATGGATCTCGTGGCCGAGCGCGGCATCGCCGCGCACTGGCTCTACAAGAAAGCCGGCGTCGCCACCAATAGCGCGCAGACACGCGCGCACGCGTGGCTGTCGGGGTTGCTCGAATCGCAGCAGGCGGCCGGATCGTCGCTGGAATTCCTCGACAACGTGAAGGTGGACCTGTTCCCGGACGAGGTGTATCTGTTCTCGCCCAAGGGCGACATCCTCTCGCTGCCGCGCAACGCCACCGTGCTCGACTACGCCTACGCCGTGCACACCGACGTGGGCGACCACGCCGTCGCCGCACGCGTGGACAAGAAGCTCGTGCCGCTGCGCACGCGCCTGCAGAGCGGACAGACGGTGGAAATCATCACCGCGCCGTCGGCCACGCCCAATCCGAGCTGGCTCGAATGGGTGGTGTCGGGCCGCGCGCGCACCGCGGTGCGGCACTTCCTCAAGCATCTGCAGCACGAGGACGCGATCGAGCTCGGCCACCGCATGCTCGACCGCGCGCTGGAGGCGCTCGACAACTCGCTCGACCGCGTGCCGCCGGCGCGGCTGGAGGCCTACCTCGCGGACAACCGCCTGCGCCGCCTCGAGGACCTGCTGTCGGAAATCGCGCTCGGCAACCGCATGGCCCAGACGGTGGCGCAGGCGCTGTCGCGCGATGCCGATGCCGCCGATGCCGATCCGGCGCTGCCGGCGGCCGTCGCCAGCGCCGAGAAGATCCTCGTCACCGGCGCCGAGCGCGGCGTGCTGTCGTTCGCCAACTGCTGCCACCCGATTCCCGGCGACGAGATCATGGGATTCCTCTCGTCGGGCAAGGGCATCGTGGTGCATCGGCTCGAATGCCCGAACGTGCCGGAGCTGCGCAAATCGCCCGAGCGCTGGGTGCCGATCGCGTGGGACCGCGAAGTGCAGGGCGACTACCGCGCCGGGCTGCGCGTGGAAGTGGAAAACAAGCCCGGCGTGCTGGCGCAGGTGGCGGCTGCCATCGCCGAGGCGCACTCGAACATCGACAACGTCGAGTATCAGGAGCGCGACCTGCGCATGGCGGTGATGCACTTCAGCATCGAGGTCAAGCACCGCAAGCATCTGGCCGATGTCATCCGGCGCGTGCGCCGGCTCGGCGTGGTCGTCGGCGTGCAGCGGCTCTAGCGTCCTTCGCCTCGCGAGAACGCCGCTGTACCTCTTCCTTCTCCCACCGGGAGAAGGTGCCGAAGGCGGATGAAGGCGCCACGTTGTGGACGCCAAGGCAGTTGTCGAAGAAAAAAATTTCATTGCGCCGGTCGATTTCTCCAAGCCGAGCTTCCTTCTCCCATCGGGAGAAGGTGCCGAAGGCGGATGAGGGAGCCACGTTGCGGATGCGCCGAGGCAGTTGTCGAAGGAGATTCTTCATCGCGCTTCGCCGGGAGTTCTGCGGGAGCCCCGGCGTGGCGCCCTCATCCGCCCTGCCGGGCACCTTCTCCCGATGGGAGAAGGAACAGCGAGCGCGCCGATCCAGACGCATCCGCACGATATTCCCAGCAACGCGCACAAGCCTCTACGATGTGTGGACCGCCCTCTCCGCAACCGGCCCATGTCCCGCACCCCGATCCACACCGACACCGCACCTGCCGCCATCGGCCCGTACTCGCAGGCCGTGCGCATCGACAACACCGTCTACCTCAGCGGCCAGATCCCGCTCGATCCGGCCACGATGCAGCTCGTCGACGGCGACATCGCCGCGCAGACGCGCCGCGTGTTCGACAACCTCACGGCCGTGTGCGAGGCGTCCGGCGGTTCGCTCGCGCAGATCGCGCGGATCGGCATCTTTCTCACCGATCTGGGCGATTTCGCCGCCGTCAACGCGGTGATGGCCGAATACTTCACGCCGCCGTATCCCGCGCGTTCCACCGTGCAGGTCTCGGCGCTGCCGCGCGGGGCGCAGGTGGAAGTGGACGCGGTCCTCGTGCTGGGCTGAATGCCGCCCGCGCCGCGCCGTGTCGTGTCCGGTCCGCAGCCATCGGCAGGCGACGCCAGCGTCGCCACGCTGCGCGGTGTCGGGCCGCAGCTCGCGGAGAAACTCGCCGCGCACGGCCTGCGCACCCTGCAGGATCTGTGGCTGCACCTGCCGCTGCGCTACGAGGACCGCACTACGCTGACGCCGATCCGGCAGCTGCTGCCGGGCATGCCGGCCCAGGTCGAGGGGCGCGTGGAGGCGGTCGAGCGCGGGTTCCGCTACCGCCCGATGCTGCGCGTTGCCATCGGCGACGACTCGCAGTCGACCCTGGTGCTGCGTTTTTTTCATTTCCGTGCGGCGCAGGCGGCGTCGTTCCGGGTCGGCAAGCGCGTGCGCTGCTTCGGCGAACCGCGGCCGGGGCAGCATGGCCTGGAAATCGTGCATCCGAGTTACCGCCTGCTCGACGACGACACCGATGCCGCGCTGAGCGCCTCGCTCGATCCGGTCTATCCGGCCGTCGAAGGCCTCGGTGCCGCGACGCTCGCGCGACTTATCGATGCCGCCCTGCAGCGGCTGCCGCCGAACGATGCGCTCGAACTGCTTCCTGCGGCAATGCGCGAAGAGTTCGACCTGCCCGAGTGGCGCGAGGCGCTCCTCGTGCTGCACCGCCCGCCGCCGGACGCCGACATCGCGGCGCTGCGCGAAGGCCGCCATCCCGCCCAGCGACGGCTCGCGCTGGAAGAATTGCTCGCGCACCAGCTCAGCCTGCGGCGGCAGCGGCTTGCGCTCAAGCGCAACGGCGCGCAGCCGCTCAGGCCACGCGGGCGCCTCGCCGCCATGCTGGAAAAATCGCTGCCGTTCCGCCTCACCGGCGCGCAGCGGCGCGTGCTCGACACGATCCGCGCCGATCTCGCGCAAGCCCAACCGATGCTGCGCCTGGTGCAGGGCGACGTCGGCTCGGGCAAGACCGTCGTCGCCGCGCTCGCGGCCCTGGCGGCGGTGGAATGCGGCGCGCAGGTCGCGCTGATGGCACCGACCGAACTGCTGGCCGAGCAGCATCTCAACGCGTTCCGCGCGTGGCTCGAACCGCTGCGCATCGAGGTGGTGTGGCTTGCCGGCAAGGTGAAGGGGCGCGCGCGCAGCGACGCGCTTGCGCGCATCGCCGGCGGCGCCGCGGTGGTGGTGGGCACGCACGCGCTGGTGCAGGACGGCGTCGCGTTCCGCAACCTTGCGCTGGTGATCGTCGACGAGCAGCATCGCTTCGGCGTGCACCAGCGCCTTGCGCTGCGCGACAAGGGCCAGGAAGGCAGCAAGGTGCCGCACCAGCTCGTGATGACCGCAACGCCGATCCCGCGCACGCTCGCGATGACCGCGTACGCCGATCTCGACGTCTCGGCCATCGACGAGCTCCCGCCCGGCCGCACGCCGATCCAGACCGTCGCGATCAACACCCAGCGCCGCGACGAGGTCGTCGCACGCATCCGCGCCGCGTGTGCCGAGGGTCGCCAGGCCTACTGGGTCAACACGCTGATCGAGCAGAGCGAGGAGAGCGACCGGCCCGGCGCCGGCGCGCGCATCGAGGCGCAGGCCGCGCAGACCACGTTCGAACAGCTCTCGCGGCAACTGCCGGAACTGCGCGTGGGACTCATCCACGGCCGCATGAAGCCGGCCGAAAAACAGTCGACGATGACCGCGTTCAAGCGCGGCGAGATCCACCTGCTGGTGGCGACCACGGTCATCGAAGTGGGCGTGGACGTGCCGAACGCCAGCATGATGCTGATCGAAAACGCCGAGCGCCTGGGTCTTGCGCAGCTGCACCAGCTGCGCGGGCGCGTCGGACGCGGCGCCACGGCGTCGAGCTGCGTGCTGATGTACCAGACGCCCCTCTCGCAGCTCGCGCGCGAGCGACTCGCGGTGATGCGCGAAACCACCGACGGGTTCCGCATCGCGGAAAAGGATCTCGAACTGCGCGGCCCGGGCGAACTGCTCGGCACGCGCCAGACCGGGCTTGCGACATTCCGCATCGCCGACCTCGTGCGCGACGCGCCGCTGCTGCCGTCGGTGCAGGCGCTGGCCGACCGGATCATGACGGATTCGCCGGCGCTGGCGGACGCGCTGATTGCACGCTGGGTCGGCAGCGCGGCACGGTTTGCCAGTGCGTGACGCTCACACGGCGGGCTCGGGTGCGCGCGCGGGATTGCCGTTGCGCTTGAGCCGCAGTGCCGGGCGTTCGACCCAGCGCCACGACAGCATCGCCAGCGGCAGCGTGACGACCGTGGCTGCGACAAACAACACAGGCGGCGACAGCGTCGGTATCCACGCCATCAGCATCTGCTGCACAGGAAACCCGTAGAGGAAGAGTCCGTACGACCAGTCGGCCGTGCGCGGCCAGCGCAGCGGCGGCAGCCGGTACGCGAACCACAGGCAGAAATGCAGCGCCGCGAGCATCACCGCCGGTCCGAAGCCGCGCGTGCCGTGCAGCAGGACCGCAAGCAGCACAAGCACCGCCATCGCGCGATGCGAACACGCGATCGCCTCGCGCCAATGCGCCGCGAGCGCGGCGAGCAGGAATATCTGCGACAGCGCACGGTACCCGAGCGGATCGGGTTTGCCGCTCCACCATTCCCACGCACCGAGCGCGAGCACCGCGCCGGCCAAGAGCGTAAACGCCCACCGTCGCCGCACGACCCCCAACGCGGCCAGCACGCCGAGATAGAAGTACCAGCGCACCTCCAGACCCAGCGACCACAGCGTGCCGTTGACCGTGTGCGGGATCGGGTTGTGCTCGAACACGCCCGGCAGCGACCAGGCGAACGTGATCGGAAGCAGGTTCTGACCCAGGTAGTCCCACGTGCCGGCAGCGCCCAGGTACGTTCCGAGCGGCAGCGACGTGAATGCAGGTCCCAGCGCAAACACGCACAGCAGCAGGCAAACGAAATACGCCGGATACACCCGCAGCACGCGATGGCGCGTGTAACGCAGCACGCCCGGATGGCGCAACAGGCTGAGCGTGACGAGATAACCGCTGATGGCGAAGAACAGGTGCACGGCGAGATTGCCGGCGTGGAAACCGGGCATGGTGCGGGCGATGACGTCGGCATCCCCGCGCGGATTGAACGCCAGTGCGTAGCTGTGGCCGTAGATCACCAGCACGGCGGCAAGATGGCGCAGGGCGAGGAAGTTGTCGTCGCGCGTTCCGGAGGCGTCAGCGAGGGGCGCAGCGGCGTGCATGGCGAGGAAGTCTAAAGCCAGCCGAGATCGTGCACGGATGCCGCGCGTATCGTCGCGCGCGCTCCGCGTCTTTGTCCCATCGGCAAGCGGGAGGGGCTCGATCGGCAGCGATCACGCGTCAGCTCGCCCCTCGCGGCTCCACGCGCCGTAAACTGCGCGGCCGCACCACAAGCGCACAGCGCCCACGAGGATCTCCATGCCGCAGCACCGCCTCCTGATCGACACCGACCCCGGCGTCGACGACGCGCTCGCCATCCTCATGGCGCATGCGCATCCCGACGCCCGCATCGAGGCACTGACCATCGCCGCAGGCAATGTCGGGCTGGTCCACACGGTGGCCAACGCGCTGAAGCTGTGCGAGGTTGCCGGGATCGACGCGCCGGTGTTCGCCGGCTGTACCACGCCGCTGGTGCACGCGGCCGAGGACGCCTCGTACGTGCATGGCCGCGATGGCTTCGGCGACACCGGTTACACGCCGGCGGCACGCGCGCCGCACGACGAGCACGCCGCGCTCGCGATGCTTCGGCTCAGCCGCGAGGCGCCCGGCGCGCTCACCTTCGTGATGCTCGGCCCGCTGACCAACCTCGCGCTCGCGCTGCGGCTGGATCCGTCGCTGCCGTCGCGCGTCAAGCGGCTGGTCATCATGGGCGGCGCGGTGACCGGGCGCGGCAACACGCGCATCCCGGTCGAATTCAACATCGGCTTCGATCCGGAAGCCGCACGCATCGTGTTCGAGGCGTGGCCTGCATTCGAGCTGGTCGACTGGGAAGCGACGCTGCGGCACGGCATCGCGCACGACACGTTCGATGCGTGGGTGGCGGGTGACGATCCGAGGGCACGCTTCTACGACGGCATCTCGCGCCAGACGCGCGCGTGGTCCGCCGCGCGCCGCGGCGAGCAGTGGCATTCGGCGGACGGGCTGGCGATGGCGGCGGTGCTCGAACCCGACGGTGTCGTCGAACGGCACGAACGCGCGGCCTTCGTCGAGCTCGACGGCGTGCTCACCCGCGGCGCAACGGTGATCGACTGGGATCGCCGCAGCGAGCGCGCGGCGAACGCCACCATCGTCACGCACTACGATCGCGCGCGGTTCGAAACCATGATCCGCGCGGCGCTCGGCGTCAGAAACGCGTAGTCGCTCGGTATGCGGGAACACGCGGCCCTGATGTGCGCAGACGCGCAGGCCTGAATCCCTTCTCCCGCCGGGAGAAGATGCCGGCAGGCAGATGAGGGCGCCACGTCACGTGATCTGCGAGGTCTTGCACGCGAGCGAACGGTTTCAGCTCGGCTTCGGGCAAAGGCGCGCAGATCTTGCGAGGTGGCGCCCTCATCCGGTCCTGCCGGACCACCTTCTCCCGACGGGAGAAGGAAGCGAGCGCCGTCGCTGCACGTCGGGTTGCAAGAAGGAGCGCACTACCCCTGCGGCTGCACCGCGTCCGCATCCGCCCGCAGCAGATTGATGTTCATCGTGCCCGCGCGCCCGGTGGCGATGTCGTGCTGCTTCATCGCCTCGGCGATGCGCCGGTTCAGGTCGTCGCGCACGCGATTGCGGTGCAGCAGCTCGGCCACGTGCACGCGCAGTTCGAAATCGTAGGTGCCGCCGCTGATCTGCAGGAACCAGCACGTGGGCGGCGGATTGTCGATCACCAGCGGCGTGCTGCGGGCAAGGTCGAGCAGCATGTCGCGCACCTGCACCGGGTCGCTGTCCTGCGCCAGACCCAGCTTGAACACCACGCGCGTGACGGTGTCGCTCAGGGTCCAGTTGACGAAGCGCGAGGTGATGAACATCTTGTTCGGCACCACCACCTCGCGGTTGTCGCCGTCGAGCAGCGTGGTCGCACGCGTGCGGATCTTGGTCACCGTGCCTTCCACTTCGCCGATGGTGATGGTGTCGCCGACGCGGAACGGCCGTTCGAACAGGATGATCAGGCCCGACACGAAATTCGCGAAGATTTCCTGCAGGCCGAAGCCCAGTCCCACCGTCAGCGCCGCAGCCAGCCACTGCAGCTGTTCCCAGCGCACGCCGATCAGCGACAGGCCGAAGATCATGCCGCCGATCACGATGACGTAGCGGCACACGCTGGTGAACGCGTAGCGCGTCGCCGCGTCCAGATGCGTGCGCGAATGCAGGCCGAGCTCGACCAGACCCGGCAGGTTGCGTGCCGCGATGAAGGTGAGCGCGAGCGCGAGCAGGCCGAACAGCAGCGAGCCGAGCGAGATCGGCACCTGGATCGGATTGCCTTCGTCGTTGGTGCCGGACACCTTCCAGACCTCGACGCTGTCCAGCCGCTCCAGCGCCGGCAGCACCGGTGCCCACACCCACAGCAGGCCGAGCAGCAGCAGGACGATGATCAGTGCGCGCAGCAGGCGGCGGGTCTGCACGTTGACGCTTTCGAGCGTCAGCAGCTCGGCTTCCGGATCGGCGGCCGGCGTGCTGCCGGCGTCGGACGCGGCAGGCGTGCTGTCGGATGCTGCCGTACCTGCTTTTGCCGCCTCGGCTCGTGCCGCCTCGATCTCGGCCTCGCGTCGCAGTTCCAGGCGCTTGAGCGCGAGGTGACGCTCGCCCAGCAGGAACCAGCGCGAGATCAGGCCGTGCAGCACGATGGCCGTGGTCAGGACGGCGGCGCTGCGCCACACGCTCGCCAGCAGGATGCCGGCGTTGAGCACGTAGCCGGTCAGCGCCAGCACCACGATCGTCGCGAACCCCGCCACCACGGCGAATCGCAGCAGCTTGCGGATGCGCACGGGCTCGATGTCGACGCTGCCGCGCGAGGTCCAGACCGCGCCGGGCGCAAGCACACGCCAGCCGACCCAGCCGCAGATGCCGCAGGCCGCGATCAGCATCAGGCGCGCAGCCGCGTCCACCGCCGGCTCCTGCCCGCGCACGAAGGCCAGCGCGAGCAGGAACTGCAGAGGCAGCAGGCCGGCGCACAGCCAGGGCACGGCCGCGCGCAGCGCATCGCGGCGCGCGCGCGTCCAGCGGAAATGCTTGTGCCCGAGTCCGTGTTCGCGGCTGAGCCACGCCAGCGACAGGTAGAGATACAGCGCGCCGGCGGCGTAGGCGAACGCGCGGCCGAGCGAATCGCTGAACTTGCCGGCCTGGCCCGCGTGCTGCAGCAGCCAGCCGACGGTGGCGAGCAGCAGCGGCCACGGTGCCGCCGCGAGCAGCGTGAGCACGAGCGCGCGGGCGGTGTAGCGGTACGCATCGGTGCGCACGCGCAGCAGCGGCTGCGCCAGCTGCTCCAGCTGCGAGGGCACGCGATGCGCGAGCCGCAGCAGCACCACGAACAGCAGCAGCGCGAGCGCGACCAGCATCCATTGCTGCTGCATCGCCTCGCCCACCAGGCGCATCGATGTCACGTACCGCGACGGCTTGAACAGGTCCGCCCACGCCGCGATCTGGCGCGCGGCCCACGCGGTGCTCACCGGTTCGTGGCTCGGGAACCACAACAGCTCGCGCCTGAGGATGTCCGACAGCGCGCGCGTCACGTCCAGCTGCTGCGAGAGTGCCTTTTCCAGCTCGACCAGCGCGTCCGACAGCTTGCGTTGCGCGATGCGCTGGCGTTCGACAAGCTCCGCGCGCGTGGCGAAGGCTTCGACCAGCGCGGTGCGTTGCGCGGTCTGTTCCAGGCCGATCTCCTCGTTGTCGTCGCGTTGCAGGGCCTCGTTCGCGGAGGCCTGCGGCGAGGCCAGCGCCGCTGCCTGTTCGTCCAGATCGATCACGCGCAGCTGGCTCTGTGCCAGCTGGCGGCGCGCGGCATCGAGCTGCAGCGCGACATCGGCCGGATCTTCGAGGCGACGCGACTGATTGAGCAGAATCAGGCCGACGGCCTCGTCCGCGCTGCCGAGCTTGAGCCGCGCTTCGGTGTTGCGCAGCGAATCGGACACCTCGCCCTGGCGCCGCTGCGCCTCCCGCAGTGCATCGTTGGTACGGCGCTGTTCGCGCTCGATGCGCAGCAGATCGCGGCCCAGCTCCAGGTTGCGCTCCGCTTCCGCCCGCGTGATCGCATCGCCTTCGCCGACGGCGGCCGCCTGTTCGACCAGGCGCTGCTCCAGCGCATCGAGTTCGGCGTCGGTGCCTTCGGCCAGCAGCGCTTCGAGCACGTCGCTCTGGCGGCGCTGCAGTTCGGTCTCGCGCTGCTGCTGTTGCTGCCGCACGTCCAGCAGGCGACGGTAGCTCGGCATGCGCGCCTGCTCGGCTTCGAGCATCGCGATCTCGGCGCGGGCCTGGCGCACGGCGGCACGCGCCGCGATGCCTGCCGGCGTGGCCTCGGATGCGGTGTCGCTGGCCTGGCCCTGCAACTCCTCGATGCGGCGCCGCGCGGCGTCCAGCGCCTGCGCGATCGCCGCCGGGCGCGCGTCCAGTTCAGCCAGCGTGGCGCCGGTTTCGGCCAGCGCCGCGTTGCTCGCCGCCGCGCTGATGCGCAGCGCGTCCAGGCGCGCGTTGAGCGCCGCGGGGCCGGCGTCGGACTCCACGTCCAGATGCCAGCTGCGGTAGGTGTCGTTGGGATCGGCGCGCAGCGCCCGTTCGATGCGGGTGACCTCGCGCGTGTCGGCGGCGATCGATGCGGTGAGCGCGCGCGCCTCCGCCAGCAGGCGGTCCGCGTCGCGGTCGTTCGCCGTGGCCTGATCGAGCAGCGCGCGCGCCGCGTCGTCCGGGGTGCCGGCGTCGAGCGCGTCGCGGGCGCGTTCGATCGCGCCCTGCAGCGAGGGCGGCGCGGCGTCCTGCGCCGCGGCCGCAGGCGGCGCCAGCAAGAGAAGGAGCAGGAACACGATGGGATGCTTCATCGGCAGATCCACTGGCGCGGCGCGCGGCGCCGCACAGGGTAACCGCGCCGGCGACCGCCGCGTACGGCGGTGCCGCGGGCGGTTCAGCGCCGGCCCGGCCGGCGGCGCCGCCCGGGGCGCGGCTTGCACCCCCGGGCGTGCCGCGGTTATCATGCCGCTCTTGCCCCGCCGGCCCGTGTGCCGGCCCCGGACCCGAGATCATGAAAGCCGACATCCATCCCAAGTACAACGCCGTGGTGTTCCAGGACCTGTCCTCGGACTTCTCGTTCCTCACCCGTTCCACGCTCTCGAGCAAGGAAACGATCAAGTGGGAAGACGGCGAAACCTACCCGCTGATCAAGGTGGAAGTGAGCTCGCACTCGCACCCGTTCTACACCGGCAAGCACAAGGTGATGGATTCGGGCGGTCGCATCGACAAGTTCCGTCGCCGTTTCGGCAAGCCGGCCTGATCAAGCTGGCCTGACCGAGGCGCCTGCGTCGATCGGCTGATCCGGTCGACGCCGCTCCGCTGTTCGTTTCGCCCGCACCGCGGGGGAACGTGTCGAAAGCGGAAGTGGAGGACGTCAGCGCTCTTGCTCACGCTGTTGGAGCCCCGGCGCGTCTGCGCGCCAGGGCCACTCCGCCGCACTGCCGCATCGCTTCAGCGCAACGCCGTCCACCTCGTGGGCGGCGTTTTGCTGTGCGATTTGCTGCTGTGCGATAATTTCGCGTTCGGGCTTCGGCCGTCGCGTGTGATCAGCATCCGCGTCGACCCGCCACCGCCGGGTCGACGTCTCCGCGTCCGGATCCGGCGTTCCTCCGCATCCGAGCCAAGGAGTATTCCGTGTCCGACAGCACTGGCGTCGTACTGACCGATTCCTCGCAAGACAAGACCTCGAACCTGCCGCTCGTGCGCGGTTCGCTCGGCGCCCCGGCCGTCGACATCGGCAAGCTGCACAAGGACACCGGGTACTTCACCTTCGACCCCGGTTTCGTCTCCACCGCCAGCTGCCGCAGCGCGATCACCTACATCGACGGCGACGCTGGCGTCCTGCTCTACCGCGGCTACCCGATCGAACAGCTGGCGGCGAAATCCAGCTTCCTCGAGGTGGCCTACCTGCTGATCAACGGCGAGCTGCCCACGGCGAAGGAATTCGAATCCTTCACCGACGAGGTCACGCATCACACGATGATGCACGAGGCGCTCAAGAGCTTCCTCAACGGCTTCCGTCACGACGCGCATCCGATGGCGATGCTGTGCGGCTCGGTCGCTTCGCTGTCGGCGTTCTACCACGACTCGCTCGACATGGCCGACCCGGCGCAACGCCGCCTCGCCGCCATCCGCCTGATCGCGAAGGTGCCGACGCTGGCATCGGCTGCCTACCGCTACTCGATCGGCTGGCCGATCCGGTACCCGCGCAACAACCTCGAATACGTCACCCGCTTCCTGCACATGATGTTCGAGGTGCCGAGCGAGCCGCTGGAG
Organism: Chiayiivirga flava; assembly: GCF_014202825.1. Taxonomy (GTDB): domain Bacteria; phylum Pseudomonadota; class Gammaproteobacteria; order Xanthomonadales; family Xanthomonadaceae; genus Chiayiivirga; species Chiayiivirga flava. The sequence continues at coordinate 288,949 of NZ_JACHHP010000005.1, read as the reverse complement.
CTCAATCCGGTGGTCGCCAAGGCGCTCGACCTGCTCTTCATCCTGCATGCCGACCACGAGCAGAACGCATCCACCTCGACGGTGCGCCTGGTCGGTTCCACCGGCGCGAATCCGTATGCCTGCGTCGCGGCCGGCATCGCCGCGCTGTGGGGCCCGGCGCACGGCGGCGCGAACGAGGCCGTGCTGGAAATGCTGCAGGAGATCGGCACGGCCAACAACGTCGAATCCGCCGTCGCGCGCGCCAAGGACAAGAACTCGGGCTTCCGCCTGATGGGTTTCGGCCACCGCGTGTACAAGAACTTCGACCCGCGCGCCAAGATCATCCGGGAGATGACGCACAAGGTGCTGGGCGAGCTCGGCGTGGACGATCCGCTGCTCGAAGTGGCGCTGAAGCTCGAAGAAGCCGCGCTCAAGGACGACTACTTCGTGCAGCGCAAGCTCTATCCGAACGTCGATTTCTACTCGGGCATCATCTACAAGGCGCTGAAGATCCCGACCGAGATGTTCACCGTGATGTTCGCGCTGGCGCGCACCGCGGGCTGGGTCGCGCACTGGCTGGAGCAGCAGGTCGATCCGGACCAGAAGATCGGCCGTCCGCGCCAGGTCTACACCGGCGCGACCGAACGTGATTACGTGGCGATGGACAAGCGCTGAGTCTGCACCCGTCGGCGCTCCGCACGAAAAACGCCCCGCTATGCCGGGGCGTTTTCATGTGCACGCCAAGTGCAGTCCGTGCCGAACTGCGCGCGGTCCCGGCTCAGGTCCGCATCGGTGGTATCGGCGGCAAGCCGTCGAACGCGTCGATCTCTTCCTCGAGCAACCGCCTCTCCAGCATCGCCAGCGAGGCGCGCTGCATCGCATGCTCGCCGCTGCGGTCCAGCGGTGCCTGCCGCAACTGCTCGCGCGTGAGCACGGTGAGATCGAAGGCAAGCCCGTCGGCCGAGAACAGCAGCACCGGGAATTCCTCGACCCGCGTGCGATCCAGCCGGACCTGCCGCGCGCGCTGATCGAACGGGATGGCGTTGTCGGCGAGGAAGACGAGCACCTGTTCCACCGTGTCCGCGTGCACGTGTAGGCAGATGGCGGTGTGTTCGTCGGCGGTGCCGTCGAGCACGGCGCCGACCAGGCGCGGTTCGAACCTGGCCAGGAATCGCATCGCCTCCAGCGCCGCGTCGCGCCGGTGACGCAGCTGCTGCGGTTGCTGGTCGCCGCGGAACAGACGCTGGTACTCGCGCAGCGCCGCTTCCACTTCATGGTTGCGCGGCAGGTCGTGGTCGTCGTTCTCGCCCAGGCGCGCGGCGGCCTTGAGCTTGGCCTGATGGTAGTCGCGCACGCCGTGTTCGGCGATCAGACGCGCGGCCTCGACGGCGAGGCGGTGGCGGCGTTCCCGCGTGCGGGTGCGGGCGTGCTCGGCGGCGTGGCGCATCGTCTCCTCCTGCGGATCGCGCTGGGTCGAAACGTGCCGCCTGACGCGGCGGCGCTTCGAGCTTACTCGATCCGTGCGACGAGGGAAGCGGCTGCGCGCGCCGCGTTCAGAAGATGTCGAACGCTTCCTGCTCGGTCAAGCTGCTGTCGTCCTCGGCCATGCGCGATTCCAGTCGCTGCACGTCCTCGATCTTGAGCAGCTCGGACATCGCCCCGGGTGCGCCGGGCGCGGCGAGCAGGCCGCTGCCCGGATGGATCAGCGCGGTCACGATGCCGTTGGGCATGTCGATCGCCGGCTCCGGCACGCCCTCGAGCGCCACCCGCATGAAGTCCACCCACATCGGCAAGGCCGCCTTGCCGCCGAACTCGCCGTTGCCGAGCGTGCTGAAGTCGTCCATGCCGACCCAGGCACTCACGGTGAGGTTGCCGCCGAAGCCCGAGAACCAGGCGTCGCGGTGATCGTTGGTACTGCCGGTCTTGCCGCCGAGATCGCCGCGTTCGAGCACCAGCGCGCCGCGGCCGGTGCCGCGCTTGACCACGTCGCGCAGCAGCGATTCGATCAGGAACGTGGTGCGTTCGTCGACGGCGCGCGGGGCGAGGAATACGTCGGACGGCCCCATCTCGTCGCTGTGGCGGGGCGCGGTGCCGCCACCGGAGCTCAGGTCGAATCCGCCGGACGAGGCGATGTTGCTCGCGGCTTCGCGCACCAGGCGTTCGGGGCAGTGGCGGCACGCGCGCAGCGGGTGCTCCTGCATCACGACCACGCCGTTGCGATCGACGATGCGCGCGATGAAATACGGATCGACGAGAAAGCCGCCGTTCGAGAACACCGTGTAGCCGCGCGCGAGCGCCAGCGGCGGAATCGAACTGGTGCCCAGCGCCAGCGACAGGTTCTCCGGCAGGCTCTCGGGCGTGAATCCGAAGCCCTGGATGTAGCGCCGTGCATAGCTCACCCCGATGGCATCGAGGATGCGCACCGAAACGAGGTTGCGCGAGGTGACCATGGCCTCGCGCAGCCGCATCGGGCCGATGAAGGTGTCGTTGTCGTTCGACGGACGCCACGACTTGCCGGTGCTGCGGTCGTGGAACACCACCGGGGCATCGAGCACGATCGACGCCGGATTGAAGCCGCGCTCGAACGCCGCCGCATAGACGAACGGCTTGAAGCTCGACCCCGGCTGGCGCAGCGACTGGGTGGCGCGGTTGAACTTGTTGAGCCCGAAGCTGAAGCCGCCGGCGAGCGCGACCAGTGCGCCGTCCTCGGGCGAAAGCGCGACCAGTGCGCCCTGCGCCTGCGGGATCTGCGCCAGCGTCCACTCGCCCTCGGCATCGCGCGTCAGGCGCACGATGTCGCCGGTCTTGAGCACGTCGGACACCTTGCGCGGCGCGGCGCCGCGACGATCCGCGCTGACGTACGCCGCGGCCCACTTCATGTGATCGAGCGTCTGCGTGGCGCTCTGGCCGTCGGCGAGGAACAGCGTCGCGGCGTCGTCGCCGACCTCGGTGACGAGGGCCGGCTGCAGCCCGGCGAGGGCGCGGTAGTCGCGCAGCGCCTGCTGCCAGTCGGCCGGCGTGGCGCCCTGCGCGAGATCGACGTGACCTTCGGCGCCGCGCCAGCCGTGGCGGCGGTCGTAGGCGAGCAGGGCGCCGCGGATCGCGCCGTTCGCGCCTTCCTGCGCGCGGCTGTCGAGCGTGGTGGTGACGCGGTAGCCGCCGGTCAGCGCGTCGGCGCCGTAGCGGTCGACGGCGGCCTGGCGCACCATCTCGGCGACGTAGCTCGCCTCCAGCTCCACCGGCGGCTCGTGCGGGAAGGCATGGTTGGGTTCGGCCTGCGCCGTGCGCAACGCGTCGGCGGGAATGAAGCCCACCTCCTGCATGCGCTGCAACACGTAGTTGCGCCGCACCAGGGCGCGCTCGGGATTGATGATGGGGTTGCCGCTGGACGGGAACTTCGGAATCGACGCCAGCATCGCCGCCTCGGCCAGGCTCAGTTCCTCCAGCGACTTGCCGTAGTAGAACTCCGCCGCCGCCACCACGCCGTAGGCGCGGTTGCCGAAAAAACTCTTGTTGAGGTAGAGCTCGAGGATCTCGTCCTTCGACAGCTCCCGCTCCATCTTCAGCGCCAGCAGCATCTCCGAGAACTTGCGCGAGTAGCTGTACTCGGAGCTCAGGAAGAACATCCGCGCCACCTGCTGGGTGATCGTCGAGCCGCCCGGCACGCGCCGGTCGCTGGTGGTGGCCAGCAGCCAGAAGGCACGCAGCACGCCGCGGTAGTCGACGCCCGGATGGTCGTAGAAGCGTGCGTCCTCGATCGCGATGAAGGCCTGCTTCACCGGCAGCGGCACGTCCTCGATGTCCACCGGGGTGCGACGCGTCTCGCCGAACTGCGCAATCAGCTTGCCATCGGCCGCGTACACACTGAGCGGCAGCTGGAACTGGACGTCGCGCAGCGACTGGACCGAGGGCAGGGACGGGGCGACCAGCCAGTACAGCACCCCGAGCGCGCCCGCAGCGAGCACAAACGCAAGGACACACAGCACCACGGCCAGTCTCAGGAGACGGCGGATCCGGGACATTTTCGGGGGAATCCCAAGGGTTTGCAGAAGTTGTTAAAGAGGAGTATAGAATGTTGCGACCGCCGGTGACAGGGAACGTCGGTCCATGGGGATGGATAGTGGCGCGGGAACATGGCGTTTTTCGGGCGTTCGGCGCGGCGGTTGAACCGCCTGTTGCCAAAACGTTAAAAATCGTTATTTAATGTGCCGGCGCAGTAAGTGCTCGTAAGAGCCTGTGGGAAGGGGAGAAACCGTGGGGCTGTTCGCTACCAACAACGCACCGGTGATCGGCGTGGACATCAGTTCCACGGCCGTCAAGCTGCTGCAGCTGAGCCACGCCGGCGGCAAGTACCGCGTCGAGCACTACGCGGTCGAGCCGCTGCCGCCCAATGCCGTGGTCGAAAAGAACATCGTCGAGGTCGAGGCGGTCGGGGAAGCCATCAAGCGCGCGCTGTCGCGCTCGGGCTCCCGCGTCCGGCAGGCGTCGGCGGCCGTCGCCGGCAGCGCGGTGATCACCAAGGTGATCCCCATGCAGGCCAACCTCACCGACGACGACATGGAAGACCAGATCCAGGTCGAGGCCGCGCAGTACATCCCGTATCCGATCGAGGAAGTCTCGCTCGATTTCGAGGTGCTCGGCCCGGTCAAGGACAATCCGGAAATGGTGCAGGTGCTGCTCGCCGCGTCGCGCAGCGAGAACGTCGAGGTGCGCCAGTCCGCGCTCGAACTCGGCGGCCTGCAGGCGAAGGTGATGGACGTCGAGGCCTTCGCGATGGAGAACGCCTTCCGCCTCATCGCCGACCAGCTGTCGGTGCCGAAGGATGCCCTCGTCGCGCTCGTCGACGTCGGCGCCACCATGACCACGCTCAACGTGCTGCGCAGCCAGCGCAGCATCTACACCCGCGAGCAGGTTTTCGGCGGCAAGCAGCTGACCGACGAAGTCATGCGCCGCTACGGGCTCTCGTACGAGGAAGCCGGTCTGGCCAAGCGCCAGGGCGGGCTGCCCGAAAGCTACGAGATCGAGGTGCTGGAGCCGTTCAAGGAAGCGATGGTCCAGCAGGTCAGCCGTCTGCTGCAGTTTTTCTACGCGGGCTCGGAATTCAACCGCGTCGACCAGATCGTGCTGGCCGGCGGTTGCGCATCGATCCCGGGCATCGCGGAAATGGTGGAGGAGCAGATCGGCGTGCTGACCATCGTCGCCAACCCGCTCGCCAACATGTCGTTGTCCTCGCGCGTGCAGGCCCAGGCGCTGGCGCAGGATGCCCCCGCGCTGATGATCGCGTGCGGTCTGGCGCTCCGGAGTTTCGACTGATGGCAAAGATCAATCTATTGCCGTGGCGCCTGGAGCGCCGCAAGCAGCGCCAGAAAGAGTTCTACACGATGCTCGGCGCCACCGCGTTCGCGGCGCTGCTCATCGCGTTCGGCGTGGTCAAGTACTTCGACTCGCTGATCGAGAACCAGAACGGCCGCAACAACTACCTCAAGAACGAGATCACCCAGCTCGATACCAAGATCAAGGAAATCGAGGAGCTCGATCGCAAGAAGGCCGCGCTGCTGTCGCGCAAGGCCGTGATCGAGCAACTGCAGGCGAGCCGTTCGCTGATGGTGCACCTGTTCGACGAGCTGGTGCGCACCATCCCTGACGGCGTGCGCCTGGCGTCGATCAAGCAGAACGGCGACGTGCTCACGCTCGAAGGCGTGACGCAGTCCAATGCACGCGTCTCCTCGTACATGCGCGCGCTGGAAGGGTCCGGATGGATGCGGTCGCCGGATCTTTCCATCATCGAGGCCAAGGGCACGGAAAAGGCGATGCCGTACGCGTTCACGCTCAGGGTCACCCTGATCCGTCCCAAGGGCGAGGGTGAAACCGAAGAGGGCGTCGAAGGCACCGATGCCGTGAGCCAGGCCGGAGGTGCGCCGTGAGCAAGTTCGATCTGCGCAATCTCGACACCAGCAATCCGGGCGGTTGGCCGGGCTCGGTCAAGGCCTTCTTCTGCGCGCTGCTCGCCATCGTGATTCTGTTCCTTGCGTGGTGGTTCTTCGTCAAGGACCAGCAGGACACGCTGGAGACCGCCAAGCGCACCGAGGCCACGCTCAAGGCCGACTTCGAACAGAAGCAGCAGCGCGCGGTGAACCTGGAGCCGCTCAAGCAGCAGCTCGCGGAAATGGAACTGATGCTGCAGCAGATGCTGCGCCAGCTGCCGAGCAAGACCGAGATGCCCGACCTCATCGTCGACATCTCGCAGACGGCACTCGCCAGCGGCATCGCGAACGAGCTGTTCCAGCCGCAGCCGGAAATCAAGAAGGAGTTCTACGCCGAGAAGCCGATCTCGCTGCGCATGGTGGGCACCTACCACCAGTTCGGCGCCTTCGTCAGCGGCGTGGCTTCGCTGCCGCGCGTGGTGATCATGACGATGCACGACATCTCGCTCAAACCGCGCCAGCAGGGCACGGGCGCCGACGCGGCCATCGTGCCGAACGGCGCGCTGGTGCTCGAAGGCACGGTCAAGACGTATCGCTACCTCGACGAGGAAGAGCAGGCCGCCGCCGCGGCCGCCGCCGAAGCGGCCGCCAAACCGGCAGGGAGGCGCTGACATGTCGGGCTCGGTGAAGCAGGAATCGACACGCGTGAAGACCCCCATGCGCAGCATCGCCACCGTTCTCGCGCTGCTGGTGCTCGCCGGATGCTCGTCCGGGCGCGCCGACCTCGAGCGCTGGGTGGCGGACAAGAAGGCCGAGCCGCCGTTGCCGCTCGAGCCGCTGCCGGTGATGAAGCAGTTCGAAACGTTCGAGTACGCCGCGCAGGACCTGCGCGACCCGTTCAGCATGCCGACGGAAGAGCAGGAAACGCAGGCCGGTTCGTCGCTGCGTCCGGACCCCGAGCGCCGCAAGGAACCGCTCGAAGCCTTCCCGCTCGACGGCCTGGACATGGTCGGCACGCTCGGCGAGGGCGACAGCCTGCTGGCGCTGGTGATGGATCCGGATCGCGTGATCCACCGCGTCACGGTCGGCAACTACATGGGGCAGAGCGATGGTCGGGTGACCGGCGTGTTCGAGGACCGGATCGAGCTCGTGGAGCTCGAATCGGACGGCGCAAGCGGATGGATCGAGCGCAGGGCCACCGTGGCCCTGGGCGATGAATAGGATTTTGGGGGATAGCACGATGACCTCGATGAAAGCCAAGTTGCCCACGTTCGGGCAGGGCCTGAAACGCCGCATGACCCGCGCGATCGGCCTGTTCGCCCTGGCGGTGTCGCTGCCGGCGGCGGCGCAGAACGTGCTGGAGGAGATCAGCTACGCGCCCGGCGCCGACGGCAGCGTGCAGATCACGCTGCACATGGCGCAGCCGGTGCAGGGCGCGCAGGCGTTCACCACGGACGAGCCGCCGCGCATCGCGATCGATCTTCCGGGCACCACCAACCGCGTCAGCGAGCGCCGCATCGCGATCGGCAACGGCGCCACCAGCGCGGTGAGCGCGGTGGAGGCCTCGGGCCGCACGCGCGTCATCGTCGACCTGTTCCGCAGTGCGTCGTACGAGACGCGCGGCGAAGGCAGCAACTTCATCATCACCGTGGCGCCGGGCGCGGGCATGGCGGCGCAGACCGGCGTGACGCCCGGTCTCGCGGCCGATCCGGCCAAGCGCATCGGCGGGGGGGCGGCGATTTCCAACGTCGATTTCCGCCGCACGGCCGAAGGCGCCGGGCGCGTGGTGCTCACCTTCGACGGCGAAGGTGCCGTCGCCGACATGCGCACCGAAGGCCAGGCCGTGGTGGTCGACCTGCCCGGCGTGCGCCTGCCCGAGTCGCTGCGCCAGAAGCTCGACGTGATCGACTTCGCGACGCCGGTGCAGACGGTGGAGTCGAACGTGCGCGGCGTCGACACACGCGTCACGTTGATGAACAGCGGCGCGTTCGAGACGCTTGCCTACCAGACCGGCAACGAATACGTCGTCGAAGTCTCGCCGATCGCCCCGGAAGACGCCGCGGTCGCGGGCAGCCTGACCGGAGACATCGAGAAAGGCTACGTCGGCAAGCCGGTGACCTTCAACTTCCAGGACATTCCGGTCCGCACCGTGCTGCAGCTGATCGCGGAAGAGTCCGAACTCAACATCGTCGCGGCCGACAGCGTGACCGGCAACGTGACGCTGCGCCTGATCAACGTGCCGTGGGACCAAGCGCTCGACATCGTGCTGCGCGCCAAGAGCCTGGACCAGCGCCGCGACGGCAGCGTGATCTGGATCGCGCCGCAGGCCGAGATTGCCGCGTACGAGCAGGCCAAGGCCGACGCACGCATCGCGAACGAGGAACGCGCGGAGCTCGTCGCCGAGTACATCGCGATCAACTACGGCAGCGCCGAGGACATCGCGAAGCTGCTGACCGACGAAAGCAAGACTGCCCAGCAGGGTGGCGGTGGCGGACAGGGCGGGACCGGGCAGCAAAGCCGCGGCTTCCTGTCGCCGCGCGGCAGCGTCAGCTTCGATCGCCGCACCAACACCCTGCTGGTCAACGACTCGATCGAGAAGATCAACGAAATCAAGGCGCTCATCGCATTGCTCGACCGCCCGGTCGACCAGGTGCTGATCGAGTCGCGCATCGTCATCGCCACCGAGGATTTCGCGCGCGAGCTCGGCGCCCAGTTCGGCATCAGCGGTGGCTACGAGGACAGCAACGGCAACATCATCACCACCGGCGGCGGGCTCAACGCCAACAATACGATGATCAACTCGGCACTGGTGAACCGCTTCAATGGTTCCAGCACCGGCTTGCCCGTCGGCCGTCCCGGTCCGGTCGGCGGCGGCGTGCTCGTGCCGTCGCTGACCGATCGCCTCAATGTCAGCATGCCCGTCGTCAACCCGGCCGGCCGTCTCGGCTTCGCGGTGCTCGGCGCCGACTATCTGCTCGACCTCGAACTGTCCGCGCTCGAGACCGAGGGCCGCGGCGAGGTGGTCTCCAGCCCGCGCGTCATCACCGCCAACCAGCGCGAAGCGGTCATCAGCCAGGGCGACGAAATCGGCTACATCACGGTCACGCCGAGCGCCGGTGCCACGCCGATCCCGACCGTGCAGTTCAAGGAAGCGCTGCTCGAACTGAAAGTCACGCCGACGATCACGCAGGACGGCCGCGTCTTCCTCGCGATGAACGTCAAGAAGGACGAAGTCTCGGGCATCCTGCAGAGCGAACTGGGCGACATCCCGACGCTCGCCAAGCGCCAGATCAGCACCGCGGTGCTGGTGGAGAACGGTCAGACGGTCGTCATCGGCGGCGTGTACGAGTTCACCAGCCGCGAGGACCTGCGCAAGGTGCCGTTCCTCGCCGACGTGCCGATCCTCGGCAACCTGTTCCGCAACAAGCAGCGCGAATCCTCCAAGGCCGAACTGCTGATCTTCGTCACCCCGAAAGTGCTGCCCGTGGCCGGTCGTCGCTGATACGCCCGCGCCGCACGCAACAACCCCCACACGTCATCGCAGGAAGCGACCTGGTTCGCGGAGAGACAGAATGAAATTTGCAGCTTCCCTCAAATCCCTTGTACTGCTCGCGGCGACCGCAGCGCTCGCCGCGTGCGGCGGCGGCGGCGGCAGCGACAGCGACTCCGGCTTCACGCCCCAGGGTCTGTCGCTGACGACATCCTCGTCCACGGTCTCGCTCAATCCGCGCAGCCTTACCACCATCACCGCTACGCTGCGGCAGGCAAGCGGCACGCCCGTTGCAGACGGCGCCACGATCACCGCGACGGTGAACGGCGCGGGGCTCGGCAATCTGTCCACCGGCAACGGCACGAATGGCGGAACGGCGACGGCGACCACCGTCGGCGGTGTCGCCAACTTCTACTTCCAGTCCGGTCCGAACCCGGGCACCGGCAGCATCACCTTCTCGGCGCAGGACACCACCACGCCGGGCCGCACCGTCACCCGCACCGTCAACGTGACCGTCGGCAACGGGCCGGGCAACGATCCGCGCATCTCGTTCCAACCCACCAAGACCGACATCGCGGTGAATACCGACGGCGTCCCGTTCTTCCTCGGCTCCCCGTACATCTCCGAGGTGATCGTCAACGTCCGCAGCGCGAGCGGGCAGGCCATCAACGATGACGGCGACGGCGATCAGGCCATCCAGTTCTCGGTCACGCCGGTCGAAAACGGCGCGGTCTCGGTGCCGGACGATCCGGACACCGACGACGTCAACGAAATGACGACCCCGTTCGTCTCCATCTTCACCGGCGTATCGGCCGGCGTGAGCCGTGCCTTCGTTTGGTCGGCCGAAAACGCGGGCACGATCCGCCTGCATGCCGCGTTCACCGATCCGGACACCGGACAGCGCGTCGAAGGCGTCTACGATTTCAACATCGTCACCAACGTGCCGCCGCTTCCCGGTGCCGTCGTCGTGCGCGCGCCGACCAGCCCGATCTACGCCAGCGACTCGGGCGGCACCTCGTCCGGCACGGTCTCGATCAGCGTGACCGACGGCGCCGGCTCGCCGGTCCCGAACCCCGTGGCGGGATCCACCGCGTTCAACAACGTCCGCCTCGAAATCATCCCGGGCGGCGGCAGCGGCGACGCGGTGCTCTCGGGCACCAACGCGGCCGGCCAGCTGCAGGAAGCCACCTCCATCGTGCTGCGCACCACCAACGGCACGGCCAATGCACTGGTCATTGCCGGTGTCGAGACCGGCGCGTACATCGTGCGTGCGACGTCCGACCGCGCCGACAACAACGTCGACAACGGCATCACCAGCCCGGTGGTCGGCGAGCGCACCATCGTGATCTCCGACGGTCGCCTGTTCAGCGTGCGGATCGTCAGTCCGGACATCGAGGCGATCCTCGCCAACCGCGTCGACACGGGTGTGGTCGACGAATCCGGCGAAGAAGTCCCGGGTGGCCTCGACGGCTCCTACAGCTTCACGGTCAGCGCGATCGCGACCGACCGCCAGGGCAATCCGGTGCTGGCCGGCACGCCGATCGAGTTCGGCCTCGTCGACGAACCGCTGGCCGGCTTCCCGGAAGAAGGCCCGGGCACGTTCGTGCTGAGCGGCGGCGATGGCAACCCGCGTGAAGGCGGCACGCTGTTCACCGCGCCGAGCGGCCACTTCACGACGACTTCGGGCGGCCCGAACGATGCGGCCGGCCCGGGCGACACCCTGCTGGTCTTTGGGCAGGAAGTGCCGGGCAACCGCGACCTGGAAAGTGCGCGCACGGTGGCGCAGGTGAACTCGGCGACGAGCCTGAACGTCACCCAGCCGTTCAACGACAATGACGACACCGGGGTCTCGGTGGACTTCGGCAACGTGCTTCCGTACATCGTCGGTCGCGCCACGACCGGCACCATCGGTGCCACGTCGTCGACCAACAGCCTCGGCATCGCAACGACCACGCTCAACTATCCGGTCTCGATCCTCGGCAAGGCCGTCGCCCTGTGGGCGCGCGGCGCGGCCAACGTGTCCGGCGGTGGCCAGAAGCTCGTGTCCGATGTCGTGACGGCCGTGTATCCCGGCATCGCTCCGGCGACGCTGATCGCGAGTCCGGCGGTCATCCCGGGTAACACCACCTCGTTCGTCACGGTGTGCATGCTCGACGCCAACAACAGCCCGATCCAGGGCGTGTTCATCGGCTTCGGCTTCTCGCTCGAGTCCGGTTCCGGCACGGTCGACGGCCAGTCCAGCGGCACGCTCGCCAACGCCACCGGGGCCTCGGGTTGCGCGCTCGCGGAAGTCACCACCATCGGCATGACCGAAGACGGCGAAGACACCGTGCAGTTCTCCGTCCCGGGCGTGGAGCCGGCCGAGGTGGAAATCACCGTGGCCGACAACCTGATCCTGCAGGCCAGCCCGACCGCGATCATCGGCAACGGCACGTACACGATCGATCTGCGCCTCATCGACGGCGCCGGCAACCCGGTGCAGGGCACGGCGATCTCGGGCACCTGCGAAGGCGATGGCGAAACCGCCACCGTCAACATCTCGCAGCAGCCGGACCTCACGGACGCCAACGGCGAAACCGAGGCCGTGATCGTTGCCTCGCAGATGGATCAGCCCGACGGCGGCGCCGAGTGGACGTGCACCTTCGCGGTGGGTGGCGGCGAGCCCTCGGCCGACGTGACGATCAAGGGCCGCGACAGCTGCGCGTTCTCCGGTGCAAGTCCGCCGCCTCCCTTGGGCGCGTGCGAGGACGAGACGGATCCGGAAGAGCAATTCACGCTGACAGTCCGGCTCACGACGCCCGGAGCAACGAGTGCCACCATTGCCGGCAGCCTTCTGTGCAGCGCCGCTGCCGGGACCAGTGCCGAGTGCGACGCACCGTTTGCGGATGGCACCACGGCCAACATGCAGGTAACCCCCGCCGAGGAGAACTTCGTTGCGACTGCGGCAGGTGACTGCGTGGTCAATGGGTCCGACGAAGACGTGGAAGGAAGAACGGTCACGTTCATCCGGTCGTCTCCTGTGACTTCGGACATTTCCTGTCAGATCACGGTGGTACCGGAGTAGCAGACGCGGCAAGATGGATGGCACGGGGTCGCAGATGCGACCCCGTTGTTTTTCGGCCGTCCGGCGCGCAGCATCGGCCCCGGACCCGTGAGGAGTGCGTCCGTCTTGGTTCCGCACCGCATCCAGCTGCAACCCGGCGAACGCCTGTTCCGCGAAGGCGACGCGCCCACCACCGCCTTCCTGCTGGAGTCCGGGGATCTGGCCATCAGCGCGTTGCGCGGCGACTCGAGCGTGCATCTGGCCCAGATCGGCGCAGGCGACATCGTCGGAGAAATGGCCGTCATCGACGACTCGCCACGCACCGCCACCGCCACCGCCGTCACCGAGTGCGTGCTGATTCCGATCGGCCGCGAACAGATCGCAGAGCGCCTCGCGCATGCCGATCCGGTCATCCGTTCGCTGCTCCAGGGCCAGCTCAAGCGCTACCGTGGCGCGCTGGCGGCCATGCACGGCCTTGCCCTGCCGGAAGGCCAGTTCGATGCCGACCCGCACGAGCTTGCAGGCCTGGGCAAGATCCGGCTCGAAAGCCAGCTGCGCGAAGCGATCGCAACGAACGGACTCGACCTGCGCCTGCAGCCGCTGTTCGACATCCGCGACAACCGGATTGCCGGTTACGAGGCGCTGGTGCGCTGGACCCATCCCGAACGCGGTCCGGTCTCGCCGATGGAGTTCATCGCCCTGGCGGAGGAAACCTCGCTCATCGTCCCGGTGGGCGACTACGTGCTCGACGCCGCCGTCGCCGCGCTCTGCGCATTGCGCGATATCGGCATCGCGCCGCTCCCGTTCATCGCCATCAACGTCTCGCCGCGACAACTGCGCGAAGCCGGCCTGATCGAACGCATCGTCGAGCGCACCCGGGCTGCCGGGCTCGAACCGGGCGCGATCAAGGTCGAGATCACCGAAAGCCAGGCGCTCGACTACGTCCAGGTGGCCGAAGCCATCGCCCACTGCCGGCGCGAAGGCATCCATGTCGCGCTCGACGACTTCGGCACCGGCTTCTCGAACCTTGCGCACCTGCACGAACTGGATTTCGACACGATCAAGATCGACCAGGCGTTTGCCCGCAACATGATGGGCAGCGCGCGCGCACGCGCGATGGTCGAGGCCATCGTCGACCTCGTGCACGCCATCGGCGCGCAGGCGCTGGTCGAAGGGATCGAGACCGAGGAACAGCTCGACGTGCTGCGGGCGCTGGGATGCCGCTATGCCCAGGGCTACCTGATCGGGCGGCCCCAACCTCTGGCCGATGTACTGCGCCGGAACGGCCACTAAACTGCACTGAACCTTCGCCACGCGGCAGGGGTCACAGCCGGCCGTCCGCGTGGCGCGCCGGCCGCGCCGCGGCGGCGGTCGCGCCCCTCCCGCACAACTTCGGAAATGCCACATGGACGGACAGTCCACGCCTCCCGCGTCCCCGCTGAGTCAGGCCTTCGCGCAATTGCGCGACGATCTCGCCGCCTGCGTGGTCGGTCAGCCCATCCTGGTCGAGCGTCTGCTGATCGCGCTGCTGGCCGACGGCCATCTGCTGGTGGAAGGCGCGCCGGGCCTGGCCAAGACCACGGCCATCAAGGAGCTCGCCGCGCGCATCGAGGGCGACTTCCACCGCATCCAGTTCACGCCCGACCTGCTGCCGTCCGACCTCACCGGTACCGAGATCTACCGGCCGCAGGACGCGAAATTCGAGTTCCAGCCCGGCCCCATCTTCCACAATCTGCTGCTGGCCGACGAAATCAACCGCGCTCCGGCGAAGGTGCAGTCGGCGTTGCTCGAAGCCATGGGCGAACGCCAGATCACGGTCGGCCGGGTCACGTACGCGTTGCCGCGGCTGTTCCTGGTGATGGCCACGCAGAACCCGATCGAGCAGGAAGGCACCTATCCGCTGCCCGAGGCGCAGCTCGATCGTTTCCTCATGCACGTGCGCATCGGCTATCCGGAGGCCGGCGCGGAAACCGACATCCTGCGTCTGGCGCGCGATCGTGCACGGGCCGACATCGTCGCGCAGCCGCCGCCCGCACGGCGCGTCACCGCGGCCGACATCTTCGCCGCGCGTGCGGCCTTGCTCGATCTGCACCTTGCGCCCAACCTGGAGCGCTATCTCGTGGAACTGGTGCTCGCCACGCGCGATGCCGGCGCCTACGGTGCGGAGATCAAGCGTCGCATCGCGTTCGGTGCCAGCCCGCGCGGCACGATCGCGCTGGAGCGCTGCGCCCGTGCCCACGCTTGGCTCGCCGGCCGCGACTACGTCGCTCCGCAGGACATCCACGCGGTGGCCTTCGACGTGCTGCGCCATCGCGTGCTGCTGTCGTTCGAAGCCGAGGCCGACGGCGTCGACAGCGACGCGGTGATCGCCTCGCTGCTCGACCGCGTGCCGTTGCCCTGAGCGCGCGCGCGATGCCATCCGCGGACCGTGCCGTCGCATGATCGTGTCCGGCGTGCATGCGGACCTGCGCGAACTGGTCGCGCTGCGCGCCCGCGCGCGCGAACTGGCGCAGGCCGGCCAGCGACGGAGCGAAAACCGCATGAGCGGCGGACAAAGTTCGCCGTTCCGCGGCCGCGGAATGGAATACGCCGAGTCGCGCCCGTACGCGGCCGGCGACGACGTGCGCCACATCGACTGGCGCGTCACCGCACGCACCGGCCGCACCCACACCAAGCTCTTCCAGCCCGAACGCGAACGCGTCACCGCGCTCGTGTACGACGCCGCGCCGGCGATGGCGTTCGGCACGCGCGCGTGCTTCAAGTCGGTGCAGGCGGCGCGCATCGGCAGCCTGTTGACGTGGCTCGCCTTGTCCGAAGGCGACCGCCTCGCGGCCGGCGAGTGCGGCGGGCGCGGCGAGGTGATCCAGCCGCTCGGCGGCCGGCGCGGCGCGTTGCGCGTACTCGACGGACTCGTGCGCTGGCAGCCGGAGTCGGGCGTGGCCTTGCCTTCGTCCTCGCCCGGCGTCCCGCTGGCGACCACGCTCGACGCGCTCTACCGCGTGTTGCGGCCCGGCAGCCACATCCTGCTGCTGCTCGACGCACGCAGCGTCGACGCGGCCGGCGAACGCTCGCTCGCGCGCCTGCGGGCGCACCACGACCTGGCCGCCTGCGTGCTCGTGGATCCGATCGAAACCACGGCGCCGCGACCGCAGCGCTACCGCGTCAGCGACGGCCGTGACCGCGGCACCCTGCTGCTCGACGCACAGCCCCAGCGCGACCGCTGGCGTGAACATTTCGATGCGCAGCACCGCGATGCGCTCGACCGCCTGCGCCGCGCCGGCGCGCGTGCCCGCCTCGTCGCGACCGACGAGGATCCGGTCGACGCGCTGCGCCAGCTGCTGCGCGGCGCGCCGACGCGCGAGGCGGCCGCATGAATCCGCAGCCCGGCCCGCAGCTGCGCGACATCCACCTGCCCGCCGAGCCCGGCTGGTGGCCGCCGGCGCCGGGCTGGTGGGTGTTCGCGCTGCTGGTGCTGATCGCGCTGGTGCTGCTGTGGCGCGTTTGGTCGCGCCGCCGCCGGCTGGCCCGCGCACGCGCGCGATTGCTGCACGAGCTCGACTCCCTGCTGCAGCGCCACCCGGACAACGCGGCGCGCCTGGCGGAACTGTCGCTGCTGCTGCGCCGCGCCGGCAAGCGTTACGCGCCGCCCGCGCACACGCTGCGCGACGAGGCCTGGCTGCGCTTCCTCGACGCCGACGATCCCGCGCGCCCGTTCAGCACCGGCCCCGGGCGCGTGCTGATCGACGGGCCGTACCGCGCACAGGTCGCGGCGGCCGATGTCGATGCGCTGGCCGGTCTGGTACGCGCGCGGCTGCCGCTTTTCGTGGATCGCGCCGATGTTTGAGTTCGCCTGGCCGCTGGTATTCCTCGCCGTGCCGTTGCCGTGGCTCGCACACAGCCTGCTGCCGCGCGCACCCGAGTCCGCCGGCGCCGCGCTGCGCGTACCGTTCTTCGGCGAGCTGGTCGCGCTCGCGGGCACGGCGGCGGCGCGCGGCGGCGCGCGCAACCTCGTGCTGCCGGCGCTCGCCTGGGTGCTGCTGTGCGTTGCGGCCGCGCGGCCGCAGTGGGTCGGCGAGGCCGAAGCGCTGCCGCAGTCCGGGCGCGATCTGATGCTGGCGGTCGACGTCTCGGGTTCGATGGCGGCCGAGGACATGGAGATCGGCGGGCGCGTCGTCGATCGCCTCAGCGCGGTGAAAGTCGTGGTCGGCGATTTCCTCGCGCGCCGCGTCGGCGATCGCGTCGGCCTGCTGCTGTTCGGGCAGCAGGCCTACCAGGTCACGCCGCTGACCTTCGATCGCCAGAGCGTGCGCTACCAGCTGGAAACCAGCGCCGTGGGCCTGGCCGGACGCGAAACCGCGATCGGCGACGCGATCGGCCTTGCGGTCAAGCGCCTGCGCGAACGTCCTGCGGGCGAGCGCGTGCTGATCCTGCTGACCGACGGCGTCAACACCGCCGGCGAACTGCCGCCGCTGAAGGCCGCCGAACTCGCCGCAAGCGACAGCGTGCGCGTCTACACCGTCGCCATCGGCAGCGAAGGCGGGCGGATGAACCTGCTCGGCCTGTCGATGCCCACGCCCGGCGCGGAGATCGACGAGGACACCCTCACCAAGATCGCCGACACCACCGGCGGCCGCTTCTTCCGCGCGCGCGACACGGGCGAGCTGGCCGGCATCTACGCCGAACTCGACCGGCTGGAACCGGCCGCGCAGGAGGGCGAAACACTGCGCCCGCGCACCGAACTGTTCATGCATCCACTCGCGCTGGTGCTGCTGCTCGCGCTGCTGCCGCTGCTGCCGCGCCCGCGCGGGCGCGACGACGCGGTCGAGGCCGCGCGATGAGCGCCGTGCTGGCCCAGTTCCATTTCCTGCGGCCCGGGTGGCTGCTCGCGCTTGCCGCGCTGCCGTTGCTGCTGTGGTTGTGGCGGCGGCGCCAGCATGCCGAGGATCCGTGGCGGCGCGTGTGCGACGCGCACCTGCTGCCGCACCTGCTCGAACGCGGTCGCGGCACGCGCGGCTGGCTCGCGCCGGCGCTGTTCTCGCTGGCGTTCGTCATCGCGGTTGCCGCGCTCGCGGGGCCGGCATACCGCCAGTTGCCGCAGCCGCTCAGTCGCGCGGATTCCGCGCTGATCGTCGCGATCGACCTGTCCGACACGATGCGCGCCACCGACCTCAAGCCCGACCGCGCCACGCGTGCGCGGTTCAAGCTCACCAGCCTGCTCGGCGCGCGGCGCGAAGGACAGACCGGCCTGATCGCGTTCGGCGGCGATGCCTTCACCGTCGCGCCGCTGACCGACGATGCCGGCTCGCTGCTCGATCTCGCCGGCGCGATGCAGGTCGACATCGTGCCGGTGCGCGGCAAGCGTGCCGACCGCGCCATCGCGCTCGCCACGCGCCTGCTGCGCGATGCCGGCTTCGAATCGGGCGATCTGCTGCTGATCACCGATGCGGTCGAGCCCCGCGCGATCGACGCCGCACGCACCGCGGCCGCGTCCGGGCTGCGCGTGTCCGTGCTCGGCGCCGGGACGGCGCAGGGCGCGCCGGCGCCGTTGCCGGACGGCGGTTTCGTGCCGGATGCCGACGGCGGCATCCTGCTCGCGAAACTCGACGACGCCAGCCTGCGCGCGCTCGCCGACGCCGGCGGCGGACGCTACGCCGCGCTGACCTCCGACGGCAGCGACCTCGCCGCGCTCGGGCTCGACGCCGTCGTCGGCAGCGGTGCGCGCCTGCGCGCGGACGAACGCACCGCGGCGGCGTATCGCGACGAGGGTCCGTGGCTGCTGCTGGCACTGCTGCCGCTGGCCGCGCTCGCATTCCGCCGCGGCTGGCTCGCCTGTCTGGCGCTGCTGTTTGCATTGCCCGCGCCGCAGGCTCAGGCGTTCGAATGGGATGCGCTCTGGAAACGCGACGATCAGCGCGCATGGGACGCCCTGCAGAACGACGATGCCGCCGCCGCGCAGCAACTGGCGCGCGACGCGGCGTTGCGCGGCAGCGCGGCCTACCGCGCCGAAGACTATGCCGCGGCCGAACGCGACTTCGCCCAGCGCAGCGATGCCGACGCGCACTACAACCGCGGCAACGCGCTGGCGAAGGCGGCACGTTACGAGGAGGCGATCGCCGCCTACGACGAAGCGCTCGCCGCGGCGCCCGGCATGGACGACGCCATCGCCAACCGCGCCGCGGTCGAAGCCTTCCTCAAGCAACAGCAACAGGACCAGCAGCAACAGCAGCAGGACGGCGACACATCGCAGCAGCAGGACGGCGAACCGCAGGACGGCCAGCAACCACAGGAGGGCGATCCGCAGCAGGGCGACCCGCAGCAGGACTCGTCCGATTCGAAGGATGGCCAGCAGCAGGAGCAACAAGGCGGCGAGCCGACCGACGACGGCGAGGCGCAGGACGGCGCCGCCCCCACCGACGAACAACAACGCGCCGCCGAAGAACAGTTCGCGCAGCAGATGGAAGACGCACTCAAGGACGGCGAGAAGGCCGACGAGCAGGCCACCGAAGCGCAGGATCCGCGCGAGGCCGAGCGCGACCAGGCCGCCGAGCAATGGCTCCGACGCGTGCCCGACGATCCGGGCGGCCTGCTGCGGCGCAAGTTCGCACTCGAATACCAGCGTCGCCTGCGCGACGGCGAAGGAAACGATCCGCCATGACCCGGCCCCACCCGACGATCGCCCGTTGCCTCCTGCTGTTCGGCCTGCTGCTGCCGCTCCTTGCGCTGGCCGCGCCGCGCGCTTGGCTCGACCGCGACAGCATGCGCATGGGCGAGACCGTCACGCTCAACGTCGAAACCGACATCCGCGGCGAGGAGCCGGATTTCTCCGTGCTCGATCAGAGTTTCCGTCGCCTCGGCACCTCGTCGCAGAGCCAGATCAGCATCGTCAACGGGCAGCAGAGCGCGAAGATGCTATGGGCCATCGCACTGGAACCGCTGCAGGAAGGCGTGATCGGCATTCCCGCGCTGCAGCTCGGCAACGAATCGACCGAACCGCTCACGCTGACCGTGCTGCCGGCGCCGTCCGGCGGCAGCGCGGCCCAGGGCGAAGACGTGTTCATGGAAACCACGGCCGAGCCCGCGGGCCCCTATGTGCAGCAGCAGGTGCGCTACGTGGTGCGGCTGTATTACGCGGTGACCCTGCTCGAAGGCCAGCTCGAGGAACCGAAGGCCGATGCTGGCCAGGTGCGCCGCCTCGGCCAGGACCTGACCTACCAGAAGACCGTCGGCGGGCGCCGCTACAACGTGGTGGAGCGCCGCTACGCGCTCATCCCCGAGGCCAGCGGACGCATCGAGATCGCCGGTCCGCAGTTCCGCGGGCGCGCGTTGCGACCGGGCCAGTACAACTCGATGTTCGGCGGCGGCGTCAACCTGAGCGCACGTGCCGACAAGGTGGCACTGGACGTGCGCGCCCGCCCCGCCGATGCGCCGACGCCGTGGCTGCCGGCGCAGCAGCTCACGCTCACCGACGAAAGCGGCGTGCCGCCGGACGAACTGCGTGTCGGCGAGCCGCTGACACTCACGCTGCGGATGAGCGCGCAGGGCCTGGCGGCCGAACAGCTGCCGGAACTGACGCTGCCGCGCATCGAGGGCGCCGAGGTCTACCCCGATCAGGAAACCACGCAGACGCGCGACGACGGCGAATGGCTGCGCGGCGAGCGCGTGCGCAAGTTCGCGGTGGTGCCGACGCGGGCGGGCCCGATCGAGATCGGCGAGATCGGCATCGACTGGTGGAACACCGCCACCGACCGGCGCGAACGCGCGGTGCTGCCGGCGCGATCGTGGATGGCCGTGGGCGGCAGCGTGTCGCCGGCGACCGCGCCGGACGCGGCGGCATCGCCGGGCATCGGCGACGTTGCGCGTCCGGCGGATGCGGGGCCTGCGACCGGGCCCGTGCCGGGCGATCGTCGCTGGCAGATCGCGACGGCCGTGTTTGCCGTGCTGTGGCTCGTGACGGCGGCGCTGCTGCTGCGTCGTCGCGAACCTCGTGCACCGATGCCGGCCACCCCCGCGCCGCCGCGCCCGATGCCGGACGCGTGGAAGCGCGACCTGCGCGCCGCCGTCGCGGCGTCCGACGCACGCGGCGCGGCGCAGGCGCTGTTGCGCGGCGCACGCAGCGAACGTCCCGATGTGCGCGAACTCGGCGCGCTGGCGGCGGCGTTGGCCGAGGGTGCGCAGCGCGATGCCGTGCTTGCGCTGGAGCGTTCGTTGTATCGGGACGGCGAGGGCGAGAATGTGCTCGCGTTGCTGGAGCGCGTGTTTGCAGCGCATTTCGCGTGGCGTGCGACGTCGGCGACTGCGACGGACACGGGCGTGCTGCCGCCGTTGTACCCGGAACGTCGCGCGAGCTGAGACTGCGGCGGAGCACCCCCTTCCGCCTGCCGGCACCTTCCCCCGCTCCGCGGGAGAAGGAGTCTTCGATGATTGCCAGGCACCAGCGTGACGCCGCAGATCTTCCGCGCAGACATCGAAGAGACCCTTCTCCCGCGTGCGGGGGAAGGTGCCGGCAGGCGGAAGGGGGTGGTCCGAGCCAACAGTCCCCCAATCACGCCATCCCTTCCGAAGAACCTAGCCCCTGCCCGCCAGCTTGCTGTGCCGCATCCCGTAACCGAAATACACCAGCAGCCCCACGCCCATCCACAGCAGGAAGCGCTCCCACGTCACCCACGGCAGGTGCGAGAGCAGCCAGATCGAGAACCCGATGCCGATCAGCGGCACCACCGGCACCCACGGCGTGCGGAAGCCGCGCGGAATCTCCGGGTGCCTGTACCGCAGCACCAGGATCGCGCCGCAGATCACCACGAACGCCGACAGCGCGCCGATGTTCACCAGCATCGCCAGCTCGCCGATCGGCAGCAGGCCCGCGACGACGGCGGTGATCACGCCGAGCGCGATCGTCGGCCGATGCGGCGTGCCGTTTTTCGGATGCACCACGGCAAACCAGCCCGGCAGCAAGCCGTCGCGCGCGAGCGAGAACCAGATCCGTGCCGCCGCCAGCATGAAGGCGAACACCACGCTGATGATGCTCGCCACCGCCGTAGCCGAGATCGCGATGCGCACCCAGGTGAGCCCGAGCGCGCCGAACGCATTCGCCACCGGCGCGTCGTTGTCGAGCGTGGAATAGTGCGCGACGCCCGTCAGCACCATCGAGATCGTCAGGTACAGCAGCATCGAGATGCCGAGCGAGAGCAGGATCGCGCGCGGCAGGTCGCGCTGCGGATTCTTCGCCTCTTCCGCAGCCGTTGTCAGCGTGTCGTAGCCGAACACCGCGAAGAACACCACCGCCGCGGCCGCCACCACGCCGCCGAACCCGTAGCGCGTGACGCCGTCCGGCCCGGTCACTTCGTCCGGAATGAACGGCACCCAGTTGTCCGGATCGATGAAGAACGCGCCCACAACGATGACCAGCGCCACGCCGAACACCTTCACGATCACCGCGATCGTGTTCAGCCGCGCGCCCCATTCGGTACGCTGCGTCAGCAGCCACGCGACGGCGAGCGCCACGCCGGCGGCGATGACGTTGAACACGCGGCCTTCGCCCGAACCCAGTGCGCCCTGCGCCCATACCGGCAGACTGATGCCGAGCGCGCCGAGCAGATTCTGCAGGTAGCCCGACCAGCCGCTCGCCACCGCCGCCACGATCAGCGCGTACTCGAGCAACAGGTCCCAGCCGATCAGCCACGCCACGAACTCGCCGAGCACGGCGTAGCTGTAGGTGTACGCCGATCCGGTCACCGGGATCATGCCGGCGAACTCGGCGTAGCACAGCGCCGCTGCGGCGCTCGCGATCCCGGCGATGATGAAGGCCAGCGCCACCGCCGGCCCCGCATTCACCGCCGCCTGCTGCCCGGCCAGCACGAAGATGCCGACACCGATGATGCCGCCGAGGCCGATGCCGGTGAGCTGCCACACGCCCAGCACGCGGCGCAGCTCGCGCCGCTGGCCCAGTTCGGCCTGAAGCTGCGGAATGGATTTGTGGCGCGTGAGCGTTTGCAGCAGGCCCATGTGATGTGTCCCCGTCGTGATCGACCGCGTGCGATCGATGGTCCGTGATCGATGCCCGGCAAACCGGGATCCCCGCGCGCATTGTGACGCGGATCGAAGGCGCGTGGATCCGGTGCGCGCGCTGCACCGCCCTCGATTCGGCGAATCGCGGGGCTGGTGTAACATCACGAACACTCACGTTCGCTCCGCGTTGCTGCCAATCGCGGCAGCGCCTGCCGTCCTTCTCCTCTCGGGAGAAGGTGCTGCGGCAGCAGCGGATGAGGGGCCGGGTGGAGCGTGGAGGTGGGAATCGTTGCGGGATCGGGCGGAGTACGAGCACGTCATGCAACCTCGCCGGTTCAGGCGGGATCGGGCGTCGAGGTTTCGCCGGACCCTCTCCCCAACCCCTCTCCCGGTGGGAGAGGGGCTTCATGGTCTTGCTCCGCCCGGCGTTGAGGCGGCGCCCCAACCACTCTCCCGGTGAAAGAGTGGCTTCATGGGTTTCGCTTCGCCGGGCATACCAGTGGCCGGATTGCCACATCGCAGCATCGTGTATCGCAACACCGCAACACACCGCCGCTTCGAAGGACAGCACCCGCATGAGCACAGGCACCGGCGGCATTCCGCTGCACATCAAGATGGCCATCGGCTTCGCCGCCGGCCTGCTCCTCGGCCTGGCCGTGCATGCGTTTGCCGGCGATGCGGGCTGGGTGAAGACCTTCACCGACTACGTCACCCAGCCCATCGGACAGGTGTTCCTGCGCCTGCTGTTCATGCTCGTGATCCCGCTGCTGTTCTCGGCGCTGGTGATGGGTGTGGCCGAGATGGGCGACATTCGCGCGCTCGGCCGCATCGGCTGGAAGACGCTGGCGTACACGATCGTCGTCTCGTCGATCGCGGTGGTGATCGGGCTTGCAATGGTGAACGTGTTCCAGCCCGGCGGCGGCGTCGATCCCGCGCTCGCGCAGCGCCTGCTCGCCGACGGCGCCGAGCGCGCGCAGGGCATCGTCGACAGCACCCGCACCACGGCCAGCGGCATGGGACTGCTGATCGGCATCGTGCCGGACAACGTGATCCGCGCCGCGGCCAACAACGACATCCTCGCGGTGATGTTCTTCGCGCTGATGTTCGGCATTGGCCTGGTGATGACGAAGACCAGGGGCGCCGAGCGCATGAAGGGCGTCATCGAAGGCCTGTTCGAGATCTCGATGACGCTGATCAACCTCGTGATCCGCTTCGCGCCGATCGCGGTGGCGTGCCTGGTGTTCAATCTCGCGGCACTGTTCGGCTGGGAACTGTTGCTGCGGCTCGGCGCGTTCGTCGGCGTGGTGGTGGCGGCGCTGGCGATCCATTTCTTCGTCGTCTACTCGGCCGCGCTGTACTTTGCCGGCGGCATGTCGCCGCTGTTTTTCTTCCGCAATTCGCAGGCCGCCATCGTGATGGCATTTTCCACCGCGTCGAGCAACGCCACGCTGCCCACCGCGCTCAAGGTGGCCGACGAAAAACTCGGCCTGCCGCGCCGCGTCGCGCGCTTCGTGCTGACGATCGGCGCCACCGCCAACCAGAACGGCACCGCGCTGTTCGAAGGCGTGACCGTGCTGTTCCTGGCGCAGTTCTTCGGTGTGGACCTCTCGCTCGGACAGCAGGTGGTGGTGATGCTGGTGTGCATCCTCGGCGGCATCGGCACCGCGGGTGTTCCTGCCGGTTCCCTGCCAGTCATCGCGCTGATCTGCGGCATGGTCGGCGTGCCGCCGGAAGGCATCGGCCTGATCCTGGGCGTGGACCGCTTCCTCGACATGTGCCGCACCACGCTCAACGTCACCGGCGACCTCGTGGCTGCGGTGGTGGTGTCGCGCGGCGAGAGCGACACGCCCGACGCGTCCGCCGGCGGCGACGCGACGGTGCCCGACCAGACCGTCGGCGTGGCTTGAGCCCGCGATGCAGCCGAAATCCGACGCCGACCTCACCGGCCTGCTGCACGCCTGGCGCGGCGGCGACAGCAGCGCGCGCGATCGCGTGGTCGAGCAGGTGTACGGCGCGCTGCGCCGCATGGCCGCCTCGCGCATGGGCGACGCCGAGCGTTCGCCCACGCTGCAACCGACCGCGCTCGTGCACGAGGCATTGATGCGCCTGCTCGGCAGCGACGTGGACTGGAACAACCGCTCGCACTTCCTCGCGGTGGCCGCGCTGCAGATGCGCAACATCCTCGTCGACCACGCGCGCGCGCGCCTGGCGGCCAAGCGCGGCGGCGGCGCGGTGATGGTGACGCTGGAGGGCGTCGATTCCGCCCAGCCGCAGCACGAGGCCGATCTGCTCGCGCTGGAACAGGCCCTCGGCCTGCTGGAA
Source organism: Chiayiivirga flava (assembly GCF_014202825.1). Taxonomy (GTDB): domain Bacteria; phylum Pseudomonadota; class Gammaproteobacteria; order Xanthomonadales; family Xanthomonadaceae; genus Chiayiivirga; species Chiayiivirga flava. The sequence goes on along the minus strand of NZ_JACHHP010000005.1, from coordinate 264,186 downwards.
CAGCGCGATCCGCGCCTGGCACGCGTGATCGAGATGACCTACTTCGGCGGCATGCAGCGCGACGAAATCGCCGACGTGCTGCAGGTGAGCATCGCCACCGTCGACCGCGACCTGCGCTTCGGCCGCGCCTTCCTCGGCAAGCAGCTGAGCGCATGAGCGCCGACGCGCGCTGGGAGCAGGTGCGCGATCTGTTCGACCGCGTCTGTGACCTGCCGCCGCCGCAGCAACGCGCGCGGCTCGAAGCGGACGGCGTGGCGCCGGATCTCGTCGACGAAGTGCTGGCGCTGTGCAACGCCGATACGGTCGGCGCGCGCGTGCTCGGCCCGGTGCTCGGCATGCTCGACACGCTCGCGCCGGAACTGCCGCCGGGATCGCGACTTGGCCCGTGGCGCATCGTCTCGACGCTCGCCGAAGGCGGCATGGGCCGCGTCTATCTCGCCGATCGCGACGACGGCCAGTACCGCCAGCGCGTCGCGATCAAGCTGCTGCGCACCACCACCGGTGCCGACGCCGAGCAGTATTTCCTGCGCGAACGGCAGATCCTCGCCGATCTGCAGCATCCGGGCATCGCGCGCCTGGTCGATGGCGGCGTCAGCGAGGACGGCACGCCGTACCTCGTGATGGAATACATCGACGGCCAGCGCATCGATGTCTGGTGCGAAAGTCACAGGCTCGACCTGCCCGCGCGCCTGCGCCTGTTCGCCGATGTCTGCCGCACCGTGCAGTTCGCCCACGCACACTTGGTGCTGCATTGCGACCTGAAGCCATCCAACATCCTGGTGCGCGACGGCGTGCCGGTGCTGCTGGATTTCGGCATCGCGCGCCTCATCGGCGACGTGCCCGAGGCGCACGGCGCCGGCTACATGACCCCGCGCTACGCCAGCCCCGAGCAGCGCGCGGGCCAGCCGATGAGCACGGCCAGCGACATCTACAGCCTGGGCCTGATCCTCGACGAGCTGCTCGCGCCGTCGCCGGCGACGCCCGAGCCGACCGCCGCCGTGCACGCCACGCGCCCCACCAGCGCGAGGGCGGCGCGCGACGGCGTGCGCTGGGCCGGGCGCCTGCGCGGCGACCTCGACGCCATCGTGCGCCACGCCACGGCCAGGGAACCGGCGCAGCGCTACGCCAGCGCCGGCCTCATCGCCGAGGACATCGAGCGCTGGTTCGGCCACTTCCCGCTGCGCGCGCGCGCGAAGGCCGGCGGCATGCTCTATCGCGGTTCGCGCCTGCTGCGCCGACGCTGGCCGGTGGCCGCGTTCGGCGTGCTGATGCTGCTGATGGCCGGCGTCTTCACCTGGCGCCTGGTCGAGCAGCGCGACCGCGCGCTCGCGGCCGAACGCATCGCCCTCGAACAGACTGCCGCGGCCGAACAGGTGATCGGGTTCCTCACCGGCATCTTCGAGGAAGCCGATCCCGAAGCCGGCGCCAATCCGGACATCACCGCGCGCGAACTGCTCGACCGCGGCCGCGCCCAGCTCGGCGACGCGCTCGCGCAGCAGCCGCAGCTGCGCCGCCGCATGCTGCTGGTGCTGGGCGACATCTACGACAACATCGGCCTGCCGGCGCTCGCGCTCGACCTGTTCCACGAAGCCGGCGCGCTCGGCGTCGGCAGCGGCGACGCCGTGCAGGCAGCCGCGCTGCAGGATCGCATTGCGCAGTCGCTGCTGTGGAACAACCGCGGCGCCGAGGCTGAAACCGCCGCGCGCGCCGCGCTGGCGTACGTGCAGGCGAACAGACTGCCGGCCCGCGTCGAAGGCAATGCATGGAACTCGCTCGGCATGATCCTGCAGGACATCGGTCGCCAGGACGAGGCCCGAGCCGCGCTCGAGCATGCGCTGGTGCTCCGCCGCAGCGCACCCGATGCGACGCCCGTGGAAATTTCGTCGACCCTGCACAACCTGGGCATGGTCGCGCGCGAGCAGGACCGCCTGTCCGACGCCGAGGCGCTTTTGCAGCAGTCGCTCGCCTCGAAGGACGCCAGCGTCGGCGAAACCCATCCGCGCACGCTCAACACGCTCACCCAGCTTGCGCGCGTGCAGCGCGAGCAGGGCAAGCTCGTCGATGCGGAAACCAATCTGCGTCGCGTCCTCGACCTGCGCAAGCAGGTGCACGGCTTCGATTCGCCGCGCGTGGCCGCGAGCGAAAACGACCTCGGCTCCGTGGTGCACGACCTCGGCCGCTTCGCGGAAGCCGCGCAGCACTACCAGCGAGCGATCGAGATCGACGAAAAACATCTGGGTCGCGATTCGGCCGAACTCGCCGCGCCGCTCAACAACCTCGCCTCGGCCTGGGACGACAGCGGCGACTACGCGCGCGCAGTGCCGCTGTTCGAGCGCTCGCTCGCCTTGCGCATCGCGAATGCGGCTGGCGCAGACTCGCCCGCAGTGGCCCGCGCGCATGCGAATTTCGCACGCGTGCTGTCGCGTCTGGGTCGACACGACGAAGCGCTGGCGCAATGGCGGCTCGGCAACGCGATGTGGGCGCGCGTGCACACCGCACCCAACAGCGCGCATCTCATCGTCGCGCTCAACGGCGGCAACATCGCGCTCGCGCGGGGCGACGTGGCGGAGGCGAAGCGCCTGCTGGCGCAGGCACGGACGCTCGATGCGACGCTGAAAGAAGTGTTCCCCCTGGTACGTGCCAACGTCGACCGCCTCGACGGCCGCATCGCGCAGGCCGAAGGGCGCAATGCCGACGCGGCGGCCGCGTTCGACCGGTTCATTGCGGTGATGCAGGAAACCTTTCCTGCCGATCATCCATTCCTTGCCGAAGCCCGGCTCGAACGCCTCGATGTGGATGCCCGCACGCCCACGCCCGCGCAACTCGACGCGCTGGCCGGGCCGCTGGAACGCGAACTGGTGGCCACGCATCCGGCGCGGGTGCGGCTGGGCGAGCTGCGCAGGAGTGCGGGGTAACCGCCCTCGGCAATACGCGTCCTGCGCGGGCTCCGGAACGACCCCCTTCCGCCTGCCGGCACCTTCCCCCGCAGGCGGGAGAAGGGATGCTCCGATGCGACATCCGACGGCCGACGGCCGACGGCCGAAGACGCCGTCGGCTCTCAACGCCTGTTGAGGAAGTCCTTCTACCGCTTGCGGGGGAAGGTGCCGGCAGGCGGAAGGGGGGCACGGCGACATCCCGCCACGCCCACGAATCCATCCGCATTCCGGCGCGACAACGCCGCCCCCGCGATGGGACAATACCCGTCCGCCCGCCGCTCCGCGCCGGACGCTCTTCCCCATCTCCAGACGACGCCCCCCATGACGACGCCGAGCCGCCGCGACCTCGCCAATGCCATCCGTTTCCTCGCCGCCGACGCCGTGGAAGCGGCAAAAAGCGGCCACCCCGGCATGCCGATGGGCATGGCCGACATCGCCGAAGTGCTGTGGAACGATTTCCTGCGCCACAACCCGCGCAATCCGCGCTGGGCCAACCGCGACCGTTTCGTGCTCTCCAACGGCCACGGCTCGATGCTGCTGTACGCGCTGCTGCACCTGTCCGGCTACGACCTGCCGATCGACGAACTCAAGCGCTTCCGCCAGCTGCACTCGAAAACCGCGGGTCATCCGGAGGCGTCCGAGACCCCCGGCGTCGAGACCACCACCGGCCCGCTCGGCCAGGGGCTGGCCAACGCGGTCGGGTTTGCGCTGGCAGAAAAAATGCTCGCGCGCCGCTTCAACCGCGACGGCTTCGAGATCGTCGACCACCACACCTGGGTCTTCCTCGGCGACGGCTGCCTGATGGAAGGCATCTCGCACGAGGCCTGCTCGCTGGCCGGCACGCTCAAGCTCGACAAGCTGATCGCGCTGTACGACGACAACGGCATCTCGATCGACGGCGATGTCAGCGGCTGGTTCACCGACGACACGCCCAGGCGCTTCGAAGCCTACGGCTGGCAGGTCATCCGCAACGTCAACGGCCACGATCCGGTCGAAATCGGACAGGCCATCAAGACCGCGCAGAAAGCCTCCGGCAAGCCGACGCTGATCTGCTGCAAGACGCAGATCGGCTACGGCTCGCCGAACAAGGCCGGCAAGGAGTCCTCGCACGGCGCGCCGCTGGGCAAGGACGAACTCGCGCTGACGCGCAGCGGGCTTGCGTGGACGCACGCACCGTTCGAGACGCCCGAGGCGATCGCACAGCGCTGGGACGCCACCGCGCGCGGCGCCGAGGCCGAGCGCGCGTGGACCTCGCTGTTCGACGCCTACGCCGCGCAGCATCCGGAGCTGGCCGACGAGTTCCACCGGCGCATGCGCGGCGAACTTCCCGCGTCGTGGGACGACGCGAGCTGGGCCTACGTGCGCAAGCTGCAGGTCGACGGCCTCACCGTGGCCTCGCGCAAGGCGTCGCAGATGGCGCTCGATGCGTTCGCGCCGCTGCTGCCGGAGCTCGTCGGCGGCTCGGCGGATCTGGCGCACTCCAACCTCACGCTGTGGAAAGGCTCCAGGAGCGTCGCGCAGGAAAGTCCAGACGCCAACTACATCCACTACGGCGTGCGCGAATTCGGCATGAGCGCCATCGCCAACGGTCTCGCGCTGCATGGTGGCTTTGTGCCGTACGACGCCACCTTCCTCGTCTTCAGCGACTACTCGCGCAACGCGCTGCGCATGAGCGCGCTGATCCCGGCGCATGCCATCCACGTCTTCACGCACGACTCGATCGGCCTGGGCGAGGACGGCCCCACGCACCAGCCGGTGGAACACCTGGCGAGCCTGCGCTACATCCCGAACAACTCGGTGTGGCGTCCCTGCGATGCGGTGGAAAGCGCCGTGGCGTGGAAGGTCGCCATCGAAACCCGCACCGGCCCGACGTGCCTGGTCTTCAGCCGCCAGAACCTGCAGCACCAGCACCGCACCGAGCAGCAGGTGCAGGACATCGCACGTGGCGGCTATGTGCTCATGGATCCGGCGGACGGCACGTTCGACCTCATCCTCATCGCCACCGGCTCGGAGGTGGAGCTCGCGATGCAGGCGGCACGCCAGCTGTCGGACGCCGGCACGAAGGTGCGCGTGGTCTCGATGCCCAACAGCAACATGTTCGATCGCCAGCCGCTGGAATGGCGCGAAGGCGTGCTGCCGTCGTGGTGCCGCAAACGCATCGCGATCGAAGCCGGCGTCACCGACTACTGGTGCAAGTACGTGGGACTCGATGGCGCGGTGGTCGGCATCGACACGTTCGGCGCGTCGGCGCCGGCCGAGGTGCTGTTCAAGCACTTCGGCATCACGGTGGAACGCGTGGTGGAGCTCGCGCGCGCACTCTGATTCGGCTGCCCGGCGGCACGCCCGCTCGTCTCGCCCGCGCTGAAGCCCCTCTCCCTCCGGGAGAGGGGATGGGGTGAGGGTCCGGTAGGCCTCGGTGCAGGACACCGAGAAACTCTCTTCGAAGCCATTGCCTGTTTTTCCCTGCGCAGCCGAGCAAACGCTCAAGCCTCAAATGGCCAAGGCACGGAAAGTCAGGCGACTTGCCATCTCTGCGCAATCCCCCACGCCTCAGCATCCCGAACCCTCTCCCCAACCCCTCTCCCGGAGGGAGAGGGGCTCAAGCGCAGTTGAGCATTGCAGGCCTTGCACCCGCGCTGATCCGAATTTAGTATCGATCGGTATGAAAATCACCGAGCCACCCGCCACCCGCGGTCGCCCGCGCAACGTCGCTCCCGACGCCGCGCTCGACGCCGCGCTCCAAGTCTTCTGGAAACACGGCTTCGAAGGCACCTCGCTGCCCGATCTCACCGCCGCCACCGGCATGCAGCGTCCCAGCCTGTACGCCACCTTCGGCAACAAGGAGTCCCTCTATCTGCGCGTGCTCGACCATTACGTCGACCGCCACATGGCCTTCACCCGCAACGCGCTGCTGCTGCCGACCGCGCACGACGTCATCGCCGCGCTGCTCGACGGCTACGCCCGCCTCGTCACCACGCCCGGTTGCCCGCGCGGGTGCTTTGCCGTCAACGGCGCGCTGGCCTGCAGCGACGGCGCCAGCGGCGTGCAGGAGGAGCTCGTGAAACGTCGCCGCGCCCGGCTTGCCACGCTGACCAAACGCTTCGAGCGTGCCGCCGCCGCAGGCGAGCTGCAGCGCGGGACCGCGCCTGCAGAGCTCGCACGCAGCATCATGGCGCTCGGCCAGGGCATGGCCGTGCAGGCCGCTGCCGGCGCATCGCGCGCCGAATTGCTGCGCCTGGCCGCCTTCACCACGAGACAACTGCACGGGGCGCTGCGCGAGCCTGCTTCCGGCGCGAGGGCGAAGGGCACGCGTGCCCGCCGTGCTGCTCCGTCGCGCGCCGCCACGCCGCGCGAGGGGATCGCATGAACGCGTCCGCGCAGCCCGGCGCCGCGCCGGCCGTTCCGGCACGCGTTTTCCTCGTCGTCGCCGCCGCCGCGGCCGTGCTGATGGTGACGATGGGTGCGCGCCAGTCGCTCGGCCTGTTCGTCGCGCCGATCCAGGACAGCAGCGGGCTCGGTCTTGCGGCGATCAGTCTCGCGCTCGCCGTCGGCCAGCTGATGTGGGGCGTGGCGCAGCCGATCGCGGGCGCCATCGCGGACCGGCACGGTCCCGCGCGTGTGCTCGCCGGGGGCATCGTCATCCTCGCGCTCGGCAGCGCGGTGACGCCGTTCATGGGCGGCACGTTCGGCTTCATCGTGTCGCTGGGGCTGCTGTCGGCCATCGGTTCCGGCGCCGGCAGCTTCGCCGTGCTGATCGGCGCGGCCGCGCAGCATCTGACGCCGCAGCAGCGCGGCCAGGCCGCGGGCGTGATCAATGCGGGCGGCTCGTTCGGGCAGTTCGTGTTCGCGCCGCTGCTGCAGAAGCTGATCGCACTGCTCGGCTGGGCCGGGGCGATGTGGTCGCTGGCGGCGATCACGCTGGCGTCGCTGCCGCTGGTGCGGCCGCTGCGCGGCATGCCGCGCGCGGCGCCCGCCGTCGGCGCGCCGGCCGAACTCACGCTGCGCCAGAGCGTCGCACAGGCAATGGGCGATCGCAGCTACCTGCTGCTGCATGCGGGGTTCTTCACCTGCGGCTTCCACATCGCGTTCCTGGTCACGCACCTGCCGGGCGAGGTGGCGCTGTGCGGGCTGTCCCCGCAGGTCGCGGGCTGGTCGCTGGCGATCATCGGGCTGTCGAATATCGTGGGCAGCCTTGCGGCCGGCTGGGCCACGGCGCGCGTCCGCAGCAAGTACATTCTGGCGTGGATGTACGCCTCGCGCGCGCTGCTGATCGTGCTCTACCTGCTCGCGCCGCCGACGCCACTGACGTTTTATCTTTTCGCCGCCGGTCTCGGCGCCACCTGGCTCGCGACGGTGCCGCCCACCGCCGGCATCGTCGGCAAGCTCTACGGTCCGCGCTACCTCGCCACGCTGTTCGGGCTCACGCTGCTGTCGCACCAGGTCGGCGGATTTTTCGGCGCCTTCCTCGGCGGGCTGGCGATGACGCGCTACGGCAACTACGACCTGATGTGGTACGCCGACATCGCGCTCGCGCTGTTCGCCGCGCTGTGCAATCTGCCGATCCGCGAGGCGCGCATGGTGCGGGTGCAGCCCGCGTGAGCTGAGCCGACCCTGCGCGCAAGCGCAGGGACTTCGCGTCGTCGACGCCGAGTGCCGCGTCGGCGGCCACCCCCGCGATCGCGGGGTGCCACGCGCGCGCCATCGAGGGCAGCATGCCGCTGCGGCCACGAAGCCGGAACAGGGGCGACACCTATGGATCGGAACACGCGCGCAGGCGCCATCGCACTGGCCGCATGCCTGGCCGCGTCCGGATCGGTCCAAGCCGGCGTCACGCCACGGCTCGAGGTGCAGATGGGGCCGCCGCCGACGCTCGACAGCGGCACCTTCGGTGCCAACGGCGAAAACGGGATCGGCTTCACCTTCACCCTGCTCAATGCGTCGGAGCTCGATGATCTCACCGCGCAGGGCCCTTTCACGCTGCGCGTCGAGCTGCCTCCGGGGGTGAGTTACGCCGGCATGAACGGCGGCCTCTGGACTTGCGTCGCCGCGGGCCAGTCGGTGGAATGCAGCTATCCCGCCGATCTCACCTACTGGAACTGGGGATCGAGCGGCATGTCCGTCCACATCGACACCGCGCCCGGCATTCCGATCCCCGGCGCCGGGCTTGTTCGCGCGACGCTCGAAAGCGCCGAAGTCCCGTTGCCCGATCCCGTGGTGTGCGAGGACGTGCCGGTCTACAACATGGCCACCTCCGACACCGGCTGCGTCGAGCGCAGCATCCCGCACCGGCGTTCGCAGGTGGAGTTCTCGCAGGCCTTCTGGAGCCACTGGACGCAGCCGTTCACCGCCGGCGGGCAGGGCTCGATCAACATGGGCTTCCGCAACACCGGCTACGGCCAGAACAACGGCCCGGTGGTCGTCGATGTGCAGCTGCCGCCCGGCATCACGCGCTACGGCGGTGGCGGTAGTCCGCCGTTCGACTGCGTGAACGAGGCGCCGGACGCACAGGGCCAGCGCGTGCGCTGCACCACCGCGTACTTCTACGACGGCCAGGACCAGCAGACGGCGGGCCTGCAGTTCCTTGTCGACATCGCCGACGACATCGCCATCCCCGGCCCGCATCCGGTGGTCGCCACCGTGCACAACGCGCAGCAGCCGGCGCGCGACCTGTCCACCTGCGTCGACACGCCGATGCCGGTGGGCTGCGGATACTACGGAGCGATCCAGACCCAGGCCATGCCGCAACCGAAGCTCGAATTCCTATCCGTGCAGCATCTACCCGGTGCGGCGGTGCACCGGCTCACCGAAACCACGGTGCAGCCGAGCTTCGCCAACGCCGGCGACGGCAGCGCGGGTGCGATGACGCTGCGCGTGTCGGCGCCGGCCGGTTTCGCCTACGACCGCGCCACCGCGTCGCCGCCCGCCACCTGCAGCGCCAGCGGCAGCGCGGCCGCTGGCCAGACCGTCATCTGCGAGTATCCGCAGGGGCTGCCGCCGAGCGTCACGGGCTACAGCGGCGTGGCCAACCTCGTGTTCGACGTGCTGGCCGACGCGCCGGCCGAAGGCCGCTTCGTGTTCGCGATCGGCGACACGCTGCAGCCGGGGCCGAGCCTCGCGGCCTGCGTGGCGAATGCGCAGCAGGACGGCTGCATCGAGTACTTCGTGCCGGTGTCGCCGTGGTTGTTCTGCGACGGCTTCGAGGACCTGCCGCACGCGTGCGGCGAACGCCAGCGCGTGCAGTGACGCGGAGCGCGCCTACGACCGTGCGCGATCGCGCGTCCGCGCCAGCGCAAGGCGCACGAGACCCGCGCTCAGGTGCTCGCGCCAGCCGGTCGGACGATCAAGCGCCATGCGCCGCATCGCTTCGTCGTCCGCATCGCGCGATGACGCACGCAGCGCGGCCCACAGGGTCGACAGCATCCCGCCCCGCGTCGCGGTGTTTCGCTTCAGCCAGCCGAGCGCACGCGCGAGGTGCTGTTCCACCGGGGTGAAGTCGCTGCCGAGCGGATAGTCCGGCAGCAGGCCTGCGGCGCGGAACGGAGCCAGCGTGGCGCGCAGTGCGGCGGCGGTGTTGCGGCCCGGGGTCGGCGTCGGCGTGTCGGTCGCCAGTTTCCCGGCCTGCAGCGCCTGCGCGCGCAGGCCCGGAGCGCAGGCGGAATCGGCGATGCGGAGCATGGCGGCGATGCAATCCTCGTCGCACATCCCGCGCAGGTCCGCGATGCCGTACTCGGTGATGCAGATGTCGCGCAGATGCCGCGGAATCGTGGTGTGTCCGTAGTTCCACACGATGTTCGAGCGCAGCGTGCCGCCGGAGGTGCGAGTCGCGCGCAGCATCAATACCGAGCGCGCATCGTCGAGCGCGTGCGCCATCGCCACGAAGTTGTACTGGCCGCCGACGCCCGACACCACCTGGCCGTCGTCGAGCGCATCGGACACCGCCGCGCCGAGCGCGGTGGCCATCATGCAGGTGTTAAAGAAACGCGCGTCGCGCCGCTGCAGCGCCTCGAGTTCCTGGTTGAGCCCATAGAGTTCGTTGATGTGCGAGATGCGCGTCATGCCGATGGCGCGCGCGGTGTCCGGCGGCAGGCCGCGCAGCCAGGCGTAGAAATCGTGCGAGCCGAGGAAGAAGCCGCCGTGCAGGAACTGCCCGTCACGCGCCAGCAGCGCATCGTCCTCGGCGGTCGTGGCGCCCGCGTTGGCGCGGCGCATGACGCCGATGTCGTCGACCACACGCCGTTTCACGATGCCGGCATCGACCAGGTGCGCGAATCCGTCCATCAGCATCTCGCTGGCGCCGTAAAGGCCGAGCACGAACGGATCGAGCCCGCCCTCGTCGCGTACCAGCGCCGAGGTTTCCACCTCGGGCCACAACGCCCGCAGCAGCGCGCGGTAGTCGGCGTTGCGCGTGTGGCGCAGCAGCAGGGCGTGGGTGAGCGCATCGGACAACGCGCCGATGCCGATCTGCAGCGTGCCGCCGTCGCGCACGAGGGTGCTCGCGTACAGGCCGATCGCGAATTCGGCGTCGGCCACCGGCTGCCGCGGCAGCGCGAACAGGCGCGGCGCGGGCACGGCTGGCTCGAGCACGATGTCGAAGAAGCCGCGCGCCACCAGCGCGGCACCGCCGAGGAACGGCAGGTCCGGGTGTACCTCGGCGAGCAGCAGCGGACGCGCGCCGCCGAGGCGTTCGATGTGGTCGAGCAGGTCCAGCGTCAGGTCCGGATTGCAGCTCAGGCTCAGCTGCGATCCGTCCGGCGACGCGGCCACCAGGTGCACGATCGCATGCGGCACGCGCTTGGCCACCGCGCGTGCCACGTGGGTGTAGTTGAGACTGTTGTAGCGGCGCTGCGCGTCCGGCTTGCCGAGCAGTCCGCCGGACTGCAGATAGAACTCCTCGATGGCCACGTGTGCCGGCAGCGTGCCGTTGCGCTGGGCGATCGCGTAGTCGAGCGCGGGAAAGTCCTCGCCGAAATGCCGATCGAGAAACGGCTGCAGAAACCGCCGTTCGAGGTCCGACGCAGGCGACGGCGGCGTCAGCGACAGCGCCGTCATCAGCGTCATCGGCCGCGAGGGATCCGCCGCGATGCGCGCATACAGCGCGTTGAGGATGCGATGCGATTTCCCGAGCCCGAGCGGCGCGGCAACGCGCAGCTCGCCGTGGCCGCCGCCACAGGCGAGCAGGCGGTCCACGGCATGGTCGAGCAGTGCGTCGATGCGGGCGGGGAGCGAGTGGAGGCGGTCGGCAGGCATGGCGCGAGTATCGCACCGGCGTCGCCGGTCTCGGCGGTCCGCCGCGAGAGGGCTTGCATTCCGGATGTTTACGCGCGTAATCTTATTTCGTCTACAAACGTAAACGGTGGCACCGGTGCAGATCAGCGAAGCCGAAAGCGCGGTGATGGAGGTGCTCTGGCGCAGGCGCAGCGCGTATGCCGACGACGTCGTTGCGGCGTTGTCGCAAACGCGCGACTGGCAGGAAGCGACGATCAAGACGCTGCTCAACCGCCTGCTGAAGAAGGGTGCCGTGGCCGCGGAAAAGGACGGACGCCGCTACCGCTACAGCGCAGTGCTGCAGCGCGACGACTGGCAGCAGCGCGAAGCCGACAGCCTGGTGGATCGCCTGTTTGGCGGTCGCATCGCGCCCCTCGTCGCCCAGTTCTCCGAACGCAACCGGCTGTCCAGGCGCGACATCGCCGAACTCAAGCGCCTGATCGAGGAGCTCGACAATGGCCGCTGACCTGCTGCAGATATTGTGGAACGCCACGCTCGCGCTGACGATCGCACTGGTGCTGGTCTTGCTGATGCGCGTGCCGCTGCGGCGGCTCGGCGGCGCAGCCGTGCTGCGCTGGCCCTGGGCCGCCGTGCCGCTCGCGCCGGCCGCGGCGCTGCTGCCGGCGCGAACGCTCGAACCGGCGGTGGTGCAGGCGCCGGCACTTCACGCGTCATTCGACGCGATGCCGTCGGTGGCGTCGGCTGCGGGCGGCGCAATCGAGGGGTGGAGCATCTGGTTGCTCGCAGCATGGGCGGTGGGGTCGGCCGCGTGCGCACTGCTCTGCGTGCGGCAGCAGCGGCGTTTCGAGCGCCTGCTCGGCGGCCTGCAGCACGCGGACGACGGCACCTGGCGCGCGCAGTCGTGCGTGGGCACGCCGGCGCTGCTCGGCGTGCTGTCGCCGCGCATCGTGTTGCCGGCCGACTTCGACGAACGCTTCACGCCGATCGAGCGCGAACTTGCGCTGGCGCACGAACGCGCGCATCGCGACGCTCGCGACACCCGAATCGCGGCCATCGCTGCGACGCTGCGCTGCGTGTTCTGGTTTCACCCGCTGGTGCACGTGGCCGCGCGCTGTCTGCGGCTCGATCTTGAATACGCTTGCGATGCGACGGTGCTCGCCGCGCATCCGCAGCATCGCCGCAGTTACGCCGAGGCACTGGTGAAGGCACAGCCTGGGCCACTGCTGCCTCTTGGCTGCCATTGGGATGCGGGGCGGCCGCTGCTGGCGCGTGTGCGGCAGCTGGCGGCGCCATTGCCCGGCGCGAAACGCCTGGGCGTGGCGCGCGCTGTCGCGGCATTGCTGGTACTGCTCGCGACAACGACGGCGTGGGCATTGCAGCCGGGCGTGCCGACCGATGGCGACGCGCGCTGGATTGAAGCGCACGTGAGCCTGAAACCGAGGGCGGACTTTGGCGTCTCGTCGCCGGCCGCCGCCGAGCCCGCGCGCGTCATCGTGCGCAGCGGCGGCACGTTCGCGGTGCGCATGGGCGAGGACGGCGCGATCTGGGAAGTGACGGGCGTGCCCAGGTTCGACGGCACGGGCCGCATTCACCTCGACGTGCAGTTGCTACGTGGCGGCGAACTGGAAATGTCCTCGTCGGACTCCATCGCGCCAGGACAGACGCTGGCGCTGCGCAGCGCGGCGGCCGACGACGGTGTCGGCGCCACCGCGACGATCACCGTCTGGCCTGCAAGGGACGCTGCCGTGCCGCGGGAGCAGGAGCCGGCCACGCGCGTCACCGGTCGCATGCGGATCGGTGTCGACGGGCGGGGCGACACCTCGTTCTTCGATCATGGCGTCGACGAGGAACGGGAAGCCCATGTTGCGGATGCAGGCGGGCTGCGCGTGTTCTATCGGGTCACGGCGCTGAGCGCGACGCAGGCGACGATCGCCTTCCGCATCGAGCAGCGACGTGACGATGGATCGACGTTCATCCTCTCCACGCCGACGCTGGTGGTGGAGCGTGGCACCGATGCCGGCCTCCGCATCGACGTCCCGGCCGACAGCCTGAAGGGAGCCGCGACGGCGGCACGGCAGCTCGATGCGCGGCTGACGATCGATCCGGCCTGATGCTCTGTCCGCGCAGCGACGCGTGACCTCAAGCACGGTGACTGCGGCGGCGTCTTGCTTCCGGTTCTTCTCCGTGACTGCGGTTGACGGAAGACTCGCCAGACGCAGAGAGGTTGGCACGAGACCGGCGTGGGCACCGGCTCCGAAGCTCACCCGATCTCGTCGAGATAGCCCATCACGGCACGTTCCGCGTCGTCGCGGAACACGAGCCGGGCGAGAGTGCCGCGCAGATCGAGATAACAGGCCACGCACTGCTGCAAGGCGTCGATGCACGAATCGCGCGAATGCGTCGCCAGCGTCGACTGCATCCAGGCCGCCATGTCCGGCGCCGCCTGCTCGATCCGTCGCACGCCCGAGGGACGGGCGCCAGCGTGCTGCAACGCAAGCGGGCCGAGGACCGTACTGCGCAGATACGCCAGCATCGCGATCGCGTCGAACAACTCGCCGCGCGCGATCTTCGTGCCGGCGTAGTGCACCCAGATCCAGAACCGGTCCTCGATCCACTGCGCGTCCGGCGCCGGATAGCGCGCTTCGCCGGTCGCGAGCGTGGCGGCGAGTCGACCCTCGCGGTCGAACAGCACCACCGGATCCTCGACCCGCTGCGCCGCATCCGGCAGCGCGACGAACTTGAGGTCGACATGCAGCAGCGGCGTCGTGTCGTACAGCGCGATCAGCAGGCGCGGCTCGCCGACATGTTCGCCGGTGAAGGCCGCGAGCAGCGGCCCGAGCGTGGCCGCGATGGCCTGCCGCTCGTGCATCACGGTCTCGGCCCGTGCCGGTTCGATCGCCACGACGAGGTCGAGATCGCTGTGCTCGTCCATCGTGTCGGTGATGTACGAGCCGCCCGCGGCGACGCCGACGATGCGCGCATCGTTCGCCAGCCGCGGCAGTGCCTGCGCCAGGAAGGCGGCGTGGACGGCGGGCAGCGTGGCGGGGGCGGACATGGCGACACCGGTCGACCGACGAGGGGTTGCCCAGTGTCGCCTCAGCGCAGCGCAGCGTCGAGCGCCAGCACGGTGTCGGCCATGCGTCGCACCTCGTCGGCGACATGGCTGACGTAGATCATCGGCAGTCCGCTGTCGTCGCGCACGCGCTGCAGGTACGGGATCAGCTCCTCGCGGCGCGCCTGGTCCAGGCTCGCGAGCGGTTCGTCGAGCAGCAGCAGGTCGGGTTGCGACAACAATGCGCGGCCGATGGCGACGCGCTGCGCCTCGCCGCCGGACAGGTTCACCGTGCGCCGCGCGAGCAACGGCGCGATGCCGAGCAGCGCCACCACGTCGTCGAAGGCGAAGCGCGGCGTGCGGTCCTTCGCGAAGCGCGCGCCGTAGCCGAGGTTGGCGCGCACGGCAAGATGCGGAAACAGGCGCGCATCCTGGAACACGAAGCCGATGTGGCGGCGGTGCGCGGGCAGGTCGATGCGTTCGGCGCTGTCGAACAGCGTGCGCCCGGCGACGGCGATGCGGCCTGCGCGCGGGCGCAGCAGGCCGGCGATGGCCTGCAGAAGCGAGGTTTTGCCCGCGCCCGAGACACCGGTGAGCGCGAGCACGCGCGCATCGCTTTGCACCTGCACCTGACGGCGGAAATCGCCGCGCGCGAGCGACACGTCGATGTCGAACACCGCGCTCATGCCTCGCGCCGCCCGCGCTGGCGCCGTGCCAGCCATTCCGACGCGAGGATCGCCGCGAACGAGATCGCGATCGCGACGATGGCGAGCCGCCAGATCGCATCCTCGCCGCCCGGCACCTGCATCAGGCCGTAGATCGCGGCCGACAGCGTCTGCGTTTCGCCGGGGATCGCGGAGACGAAGGTGATGGTCGCGCCGAATTCGCCGAGCGCCTTCGCGAACGCGAGCACGAGCCCCGCGACGATGCCCGGCCAGGCCAGCGGCAGCGACACGGTGACGAAGCGCCACGGCGCGTTCGCACCGAGCGTGGCGGCGGCCTGCTCGAGCTTCGGATCGATGGCCTCGAACGCGAGGCGGATCGCGCGCACCAGCAGCGGGAAGCCCATGATCGCGCTTGCGAGCGCCGCGCCGGTCCACTTGAACGCCAACGTGATGCCGAACGTCTGCTGCAGCCACATCCCGACGCTGCCGCGCGCGCCGAACGTCACCAGCAGCGCGTAGCCGATCACCACCGGCGGCAGCACCAGCGGCAGGTGCACGAGTGCATCGAGCACGCTCTTGCCCGGGAACCGCGCACGCGCCAGCAGCCAGCCCGCCGCGATGCCGAACGGCAGGCTCGCGAAGGCGGCGACCAGCGCGACCTTGAGGCTCAGCGCGATCGCTTCGAGTTCGCCGGGCGACAGCGTCATCGTGCGAGGTCGAAGCCTGCCTCGCGGAACACGGCGGCCGCGGCATCGCCCTGCAGGTAGGCGAGGAAGGCCGCCGTGTCGCGGTGCGCGTCGCTGCGCTTCACCGCGGCGACGGGGTAGACGATCGCCGCGTGGCTCGCGGCGGGGAACGCGGCGAGTTCGCGCACCTTCGGCTCGGCGAGGGCATCGGTTCGGTAGACGATGCCGAGCGGTGCTTCGCCGCGCGCGACGAACATCAGGGCCTGGCGCACGTCGTCGGTCTGCGCGAGTGATTCTTCGAGTGTCGACCACACGCCCAGGTGCAGCAGTGCGGCGCGTGCGTACCTGCCGGCGGGCACGCCGTCGACACGCGCCACCGCGAGGCGGCCGCCGGCGAGCGCGCCCGTCCACGCGCCGGCGTCGCCGAGCGCGAAGGCGGGCGTGCCCGCGTCCGCGGGCGCGACGAGCACGAGCGTGTTGCGCAACAGATCGTGGCGCGTGGCGGGCTCGACGAGGTTCGCGTTCTGCAGCGTGTCCATCCACGCGCTGTCGGCGGAGAGGAACACATCGGCGGGCGCACCCTGTTCGATCTGACGGGCCAGCGCGGAGGTTGCTGCGTACGCCACGCGCGGCGCGGCGCGGCCCGTTGCGGCGTAATCGGACGCGACGGTGTCGAGCGCACCCTTGAGGCTGGCGGCGGCGAACACGGTGAGCGGAGCCTCGTCGGCGGCCGGGGCGGCGAGCGGCAGCAGGGCGAGCACGATGACAGCGGCGCGCAGCAGGGCGCGGCGGAAACCGGTGGAAGCGCGCATGGGATGGGGCGATCCGGCATCGGGGACGGGCGGTGTGCACACCTTCGTGCGTGCGGCTGCGTGATGCAAGCGTCGGCGCAGACGTGGTCGGCGCGCTAGGCCGTGCGGTGGCGGTCTCGGGCCGGGTCGATCGGCAACGCCGGTCGCCGCGGAGCGCCGCTGCGGCGCGGCGCCGTTTCGTTCAACGCCGCTTGCCCTGCGGGCAGGTGAACCGCGGCGCGGCCAAGGCATGCTTCACGGCCCGGCACCGACGCCAAGCGCGCGCTCCAGCATCGCCGCGAGGCGTTCGGAGGCCTGCACCACGCGCTGCTCGACGTAACCGCGCTTGTCGACGAGATACGACGGATCGAGCTTGCCGGGCTTCGCCGGATACGCCGCCTGCGCCGCGAGCGCGGAGCACGATTCCATCGCCCACGCCGCGCTGTCGCCGTTCGCGAGACCGGGCGCGCGCCGGCGCTGCGCGTCGAGGCGGTCGGCGTAGGTCTGCAGGTCGAGCTGTGCACTGTGCAGGATGCGGTAGTCCCACACCGAATGCAGATTGGTGCCTTCGCCGTCGAGGTTCACCTGGAACTCGTTGCCGCCCTCGTCCGTGCGGTTGCCTGCATGCAGCGGCTGGTGCACGTCGCCGACGAAATGCACGACAAACTTCAGCGCCTGCGCGCGCTGCTCGCGCGGCAGCGTGGCATCGCGCAGTTCGGCGCCGTATCGGTCGATGGCGGCGACGATGCAGCTGCCGTCGGGGCAATCGCGTGCGGCGTCGTAGCGGCACGCATCGTCCTGGATGTACACGTAGTGGAACGGCGCCGTGAACTTCCACGCGGCCTGTTTGCGGACCGTGTCGGGCCACGTGGCGACCGACGCGAGCGTCTGCTCCGGCTCGTCGCGCAGCAGGTCGGCGATCTGCGCGCGCGCGCTTTCGGACAGCTGCCGCTCGGCCAGTTCGCCGACGAGTTGATGGCCGAATCCGCTCCATGCGAAGGCGGGTGCGCTGACGACGAACATCAGGGTGGCGAGAAGGGCGATCGGGTGGCGACGTTGCATTCGCGGGACACGCTCAAGGCAGAGGGGCGAGCGTAACGCGATCGCGTTGCGGTTGCAGTTCGGTCCGGCGCAGCAGTGCTCGCTTGTCATCGTGGCCTTCGCACACTGCCGTCAGAATGAAGCTGGCACGACACATCGAGTGGTCGGGCTCTGCGCGGATCGCAACCAGCGAAGCCCGCACCCAATTCGCCATCCGTCACCTCACCCGCCGTCGTCCCGGCGAAAGCCGGGACCCAGTGACGTTGCTTGGTGTCGCTGTCGTTCCAACCCGAAGAGACGCCGCTGGGTCCCGGCTTTCGCCGGGACGACGGGTTTTCTGGGGGCGACGCACGCGAGATGGTGGCCGTCTTTGCTGCGAGGACAACAGGCTACATCGGCAACCGACGATCGAAAGGAAGACGCGGCCGGACCCCGGTGCGGCATCTCCAAGGTGACGGAGCGGGTGCGAGCGACGTCGACTGTCGTCGATCAGCCCGCGCCGACGAACTGCCGCAGCGCCGGATTGCCGGTCTCTTCCGTAAACCAGAATCCCAACCGCGCCAGATCCGCCTCGAACGCCGCATCCTGCGCCGCATCGATCTCGAACCCCGCCAGCACGCGCCCGTTCGCCGCGCCGTGGCTGCGGTAGTGGAACAGGCTGATGTTCCAGTGCGTGCCGAGCGTTTCGAGGAACTGCAGCAACGCGCCGGGGCGCTCGGGGAATTCGAAGCGAAACAGCCGTTCGCGCGCGAGCGGCGACGGCCCGCCGACGAGATGCCGAACGTGCAGGCGCGCGACTTCGTTCTCGGTGTAGTCCGACACCGCGTAACCGCCGGCCTGCAGCGCCTGCCGGATCGTGCTGCGTTCCGCGGTGCCGCCCTTGAGCGCGACGCCCACGTACACCTGCGCGCCCTGCGCGGTGCCGTCGGCGGCGGTGCGGCCGTGGTAGCGGTAGTTGAATTCGGTGATGGCGCGGCGGCCGATGTTGCGGCAGAAGCCGAGGAAGGAGCCCGGCTGCTCGGGAATCGTCACGCCGAACAGCGCTTCGTGCTGTTCGCCGACGGCGGCGCGTTCGGCGACGTGGCCGAGGCGGTCGAAGTTCATGTTGGCGCCGCTGAGCACGGCGGCGAAGGTGCGCGCCTCGCCGGGGTTCGCCTCGATCCAGCGTTTCATGCCGGCGACGGCGAGTGCGCCGGCGGGTTCGACGATGGAGCGGGTGTCCTCGAACACGTCGCGGATCGCGGCGCAGACCTGGTCGGCGTCGACGGTGATCACTTCGTCGACCAGTTCACGCAGCAGCGCAAACGGCGCCTCGCCGATCTGCCGCACGGCGCAGCCGTCGACGAAGATGCCGACGTGGTCGAGGCGTGTCGGTGTGCCGTGTGCAAGTGCGGCGGCGAGGCAGGCAGCATCGTCGGGTTCGACGGCGACGATGCGGATCGAAGGATCGAGCGCCTTCAGGTACACCGCCATGCCGGCCGCGAGGCCGCCGCCGCCGACCGGGATGAAGACCGCGTCGAGCTTGCCCTGATGCTGCGCCATCAGCTCCATCGCAACCGTGCCCTGGCCGGCGATGACGGCGTCGTCGTCGTAGGGGTGGATCAGCGCGCGGCCCTGCTGCTCGGCGAGCATGCGGCCGTGGGCGGCGGCGTCGTCGTAGGAGTCGCCATGCAGCACGGTGGTTGCGCCGTGTGCGCGCACGGCGTCGATCTTGATCTGCGGTGTGGTGGCCGGCATCACGATGACGGCGTCGATGCCGAGTTGTTTCGCACCGAGTGCGACGCCCTGCGCGTGGTTGCCGGCGGAGACGGCGACGATACCGCGTGTGCGTTCGTCGGCGGTGAGCTGCGCGAGGCGGTTGTAGGCGCCGCGGAGTTTGAAGGAGAAGACGGGTTGCAGGTCTTCGCGCTTGAGCAGGATGGTGTTGGCGAGCCGCGTGCTCAGGCGCGGCGCGTGGTCGAGCGGGGTGCGGCGGGCGACGTCGTACACCGGTGCGGTGAGGATGGCGCGGAGCCAGGTGCTGCTGTCGATGGGCGGTAGCGCGGTCGAGGACATGCTCAAGGCGCTCGTTGTCCGGCACCCGTCGATCGATACGCTGCATCGATCCACGGCGCGTGTCGCCAGTGTCTCGCGGTGTTTCGCATGGCCGCAGACGTGCAACGCCACCACACTCCGTCGTCCCGGCGAACGCCGGGACCCAGCGACGTTGTTCTTGCGTGCGGAATCAACCGAGCAACGTCACTGGGTCCCGGCGTTCGCCGGGACGACGGGTGAGGGGTGGCGAGGTCGATGTCATCGGCGCGTAGGTCATTCGGCGAGGCGTCGCACGACCCAAGCGCCCGCCTCCGCCGTCGACACGGCATTCCGCCGCGTCAGATCACGCGTAAGCACCCGCGCATCCAGCGCATCCGACACCGCCGCCTCCACCGCCACCGCCTCCCGATCCAACCCGAGCGAATGCCGCAACAGCAACGCCACCGACAGCAAGGTCGCATACGGATTGGCGATCCCGCGCCCCGCGATGTCCGGCGCCGAGCCATGGATCGGCTCGTACAACCCCGCCTTGCCATCACCCAGCGACGCCGACGGCAGCAGCCCCATAGACCCCCCGAGCACGGAGGCTTCGTCGGTGAGGATGTCGCCGAACAGGTTCTCGGTGAGGATCACGTCGAACTCCGCCGGCTTGGTCAGCAGGTGCATCGCCATCGCATCCACCAGCACGTGTTCCAGCGCGATGTCCGGGAACTCGTCACGCAACACGCGCGTGACCGTGCTGCGCCACAGGCGCGAGGTTTCGAGCACGTTGGCCTTGTCGACATGCGTGATCTTTCCGCTGCGTCCGCGCGCCAGCAGCGCGGCCTTGCGTGTGACGCGTTCGACTTCCTGCACGCTGTAGCGGCAGGCGTCGAAGGCCACGTCGCCTTCGCGCCTTTTCTCGCCGAAGTAAACGCCGCCGGTGAGTTCGCGCACGAACAGCAGATCGACGCCGTTGAGGAGTTTCGGTTTCAGCGGCGAGTACTTCGCGGCCACGGGGTGCGGCTTCACGGGGCGCAGGTTGGCGAACACGCCGAGCGTGGCGCGCAGTTTCAGCAGGCCCTGTTCCGGACGCACGCGTGCGTTCGGGTCGGACCACTTCGGACCGCCGACCGCGCCGAGCAGCACCGCGTCGGCGCGCTCGCACACGGCGACGGTGGCCGGCGGCAGCGGATCGGCATGGGCGTCGATCGCGGCGCCACCGATCAGGGCTTCTTCGATGGCGAAGTCATGGTTGAAACGGGTTGCGACGGCGTCGATCAGCGCGCGGGCCTGCACGCAGACCTCGGGGCCGATGCCGTCGCCGGGCAGGAGTGCGATGGTTGATTTCATTTGTCGGGATTGGTGATTCGGGATTCGTGATTCGAAAAAGGCGGGGCGCGGATCAGGCTGCACGCGTCAGTGCGTCGTGTGTCTGCTCGAAGCGCGAGATCGCAGCATCCTCGGACAGCAGGTAACCTAGCTGATCGACGCCGCGCAGCAGGCACTGGCGCGCGAAGCCGTCGATGTCGAACGGGATCGCGCCGCCGTCCGGCAGCTCGATGCGTTGCGTGTCGAGGTCGATCGTCAGTTCGCGTGCTTCGAACGCGGCGAGTCGCTGCCATTCGTCCTCGCCGACGACGATTGGCAGCAGGCCGTTCTTCAGCGCGTTGTTGCGGAAGATGTCGGCGATGCGCGTCGAGATCACGGCGCGGATGCCCATGTCGAGCAGCGCCCACGGCGCGTGTTCGCGCGAGGAGCCGCAGCCGAAGTTGCGGCCGCCGAGCAGGATGCCGGCGCCGCGCAGGTCGGCACGGTGCAGCGGGAACTCGGCGCGTTCGCGGCCATCGGCGTCGTAGCGCCAGTCGGCGAAGGCGAACTTGCCGAGGCCGGCACGCTGCGTGGTGGTGAGGAAGCGCGCCGGGATGATCTGGTCGGTGTCGATGTTCTCGTTCGGCAGCACGGCCGCGACCGAGGTGAAGCGGGTGAAGGCGTCCATCAGGCGGCGGCCTCGTGTGTATCGGCGGGCAGGGGCGGATAGTTGCGTGGGTCGGCGATCACACCCGCGACCGCGGCGGCAGCGGCGGTTGCGGGGCTGGCAAGCACGGTGCGCGCACCCTTGCCCTGGCGGCCTTCGAAGTTGCGATTCGACGTGCTGACCGCGAGTTGCCCGGCCGCGACGCGATCGCCGTTCATGCCGATGCACATCGAACAGCCCGGTTCGCGCCACTCGGCGCCGGCGGCGCGCACGATGTGGTGCAGGCCTTCGGCTTCGGCCTGGCGTTTCACGGCGTCCGAGCCGGGCACCACGAGCATGCGCACGTGCGACGCGACGTGGCGGCCGCGCAGCACGCCGGCGGCTTCGCGCAGGTCGCTGATGCGGCCGTTGGTGCAGGAGCCGATGAAGACCACGTCGACGTGTTCGCCGAGCAGCGGTGCATCGCCGTGGAACTGCATGTAGTCGAGTGCGCGCTGCGTGAGTGCGTCGTCGGCGCGCGGCACGATGCCGTCGATGGCGACGACCTGGCCGGGGTTCGTGCCCCACGTGACCGTCGGTGCGACGTCGGCGGCATCGACGATCAGTTCGCGATCGAACGTGGCGCCGTCGTCGCTGGTGAAGGTCTTCCAGCGCTCGACGGCGGCATCGAACGCCGCGCCCTGCGGCGCATGCGGGCGGCCGCGCAGGTAGTCGAACGTGGCCAGGTCGGGCGCGACGAGGCCAGCGCGTGCGCCGGCTTCGATCGACATGTTGCACAGGGTCATGCGGCCTTCCATCGACAGCGCGCGGATCGCTTCGCCGCGGTACTCGATGACGTGGCCGGTGCCGCCGTCCATGCCGAGCCGGCCGATGATGTGCAGGATCAGGTCCTTCGCGCCGACGTTGGGCGGCAGCGTGCCGTTCACGGTGACCGCGAGCGTTTTCGGGCGCTGCTGCAGCAGGCATTGCGTGGCGAGCACGTGGCCGACTTCGGTGGTGCCGATGCCGAACGCCAACGCGCCGAACGCACCGTGCGTGGCGGTGTGCGAGTCGCCGCAGACGATGGTCATGCCCGGCTGCGTGGCGCCCAGTTCCGGGCCCATGACGTGCACCACGCCGCGCTGGCCGGAGCCGAAGCCGTGCAGGGTGATGCCGAAGTCGGCGCAGTTGCGCTCCATCGTGGCCACCTGTTCGGCGGTGGCGGCGTTGTCGTAGGGCAGCGAGCCGTCGGGGTTCGGTGGCAGCGTGGGTGTGGAGTGGTCGAGCGTGGCGAGGGTGCGGTCGGGGCGGCGCACGGGGAGGTTGCGCTCGCGCAGTTCGGCGAAGGCCTGCGGCGTGGTGACTTCGTGCACGAGGTGCAGGTCGATGTAGAGGATGGCCGGGGCGTCGGCGGTTTCCTCTCGCACTGCATGCGCGTCCCAGATTTTTTCGATGATGGTGCGGGGTGTGGTCATGGCGGCGTCTTGCTGGCGGCGGCTCGTGTTTTGGTTCGTATGTCGGGTGTGACGGATGACGCCATACCCCACCACGCTCGTCATTCCCGCGAATGCGGGAATCCAGTGACCTTGCTCGGTTTTGACGTTGACTCTTCCCCGCAGAGCAAAGAAAGGTCAATGGATTCCCGCATTCGCGGGAATGACGGTTGGGAGGGGTGCGGCGTCGTGTGCGGTAGGGTCAGTGGATTCGAGTGGATTTGACAAGCGATCTGCGGACTGGGCGACTGGCGCGCGCGTCAAGCCACTTCCGCAAACGTTGCGCCGGTCTTGGTCTGCTCAGCGTTCTTCGCATTCACCTGATCCAGCCAGCCCCACTCGTCCGCCGTGCGCCCGTCGAACAACCCGAAGAACGCATCCTGCAACGCCTCCGTGATCGGCCCGCGCGAGCCCTTGCCGACGGTGATGCCATCCACCGAGCGCACCGGCGTGATTTCCGCCGCCGTGCCGGTGAGGAACACCTCGTCCGCGACATACAGCATCTCGCGCGGCAGCACCTGTTCCACCACCTCGAAGCCGAGCATCTTCGCAAGCTGGAAGATCGTGTCGCGCGTGATGCCGACGAGGATCGACGCGGCCGCGGGCGGGGTGTAGATCCTGCCCTTGCGGATCACGAACAGGTTCTCGCCCGCGCCCTCGCTGAGCTGGCCGTCGACCGACAGCGCCAGGCCTTCGCCGAAGCCGAGGCGGCGCGCTTCCATCGCGATCAGCTGGCTGGAGAGGTAGTTGCCGCCGGCCTTGGCGCCGGTGGGGAAGGTGTTCGGCGCAGCGCGGTTCCAGCTGGTGATGCAGGCGTCGATGCCGTTCTTCAGGCCTTCTTCGCCCAGGTACGCGCCGAATTCGGCGGCAATCACCAGCACGTCGATCGGGCCGTCGGCCGGCGGTGCGACGCCGAAGCCGGTGTTGCCGCGGAAGGCGATGGGGCGCAGGTAGGCGGAGGAGAGGTTGTTTTCGGTGATCGAGGTGCGGCACGCGGCGATGAGCTCGTCCTGCGTGTAGGGCAACTGCATGCGGTAGATCTTGGCCGATTCGAACAGGCGCTCGATGTGGTCGCCGATGCGGAAGAGGGCGGGGCCGTCCGGTGTCGAGTAGCAGCGCACGCCTTCGAAGACCGAGGAGCCGTAGTGCAGGGCGTGGGTCATGACGTGCACGTTGGCGTCGGCCCAGGGGACGAGCTTGCCGTTGAACCAGATGTAGGGGGAGGTTTTCATTGCGGCTCCGGTGTTGCGGTTGTCTGCTTGTCCTTCTCCCCGTGGGAGAAGGTGGCGCGTAGCGCCGGATGAGGGTTCGGGCGGAGTGGTGCGGTGGGTTTGCCCGAGCGGTCGTGACGTATGAGGTTGGTGTTTGATTTGCAGTAATACGGTTGATCAGGTCGAGGTGCGTTTGGCGTGGCTGGCATCCCGGACCCTCTCCCCAACCCCTCTCCCACGGGGAGAGGGGCTTTACGGGGAGGGTGAGGGGTCAGGCGGCGACCTCCGTCTGTGCGATCAGGGTACGACGGCGTTCGATGCGGTTGACGACTTCGATCAGTGCCAGCGCGCTGGCTTCCAGCACATCGGTCGAGACCGCGCGGCCATGGTAATCGCGTCCCTCGGCGTGGATCTTCACGCGCGCTTCGCCCTGCGCGTCTTCGCCTTCGGTGAGCGATCGCACCTGGTACTCGCGCAGTTCGTGGCGGAAATCGGTGACGCGCTCGATCGCCGAGAACATTGCATGCACCGGACCATCGCCGACGGCGCTTTCCTGCACCACGCGTCCATCCGCGTGCGACAGCTTCACCGTAGCCTTCGGCGACGCGCCGTGGCCGATCTCGCCGGCGATCTGCATCGACAGCAACCGCCACGGACCGGTCTCGTCGCCGCGCGCACCCATCGCGATCGATTCCAGGTCCGCGTCGAACACTTCCTTCTTACGGTCGGCCAGCGTCTTGAAGGCGGCGAAGGCCTGGTTGAGCGAGGCTTCGTCGAGCTCGAACCCGAGTTGCTTCAGACGATCCGACAAGGCCGCACGCCCGCTGTGCTTGCCCAGCACCAGAGACGACCGCGACACGCCCACGTCCTCCGGCGACATGATTTCGTACGTGGCGCGGTTGCGCAGCATGCCGTGCTGGTGGATGCCGCTTTCGTGCGCGAAGGCGTTCTCGCCGACGATGGCCTTGTTGCGCGCGATCACGCTGCCGGTCACCGCGATCAGCTGGCGCGAGGCCGGATACAGCTTCTGCGTGCGGATGCGCGTCTGCGTGCCGAAATGCTGCGGCCGCGTGCGCAGCGCCATGACGATTTCTTCCATCGAGGCGTTGCCGGCGCGTTCGCCGATGCCGTTGATGGTGCACTCGACCTGGCGCGCGCCGTTCTCGATCGCGGCCAGCGAGTTGGCGACGGCGAGGCCGAGGTCGTCGTGGCAGTGGCTGGACAGTACGGCGCGTTCGATGCCGCGCACGTTGGCCTTCAGGTGCGCGAACAGTGCGCCGTACTCCGCCGGCACGGCGTAGCCAACGGTGTCCGGGATGTTGAGCGTGGTGGCGCCGTGTTCGATCGCCAGTTCCAGCGCCTGCACGAGGAAGCCGAGGTCCGAGCGCGAGGCGTCTTCGGCGGAGAACTCGACGTCGGCGCACAGCGAGCGCGCCAGCGTCACGTGTTCGACGATCGAATCGAGCACCTGCTGCCGCGTCATGCGCAGCTTGTGTTCGAGATGCAGGTCGGAGGTGGCGATGAAGATGTGGATGCGCGGCGCCTGCGCATGTTCGAGCGCGGCGGCGGCGCGTTCGATGTCGTTGCGCTGGCAGCGCGCGAGCGCGGCGACGCTGCTGCCGCGCACCTGCTTCGCGATCGACGACACGGCGTGGAAGTCGTCGGGGCTCGCGGCGGCGAAGCCGGCTTCGATCACGTCGACGCCGAGGTCGGCGAGCATCGAGGCCATCAGCAGTTTCTGCGGCGTGGTCATCGAGCAGCCGGGGGACTGCTCGCCGTCGCGCAGCGTGGTGTCGAAGATGCGGACGTGGTCGGTGGCGGTTGCGCTCATACGGGCACGGCCTCCGCGCCGGATTCGATGGCGTGTTCGATGCCGCGGCGTGCCGGCACCGGAACGTTCGGGCGCGCTGCGGGATACGCGCTGCGTGCGATGTCGAGCGAGGCCGCGCGCACGTCGTGCAGGCGCTGCACCTGGCGCAGCAGCACGTCGCCGGGGCGGTCGGCGGGCAGTTGCAGGAAGACGTCGAGACCGCGCGGCGAGGGTTCGCTGCGGATCGCGCCGAGGCGGAAGCCGCGCCGTTCGATGAGCCCGAGCACGCGCACCAGCGCGCCTTCGGCGGGGGCGAGGGTCAGTGTGAGCTCAAGCATGGGTGGTCTCCGGGCGGGCGGTGCGGGTGGGTGACGCGGTGTCGTCGAGCATGCGGTCGTTGGCCGTGTTCGGCGGCACGAACGGCCAGACGTTGGTGTGCGGGTCGATGCTGACGTGCAGCAGGCAGGGGCCGTCGCTGTCGAGCAGGGCGCGCAGCGCGGCGTCGATGCCGGCGCGCGTGTCCAGGCTCAGCGCCTTGATGCCGAAGGCGCGTGCGACCTGCGCGAAATCGGGGTTGTCGGACAGGTCGATCTCGGAATAACGCTCGCCGTACAGCAGTTCCTGCTGCTGCCGCACCATGCCGAGCACGCCGTTGTCGAGCAGCAGGATCTTCACCGGCACGCCGTAGCGGCGCAGCGTGGCGAGTTCCTGGATGTTCATCATGATCGAGCCGTCGCCGCTGACGCACACCACCGGCGTGCCGGGGCGAGCGAGCGCAACGCCCATCGCCGCGGGCAGGCCGAAGCCCATCGTGCCGAGGCCGCCGCTGGTGAGGTGCTGGTGGATCTGGCGGTGCACGCAGTGCTGCGCGACCCACATCTGGTGCTGGCCGACGTCGCAGGCGATGACGGTGTCGTCGCTCGCGAGTTCGCTGAGGCGGCGCAGCAGGGCGGGGGCGTAGATTTTTTCGCCGGGGGCGTCGTAGCGCGGCAGCGAACCGGCGCGTGCGGTTTCGCAGTGCACCTGCCAGTCGGTGATGTCGGGTGCGACGTGCAGTTGCGGCAGCAACGCGTTGAGGTCGCCGACGAGGTGGACGTTGGCGTAGCGCAGCTTGGAGACTTCCGCGGCGTCGACATCCATGTGGATGACTTTTGCGTGCGGTGCGAACTCGGCGAGTTTGCCGGTGGCGCGGTCGTCGAAGCGGGCGCCGATGCAGATCAGCAGGTCGGAGGCCTGCACGGCCATGTTGGCGGCGCGGGTGCCGTGCATGCCGAGCATGCCGAGGAACTGGGTGTCGTCGGTGGGGAGGGCGCCGAGGCCTTTCAGCGTGCTGACGACGGGGATGCCGGTGGCGCGGGCCATGGCGCGGAAGGCGTCGGTGGCGCGGGCGAGGCCGATGCCGTAGCCGGTGTAGAGCACCGAGCGTTTGGCGTTGGCGATGAGGTTGCGGGCGCGCTGGAGCGCGGCGGGGTCGATGGTGATGCCGACCGCCGTCGTGTTCGACGACGCCTGTGGTGGCGCTGCTCGACACGCACGCTCGGCGTCATCCCGGCGAACGCCGGGATCCAGTGCCCTGTTGCCTTGCTCGTTGGCTGGAAATCCAGGGGCGCTGGATCCCGGCGTTCGCCGGGATGACAGCGGGGAGGATTGGGGTGCTGCGGCAAGCGCATGCGTCGAGGCTGCTGGCGACAGCGTTGTTGTCGCCACGTCCTTGGGGATGTCGATCAACACCGGCCCCGGCCGCCCCTCGCGCGCAATCGCGAACGCTTCGCGCACCGTGTCGAACAACGTATTCGCATCGCGGATCACGTAGCTGTGCTTGACGATCGGCAGGGTGATGCCGAGCACGTCGACTTCCTGGAAGGCATCGGTGCCCATCAACGACTGCGGCACCTGGCCGGTGATCGCGACCATCGGCACCGAATCGAGGAAGGCGTCGGCGATGCCGGTGACGAGGTTGGTGGCGCCCGGGCCGCTGGTGGCCATGCAGACGCCGACTTCGCCGGTATGACGCGCGTGGCCGTTCGCGGCGAGTGCGGCGGCCTGTTCGTGGCGCACGAGGATGTGGCGGATCGGGGAATCCACGAGGGCGTCGTAGACCGGCATGATCGCGCCGCCGGGGTAGCCGAAGACCAGCGCGACGCCTTCCGCCTCGAGCGCGAGCAGCAGCGCGTCGGCGCCGCGGAGCTGCTTCGGGGTGGCGGGGGTGGACGTGGTCATGGTGGTCTGGTCTGTTCTCGGTCGGGCGTGATGCATTGATCGTTTGGGTTTGCGATGCGTCCGGTTCGAAGCGGAGCGTCGCTTGCCCTTCTCCCCATGGGAGAAGGTGGCGCGAAGCGCCGGATGAGGGTTCGGTTGGAACGCAGGGTTGGAGTCTTGCTTCAGTGGGTGGTGACGTATGAGGTAGTACGGTCGACGAGGTCGAGTTGGGAAGCTGCGTCGAGGCGTCCCGGACCCTCTCCCCAACCCCTCTCCCACGGGGAGAGGGGGCTTCGAGCGGAGTGAGGTGAGGATCAGGCCGCCGGCGCGGTCTGCTTCTCGGTGGCTTCCTTCTTCGCCGACGCCGAATCACGCAGCCAGCTCATGCTCGCGCGCAGCCGCTGGCCCACCGTTTCGATCTGGTGATCCAGATCGCGCTGCTTGAGTTCCATGTACTTGCCGCGCCCGCTCTTGTGCTCGTTCACCCATTCACGCGCGAATTGCCCGTCCTGGATCTCGCGCAGCACCGCGCGCATCTGCGTGCGGGTGTGCTCGTCGACCACGCGCGGGCCGCGCGTGAGGTCGCCGTACTGCGCGGTTTCGGAGATGAACTGGTGCATCTTCGCCATGCCGCCTTCGTGCAGTAGGTCGACGATGAGTTTGAGTTCGTGTAGGCATTCGAAGTACGCCACTTCCGGCTGGTAACCGGCTTCCACCAGCGTCTCGAAGCCCATCACGACGAGTTCCGTCGCGCCGCCGCACAGCACGGCCTGCTCGCCGAACAGATCGGTCTCGGTCTCCTCGGCGAACGAGGTTTCGATGACGCCGCCGCGCGTGCCGCCGATGCCGTCGGCATAGGCCAGCGCGAGTTCCTTGGCCTTGCCGGTGGCGTCCTGGTGGATCGCCATCAGGCTGGGCACGCCGCGGCCTTCCTCGTACTGGCGGCGCACCAGCGCGCCCGGGCCTTTGGGTGCAACGAGAATGACGTCGAGATCCGTGCGCGGCGCGATCTGGCCGAAATGCACGTTGAACCCGTGCGCGAACAGCAGCGCGGCACCCGGCTTGGCGTGCGGCGCGATCACGTCGCGGTAGACGTCGGCCTGCTGCATGTCCGGCGTGAGTAGCGCGATCAGATCGCCCTTCGGCACGGCATTTTCCGGCGTGTCGACGTCGAGGCCGTCGGCTTGCGCCTGCGCGAAGCTCGGGCCGCCGGCGCGCGCCGCCACCAACACCCTGAAGCCGGAGTCGTGCAGGTTGCGCGCGTGCGCGCGCCCCTGGCTGCCGTAGCCGTAGATGACGGTGGTCTTGTCGCGGAGGGCGGCGGGGTTGGCGTCGGCGGTGGAGTACGTCTTCATTGCGGTGAGTCCTTGCGAGCGTGTGTTGGAGAGCGGTGGGAAGGGCGCGGATCTGGAACGAGGTGGAGGAGAAGCGATGTGGATTTGCGCTGGCGCGATGCAGTGATGCTCAGAAGCGAGGCGGCGGGAACGCGGTCACCGCACCGGTCGATGCGGAGCTGACCTGCGCGGCGTATTTGGCAAGCGCGCCGGTGTAGACGCGTTCGTTGATCGCGGTCCATTCGGTGTCGCGTGACGCGAGATCGGCGTCGGTGGAGAGCGTGCGGTTCTCGACGTCGATGACGATGCGGTCGCCGTCGCGCAATTTGCCGATCGGGCCGCCCAGCGCGGCTTCCGGGCAGATGTGCCCGCACATGAAGCCGTAGGTGGCGCCGGAGAAGCGGCCGTCGGTGATCAGCGCGATCTCGCCGCCGAGACCCTGGCCCACGAGCGCCGCCGTCACCGCGAGCATCTCGCGCATGCCGGGGCCGCCGACCGGGCCTTCGCCGCGGATCACGACCACATCACCCGCCACGATCCTGCGCGCCTGCACCGCGGCGAAACACGCGTCCTCGCTGTCGAACACACGCGCCGTGCCTTCGAATCGCAGCTGCGCGTGGCCGGCGAGTTTCACCACGCAGCCGTCCGGCGCGATGTTGCCGTAGATTACGCCGTAGCCGCCGCGCGCTTTCACCGGGTTGTCGAGCGGGCGGATCACCTGCTGGCCTTCGCGCTCCTCGAACGTCGCGACTTCCTCGAACAGCGATTTTCCGCTGACCGTGGGTTCGTCGCTGAGCAGACCGGCGTCCTTCAGGCGCGCGCCGAGCAGGCGCGAACCGCCGGCGAGGTACATGTCCGGCGCCATGTAGCGGCCGCCGGGCTTGAGGTCGCCGATCACCGGCGTGCGTTCGCTGATCGCGTGGAACTCGTCGATGGAGAAATCGATGCCGGCCTCGCGCGCGATGGCGACGAGGTGCAGCACGGTGTTGGTCGAGCCTGCGGTCGCGGTGCACGCGACCGCCGCATTGCGCAGCGACGTCGCGGTGACGAACGAACGCGCGCTGGTGTTGCTGCGGAACAGCTCCATCACGCGTTCGCCGCAG
Organism: Chiayiivirga flava; assembly: GCF_014202825.1. Taxonomy (GTDB): domain Bacteria; phylum Pseudomonadota; class Gammaproteobacteria; order Xanthomonadales; family Xanthomonadaceae; genus Chiayiivirga; species Chiayiivirga flava. The sequence continues at coordinate 233,669 of NZ_JACHHP010000005.1, read as the reverse complement.
GCGTAGGCCGCATCGGTCTTGCTCGGATCGACGGCGGGGATATCGTTGAGCCCCATCGGCGCGAGGCCGAGGAAGGTCGTCGCCAGCGCCATCGTGTTGGCGGTGAACTGGCCGCCGCAGGCGCCGGCGCCAGGGCAGGCCGAGGTTTCGATCGCGGTCAGTTCGGCATCGTCGATCTTGCCCGCGGCGTGTGCGCCGACGGCTTCGAACACTTCCTGGATCGTGATGTCGCGGTTCTTGTGGCAGCCGGGCAGGATGCTGCCGCCGTAGAGCATCAGGCCGGGCAGGTCGAGCCGCGCCAGCGCCATTGCGGCGGCGGGGATGGTCTTGTCGCAGCCGCACAGCACCACCACGCCGTCGAGGCAGTGGCCACGCACCGCCAGTTCGATCGAATCGGCGATCAGCTCGCGCGAGGCCAGCGACGCACGCATGCCCGCCGTGCCCATCGCGATGCCGTCGGTGACGGCGATGGTGTTGAACTCGATCGGCGTGCCGCCCGCGGCCAGGATGCCGCGCCGCACGTGCTGCGCCAGGTCACGCAGGTTGATGTTGCACGGCGACACATCCGACCAACTGTGCACCACCGCGATCAGCGGTTTCGCGATGGCCGCGGCGTCGAGCCCCGTCGCATGCAGCATGGCGCGTGCGGCGGCGCGGGACGGTCCGGTCTTGATGGCGTCGCTTTGCATGGAGTGTCTGGCGTCTGCTCGAGGTGGGATGGGGAAAACTGCGGATTCGGATTCACTTTTTCGGACCCCAGAAACTCGAAACCCCGCACGGGTTGCCCGGTGCGGGGTTTCGGTGGTCTGGGGGTGGTGCGTTGGATCAGTCCCAGGTCGCCGCTCCGCACGGATGTCCGGTAATAAGTACGAGCGGAAGTACGAGCGCGACGCGGCCGGCCAGCGCGGTGGCGCGGCAGGGCAGGGTGGCGGCGATGGCGCTGGACGGCTGCATGGGAGGTCGATGCTGTACCGCAGCAATACGGCGTGTCAAGCGTTTTCTCGGGCTGCGCCGATGGTGCCGAATCCGGCACGTGCAGCCGCAAAGCAGTGAATTCAGGTTCACCGCAGAGCGCCATCCACGTTGGCCGCCGACGCGAGATTACGCATCCGAACATCCGGACGACAACGTCAACGACCGGGGCGCGGTCGCCGTCCGCGCACGCCGATGCAATCCGTCGCGCCGGATGCACCGGCATGCTGCAGGCGCTGCCCTTCGCAGTTGCCGGGATCGCACGATGCACGCTGCCTCGCTTCCACTGCGCTTCGCCCCCGCTTCGCATTCGCTCGCGCTGCTGATCCTGCGCGTCGCCGCCGGCGGGTTTCTGCTGCCGCATGGATTCGGAAAGCTGTTCGGCTGGTTCGGCGGCCCCGGGCTCACCGGGTTTGCGGCCGAGCTGCAGCAGTTCGGGCTTCCCGCCGCCGCGCCGTTGCCGCTGCTGCTGGCGCTGGTGCAGGCCGGCGTCGGCGTGCTGCTGGTGCTCGGACTGTTCACGCGGCCGGCGGCAGCGCTCGGCGTGGCGTTTCTCGCCACCACCGTGCCGATCGCCCGCCCCGCCGGCTGGTTCTGGATGCACGGCGGCATGGAATATCCGGTGTTCTGGACCTGCATGCTGCTCGCCGTGGCGCTGATCGGGGCAGGCGCGTGGTCGATCGACGGCCGTCGCCAGGTGGCGCTGCGATGACCGCGCCCGACGAGACCCGTCGCCGCCTGTCGCAAGGCATCATTGCGGCCGGCGCTCTCGCGCTCGGCGGCTGCGCCCCGACCCGGCGCGGCTCGGGACCGCGCGACCATTCGACCAGGGACAGCCCGATGCCCGATCTGATCGTGCGCAACGCGCGCATCCACACGCTCGACCCCGCACGCCCGCGCGCCACGGCGCTGGCGGTGCGCGACGGACGCATCGCCGCCATCGGCAGCGACGCCGACGTGATGCCGCTGCAAGATCCCGCCACACGCGTCATCGATGCGCACGGCGCCTGCCTGATCCCCGGCCTCAACGACAGCCACACGCATCTCATCCGCGGCGGCCTCAACTACAATCTGGAGCTGCGCTGGGACGGCGTGCGGTCGCTGGCCGACGCGATGGCGATGCTGCGCGCGCAGGTCGCGATCACGCCGGCGCCGCAGTGGGTGCGCGTGGTCGGCGGCTTCACCGCGCACCAGTTCGACGAGAAGCGTCTGCCCACGCTCGACGAACTCAACGCCCTCGCACCCGACACGCCGGTCTTCCTGCTGCACCTGTACGACCGCGCGCTGCTCAATCGCGCCGCGCTGCGCGCCGTGGGCTACACCCGCGACACGCCCGATCCGCCCGGCGGCAGGATCGAACGCGACAAGGCCGGCAACCCGATCGGGCTGCTGCTGGCCAAACCGAACGCGCTGATCCTCTACGCCACGCTCGCCAAGGGCCCGCGCCTGCCGCCCGAGTACCAGCACAATTCCACGCGCCACTTCATGCGCGAGCTCAACCGCCTCGGCATCACCTCGGTGATCGACGCCGGCGGCGGCTTCCAGAACTATCCCGAGGATTACGCGATCATCGAGCAGCTGCATCGCGAGGATGCGCTGACCGTGCGCATCGCCTACAACCTGTTCACCCAGAACCCGGGCGGCGAACTCGAGGACTTTCGGCGCTGGACGACGCTGCTTTCGCCCGGCCAGGGCGACGCCATGCTGCGCCACAACGGCGCGGGCGAGATGCTGGTGTTCTCCGCAGCGGACTTCGAGCTGTTCAACGAACCCCGGCCGGATCTGCCGGCCTCGATGGAGGACGGCCTCGACGCCGTGGTGCGCTTCCTCGTGCAGCAGCGCTGGCCGTTCCGCATCCACGCGACCTACGACGAATCGATCGCACGCATCCTCGACGTGTACGAGCGGGTGAACCGCGAGGTGCCGTTCGACGGTCTGCACTGGATCGTCGACCATGCCGAAACCATCTCGCCGCGCAATATCGACCGGGTGCGCGCGCTCGGCGGCGGCATCGCGGTGCAGCACCGCATGGCCTTCCAGGGCGAGGCCTTCGTCGAACGTTACGGCGCGGCCGCCGCCGCGCACACGCCGCCGATCCGTCGCATGCTTAATGCCGGCGTGCCGGTCGGCGCCGGCACCGACGCCACGCGCGTGGCGAGCTACAACCCGTGGATCGCGCTGTACTGGCTGGTCAGCGGGCGCACGCTCGGCGGAACCGCGCTGTACGGCGACGACAATCGGCTCGAACGCGACGAAGCCCTGCGGCTGTGGACGCACGGCAGCGCGTGGTTCTCGAACGAGCAGGCGCGCAAGGGCGCGCTCGCGGTCGGGCAGTACGCCGACTTCGCGGTGCTGTCGGCGGATTTCTTCGCGGTGGACGAGGCCGACATTCCGGCCATCGAGAGCGAGCTCACCGTGGTCGGCGGGCGCATCGTGCACGGCGCCGGTCGGCACCGCGCACTGGCGCCGCTGCTGCCGGCGCCGATGCCGGACTGGTCGCCGGTGCGCCACGCCATCGCGCCGGCCGCGCGCGTCGCCGCCGCGCCGGCCTGCCGGGTGCACGCGCACACCCACGCCGCCGCGCACGACGTGCCCGGCGCCGCCGACGGCGCGTTCTGGGGCGCGCTCGGCTGCGCCTGCTTCGCGTTCTGAGCCGGTGAACGAATCGCAGCACGTCGCACCCGGCGCGTGGTCGCCGCTGGCCGTGCCGATGTTCCGCGCGATGTGGCTCGCCATTCTCGGCAGCAACATCGGCACCTGGATGCACGATGTCGCCGCCGCGTGGATGATGGCCGAAGCCACCGATTCGCCGCTGTGGGTGGCGGCGGTGCAGTCGGCGACCACGCTGCCGGTGGTGTTCCTCGCGCTGCTTGCGGGCGCCTTGGCCGACATCGTCGACCGCCGCCGCTATCTGCTGTGGACGCAGGCCTGGATGTGCGGCATCGCGGCGCTGCTGGCGGCGCTGGCATGGTCCGGGATGCTGCAACCCTGGTCGCTGCTCGCATTGACGTTTGCGCTGGGCTGCGGCGCCGCGATGGCGATGCCGGCGCAGGCCGCCACCACGTCCGAACTGGTGTCGCGCGACCTGCTGCCGCCGGCCGTGGCGCTGTCGTCGATCAGCATGAACATCGCGCGTTCGGTCGGTCCGGCACTCGGCGGCGTCGTCGTCGCGCAGGCCGGGCCCCCGTGGGCCTTTGCCTTTAACGCCGTCAGCTTCGCCGGCATGCTGGCCGTGCTGTGGGTCTGGAAACGGCCTCCGGACGCCGGCCGCCTGCCGCGCGAACACGTCGGCGACGCGCTGCGCGCGGGCCTGCGCTACGCCGCGCAGGCCACCGTGTTCCGCGCGGTGCTGGCCCGTGCCGCGAGTTTCTTTTTCTTCGCCAGCGCACTGCCCGCGCTGCTGCCGACGCTGGTGCGGCGCGACCTCGGCGGCGAGGCCGCCACCTATGGCGCGCTGCTCGGCTGCATCGGCGTCGGCGCGCTGGCCGGCGCGCTGCTGCTGCCGCGGCTGCGCGCGCGGATGGATCGCGACCGCATGGTGTTGTTCGCATGCCTGCTGCAGGCCGCGTGCATCGCGGCAACGGCGGCGCTGACGGACCCGACCCTGCTCGGCGCGGTGATGCTGCTCAACGGCGCGAGCTGGATCACGGTGCTGTCGTCGTTCCAGATCGCGGCGCAGACCTCGGTGCCGCAGTGGGTGCGCGCACGCGCGCTGTCGCTGTACATCGTGATCTTCGCGCTCGGCATGGGCGCGGGCAGCCTGGGCTGGGGCGCGCTCGCGCAGCATGCGAGCCTGCGGGTCGCGCTGCTGGCGGCGGCCGTCGCGACCGCGCTGGCGGCCGTGTGGGCACTGCGCTTCCGTCTGGCCGCGGTGGAGTCGCTCGATGTCGCGGCATCGGCGCACTGGCCGCAGCCGGTGGTGGCGGAAGAGCCGGAGGGCGAACGCGGGCCGGTGCTCGTGACCGTCGAATACCGCGTGGACGCGAGCGATCGGGACGCCTTCCTCGACCTCATGGCGCAGCTCGGCCGCAGCCGCCGGCGCGACGGTGCGGTCCAGTGGAACGTGCTGGAAGATGTTGCGTCGCCCGGCACGCATCTGGAGTACTTCGTCGTCGCCTCGTGGCTCGAACACCTGCGCCAGCACGATCGCGTGACCGGCGACGAGCGACGCCTGCAGGAGGGCATCCGTGCGCTGCAGGCCGCCGGACACGTGCCCGTGGTTCGGCATTTCGTGGGCGGTCCAGCCGTGGCGGCCGCGACGCGGGCGCACCGCGACATCTGACGCACGCAAATGCAATCGTGCCGGCGCGCGCACGCACACACTGTCGCGAGCCGGCGCCAGCGCCGCCCGCCGACCCATCCGAGGACACAGCGATGCCGCAACCGACCCGTCCCAAGCTCAGCGAAAAAGGCCTGCTCACGCCCGACAACTGCGTGGTGGCGATGATCGACCTGCAGCCGCAGATGCTGTTCGGCGTGAGCAATTTCGACCGCCAGAGCGTGATCAACAACAACCTGCTGCTGGCCAAGGCCGCGCAGGTGTTCGGCGTGCCGACCGTGCTGTCGTCGGTCGAAAGCAAGGCGTTCAGCGGCCACACCTGGCCGCAGATCCTCGCCGCACTGCCGGACAGTACGCCGATCGAGCGCAGCACGATGAACGCGTGGGACGATGCCAACTTCCTCGCCGCCATCGAACGCAGCGGCCGCCGCAAGATCGTGCTGTCGGGGCTGTGGACCGAAACCTGCGTCGCGCTGCCGACGGTGCAGGCACTGCACGACGGCTACGAGGTGTACGTGGTGGAGGACTGCTGCGGCGACGTCAGCGCGCTGGCGCACGACAACGCGATGCGGCGCGTGGTCCAGGCCGGCGCGGTGCCCGTGACCGCGTTGTCGGTGATGCTCGAATGGCAGCGCGACTGGGGCCACCGCGGCACCTACGACGCCGTGATGGACATCGTGAAGACCCACTGCGGCGCCTACGGCGTCGGCGTCGAATACGCCTACACGATGGTGCACGGCGCCGCCGCCACGCAGCTGCCGCCGTACCGGGTGCCGACCGCACACGACTGAGTGCCGTTGTGCCGGACGCCGCCGCGGGATGTCGCGGCGGCGCAAGTCCATGCCACGCACCGGAGCGCGCCACGATGAAACTCTACCTGCTGTCGTTCGCCGCCGGCCTGCTTGTCGGCGCCATCTACGGCCTCCTGCACGTGCGCTCGCCCGCGCCGCCGGTGGTGGCGCTCGTCGGCCTGCTCGGCATCCTGCTCGGCGAACAGGCCGTGCCGCTGGTCAAGCGCCTCGTCGCGCGCGAACCTGTCACGGTAACCTGGGTGAAGGAGCACTGCGGCGAGCACGTCTTCGGCGAGCTGCCGAGAGCCGGACCGCGAAACGACGTGGTCTGACGGTCCGCCCCCGCAATCGCGATCCGTCGCTTCCCACGCATTCCACTCTCTTCGACGCCTCGCATGCAGCGACGAACCACGTGTTGAGATGCGCCGCGCGACGGACGAACGTGCACATACGCGAAGTCGCATGCACACGGCGCACGCTGCCTTGCGACGACAACCGCCAGTCGGAGAATCCAGCCCGGCGGCATTGCACGCATTGAATCGCGATTGAATCCGCGCCTATCGTGCCCGTCCCGCATGGATGCGGGCCATTGCCGCCGGGGTCCTCGTGATGGAAGGACCGACCACCCATGTCTTGCAAGGAAGCACAGCCGTGCGCTTACGCACGTCGCCCCGATCGGCTGCTGGGCGCCTGCGTCTTGCTCGCCGCACTCGTCGCAGTGACGCCGGTCACGGCAGACGTATCGCCCTCGGCCATCGTCGACATCACCGACCTGACCGCGCCGCAGCCGGTGCCCAACGGCCTGCCGGACGTGGTCGCAGACGGCGCGCTGACCGCGGTCGACGCGGCGGTCAATCGCCTCAACGCCAGCCGCGCGATCGCCCCACTGGGCGACGATGCCTTCGGTGAATCGATCGACCCGCTCACCGGTAACCTGCGCTTCGTCCAGACCGACGTGCTGCTGCGCGGCAGCGGACCTGACATCGCGATCGTGCGCAGCCTGGATGTCGGCGCCAGTCGGTCGCCCTGGTGGCAGCGCGAACGCGGCTTCGGCGACTGGACGCTGGAACTGCCACGTTTGAGCACGCTCACGCCGCATCCGGCGCTGCAGGCGCCGTGGTCGGTGAGCGGCGGCAGCCCAGCCAAACGCTGTTCGGCGTTCGGACTTGCGCGCGATGTCGCGATCGAGGGCAGCAATTTCGCCGCATCCGAGTGGTGGCAAGGCGTGCAGCTGGTCCTGCCCGGACAGGGCGCGCAGGAGGTGCTGCGACGCGCTCCGGAGAACATGCTGCAGCCCTCGATGATCCTCGACGGTAATGCCCTCGCATTCCCGCTGGTGACCAACGCCCACTGGATGCTGTCGTGCCTGCCGGCCACCAGCAACGGTGCCGGCGGCGAAGGCTTCCTCGCAGTCTCGCCCGATGGCGGGAAATACTGGTTCGATCGACTGGTCACCGGTGGCTGGGACTGGTTCGCGCCGCCGTTCATGAGTGGGTCGGCGCTGTACCGCTACGAAGCGATGCTGCTGCCGAGCCGCATCGAGGACCGCCACGGCAATGCGCTGACGTTCACGTACGACGGCGCGCGACTGACCGGCATCCAGGCCAGCGACGGACGCGCGGTGAGCCTGTCATGGCAGTCGGTCAACGGCATTTCCTTCGTCACGGGCGTCACCGAACAGCCCGGCGACGCCAAGGCGCGCACGTGGACCTACGCTTACACCACGCCCGCTCTCGGCCGCACGCTCCGCAAAGTCACTCTGCCCGATGCCACTGCGTGGTCGTTCGATTTCAACGCGCTCACCAAATACTGCGCGTTCTGGTCGCCGGATCCGCAGCAGGAGCCGTACTGCGATTCCAACCCGGGCGCGTGGGGAAGCAACGTCGGCACCGCCACCGCGCCGTCGGGCCTGGTCGGCACGTTCACCGTTGCGGGCGTGCTGCGCTATCGCTGGCTGGAGCAGCAGCACCTCACCCCGCAATGCTTCCACGAGCACGACGGTATCGAGGAATACCAGTCGATCGCCACGCTCTCGCGCCGCTACACCGGCCCTGGCGTTGATTCCACGTGGACCTACGGCTACTGCGACGACTACAACGCCAGCTGCGCGCCAGACGTGCCGAGCGCATCCACGTTTCGCATCACGGCACCGGACGGATCCAAGACACGGCAGCTCGTCGGACATGCGTGGTGCTCCGCGACGCTGGGCGAGGTGCTGCGCACCGAGTTCGGCGCCACGTTCAACGGCAACACATTCGTCTCCGCTGCGCGTACGATCCGACCGCAGCTCGCATCGCCGAACGCCGGCCCGTTCCCGGCGCGCATCGGCACGGTGCCGCAAACCTATGCCAATCGCGCCCAGCTCGAACACCTGCGTCCGCTTCGGCAACGCGACATCGTGCAGGACGGCGTCACCTTCACCTGGAAGGCGGACAGCCTCGACGGCTTCGGCCGGCCGCGCACCGTCACGCGCAGCAGCACCCTCGGCGCCTCTACGACCCGCACCGAAACCATCACGTACCACGACAACTTCGCACGCTGGGTGCTAGGCCAGATCGCCGGTCTCAAGGAGGCGAACACCGCCGCGCCGATGCTGGCGCAGACCTTCGATGCCGCCACCGGCAACGTCCTCACCTCGTCGCGCTTCGGCGCGCTGCAGCACACGCTTTCGTACTACCCCAGTGGCCTCGTGCGGACCATCGCGGATGGCGCCGGCAACGTCACCACGCTGTCCAACTACAAACGTGGCATCCCGCAGACGGTGGTGCATCCGGACGGCACGTCGAGCAAGGTTGCAGTCGACAACGTCGGCCAGGTCACCGGCAGCACGGACGAACTGGGCCACACCACGGGTTATCTCCACGACGCGCTCGGCCGCCTGATCAAGACCACCTGGCCGAGCGGCGACAGCGTGGCCTGGAATGCCACCGAGCGCACGTTCGAGGCAGTGAACGTGGCCGAATACGGACTGCCCGCCGGTCACTGGCGCCTCACCGAACGCACCGGCAACGCACGCGCAATCACGTACTACGACGCCCTCTGGCGCCCGGTGCTCCAGCGCAGCTTCGACAACGCCGACGAGGCCGGCACCCGCCGCATGGTGCTGCGCCGCTACGACGGCAATCAGCGCGAGACGTTTGTCTCGTACCCGCAGCGCAGCATCGCATCGGTGTTGTCGACACCTGCCGGCGTCGCCACCACCTACGATGGCCTCGGCCGACCGCGCACGCACACGGCCACGAGTGAGCTCGGTCCGCTGACGACCACCATCGACTACCTCGCCGGCTTCAAGCGTCGCACCACCAACCCGCGCGGCATCCAGCGCACCGAAACCTTCCACGCCCTCGATAGCCCCGACACCGCCGCACTCGCCGGCCTGCAGGTGCCCGATGCCGTCACCGGCATCGCGCGCGACGTCTTCGGCAAACCACGCACCATGACCCGCTCGGGCCAGTGGAACGGCAACGCGCTCACCCTCACGCGCCGCTACGTCTACGACGCCCAGCAGCGCCTGTGCAAACGCATCGAACCCGAGTCGGGTGCCACGGTGCTCGACTACGATGCAGCCGGAAACATCGCCTGGCAGGCCACCGGCCAGAACCTGCCCAGCCATACCGACTGCCAGCGCGGCAGCGTGCCCGTGGCGCAGCGCAGCGCGTACAGCCACGACACACGCGGCCGGCTTCTCGCCGTCGACCACCCGTCGGACGCCGCCGATCTCGCCTTCAGCTACTTCGCCAACGGTCTGCTGCAGACCGCCGGCACGGCCGCCACCGCCAACGCCCCGGCCAGCCTCTGGACCTACGCCTACACCAAACGCGGACTGCCGCTCACCGAAACGCTCGCCTTCGACGGCAAAAACAGCGTCATCGCCCACGGCCACGACGCCAACGGCGCCCGCGCAAGCCTCACCTGGCCAAGCGGCCTTGCGCTCGCCTACGCACCGAACGCCCTCGGCGAACCCACCCGCGTCGGCACCTACGCCACCGGCGCCGGCTACCACCCCGGCGGTGCACTCGCCACCTGGACCTACGGCAACGGCGTCGTGCGCGAACACCTGCTCAACGCCCGCCAGCTGCCCGACCGCCTGCGCGACACCCGCAACGGCGTCGCCCTGCTCGACCACGGCTTCGACTACGACCCCAACGGCAACCTCGTCGCCCGCACCGACGGCGTCGGCGACGGCCTCGAATCGAGCGACCTCACCTACGACGATCTCGACCGGCTGCGCACCGCCGTGGTGCCGAACAAGTTCGGCCTCGAATCGTTCGAGTACGACCCGCTCGACAACATCCGCCGCGCCGTCGTCGGCCCACTCGACCTGCGCTACGACATCGATACGAACAACCGCCTGCAACGCATCACCCAGGCCGGCGACACCGTGCACGCCTACACCTGGAACGCGCGCGGCGCCCTCGCCACCCGCAGCCGCCCCGGCGAACCGGACCCGCACGGCCTCTTCCGCGACGGCTTCGAAACCGGCGGTGACCTCCTTCCCGCCACCGTGCAGACCCTCGTTTTCGACAGCGCCAATCGCCTCGCCCGCATCGACGGCCTCGAGCGCTACGCCTACGACGCCCACGGCCACCGCCTGCGCACCCGGCGCGACACCGGCACCGTGCGGCACGAAATCCGCGACCGCAGCGGCCGCCTGCTCTACACCGAAGACACGCGCGACCAGCAGCGCACCGACTACATCGCGCTCGGCACCACCCTCGTCGCCAAACGCACCCGCCCGCTCAACGGCAACACCGCCACCACCACCTACCTGCACGGCGACGCCCGCGGCACTCCCAGCGTCGAAAGCAACGCCGTCGGTCAGATGCTCCTGCGCACCCGCCTCACCTCGTACGGCGCCCCCTACGACGGCCTCTGGCGCGATGGCCCGGGCTTCACCGGCCACACCGCGGACGCAGCATCGCAACTGGTCTACATGCAGCAACGCTACTTCGACCCGCTCGCGCTGCGCTTCCTCAGCCCCGACCCGGTCGCGCCGACGCCGGAAAGCTTCAATCGCTATTGGTATGCCAACAACAACCCCTACAAATTCCTTGATCCAGATGGACGCTGGGCTTGCACGGGAGTGCATTGTGCGACATTCGAAGCATCCCTTAGGCTCGCATCGCAGGCATCGGCGAGCGACCAACTTTCTTCATCGCAACAGACCCAGCTTAGACGGGCAGTTGACTTCTACGGGGCAAAAGGTGATCAGCAGATAAAGGTCACCTTCGCTAATCTCGGCGGAGAACTTGCGCAGAATCTTACCGATGAATCTGGTCGTGGAGAAATAAGGTTCGATGTTGAGGGCATCGCCCAGAGAAACCCAGGTCAAGCAGGCGTACAGAACGGGCTTGCGATGAGGCTTCTTCACGAGGCCGACCATGGCGCACAAATCGTCAAAGATGGATTTCCCACATCCAAAGAAGAGCGCTTGAATCGCGAACATTCCGCATACCGCGCCGAAGGCTACTATCAAAAGGCAATGAATTTTTTGCAGAACAGCAACAACATATGGGCGCCGTGGCATCCGGGCGATGGCATAGATCAGGGAAGAGTCGATGCACGCGCCCAATTCTCGGTCATGAACTCGTGTTCGCATTCAAACGAGTGGAGTTGCAAATGAAAAACCTGCCTGCAATCTTAGTAATCCCACTTGTGCTTGGAATAACCCTGTGCGCATCCTGCGCCAATCATCCGACTATTGGCGAAAGACCATCGCTCGATCATGCAGAGAATTTCGATGCGGGTGGATATAGCTCGGAGCCAGGCGATTTCGTTGGCGTGACATTCAAGAGTGCCGAGCCATCTGGCGGCCAGCAATTGGTTACCGCCTTGTCGGAGCCGGCTGAAACTGCTCTCTCCGCCCTGCGTTATGATCTAAAGCTGCTCGAACAATTCCCCAAAAACATTGCAGTTCGGGTCGTCGGATTCACCGATACAGCTGAGTGCTCAGGACGCGCATGCATAGATTTATCCGAGGTTCGTGCGAGAGCAGTGCACGATTGGTTGATCAGCAATGGGATTTCAGCGGCGAGACTGGAAAAACCCCACGGATTTGGCGCGGCGCGGCCCGTTGGTGACAATACGAGCGAGGAAGGTCGGGCAAGAAACCGGCGCGCCTATATCAGCTACGGACCGATCCCTTGATCTTTTCTGGCAGTTAGTTGCGCAAACGGGTCAGATTCACTCGCTAGCGCCGGTAGGTGGGCGTGACCCCGTTTTCGGAAGGACATCGACCCGACTGCCTCCAGTTCGATACTGCCTGAAGATCAATTCCCCAATTTTCCATGCCAAACCTGCGAAGTCAACGCGCCCTGCGGCATTTGGCTGAAAAATCCAGAAAGGTGCGAAATGATGCGAATGAGATTGCTGGTTTTACTGGCGATAGTTCCGACCGCCGTAGCGCAGCCTTTGTCAAAGAACGAGCTTGAGACGCTGCCGCTGGAGGAGCTTTCGGGTCGACTCCTGGGTGAGGTAGGTGCTTTCGCAATCGGTGTCGATCGGTCCAATTTCCCGTATGAGATCAGATTTTTCAGCCGTGCCTATGCGCCCCCCAGCCAATATGGCCTTTGCGAGTCCGATTGGATTACATTGCGACTTGATTTTTCTCCGGGCCGCGGGACCAGTGTTGAATCCATCAAGACGCAGCCGCGATTCGGTGCGGTCGACTCCATCTACCATTTTCCTGCCAGGATATCTGAAGAGAGGAATCGGCGTGTGTGCTCGGAGTTGACCGATGTCAGCCAATTCTTTCCGGCTCCGGACTGGGGCTCTGCACGACAAGTCCTGTACTATCTAGACTACGTCAAGGGTGTCGGAATTTTCAAGGGGAAATTGCACTCGTTTGAATGCACGGGCGCCTGCAGCGGTATTGATGCGCAGTCATACATAAAAACCATTGATCCTGCCAACATCACCGCAGTCGAGGCCATTGACTGCCCTGGTGACTTGCGCCGCGGCAGCTGCTATCGAATCACATTGACCGGCTCGCCTCCGGGTTTGTTTCCGAGAGAGCTGCGCGTCTACGGAAAAGGATACGGAAACAATACGGAAGTTTCTCATGTCGCTCTTTGGGTGGGTGTTACTTTTTTTTAGGAGACCTGCATCCTCGTTACCGTAGCGACGGAAGCGGGATCAGGTTCGCTTACCGTCGCTTGCAAGTGGACCTCACCCGTTTTCGAAGCTAACCCCAGTTTCCGCCTCGCAGCACCTAGCGATTCAGGGCTTGCACGCGCTGGCGCGCATGCCGTCGGAACGAGCGCACAAGCAGCGGCTCGATCAGCCATGCAAGCCAAGCGGGATCGGCAACGACGTGGTACTTGAACGACACGCGTGAATGCGTGTCGCCGGCTGGCTCGAACAGCCAGGTGCCCGCGAAGCGCGCAATGCTCACTCGAAGCCGTTCGCGAACACGCGGTTGCCGGCGATGCCCGCGTCGACCGTCGTGTCGAACGCGCCCGGCACGCCGACGGCGAGCGGGTCGGTGAAGCCGAAATACGTGCCGGACGCATGGATGTCGCTGTCGATCGCGTCGCCGGCCTGATCGCGCGGGCTGAAGGAATAGCGCGGTCCGGGTAGCAGCACGCGCACACGGTAACTGTCCGGTCCGGGCGCGAGCAGGGTGTAGTTGCCGGCGGCATCGGTGAAGGTGGCATCGATCAGGTCGTTGCGCTCCGCGTTCCACAGTTGCACCTGCACGCCGCCGATGCCCGGTTCGCCGTCCTGCACGCCGTCGCCGTCAACATCGTCCCACACGCGGTCGCCGATCGGCTGGAACGGCACCAGGCCCGCGTCGATCGAGGTGATCGAGACCACCGAAGTGCCGAACGCGTAAATGTCGGTGAAGCCGAAGTCCGTGCCCGTGGGATTGATGTCGCTGTCCCGGGTGTCGTCGGCGCCCTCGTCCTTTGGCGAAAACCGCACGGTATCGAACAGTGGCTGCAGCACCCGCACGCAATAGTTGCCCGGGCCCGGGGCCGTGAGCGTGTATCTGCCGTTGCTGTTGGTGATCGCAGTGTCGAGCAGGCTGGTCTTGGTGCTGTTCCACAACTGCACCGACACGTTGGCGAGGCCCGGCTCGCCGAAATCCTGCGCGCCGTCCGCGTCGAGGTCTTGCCAGACGGAGTTTCCGACGGTGATCGGTTCGGGGATGAAGATGCCGGCGTCGATCGTGTTGATCGAAGTCACGTTCGACGCGAAGGTGTAGATGTCGGTGAAGCCGAGGTGGGTGCCGCTGGGATTGATATCGCTGTCGGTCAGGTCGCTGCCGCCCTGGTCCTTCGGCGCGAACCCGGCGCCCGGATCGGACGGCAACAGCACGCGCACGCGGTGCTCGCCCGGGCCCGGCGCGATTAGCGTGTAGCCCCCGCTGGCATTGGTGATCGCGACGTCGAGCAGCGCTGTCTTGGCGCCGTTCCATAGCTGCACGGTGACGCCGGCCATGCCGGATTCGCTGGCATCCTGGAGCCCATCGCCGTCGCGGTCGCGCCACACGAAATTGCCGACATCGATGGGAGCCGCGATCGCGGGGGCCGCGGCAGAAAGGAGCAGCGCGAGGCATGTCGCGCTTGCGACACCTGCACCGCGCGCGTGCAACAGAGGATGCGCGCGGCTGTGCGGACGGGATGCGCCATGGCTGCCGCTCCAGGATGAACTTGCGCGGACTTTGCGCGCGCGGGGCGAAGGGGTCAACGCTTTTCGAAATCCGGGGCCGTCTTCTGATTCCTGCAGCTGCCGGCGGATCGTCTGAGGGATGGACCGAACCCGCATGTCGCCGGCTCCCATGCCTGGCGATACCCTCGAGCTCCCTAAAACGCGAAGACCACCAGCACCCGGGAGACGTCGATAAGCCTCTATGCCGCGATCAAACTGTATTCCAGCAACAGGCTTCATCTGTCCGCGCGAGCTGCATGGGTGCGTGATCTGTCTTCGTCGCGGCTGCTGGTGCACCAGGTCGTACAACTGATGCTGAGCATCGAATCAATGTTCGTGCGTCGCACCGGACGCACGGCCTCGGTTGGAGTCGTTCGCGTGCTCGACGCGTCCATTCCGAGCATCGCCGGCCATGGAAGGCCATACCGAAACCAAACTGCTGCTTCACCACCCGGAACGGGTGCTCCAAGAGCGCGCGCAGGCTCGCCTTCGTGTGTCCCCGGCGCTCGGCACGTTTGCGATCAAGCTTGTTCCTGATCGCCTTCACTGTCGAGTGCTTCTCCGCGATCAGCAAGCGCGCCTTCACCGCCTCCATCTGCGCGCGCTCCTCCACGCCCGCGTAGCCGCTGCGCCCGTTCACCGTGTCGTTGCCGCCGTGCAGTAGCGCGTGCACCTGCGCCGCGCCCGCTGCCGTGCATTCGGCGTGATGTACCAGGCCCGAACCCTCATCCACGCCAGTGTGCCCTTCATCACGACGTGCCACTGCTTGCCCTTCTTCGTCTGGTGCATCTCGGGGTCACGTTCGCCGCAGCCGACGCCGCAACGCCTGCCACCACGATCCCGATCCCGCATCGGCAAACGCCAGCGCGCGCGGCATGCGCAGCAGCACGTCGGTGCCGACGCCCGGTTTGCTCAGCACCTCGACGCTCGCGCCGACGCGCTGCGCGCGTTCGCGCATGCCGGGCAGGCCCCAGTGGCCGGGCTTGCGTCCGGCGCCGAGAACGTCGGCATCGATGCCGCGGCCGTCGTCGCGCACGCTCACGCGCAGCTCGCTGCGGGCATAGCTGATCTCGACCTCCACCAGCCGCGCGTCGGCATGCTGGAACGCGTTGAAGATCGCTTCGCGCACGATGCAGTAGATCTCCTCGCGCACCAGCGGTGTGAGCGGTTCGGCGCGCCCGACCACGGCGACGCGGAAGCGGGTGGGGCTGTCGGCTTCCAGGTCCTGTCCGAGGCGCAGCAGCGCCGCGCGCAGGTCGGAGGTTTCGCCGTCGGCGGCGCGCAGTTCGCGCACGCGGTCGCGGCCCTCCACGAGCACGCCTTCGGCACGGTCGAGCGCGCGTTCCATCGTTTCGCGCAGCGGATCGTCCGCCGGCAGGCGGTCGGCCACGCCCTGGAAACGCAGGATGAGTCCCTGGAAGCCCTGCAGCAGCGTGTCGTGCAGTTCGCGTGCGATGCGCTCGCGTTCGTCGTGGCGTTCCTGCATGCGCGCGCGCATGGCGGCGGCGAGCGTCGCCATGCGGCGGCGATGGAACAGCCGCAACAGCACGATCACCGCCAGCGCGCATAGCAGCGCGAACCACGTGCTCTGGTAGAAATGCGGCGCCACCGACAGCGCCAGCGTGGCGCCGGTGTCGTTCCAGACGCCGTCGTTATTGGCCGCCTGCACGCGGAACACGTACTCGCCCGGGCCGGGGTTGGTGTAGAACGCGCGGCGGCGGTCGCCGACGTCCTGCCAGGCGGTGTCGATGCCGTCGAGCCGGTAGCGGAAGCGCACGCGTTCCGGCACGGAGAGGCTGAGCGCGGTGTAGTCGATTTCCAGCCGCGCGGTGTCGGCCGGCAGCCGCAGCGCGCGCGGATCGTGCCGGTGGCCGTCGGCGAACACGGCGCGGATGGCCACCGGCGGCGGCAGTGGGTTGCGCAGGATCGTGCGCGGGTCGATCCACACCACGCCGCTGGTGGTGGCGAACCACAGCCGCCCGTCGCTGCCCTGGACCGCCGTCGGCAGTGGCCGGTACTGCGCCGGCGTGCCCGGCAAGCCGTCGAGGAAATCGAAGCGCTCGCGCAGCGACGGCGCCGGCACCGGCTGCGCGCGGCGCGCCGCGTCGAGCATGCGCGCAACGTCGCGCGCGACGATGCGCACCACGCCGCGCGCGCCGTTGAGCCAGAGTTCGCCGTCCGTTTCCACGATGCCGGACACGCCGCGCAGCGGATCGTCGTCGGCCGTGGGCACGGCATGGATCCGGGTGCCGTCGTGGAACGCGAGGCCGCGCTCGCCGCCGATCCACAGCACCTGCGCGCCTCGGGCGAGCGCGCTGACGTTGCCGACGGCCAGCCCATCCTCCGCGTCGAACGGCGTCGCGTCCGTGCCGCGCATCCGCACCAAGCGGTTGCGCGCGAAGCCGAGCCACATCGCACCGTCGCGGTCGGCGAGCAGGGTCAGCGGCGAGGAGCCGGTGGGAAAGGCCGGAACGTTGCGCAGATGGGTCCATGCGTCGTCGCGCCACTGGAACACGCCGGGCTGGTTGAGCGACACCCACACCGTGCCGTCGACGGCCCGGGCCATCGCCTGCACGCCGGAATAGCGCACCTGCGACGGCAGTGGCGCCAGCGGCACGATGCCGTCGCGCAGCTGCCACAGACCGTCGGGCCCACCGAACAGCAGCGTGCCGCCGTCCGTGCGCAGCGCGGCGCTGATGCCCACCGGCGCGCTGCCCATGTGCACCGCATTATCCTGCAGCTGCATCAGCGGGCGGTTCTTCGTGCCCACCCACAGGCTGCCGCCATCGCCGGCGGCGATCGCGAAGTCGTAGGCACCGTCCGGCACCGTGGCCTGCACCACGTTGCTGCGGCGGAAGCGGTCGAGTCCGCGACTGGTGCCGAACCACAGATTGCCCTCGCGGTCTTCCAGCGCCGGCCACAGGTAGTCGGACGTGAGCCCGTCGTTTTCGCGGAAGCGCTGCACGGCGGGTGCGCCCGCACGTTCCGGATGCGCGATGCGGTGGATGCCTTCGCCCAGGCTCGTTGCCCAGAGACTGCCGTGGCGGTCGAACAGCAGTCCGGCGGACGGCGTAGACAGCTGCGGGCGGTCGACCACCACGCTGCCGTCGCGCCACACCGCGCGCACGCCGCCGTCGGCCTCGGCGATCCAGATCGCGCCGTCCGGCGCCTGCGCGATCTGGCTGATGCGGCCGACATCCACGTCCAGCCGCACGAAGGCGCGCGCGCCGGCGGGCCGGTAGGCGAGCGCCGCGTCGGTGGCCACCCACAACCTGTCGTCGCGATCGACGAACACGCTGCGCGCCTGCCGGCCCGGCAGCGCCCAGCTCGCGTCGAGGGCGTACCAGCGTTGGCCGTCGAAGCGCGCCAGGCCCTGGAACGTCGCCGCCCACACCGTGCCGTCGCCGTCCTGCGCGAAGCCGTAGACCGATCCGGTCGGCACGCCATCGTCGCGGTCGAAATGCCGCACCGCATCGGGCCCGACGAAACTCACCACGCCGTAACGCAGGCCCACCCACACGCCGCCGGTGCGCGGCGCGAACAGCGCCGCGACGCTGTCGGTGGGAAACGCGTCCTCGCCGTCCGGCGCAATGCGCTCGAACGTGACGCCGTCGAAACGGAACAGCCCGGTCTGCGTCGCGAGCCAGAGAAATCCGCCCGTGTCCTGCGCCAGTGCGGTGATCTGTCCCGGTGCGCCCTGCCGCACCGTCCACGCGGTGTGGTGGTACTGGTGGATGGCGAGACTGCGGTAAGCCTCGGACACGTCCGTGCGCGCGGGCTCCGCGGCCGCAGTGCCCGCCGCCGCGGCAAGCAACGTCGCGGCCGCCGCCAGCGCGCGCGCGGTGCGCGCAATCACATGTCCAGGGATCACGCGTCGAGGATGCCGCGCCGCAGCGCGATCGTCACCGCGTGCGTGCGATCGCGCGCATGCAGCTTGGCCAGCACGTTCTTCATGTGCGCCTTCACCGTGTCTTCGGCAATGCCGAGCGCCTGCCCGATCTCGCGGTTCGAATTGCCGCCACCGGCGAGGCGCAGCACGTCGATCTCGCGCAACGACAGCGTTTCGTCGGTCACGTGCTCGGCCATCGCCATCGCGATGTCGGCCGGAATCACGCGGCGCCCGGCGTGCAGGCTGCGCACGGTATCCGCCAGCTCGCGCCGCAGCATGCTCTTGAGCAGGTAACCGGCTGCGCCGGCCTTGATCGCACGCAACGCCTGCGCGTCGCCGCGGTAGGTGGTGAGCACGGCGATGCGCGCGTCGGGAAACTCGCGACGCAGCGCGGCAATGGCTTCGATCCCGCCCATGCCGGGCATCTGCAGATCCATCAGCGTGACGTCCGGACGCAGCGCGCGGAACTGCGCGATGGCATCGATGCCGTTGGCCGCCTCGCCGACGAGCTGCATGTCCGCCTGCCCCTGCAGCACGGCGGCGATGCCTTCGCGCAGCAGCGGATGGTCGTCGACGACGAGGATGCGGATGGCGGCGTCTGCGGTCACGGCGCGAAGTCTGGCACGGACGCGCGGCAACGCAACGTGTTCGCGCCGCGTGGCGGCGGGCGGCAAACTGCGCTCACCCGTCCGGGTGCATCGGCACCGCCGCGTTCCGGGGTGGCGCAGACCTCCGCAGGCGCGGAGCCTAGCCGGCCTGGACGTCGCAGCACCGCACACCGGCACGAGGACACGACCATGGCAGACGGCGGGCACGTCACCGATGCGATCGCCTGCCCCGGCGCGCCCGCGCCGGGCCACGCGTTGCCGCCGGCGTCACTTCCGGGCGTGCCCGCATCGGCCGCGACGCCGCACGGGCGCGGCCTGCCGCCGCGCGCGCTGCAGCGCGCGCTGGCCTACATCGACGCGCACCTGGGCGACACCTTCACGCTCGACGATCTGGCCCGCACGGTGGCGATCAGCCGCTTCCACTTCGCGCGGCTGTTCCGGCAGAGCACCGGGTTCAGCCCGATGGCCTACCTGCTGCACGCACGCGTGGAGCGCGCCTGCACGCTGCTGCGTCGCCAGCGCGTGGGCATCGCCGATGCGGCCGCGTTGCTCGGATTCTTCGACCAGAGCCACTTCACCCGCACCTTCCGCCGCATCACGGGAACCACGCCACGCGCCTACGCCGTGGCGATGGCGCCCGCGCCCAACGTGCGCAACAGCAGGCAACGCGTCGCGGTTTCTACGCAACAAACGCACACGGCGGACGCAGCCGAACGCGCGCGGCAGGTCGCGACACAGTCGCCGCTGACGAATGGATGAACGATTGCGACGGATCGACGCGATGCGACGCATCCGCCGCGAACCCCGACGCGTAACTCCAGTGTCTCCGCAAACGCGGAGCCAACCCACTGGAGGTACACCATGCATCCGATCCGCAATCGTCTCGTCCTCGCACTCGCCGCCGCGTCGTTCGCGTTTGCCGCCACACCGCTGATGGCCGCGGGCATGGCCGACGGCAAAACCCCCACGGCCGGCGGCGCAGCCCTGTCGGCAAGCAAGAACATCGTCGAGAACGCATCCGCGTCGAGCGACCACACCACGCTGGTGGCGGCGGTGAAGGCCGCGGGCCTGGTCGACACGCTGTCCGGCGCAGGTCCGTTCACCGTGTTCGCACCCACCAACGCCGCGTTCGACGCGCTGCCCGCCGGCACCGTGGACACGCTGCTCAAGCCCGAAAGCAAGGACACCCTGACGTCCGTGCTGACCTACCACGTCGTCGCCGGCAACATGATGGCGGCCGATCTCGCCGCCGCCGCCGAGAAGAACGGCGGCGTCGCGACCCTGACCACCGTCCAGGGCGGCACGCTCACCGTCAGCGGCATGGACGGCACGTGGTACGTGACCGATGCCAAGGGCAACAAGGCGACGATCACCGCGGCCGACATGAAACAGTCCAACGGCGTCATCCACGTCATCGACACGGTCCTGATGCCGTAAGCACCACGCGCGACGGCGGCCTCCGCCGTCGCGCAACCGGCACGGTGTGCGTCGTCGTCGCGGAAGACTCCGGTTTCTTCCCGAAAGCGCCGCTTGCGGTCTACCCGAAATACGTCGCCTCCGTGGCGTGGTGCAGACCAAAGTGACGCAAGTCGGGTAGCGTTGCCGACCAACCGGTCACAGTCCTCGCGCCGCGGGTATGGCAAGGACCAAAACGCAACAAGATCGGGGTGCAGCAAAGCGCGATCCATCCCCACAGGCGGTCGGCTTCTGCAACGGGCATGCCGCCGACCTCCCTCGCCCCAGTTGGTGCGCCTCGCCGAAGACATGCTTCCGGCACTGGCTCCCGCTTCATGCAGGAGCCCATGATCTGTTCTTCCGAGTACCACTTCTTCATTTCCAACCTCCGGTCATTTGCGCGGGTTGGACTCCAAGCGTCGTACAGCTCAGGATTGGGGGTCGGCCCGGATCACAGCCGAATCGGCACGGCGTCGCCTGCCGCACCCCCACCCGCCACGCTAAACTGCGCCTCCCGCGCGCCGGGCCTATAGCTCAACGGTTAGAGCAGAGGACTCATAATCCTTTGGTTCAAGGTTCGAATCCTTGTGGGCCCACCATCGTCAGGGGCTTAAACCGTCCCGCCTGTGGATGCAAGCAAAGTGTAGCCGCTGTGGCCCGTTGCCTCCAGGCACGGGCCTTCCAAGTATCGAAATGCTTGGAATCGAATCATGAAATCGCGACCGATTCGCTCGCTCGCTCTGCTCTGCGTTGTCGAACCAGTTGGTCACGAAAGGCTCCGGTCAGTCAGGATGTGTTCCCTATCGTGTCGCCAGGTGCTCTTGTCCAGCCCCGTCCGCCGCTCCATCGAGCAGGTGCACTCGCTGCGGTTTCCGTTGGGACTGATCACCGGATCCGGCCCAGTCTGATCGCGACGCTTGTGCTCATCGTTGCGTGATGCGCAACATGATACACTTCCACGCATGATCAAGTCGTTCCGGCACAAAGGCCTTCGCCGGCTCTTCGAGACGGGCAGCACTTCGGGAGTCCAAGCCAGCCACGCCAAACGACTGCGAATGCAGCTGGCTGCCCTCGATACAGCTCACAGCATCGAGGACATGGACATCGCCGGCTTTCGTCTGCATCCACTGAAATGCGAGATGCGAGGGCGCTGGTCGATTACGGTCAATGGCAACTGGCGCGTGACGTTCGAGTTCCGGGATGGGAACGCCTACGTCCTGGACTACGAGGACTACCACTGATGGCCATGCACAACCCTCCCCACCCGGGGGAGTTCATCACCGACGTCTACCTGGAACCCAACGGCATCAGCGGCCGCGAACTGGCGGAAAAGCTCGATGTGGCGGCTTCCACGCTCAGCCGGGTCCTGAAGGGAAGCAGCCGCGTCACGCCCGAGATGGCGCTGCGCCTGTCGAAGGCGATCGGTCGATCGCCAGAGAGCTGGCTGGCGATGCAGGACGCGCATGATCTCTGGGTAGCGCGTCAGCACGTCAACCTTCAACGGGTAGCCAAGTTGAAGCTTGCAGCGGCCTGACCGGCAAGGCATCGCAGGCCGTTTTGACCCATCGATCGCCGAGTAAAGCCAAGGTCCGAAGCGAGTCTACAGCGGAAGTGTTCAGCACCAGTGCGCTGATCAACGCTTGCCGGAACAGCGATCAGCGACCACCAGCACCTGAACTCGCCCGACCGCGAGAGGCGCTAGCCCCGGCGACGGTGCGCCGACCTGCGGGTTTCGGTCTAGAGAGAGTCTAGATTGAAGAAGGAGCGACGTATGAAGTCGCCGTTTTCATCAACTGCTGCGGTCGCCTCTGCAGGGAGTTTTGAGCTTTTCGGCTTGGTGATGCCGTTCTGTTTGCATTGCCAGAAAGGGCACGCAAGCGATTGTTGCGGACGGTAGGAGAGTTGCGCCTGTAAGGCGGGGTTGATGTCTGCGTGCCGCGGTCAGTGCGTTCGGCGCTTGATTTTTGACTTATACGTTCAACAATTGGCGTCAGAGTTCATTTGTTAGGCGTACACGTCAAATGCAGACCGTCCGGGAGCTGGGTGAGGCCGTCGCCAGGTATCGACGTGCATTCGGCCTCAAGCAAGGCGACGTGGCGGCGCAGGCCGGCATCGCGCAAGAGACGCTGTCGCGCTTCGAGTTTGGCAAGGTGTCGGAGTTCGGCTCGCGCAAGCTGCTCGCCGTGCTGGCTGTCCTTGGCATGGAGCTGCAGTTTGGCGCGATCGGCGCGGCGGCTCGCTGGATGAGCTTCGCCGCGAACGGGCCGGGCAGCCGTGACCCTCGCTGTCCACGCAAGACCTGGGATCCCGGCAAGACGACCCAGACCTTCGTCGCCATCACCTTCGGCCTTCCCCCGCGCGAGCAGGCAAGCATCGTCGAACGCATCGGCGCCGCGATGGCGCACGTTGCACCGCGCGTGCACGAAGCCATGCGCGCGCATCCGGGCGTCGAAGACATCGGCAAACGCATGCTGTTCGCCTGGAACGAGGGGCTGTCCGGCCTTTGCGAGCCGCGCACTTACTCGCTGTGCCATCCGGGCTTGGGGAACGCACTGGCCGTCCTGGCGGAGCCAGCGAACGTGCAGCCAGCGAGAACCGTCATTGGCCGCTCTGAACTGATGGGCGAGTGAGCCATGCGGGAGTGAGAGGGCCCCGAGGCGTGGCCCGGAAACGCATGGCCTCTCGAGGGCCAACCATGCTTACCAAAACCGCTGCGGCCAAACTATGATTATCTTGCAAGCGTAGTGGTGGCCGCGGTTAGCCCAGTTCAGTGCTCAGCCAGACGCGTCGTGCGCGCTGCACGTCGATTCCCTGCCAGTCAGTTTCTACTTCGATGGGCTCAGGTGCGGTAGGCACTCTTGCCTGAGTCGCCTCCGTCATGGCACCAACCAACCTGCAAGCGCTCCTCTCAGCTCACTTATTAGGAGGCAGCCGGGTGCGAAGGTCAGCCGCCATCACCGCCACTACCCGAACAAACCCCTCGAGGCGTTCAACCTGCTCTCGCAACTGTTCAAGCTGCCCGTCGCTGCCTGTTGTCTCCGCATCTCGTGCATCCAACACAAATTGAATAAGCTGCTCTTCGGGGAAGATGTCGAGTGCAGCTTTTTTCGCCAACTCAACCCACGGCCGCGCGTTGAGTGCCGCCTCCTCGCAAGCGAGCCGGAAGATGTGCCTAATTGTCGCTCGGGCGGCGAAGTCTAGCTGCGGGACTAGCTCCAGCCACGCTCTCATCTCTTGAGGTGCGTCGCTCAATGCATCTTCCGGAATGCTCGCACTTAGGTAGCGGGAGTTTGCGCTCTCAATGTCTAGCGAGGTTATGACCTGCATTAGCGGTTCAAGACCGGCGAACGGGCGTAAGCGTCGGGGAAAGACGCTCCGGCGCTCCCACAGCGCGAGGATGCTACGAACACACCTTTCGCGGGCACTTGCGCGCGCCTCGCCCTCTGCAGTGTCAACCGCTGCAACGTGTGTTGCTAGATCGTGCGCTAACCATTGCGAGAGCACGTCGTCGCCGAGTTCGAGTTGGGCGACGAGTCGCTTGCCAAGCTCGATGGCTGCGTCAGAGTGTTCGTGCGATGTCATCAGAGTCCAAGAGGTAATAGCGCACGTAGGGCGCTCCGTGTGCCGGCGTGGCATCGTTGTCCTGTGAGTAACGTGACGGTCGTCGACGGACTGAGATGCTCAGGATGAGGCAAGCGTCTGGCTTCGCCGCGAGAAGTTGGCGCACCGCTCCTGCGTTCGCGGCCAATCGGCTGCCGACAAGTTGCTCGCGCTCGCGACCGTATCCTACTTCGTGTGCCCAGGATTCGGATCGCATGAGTACGCCAGACGCGGTCCAACAGCGCCCATCCGCCGATGGAGTAAGCGCAAGGGCATTGATCGTTGCCTTGCCAGGCGATGGTCCAGGATCATGGATGCCCGCAGCCCAAGGATCATCAGCGTCAGCTCCGCGAACTTCGGACTCGTGTTCGACCCAGCCTGATATTCGGAATTGGCGGAAGTCGATGTTCCCCTGGCCGTCAATTGCAGGCAGCCATGCATGGTTGAGGTCCGGAGACGTTTGAAGCGCGGAGAGCAGGGCAGACGCACAGCCGCGTGATACATAAGCGCTTTGCACACGAATCAATTCACGACCGTTCTCACTTTCGACAGCCCAATGGCCCCACAAAACTCGAAGACCGTCGTCGGTGCGTGCATTCTCGTCGATGCCATGTGGAGAAACTTGCCAACGCCAGTCAGGCACATACCCCTTCTGTGTCGGATCAGAGGGCACGAGATACGGATCGCGACGGTCGGCGCACCAGCGCCCATCAGTTCTAGCCACGAGGAACCGGCTGATCCACTCGCTGAACTGATCGACATCCATATCATCTCGCTTGCCGACGGCGTGACTATCCAGCAACTGGGCGGCGACAGACATCAATAGATGATAAGCCTGATAGCTGCGGAGCTCGTCCGTAGCGGGCAGCTCGCCATGCGAATGATGGGTCTCACTACTACCAAAAATATGAAGTTTATGGCGCGCATCATCGCCGGCACGGGCGCCGAGTACGCCGAAAATGGCTGGAAGTAGCTTTCGTGCGCGACGCGACACAGCGCGTTCGCCTACTCCGAAAACCATACCGAGCGGAGCAAACCAGTACGGACCTATGTCGATACCGAAGACGTAGTCGTGACTGGAATCACCATGCTCGTCATCTGAATCGGCGTCGACCTGCTGCCAGTCATGCTCAACGGCCCATGGAAGTAGCGATGCGTTTACCCCATCGAGCACATCGAGCGTAGGTGTTCCAGGAATTCCCGCCTCATGCAGGAATCGAAGTGTCTTCGCGGCGAATGCGCGGAGCAAGACGTGCGATTCGGTGATGGCGTTCGTGAGATAGGGGATCCAAGATGACAAAGTGGCAGGCCGTTCGAGCGCGCCTCGCGCCAAGCCGATCAGCAGCCACTGCCTTGCGTGCAATGCATAGAAGACAAGCCGACCGTCGACGAAGGGTGCAGCCGCTCCGGTAGTTGCATAGCTGCGAAGCGCTTCTAGCGCGTCCCGCCAATCCAGCTCGACCCAAGACCGAATCACGTGGGAAAACTCCCAGCGTTCCTCGCGCCGCGGCGAAGCGAGGCCTGCCCACACATAGCCGGCAAGAGCGTTTATTACCGAATCTGATGGCTGCAAGGAAGGCGTCCACGGACCGTCACCGTCGTCGTCACGGGTTGATGTCTCTAGAAGATCTATGCCGAAATTCAGGGTTTCGTCCGACTGCTGCGGTGACAAACGCGTGGCTAGTAGAGCGGCAATATGGAAAAGGGAACGTGCGCCAAGTGCGGTGACGTCGGTCGAATACCCCGTCAGCGCTGCCTGCACAAGATCTGTGCGGGACAGGATCTGCAACGATTGAAGTCGCGCAAATATCGAATCCCCCTCCCAAGAATCCAACCGCACGCGATTTGGAAGGCGACGAGCGACATCGAGCGCAGCTTGCCTGACTGCCGTGCGCAGTGAAAGCTGTTGCGGCAAAACACTCGACAGCGCATCGACGAGACATGCCAGGTCGTACGTATCGAGATCGGGCCATGCGGCAACGGCATCGACAAGATCCGCTAGCCGCCCCAGACCCGCGCGATCAGCTGCTTCTGCGAAGAAAGACGTCCTGCGAGGCAAAGGGTCAACTTCATTGAAGCGATCATATGCATCTCGAAGCGATGTGGGATCGAGCATAACAACGTCATGGAACACTAGGCCCCAAGGTACTTCGCACGTTAACTGTGTTTCGGCGGGTGCTTGGGTGTCGTCCGCACGGCTAGCCGTGTCGGTCAGACCGCGAGCCACAACGAGACGATCAAGGTCGGGAAGTGCGATTCCCAGCTCTTGTACAGTCTTACTCAGTGCCTCCCACGTTGACCTCGGGTGCGATTCCACGCACATGTATCGATATGCAACATTTACGTGTAATCGCCGCGACGAAGCATCGCTCAGTGATCGTAGTGCACATCGAAGGTCCTCAAGGCGATTCCAGTCTGCCCGCAGGCCCGCAAGAGAGACCGCTGTCGTCGCAGGCAAGCTCCCTTTCGTCACGAGGCGCTGCACAGCAATAGGTAACAGCTCATCCGATCGACCAAATCGGCGATCTCGCCAGCGACTTAATATTGCGAGGGAGGACGCAGGACAAAGATCTGAAATCGCCTCGACGGTGCCCTCCCAGTCGAAATGCTTGTCACGTACGATATATTTGTATGTCAGTTCGGCAGCGCGGGACAATCTGTACGCGCTTTGCGGGCGGGGCTCTCGCCGTTCAGCTGCTGTCCGCGCAACAGAAAGGAGCGCGGACCAGCGATCAAGGTTTTCGTCGCCGATACAGCTTGCGATGCCAAAAGCTTTTGCGAAGTAGGCCGCCGCCTCTCGCGAGCTAGCTGGCAGCACCGCACGCGCAAGGTTCAAGTACGCTTCGGCCTGTTCCTGCGCGTCCTCGGCCTGGCTCTCAAGCAACGCGTGAGCTGCGGCGCCCCACGCAAGCGACTGCCCCTCAAGCCCCGGCGTACGTGCCACGACGTAGGCCATCGTTGTTAGTGTGGTGCTCGTCAACGGTCGGTCTTTGTGCTCGCCCCAGGAAACCAACCCTTTGAGCGCGACGCCGCTGACACGAGGGGCAAGCCCAAGAATCCGAGACCACTCGATGGCAGCGATTTGCCGATACTGTAGGCGCGCGTGATAGTCCCGAGCTTCGGCGTGCTCAGAACTCGACGCTGCAGAGGCAATGCGCGTTTCGAGATCGACAGGTTGACGTCCGAGCGCCAGTTCGGCCCATAGGTTGAACCAAGGAAGCATTCCGCCGACTGCTAGAAGAAAGTGATCGCCATCCTGGCTACGAATGCGCCTTCCCTGCGGTGACACTTGTTCGCGCAATCGTTCGGGTGCGATGTCGGCCGGCACAAGCGGTTGTCCACGCAATGCCGCCTCGACTGCGTACGCGCGGAGTAGAGGTTCACGTCCCGAGCCATAACGCTCGACGAAGCCGTGAGGCAGCTCTGCTGGCAGATATCGTTCCAATATCGCTGCATGAAAGGCATCGTGGGCGGGATCCAAACGGGCCGCCTGCACGACGGCTGCCTGGACCGCAGACAGTGTTGGATACTCCGCCGACCAGCCTGTATCAGGCGGGAGTTGTACCCGACGATCGCCGAGTATCCGCATGGTGCGACGCAGCGGTTCGGGTGGTAGAGTCCTTCCGACTTTCGCCACTGCCTCTGCTAAACCGAGAACCAGATAGATGTTGTTTCCTGCTGCGTGTGCGAGCTGATCGATGAGTTCGTATTGGCCGAGATCGACAAGCCTCGAGCCGACCATCCTGCCTGCCGAAAGCGACAAATCGAGCGCGGTCCAACCGCGTAAGAACTCCGCGGCGGCATCGGCACCCCGCAAGCGCAGCATTGCAACTACAAACTCGCAACGGTCGTCATCGTCGACTGCAGCCTCGTCGTCCACAGGCTGGCGCGCCCACGCGCTTAGCCAAGCGAGCGCCATGCGAAGGCGGTTCTGCGCATCCGCGGCGAGTTCTGCACGGGCACAGAAAAGTCCGGCATCGTAGACGTGGTGGGAGCCGGTCCAAGAGGACGAGAACGTTCGCCGCGCTACCAACTCCTCCAACCGATCAGCGGCAAGTAAAGCGCCTGCGAGATGTGTGTTCTGCTGCAGGATCTGCACTTGTCGCGACTCGGCTGCAACCTCGCCGCCGGCTTTCAGCGCAAGCTTTGCCGCTTCCAGCCATCGCTGATTCTTCAAACAGGACTTGAGAGCAAAAAGAAGCCTCTGCAATTCCACGTCGCGGCGTTCGATCGGATTGTTCATCGGCAGATCGCGATCGGATAGCGCGAGGCAAACCAGCTCATCTATCCGGCCCGCCGAAAGGAGCAGCTGCGGTAGCGTAGAGGCGACATAGGCGCTCTCAGCGGCAAGCGGACGCAAGCGATCAATAAATGGTGCAAGGGCGTCAGCCTCTGGCTGGAACCGCTCGCGAAACCATGTCTCCGTCGGTTCGTCGAGGAAATGGAGGCCATCCCCTTTGAGAAGAAGCGGACGTTCGAGTTCGAGCGCGAAGGTGCGGACGGCGCCCTCCGGCACGCCGGACATGCGTGCGAGGATCGAGATGGGCACCAGGGGGCGCAACACAGCGAGACCGCGGCAGATGAGTTCGATCTGCGCGGACTCGGTCCGTGCTGCCTTGTCTTTGGCGGCGGCTACTGCACGCTCAAGCAATTCGCCGATGGTACGTTCGACCGTCGATGGAGTAGGGCCGAGTGCCTGCAACGTCTCTTGCAGTGTGCCTCGCGTCTTGAGCGCCAGTGCCTGCACGCGCGGATTCGCGCTGCTCAGATAATGGAATTCAGATACTTCGACATCCGTGGCGTCATCAAAGATGCCTCGCAGATGCTTAGCTGTCTCTTCCTGCGTGAATGGTTCAAGCGCGACGAGATTGGCATCGAGAGGTGCGCGCAGCAAGTCGATGCGGTGTGTGCGACAGGTGAAAACAAAATGCACGCCATCCGGAACAGACGCGCGAATCAGGTCACGTACGAAACTGCCGTCACCGAGCTCCTCCGCGGCGATCTCCGCGTTGTCAGCGGCGTCGATGATGATGCATAGACAAGCGTCCGGCCTGCCGGAACGTAGCAGATTTATTGCCTGGTTCATGCGCCCCATGAACGCGCGCAAATACTGCTTGGCGTCGGCACGTGTCGTGGGAATTAGCGGGTCGCACAGCGCGCGACTAGCCAGCTCGTTTGCGATCTGAACAAGTGCGTCCTGGGGGCGATGCCGGTAGTTCAGTGCGTGTCGGTATAGACCGTCTCCGTAACAGTCATACACAACAGCGTGGGAGCCAGCGGGAACAGCTGCCGCCAGACGAAGCGACAGTGTCGACTTCCCTACGCCACCATCTGCATGGATGACGAGGATTTTCCCCCCAGCGAGCATTTCGGCAATAAGAGATGCTTCTTGCGCACGTGACAGCAACACCGTCGGTGCGCTGATACTGCATGGGGCGGGCAAAAGCTGATCTTCGTCGACTTTGATCGCACGGAGTAGATCGAGCCGCCGTATTGCGCGATCGGATTCGAACTCCGAAGATGCTTTGCGTGTCACCAGCTCCTTGATCTGAAGCGGCGTATCTGCGTCAGCATCGGCAAGGTACGTGGATAGGTCCCTTGCCAGCAGATTGCGCTGGGCCCACAGGTCGGGTGTACGTGCCTCGACTTGAAATAGAGCGAAGAACTCGGCAGCGCTCGCATCGTCGAGTTTTGAATAACTGACTAGCCGCTGCGCGATCGAGAAATGTCTCGGTGGCACACCTTGTGCCAAATCGTAGAGCGCCTCGCTGACATCTTGCGCTAGCGGTCGGTTGGTTGTACATGCGAACTGGACCTTGGGCCGAACCGCCTCAATCCCATGCTCGTCAGCTAGTCGCTTGAAGCGGGCCGCGAAGCCAGCGATCGTCTTCTTCAGATCGCTAGCTGTCCAGTGCTCCTGCGCTTGTCGCGTGGAGTGCTTAAGCTGCACGTAACGCAGAAGTCGCAAGTGCGCGAACGCCTCATCTCCGAAGTAAAGGCCGACATCGACGACTTCTTCACCGTCCGCCAGATAGTTCGGATTCTCGTTCGCGGAAACGCCTTCGATGGTGACAGCGACAAGGTCGTTGGAGCCAGGCAATAGTTGCAGGCATTGCCGCGCCGCCCAGTGATAGTGGAATTGATCGCCATCACGGCTTGGACCAATCAGAGTTGCACGTGTCATGGATAGTGTCTTTGCTTATAAGCAACAAGGACTAGGCTAGCAAGCGTCGGGGCGGTATGTTCTCAAGCAGGCTGACCGAACAGGCGCAACTTAAAAAAAAGCCTCCACTAACGCCAAAGCGTTTCAGCGTGCGCCCTTAGCCTAGGTTGGACTAGCAAGCCGAGTTCTCTTTAAGGAGGCATAGACTGAGCCGCTAGGCGCGCTATTGTGGATGGCTCGAAGGTGTCTACAAAAGGTTGGGTGATTCACCGCGGCAGCGAACCCGTGCCTGATGCCTTCCTTGAGACTTTTCGGCCGGGAGAAACCGGGAGGGCGGAAACCGACATCGCACTGCTCCCTACCGGTCCTGGCTGCTACGCACTACGCGTTCGGATCTTGACAAAGGAACTTGCAGTCCCTGTGATCAAGGAGCATGCCATCTCGATTGAGGGCGAGATTGAGCAGATCGGACCGAATAGACGCAGCTACTGCTCCGCAGGCGGGACGATGATGCGACGTAACTGATGGTCTGGTCTCCCGCGAGGATGTTGACATGCTGACCTAATCAGCCGCTCTCCGCGCAGGAATGCAGTATGTGGTCACGAGCGGATAGGTCGAGCTACGAGGCAACGAGAATGTGGTTTGTGACGGACAAGTGGCTTTGCCACGCGTCCCCCACTTTGACTAGCGCCATGCATTAGAGTAGACCGTGCCCGCAATCGTGACGGCTTAACGACTCAAACCTGGGAAAACCACGTGAAGACCCTGACCCAAGCGCAGGGCCGTCAGGTGTGCCCCAGCCGCGGGTCATCGTAGTAGTCGTTGACCTGGTTCGGGTTCTCGAAGCCGCCGGTGGTGCCGAGCATCTGATCGTCCGGCGTAGTCTGGAATGCGGCGTCCTCGACGTACACCTGGCGGTACACGGCGATGCCGGTCTGTGCGTCGGTGCTGAAGCGGGCGGTTTCGCCGTCGTGCTGGGTGCGCTCGTGGCAGAGGGTGTCGGCGAGGCTGGTCGAGGTGTGCACGATGGTGTTGGTGGCGTTGTCGATCTGCACGTTGTGGCGGCCGTCGTAGATCGATGTCAGCACCACCACGCCGTGCGGCCCGGACGCTTCGAGCGTGATGCGGGTGTCGTCGCCGAGCAGAAGTGTGCGCTGCGCGCCGTTCCAGTCCTTGATGTGTTTGCCGTTGAGGTTCTCGTGCGGGTCGCCCCAGTGCTGGATGGTGTTCCTGCCGAGGGGGTCGGTGATGGTGACGGTGTGCCGATCGAGCTTGACGGTGTAGTTGCCGTGCGTGACGAACTGGATCGGTGCACCGGCACCGCCGGTGAGTGTGCCGACGGGGACGATCTCCAGCCCATCGAGGAAGTTCGGACAGGCGGGCAGGGCGGCCGCGCTCGCCGGCGCGGACAGGGCGCACGACAGTGCGAGCAGGGCAAGCAGGCAGGGCGATCGCGTGTGCATGGACGGGGCTCCCGAAAGACGATGCGTGCCTGACCATGCGTGGAATGTCGCGGAACCGGCTCAGCGCCTCGGCCAGCGTTTCCCTGGCGCGGCGCGGGGCGGCGATGTCCGGAGGGTGGCCGCGCGGCCGGCGCAGGAGGGTGTCGCGGGTGCAGGTGGCCCCGGGCTGTCTGCGATCCGGATCGGGCATGTCCGGAATCGTGCCGGTTTGCTGTTGACGTGAGGGTGGCATCGCCGCGCTGCATCGTCGACATCAACAGGAACCCACCATGACAACACCCCGACGCGTTTTTCCTCTGGCCTTCCGCTCCCTCGCCGCCGCTGCCCTGGTCGGCATTGTGCCCGCGCACGCCGGCACGCCCGTCGTTCGCGTGGACGCGTCCGCGTCCGGCGCGAACGACGGCACCTCGTGGAGCGATGCGTACACGCGCCTGGACGTGGCACTGGCCGCGGCGCCGGGCGCGGAAATCTGGGTGGCGCGGGGGGTCTACGTGCCGCCGCCGAACAGCCCCGGCGATGTGCGCAACACCGCGTTCATGATCCGGCCCGGCACGCGCATCTACGGCGGTTTCGCCGGCAACGAGCTGGTCCGCGAGGCGCGCGATCCGGGCGTGAACCGCACCGTGCTCAGCGGCGATCTCGACGGCAACGACGGCGTCGATGCCGACGGCATCGTGCAACACGCCGACGACATCGTTGGCGACAACGCGTTTCACGTGGTGCTGTTCGATACCACGGCCGATGACGTGCCGTTCGGCCCGGACACGCGCCTCGACGGTGTCGTCGTGACCGCGGGCAAGGCCGATGGCGTCGGCCTGCCGCAGACCTGGGGCGGTGGCGGCCGCTGCGTGGCCAGCGCCATCGCCGCATGCAGTCCCACGCTCGCCAACGTCGAGTTCCGCGGCAACTACGCAAGCGAGCGTGCCGGCGGTTTCGCGATCCACGGCGGCGAGGCGCCGTCCGACATGCGCTTCGAGAACGTGCTGTTCCGCAACAACCTCAGCGACGGCGAAGGCGGTGCGCTGCACGTCGATGGCCTGCAGGGACCGCGCACGGTGCATCTGGAGGATGTGCGGTTCGATGGCAACGCGGGCGGTACCGGCGGTGCGCTGTATGTGCGCTCCGACGCGGACGTGGTGGTCGATCGCGGCCAGTTCGTCGGCAACCGCGCCGAGGCGACGGACCCGTTCTTCGCCGACGGCGGCGCGATCCGTCAGTACGGCGACTTCAGCGGTTCTTCGGTGGTGCGGGTCTACAACAGCACCTTCAGCGGCAATGTGGCGAACGGCGAGGGCGGCGTCGCGTACAACGGGTCCGACGGCGGCGACGCCGTCATCGAATTCATCAACGTCACGGCCTCCGGAAACCGTGCTCGCCTCGGCGGCGTGCTGTTCAGCACCGGCGACACACCGGTGATTGCGCGCATCCGCAACAGCCTGTTCTGGGGCAATACGGCCACCGAGGAAGACTTCCCCGGCGGCAACACGATCTACGGCGATTACTACGGCTACCAGGTGCCGACGGGGCACCGTGTCGAAATCGCCGACAGCCTGCTCGAAGGCGGGCTGGCGCAGCCCGGTGTCGTCTACGACGAAGGCAATCCGTTTCCGGCGGGCTTTCTCGTCGACGGGGGCGGCAACCTGAGCGCAAACCCGCGCTTCGCATCCGGTGGCGCGCTGCGCGTTCGGGACGGTTCGCCCGCGATCGATGCCGGCGACAACGCCTGGAACGCGACCGAGTTCGATGTGGCCGGTCTCGTGCGCCGCTTCGATGGCGACGGCAACGGCAGCGTGCGCATCGACATCGGCGCGCACGAGTTCGGTGCCGATGGGTTGTTCGCCGACGGCTTCGAGGATTGAGAGCGCGGAAAAGACGCCTTCGGGCGACGCGGGGGTGAGCCCGCGCTGACGACGCGTTGGCCGCTCGTCAGGGAGCCGGCACGCGCGAGTCGCCGAGGTCCAGCACCGCGCGCGTGCCGGCGTCCTGCGCCTGCAGGTCGAGCGTCCAGCCCAGGTGCTCGCAGATGCGTGCGATCAGTTCAAGCCCGATGCCGTGCGCGGTGACGTCGTCGCCGCGCCGTGCGAGCGCGGTGAACAGGCGGCTGACGTCGTCGGCCGCCATGCCGTGGCCGGGGTCCTGGATCGACACCACGCCCGCCTCGCTCAGTCCGACGCGGACCGTGCCCAGGTCGCTGTGTTCGATCGCGTTGCGCACGAGGTTCGAGATGGCGATCTGCGCGATGCGTTCGGCGGTGTGGACCCACGTCGGCGGTAGCGCGTCCACCGCCAGCTCCAGCGAGCGCGAGCGCGTGAGGTGCGCGTGATCCGACACCACGTCGCGCACCAGCTCGTCGAGGCGGAAGGTGGTGGCGCTTTCGAGCAGGCGCTCCGGCGATTTCGCCAGCAGCAGGAGCGTGGTGATGAGGTGATCGATGTCGCGCGTCGCGCGGCGGATACGCTGCAGCGGTTTCATCGCCGCCGGCGGCAGGTCGGCCTGGGAGGCAGCCACGTCCGCGGCGCCGGCGATCACCGCGATCGGTGTGCGCAGTTCGTGGCTCACGGTGCCGATGAATCGGCGTTCGCGGTTGACGAAACCGTTGATGCGGTCGAGCAGGCGGTTGATCGCACCGCCGATCACGGCGACTTCGTCGGCGGGCGCCGACGGCAGCGGAAGGCGCAGCATG
The DNA here is from genome assembly GCF_014202825.1 of Chiayiivirga flava. GTDB lineage: Bacteria > Pseudomonadota > Gammaproteobacteria > Xanthomonadales > Xanthomonadaceae > Chiayiivirga > Chiayiivirga flava. The sequence goes on along the minus strand of NZ_JACHHP010000005.1, from coordinate 199,114 downwards.
CCGGCGCCCGGGTCGAGTGCGTCCACCGCGCGCGCGAGTTGCGACACGGGCCGCACCAGCCGGCCGGCGAGCCAGTGCACCGTCCACACCAGCAGCAGCGCTGCCACGAGCGCACCGCCGAGCAGCAGCGCCGCGAACGAGCGTTCCGCGCTCTCAAGGTCGGTGATGTCGACCACGACGAAATCGCGCCAGCCGGCCCCGTCGCGCACCAGCACCGCCGCTTCGCGTCCGGCCATCCGGATCTCGTCGTGGAAGCCCGGTTCGAGCGTGCGCAGATCGCCCGGCACGTCGGTGGGCCACGGTGCCGCAGTGCGCACCGAAAACGTGCCGATGCGACCGGACACGCGCGGCGTCTCCAGCCGCCCTTCGGCCGCGAGGTGCCGTTCCATCGCAGGTTCGAGGACCGCGGCCCAGATCACGGCTTCCACGTCTTCATTGACCAGGTAGCCGAGCGACAGCACCGCCGCGGCCAGCACCAGCGAGTACACGAACAGGCTCGCCGCGATGCGGGAGCGCAAGGTGCTGCGGATCATGCGCAGGCCTCCGGTTGCAGCGTGCCGTCGCGCACTACGTCGGCGCGACCATGCGGTAGCCGACGCGCGGCACGGTCTGGATCAGCTTGTGCTCGAACGGCCCGTCGACCGCGCGCCGCAGTTCGTAGACGTGCGAGCGCAGCAGGTCGGAATCGGGCGCCGCGTCGCCCCACAGCGCCTCCTGCAGGGTTTCGCGCGTCACCACCGCGGGGCAGGCACGCAGCAGCACTTCCAGCACCTTGCGGCAGGCCGGGTAGAGCTTGATCGCGCGGCCTGCGCGCGTGACTTCGAGCGTCGACAGATCGAGCGCGAGGTCGGCGACCGACAGGGCGCGCGTGCGGCGGCGCGACCCGTTGGCGCGTGCGATCAGCGCTTCCAGCCGCACTTCGAGCTCGGGCAGCTCGAACGGCTTGGTGAGGTAATCGTCGGCGCCGGCGCGGAAGCCGGCGATCTTGTCGGGCAGTTCGTCGCGCGCGGTGAGCATGATCACGGGCGTGCCGCGCTGCGCCTCGTGCCGGAGCTTGCGCACCAGCGTCGGGCCGTCCAGCCGCGGCAGGCCCCAGTCGAGCACGATGGCGTCGTAGTCGTGCGTGACGGCGAGGTGCAGGCCGGTGAGGCCGTCGGGCGCTGCGTCCAGCACGTGGCCGCGGCCTTCGAAATACTGGAACAGGTTCGCCACGAGGCTGTGGTTGTCTTCGATGATCAGCAGCTTCACGTCGGCGGCCTGCAGGGTCGGCACCACGGTCGCCTGCGCTGCCGGGGCATCCGCCCGGCGCGGGCGTGCCGGTGCGGCCGACGCTAGACCTGCGGCCGCCCGGCGTCAATTCGCGATCGCGCCGCCCACGCCGGAACGCGCGGTTTAACGCCGGGGCGACAGGTTTCCGACGCGGTTCCGACACGCGGCAGGACAACGTGCGCTGCCGGCGGCGCACGCGTTCGCGCACCGCCCATCCGACGACTTCCGACCGACGAGGCAAACGCGTGACGCTCCGCTGGCGCAATCCCGCCGCCCTGGTGGCCCTCGTGGCGCTGCTGCTTGGCCTCGGCTTCCTCGGTACGCGCGCCATCTGGGATCCGGACGAAGGCCGTTACACCAACGTCGCACTCAACATGCTCGACAGTGGCGACTGGTTGCATCCGCGCCGCAACGTCGATGTCGGCCACTGGACCAAGCCGCCGGTCACGTACTGGGCCATCGCCGCGAGCATGGGCCTGTTCGGGCGCAACCCGTGGGCGGCACGGTTGCCGATCGCGTGCGCATACCTTGCCTGCGTGTATCTGGCCTGGCGCGTCGGGCGCCGGCTCGCGCCGGGAGCGCACGGCATGGCCGCGCTCGCCTACGCGACGATGTTCGTGCCGGCATTTTCGTCGCAGATCATCACCACCGATTTCATCCTCGCCGCGGCACAGACGCTGGCGATGGCTGCCTACGTGGAGGCGCGCTTCGGGCCGGTCGGCGCCGCGCGCCGGTGGATCGCGCTGATGTGGTTCGCGTTCGCCGTGGCGTTCATGACCAAGGGCCCGCCGGCGCTGCTGCCGCTGCTCGCGGTCGCCGCATTCGAAGTCCTTTCGCCACCACCGCCGCGGCCGGGTCGCCTGGCGTTCGCGTCGGGGGCACTCATTTTTCTCGCGGTCGCTTTGCCGTGGTACCTCGTCGTCGTCATCGGCCAGCCCGGCCTGCTGGAGTATTTCGTCGGCGCGGAAGTGGTCGGACGCTTCGCCAGCGATCGGTTCGACCGCCACGGCGAGTGGTACGGCTGGCTCACGGTCTACGGTGCCACCGTGCTGCTGGGCACGCTGCCGTGGACGCGGCTGCTGCTGCGCTGGGTGCGCGGGCTGCCGGCGCAGGTGCGTGCGTGGCGCACACCCGCGGCGCGGATCGAAGGGGCGCCGGATCTGCTGCTCGCACTGTGGGTGATGCTGCCCCTGCTGGTGTTCTGCCTCGCACAGTCGCGCATGCCGCTCTACATCCTGCCGCTGTTCGTACCGATGGCGGTGATCGTCGCGCGCCAGTGGCGGGCCGCCTCGTTGCCCTGGCCGCGGACGCGCTGGCTCGTGCTCGTCGTGCTGCTCTACACCGCGATACGCCTCGCCGCAGCCGCATGGCCCACGCACAAGGACGCCGGCGCCTGGGCCGATGCGATCCGCGAACGCGCGGTTCGCCCGGTGACGGTGGTGCTGTTCGTCGAAGACATGGCGCGCTATGGCCTCAACCTGCACCTCGATGCCGAGATCGAGAAGATCTCGCTCGAACCGCTCGCGCAGAGCCGCTTCAATCCGCGCTTCGACGAGGACCTCGCGCTCGAACTCTCGGAAGAGGATCCCGGTGCGATCTGGATCGCCAGGCAGGAGCGCTGGGACGACATCCGCCAGCGCATCGCGGCGCGCGGGTACCGTGCGGTGGCGCGGGGAACGCCGTTCCAGGGGCGCGTGGTGTTCGACGTGGAGCCGCGGCCGGGGCGCACGCCGTTATCGTGCACCGATGCGTCGGTCGGAGACTGCGGCACATTGCCATGACCGGATGCGTCCGCCTGCACTATCCGGGCGAGCGCGCGTGGCCGTGATGCAGCTCCCGGTGCGGCCCGGCCGAGGGCTTCGGATGTTGCGGATGATCCCGCATCGGACTGTGTCGGGTTAGAGTCCGGCCGGGCACTTTGATCGCAGCGGATCGGCACCATATCGTCGACACGAGCGGCCAGCCCGGCCCCCTGAACGTGCCGTTGTGCCGACGCCGCGGCCGCAGCCATCGATCCGATGTCCAGCATGCTGCGGCCTTCAGGCGCGCAGCGAGGAGCCGAAATGCAACGCGCCCCCGCCCTGTTCGTGTCCCACGGATCGCCGATGTTCGCTCTCGAGCCGGGCCGGCTCGGTCCGCGGCTGCAGCAGTTGGGCATGCGCCTGCCGGACCTGGCTGCGATCGTGGTGGTGTCGCCGCACTGGCAGACGCATGGTGTCCGCGTGACGGGCGCCGCGATGCCGGCCACGCTCCACGACTTCGGCGGCTTCCCCGCGCCGCTCTACGCGCTGCAGTACCCGGCGCGAGGCGATGCGGCGATCGCGCGGGACATCGTCGATCTCCTGCGCGCCGCCGGTTTCGACGCCGGCGTGGATCCGGCGCGCGGCCTCGACCACGGCACCTGGGTGCCATTGCGTTATCTCAGGCCGGCCGCCGACATCCCCGTGCTGCAGGTCTCGTTGCCTCACGACATCGAAACCGCCGGTGCGCTGCGCCTCGGGCGGGCGCTGTCGCCGCTGCGCGACAGGCGCATCCTGGTCATCGGTTCGGGCAGTCTCACCCACAACCTGCACGAGTTCAGGCAGCACGTCGAGGATCCCGACTACGCGCAGGCGTTCGCCGACTGGATCGGCGACGCGGTCGCGCGTGGCGACACGGATGCGCTGCTGGACTACCGCGCCCGCGCGCCGTTTGCCCGACGTGCGCACCCGACGCAGGAACATTACCTGCCCTTGCTCGTGGCGGTGGGCGCAAGCGCGGGCGATGCCTCGCGCCAGCGCCTCGACGGCGGCATGACCGATGGCGTGCTGTCGATGGATTCCTTCGTCTTCGGTCTTGCGCCAGCCGAACCGCGGCCGGGATAGCGGGCCGACGGCGGCCCCCGGAACGCGTTCGCTGCTGACGCTGTCGGCGCCGGAGATGACGGTGTCCGTCGGCGGTCTGCGCGTGCTCGGCGCCAACACGGGCGGATCGACACACGGCGTGTTCCCGATCGTGTCGATACGCTGAGCAACGAGTTTTTCGTCCACCTGCTCGACATGGGCACGCAGCGGGTCGACACCGCGGACGACGAGTTCACCGTCGAAGGACGCAACCGCCGCACCGGTGCGAAACGCTGGACGGCGACGCGCGTCGATCTGGTGTTCGGCTCCAATGCACAGCTGCATGCGCTGGCCGAGGTCTACGCAAGCGCGGACGGGCAGGGCAAGCCGGTCGAGGACTTCGTCGCGGCCTGGGCGCGGGTGATGGATCTGGACCGCTTCGATCTGCGCTGAGGAGCGCGTGCGTTTTGCCGCAGAGCCGCCGCAGCGGCACTGCGGCATCCGATGCTACGCGTGCTGCAAAGCGAACCCGATGCCGGCGCGCACCGCCGCCACCTGCGCCGCGTTGCATTGCTCGGGCGTGGCGCGCGGGCTGTCCGGGTAGACCTCGGTGGTGGTGGTGTAGCGCGCGCCGGTGATGCCGGCACACAGGCCGAGCGGCACGAAGGCGTATTCGATGACACCCGGCGCCACCACCGGCGAGCCGATGATCTCGCCGCGCGCGTCCGCCGGCGCGATATGCGTCACCTTTTGCACGGCGGCGATGATCGCCTGCTGGAACGCGGGCTGCGGATTGTCGGCATCGTCCACCAGATAGAACCCGTCCGGGATGCCGTCCGGTTGGAACGGTTTGCCGTCGCGCGCCGCGAGCGCGGGGCGGAATTCGGTTTCGTCGGTGTCGGTGGTTTCGTGCAGGTCGACGTGCACGAGGAAGCGCCCGCGCAACGGTGCGATCAGCTGCAGCAGCGCCGCCGACTCCGCCGCCGGGCTGTCGGCGCGGAACGACCGGTTCGGATCGATGGCATGCGGGTTCCAGCGGTGGATCCGTTCGTACGCCCACGGGCTCACGCACGGCGCCACGAGCAGGTTGATGCGGCCGTCGAAGTCGCCGCCGTGGCGCTCGGCGAACTGCAGCGCGCCGAACACGCCGCTGGTCTCGTAGCCGTGTACGCCGCCGGTCACGAGCGCGCACGGCAGATCGTCGCGCCAGGCGCGCGTGCGCAGCGCGAACAGCGGAAAGCGGCCGTCGGGCGGATAGTCGAGTTCGCCGTACTGCAGCACGTCGAAATCCGTGCGCAGCCGGTCGATGGCCGCGACCACGTCGTCGGCGTAGCTGCGCTGCCGGCGCTGGCGCGCGCGCCACTGTGCTTTTTCCGGCTCGCCCCACGCGGTGCCGGGGATGCCGATCGGATAGGTTGCGGAGGCTGTCATCGATGTGTTCGCTGGCGTGGAGGGCGGTTGCGTGGGCGCGGCGACGTCCGTCGCGGCTGCGCGTGGCAAGATGCGGATCTTAGCGCGGTGGCCCGCTCGTCATCGCCGGAGAGAGCAGGATGTCGCACGGGTGGGATGCGTCGGCGCAGGCGTGGATCGATGTCATCGGTAGCGATGGCGACTGGGGCCGTCGCCACGTGCTCGATGCGCCGATGCTCGCGCGCGTGGCCGGGCGCGGATTCCGCGATGCGGTCGACATCGGCTGCGGCGAGGGACGCTTCTGCCGGATGCTGCAGACGCTGGGGGTCGCGACCGTCGGCATCGATCCGACCGCGGCGCTGGTCGCGCGTGCCCGGCAGCGCGATCCGGCCGGCGACTATCGCGTCGAACGCGCCGAATGCCTGTCGCTGGACGACGGCGCGGTCGATCTGGCGGTGGCGTACCTGTCGCTGATCGACATTCCCGACCTCACGCGCGCGTTCGCGCAGGCGCACCGCGTCCTGCGCCCCGGCGGCAGCTTCCTGATCGCGAACCTGCAGAGCTTCAACACCGCCTCGGTCGACCAGGGCTGGTCGCGCGAGCCCGACGGTTCGCGCCGCTTCTGCATCGACCACTATCTCGACGAGCGCCCGATTCCTGCGCAATGGCGCGGCATCCGGATCGAGAACTGGCACCGTCCGATGCAGGCCTATCTCGGCGGCCTGCTCGACGCGGGCTTCGAATTGCGGCACTTCTCCGAGCCCGCGCCCGTGGGCGTGGACGACGACAAGGCGCGGCGGTATCGCCGCGTGCCGAACTTCCTGATCATGGAGTGGCGCAAGGCCGCCGGCGCGGCCTGAGCGCACGGAACGACCGCGTCAGGCCGCCGCGCTCCTGCGTGCGCCGGCGATGATCATGCGCACCATCTTCGCGAGCTCGGTGACCAGTTCGGGGTCCCGCTCGGGCGGCAGGTCCAGCGCCGTGGCGCCCATCGCGAACACCAGGCGGGTGATCGCGCGCGCGACGAGGTCGGGGTCGTCGAGGGTTTCGTCGTGGCGCGCGGCCAGGCGGATGAGGTCGGCGCGCAGTTCGTCCTCGAAAAAGGTCAGTTCGCGATCGACGGCACGCTTGAAGGCGTCCGAACCCACCGTGCCTTCGCGCAGCAGCACGTGCAGCAGGCGGTCGTCGGCGCGGACCTGTTCCATGAAGGTCTCGACCGAGCTGCGCACGATGCCTTCGTTCGACGCCCGCTGGCGCGCGGCGCCGACGATCTTGCGCAGCGATTGCCCGGCGAGGTCGATCAGCGCGACCGCGAGTTCGTCGATGTCGCGGAACTGGCGGTAGAAGCTGTTGGGCGCGATGCCGGCCTCGCGCGCGACCTCGCGCAGGCTCAGGCTGGAGACGCTGCGGTGCGGACCGAGCAGGCGCAGCGCGGCGGCGAGCAGGTCGCTGCGCGAGATCGCGGCCTTGCGGGCCGGCACGGAGGAGGCGGAGGGCTTCGGGCTCAAGGGCGGGTGCTCGTTTCCCGGATCATACCGCGCAGGCGAATATACACTTGTATAGACGTTCGTCCTCTCATGTGTATACTGGCGCCATGAAGCCGCAGCACCAGCCCGTTTCCGCTCCCGCTCCGAGACCCGCACATTCGCCGCGGAGCGCGCTGCGCGAGGTGATCGGGAGCGTCGCCAGTCCCGCGCTGTTCGATTTCTGGGCCGCGCGCGTGTCGCGCACGTGGACGTGGGACCGGCCGCTGGCGCGCATCGAACGTATCGTTTCGGCCGCAGCCGGCGCCGCGACACTGGTGCTGCGCCCCAATCGCCACTGGCGCGGCTGCGCGCCGGGGCAGCATGTGAACGTAACCGTCGAGATCGACGGACGCCGCTTCGTGCGTCCGTACAGCCCGAGCGCCATCGGCGCGGGGCAGCTGGAGCTGACGGTCAAGGCGGTCGATGGCGGACGCGTCAGCACGCACCTGTGCCGCAACGCGCGGGTGGGTGACGTGGTCGAACTCGGCCCCGCCTTCGGCGCGATGTGCCTGCCGCCGGACTCCGCGCCCGTGCTGCTGCTTGCCGCCGGCAGTGGCATCACGCCGCTGATGGCGATGCTGCGTGCGCACGCCGCGCAGCGGTACGCCGGGCCCGCGACACTGGTGTACTGGGCACGTCGGCGCGAGGAATTCTGCTTTGCGGACGAACTGCGCGCGCTTGCGCGGCAGCACGCGACGATCGAGGTGCGCTTCGTGCTGACCGGCGAGCCTGCGTCGCTGCCGGACGAGGCCGAAGGCCGGCTCGACGACCACCACGTGGCCGCGCACTGCACCACGGCCACGCACGTGTTCGCCTGCGGCCCGGACGGCTTCGTGGAGCGTGCGCGGGCGATGCTTGCGCCGCGTGCCGCGGGCTTCGTCGCCGACGCCTTCACCGCGCCGGCCGTCGCGTTCGCGGCGTCGGGCACCGTCGCCGTCACGCTCGCGCGCAGCGGACGCACGCTGGCGCTAGCGCGCGGCACGAGCCTGCTCGCCGCGCTCGAGGCCAACGGACTACAGCCGCCCTCGGGCTGCCGCATGGGCATCTGCAACACCTGCGCCTGCGGCAAGGCCGCCGGTACCACGCGCCACCTGCGTACCGGCGAACACGACAGCGAACCTGCGTCCGCGCTGCGCCTGTGCGTGAACGCCGCGAGCACCGACCTCGTCTTGGATCTCTGATGCCCGCCATGTCCCGCAGCCGCCCGCTGTCCGCCGCCGAACTCCACGGCTTCGCCACCGAACTCGACGCCCTGCGCGACAGCACGCTGGCCGATCTCGGCCAGCGCGACGCCGACTACATTCGCGCCGTCGTCGCCGCGGTGCGCTACACCGGCGCGGCCGGACGCGCGCTGCTCTGGCTCGCGGCCGTGGTCGGTGCGTTCCATCCCGTGGTGCTGTTCGCGTGGGTGCCCGGCGTGCTGCTGCTGGCGCTGTCGAAGATCCTGGAGAACATGGAGCTCGGCCACAACGTCATGCACGGCCAGTACGACTGGATGCGCGATCCCGCACTCGACGGCCGCACCTACGAATGGGACATCGCCGGCACCAGCGACAACTGGCGCAAGACGCACAACTACAGCCACCACACCTGGACCAACGTGCGCGGCATGGACGACGACATCGGTTACGGCCTGCTGCGGCTGTTCCCCGAGCAGCGCTGGAAGCCGTTCTACCTGTTCCAGCCGCTCGTGGCGGTGGTGTTCGCGATCCTGTTCGAATGGGGCATCGCGATCCAGGAATTGCGGCTCGGGCGCTGGTTTGCCGGCAAGACAAAAACCGCCGTGCTGCGCGAACAGTTCCGCCCGGTGGGCCGCAAGATGGCACGCCAGATCGGCAAGGATTACGTGCTGTTTCCGCTGCTGGCCGGGCCGTTCTTCCTGCCGGTGCTGCTCGGCAATCTCACCGCCAACGTGCTGCGCAACCTGTGGACCTGGCTCATCATCTTCTGCGGCCACTTCACCGCCGATGCCGAAACCTTTCCGAAGGACTCGGTGAAGGGCGAGTCGCGCGGCGCCTGGTACGTGCGCCAGCTGCGCGGCTCGTCGAATCTCGCCGGCGGCCGGCTGCTGAACCTGCTGTCGGGCAACCTCAGCCACCAGATCGAGCACCACTTCTTCCCCGACGTGCCGGCCAACCGCTACGCCGGTCTGGCGGTGCACGTGCGCGCCATCTGCGCGCGCTACGGGCAGCACTACAACACCGGCTCGCTGCCGCGGCAGTTCGGGCAGGTGGTGTGGCGCATCCTGCGGCACGCGTTTCCGAGCCGCGCGCCGCGGCCGCGGCTGCAGCTACAGGAAACGACGCAGTAGCAGTACCCGCATGCCGCGGCGGCGCACCGTCTTGTTGCCGTCGCGCGCAAAAGCTTCGAAGCTGCAGGCCCCAACGCGTCGGAGTGCTGCGATGAAACTGGCCTGGCTTGTCGTCGCGGCCCTGTCGGCCGCGTCCGTGCAGGCGCGCGACACCGACTATTCGGCCGCGTACTCCGCGTGCATGGACGCGTCCGGCGGCGTCACCGCGTCGATGATCGACTGCATCGGCAACGAGCACGCGCTGCAGGACGCGGCGCTCAACGCGGCCTATGCAGCGCTGCGTGCCGCGCTGCCGGCCGAGCGGCGGACGCAGCTTCAGGCCGTGCAGCGTGCGTGGATCGCCTATCGCGATGCCAACTGCGGCTTCTACGCCGACCCCGACGGCGGCACGCTCGCACGGGTGTCCGCGACCGAGTGCATGCTGCGCGAAACCGCCGCGCGGGCGCTGGAACTGCGCACCCTGTTGCCGGTGGACTGACGCGGCGCCGCGCGGTCGAGGACGATCGCGCGTTATTCGCCGTCCGCGACGAAACCCACGCGTGCGTGCGAGCCGTCGCAGAACGGCTTGTCGCCCGAGTGGCCGCAGCGGCACAGCTTGGCGGCCACGGTGCGCAGTACGGTGCGGCCGGTGCCGGTGCAGATTTCCAGGTTGCCGCGCACGTCGAGCGGGCCGTTGCGCGTGGGGCGCACGTCGAGCGTGCCGTCGCGCTGCGGCAGCGGATCGGCCGAGATCGTGGGCCGTTCGCCGCTGGCGCGGAAGCCGGCGGTGGCGTGCGAGCCGTCGCAGAACGGCTTGTTCGCCGATTGTCCGCAGCGGCACAGCGTGGCGCGCAGGCGCGGCGCTTCGCCGGCGATGCGCAGGGCCGCGAGCAGCGCGAGCGGGCCGTCCTCGCGCACGCGCAGCGTGTTCACCTCGGGCGCCGACTCCTCGGCGCCGCCGTCGTGCCGGGTGTAGGTGATCGCGCCGGACGGGCACGCGCGCGCCACCGCCACGAGTTCCTCCGCCGGCATCGCATCGGGCACGATCCACTCGCCCGGCGTGTTGGCGAGGAACACGCGCGGCGCGCCGAGCACGCAATGCCGCGCATGGATGCAGCGGCGGCTCTCGAAGTGGATGTCGACGCCGCTGCCGCGCGCGCTCTGCACCAGCGGCGCGGACGGCGCGTCCTGCGCCGTCGCGTCCGCACGGTGGGCGCCGCCGCAGAAGCCTTCGGCCTGTTTCGGCGCGGGTGCAGCGCGCGGCTGCGCCGCGTTCAACGTCGCCGCCTTCACGGAGGCGAGGGTGGCCGACGCGTTGTCCGTCGGCGCGCGCGGCGCAGTGCGCGGCGGCTGCGCGAGGGCATGCAGGCTCTCGCAGTGGCCCCGCATCGCGGCGCCGAGGCCCGGCAGCACGCCGGGCGCGGCGTCGGCGAGCGAGCGTGCGCGATCGGCGATGAGGTCGCAGGCCTCCGCCAGGCCCAGCAGCGCGGCGTCGCGGTCGGGCACCATGCGCAGCGAGCGCGACATCGTGAAGGTCATGCCGGCGTGCACGCCCGGGTGTGCGTCGTTGGCCGGCAACTCGGCCAGCCGTTCGGCCAGCGGCGAGAGCCAGCGCATGCTGTCGGCGGTGAGCCGCGCCAGCGCGGCGCGCGGGGCCGGGTCGACGCCGTGCGGCGACATCAGCGCCGCCAGCGTGCGCAGCGACAGCGCGTAGAGCGCGTTGGCAAGATCCAGCAGCGACGCGGCCGGCTCCAGCACCACGTGCACCCGCTCGCGCGGGTTGCCGGGCGCACGCATCACCGGGTTGACCGCGCACGGCCATGCCGCGACGAAGCGCGGATCCTCACCGCTGCAGCGGACGAACTCGTCGCGCACCGAGACGAAGCGCCGGTAGTGCGAGTGCCCGTCGCACTGCTGCAGGCCTTCGCCCTGGGTGACGATGATGTCCAGCGCAGCCCGCGCGCTGGACAGATCCACCACGCGTACCACGTCGGCAAGACCGAGGTCGCGTGCGTCGAGCTGCAGCGCCGGGTCTCCGATGAACAGCGCCTGCGGCCCGAGCTTCGCGCACAGTGCCGCCAGGCCGTCGGCAATGCCGCGGTACAGGTGGCCGACGGTGGCGAAATCCTGCGCCGTCGGCACCAGCCGCCCGGCCGGCAGCGGACGCGGAAAAAACGCGCCGGGATCGAAACCGTCGCCGTCGGCATCGGTGGCGTTTTCGGGCCGTTCGAGGAAGACGAAATGGTCCATCGTGGCGCGGTCGAACGGCGTCAGCTTGAGCGTGACGCCGGTCGGGTGGTAGCCCTCCCACACCGGAAAATTCGGTCGCGTCAGGTGCGCCGCGCCGCCGATGGCGTTGAGCAGGTTCGAGACCAGCGCCAGGTGCACCATCTCCTCGCGCGCGACGCCGACCAGTTCGCCGCGCCAGCGCGCGACGGCCGCGTGCTGGGCTTCGCTCCATTCCGGCGCCTCGCGCCGCAGGCTCCACGCGGCGTAGAGATAGCAGCACATCAGTCCGTGCTCGATCTCCGCCGCTTCCGACAGCAGATAGACGAGCGCTTCGCGGTTGTCGACGATGACCGGGCCGTCCTGCATGCGTTCGGATCTCGCGAGGGCAGCGTGCATCGTCGCGCGATCGGCGCGGCACGACAATGGCCGCACGCAGGTGCAAGACGCCCCCGCGCATTCCCGCCAGTGGTGCGCCGTGGCAGGTCGGCGCGCGCTCAGGCCGGCGCCAGTCGCCGACGCAGCTGCAGTTGCAGCCGCGCAAAGCGCCGCCGCGTGTTGGCGGCGTTGAAGCGGCCGCTGATCGAGCAGCGCGGGATCAGGTTCTTCTCGCCGAAGCCTTCGGTCAGCACCAGGCGTTGCGCCGTGCTGCCGGCGTCGACCAGCACGATGCCCGACAATTTCGGATTGCCGACGATCACGCCGTACCGCAGCAGCGCATCGCGCAGCCGGTCGAGCGCCGCCGGCAGGTCCAGGCGTGCGGCGTCGGGGCGGTGCAGCGCCTGTGCCAGCGTCGGCGACAGCGCGCCGTCGGCATCGCGCTGGGCGCGCAGCAGCAGGCCCATGCCGAGGTTGGTCGAGACGCAGCCGAGCACCTGCGCCAGGGGCAGCTCGTCCTGCGGATGGCGCGAGCGCACCGCGAGCGATTCGCGCAGCTCGCGCAGCAGCACGCCGTAGGGGCCGATGCGCCGCAGCCGCTTGCGCCACGGCACGTCGCCGCGGCGGTAGTCGGCGAGGACGTCGGGGCGTACCACCTTGACCTGCAGATCGGGATTGTCCGGGTGGGCGTAGACGAACCGGCTGTAATCGGTGGCCACCGGCATCGGCGGCAGCTGAACGACGGCGTGCATGGCGAGTTCCCTTCGCGTGGCGGTGACTGAGCCGGACGCGCGACGGGGCGCCAGCGTCGCAGCAGCGCTACGATGCCCGCATGCCTGCGTTGCCGGACCTGCTGCGATCGCTGTTGTCGCGCACACGCGTGGACCGCGTCGGGGCGGCGCGCCTGCTGTGGGACGCGCGCGGCGTGCCGATCCAGATCCGCGAATACACCCGCTACTGCGCCGACCTGCTGCGGGAGGCGCTGCACGGGATCGATACGGAAGTCGAGGTGGCGCTCGATGCGGCGCTCGACGGCGCCGTCCTGCAGTCGGCCCGCGGCCAGCGTCCGCTTCGCGTCGGATTGCAGATCGAGCACACCCTGGTGAAACCCGGCGGGCGCGACAGCGCGGGGGCGCCGGAGGGCGCCGTGCCGCTACCCGACGGGCGCGGCCGGTATCTGGCGCGCGTGGCCGATCTCGACCGGCTGACGGCCTGCGATGTCGTGATCGACTACAGCCAGGCGAACATCGAACACCTGCGCCGCAGCGGCCATTTCGAGGACTATCTGCGCCGCGTCGTGCACGTCGCGCCGTTGCTGTATCCGTTCGAACCGCCGCAGTCGCCGCGCCCGCGCACCGCGATCACGCTGTTCGCCGACACGGCCCAGCCGCGCCGCGCGCGTTTCCTGCGCGAGGCTAACGCGGCCGACCTGCCGCTGCGCAACGTGCGCCGCACGTTCGATGCGGCGCGCCTGCGCGCGCTGTACCGCGACACCCGCGTGCTGGTGAACGTGCATCAGACCGACCACCACGACACGCTCGAGGAATTGCGCGTGCTGCCCGCATTGCTGTGCGGCGTGGTCGTGGTGAGCGAGGACGTGCCGCTGCGCGAGACCGTGCCGTACGCACCCTTCATCGTGTGGGCACCGTATGGCCGGCTGGTGGAAACGGTGCGTGACGTGCTCGCGCACTACGACGAATACCGCCGCGCGATCTTCGACGGCGATGCGTTGCGCGAGACCATTGCGCGGATGCGTCGCGACAATGCCGCGGGCATTGTCGCGACGCTCGCGGCTGCTGTTGCGCGGCGGGAGCCACCGCGCATGCAGAAGGAATGAAAATCGCGCCGGGCGAACCGTTGCCCGGCGCGGCCCTGCATCAATCGAGCGTGTCGCAGTCCACCACCTCCACAGGCCCGGACGACACGTTGGACACCGGGAACGTCGCGATGCGGCCTTCCTGCGCGTTGTCGTTGTCGTACGACTGCACCGCCATCACCCATGCCGGCAGGCCGACGACGCACTTGCCGTTCTTGTCCCCGAAGAAGGCGCGGGTGCGCTCGTCGACCTTGCTGAAGTCCAGGCGCGCCGAACCGATGGGTGTCGGTACGTCGATCACCGCGTCGCCGTCCAGTGCGAGCTGTGCACTGACCGGCGTGCCGTCGAGGCCGAACTGGACGACGTCGACCGCGCCACAGATATCGACCGATGTGGCCGTGTCGAGCTTGACGCCGTGTTCGTTCCAGGCGACGAGCGCAGTGCTTTCGCAGACATCGCGTGTGAACGGTGCGGCGAGCAAGGCGCCCGGGGGAGGCGTGCCCGGCCAGAAGAAGGCACGATGCAGCGCGTGGCGGGTCGGGAAGCTCACCACCCATTCGGTGCGCGCACGGACGCCCGGGTAGACCGTGTAGTCATTGGTCGTGTTTGTGGTCGCAAGCAGCGCGCTGATGGCATAGAACCCCTCGTCGGCGCCGTACTGCAACGTGGTCGGTACGCCGTCCGGGTTGTGTACCGTGACGTCGATCGTCTCGTCCGACGCCACGACGATGTCGGTCAGAGCAGGTCGCGTGTCGATGTAGGCGATGCCCTGCTCGGATACCGCAAGACCGGTGTGCCGCGCGGCGGACGCCAGTCCGCCGAACGCAGGCGCGGCGTACGAAAACGCCGTGCCTGCCGCAACGTCCAGCACCGTCGCGCTGCCGCGCAGGCGGCCGGCCGGTGCGCCGATATCGGCATTCGGTTCCGTGCTCCAGATGCCGTCCTGCACGGTGCGCTGGGTGAAGACGTTGCAGTTGGCCTGCGTGGGATCGCGCGCAAGCTGCGCCAGCTCGGCGCTGAGCGTGCCCATCTCGACGACTTCGACATACCCCTCGCGCGTGCGCAGGTTGGCCGCCGGCTGCGCGTCATCGAGGGAGTAGGGCCGCAGTTCGAAGCCGCCGGCCGGCATCGCCGGCGTCGTACAACCGACCGCCGGGCTGCTCGGCAATAGCGAAGCCGGCGCGTCGGGCGCACCGTCCGCCTGCGTCAGCGCGCCGCTCCATTTGGCGAAGCCGGGAAGGTAGAGGTTGAACGTGAGGGTTTCGAACCCGTCCTTCGATTCGAGCACGCGCACCTTCAGCGCCTTGCCCTGCGCAGTGGTGTTCTGCACCGTCAGCAGCGTGCTGTGGCCGTTGTGGGTGGTGAAATACGGAAACAGCAGACCCTGGCCGAGGCCGTGCGGGTCGAGCGTGACGGTGGCCGCGCCGGCATGGCCGGCGGCCAGCGCCAGTGCGACGGTGACACTCAGTTTCAAGAGATGCATGTCGTTGTCCTTTTTTATGGAGTTGTGGGTGAATCGGCGCGGTCTGGCTGCACGGCGCAAGCGCGTGCGTGACAGGAATTCCCGCCGGTTCGCACGGGCGTACGCAGCGCCGCTTACTCGCGGCGCATCGACGCCGCTACGGCGGTTGTCTACAGTTGCCTGCGTTCATCCCTCGGTGTGTCATCCATGCCCAGCCCATCCCGTGTCGCCGCTACATGGGCCGGCATCGCCGCCATCGTGCTGTGGTCGTCGCTGGCGTTGCTGACCACGCTCACCGCGTCGCTGCCGCCGTTCCAGGTGCTGGCCACGTGCTTCGGCATTGCCGGCCTGGCCGGCGTGGTCTGGCTGCGGGTGCGCGGCGGGCCGGATGGTCTTCGCGTGCTGCGCCAGCCGTGGCCGGCGTTCGCGCTGGCGCTGGTGGCGCTGTTCGGCTACCACGCGCTGTATCTGGTGGCGTTCCGGCACGCGCCGGCCATCGAGGTGAACCTGATCAACTATCTGTGGCCGTCGCTGATCGTGCTGTTCGCCGCGCTGCTGTTGCGCGCGCGGTTGCGTGCGGGGCAGCTCGCGGGCACGGCGCTTGCGTTTGCCGGCGTGCTGTTGCTGGTGACGCGCGGGCAGGGGCTGGCGCTGCGCTGGGAGTTCGTCGGCGGCTACGCAGCGGCGCTGACGGCGGCGGTGTTGTGGGCGCTGTACTCGGTGCTGAACCGGCGGTACGCGCAGGTGCCGAGCGCGGCCATCGTCGGCGTGTGCCTGGCGGTCGCGGCGATCGCCTGGGCGACGCACCACGCGATCGAGAGGCCGGCGCTGCCGACACCGGGCCAGTGGCTCGCGCTCGTGGCGATGGGGCTCGGACCGACGGGCGCCGCGTTCCTGCTGTGGGATCGGGGCACCAAATCCGGCGATCTCGCGCTGCTCGGCACGCTGTCGTATGCCGCGCCGCTGCTGTCGACGCTGTCCTTGCTGCTCGTCGGCCGCGGCGATCCGCACTGGAGCCAGGCGGCGGCGATTGCATTGCTGCTCGCGGGCGTGGCGTGGAGCGCACACGCGGGACGCGATGCGTCTGCCAGCGGCGACGCCTCCGTGCGCTGACGCCGGCGCCCTGCGTCCGGCTTCTATACTCGCACGATGCCTTCCGCCTCCGATCCCGTGCTCGAAACGCTGCTGCTGCCCTTCGCCGAGGGCAATCTCGCGTGGCCGCCGGGCCGCATTCGATTCCTCGGCGCGCGCGACGGCTGGCCGCTGCGGCGGTTTGCGCTGCATGCGCTGACCTGCGAACAACCGTTCAGGCCGCTGGCCGAGGTGCTGGAACGCGGCGGCCTGCATGTCGTGCCGCCGCAGGACGATGCCGTCGCCGACCGCGCCGCCGGCGATGCCCTGGTGCTCGTGCTGCCGCCGCGCCAGCGCGAACAGGCGCGCACGCTGCTGGCGCGTGCGGTGGCGCGTGCGACGCCGGGCGGGCGCGTGGTGGTCTGCGTGGCCAACAGCGAAGGCGCCAGGGCGGCGCAGGGCGATCTTGCGCAGCTCGCGGGCACGGTGGACGTGCGCACCAAGCACCATGCCCGCGTGCTGTGGACCGCGCCGCTGCCGGCCGACGCGCACGCCCCGGCGTTGCTCGAGGCCTGGCTGCAGCTCGACGCACCGCAGCCGATCCTCGACGGCCGCTTCGTCAGCCGGCCGGGGGTGTTCGCGTGGGATCGTGTCGATGCCGCGTCCGCGCTGCTTGCCGAGCATCTGCCGACCGACCTGGCCGGCCACGTCGCCGACCTCGGCGCGGGCTGGGGCTTTCTTGCCGACGCCGTGCTGCGCCGCAATCGCGCCGTCACCGCGCTCGACCTGTTCGAGGGCGACGCGCGCGCACTCGCACTCGCGCAGCGCAACCTTGCGGCCAGGCACGCCGCAGCGCTCGCGTACCACTGGCACGACGTGACGGCCGGTCTGCCGTCGCGTTACGACGCCATCGTCAGCAACCCGCCGTTCCACGCCAGCGCACGCGACGCACGGCCGGACATCGGACGCGACTTCATCGCCGCGGCCGCCGATGCGTTGCGTCCGGGCGGTCGTTTCTGGCTTGTCGCCAACCGCCACCTGCCGTACGAACAGACGCTCGCCGCCCGCTTTGCGCGCGTGACCACGCATGCGCAACGCGACGGCTTCAAGGTGATCGAGGCGGTGGCGGCAGCATGAGAACGACGCCGCACATCCCGACACCCGCGCGTGCAACGCATCAGCCGAGGCCGCAGTGAAACTCGTCAAGCACATCGCCAACCTCGGCTACGGCAGCCGCAAGCAGGTCGCCGCGCTGTTCCGCGAAGGCCGCATCACCGATGCGGCGGGCGAGGTGCTGTACGCAGACGATTCGCTCGACCACGACAGCATCCGCATCGACGGCGAGCCGCTCGATCCCGCGCCCGGGCTCCTGCTGATGCTGCACAAGCCGGTCGGCTACACCTGCTCGACGAAAGACCCCGGCCGCATCGTCTACGACCTGCTGCCGTCGCGCTTCCGCCTGCGGAACCCGTTGCTCTCGCCGGTCGGCCGCCTCGACCGCGACACCAGCGGCCTGCTGCTGTTCACCGACGACGGCGCGCTGCTGCACCGGATCATCTCGCCGAAGGCGCGGATTGAAAAAGACTACGAGGTGACGCTCGCGCAGGATCTGCGCGGCGACGAGGCCGATCTCTTCGCCAGCGGCACCCTGCAGCTCGAATCGGACACCACGCCGCTCGCGCCCGCACGCCTGCAGGTCCATGACGCCCGTCACGCGACCCTGACGCTGACCGAAGGCCGCTACCACCAGGTGCGGCGCATGTTTGCGGCCACAGGCAATCATGTGCAAGCGCTGCACCGATCGCGTATCGGCGGGGTGGCGCTGGGGAACCTTCCTGCCGGTCATTGGCAGACGATCGATGGCGCCGCACCATTTGCGACGTAAAGCGGATTCCAGCCTCGGTCCTCCCAACGACATCCCCGTGACGGCGATCGGCGCGCCTCGAAGACATCTTCAGGTCGCAGCGTGTGCGGGCGGGGCCGTCGCCGGCGGCCGAACGGCCGCCGGCTTCATTCCAACGCGTCGATCCTATTCTTCGAAGCCGTCGGCGAAGATCAGCCCGCCGTTGCCCAGGCGCGCGAACGCAAACCGATAGTCTTCGAACCCGTCGTCGTTGGCGTCCGGCGCTGCGGCAAAGCCGCCCAGGACCACACGATCTGCCTGCAGGACGAGACTGGAAGCGACATCCTGCGATTGGCCATCGACCAGATCGAACGGCACCGTGGCAAGGCCCGGCACGTCGGACCCGTCGGAGCGGAAGCTCGCATCCGGCGAACCGTCCGGCTTGAGACGGAGCGCAAACATGTCGGACTTGCGCGCAAGATCGAGATTGGTGTCGCCCGCGACGCCTTCGGCGATCGAACCGGCGAGGAGGATTCGGCCGTTCGGCAGCACCGCGAGATCGCGTACCTGCATCTCGCAGGTGTCGCCGCAGACATCGTAGGACACCTGACCCACCCCGTCCGGCACGCCATCCCCCCCGCCCGCAAACAGACCATCGCCGATACCCGCGGCGTCCAGCTTGAGAATGGCTGCGCGATGGGTCAACAGTCCGGTCTGGGCTTGACCGGCCAGCAGCATGGACCCATCGTCGAACAGATGCACGGCGTGCGCCTCGTCGACCTTTTGAACGTTGTCGAGGTCGAACGAGGCCGTCCTTACGCCATCGCCACTGAAAGAGGATTCGGCCACGCCATCGGGATCCAGCCGAAACGCGAGAAAGTCCCGGTCGGCGTTCGCAAGTTCGACGTAGCCCACCGCCACCAGTTCTCCGGCCGCGTTGGTTGCCACGTCGAAAAAACGGGTCGGCTGGGAGATTACGTTGCTCGGGATGAAGTTGATCCCCCCAACACCGAAGTTCGAATCGATGACGGTTCCGTCCGACTCCAGTGCGACCAACAGCCCCAGCGACTTTCCGTTGAGGGAAGCAGCGCCTGCCAGCACCAGGCGTTGATCGTCCACGCATTGCTGCGCGGGCGCACATGCCTGGACCACCACGGCTTCGGCGGTGGCTCCCTGTCCGACGAATGTCCTGACGCAACCCGGCGTGTTCGCAACGCCGAAGGTGTTGTCCGCGGTTCCGTCCGCATTGAATCGGCACGCGAAGAAGTTGTTCACTCCGTTGACGGAGGTCTCTCCGACCACGATCAGCCGGCCCTGCGGATCGAAGACGGCATCGTGCGCGATCGCGGGCGCGGTGCCCACGGTGCGGGTCACGACGCCGTTGGTGCCGAACCCCGTGTCGACGTCGCCGTCCTGCGTCAGGCGCGTGATTGCGATCGAGTAGGCTTGCGGCGACAGGAAGGTTCCGACCGAATACAGCCGTCCCAGCGGGTCCGCCACGGTCGCAATGGCGTTGGGCGCAGTGACATCGAGAACGACCGGCACCGTGCGGCGGCCGTCGGCACCGAACACCGGATCCAGGTGGCCGGGCGGGAAAGTGTCCGCCGCAGCGACACACGGCAGTCCGGCCAAAAGGATGGCTGCAAGACAATGGCTTCTTTTCATGGGGTTTCCTGCTGCGTTCGGGCAAATGGCGTGCAGGAATGCGCGCCATGCCTTGGCGTACGCGGTGTCTATCGGCAGAGGATCATTTGTTCCAGCCGCTGGGCGCGGCACGGCATCAAGGTGCCCGAAGCGCGCTCCATGGGCCCTGACTGGCTCAGGGAACGCGGCGCGTCGGTGCTCCAGCGAGAAACGCACGCAGGTTTTCGACGGTCTGGTCCAGCAGCCGCTGCCGCGCCTGCCGGCTCGCCCAGGCGTTGTGCGGGGTGACGATGAGGTTCGGGATGTCGGCTGCGAGCAGCGGGTTGCCGTCGCGTGGCGGTTCCGTCGAAAGCACGTCGACTCCGGCGCCGCCGAGACGACCGGCGCGCAGCGCGTCGGCAAGCGCCTGTTCGTCGACGAGGCCGCCGCGCGCGGTGTTGATCAGCAGCGCCGTCGGTTTCATGCGCGCGAGCGCGGCGGCATCGATCAGGTGGCGGGTGCCGTCGGTCAGCGGGCAGTGCAGGCTCACGATGTCGGCGGTGCCGAGCAGGTCGTCGAACGGCAGCGAGTCCGGATGCGGCGGCCGGCCGGGAAGCTGACCGATGCGCACCGTCATGCCGAAGGCTTCGCCCAGCCGCGCGACGGCGCGGCCGAGCGTGCCGTAGCCGAGGATGCCGAGCGTCTGCCCGGCCAACTCGCCGATCGGCCGCTGCATCAGGCAGAACATGTCCGCGCGCTGCCATGCGCCGTCGCGCACGTCCTGCTGGTAGGCGAGGAAGCGGGTGCGCAGCGCGAGCATGAGCAGCAGCGCGTGCTGCGCCACGGACGCGGTGCCGTAGCCGCGGCAGTTGCACACGACAATGCCGCACGCACGCGCCGCATCGAGGTCGACATTGTTGGTGCCGGTGGCGGTGACCAGGATCAGCTTCAGATCCGGCGCCGTGGCGATCGCCGCGGCATCGAGCACCACCTTGTTGGTCAGCACCACGTCCGCGCCGGCGATGCGCGCGATGGTGTCGCGCGCATCGGTGTGCGGATGCAGGGTCAGGTCGCCGGCCGCCTCGCGCAGCCCGGCGAGGTCCAGATCGCCGAGGTCGAGCGAGGCATGGTCGAGGAAGACGGCGCGCAGCGTCATGCGGCGGGCGCGGCGGCCTTCGGTTCGAGCTTGAGCAGGCGTCCGCCGCTGCCCTTGGTGCCGTCTTCCAGCAGCCACAGGCCGCCGTCCGGCGACTGCTCGACTTCGCGGATGCGCTGGCCCATGTCGTAGCGCGCCGCCTCGCGTGCGTTGTCGCCGTCGAATTCGATCCGCACCAGCGCCTTCGACGACAGGCCGCCGATGAAGGCATCGCCCTTCCACTCGGGGAACACGTCGCCGGAATAGATCACCAGGCCCGCGGGCGAGATTACGGGTGTCCACCAGGCCTTCGGCGCCTCGAATTCGGGCCGGGTGTCGTGGTCGGGAATGTCGCGGTTGTCGTAGTGGCTGCCGTTGGAGACGATGGGGTAGCCGTAATTCCTGCCGCGCGCGATGAGATTCAGTTCGTCGCCGCCCTGCGGGCCCATCTCGTGTTCCCAGAGCCGGCCCTGCGCGTCGAAGGCAAGGCCCAGCACGTTGCGGTGGCCGATGCTCCAGAACGTCTTCGCAAGCTCGCCGTCGTCCTGGTAGGGATTGTCGGCCGGCACGCTGCCGTCGTCGTTGAGTCGGATGATCTTGCCGAGGTTCATCTGCATGTCCTGCGCGGGATCGAACTTCTGCCGCTCGCCGGAGCTGATGAACAGGTGGCCGTCGGGTGCGAACGCGATGCGATGGCTGTAGTGGCCGGCGCCGTCGACCTTCGGCGTCTGGCGCCAGATCACCTCGATGTCGGACAGCGCGCCGCCACCGGCGTCGTCGAGCACCAGGTGCGCGCGCGCCACCGCTGCGCCGCGCTTGCCGTCGTCGTCGCGTTCGCCGCTGGCGTCGAGTTCCGCGTAGCTGAGGTACACCAGGCCGTTGTCGGCGAACTTCGGATGCAGGACCACATCGCCGAGGCCGCCCTGGCCGCGATACGCCACCCGCGGCACGCCGCTCACCTCGCCGATGCGGCCGTCCTTGCCGTAGCGCTTGAGTTTGCCGGCCTTCTCGGTGACCAGCAGGCTGCCGTCGGGCAGGAAGGTCATCGCCCACGGTTCGGCGAACTGCGCAAGCTCGGTGGCCACGAACGGCGCGGGAGTGGCCGGCGGTGCGGTCTTGTCCGATTCGTCGGCGGCGGAGGCGAGCGGGCTTGCGCCTGCGGCGAGCAGGGCAAGCAGGAGCGGGGTGCGTGTCATCGGTTTTCTCCCGTGGGGTGGATGGCGTGGAACCGGTGGCGTGCTGCGGACGCGGCGCGGGTGCGGCGGCGCGGGCGATGCCGGCAGCGCCACTGCGTTTTACACCAGCCACGCGCCGATGCGCCGGCCACGGCGCGCTGCCGTTCATGCGGCGCCCGGCCTGCGCGCGCCGACCGACTATTCTGGCGGCCCCCCCGTCCCGCGGAGCGGCCCGTGCTCACCTTCCACGCTATCCAGTGCCCGTACTGCGGCGAGTCGATCGACATCGCGCTCGACGGCTCGGTCGACCACCAGCGCTACATCGAGGATTGCCAGGTGTGCTGCCGGCCGATCGTGTTGACGGTGAGCGTGGACGCCGACGCGCAGGTGCAGGTGAGCGCGCGCGCCGAGAACGAGACCTGAGCCCAAGCCGCGCGCCGGGACGCGTCGCGCGCGACTTGCGAAGCACCCGCCCGTCCCCACATGCTGCATCTTCCACGACGAGGTGCGCATGTCCGGTCCCAGCCCCGCGAAACAGGTTCCGATCGAAAATCGCGCCGCGCTCGTCGAAGCGCTGTCGTCGGGCAACAAGCCGCGCGAGGCGTGGCGCATCGGCACCGAGCACGAGAAGTTCGGCTTCCGCCTCGATGATCTGCGGCCGCTGACGTACGACGGCCCGCAGGGCATCGAGGCGATGCTCAACGGCCTCACGCGGTTCGGCTGGGCGCCGGTGCTGGAGCAGGGCCGGGTGATCGCACTCACGCGCGACAACGCGTCCGTGTCGCTGGAGCCCGCCGGCCAGCTGGAACTGTCCGGCGCACCGCTCCAGACCATCCACGATACGTGCTGCGAAACCACCTCGCACCTGCGCGAGGTCAAGACGGTCTCGGACGAACTGGGCATCGGCTTCCTCGGCATGGGCTTCCAGCCCAAGTGGGCACGTGCCGACATGCCGTGGATGCCGAAGGGCCGCTACCGGATCATGCGCGACTACATGCCGAAGGTCGGCGGACTCGGGCTCGACATGATGACGCGCACCTGCACCGTGCAGGTCAATCTCGACTTCGCCTCCGAAGCCGACATGGTGAAGAAGTTCCGCGTGTCGCTCGCGCTGCAGCCGATCGCCACCGCGCTGTTCGCCGATTCGCCGTTCACCGAGGGCAAGCCGAACGGCTATCTGAGCTACCGCTCGCACATCTGGACCGACACCGATGCCGATCGCACCGGCATGCTCGATTTCGTCTTCGAGGACGGCTTCTCGTTCGAGCGCTACGTCGACTACCTGCTCGATGTGCCGATGTACTTCGTCTACCGCGACGGCAACTACATCGACGCGGCCGGCCACAGCTTCCGCGACTTCCTCGCGGGCAAGCTCGCCGTGCTGCCGGGCGAGACACCCACGCTCGCGGACTGGAACGACCACATGACCACCGCGTTCCCGGAAGTGCGGCTCAAGAAATTCCTCGAAATGCGCGGCGCCGACGGTGGTCCGTGGAACCGGCTCTGCGCGCTGCCGGCGCTGTGGGTCGGCCTGCTCTACGACGACGCCGCGCTCGACGCGGCCTGGGATCTGGTGAAGGATTTTTCGCTCGCCGAACGCCATGCGCTGCGCGACGGCGTGCCGAAGCACGGCTTCAAGCTGCCGTTCCGCGACGCCACGCTGCGCGAGCTTGCGATCGAGGCGCTGAAGATCGCCGGCGCCGGACTGAAGCGGCGCGCGCGTCTCAACGCCAGCGGCGTGGACGAAGCGGTGTTCCTCGAACCGCTGATCGAGTTCGCGCTCGCGAACGAAACGCCGGCGGAACGCAAGCTGGACTTGTATCGGACGGCATGGGGCGGTAGCGTCGATCCGGTGTTCCGCGACTTTGCCTATTGATCCGATGCCCGCGATCCAGCCTCCCACGCCCAAGCCCGCCACGTTCGACGACGCCGCCATCGAGCGCCTGGAAATGCTGCTGATCCAGCAGGCATTGCCGGCGGGCGGCCTGCCGCTCGAAGCCGTGCACGGCCTGTTCAGCGCCGCCATCGTCGGCCCGGGCGAGACCGTGATGCCGGGCGAGCTGCTGCCCTACGTCTGGGGCCAGGACCACGAGTGGGAAAGCGTCGAGGCCGCGCAGGACGCGCTCGATCTGCTGATGGGGCTGTGGAACGACATCGCGCGCCGCGTCGTCAACGATCCGGAGACCGAGCGCGACGTCGCCGTGCCGCTGGTCGCGCTGCCCACGGATATCGACGAATCCGATCCCGACAGCTGGAACGACGACCACGATTTTCCCGTCGGCGCGGCGTGGGCGGTGGGATTCATGATCGCATTCGGCCTGCGCGAGGACGAATGGGAAGCGCGCATCGCGCAGAACGAGCAGATCAGCGAGGACATCAACGACATCTTCGCGCTGCTGCCCGAACCCGAAGAGGACGACGAGCACACGCACGCCGACAGCCTCGACGCCGCCGCCACCGTGCAGCTCGCGCCCGACGACGAGCCGGAGGATCCGGACAGCGTCGACGAGGCGCTGTTCGATGCCGCCGACGCCGAACCGCTGACCTTCCGCGAGCGCATGGAGATCGTCGGCGAGCTGCCGTACATCCTGCACGACCTCAACCTGCAACGCCTGCACGAGGCCACGCCGCGCACGCCGGCGCGGCGCGAGGAAACGCCCGGACGCAACGAGCTGTGCCCCTGCGGCAGCGGCAAGAAATTCAAGCGCTGCCACGGGGCGCCGACGCTGCACTGACCCGGTCCGCGCGTTCGCGGCCCCGCTGCCGTCGGTGCGGTCGGTGTCGGGTCAGTAGACGAACGCCAGCGCGATCACGGCCGGCGCATCGCCGCCGAAACGCACCTTGCATTCGAGCTGCTGCCGGTACTCGCCGGGCAGGCCGGGCTTGAACACGATGCCCGACTTCAGCAGGAGGACGTCCTCCTCCTCTTCGCGCGCCGAGGCTACCAGCGCGGGGCGATCCACCGCGTACTGTTCGCCCGGCAGGCGCTCCGCGACCGCCGCCTCGCAGGCCGTCGCGGCCTGGTCGGCGCGTCCGCCGCAACCGGCAAGCACGCCGGCACACATCATTGCCGCAAGAAACCGTCCGCTCTTCATCCGATGAGCCCTCCCTGTGGACCGTCGTCCGCCGGGCCGGCGTTCTGCGCACCGTGTCACCGCGAACGAAAAACCGATCAGCTCATGCAACCAACCACACCATGAAACGCCTGCCTCCGGCACGCGTTCCGCCGTGCGAGCGGGAGGTTTCCCCACACTCGCTCCGCGCGCATCGCCCGTCAAGCCGGCGGTGCATCTTCGCCGCGTCCGTGCGGGGAATTGGCACAAGATGTTTCAATCGAACGGCCCGCGCCGCGCGCGCTCAGTAGCGCGGCACGCGCGGGTCGACGTGCAGCGACCATGCATCGATGCCGCCTTCCACATTCGAAATGTCGTGGAATCCCAGCTGGCGGAAATGCTCGGCCGCCTGCCGGCTGGAATTGCCGTGATGGCACAGGAACGCGATCGGAAGGTCCTTGGGCAGTGCTTCGAGCCGCTCGCGCGAGTCTTCGTCGAGCACATCGTGCGGCTGCGGAAACGGCGCGATGGCGCGCGCGTCCGCCGGACGCACGTCGATCACATCGATGGTGCCGGCAATGATCCTGTCGTGCAGGTCCTGCACCGACAGCGATTTCACCGCCGGCGGCGCGTTCGGATTGCGGATGGTGAGGCCGGCGCCGCGCACGTCGTCGACCCAGTCGATCTCGATGCCCTTGGCGCGCGGTGCGCTGGCCAGATCGAACAGCACGCGGATGCCGGCGGCCTCGGCGACGATCTCGTTGCCCTGCGCGGGCTTGAGCGCAAACTGCGCGTTGAAGCGGCTGTCGACCGACAGGTGCAGCGCGAGCGACGGATCGGCATCGGCCATGGCGCTGCGGATCGCGTCGGCGGCGGCGGGCGTGATGCCGATCTGCGGCACGCTGCGGTCCGGCGGGGCCAGGTCGAGCAGGCCATGCAGCTCGCCGGAATTGAGCAGGCCCTCGATGATGTCGCTGCCGCCGATCAGCTCGCCGGCCACGTACAGCTGCGGGATCGTCGGCCAGTTGCCGTAGGCCTTGATGCCTTCGCGGATGTCCTGGTCGGCCAGCACGTTGACGCCGTGGAACGGCACGCCCAGACCGTCGAGAATGCCCGTGGCCTTGGCCGAAAAGCCGCATTGCGGCGCGCCGGGGACGCCCTTCATGAACAGCACCACGCGATGCTGCTGCAGCAGCGCATCGATGCGGGAACGCAGGGCGGGATCGAGCGACATGGGCATCTCCTGGAAAACAGGACGCCATTGTAAGCGCCTGCGTTGCACGGCCGCCGCCGTGGGCAGGGCGGTTGGCCGCTATTCAGCTTGTTCGAGCATTTGCCTCACGATGGGCAGCGCGGCGTTTTTCCACTCGGCGTACAGGGCGCCGGACGGATGCAGACCGTCCTCGGCGAGCATCGCCGGTTCGGCCCCGCGGCGGCGGCTGACGGGCGCGGTATCGACGAACGCCACGTCGTGTCGCGCACAGATGTCGGCGGCGGTGGCGTTGTAGGCGTCGAGTTCATGCGCGATCCGCGCTGCGTCGCGCCCCTGCGCGGCGGCGAACGGCGTCACGCCCCAGTCCGGAATCGCAAGCACGAAGACCCGGTCCGAACGCCCGCGTGCGAGGCCGATCGCGCGCTGCAGCAGAGCCTCGAATTCGGCGCGGTAGTCGTCGACGCTGCGGCCGCGGTACTGGTTGTTGACGCCGATCAGCAGCGACACGAGATCCCACTGCCCGAGCGGCTCGGCCGCGTCCATCGCGGATGCGAGTTCGTCGGTGGTCCAGCCGGTGGTGGCGACGATGTGCGGCTCGTCGAGCGCAATGCCGGTGGCGCGCAGATCGCGCGTCAGCTGCACCGGCCAGCGCTGCGCGGGGGCGACGCCTTCGCCGATGGTGTAGCTGTCGCCGAGGGCGAGGAAGGTGAGCGCCGCGGTGTGCTCTGCGTCAGTGTTCAGTCGATTCACTCCGGTCAAGCGGCGCTTGGCTTCCTTCTCCCCGCGGGAGAAGGTGCCGAAGGCGGATGAGGGCGTCACCTTGCGGCCGAACCGGACGTTTCGCAGGAACCGGCGTAAGCAACACAACCGCCAATCTTCCGACCGATCACACGTGGCGCCCTCATCCGCCCTGCCGGGCACCTTCTCCCGCAGGGAGAAGGACGGCTTCGCTTGAAGTTCCCGCAGCGTTCGATGCGGTCGGCGTCGGAGCGCTTTCGCAGCCGCACAGCTCAGGCAATCGCCGCCTGGCTCGCCGCGCCGCGGGTTTCCCAGCGCGCCAGCGCATGTTCGATCCGTCCGAACACGTCGCGGATCTCGTCCGGCTGCGGCAACAGCGTGACGCGGAAGTGGTTGCGGTAGCCCACGTTGAAGCTCGACCCGGGCACCACCAGCACACCCTCGTTGTCGAGCAGGTCGAGCGCGAAGCGATGGTCGTCGAAATCCTGCAATCCCGTGGTGTCGATGCCGGGGAAGGCGTACAGCGCACCCATCGGCGCGTGCAGCGAGAGGCGTCCGCTCGCGTTGCAGGCCTCGATCACAGCGCGGCGTGCCTCGAACAGGCGACCGCCCGGCGCGGTGAGTGCGCCGATGGTGTCCGGGCCGGTCAGCGCGGCGAGCGCGGCCCACTGGCCCGGCACGTTGGCGCACAGGCGCAGTGCGCCGAGCAGGTCGAGCGCGTGGTGGTAGTCGCCGCTGCGGATCGGGTCGCCGGACAGCACGGCCCAGCCGACGCGGTAGCCGCAGGCGCGGTGCACTTTCGACAGGCCGCTGAAGGTCAGGCACGGCAGGTCGCCGGCCAGCGGCGCGAGCGGAACGTAGACCGCGTCGTCGTAGGTGATCGCGTCGTAGATCTCGTCGCTCATCAGCAGGATGCGATGGCGCTCGGCCACCCTGACGATCGCTTCCAGCGTGGCGCGCGAATACACCGCGCCGGACGGATTGTTCGGGTTGATCAGCACGATGGCGCGCGTGCGCGGCGAGATCAGCGCCTCGATCTGTTCCGGATCGGGCTGGAAGCCGTGCTCGGGCCTGCAGTCGTAGTAGACCGGCACGCCGTCGTTGAGGATCGTGGCCGCGCTCCACAGCGGGTAGTCCGGGCTCGGCAGCAGCACTTCGTCGCCGGGATTGAGCAGTGCGCGCAGGCTCAGATCGATGAGCTCGCTGACGCCGTTGCCGAGGAACACATGCGCGGCCGTCACGCTGCGCGCGCCGCGCTGCACCTGCTGTGCGGCGATCGCCTCGCGCACCTGCGGCAGCCCCTGCTGGTGGCAGTACGGGTCCGATTCGGCGATGTGTTCGGCGATGGCGGCCTGCAGATGCTCCGGCGCGCGGAATCCGAACGCGCCCGGGTTGCCGATGTTGAGCTTGATCAGCGTGCGGCCCGTGGCTTCCAGATCGCGGGCGCGGCGGGCGAGTTCGCCGCGGATTTCGTAACGGACCTGGGACAGGCGCTGGCGGGTCGGAACGGTGCGGGACGACATGGCGGGAGCGGTGGTGAAGTGCGCGCAGGGTACCGTAAAACGTGCGTTGTTCCGACCGGAAATGAGGCGAAAACGGGGCAGCGCCGTGCGTTTATTCCTTCTCCCGCCGGGAGAAGAGCCTGCCCCGGACTTGATCCGGGGTGCCCGGCAGGGTGGATGAGGGCGCCACTTCGCAAACCACCGAAGCGGCGTGCCGGTAATCATGAGCGCCTGCTTCCGGCTGAAGACTCGGCGCACCCCTTCAGGACATCGTGGCGTGGCGCCCTCATCCGGCTGCCGCCACCTTCTCCCGCAGGGAGAAGGACTGCGAGACCGGGTGGCGCGAAAAAACCCGGCGTGCCAGACGGGCATAATCGGGGCATGACCGACGCCGCAGCCGTCCCCGCCCCGCTCCGCGCCTACGGTTGGCGCGACGACGCGCCGGCGGGCGTCGCCTTCGCCGCCGCCGGCGGCGGCCGCGTCGCGCGGGTCACCGAGCAGCACCGCTCCGGCTACATCGTCACCGACGGCGCCCGCGACTTCGCCGCGCAGTCTCCGGCGGCATGGATCCGCGCCGGCTTCGACCCGGTCGAGCGCGCCGCGGTCGGCGACTGGGTGCGGCTCGACGCCGACGTCGACCAGATCCTCGACCTGCTGCCGCGCAGCAGCCTGTTCAAGCGCGGCGCCGCGGGCGAGCACCAGAAGACGCAGCCGATCGCGGCGAACGTCGACACCGTGTTCGTCGTCACGGGCCTGGACAACGATTTCAATCCGCGCCGTCTGGAGCGCTACCTTGTGCTGATCCACGGCAGCGGCGCGTCGCCGGTGGTGGTGCTGACCAAGGCCGATCGCAGCGATGCCGTCGACGCCCTGCGCGCGCAGCTCGCGCAGATCGAACAGGGCGGCGTGCCGATCCACGCCGTCAACGCCAAGGATGCCGCCAGCGTGGCGCAGCTGCACGGCTACCTCGCGCCCGGCCGCACCGTGGTGCTGGTGGGGTCGTCCGGCGCCGGCAAGTCGACGCTCACCAACACCCTGCTCGGGCGCGAGAAGATGAAGACCAACGCGGTGCGCGGGCACGATTCGCGCGGCCGCCACACCACCACGCACCGCGCCCTGCTGCCGCTGCCGCAGGGCGCCTGCCTGATCGACACGCCCGGCATGCGCGAACTGAAGCTGACCGGCGACGAAGACACCGTCGACGCCGTCTTCGACGACATCGACGCGCTCGCCGCGTTGTGCCGGTTCCGCGACTGCAAGCACGACCGCGAGCCCGGTTGCGCGGTGCGCGCCGCGCTCGAGGCCGGTACGCTGGACCCGGCGCGCTGGGCCAACTACGCCAAGCTGCAGGGCGAACTCGCCACCGCCGCCGACGCGGTGGCCGCGCAGCAGGCCAGGAAGGGCGAGGCGCGCGTGCAGAACAAGGCGCTGCAGAAGCGGCTCGACGAGAAGTACGGAAAGCGCTGAGCGCATGGACGATCCCGCAACGCTGGACCGCATCGCCGACCTCGACCGCCGCCTCGTGGCGGCCGTGCGCGGCATCAAGCTGCTCACCGCGGTGAGCTGGCCGGCGACCACGCAGCAGGAGTTCCTCGCCGCGCACCGGCGCGGCAACGCGGCATTGCCGGTGGTGAGTTATCCGAAGCTCGAATTCTCCGCGGTGCGCGAGGAGCTGGACGCGATCGACGCCGCCGCCGATCCGCAGCATCCGCTCGGCGACTACCTGCACCGCACCACCGAGAGCTACCGCATCGCCACCTGGCTGCTCGAATCGCTCGGCACGGCCGGTGTGGTGGAGCCGTCGATCCGCCTGTTCGGCAAGCCGGGCGACCGGCTCGCCGGCGGCGATCTGAGCAATCTCGATGCGGCCCGCCATTTCATCGAACTTGCGAACGAGCTCGATCGTGAACTGGTGTCCGAGGACCAGGCCTACGTGCTGTCGGCCGAAGTGCTGCAGCAGGAACTGGGCGAGCAGATCGACCGTTTCTTCGTGCACCACAAGGTGCGCGTGGAGATCGATCCGAACCTGATCGCCAAGGCCGCTGCCGGCCCGACACGCATCCGCCTGCGTTCGGCCACCGCGTTCACCGAATACGATCGCCACCAGCTGCTCGAACACGAAGCCTTCGTGCATTCGCTCACCGCGCTCAACGGGCGCGAGCAGCCGAACCTCAAATCGCTGGCGCTGAACTCGCCGCGCACCACCGCGACCCAGGAAGGACTTGCGACCTTCGCCGAACAGATCACCGGCACCATCGACATCGAGCGCATGAAGCGCATCAGCCTGCGCATCGTGGCCATCGACAACGCGCTGCAGGGCGCGGATTTCCTCGACGTGTTCCGCTTCTTCCTCGATGCGGGCCAGAGCGACACGGACAGCTTCACGTCCACCATGCGCGTGTTCCGCGGCGTGCCGCTGACCGGCGGCTGCGCGTTTACCAAGGACACGGTCTACCTGCACGGACTGATGGGCGTGCACACATTCTTCCGCTGGGCATTGAAGAACCGGCGGCTCAAGCTCTGCCACCTGCTGTTCGCCGGCAAGATGAATCTGCACGACGTGTTCGCGCTCGAACCCTATTTCGACTCGGGCTTCCTCGCCGCGCCGCTGTACCTGCCGCCGTGGGTGGCGCGTGCGAACGGGCTCGCGGGCATGCTGGCGTTTTCGCTGTTCGCCAACCGCATCCGGCTCGACCGCGTGGAAGAAGAAGACCTCGTGCTCGGGTTGTGAGCGCGGCGCAACGCACCGGAGAGGACGATGGCGAACGTGCTGATCAATCTCGATGTCGCGGACCTGGCAGTTGCGGAGGCCTTCTACTGCGCTGCGTTCGGACTGCGGCCGGGGCGCCGCTTCGGGGGGGGGCGGGGTCGAGCTGCTCGGCGCGCAGGCGCCGATCTATCTGCTCGAAAAAACCGCCGGCACGGCCGACGCGTTTGCCCCGGCCACCGTGCGCCGTTACGACTGCCACTGGACGCCGGGGCACCTGGATCTGGTCGTCGACGACCTGGACGCCGCACTCGAACGCGCGGTGGCCGCAGGCGCACGGCGCGAGGGCGACACGCGCACGGCCGTATGGGGCCGCATCGCGCAGTGCGCCGACCCGTTCGGCCACGGCTTCTGCCTGCTGCAGTTTCTCGGGCGCGGCTACGACGCGATCGCGACGTGAGCGCCGCCTCATGTGCCTGATCGCGTTCGCCCTCGACGCGCATCCGCGCTACCGCTTCGCGCTGATCGGCAACCGCGACGAAGTCCACGCCCGGCCGAGCGCGCCTGCGGGCCCGCTCCCGGACCTGCCCGGCGTGTATGGCGGGCGCGACCTGGAACACGGCGGCAGCTGGCTGCTGGTGTCGCGGCACGGTCGGCTGGCGGCGTTGACCAACGTGCGCGCGGGCTTGCCCACCGAGGTTGCGCCGCGATCGCGCGGCGAGCTCGTGCGGCGGTTCGTGCACGAGACGACGGACGTCGATGCCTTCTGCGCGGCGCTGCGGCCGCAGGCCCCCGCGTACGGACGATTCAACCTGCTGTTGTGGGACGGCGAACGCACGCGGCTTGCCACCAACCATCCGGCCTTCGCCACGCGCGCGCCGGAGCGCGGCGTGCACGGATTGTCGAATGGCGACTTCGATGCCGACTGGCCGAAGGTGCGGCACGCGCGGACGGCGCTGCGCGACTGGCTCGCGCGCGACGACGGCGACATCGAACCGCTGTTCCAAGCGTTGCACGACGAGCGTCCGGCGGCGGACGACGCGCTGCCGGACACCGGCGTCGGCCTGGCGCTGGAACGCGTACTGTCGCCGCCGTTCATCCGCGGCGAACGCTATGGCACGCGGGCAAGTTCGGTGGTGCTGATCGACGCGGCGGGATGCGACTTCGCCGAGCGGCGGTTCGCATCGGGCGGCGTGCCGCAGGGGCAGACGCGGGTCGTGCTGCCCTGGGACAGGGCCTGAGCGTCAGCGGGCCGAGACAGCCTGCCGCAGCCGTCCCGTGAGCCACGACAGCCCCACGCAGCCTGCGAGCGCGGCAAGCCATCCCGCCGCCGCGGGGGATCCGGACGCGAGCAGCGATGCACTCGCCTGCCACCACGCCGCGCCGTACACGAGCGCGGTCACCGTGCCGCCGATGCCGAGCGCCACCGCGAGCCCCAGCGTGAGCGCGCGTTCGAGTCCGTCGCCGGCGCGTGCCACGCGCCGCGCAACATCGCGCGCGAACTCCGGCGGCAGCGCCGGCATCGGCGTGTTGCGCAGGGCCTGCGCCACGAGGCGGTACGGCGCGCTGGCGGCATCGTCGGCGGCCGAACTCAGGTGCAGGCGCGCGTTGCGGCGCGCGCGCTCCTGCGCCTGCCACTGAAGTTCGTCGATCTCGTGCGGCGTGTTCATGGGGGGACTCCGAGGCGTGGGGCAAGCAGGTCGCGCAACAGCTTGCGGCTGCGGAACAGGTGGCTCTTGATCGTGCCTTCGGCGAGCCCGGAGATGCGGGCGATGTCGCCGATCGGCAGCTCGTCCAGATGGTAGAGGGTGAGCAGCGTGCGCTGCAGCGGCGGCAGCGTGTCGATGGCCGCATGCAGGTGCGCCAGGGTCTGGGCATCGCCGTGCGCGGCTTCCAGGTCGATGCCGTCGCCGACGCGTTCGGCCAGGCCCATGCCGTCGTCGCGCTCGCCGCCGTCGGCCAGCGGGATGCGCTTGCGCTCCAGGTGCCGCTTCGCGAGCGAATAGGCCACCTGCCCGATCCACGACTTCAGCGCGCTCTCGTAACGGTACTGGTGCAGGCATTGGTGCACGCGCAGGAAGGTCTCCTGGCACAGTTCGCGCGCGTCCTCCGGGTTGTGCACCATGCGCAGCACGATGTGCCAGCACAGGTTCTGGAACTGGCGCACGAGTCGCTCGAACGCGCCCGGTGCGCCGGCCAGCACGGCCTGCACCAGGGCGTGATCATCGGCGGTGGCGTCGGCGGCGGCGTCGTTCATCGGGA
This sequence comes from Chiayiivirga flava, assembly GCF_014202825.1. GTDB lineage: Bacteria > Pseudomonadota > Gammaproteobacteria > Xanthomonadales > Xanthomonadaceae > Chiayiivirga > Chiayiivirga flava. Next base: position 165,593 of record NZ_JACHHP010000005.1, on the reverse strand, counting down.
CAGGGATACGCCGGTGGGGCGATCGGTTGCAACTGCATCCGCACGGCGCCGGCTGCAACCGGCCGCGCGCCCGCCGTCTCTCTTGTGGCGTAGACCGGCCCCCACCCACTGGAATCCTGCCATGAACTTCGAAATCCTCATTCCCATCACCCTGTTCGCCTCGATCGCCTACGCGATCAAGGCCGTCGTCGATGCCCGCGTGCGCCGCCAGCTGGTGCAGTCGAACGTGTCGCAGGAGCTGGTGCGCTCCATCGTCGAAGGCGACGAGGCGCGCCGCCGGCATGCGTCGCTGCGCTGGGGCATCGTGCTGGTGGCGCTGGGCCTCGGCTTCGCCGTGATCGAAGGCCTGGACTGGACCGAGGTCACGCCCGGTGGCGTGGCCGTGCTGCTGGTCTTCACCGGCCTGGGCAATCTCGGCTACTACCTGCTGGCGCGCCGCCTGGGCGTGTGACCGCCGCCCGTCGCACGGGCACCACTGCCGCCGCGCTTCCGGACGATACGCGGCGGTGGTTAGACTGACCGCCCGAGGTCCGCACGCGTCGTGCGGCGGTGTGCACGGAACTCCCATGCTCGATACCCCTGCCTATGCCGCGCGCAGCGCCGACACGCCGCTCGTGCCGTTCACCATCCAGCGCCGCGAACCTGCCGCGCACGAGGTGCTGATCGACATCCGCTACTGCGGGGTGTGCCATTCGGACATCCACCAGGCGCGTGGCGAATGGGGCGGCGGGTTGTTTCCGATGGTGCCGGGGCACGAGATCGTCGGCGTTGTGGCGCAGGCCGGATCGGCCGTCACGAAATTCAAGGTGGGCGATGCTGTCGGCGTGGGCTGCTTCGTCGATTCGTGTCGCGTGTGCGCGCAGTGCACGGCCGGCGAGGAGCAGCACTGCAACCGCGGCATGGTGGGCACCTACAACGCGCGCGATCGCGCCGGCGCAGTCACCTACGGCGGCTATTCCACCCGCATCACCGTGGACGGGAACTACGTGCTGCGGATCCCGCCGGCGTTGCCGCTGGATCGCGCCGCGCCACTGCTGTGCGCCGGCATCACCACGTACTCGCCGCTCAAGCGCCACGGGGTGACGGCCGGCACACGCGTGGCCGTGGTGGGGCTCGGCGGCCTCGGCCACATGGGCGTGAAGCTCGCGCACGCGATGGGTGCACACGTCACCGTGCTGAGCACGTCCGAAGCCAAACGTGCCGATGCGCTGGCGCTCGGCGCGGACGCGTTCGCCGCCACCGCGGAGCGCGCAACGTTCAAGACGCTGGCCGGCAGTTTCGATTTCATCCTCGACACCGTGTCCGCCGCGCACGATTACAACGCCTATCTCTCGCTGCTGGCGTTCGAGGGCACGCTGTGCCTGGTCGGCATGCCCGACGCGCCGCTGCCGGTGTCGGCCGGCGTGCTCATCATGCGCCGCCGCACGCTCACCGGATCGCTCATCGGCGGCATCCGCGAAACGCAGGAAATGCTCGATTTCTGCGCGCAGCACGATATCGCATCGGACATCGAACTGATCGGCGTGCAGCAGATCAACGAAGCCTACGAGCGCATGATCCGTGGCGACGTGCGTTACCGCTTCGTGATCGACTGCGCCAGCTTCGGCTGACGCGGTCTCACAGGCCCAGTCGAGACGCCGCGATGCGTTCGATCTGCGCCAGCGATTCCGCCAGCTCCTCCTCGCGCGTGCGATGCATGCGCGTGCGCAGCGCCGCGAGGATGCTCGCGCGGGTGTGGCCGCGCACGGCCAGGATGAAGGGAAACCCGAAGCGCTCGCGGTACTCGGCGTTGAGCTGGGTCAGTTCGCTGAATTCCTCCGGCGTGCATTGATCGAGCCCCGCGGCATGCTGTTCGCGGGTGGAGTGGTCGGTGAGTTCGCCGCGGATGGCGGCCTTGCCGGCAAGCTCGGGATGCGCGCAGATCAGGTGCAGCCGGTCCTCGCCGTCGGCGTTGCGCAGCACGGCGCACATCGCGGAGTGCAGCTGTTCGATCGACGCGAACGGCCGCGCGTCGACCACGCTCGCCGCTACCCACGGCGAGTGCTCGAAGATGCCGCCGAGCGCGTGGATGAAGTCCTCGGCCGACATGGCGTTGAGGGTCTCGATGGCAAGGCTCATGCGGCGATTCCGACAAATGGATGGCGACGGTGCCAGTGCTCGGCGATGTCGATGCGGCGGCAGATCCACACGCGCTCGTGCCGCGCGATGTGGTCGAGGAAACGCTGCAGCGCGAGGAAGCGGCCCGGGCGACCGAGCAGGCGGCAGTGCATGCCGATCGACAGCATCTTGGGTGATTCGTCGCCTTCGGCGTAGAGCACATCGAAGCTGTCGCGCAGGTACTCGAAGAACTGCGTGCCGGTGTTGAAGCCCTGCGGCGTGGCGAAGCGCATGTCGTTGGCGTCGAGCGTGTACGGGACGATCAGGTGCGGCCGGGTGCGGCCGTCCCGGGTGGCGACCTGGGTCCAGAACGGCAGGTCGTCGCCGTAGTAGTCCGAGTCGTACGCGAAGCCGCCGTGCTCCACGACCAGCCGCCGCGTGTTGGGGCTGTCGCGGCCGGTGTACCAGCCGCGCGGTGCAGCGCCGGTGAGGCGGGTCTGCAGCGCCACGGCGCGCTCCAGGTGGGCGCGTTCGGTGGCTTCGTCCACGTCCTGATAATGGATCCAGCGCCAGCCGTGGCTCGCGATCTCGTGCCCGAGTTCGACGAACGCCGCGGTGGCTTCCGGGTTTCGCTCCAGCGCCATCGCGACGCCGAAGACGGTGAGGGGCAGGCCGCGACGCTCGAACTCGCGCAGCAGCCGCCACACTCCGGCGCGCGCGCCGTATTCGTAGATCGATTCCATGCTCAGGTGGCGCGCCGGATAACTCTGCGCGCCGACGATCTCCGACAGGAACTGCTCGGAGCCGGCGTCGCCGTGCAGCACGCAGTTCTCCGCGCCTTCCTCGTAGTTGAGCACGAACTGCACGGCGATGCGGGCGCGCTCGGGCCAGTCGGCGTGCGGCGGGGTGCGGCCGTAGCCGACGAGGTCGCGGGGGTAGGGTGGCTGGGTCATGCCGGGTCGCGTGGTGTGGGTTGCGGCGTCGTTGCCCCCCTTCCGGCTGCCGCCACCTTCCCCCGCTGTGCGGGAGAAGGGCTCCTTCGATGGGGGTCGGGATCAGGAGGGGGTAGGCTATCGCGTTGCGGTGGCTCGGGGCCAACGCGACACGCCATCAGTGCTCGATGATTGCGAGCCTCACGCCGCCGGCAACCCTGCGTCTGGATGCGCTCCGGCACCGCATCCATCGACCTGTCCACCTTGACGCTGCCGCGCAAACCACGTGTACTCCCCCACGGTCCGACCACGCGTGCGCACCACGGGTTGCCTACGGCAGGCAGCAACGCGGGCGGGCCACAATCTTCCTTTTTCTGGCGACGCCGGCACGCGTGGGCGTCGCGCGGTGCCCGCCGCCCGCATTCCGAGGACGCCAGCATGGGCAAGCTCACCACCCACGTGCTCGACACCGCGCACGGTCGCCCGGGCGCGGGCATGCGCGTGGTGCTCGCGCGTGTTGCCGATGGCGTGCGCAGCATCCTCGTCGCCTGCGTGACGAATGCCGACGGTCGCTGCGATGCGCCGCTGCTCGAAGGCGATGCGTTGCGGCCTGGCATCTACGAGCTCGACTTCGCCGTCGGCGACTACTACGCCGACCTCGGCCTCGACCTGCCATCGCCGCGGTTCCTCGATGTGGTGACGCTGCGCGTCGGCATCGCCGATGCGTCCGCGCACTACCACGTGCCGTTGCTGTGCTCGCCGTGGAGCTACAGCACCTACCGCGGCAGCTGACCGATGCTCGACCTGCTCGCCGAACCCGCCGCGCTGTTGCTGCGCTGGCTGCACGTCATCGCCGCGATCGCGTGGATCGGCGAATCGTTCTACTTCGTCGCACTCGACAACGGCCTGAAGACGCCGAAGCCCGGCACCGCGCCCGCGGGCGTGGCCGGCGAATCGTGGTCGGTGCACGGCGGCGGCTTCTACCACAAGCAGAAATACCTCGTGTCGCCGGCGACGATGCCGGCGGACCTGCACTGGTCGAAGTGGAAGTCGTACACCACGTGGCTGTCGGGCTTCGCGCTGTTTGCGCTCGTCTACCTGCTGCATCCGCAGGTGTACCTGATCGACACGCGCGTCGCCGCGCTCTCGCCCGCGATGGCGGTGCTGCTCGCGATCGGTTTCCTCGTCGTCGGCTGGCTGGTGTACGACGCGGCGTGCCGGCTGATCGGTTTTCGCGACCGCGTGCTCGGTGTGGTGGTCGGCCTGTTGGTGCTCGCGCTTGCGATCGCCGCGACGCAGCTGTTCTCGGGGCGCTCCGCCTTCCTCATCGTCGGCGCGACGCTCGCGACCATCATGTCGGCCAACGTCTTTTTCGTGATCATCCCCGGCCAGAAGAAGATGGTTGCGGCACTCGCGCGCGGCGAGGTGCCGGATCCGGCCTACGGCAAGCGCGGCAAGCAGCGCTCGGTGCACAACACCTACTTCACGCTGCCTGTCGTCTTCACGATGATCAGCAATCACAACGCCGGCACCTACCAGCACGAACACAGCTGGGCGATCCTCGCGCTGATCATGCTCGGCGGCGCGCTGGTGCGACAGTTCTTCGTGCTGTGGCACGGCGGGCGGCGGGTGTGGAGCCTGCCGCTGGCGGGGGCGGTGCTGGTGGGCATGGCCTTGCTGTGGACGCTGCCGAAGCCCGCGACGCCGGCCGTCGTCGAGCCCGCGCCCGAGGCTGCGGCCGACCCCGCAGCATCGGCCGATGCTGCACCCCGACCAACCGCCACCGAGCCGGCCTCGACACCCGCGCCGGCAGCGACGTCCGACGCCGTGCAGGCCGTCATGCAACTGCACTGCAACAACTGCCACGGCAGCAAGCCGACCATCATGCCGGTCGCGCCGCAGGGCCTCGTCTTCGACACGCCCGAGCAGACGCGCCAGCATGCTGCCCGCATCCATCGCCAGGTGGTCGACCTCAAGGCGATGCCGCTCGGCAACATGACCGGCATGACCGACGCCGATCGCGACCTGATCGACCGCTGGTATCGCGCGCTGCAGGCGCAGTAGTCGCGCTGTTCCTGTCGCCCTCCCCGCGAACGCCGCTTGCACTACAGCGAAGTCAGAGCGCGGATTGGTTTCCGAACCCTTCACACCGTCATTCCCGCGTTAGCGGGAATGACGACAGGGAAGGTTGCCGAAACAACGTCGCGCGTAGTCTCCGCTGCAACGAAGCCCTTCGGCGGCAGTGTCCGATCCGCTGCAGCGCACATTGCCACCACCGCGCCGATCCGGCCTAATCGGGCCATGTCCAGCCCAGCGCCCGACGCCGCGCCCGACGGTCCCGCGCGCGTGGACGCGCCGCGCCGCGCGCTGCCGTGGCAGGGCCTGCCGCGCACCGTCTACCTGTTCCGCGTGCTCGGCATGGGGCTGGGCCTGCTGCCGGTGTCGTTCGTGTTGCGCGATCTGCACGCGGGCTGGATGCCGTGGGCCTGGAGCCTGTTCGCCTGCCTGCTGTGGCCGCATCTGGCGTTCGCGCTGGCGCGCGCCAGCCGCGATCCGTTCCGCGCCGAGCGACGCAACCTCTATCTGGATTCGATCTTCGCGGCCAGCCTCGTGCCGCTGATGCAGTTCAACCTGCTGCCGTCGGTGCTGCTGCTCGTCGTGGCGACGGCCGACAAGATCAGCACCGGCATCCGCGGCCTGTGGTTGCGCACGCTGCCGGCGATGGCGGTGGCGCTGCTCGTGGCCGGCGCCTGCACCGGTTTCGCGTGGCAGCCGCACACGAGCATGGCGGTGATGCTCGCGAGCCTGCCCATCCTCGTGATCCACACCCTGGCCGTGGCACTGAACGGCTACCGCCTGATCCGCAAGGTGCAGAAGCAGAACCAGCGCCTCGACGACCTCAACCGCATCGATGCACTGACCGGGCTGCAGAGCCGTGCGCACTGGCAGCAGCAGGCCGAGGCGGCCCTGCACCGCTCGCAGCAACGCACCGGGGCGTCGACCCTGCTGCTGGTGGACGTCGACCGATTCAAGGACATCAACGACCATCACGGCCACGCCGTCGGCGACGACGTGCTGCGCGCCATCGCCGACGTGGTGCGCCGTGTCGCGCCCGCGGGCAGCGACGCCGGTCGTCTCGGCGGCGACGAATACGTGGTGGTGCTGCCGACGTCGCTGAGCCTCGCCGAATCCACCGCCGAAGCGATCCGCGCCGGCGTCGAAGGCCTGCGCTTCCCGCGCCTGCCGTCGCTGCGCTGCTCCGTCAGCCTCGGTCTCGCCGAACCGCCGGCCGCGGGCCTCACCCTGCGCGAATGGCTCGAAGCCGCCGACCGTGCGCTGTATCGCGCCAAGGCCGCCGGCCGCAACTGCACCGCCAGCCGCGACGCGGTGCGAACGCCGCAGCGCTGACCCTCGGCGTCAGTCCTCGGACCCGCCACGCATCGGGATCGGATCCGGCAAGCCGACGCGGGCCGTCGCGAAACGCCGGCGGCCGTCCGGCGTGTCTTCGTGCGCGTCATCGACCGGCTGGCCGGCGCCGGATGCCGTGATGTATGGAACCAGCCGCATCCCAACAGTGGCCGGCGTGGTCCGAGCATCGGGTCACCCTGCACGCCGACGGGCGCACCGTTCGCGGCATCCGCGGCCCTCGTCCCGGGGATGCGCAGCATCCTGCTCCACCCTGACAGGCCGGGTCGGAGAAGCGGGATCGATGGGGCTGTCGATACCGGTTTCCGACCGCCTCGGACTGTCCGGCTTCCCGCGATCGTCGCTATGCTGGACGCTCCGCGACGCAGCGCGTTGCCACGCCCACCGCCCGAGTCCCATGGCCGTCCAGCCCACCGATCCCGATGCGCCCGCCTTCACCCGCGAGGCGATCAATCTTGCCGATGCACGCCTCGGCGCCACTGCGCTGTCGTGTTCGGACGATTTCTTCGCTGCGAAAGAGCGCATGCTCGACCCGGCGCCGGCGGTGTTCGTGCCGGGCAGGTACGACACCAACGGCAAGTGGATGGACGGCTGGGAATCGCGCCGCAAGCGCGGCCCGGGGCATGACTGGTGCATCGTGCGGCTGGCGCGGCCGGGCCACATCGTCGGCGTGGACCTGGACACGAGCCATTTCACCGGCAATTTTCCGCCGGCGGCGTCGATCGAGGCCTGCCGGCTCGACAGCGGCGATCCGGATGCCGACACCGTGTGGACGCCGCTGCTGCCGCCGGTGAACCTGCGCGGCAACAGCCACCACTACCACGCCATCTGCGAGGACGCGGTGGTCACGCACGTGCGCGTCAACCTGTTTCCCGACGGCGGCCTTGCACGCCTGCGGCTGTACGGACGCCCGGTGTTCGATCCCACGCGGCGCGAGGACGGCCGCGTGGATCTGGTCGCGGCCGAGCAGGGCGGGCGCGTGGTCGCGACGAACAACGAACATTTCGGCGCCGCCTCGAACCTGCTGCTGCCCGGGCGCGGCATCAACATGGGCGACGGCTGGGAAACGCGGCGCCGGCGCGAGCCGGGCAACGACTGGTGCATCCTCGCGCTGGCGGTGCCGGGCACGATCGAACGCGTCGAGGTGGACACCGCGTTCTTCAAGGGCAACTACCCGGACCGCTGCTCGCTGCAGGCCGCGCGCGTGGTGGGCGGCAGCGAGGCGTCGCTGGTCACGCAATCGATGTTCTGGCCCGAACTGCTGCCCGAGCAGAAGCTCGCCGCCGATGCGGTGCACACCTTCGCGATGCAGCTCGTGGCGTTGGGTCCGGTGACGCACGTGCGCTTCAACATCGTTCCCGACGGCGGCGTGTCGCGCCTGCGGCTGCGCGGGCGTCCGGCCTGAGTCCGATGCAGGTCCTGCGCGTCGAGCCGCTCACCCGCACGGCCTTTGCGCCGTTCGGCGATGTCATCGCGGCCGACGACGAGGCGCACCACTACCCGATCAACGAAGGCACCACGGAGCGCTATCACGATCTCGCACGCGTCGACGTGCAGGCCGACGGCGGTCGCGCGCTGATCAGCATCTTCCGGGCACAGCCGCGTGTGCTGCCGTTCGAAGTGCGCATGCTGGAACGGCATCCGCTCGGCAGCCAGGCCTTCGTGCCGCTCTCGGCAAAGCCCTACCTCGTGGTGGTCGCGCCTGCGGGCGCGCTCGATCCGGCATCGGTGCGGGCGTTTTCCGTGGCCGACGGACGCGGCGTGAACCTCGCACGCGGCGTGTGGCACCACCCGCTGCTGGCGCTGCAGGCCTGCGATTTCCTGGTGGTCGATCGGGGTGGGGCGGGGAACAACCTGGACGAGTGTGTGCTGCCGGTAGCGCGTGTCGTGGAGTGGGCGGGGGGCTGACGGCGCGGAGCGGGCGGAGCTGGGCGTCCGACGCGGTTCGGGTGCAGGAGCGACCCCCTTCCGCCCTTCGGGCACCTTCCCCCGCAAGCGGGAGAAGGAACAGCGCAGCTTTCGGGGCCGGACACCGCATTCCTTCTCCCGCGCAGCGGGGGAAGGTGCCCGAAGGGCGGAAGGGGGCGAGCGAAGCGACGCCGGCGCGTGCGACGCAGAGTCGAAGCACGCCGCTGCGCAGGTTGTGCACATCGCTGCCAGCGACGACACTCGGCAACGCAGTCACGCGGCGCCGAACGCGCGCGGTCCGTCTGCTCCTTCCGCCAGCAACGCACCCGCGAGCCCGCCATGTCGCAATCCCGGTTCCGACTCTACGACACCGCCGCCCTGGACCGCGTGCTCGACACGATGGCGCGCCAGGCCGCCGCGCTGCTCGACACGCGGCCGGTCACCCTGTTGGGCGTGCTGCGCCGCGGCGCGCCGCTCGCGGACATGCTGGCCGAGCGCCTGCGCACGCGCCGCCCCGAACTCGCCGTGGACCGCACCGACCTGCGCGTGAAGCGCTACGGCGACGATCTCACCCTGCTGCATGCCGCCACCAGCCTCAGCGCCACGCCAGAGCAGCAGGCTGCGGCGTTTTCCGGCCGCCAGGTGATTGTCGTGGACGATGTTCTCTACCAGGGCTACTCGGCGTTCCGCGTGTTCGAGTTCCTGCGCGCGCACGGCGCCGACTGCGTGCACCTGGCGGTGCTCGTCGACCGTCACTGCAGCGTGTTGCCGGTGCGTGCCGCCATCGTCGGCCTCACGCTGCAGATCGCGCCGGACGACGTGATCGAATGCAGCGTGCCGCCGTTCGAATCAGTCTTCGCCGTCGACCTGCTCCGCCTGCGCTGAGGTCTCCACCGGCCGCACCACGAGCATGTTCTCGCCGTGTTCGAGGACATGGTCGGCGAACAGTGTCAGGTCGATGCCGCGCGCGCGGATCCGGGTGCCGGCGCCGCAGCGCGTCGCTGGCGCATCGCAGCCTTCGATGGCGGGCGCCTTCGGCAAAGCGATGTCGTAGCGCAGTAGGCCGTGGTCGGCGGGTGCCGCTTCGCCCAGCGGCGCTTCGTCCGGCGCATTCCACATGCGGATCGGGCGCGCCCGCACGCTGAGCTCGTACACGCCGTCGATGGCCGAGTTGAACGGCGACGGTGTCATCACCAGCACGCCGTCGGCGATGGTGTGCATCTCGGTGGTATCGAAGGTGGCGCTGCCTTCGGTGTCGGTGCGCACGCTCAGGGTGAAGTCGCTGGCGCGCTCGAACCGCGCCAGTGCCTTGCCGGCCGCGATGTCGCCGCGCACGAGCTGCCGTGCGGTGGCGTGCACGCCGCCCACATCGGCGCGCGCCGAAGCCTCCAGCAGCGCGGCTGCCTCGGCGTCGCTGTAGCCGGACGCCGTTTCGAGAATCGCGTACAGCGGCATGCCGGCGGCGACATGCGGCTTCCAGTCCACCTCCCAGCGGTCGAGCAGCAGGCCGGCCGCAGCGCCGGTGACGTAGCCCTGCCAGCGCAGCATGTATTCCCAGGTGCGGCCCATGTTGCGGCTGAGCGTCTTGAGACGGTCCTGCAGGTACTTCGCAGGTTCTTCGCTGCCGCGCACGATCGCACGCGTGCGCATGCTCACGTATTCGGCCGTGCCCTCGTACCGCAGGTACTGGTCTTCGATGGTCTCCGCCGCCGCCGGCATGCGTGCCAGCCGCGCCTTGCGCGTGGCGATGGCAGCACGCACCAGCGCGATCTGGCGTGCACGGTCGTCGGTGTCGGCGGCGCTGAGCAGGAAGCTGCTCTCGCGCAGTTTCATGCGGACCAGGTCTTCGTCGAGCGGGAAGCCGAAGTCGGTCGAGATGCGATCGGCGTCCTTGAAGGCGTCGGACTGGAAATCATGGAAGGCCTCGTGCAGCAGAAAGGTGGCCGTCCGATCCAGGTCCGCGCGGCGACCGGAGATTTGCACCGCGGGCGCCTCGACGCCGGCGATGGCCTCGCCCAGCACCATCGGTCCGCGGAACCGCGCATCGCCGCAGCGGCCTGCGTACAGGTCCGGTGCAGTATCCACGGCGGCGAAGTCCGCGGCCGGTGCCACGCTGCTGCGCATCACGCATCGGCCGTTGCGATACAGCACGAAGGGCTGGCCCGGCGGCCAGTAGCCGGGCCAGAGCGTGGACAGCTGCGGGTCGAGTTCGGCGATGTCACGCGCGAGGTGGTTGAGGCTGGCGGCAGGGGCCGCCGAAATGCCGGCAACCGACGCGAACGCCGCGATCAGGCATCGCTGGAGGACAGGGCGCATGGCGGCTCCGTTCAGGGTTGGACCGGCAACCATAGCGGCCCGCAGGTGCCGAAACCATGCCGAACGTCACACCGTCGCTCGACAGGTCCGCCGTTCCAACCCTGTCGGCATGCTTCGCCTCCAGACCCGTTGCCCGGCCCCGCGCCACCCTCCGAGGACTTCCATGAAACACACGCTGCTTTCCTGTGCCGTTGCCATCGCCGCGCTGTGCGCCGGCAGCGCGAACGCGCGCGGCTTCACCGGCTGCGATGTCGACAGCGACTACGACCTTCGGATCGGCGAGGACGCGCTCACCTTCACGCGCGAGACCGGTTCGCCGCAGCGCGTGGTGATGCGCGCGGGCACGCTTGCCGTCGACGGCGTGGCGCAGGATCTCACCGCCGCGGACGCAGCCCGCATCTCCACCTACGAGCGCGACATCCGCGCGATGGTGCCGGAAGTGAAGGCGATCGCGGTGCAGGCCGTGGGCATCGCGATCGACGCCGTGGTGCAGGTGGCGACGGCGTTCGCCGGCAACAACGCCGATGCGACGCGGCTCGCACGCATCGATGCGCTGGGCGATGCGCTCGTAGAGCGCATCGACGCCAGCGTCGACACCGCCGACTGGCGAGACGCACAGTTCGACGCCGCGATCGCGGAGGTCACCGCGGAGCTGGTGCCGATGATCGTCGGCGACATCGCTGCCGTGGCGGTGACGGCGGCGCTGTCCGGCGACGAGGACACGCTGGCGCAGGTCGAGGCGCGGGCCGCGTCGCTGGAACGCGAGGTCGAGACGCGCGTGGAAAAGCGCGCGGGCGACATCGAACGCCGCGCGGATCGGCTGTGTCCGCGCGTGCAGGCGCTCGACGAAATCGAATCGGCGCTGGAGCTGCGCCTGGCCGACGGCAGTCGGCTGGATCTGGTGCGGCTGGAGGACGAGTAGGTTGCGTGGGCGTAGGCGGGCCCGGTTCGATCGACGCAGGAGGAGCGGCGTGGCGCGGGTTCGGTGATGTGGGCACACGCAAGCGCGTGGCAGGCGTGCGAGGGGCGGGCCCCCTCCCGCCTGCCGGCACCCTCCCCCGCTGCGCGGGAGAGGGGAGGCTTTTGACCGGGCTGTCAGCCCGCATGAAGCGCCCCGCCTCGCGACCGGGCCGTCAGCCCGCATGAAGCGCCTCGCCTCGCGACCGGCGTTCAGCCCCGCATGAAGCGCAGCGGCACGCGCGCGACCACCTCCGCGCCGTTCTCCGCCGCGTCGGCGCTGCTGATGCCGTAGCCTGCGCCGTAGAGCTGCGCGATCCGCTCGGCGCTGTTCGCAAGGCCCAGTCCGCGTGCCGATTCGCAGCCTCCCGGGCCACGGTCGCGCACCCGGATCGCCAGGGTGTCGCCTTCGCGCCGGATGGTGATGCGCACCGCCACTAGCGACTGCGACGGGTCGGCACTGCAGCGCAACGCGTTTTCCACCAGCGGCTGCAGCAGGAACCGCGGCACGCGCGCCTGGCTCAGTTCCGGCGGCGCGTCCACCTGCACGAACAGGCGTTCGGCAAAACGCAGTCGCATGATGTCGAGGTACAGGTCCAGCACGCGCAGTTCGTCGGCGAGCGTGGTTTCGTGGCTCTGGTCCGGCGCGAACGCGTGCTTGAGCAGGGCCGACAGCCGCACGATCATTTCCTCGGCCGCCTTCGGTTTCACGAACACCAGTTCCGACACCGCGTTGAGGGTGTTGAACAGGAAATGCGGCTCGAGCTGGCGGCGCAGCGCTTCCAGTTGCGCCTGCGTCAGCTGGGCGCGCAGTTCCACGGCTTCCAGTTCCTTGTTGCGCGCGCCGCGGTAGCGGTCGACCACCAGCGTCAGCGCCACCACCACGGCGTAGATGATCAGCGCGGTCGGCAACGACAGCAGGTACTTGTTCACCGTCGGCGAATAGTCGCTGATGCCGCCGAGTCCGGGCAGGGTGATCAGCGCCATGCGCAGCAGCGACGTGGCCGTGGTGTGCACCAGCCCGACACAGACCGCCACCAGTCCGTGCAGCGGCAGATGCACGAGCCAGCGCGCGCCGAACGGCGCCCAGCGGCGCGTGGCGTAGACCATCACCGGCACCAGCAGCGCCGCCACGTAGGCGCCGGAGAGCTCCTCGATGAGGATGCGCGCCCAGTCGCCCGGACGGTTCGACGTCAGGCGTCCGAGGTATCGGTCGACGAACAGCAGCAGACCGACCGCGGTGGCGAGCCCGAACAGCCCGCCCCAGAGCTGGGCCGGGGAAAAGCGCCGCGGCTTGATCGTCGCGTCAGTCGGCAGCGTGTGGCTTGACGACACGGCCGCCCTTCATCACGAAATCCACGCTCTCGAGCTCGCGCACGTCGGCGAGCGGATCGCCGTCCACCGCGATCAGGTCGGCGTAGCGTCCGGGCGCCAGCGCGCCCACGTCGTCCGACCAGCCGAGCAGGTCCGCCGCGTTCACCGTCGCGGTCTGGATCGCCTGCATCGGCGTTGCGCCCCATTCCACCATCTTGGCGAACTGGCGGCCGTTCCAGCCGTGCGGAAACACACCGGCATCGGTGCCGAACGCGATCTTCACGCCGGCGCGCACGGCCTTGCGGAAGCTCTCGCGCTGGGTGCGGCCGACGTAGCGTTCCTTGTCGATGATCTTCTGCGGATAGTTCAAGCGACCGAACTCGGCCAGGATGTAGTCGTCATTGTAGATGTCGGCCACGAGGACGGTGCCGCGTTCCTTCATCATCGCGATGGCCTCGTCGTCGAGGAAGCTGCCGTGATCGATCGACGCGACGCCGGCGCGGATCGCCATCTTGATGCCTTCGGTGCCGTGTGCATGCGCGGCGACGCGGCGCTCCCAGCGTCGCGCCTCGTCCACGGCCGCGTCCATTTCTTCCTGCGTGTACTGCGGCGCGCCGGCCGAATCCTCCTCGCTCAGCACGCCGGCGGTGGCGATGAGCTTGATCACGCCGGCGCCGTGCTTGACCTGCTCGCGCACCTTCTTGCGGATCTCGAGCTCGCCGTCGGCGACGCCGTTGAAGCCTTCGAACTGCAGCCACGGCGACATGCCGCCGTTGTCGGCATGGCCGCCGGTGGCGCCGATGCCGTGGCCGGCTGCGAGGATGCGCGGGCCGTCGATCCTGCCCGCGTCGATGGCGCGCTTGAGCGCGATGTCGACGAAATTGCCGGCGCCGACGTTGCGCACGGTGGTGAAGCCCGCCTGCAGGGTACGCTGGGCGTGCGTCGGCGCCATGATGGCTTCGTCGACGAAGCTCTCGCGCAGCGCCTTGACGTAGTAGTCGCCCGATTCGTACGTCAGGTGCACGTGGCAGTCGATCAGGCCCGGCAGCAGCGTGGCGCTGCCGAGATCGATGTGTTCGTAGCCGGCCGGAATCGAGTCGCCGCGCTCCACGCCGGTGATGCGTTCGCCTTCGATCAGTACCAGCGGATCGTCGACGACCTTGCCTGCGACCGGGTCGACCAGGCGGGCGGCGGTGATCGCGATACGCACCGGATCGGCCGGCGCCGGCGCCTGCGCAGTGGCAGTGCCGCAGACGGCCAGCAAGGCGAGGACGAGAAGGCGGGAACGGAGCATCGCGGGATCCGGCGGAAGGCAGGTGCCAGCCTACCATCCGGGCCCGCGCGCTGCGCGGCGCAAGCCCGAGCGGCAAGGCGTTTGCTCCTCCTTCTCCCGCGGGGAGAAGGTGCCCGGCAGGGCGGATGAGGGACGAGCGTCGCACACGCCATGAACACGGCTGACTGCGGTTCGGCCTGAGCGACTCTCCGAACACACCGGAACGTCCTTCCCTCATCCGCCTTCGGCACCATCTCCCGCTGGGAGAAGGAACTCGCGCCGGAGGGTTGCCCAGCGCCGACACCTGCTCCTACTCCACCGTTACCTTGATCCGGTTGTCGTTGGAGTCCCGGTCGATCAGCTTGTTGTACGGATCCACGCCCGCGTCGTACGGCTCGCCGTCCACCACCAGCTCGAGCGTCGTCTCCTTGCCGGTGAAGCGGTGTCGTGCGAAATGCAGCACGGTCTCGTCAGACTCCGAACCGCCTACCGGCCGCGCGAAGATGCCGACGTCGATCTCCTGGTCGAGCGGCACATCGGTTTCCTCGCCCTTGCCTTCGGCTTCGAGCTTGGCCGTATGCAGTTTCAGCGTGACGGTGTATTTGCCGTCGTCGCGCTTCTTCGCCGTCGCGGTGACGGTGCGGTTGTCGTAGAAGACGATCTTCTCGAACAGGTCCTCGATCAGCGGATGGAACGACGGGTCCGTGCCTTCGCGGATCATCGCCAGCAGCTCGCGCGAGGTCGTGTACGGCGGTTGCTGGAAGCCCTTCTCCTCGAGGAACCGCTTCAGGATGGCGTTCAGCGTGTCCTCGCCGATGGCGTCGCGCAGCGCGTAGAACACCAGCGAACCCTTCTGGTAGTGGATGTACTGCTGGTTTTCGACGAGCGCCAGCGGCAGTTCCTCGCGCAGCTCGGTGGCGCGCGCGCGCAGGTAGCCGTCGAGTTCGTACTTGAGGAACTTGCGCATGCGGTGCGGGCCGTATTCCTTCTCCATCACCATCAGCGCCGAGTACTGCGCCAGCGATTCGCTGAGCATCGTCGAGCCCTGCACGTCGGCGCCGATGACGCGGTGCGCCCACCACTGGTGCGCCACTTCGTGCGCGGTGACGTAGAACACGTAATCGATGTCCTCCGGATCGCGCAGGTCGGCGACGAAGCCGATGGCTTCCGAGTACGGCACCGTGTTCGCGAAGGCCTGCGCGAAGCTCGCGTACGCCGGGAATTCGAGGATGCGCAGCTGTTTGTGCTGGTAGGGCGTGAAGTTGGCGTTGAAGTAGTCGAAGGATTTCTTCGAGGCCTCGATCATGCGGTCCACGTTCCAGTGGTGCGCGGGGTGGTAGTAGATTTCGATCGGCATGCCGTTCCAGTCGCCCTTCTTCACGTCCCAGCGCGCCGACAGCCACGCCGCGAAGTTCAGCATCGGCACGTCCATCGTGTAGTGGAAGTAGCGGCGGCCGTTCTCCACCCATTCGCGCTGCAGGTAACCCGGTGCGAGGGCGATCTGGTCTTCCGCGGTCGACACCGTGGTGTCGAAATCGATCCAGTCGGCGTCGTCGCTGATGTAGGTGTTGGCGCGCGCGGCTTCGTCGTCGATGCTGGCCATGCGTGGCACCTCGCCGAGATCGCGCTTGCGGCGTTCGTTGCGGTCGGTGATCTGGTAGCCGTCGCTGTAGCCGAACTGCGGGAACTGGAAGCTGTTGAAGAAGGTGCCGTTCTCCACCACCTGCGTCTGCGCGCGGTTGTTCGGGAAGCCGGGCTGCTGCAGCGTCATGTCGAAATCGAAATCGATGCTGGCGCCGGGGGCGAGCGGCGTGTCCAGCGTCAGCACCATGGTGTTGAGGCGCGTGTCGTTGGTCGTCACCTTGTGCGGGGCGGTGTCGATGGTGAGGCCGCTTTCCTCGATGCCGGCCGGTACCAGCAGCACGAGTTCGGGGATCGCCTCGGCGTGTTTGTTCACGAGCGTGTAGTGGCCGCGGATGGTGGCGATGCGCTGCACCGGATCGATGTCCACGTTCGTGCGCATGGCCGTGATGCGCGGCTGCTTGAGGTCCTTGAACTTCGAGTACGTGGTTTCGTACTCAGCCTGCAGGTCGAGCTGCTCGTCTTCCGGCAGGTACTCGTTGAGCACGTGCGTGTTGTGAAAGATCCACGCGCCGGCGCCGATAAACACCAGCAGGCACGCGGCCAGCGCGATCGACGGCCCCGCCGTGAGGCGACGCCGCGCTTCGCGCACGCGCTCGTTCCACGTCGAGCGGTTGCCGCGCACCCAGAACAGCATCGCTGCGATGAACAGCGCGCCGGCAAACGCCGTCCAGTACAGGCGGAACCAGCCCCAGCTGACAAGGAAATGACCGTAGCCGTTCATGTCCGAATACGGCACGCCCGGCGCCTGCATCGGGCGGTACAGGTAATCCTCGAAATCGAGCATGCCCATCACGCCGTTCACCACGAGGTAGACCAGCATCAGTGCGTAGCCGATGAACTTGTTGTTGCTCACCACCTGGAAGAACAGCGCCACCACGCCCATCAGCACGAACGGCGCGCAGCCGATCAGCAGGCGCGTGAAGTACAGGCCCGGCTCGATGTGCGCATAGCCGCGCACCAGCTGGTTGACGATGGCCACGAGGATGCCGGTGGACCAGAACGCGACGATCACGCCGCCGAGCGCCACGAGCTTCGCCGCGAGCGGAATCCAGTCCGCGTTCGGAAAGGCATCGGTCACTTCGCTGATGCGCTGGCTGCGTTCGCGCCAAACTAGCTCGCCGGCGTAGAAGGTGACCACGATGACGAGGAAGATTGCGTAGCTGCCGAGGATGAGCGTGCTCATCGTGCTCGTGGTCGGGTACAGCGTCGTCCCGTACATCTGCGAGCCAAAGATCAGGTTGATGATCAGGATCATGAGGCCGAGCAGCAGCATCACCAGCAGCGGCACGCTGGTGAACACGCCTTTCATGTCGAACCAGGCCTGGTGCAGGAACTGGCGCCACTGCGCGCCGGCGCCGGTCTGCAGGCGCGCCGTCGGCAGCACGATGCCGCCGTGCGAACCGGCCGACGCCGTGCCGCCGAGCACCGCGGCGCCGCGCTTGCGGCGCAGGCTGATGCCTTCGCGGTCGGTGCGGAACAGTTTGTACGCCAGCCACAGGAAGAACACGCTGACGCCGAGCCAGAGCAGGCGATTGGCGAGCAGCGTGCCATCCAGCGGCGGCAGCATGGTGTTGCGTTCGGCTGTGCTCCAGTAACGCGTGGCGACGTTGATGGCTTCCACGCCGAACGGATCGAGCAGGGCGCCGATCCAGCGTGCGTCGAGATCGGCCGTGAGCACGCCGGTGACGGCATTGAACGCGAAGAAGGCGATGACGCCGATGTAGGTGACCAGCATCGATCGCGTGGCCACGGCGAGGCAGAACAGCAGCGAGCCGATGAAAACCAGGTTCGGCAGCACCAGCACGAACAGCGCCCATAGGTATGGCACGGCGCTCATCGGGCCGATGCGCGCCTGGTCCACCCACGGCATGAACGGGCCGACGGCCATGCCGATGGCCACGGCGAACATCACCGCCACCATCGCGATGAAGCCGCCGCCGAAGCGGCCGAAGAGGTAGTCGCGTTTCTTCACCGGGGTGGTGAAGAAGAGTTCGGCGGTGCGGTTGTCGAAGTCGCGCAGGGCGCTGGCGCCGATGAAGATCACCACCAGCAGCATCGCGGGCGAGGTCATGCCGCCGAACAGCTGCACGATGACGTAGGGCGCATTGCGCATGGTGTTGCCGATACCGCCGCCCATCTGCACGGCGTCGGAGCTGGATGCGCCGAAGGCGAGCAGGGCGAAGACGGTGGCGACCACCCAGAAGACAGGATTGGAGAATTGCTGGCGCAGTTCGAAGGCGAGGATGTGTCGGAACATTGATCGGAGTCCGTGTCTGTTGGTTGCCGCAATGTCACCAACCGTCATTCCCGCGAATGCGGGAATCCAGTGCCTTTGCTCGGTGATACGGGCGTATTAAGGCGACGGGGGTGAAGCAAGGAAGAGGCGCTGGATGACCAGCTTGCTGTTGAGAGCCCCGCATTCGCGGGAATGACGGTTGGGTTGGTGAGGGCGGGTGTGAGGTGGCGGCTTCGCGTGGCGTTTTGGTTCAACGCATGTCGCGACAGCCGCACACCGCCATCACGCCGCCTTCGCCACCACCGGCGCGTTTTTCGCCTGCTCCCGCAACTTCCCGAAATACACATGCTCCAGGTCCGGCGCGATCGCTTCGAACCCGTCCGGCCGCGCATCGCTCAGCACATGGATCACCGGCTCACCCGCGACCAGCCGCGTCGACAGCACCGTGTAATCGCGCTCGTACTCCGCCAGCGCACCCTTCGCCACCACCTTGCGCCACACGCGGCCATCGAACGCACGCATCGCCTCGCGCGGTTCACCCGTGGCCAGTAGCTCACCGCGCGAAATGATCGCCATGCGCGGACACAGGTCGGTCACGTCGTCGACGATGTGCGTCGACAGGATCACCACCACGTTCTCGCCGATCTCCGACAGCAGGTTGAGGAAGCGGTTGCGCTCCTCCGGATCGAGCCCCGCTGTCGGCTCGTCCACGATGATGAGCTTCGGATCACCCAGCAGCGCCTGCGCAATGCCGAAGCGCTGCCGCATGCCGCCGGAAAAACTGCCGAGCTTGTAGCCGCGCTTCTCCCACAGGTTCACCTGCTTGAGCAGCGCTTCCACCGTCTCGCGCCGTTCCTTCGCATTGACGATGCCCTTGAGCACCGCGAAGTGGTCCAGCATCGTGATCGCCGGCTCCTTCGGATACACGCCGAATTCCTGCGGCAGGTAACCGAGCTGGCGGCGCGCCTCGGGCTTGTTCGCCAGCACGTCGAGGCCGTCGAGGGTGATGCTGCCGCTGTCGGGATCCTGCAGCGTGGCGATGGTGCGCATCAGCGTGGACTTGCCGGCGCCGTTGGGGCCGAGCAGGCCAAACATGCCTTTGGGGATGTCGAGCGAAACATCGCGCAGGGCCATCACCCCGTTGGCGTAGGTCTTGGACAGATTGCGGATCGACAGCATGCGGCGTTCCCCTCGGAGTCGGACGGCGTGGCGTTTGCGCGGCGCCGCGCAAGCGGCGGTCAGGACGCGCCGCTGCGCCGCGTGTGACGTGGCGGACGGCGGTTGCGCGAGGGAACAAGGCTACGCGGAGGACGCGACGGCGGCCACCGTGCCGGGAGCCGGAATGACCGATCGCACTGGCGGCGCGGCGTGCGCTCGGGGGAGGCGCCGGTGGCGGCGCGATGCTGCGGAGAGGGCGTCGTGCCCCGGGAATCGGTGCGTCGCAGGGTGCGACGCGGCGGCGAATCGATCAGCCGCCGCAGGAATCCACCAGGCAGCGCTTGCCGCCGCCGGCCGCCGGCAGGGTCATGGCCCAGCGCATGCGCGACGCCGCCGCGTGCGCCACCTGGCGGGCAGCGGCCGCTTCGGCACGGATCGCGATCACGACCGAATCGTGCGCCTGCTCCGCGCTGGCGAGCTCGGCTTCGTCGGCGGGCGCCGCGGCCTGGGTCGGCAGGGGCTCGCCGAGGGCGAACAGCGCGCTGAGGGCCAGCGCGGGGACCAGCAGGCGAAGCGAGAGACGGTGCAGGGTGGTGTTCATGCTGCGTTCCTTGGGGAAGCTTGTTGTTGGATGGTGGGGTGAAAGCAATCCGCGTGCCAGCATATGAATCAAATTAAATCAACATGTTGCGATGAAGCTTGCCTGTCGGTCCTGTCCGCTGGCGGACGCTTTGTTCGCGACCGGACGCGGACGGTGTCCTGCGCTGCCGCGGCGGCCACTGTTTTCGTCGTCCCGTGCATTCGACGAACCGCGGGCCGCGGCGTGACAGCAACGCATGCGGTTCGCCAAACGGAGCGGGCGCTGCGGCCTCCGAACCGCAGCACCCGCTCCATCCGCGCCGCACTCCGATGGCTGCCGACGCAGGATCGTTCGTGCGCCTTTCATCAGATGCGGCAAGCGCCCCGCAGGTTGCGCCCGGACGATGCAGCGGCAGCGCACGGGCGCCACCGGCCGCGGAGGTGGCGCGCGGCGATGCTCTGCGGCGAGAATGGGGGTTCGTCGCGAGCGAGGAAGAGTCATGGCCGTGAAGGAAGCGCGTGTTCCCGACATCGGGGATTACACCGATGTCCCCGTCATCGAAGTGCTGGTCGCGGTCGGCGACACCGTGAGCAAGGACCAGGGCCTGGTCACGCTCGAATCCGACAAGGCCACGCTCGAGGTGCCGGCACCGTTCGCGGGCGTGGTGAAGGAACTGAAGGTGAAGCTCGGCGACACGCTGTCCGAGGGCAGCGTGGTGGCGATGATCGAGGAGGCCGGTGGCGATGCCGCGGCGTCCGAGACGCCGAAGCCCGCAGCGCCCGTGCCCGAGAAGGCGCCGGCGAAGACGGCGGAGAAGGTCGAAGCGGCGGCACAGGCAGACAAACCGGTCGACGCGCCCAAGCCCGCGACCCCGCCCGCCGCACCCGCGGCGACGCCCGCACCTGCCCAGCAGAACGCCGCTGCGGCGTCCAGCCGCAATCTGTCCGACAGCGCCGGCGTCGATCCGGAAGCGGCTGGCCCGCGCACGCCGCCCGTCACCTTCGACGCCGATGCCGTGCGCCCGGACAAGGTGCCGCATGCGAGCCCGGCGGTGCGGCTGTTCGCGCGCGAACTCGGTGTCGATCTGGCGAAGGTGTCGGGCAGTGCCCGCGCCGGCCGCATCTCGAAGGAGGACGTGCAGAATTTCGTGAAGTCGGCGCTGGCCGGCGGTGGGGCGCCGGGTGCGCCTGCGGCGGCGGCAGGTGGCGGCGGTGGGCTGAACCTGCTGCCGTGGCCGAAGGTCGACTTCGCGAAGTTCGGCGAGGTGGAAACCACGCCGCTGTCGCGCATCAAGAAGATTTCCGGCGCCAACCTCGCGCGCAACTGGGCGATGATCCCGCACGTCACGCAGCACGACGATGCCGACATCACCGAGATGGAAGCCTTCCGCAAGAAGCTCGGCGAAGAGCAGAAGGACGTGAAGGTCACGCCGCTAGTCTTCCTGATCAAGGCCGTGGTCGCGGGCCTGAAGAAATTCCCGGACTTCAACGCCTCGCTCGATGCCACCGGCGAAAACCTGGTGCGCAAGAAGTATTTCCACATCGGCATCGCGGTCGACACACCGGACGGTCTCGTGGTCCCCGTGATCCGCGACTGCGACAGGAAGGGCCTGCTGGAGCTGGCGACGGAACTCGGCGAGGTGTCGAAGAAGGCGCGCGACAAGAAGCTCGGCCCGGCCGACATGAGCGGCGGCTGCTTCTCGATCAGTTCGCTCGGCGGCATCGGCGGCACCGGCTTCACGCCGATCATCAACGCGCCGGAAGTGGCGATCCTCGGCGTGTCGAAGTCGTCGATGAAACCCGTCTGGAACGGCAAGGAGTTCGACGCGCGCCTGATCCTGCCGCTGTCGCTGTCCTATGACCACCGCGTGATCGACGGCGCCCAGGCTGCACGTTTCACCGCGTATCTGGCGCAGGTGCTCGGCGACCTGCGCCGGATCCTGCTGTGACGCGCCCGCGCGCGGCGCGCCCCTGATGGCGATCGCGGCGGACAAGGCGCGTCTGGCCGTCCGCGAGGCCACCGCGGACGACATCCCGGCCATCGTCGCGCTGTCGACGCGGGTGTACGGCGAGGACAACGGCTACACCCAGGAAATGCTGCGCGGGCAGCTCACGCAGTTTCCGCAGGGGCAGTTCGTGGCGCTGTACGACGGCCGGGTGGTCGGCTACTGCGCCACGTTCCGTGCGTCGGAGGCGCTGGTGATGGCGCCGCACACCTGGCGCAGCATCACCGGCGGCGGCTACGCCTCGCGCCACGAGGCCGCGGGCGACTGGCTGTACGGCATGGAAGTGTGCGTGGACACGGCCTATCGCGGCCTGCGCATCGGACGGAGGCTGTACGACCGGCGCAAACAGTTGTGCGTGAACCTCGGCCTGCGCGGCATCGTCTTCGGCGGCCGCCTGCCGGGTCTTGCGCGCCGCATGAAGCGCGTCGGCAGCGCGCAGGCGTACGTCGAGGCGGTGCGCGGCGGGCATCTTCGCGACGCCACGCTCGGCTTCCAGCTGCGCAACGGATTCGAGCCGGTCGGCGTGCTCGAAGGTTACCTGCCCTACGACACCGAGTCGCTCGGCTACGCCGCGCACATGGTCTGGCGCAATCCGAAGCACGCCGACCACCCGCTTGTGGCCAGCGTGCAGCACGGCGGCCGCTTCCACGAGCGCGTGCGCGTGGCCACGGTGCAGTACCAGCAACGGCGCGTCGCCGACTTCGACGGCTTCGCCACGCAGGTGGAATATTTCGTCGACGTGGCCGCCGATTACAGCGCCGACTTCGTCGTGTTCCCCGAGCTGTTCACGCTGCAGCTGCTCAGCGTCGAGAACGCGCCGCTGTCGCCGGCCGATTCGATCCGTTCGCTCACCGGCTACACGCAGCGCTTCTGCGAGCTGCTGACCACGCTCGCGCTGCGCTACAACATCAACATCATCGGCGGCTCGCACCCGACCGTGATGGACGACGGCGACATCCACAACAACTGCTACGTGGCGCTGCGCGACGGCTCGCTGCACGTGCGCGAGAAGCTGCATCCGACGCCGAACGAGCGCCACTGGTGGCGCATCACCGGCGGCGACAGCGCGCAGGTGATCGAGACCGACTGCGGACCCATCGGCATCATGATCTGCTACGACAGCGAGTTCCCCGAACTCGGCCGCCACCTCACCGACCAGGGTGCGCTGCTGCTGTTCGTGCCCTTCTGCACCGACACGCGCGAGGGTTACCTGCGCGTGCGCTACAGCAGTCAGGCGCGCGCGATCGAGAACCAGAGCTACGTCGTGCTGTCGGGCAACTGCGGCAACCTGCCGGGCGTCAACAACTTCGACATCCAGTATTCGCAGAGCTGCATCCTGACGCCGTGCGACTTCCCGTTCGCGCGCGACGGCGTGGCCGCCGACACCACGCCCAACGCCGAGATGGTGGCGTTCGCAGACCTGCGTCTGGACACGCTGATCGAAGCGCGCGCCAACGGCACCGTGCAGAACCTCAAGGACCGCCGCCACGACCTGTATTCGGTGCAATGGCGGCGCAAGCGCTGATTCCACATGCGCGTCGATGCGGACATCGACGCCGAGACCACGGAGAAACACATGGCACGCATCGAGATCAAGGTTCCCGACATCGGCGACTACAGCGACGTGCCGGTGATCGAAGTGCTGGTCGCCGTCGGCGACTCGGTGAAGAAGGACCAGGGCCTGCTCACGCTCGAATCCGACAAGGCCACGATGGAAGTGCCGTCGAGCGGCGCGGGCGTGGTCAAGGAAATCAAGGTCAAGATCGGCGACTCGGTGTCGGAAGGCGCCGTGGTCGTGATTCTCGAAAGCGACGCTGCAGGCGAAGGCGCGCCAGAGAAGGCCGCGGCGCCTGTGAAGCCGCCGGTCGCGGCGTCGCCGGCGAAACCGGATGCCGCGAAAGTCGAGGCCGCTGCGCCGCTCGCGGCGACGCCGCCCGCTGCAGCCGCGAAGTCGTCGACGCCTGCGCCGACCGCCGCGGCCGCAAGCGGCCGCAAGGCCGACATCGAATGCCGCATCGTCGTGCTTGGCTCGGGCCCGGGCGGCTACACCGCCGCCTTCCGTGCCGCCGATCTCGGCCTCGATACCGTGCTGGTGGAACGCTACGCCGCGCTCGGCGGCGTCTGCCTCAATGTCGGCTGCATCCCGTCGAAGGCGCTGCTGCACGCCGCCGCGCTGATCGAGGAAGCCTCGCACTCCGACGACATCGGCATCAGCTTCGGCAAACCGAAGATCGATCTCGACAAGCTGCGCGGCTTCAAGCAGGACAAGGTCGTCGGCCAGTTCACCAAGGGCCTCGCCGGCATGGCCAAGCAGCGCAAGGTGCGCACGGTTCACGGCGTCGGTACGTTCATTTCGCCGAACGAACTCGAAGTGAAGGGCGAGGCCGGCACAACGCTGATCCGCTTCGAGCAGTGCGTGATCGCGGCCGGCTCGCAGGCGGTGAAGCTGCCGAACTTCCCGTGGGACGACGACCGCGTCATGGATTCCACCGATGCGCTGCAGCTCGCCGACGTGCCGAAAACCCTGCTCGTGGTCGGCGGCGGCATCATCGGGCTGGAGATGGCGACGGTGTATCGCGCGCTCGGCAGCGAAGTGACCGTGGTCGAGTTCATGGACCAGCTGATGCCGGGCGCGGACAAGGATCTCGTGAAGCCGCTCGCCGATCGCCTCAAGAAGCAGGGCGTGGTCGTGCACCTGAAGACCAAGGCGGCGAAGGTCGAGGCCGGCAAGAAAGGCATCACCGTGTCGTTCGAAAGCGCCACCGAAGGCGCGAAGCCCGAGCTCGAGTCCGGCACCTGGGATCGCGTGCTCGTGGCCGTGGGCCGCGCGCCGAACGGCGGCAAGATCGGCGCGGACAAGGCCGGTGTCGTCGTCAGCGATCGCGGCTTCATCGCCGTGGACCGCCAGATGCGCACCAACGTGCCGCACATCTTCGCCATCGGCGACCTCGTCGGCCAGCCGATGCTCGCGCACAAGGCCACGCACGAGGGCAAGCTCGCGGCCGAAGTCGCGGCCGGCGAGAAGAAGGAATGGGTGGCGCGCGTGATCCCGTCGGTGGCCTACACCGATCCGGAAATCGCGTGGGTGGGCGTGACCGAAACCGAGGCGAAGGCGAAGGGCCTGCACGTGGGCGTCGGCAAGTTCCCGTGGGCCGCGAGCGCACGCGCCGTCGGCATCGGCCGCGGCGAAGGCTTCACCAAACTGATCTTCGACGAAGCCACGCACCGCATCATCGGTGCCGGGATCGTCGGCGTGCACGCGGGCGACCTGATCTCCGAACTCGCGCTTGCGATCGAGATGGGCGCGGAAGCCGGCGACATCGGCGCCACGATCCACCCGCACCCGACACTGGGCGAATCGGTGGGCATGGCGGCCGAGGTGTACGAAGGAACGATCACGGATCTCTACATCCCGAAGAAGAAGCCGGCGGCCTGACGCCGCCGGCATCGCTCGGTGCGCTGCGAGGCTCACGGATCCGGCACGAATCCCGCCGGAAACGCCTGCGGCGATCGCCGCCACCGCGGCGGCATCGGGCGCGGGATGACGCCCATCGCCACGAGATTGCGCTCGCTGTCGTAGCGCAGCGTCGACACCTGCGCCGGCGCCGTGCTCGCACGTTCGAACGCCACGTGCCGCGCCGACGACTGCTCGCGCGCCCCGTGGCCGGTGCCGAGCGATTCGGCCGGCGCCGGCATCGCCTTCGCGGTCCCCTCGGTCCGCGCCTGTGGCGCAGCGGCGGCATCGGCCGACGCCCCGGCCGCGTTGCGCCGCTCGCGTTCCAGCGCGCGGCCGAGCTGCTGCGGCGGTGCCGGCGGCGGCGTCCAGCGTCGCGTCTCGCGGAACACCGCAATGCCGATCACGCCCACGTCGTCCGGCCGCCCGGTGCGCGCGGCGTAACTTGCCGACAGCGCCGTGAACTCGAACGCCGCCACCTGCGACAGGCTTTTGCGCCAGCCCGCCACCTCGGTGCTCTGGTAGGGCTCCAGCACGTAGCCGGTCTGGTGCGGGGACGCGGTTTCGCCGCTCACCGCGTTCACGCCGTCCACGCTCAGCACCGCCAGCACGCGCTCTCCGCTGCGGTTGGTGAGCCGCACCGCGTAACGATGGCCGGGCGTGCCGGCGATCCAGGCCTCGCCGTCGTGCTGCCAGCTCGGCAGCGTCTGGCCGGTGTCGCGGTCGACCACGTCGAGACTCACGAGCGGGTTCGGCTGCGTGCGGATGTGCGCCGCGGCGGTGCCCGCGGCGACGAGGAGGAGCAGGGCGAGGAGGGGACGCATGGCGAGGCTCCGGGTGGGTTCGGTGTTTCCAACGCAGCGACGGCGCACATGGGGTTGCCACATCGTCGTCCCGGCGAACGCCGGGACCCAGCGACGTGTCTTTGGTTCTCGTCCGTGTCCGACAAAACCGAGCAACGTCACTGGGTCCCGGCGGTCGCCGGGACGACGGCGTGTGTCGGGCGCGTACCTGTTGCTTGCCGCTCTCGACCCAGGCATCCCGCAACCGGATTGCTACACTGGCCGGCCCTCCCGCACCGCAGCACCGCCATGTCGAGCAAGACCCGCGTCCTCACCGGCATCACCACCACCGGCACGCCGCACCTTGGCAACTACGTCGGAGCCATCCGCCCGGCGGTGGCCGCGAGCCGCGACGCCAACGTCGACGCCTTCTACTTCCTCGCCGACTACCACGCCCTGATCAAATGCGACGACCCGGCGCGCATCGAACGCTCGCGCCTAGAAATCGCCGCCACGTGGCTCGCCGCCGGTCTCGATCCCGAGCGCGTCACGTTCTATCGCCAGAGCGACATCCCGGAAATCCCGGAGCTCACCTGGCTGCTGACCTGCGTCACCGCGAAAGGCCTGATGAACCGCTCGCACGCCTACAAGGCCGCGATCGACGCAAACCTGGACGCAGGCGAGGACGCCGATGCCGGCGTGACGATGGGCCTGTTCAGCTACCCGATCCTGATGGCCGCCGACATCCTGATGTTCAACGCGCACAAGGTGCCGGTGGGTCGCGACCAGATCCAGCACATCGAGATGGCGCGCGATATCGCTGCGCGCTTCAACCACCTCTTCGGCAACGGCCGCGAGTTCTTCGTGCTGCCCGAGGCGGCGATCGAGGAATCGGTCGCGACCTTGCCCGGCCTCGACGGCCGCAAGATGTCCAAGAGCTACGACAACACCATCCCGCTGTTCGACGGCGGCGCCAAGCGCATGAAGGACACGATCGCGCGCATCGTCACCGATTCGAAACTGCCGGGCGAAGCGAAGGATCCGGACAGCACCGCGCTGACCACGATCTACGCTGCGTTCGCGGGCGCGGACGAACTCGCCGCGTTCCGCGCCGCGCTGGTCGACGGCCTCGGCTGGGGCGAGGCGAAGAAGCAGCTCTTCGGCCGCATCGAACGCGATGTCGCACCGATGCGCGAACGTTACGACGCACTGATCGCCAAGCCCGCCGACATCGAAGATCTGCTGCAGGTCGGCGCACGCAAGGCGCGTGCGATCGCCGCGCCCGCGCTCGCGACCTTGCGCGAAGCGGTCGGCCTGCGAAAATTTGTCGCGCTTACTCCAGACGAGGCCGTTGTACTGCGTGGACGGCAGCTCACTCAGGCGGGCAGGACGTGGAATACGAACACCGTCAGCCTGAACTACCTGGAAGTAGTCAAAGGCAAGCCCAAGTTTAAGCAGTACCGAGACGCCGATGGTCGCTTCTACTTCAAGTTCTTCGATGGCGACGGCCGCCTGCTGCTGCAGAGCGACGGCTTCGCATCACCGAAGGATGCCGGCCAGCGCATCGCGCAGTTGAAGGCCGCCGCAGCGTTTGCGCTGCAGCCTGGCGAGACGCCTGGCGAAGGCGTGCAACCCAACGAAATCGAAGCGGCCCTCGCCGTTCTCGCGGCCGAGTAAAGCGGCCCTTCCTTCTCCCGTCGGGAGAAGGTGCCCGGCAGGGCGGATGAGGGCGAGCCGGTTCGTGCCGGACCGATCATTGCGTCGGTCGAAATGATTTCGACGGCGCATTTGCGATAGGGCGAAAACGTGCTCCGCGACGGCCTCACAAGATTGCAACGTGACGCCCTCATCCGCCTGCAGGTACCTTCTCCCACGGGGGAGAAGGAATGCGGTAGCGATGCACTCGCCGGCATGCGAAGCAATCCGGTCCAGTCTCCGATCGTTCGACCAATGGCCTGTCGTCTGCATCGCTTGCGGCCGCTAGACTCGAATGCTCCGTCGCCGCCAGCCCGCCCATGACGCACGCCCACGGCATCCACACCATCGACACCGCGTTCCAGCGCGCACACTTCGATGCCGCCTACCTGATCGTCGAGAACGGTCGCGCCGCCTTCATCGACTGCGGCACCAACCACTCGGTGCCCGCGATGCTCGCGGCACTGGCCGACGCCGGCCTCACGCCCGCCGACGTCGACTGGCTCATCCTCACCCACGTGCACCTCGACCACGCCGGCGGCGCCGGCCTGCTGATGCAGCAGCTGCCGAACGCGCGCCTCGTCGTGCATCCGCGCGGCGCGCCGCACATGATCGATCCGTCGAAACTCATCGCCGGCGCCACCGCGGTCTACGGCGAGGACGAAATGGCGCGCAGCTACGGCACGATCCAGGCGGTGCCGGCCGAGCGCGTGACGATCGCCGACGACGGGCACGTGGTCGATCTCGCCGGGCGCGCGCTGCTGTGCATCGACACGCCCGGTCACGCGCGCCATCACCTGTGCGTGTGGGACACACGCAGCCGCAGCTGGTTCACCGGCGACACGTTCGGGTTGTCGTACCGCGAACTCGATACCGCGCACGGTGCGTACGCGTTTCCGACCACCTCGCCCGTGCAGTTCGAGCCCGAGCCGCTGAAGGCCTCGATCGCGCGCATGCTGTCGTTCGGGCCCGAGGCGATGTTCCCCACGCACTACGATCGCGTCACCAACGTGGCGCGGCTCGCGGCGTCGCTGGTGGAGCAGATCGACGCGATGGCGGCGATCGTGCGCGCCACGCCACCCGGCGACGGTCGTCACGAGGCGCTGAAGATCGCGCTCGAAGCGCTGTACCTGCCGCGCATCCGTGCCCACGGAGTGACCCTCGACGATGCAGCCGTCCTCGACGTGATCGGCATGGACATCGAACTCAACGCGCAGGGTCTGGCGGTGTGGGCGGATCGCACGCCGGCGTGAGGCCACGTCGCGATCGCCGCGGCGGCGAGAGCTAGAATCGACACCCCGTCATCGAGGAGACGTGGCATGGCGCATCGCAGCCGGCTCGCCGGTTTCATCATCGACTGCAACACCGATTCGCTGGACGACGCGGCGGCCTTCTGGTCTGCCGCGCTCGGCACCAGCGTGGCCGATCCGAACGAAGGCGGCGACGGCAAGTACGCCGTGCTCGGCGACACGCCCGCCGCGCTGCACATCGAGGTGCAGCGTGTCGATCATCCGTCGCGCGTGCATCTGGACATCGAGACCGACGACATCGATGCGGAAGTCACGCGCCTCGTCGCACTCGGCGCGAAGGAAGTGA
The DNA here is from genome assembly GCF_014202825.1 of Chiayiivirga flava. GTDB lineage: Bacteria > Pseudomonadota > Gammaproteobacteria > Xanthomonadales > Xanthomonadaceae > Chiayiivirga > Chiayiivirga flava. The sequence continues at coordinate 136,220 of NZ_JACHHP010000005.1, read as the reverse complement.
GCCGCCCGCACAATGCGCGCTGGGTGGTGCTCGAAGCGCCGACCGGGCAGCGTTTCTGCGTAATCCGGATGCGGAACGCGGACGCGGGACCCGCGCTCAACGCCTGGGATTGAGCGTGGCGGTTGCGGTGGTTTGGGCGTGGGCCTGGCGGCCCGGCCCCCTCCCGCCTGCCGGCACCCTCCCCCGCTGCGCGGGAGATGGGAGCTTCGATGGGCCGCGGGAGTGGGTGTTGGCATGTCGGATACGGGTGAGCGCGCGGACGGATTGCGCACGCACCCTCATCCTCACGCACACACACACACGCACAAGGGCACGATCATGAGCCCGAGCCCGAGCCCGAGCCGAGCCGAGCCCGAGCCGAGCCGAGCCCGAGCATTGGAATGCAACTCTCGGCGATCTGCAGGTCCGCAGTTCGTCTGGCAAACGCGTGTGCAACGTTGTCACCCCCGCTCCGATCGACCCGTGCCGCTCCCGAGTGAATCCCTCTCCCGCGCAGCGGGGGAGGGTGCCGGCAGGCGGGAGGGGGCGACCGGCGCGAACCCGTATCCGCCCGCCGTCCGTCACCGCCCCCGCTGCAGATCGTCGATCAACGCCCGCAGGAACCGCGCCGCCTCGCCGCCGGTCGCCGCGCGGTGGTCGAAGGTGAGCGACAGCGGCAGCATCCGACGCGTCTCCAGCCCACCCAGCACCGGCACCACGGCATGGAACAGGCGCCCCGCACCGACGATGGCCACGCACGGCGGCACCACCACCGGCGTCGCGTACTTGCCGGCGAAGACGCCGAAGTTCGACAGACTGATGGTGTAGTCGCGCAGTTCCTCCGGCGCGAGCGAGCGGTCCTGTACGCCGTTGCGCAGGCGGTTGAGTTCGGCGCGGATGTCCTTCGCATCGCGTCGATCGCAGTCGCGCAACGCGGGCACGAACAGGCCCTCGGAGCCATCCACCGCGATGCCGACGTCGACGCGCGCGTGGCGCCGCAGCGTGCCTTCCTTCGGCTTGAACCACGCGTTCAACGCAGGCTCGGCCTTCGCGGCGACGACAAGGCCGCGGACGAGGCGCGCCATGAGGTCTTCGCCCTTCTGCCAGGCGTGGATATCGGCGTCGTCCATCAGCGTGGTCGGCACCACTTCCGCGTGTGCGGCGGCCATGACGCGGATCATGTTGCGGCGGACGCCGCGGATGGGTTCGTCGGTGTCGAAGGCGGGGGCGTCGCGGGATGTTGCCGACGTTGCAGCTCGCGTCGCAGCGGAGCCCGGGCCTCCTGCATTCCCGCGCCCCTCCACACCGTCATTCCCGCGAACGCGGGAATCCAGTAACCTTTCTGTTGATTTCTCTGCAAGTGACGAAGAGCCAAGGTCGCTGGGTTCCCGCGTTCGCGGGAACGACGGTTGTGGGGATGTCGCGGATGCAGACGGCGCAGCGTCGCCGCGTGCAGCCGCGTCCTTCACGTCCTGCATCGTCACGACGCCGTCGGCGCCGCTGGCGCGAACGCGCGACAGATCCACCTTCAACTTTTTCGCCAACGCCCGCACCGCCGGCATCGCCTTCACGCCGCCGACCACCACCGCCTGCTCGCTGCGCACGCCGCCACCGGCCTGCATCGCACCGACCACCGTGCCCGCATCCTCGCGTTCGTTCGCAGCGTCCGCGCCGGCGCTTCTGCCTGCAGCCGCAGACGCGCTTGCACCGTCAGCGTTCCCCGCGCCGGCAGAAACAGCCCCTCTCCCCCCGGGAGAGGGGTTGGGGAGAGGGCCCGGGCTTTCGCGGTCCGTCGAACCCTGCGACACCGGTCGTCCCGTACTGCCTGCACCTCCCGCACCCGCACCCGGTCCAGGCGCCGAATTCGCCGGCGCATCATCCTCCGACGCAATCTCCCCACCATCGTCCGACGCATTCACCGTCACCGCGCCACCATCGTCGCGCGTGTGCTCCGCCGGAACCGGCGCCCCCGCGCCCTTGCCGCCAGCACCGTGCTCGTCGCCATGCGCGCCACCGTGGTGATGCCCCGTGTCCTGCGCCTCCGCCCGCTGCGGCAGGCTCGGATCGATGGCGAACTCGGCGAGCACCGATCCCGTCTCGATCACGTCACCGGCGTTGCCCGCGATGCGCAACAGCGTGCCCGAACACGGCGCCGGCACCTCGACGATCGCCTTCGCCGTCTCCATCGACACCAGCGGCTCGTCCAGGCGAATCACATCGCCGACCTTCGCATGCCATTCGACGATCTCGGCATCCGGCAACCCTTCGCCGAGGTCCGGCAGGCGGAACAGTTTGGTCTCGCTCATGGCGTGTCCTCATCCAGCAGTTGCAACACGCGCGCGGGGATCCAGCCCTGCGCGCCGTCCGGCGCGGTGGCCCACCACCAGTCGGCGTGCTCGCGGTCGAGCGCGAGTTCGGTGCCGGGATCGGCATCGAGTTCGCGCGTGTCGTAGTCTTTCAAGGCAATGGCGCTGCCGCGTTCGGCGTCGAAGACATCGGCGGGAATCCAGCCACCGAGCCCGTTCTTTGCCGTGGCCCAGACGAACTGCGGCCAGTCGCAATCGTGCGCGCCGAGCGTCACGCGGTCGCCCGCGGCCACGCGGATCGGCGAACGCGCCGGCGCGCGGTGCGCGGCGATGACGCGCGCGCAGCGCATCAGCTCGCCGCCAGCGTGCGCTTCGCGGCCGCGACGATCTTCGCGGTGCTCGGCAGGTATTTCATTTCGAGGCGGAACAGCGGCACCGGCACGTCGTAACTCGTCACGCGCTCCACCGGTGCCACGAGATCGAACATCGACTTCTCCGCGAGCTGCGCCGCGATCTCCGCGCCGAAACCCGCCGAACGCGGCGCTTCCTGCACGATCACGCAGCGGCCGGTCTTGGCCACCGATTCGGCGACGGAGTCGAAGTCGAACGGCCGTAGTGTGGCGACATCGATCACCTCCGCACCGATGCCGTCCTTCGCGAGCTCTTCCGCGGCTTCCAGCGCTTCCTTCACCTGCGCGCCCCACGTCACGATGGTCACGTCCGCGCCATCGCGCAGCACGTAGCAGACATCGAGCGGCAAGGCCTCGCCATCGTCCGGCACGAGTTCCTTGTACTGGCGGTAGATGCGCTTGGGTTCGAGAAAGATCACCGGATCCGGATCGCGGATCGCGGCCAGCAGCAGCCCGTACGCACGCTGCGGCGACGAGGCCGCGACCACGCGCAACCCGGGCACGTTCGTGAACAAGGCTTCGTTCGCTTCGGAGTGATGCTCCGGCGCACGGATGCCGCCGCCCCACGGCACGCGCAGCACCATCGGGCAGGTCATGCGGCCGCGCGTGCGGTTGCGCAGGCGCGCGGCGTGCGAGATCAGATGATCGAGCATCGGATAGACGAAGCCGTCGAACTGCACTTCGGCAATCGGTTTCATGCCCTGTGTCGCCATGCCGACGGCGAGGCCGGCGATGGTGGTTTCGTCGAGCGGCGTGTCGAGCACGCGCTGGTCGCCGAAGGTTTTCTGCAGGCCGGCGGTGGCGCGGAACACGCCGCCGTTGATGCCGATGTCCTCGCCGAGCAGCACGACGCTGTCGTCGTTGCGCAGTTCGTGCGCGAGGGCCTGCGTCACGGCTTCGATCAGTGTGATGGGCGCGGCGGACATCAGTGCTTGCCTCCCGCGTTGCGCGCTTCCCACGCGATGGCTTCATCGCGCTGCGCGGCGAGATCGTGCGGCAGCTCGGCGAAGACGTGGTCGAACATCGCTTCCACACCCGGCAGTTTCGATTCGAGATAGGCGTTGACTTCGATGTCGGCGAGGCGGCCGCATTCGACCTTCCACTCGGTTTCCATCGCCTCGTTCCAGTGGCCTTCGTTCGTCAGCCACGTGCGCAGGCGCAGGAAGGGTTCGCGCGTCCACGCGTCCTTCACTTCCTGCTCGCCGCGGTAGCGACGCGCGTCGTCGGCGGTGGTGTGGTCGCCGAGGCGGTAGGTCATCAGTTCGAGCACGGTGCCGCCATCGCCGCGGCGGGCGCGGTCCAGCGCGTCGTCCATCGCGGCGCGCACGGCGAGCAGGTCGTTGCCGTCCACCTGCAGGCAGGCGAGGCCACCGGCGATGCCCTTCTGCGCCAAGGTCTCCGCGCCGGTCTGCGCGCGGCGCGGCACCGAGATCGCCCAGCCGTTGTTGATGATGCACAGCACGAAGGGCAGGGTGTAGGCGCCGGCGGAGTTGATCGCGGCGTAAGTGTCGGTCTTGCTCGACCCGCCGTCGCCGACGCAGGCCACGCCGACGCGCTGCTCGCCGCGCAGCTTGAACGCGAGCGCCGCGCCGGCCGCGTGCAGGCACTGCGTGCCGATCGGCACGCACCACGGGAAATCGTGTTTCGGGCCGGAGAAATCGCTGCCGCGTTCGTCGCCGCCCCAGTACATCAGCAGGTCGCGCGGTTTCACGTCGCGCACGAACTGCGCGCCGTATTCGCGGTAGCTGGGTGCAAACACGTCTTCGGCGCGCATGGCCGAACCGATGCCGACGTGCGCGGCCTCGTGGCCAAGGCAGGAGGCGTAGGTGCCGAGCTTGCCGGTGCGCTGCAGCGCGATGGCCTTGCTGTCGAATGCGCGCACGCGCTGCATGAATTTGTACAACTCGACCACGGCAGACGCATCGCGCGCAAAGGCGGGAAGGTCGTCGCGCAGCAGGCGGCCGTCGGGTGCCAGGTACTGCAGGTGGTCGATCTGGAAAGACGCGACGGATTCGCGCATCGTGGTCCCGGATCGATGGAAAGGTTTCACTTGATACCAGTGGCGGTGTGACCGAATCAAGGCGCAGTGCGGCGAAGGTTGATGGGGCGCGTGGTTGGGCGCGGCTGGATCACTTCCGGGCACAGGTTTTCGCGCAGGCGTCGGGTTTCCCCTCAACGTCATTCCCGCGAATGCGGGAATCCAGTGCCGTTGCTCGTTTTTCGCTTTGTTCGATGTCGAAACCAAGAAGAGGCACTGGATTCCCGCATTCGCGGGAATGACGGGTGGAAGGTTTGCGCGGCTTTCGGGTGTTGCGCGAAAGCGCGGGAGCGGGAATGCAGCAACGCAGGGCCGCGCTATGCGTGTGTGTGTGCTGCCAACGGTCGATCACACAGCAAACGCCCCATCCCGCACCCCGCGTACAATCGCCCTCCACCGAGGAGCCCGCATGCCCGCCGACACCAACCAGCGCCCGCTCGAACACGACATCACCACCGACCTGCGCGACCGCCTCACCTACGGCGGCTACCTGCAGCTCGACACGCTGCTGTCCGCGCAGCTGCCGCTGTCCGATCCGCCGCATCACGACGAGATGCTGTTCATCATCCAGCACCAGACCTCCGAGCTGTGGATGAAGCTGGTGATCCACGAGCTGCGTGGGGCGATCGCGCACCTGCGCGCCGATCACGTCGATCCCTGCCTGAAAATGCTGGCGCGGGTGAAGACGATCCAGAAGCAGCTCAGCGAGCAGTGGTCGGTGCTCGAGACGCTGACGCCGAGCGAATACCTCGAATTCCGCCACGTGCTCGGGCCCGCCTCGGGCTTCCAGTCGCTGCAGTACCGCCTCGTCGAATTCCTGCTCGGCAACAAGAACGCCGACATGCTGCGCGTGTTCGACCACGACGCCGCCGGCCATGCCGAGCTGCGCGAGGCGCTCGAAAGCCCGAGCCTGTACGACGAACTGCTGCGCTGGCTCGCGCGCCGCGGCCACGCCATCCCGGGCGAGCTGCTCGAACGCGAGTGGTCGCAACCGCACCGCCGCAGCGAAGCGCTGATCCCGGTGTACAAGCGTATCTACGAAAACACCGAGGAGTTCTGGGAGGAGTACCACCTGTGCGAACAGCTCGTGGATGTGGAAACCAACTTCCAGATCTGGCGCTTCCGCCACGTGAAGACGGTCGAACGCATCATCGGCTATCGCAAGGGCACCGGCGGCAGCTCGGGCGTTGCGTTCCTGCGCAAGGCGCTGGATCTGACGTTTTTCCCCGAGCTGTTCGACGTGCGCGGCGTGCTGGAGAGCCCGTCCGCGCGCTGAAGCGAGCGCGACGCGCGACCTCCGGGTTTGACGCCCGCCGCCGCAGCGGGTAAACCTGTGCGGTCGCCAGCGGCCGCTTTGCTGCGGTTCAGCTTGGCGTCGAAGCCGCACCGCCACGCGCTCCGGCACGTCCGGGCCGCACCGATCATCTTCCACACGATTCAGGGGACACCGCATGAGCGGATCTGCCGCAACGCCCGTCGCGGGCGCCGAACTTCCGGACTTCAAGCAGGTGATGGGCCATCCACGTCCGTTGTGGATGCTGTTCATGACCGAGTTCTGGGAGCGCTTCGCGTTCTACGGCATCCGCTGGGCGCTGGTGCTCTACATCGTGGCGCAGTTCTACAACGGCGACGCCAGCGGCGAATCGCCGGCCAACCAGGTCTACGGCGCCTATCTTGCGCTGGTGTACGCGGCCGCGATCTTCGGCGGCTATGTCGCCGACCGGATCATCGGCTACCAGCGGTCCATCCTGGTCGGCGCCGTGATCATGGCGGCCGGCCTGTTCATGATCGCGATGCCGAACGATGCGATCTTCAAGCTCGGCCTTGCCACGATCATCGTCGGCAACGGGCTGTTCAAGCCGAACATCTCGACCATGGTGGGCCAGCTGTATTCGGTCACCGACGGCCGCCGCGATTCGGGCTTCACGCTGTTCTACATGGGCATCAACCTGGGCGCGATGATCGCCCCGATCCTCACCGGCTGGCTCGCCGAGCAGGTGTTCGGTTCGCCGCAGATGCCGGCGTACAAGGTCGTGTTCATCGCCTCGGGCATCGGCATGCTGCTGAGCCTGGTGTGGTTCTGGTTCGGGCGCGCGCAGCTCAAGGGCATCGGCGCGCCGCCGGCCGGCGCCGCGGGCGGAAGCCGCGTCGTCGCCACCATCGTCGGCGCGCTGGTCGCGATCCCGGTGTTCTACTACCTGCTCTCGCTCGGCAGCGCCACGCTGCAGTGGCCGCTGACGATCCTGTTCATCGCGCTTGCGATCCTGCTGCTGGTCGAAGGCATCCGCGAAGGGCCCAAACATCGCGACATGGTGATCGCGATGCTGATCATCTTCACCTTCAACATCATCTTCTGGTGTTTCTTCGAGCAGGCCGGCAGCTCGTTCAACTTCCTCGCGCAGAACATCGTCGAGCGCAACCTCGGCGGCTGGATCTTCCCGGTGGGCTGGTTCCAGTCGGTGAACTCGGTGGCGATCATCACGCTCGCCCCGGTGCTGGCGTGGCTGTGGGTGCGCATGGGGCGCAACAATCCGTCGATCCCGCGCAAGTTCGGCCTCGGCCTGATCTTCAACGGTCTCGCCTTCCTGCTGCTGATGGCCGCGCTCTCGGGCATGGTCGATCCGCAGACGCTGAAGATCCCGTTCTGGACGCTTTTCATGGTGTACGTGATCCAGTCGGTGGGCGAGCTGTGCCTGTCGCCGATCGGCCTGTCGATGGTGACCAAGCTCGCGCCCGTGCGCCTGGTCGGCTTCGGCATGGGCGGCTGGTTCCTGTCGACCGGCATCGGCAACAACCTGTCGGGCATCTTCGCCAGCCACGTCAGCGGCGAGACCGGCATGAGCGTGGAGTCCGCGCTGTCGGGCTACACCTTCGGCTTCTGGGCGCTGGTGATTCCCGGCGCGCTGCTGTTCCTCATCGCGCCGCTGATCCAGCGCCTGATGCACGGCGTGAAGTGACATCCGCGGCCGGGCGCATGCGCGCGCCCGGCCGTTCCTGCGGCCGCGCCGTGCGGCGCCGCCATCCCTGCTGCAACGACCGGACCCGACGATGGCCCAGCCGATTTCCGACCGCGTGTTCACGCCGCCGCCGCCGGGCGATTTCATGGGCCATCCGCGCGCGCTGTGGATGCTGTTCGGCGCCGAGTTCTGGGAGCGCTTCGCCTACTACGGCATGCGTGCGCTGCTCGCGGTGTACGTGGCGACGACATTCTTCGGCCTGCTGCCGGAGGGCGAGGCCAAGGCGCAGGCCAGCCTCACCTACGGCGCCTACACCGCGCTGATCTACGCCACCGGCATCTTCGGCGGCTTCATCGCCGATCGTTACCTGGGCTATCGGCCGTCGCTGTGGGTCGGCGGCCTGCTGATGGCGGCCGGCCTGTTCCTGCTGCTGATTCCGCAGCTCGACTGGTTCCTCCTCGGGCTCGCGGTGATCGTGGTCGGCAACGGCCTGTTCAAGCCGAACATCTCGACCATGGTCGGCATGCTGTATGCGCCGGGCGACGCGCGTCGCGATTCGGGCTTCACGATCTTCTACATGGGCATCAACGCCGGTGGCGCGCTGGCGCCGCTGATCTGCGGCACGCTGGTCGGCGCGCACTTCGGCTACAAGTGGGGTTTCTTCACCGCAGGCCTCGGCATGATCCTTGGCCTGGTGATGTTCCAGGCACTGGTGTCGTGGCTCGGGCCGATCGGCGCGGCGCCGAAGCCCGAGCGCAACTGGAACCGTGCGTTCAAGGTGACTGCGGGCTGCATCGCGCTGGTGCCGGTGGTGTACCTGATGCTGAGCCAGGCGAAAATCGTCGGCTGGATCCTCATGGGGCTGATGCTGGTGCTGGCGGTGTACTTCATCGGCAGCGGCATGCGCAGCGGCGACAAGGTGCAGATGCACCGCTACATCGCGATGTTGCTGCTGTTCCTGGCCAAGATCCTGTTCTGGGGCATGTTCGAGCAGGCCGGTTCGTCGCTGAACTTCTTCGCCAAGGACTATGTCGACGCGCCGTTCGACTTCACCCTGTTCCAGTCGGCCAATCCGGTGTTCATCATCCTGCTCGCGCCGCTGTTCGCGTGGCTGTGGCCGAAGCTCGAGACGCGCAACATCAATCCGTCGATCCCGCGCAAGTTCGCCATCGCGCTGGTGCTGGTGGCGATCGGCTTCACCACGCTGGTGCTGACCATCCAGCACGCGATGGCGGGCGACGGCCGCATCGCGTGGCAGATGCTGGCGCTGGCGTACGCGATCAACACGATGGGCGAGTTGTGCCTGTCGCCGATCGGCTTGTCGATGGTGACCAAGCTCGCCGCGCCGAAGGAAACCGGCATGGCGATGGGTGCCTGGTTCCTGTGCACGGCGATCGGCAACTACTTTGCCGGTGCCGTGGCCTCGGTCGCGAGCGGCGGCTCGGGCGCGACCGGGCTTGCGCAGTATGCGGAAACGTACACCCACATCGCGTACGCGGGCTTCGGCTTCGGGGTGTTGCTGATGCTGTTCGCGCCGCTGGTGAACAGGCTGATGCATGGGGTGAAGTGACGCGGCGGCGCTGTGTCCATTCCCCACCGTCGTCCCGGCGAACGCCGGGACGCCAGTGGCGTTGCTTGTGGTGCGGAGCGACCGGGAAAACCGAGCAACGTCACTGGGTCCCGGCTTTCGCCGGGACGACGGGGGTGAGGATCAAGCGGGTCCAGGCGAATCGGCTTCGTTGGACTCGATAGCGCCGAGACTCAGCCTGCCAGCGCTGCCCGTTCCACCTTCCACAACTTGTCGAGGATCCGTGCCAGCCACGCGCGCTCCTCTTCATCCAGATGCGCCAGCAGCTTCGCCTCGTGCTCCCGCGCCAGCGGGGCCACCGCATCGAAGATCTTCCACCCGGCGGCCGTCAGCCGCAGCACCGACTGCCGCTTGTCGTGCGCCGCCACGCTGCGTTTCACGCGCCTGGCATCCAGCAACCCGGCCACGGCGCGGCTCACCGCCACCTTGTCCATCGCCGTGCGCTCCGCCACCTCGCGCGCCGACACATCCGCGTAACGACCCAGCACCGCCATCACCCGCCACTGCGTGACGGTGAGGCCGAAGCGCTGTTCGTACTCGGCGGCGATCGCCTGGCTCACCGTGTTCGACAGCACCGACAACCGGTACGGCAGGAAGCGCTCCAGTTCGAGCGTGGCGTGTGTCTGTGCGGCGGACGCGGCGGATCGGGGCATGGTGCGCTGCTTCTTGCACTTGGTTTCAGATGAAACTATAAAGTCGGCTTTCCCGCGGCGCAATCGCCGCCACCGATCCTGGAGGTCCGCGATGAGCGCGCAGATCGACGCCGGCATGAAGCCGGTCACGTTCGACAATCCCATGGGCATCGACGGCTTCGAGTTCGTCGAGTTCGCATCCCCCGAACCCGAGAAGCTGCACGCCTACTTCAAGGCGCTCGGCTTCACCGCGGTGGCGCGGCACAAGACACGCAAGATCACCACCTACCGCCAGGGCGACTGCACCTTCCTCATCAACGAGGATCCGGATTCGTTCGCGTCGGACTTCGCCGCCAGGCACGGCCCGAGCGCCTGCGGTTTCGCGATCCGCGTCAACAAGCTCGCCGAATGGGCGCGCGTGCAGGCGCTGAAGAACGGCGCCGAGCCCGTCGGCGAACGTGAAGTGACGAAAGCGGTGGCTGCGCCGGTGATCAAGGGCATCGGCGACTGCATGCTCTACATCGTCGACCGCTACGACGACCAGGGCACGATCCACGATCCGGACTACGAGTGGATCGAAGGCGCCGAGAAGATGCCGACAGGCTTCGGCCTCACCTTCATCGATCATCTGACGCACAACCTCTTCCCCGGCAACATGGCGAAGTGGGCGGATTACTACGAGCGCTTGTTCAACTTCCGCGAGATCCGCTACTTCGACATCAAGGGCGTGAAGACGGGACTCGTGTCGAAAGCCATGACGGCGCCGGACGGCATGGTGCGCATCCCGCTGAACGAGTCGCACGACCCGAAGTCGCAGATCAACGAATACCTCGACGCGTACAAGGGCGAAGGCATCCAGCACATCGCCTGCTTCACCAACGACATCTACTCGACGGTGGAAAAGATGCGCGAGGCCGGTGTCGAGTTCCTCGACACGCCGGACGCGTATTTCCGCTACATCGACGAGCGGATTCCTGACCACGGCGAAGACGTGGCACGGTTGGCGAAGAACAAGATCCTGATCGATGCGGATCCGGAAACCAAGCAAAGGAAGCTGCTGCAGATCTTCACGCAGAATGCGATCGGGCCGATCTTCTTCGAGATCATCCAGCGCAAGGGCAACGAAGGCTTCGGCGAAGGGAATTTCACGGCGTTGTTCGAGAGCATCGAGCGGGATCAGATGCGGCGTGGGGTGTTGTAGGCGGGTTCGCTGCGGCGCGTGCGTCGCGCGGTGATCGCTTCGCGTAAGTCGCAAGGAAGCGACGTCCTTCAATCCCCCTGTCGCTGAGCCCCTCTCCCTCCGGGAGAGGGGTTGGGGTGAGGGTCCGGCAATGCCGACGAGTCGAAATCCACCGCTGCCTGCACACACGCGCAACATCGCCCGCACCTTGCGCAGTTCGATGCCCGATGCCGAGCGTGAACTCTGGTTCCATCTTCGCGGTGGGCGATTGCTCGGATTGAAATTTCGCCGTCAGTACCCGATGCCGCCATACGTGGTCGATTTCATCTGCATCGAGGCGCGACTGATCGTTGAGCTGGACGGGTCGCAGCATTCGCAGGATGTGGATCGTCGGCGCGAGGACATGTTGAAGGCACAGGGATTTCGGGTTGTTCGTTTCTGGAACAACGAGGTGTTGAGCAATACGGAGGCGGTGCTTGAGGCGATCATCAGTGCCGCTGGGTGCCGGACCCTCACCCCAACCCCTCTCCCGGGGGGAGAGGGGCTTTAGGCGCGGGACCGGGTGGGTGCGATCGGATTCTTGAATTTCCAGGTGACGTGATGGCGTACATGATCGGCTTTGCAAACCACTTCGCCACCGAAGCCCTTGACGGCGCGCTGCCCATTGGCCGCAACTCGCCGCAGCAGGCACCGTACGGCCTCTACGCCGAACAACTCTCCGGCACCGCCTTCACTGCCCCGCGCGTGCACAACCAGCGCAGCTGGCTCTACCGCATCCGCCCTGCCGCGATGCACGGCACGTTCGCGCCGTACGCCCATCCGCATCTGCACAACCGTTTCGGCGAACAGCCCACGCCGCCGGACCAGCTGCGCTGGAGCCCGTGTCCGCTGCCGTCGGTGCCGACCGATTTCGTCGACGGCCTCTTCACGATGGCCGGCAACGGCGCACCCGCGTCGCAGCACGGCATCGGCATCCATCTTTACGCCGCCAACGCCTCGATGCAGGGCCGCTATTTCTACGACGCCGACGCCGAACTGCTGCTCGTGCCCCAGCGCGGCCGCCTGCACATCGCCACCGAGTTCGGCGTGCTCGATGTCGAACCGCAGCAGATCGCCGTGATTCCGCGCGGCGTGCGCTTCCGCGTCGACCTGCCGGACGGCGCGTCGCGCGGCTACGTCTGCGAGAACTTCGGTGCGAACCTGCGCCTGCCCGACCTTGGTCCGATCGGTTCCAACGGTCTCGCCAACCCCCGTGATTTCGAAACGCCGGTCGCACGCTACGAGGACGAAGAAGGCAGCTTCGAACTCATCGCCAAGTTCCAGGGCCAGCTCTGGCGCGCCGACATCGGCCACTCGCCGCTCGACGTGGTCGCCTGGCACGGCAACTACGCGCCGTACCGCTACGACCTGCGCCGCTTCAACACCATCGGCTCGATCAGCTACGACCATCCGGACCCGAGCATCTTCACCGTGCTCACGTCCCCGAGCGACACGCCCGGCACCGCGAACCTCGATTTCGTGATCTTTCCGCCGCGCTGGCTCGTGGCGCAGGACACGTTCCGCCCGCCGTGGTTCCACCGCAACATCGCCAGCGAGTTCATGGGCCTGGTGCACGGCGCCTACGACGCGAAGGCCGACGGCTTCGCGCCCGGCGCCTGCTCGCTGCACAACAGCATGACCGGCCACGGGCCGGATGCTGCGACGTTCGAGAAGGCGTCGCGCGCGGACCTGTCGAAGCCGGACGTGATCGCCGATACCATGGCCTTCATGTTCGAAACGCGCGCGGTGATCCATCCGACCGCGCAGGCGCTCGATGCCCCCTGGCGGCAGCGCGACTACCAGCAGTGCTGGCAGGGCCTGCGCAAACATTTCGATCCGGCGCGGCGCTGAGCCGCAGGGAGTACGCGATGCATCGTTCCATCCCGATCCTGATCTGCACGTCCGCGCTGCTGCTCGCTGCGTGCAACGGTGCGCCGGACCCGGCGACGCCGCCGGCCGCGTCGACGCCCGCCGCCACACCCGCGCCCGCCACATCCGCGCCGGCCACGCCGGATGCCGCTGCCGACGCGCGCGTCGCGCTCAGCGCCGACGGCCCGCACTGGTTCGGCTACGGCCAACTGCGCTGGGGCATGACACCCGAGGAGATGCAGGCGGCATTCCAGCCCGGCACGCTGTCGCGGCCGGCGGGCGTCGGCACCGACGACACCTGCCACTACCTGGTTCCGGGCAACAGCGCCGGCGACGTGCGGCTGATGGTCGAGGAAGGCCGCTTCGTGCGCGCCGAATTCCTCACGCCCGCCACCACCGCGCCCGGCGGCGGGCAGGTCGGCTGGAGCGCGGCGCGCGTGCGCGCGACGTACGGCGCAGCACTCGCCGAGACGCCGCACAAGTACGAAGAGGGCGCGCTGTACCTGCGCATCAAGGCGCCCGAAGGCGACGGCGTGCTGCTGTTCGAGACCGACGCGAGCGGCACGGTGACGCGCTGGCGCATGGGCGTCGCGCCGCAGGTCGACTATGTCGAAGGCTGCGCCTGACCACATCCACTCCCGCCGCGGCGCTGCGTCGCCGGCGATGCACGAGGAACGCACGACGTGAAACTGGGTTCGTTGAAAGGCGGCGGCCGCGACGGTCGCCTTATCGTGGTCTCGCGCGATCTGTCGCGTGCGGTCGAGGCCGCCGGCATCGCGCCGACGCTGCAGCGGGCGCTGGAAGAGTGGGAGACGCTGGCGCCGCGCCTGAACGCGCTGTCGGAAGCACTGAACGACAGCGACGCCGAGACGATCAACGGCCTGCCCGTGTTCAAGCTCGATCCCGCCGAGCTCGCCGCGCCGCTGCCGCGCGCCTACGAATTCGTCGACGGCTCGGCCTACCTGCCGCACGTCGAGCGCGTGCGCCGCGCGCGCGGCGCCGAGGTGCCGGAAAGCTTCTATGTCGATCCGCTGATGTATCAGGCGGTGAGCGCCGGCTTCTACGGACCGCGCGATCCGGTGCGCGTGCCGAGCGAGGACTTCGGCATCGATCTGGAAGCCGAAGTGATCGTCGTCACCGACGACGTGCCGATGGGCGCGACGGCGCAGCAGGCGGCGCGGCACATTCAGCTGATCGGCCTCGTCAACGACGTGTCGCTGCGCAACCTGATCCCGAACGAGCTCGCGAAGGGCTTCGGGTTCCTCCAGTCCAAGCCGCGCTCGGCGCTCAGCCCGGTGTTCGTGACGCCGGACGAGCTCGGCAACGCCTGGCGCGACAACCGTGTGCATCTGCCGCTGCTGACCCATGTCAACGGCGCGTGGTTCGGTGCGCCGGAGGCCGGCGTCGACATGCAATTCGATTTCGCGCAGCTGATCGCGCACGCGGCGAAGACGCGGCCGCTCTCGGCCGGCACCCTCGTCGGCTCGGGCACGGTGGCCAACCAGGACACCACCTTGGGCGCCTCGTGTTTTGCCGAGAAGCGCACGGTGGAAACGCTCGAACACGGCAAGCCGATCACGCCCTTCATGCGCTACGGCGACACGGTGCGGATCGAGATGCTGGACGCCGACGGCGCCTCGGTCTTCGGCGCGATCGAGCAGACGATCGCGCCGCCGCCGTAGTCGACCTTTCCCGCAGGCGCCGGCCGGCGTAGGCTGCGCCCACACAGGGGAGGGACGGCGATGGGCGAGGGACTCAGACTCTACGGCTACTGGCGCTCGAGTGCGGCGTACCGCGTGCGCATCGCGCTCAATCTCAAGGGGCTCGACTACGTCACCGTGCCCGTGCACCTGGCGCGCGACGGCGGCGAGCAGCATGCCGCGGACTTCCGCGAACTCAACCCGCAGGCGCAGGTGCCGGTGCTGCGCGACGGGCACCGCGTGATCCGCCAGTCGCTGGCGATCATCGAGTACCTGGACGAAACCCATCCCGATCCGCCGCTGCTGCCGGCCTCCGCACGCGAACGCGCGCGCGTGCGTGCGCTGGCGCTGGCCGTGGCCTGCGACATCCATCCGCTCAACAACCTGCGCGTGGTGCAGTACCTGCAGGCGCAGTTCCCCGCATTCGCCGAGCAGCGCGACGCGTGGATGCGGCACTGGATGGCGCTCGGGTTCGCCGGCGTGGAGGCGCTGCTGGCCGAGCATCCGTCGACCGGCGAATTCTGCGACGGCGACAGCCCGGGCCTTGCCGATTGCGTCCTGATCCCGCAGGTGTACAACGCGCGCCGGTTCGCGCTGGACATGGCGCCGTACCCGACCATCGTGCGCATCGATGCGGCGTGTCGGGCGCTGGCGCCGTTCGAGGCGGCGCTGCCTGAGAACCAGCCGGACGCCACGCCCGGCTGAGTCCGGCCGCGCGGCAACGCGCGCTGCCGCGCCGGAAACGAAAAGGGGCGACCGTCGCCGGTCGCCCCTCTTGTTTTATCCCATCCCGGTCGCCTGCGCGACCGGGTGGTACGTCGCTCAGTCCTCGAAGCCGTCGCCGAAGATGTCGAGGCCGACGACGCGCAGCGTGAAGCTCGCCGATACCGTCTCGCCGTCGGGATCTTCGGCGGTCACGGTGACCGTGTAGTCGCCGATCTCCGCTTCGCTCGGCGTGCCGCTGATCGTGCCGGTGGCCGGGTCGATCGTCAGCGAGGCCGGCAGGCCGGTGGCCGAGAAGACCAGCGTGTCGCCGTCCGGATCGCTGAAGCCGATGCCGGCGACGAGGCTCACGTCGGTGCCGTACACGTAGGTGGCGTCGTCGATGACGCCGGCCACCGGCGGCAGGTTCGAGCACACGATCGTGATCGTCACCGTGGCCGTGCTTGCCTCGGTCCCGTCGCTGGCGGAGTAGGTGAACGTGTCTTCGCCGCAGGCGCCGTCATCGGGCGAGTACAGGATGGCACCCGTGCCCGACACGGCCACCGTGCCGAGCGTCGGCGGCGTGGCGAGGCTGGCGGTGAGGCTGTCGCCGTCGGTGTCGGTGTCGTTGGCGAGCAGGCCTTCCGCTGCTGCGACGTTGAGCACCTGGTCCTCGTCCGCGGTGTAGGCGTCGTCGACCGCCACCGGCGCGTCGTTGACGCAGGCGATGTCGAGCGTCACCACGGTGGCGTCGGACGATTCCGTGCCGTCGGTGGCGTGGTAGGTGAACGTGTCGATGCCGCAGAAGTCCGCCTCGGGCTCGTAATTGAAGCCACCATCGGCGTCCAGCACCAGCGCACCGTGTTCCGGCGATGCTTCGAGCACGGCCGACAGCGGATCCGGGTTCTCCGACGTGTCGTTGGCCAGCACGCCCGGGGCGGCGATATCGAGGGTGGTGTCCTCGGTCCCGGCATAGCTGTCGGCCACGGCCTCGATCCCTGTCGCGTCGAGCGTCGGCACCAGACACCATTCGGCCAGCGTGCCGGTGTCGATTCCTACCCGGTCGGAGATGTTGAGTTCCCACACGCCGGTGAGGTCTTCACCGTCGAACGCGGACAGCGGCGCGTTCGGCGTGTAGTGCCCGCCGACGGTATAGGCCGGGGCCGCGTTGACGCAGCTGCTTTCGACCGAGCCGTCCAAACCCTCGTCGTCGATCACGATGTCGACGTTGTCGCCGTTACAGCCGTTGGTGCTGGCCGGAACGCCGGGGCGGTCCATCGGGGTGATGACCGTGCCGGTGGCCACGTGCCGCAGCGTCACGACCAGATCGCCCGCCCAGGTGTGTGCCACGTCCAGACCCAGGTCGAGGTCGAGGATGGTGCCGCCCGCGGCCGCGCTGACGGTGATCGTGGAGGTGACGCCCGCCGGCGTGTTGTCCGGGATGGCGAGGTTCGGCGTTGCGCAGAACAGCGGCACCGTGGTGAACGAGCGCGGCGCCGATGCGACGCCCGCACCGCAGTTGTTGTTCGCCGTCACGCGCCAGAAATACGTCGTGGCGCCGCTCAGGGCGGTGCCCGGAACGTGGCTGGTGCCGCTCACGGTCGCACTGTAGTCGGGGCTGCCGAAGCCGGGGTCGTCGTCCACCACCAGGGTGTAGTCGATGGCGCCGGGCACCGCGTTCCAGGTGAAGGTGGGCGAGATCGTCACGTTCGACGCGCCGTTGGCCGGCGTGAGCAGCGCCGGCGCCGCGGCGAGCGCGGACGAGTGCTGCAGCATGACGGTGTCGTCGTGCGTGTTGGTACCGTCGTTGCCGACGATCGACAGCGGATAGTTGCCGCTGGCAAGTCCGCCGGTGGTCGTCACCGTGAACAGCGAATCGAACGGCGCCGCGCCGGAGGGCGGTGCGAGCGCCGCGCTCGCGCCTGCCGGCACGCCGCCGGAGGACAGCGTGACGTTGCCGACGTAGCCGTTGTAGGCGCCGACCTCGACATCCCACACCGCGCTGTCCGCGCCGCAGGTCTGGATCGCGGCAGGCGTTGCGTTGACGAAGAAGTCCGGCGTCTGGGCGCAATTGCTGCACACCAGCGAGAAATCCTGGTCGGTGCTGTCCGCGTTGTTCGGGATACCGTCACCGACGATTCCGGTGCCGGTCACGGTGACCACGATGGCGCCCGTGGTGCCGGCCGGCAGGAACACCGCTTCGTAGTTGTTGGCCGTGTCCGGGGCACCACCACCGGGGGTGCTGAACTGGCCGGTGAAGCGGTTGCCGGTGTACGCCACACCGTTCACGGTGACGCTCAAGTCGAGGTTGTTGACCTGCGGCGTGGTGTCGCTGATCGCGCCGGGTGCGTCGCTCCATGCCAGCGCGATGCGCACCGGCTTGGCCGGATCGGCGACGCCGCCGGCGAGCACGTAGGTGTCGCCGGTGGCACCGAAGACCTCGGTCTGGTCGACCACCACGTTGAGCGTGCTGTCGTCGAAGGCAGCGCTCATGTTCGGCATGCCGTAGCCCTGGTTGTTGGAGGGCAGGTTGTCGTTGGCGCTGACGCCGGTCAGGTAGGTCGGGAAGGCCATGAGCCAGGCCTTCATCATCGCCGAGCTCGGCGCCGCCACGCCGTATTCGGTCTGCAGCCAGCGGTAGACGAGCGACGCGATGCCGGCGACCGCGGGTGTCGAATGGCTGGTGCCGGACGACGCCGCGAAGACGGTCTGGTTGGTGGGGCGGAATTCGTCGCACACGCCCGAGCCGTCGTAGTTCGGACCGTTGCTGGCGGTGCCCTGGATGTGCGTGCCGGGCGCGATGAGTTCGGGCTTGGCGCGCCCGCCTTCCACCGGACCGCGGCTGGAGAAGCCGATGATGTCGCGTGCGTCGTTGGCGCCCGACGCGCCGATGCCGCAGCCATCGTTCCACGCGCCGGTTTCGTCGGGACCCGGGCGGGCGTTTTCCGACGCGCCCACGGTGATCATGTTCTTGCCCGAGCCCGGCGAACCGACCGTCGAGGCACCCGAGCCCTGATTGCCGGCCGCGAAGATGTGGATCATCGGCTGGTTGCCCGCTTCGGTCAGATCGCCGTCGCGCGTGCCGATATCGTAGGCTTCCGAGCTGTCGTCGTAGTTGCCGCCCACCGGCGCGCCCCACGAGTTGCTCGTGATCGGGGCGCCGCGGTCCTGCGAGGACTTGATCACGCCCGCGTCGGTGCCGCCGCAGTTGGTGACGACGTAGTTGCCCGCGTTGGTGAAGATCTTGGTGTGGGCCAGGCGGGTGTACGGGTTGATGCCCTGGCCGCGCAGATAGCCCTGCGGATCCTCGAACGGGGTCTGGATGCCGCCGCTGTCGCCGCGCGGATCGTAGCCGCCCACCACGTTCGTGTTCAGATGGCCGTGTCCGCCGCCGCCATCGGCCGGCGATGCGCCGGTGGTGCAGTTGAAGACCGAGGCCAGGCGCGTGGTCACGCCGTCGCCGTTGCGGGTGAAGGTGATGTCGCCGCCGCCGTTGACCGCCGAGCCGTTGCCCAGGCCGTCGTCGACGACGTCGATGATCGGATAGTCGGCCGGATCGGTCGAGAAGCCCAGACCCTGCAGCCAGCCGCGGTAGCCGATGCCGGACGGGCCGGAGCGGTCGCCGTTGAAGTTGCCGGCCACGATCTGCGCCTGCACCTCGTCGTAGAGGCGGCGCGGCACGCGCGTTTCGACCGCGAACACGTCGGGCAGGTTGGCGATGACCGAAAGATCCGATTCGATCACGCGCAGCTGCAGCGATTCCTTGGTGAGACGATCGTCCCACACCGGCGTATTGCCGCTGCGGTCGAGCGCCTGGATGGCCTGCTTGCTCGCGCCGGAGGCGGCGTGCTTGGCGATCTGCACCGTGATGTCGATTTCGTTGCCGGGCGAAAGGCCGGCGCGCGCGCGCTCGGGCAGTCCGCCGCTGAGCTTGTAGAACGCCGGCAGCGCCGTGACCGCGCGCAGCAGGGGCTCGTCCCGAAGCGAGGCGACCAGACGGCTCGCCGTGGCGTTGTCGGCGAGCACCGCGTACGCATTGCCCGAGAGCGACGCGACCACGCGCGTGCCGGAGGCGGCGATCGTGTTCATCAGCGCGTCGGTGGTCGGGCCGTTGAGCTGCAGGATGTGGATCTGCGGACCGTCACCCTTCGGCACGCCGAACGCACTCGGCACGTCCTGCGGCTGCGCGGGATCGAACGCGCCGGCTTCGAACAGCACGGCCTTGCCCTGCAGCGCCGATGCGTGGCGCGCGGTGGCCGCGATTTCGATGCGATGCGCGGCGTCCACCTGCCACAGTTGCAGCGTGCCGTAGTCCTGGACAAGGTGCAGGCCGGGCTCGTTGCCGGCGTAGACACCCGCGGGCAGCAATACGTGGTCTGCATCGGCCGTGGCCGAGAGGGTGGCCGGGCCGGCCAGGGCCGCGGCGCCGTAGAGAACGAGCGAAGTCGCGATGCATAGCCGCGACGGACTCAGCCTGCGCGTGCCGCGCAGCGAAAAACCGGACATGGAAAAACCCCCGAACAGGAAGGAAGACATCCGCGTACCGCGGATCCGATCCGGGTGGCGCCCCCGCCCCCCGAACGGGGTGACTGTATCAGGGCGGCGACAAACGCAAAAGAGCAGTGCAGAAGGTCACGCGAACGTACCGGAAGGTACGTCAGTGTTCAGTTTCGATCAGCCGTAACTGTCCTGCGCGCTCGGCTGGTTGAACGCGTCGGCGTACGGATCGTGTTCGCCGGTGGCGCCTTCGGAGAGACGGATCTTGAGCGCGAGGCCATCGCGCGAGTCGGCCTTGCGCAGCGCCTCTTCCAGGTCGATCTTGCCGTCCTTGTACATCCGGAACAGCGACTGGTCGAAGGTCTGCATGCCGTCCTGCAGCGAGCGGTCCATCGCTTCCTTGATCTCGTGCACCTGGCCGCGGCGGATCATGTCGCGGATCAGCGGGGTGTTGATCAGCACCTCGGTCGCCGGCAGGCGCTTGCCGTCCTTGCCCACCACCAGGCGCTGGCTGATGACCGCCTTCAGGTTCAGCGACAGGTTCATCAGGATGTTCTTGTGCGCGGTCTCGGGGAAGAAGTTGAGGATGCGCTCCAGCGTCTGGTCGGCGTTGTTCGAGTGCAGCGTCGCAAGACACAGATGGCCGGTTTCGGCGAACGCGATGGCGGCTTCCATCGTGGTCTGGTCGAGGATTTCGCCGATCAGGATCACGTCCGGCGCCTCGCGCATCGCGTTCTTCAGCGCGTTGTGGAAGCCGTGGGTGTCGAGGCCCACCTCGCGCTGGTTGACGATGGACTTCTTGTGCCGGTGCAGGAATTCGATCGGATCCTCGATGGTGAGGATGTGGCCGGGCGTGTTGGTGTTGCGGTGATCGATCATCGCCGCGAGCGAGGTCGACTTGCCCGAGCCGGTGGAACCCACCACCAGCACCAGCCCGCGCGGCTCCATGATGATGTCGCGCAGGATGGTCGGCAGCTTGAGCTGCTCGATGGTCGGGATCTCGGACTTGATCGCACGGATCACCATGCCGATCTCGCCGCGCTGCTTGAACACGTTGATGCGGAAGCGGCCGGCGTCCTTCACCGCGATCGCCATGTTCAGTTCCAGGTCGCGCTCGAACTGCGGCACCTGGCCCTCGTCCATCAGCGAATACGCGATCTTCTTCACCATGCCGGCCGGAAGACCCGTGTTGCCGAGCGGGTAGAGCTTGCCCTCGACCTTGATGTTCACCGGAGCGCCCGTCGTCAGGAACATGTCCGACGCGTTCTTCTCGGTCATCAGCTTCAGGAAATACCCGATATCCATCGTTGCGCGCCCCGTGCCTGCGTTCCGTCGTCCCCGACCCTTCGCGGAAATCCGTTGCATGATGGGCAGCGGGTTTCCACAATACGTTCGAGCGTGCCTCGAACGTTCCCCAGCGGATTTCTCCACGATCATATGACAAACACCGGCATGCCTAGAACCCTGATTGACTCGAATGTGGTCCAGACAGTGCGCAGAGCGCGTCTGGTTGTGACTTTGGTGGCGATTACAGGTATCGCCGGTTGCGCCGGCACGCCGCCGCCGCGTGGCCTGCTGGACGGTGCCGACCGCGCCATCGGCGACGCCCGCAGCGCCCGCGCCGAGGACCACGCCCCGGTGGAGCTGGGCCACGCGCAGGAGCGCCTCGCCGCGGCGCGCGCCGCGATGGCCGAGCGCGACTACGACGCCGCGGCCCGGTACGCGCAGCAGTCCGAAGTGGATGCCCGGCTGGCCGAACTGCGCAGCCGCGCCGCCGAGGGCCGCGAGCAGATCCAGCAGCGCAGCGCGGAAAACGCCCGTCTGCGGCGCGACCTGCTGGGCGAGGGCGGCCGATGAACGCCGTCCGCACCGGCCTGTTCCTGCTCGCCCTGGCGCTGGCCGCCGACGCGGTCGCCGCGCCCAAGGTCGATCCCACGGTCGACCGGCTGCGCAACGAACTGCGCGCGCTGACCAGCGATCCGGGCCTGGGCGACCTCGCCGAAGCCGAACGCATCCGCGCCGAGCAGGCGATCGCCGCGCTGGCGGCCGCCGGGCGACGCGAGCGCGAGGCGCTGGCCTACATCGCCGAACGCCGCGTCGACATCGCGCGCAGCGCGGCCGAGGTGCAGTTCCAGCAGCGCCAGCTCGACCAGCTCGAGCGCGAAAAGGACCGCATCGTGCTGCAGGCCACCCAGCGCGACGCGGAACTCGCGCGCCTGGAAGCGGAGAAGCTGCGCCTGCAGAACCTTGCGCGCCAGGAGGAAACCCTGCGCGCGCAGCAGAACGAGGCCAGCGCCATCGCGCTGAGCGAGCTGTCGTCGGCCGAGGCCGAACAGGCCCGGCGCGTGGCAGCGGCGCAGCAAGCCGAAGCCAGTCTGGCGCGGCAGGAGGCCGATCTGGCGTTCGCCGCGGCCGAGAGCCTGCGGCTGCAGCTGCAGTCGATGACCGCCCGCAGCGATGCGCGCGGCCAGGTGATGACGCTCGCCGGCGACGCCTTCGCCAGCGGCCAGTCCAGCCTGCGCGCGGAAGCGCGATCGAACCTGCAGCGCGTGGTCGAGTTCGTCAACGCCTACCCGGGCCAGCCGGTGCTGATCGAGGGCCACACCGACAGCCAGGGCAGCGCCAACCTCAACCAGGTGCTGAGCCAGAAGCGCGCCGAAGCGGTGCGCGATGCGCTGATCCAGGACGGCGTCGACGGCTCGCGCCTGAGCGCGCTGGGCGTGGGCGAGGACCGGCCCGTGGCCGACAACGCGAGCGAGGACGGCCGCGCCCGCAACCGGCGCGTGGAAATCGTGGTGCAGGGCGCCGGCGCACCCTGAAAAATCAGCGGCTTGCCCGCGATTTAACATCCTCTGAATCCGTAAACGCCTGAATCGACAGGCCTGTTGCCCACGCGCAACAGGCCTGCGGCGGACGTGGTTCTTAAACAAAACCCGAACAAAAACAGAGATTTGCGTATCGGCTTGCACCCTCCCGGGCAGCGGAGTAGGGTCAAATTCCCGTGCCGGCCGTCCCGCCGCCACGGCCTCGTGAAGCCAGGCCGATGACACCACTTCCTGCCACTTCGGAGACCGCCGCCGCCCATCGCCGGGTTCGCGCGGTTGCGCGGGCGACAGCCGCGCGGAGCCTGACTTCCCCGTGCCCGGAGCCTTTCCCGGAGACCGCCCGCGGCGGTGCCGCTGGCGGCCTTCTCCCGTCCGACAGAGGAGATCCGCCGATGTTCGAAGCCCAAGCACAAGCCGAAGTCGAAGCGCTGCTCAAGAGCGACACGGAATTCCGCAAGCTCTACCAGCGCCATCGCGAACTGGACAAGCAGGTCCTCGACGCCGAACTGGGCGTCCGCGCGATCGACGACACCACGCTTGTGAAGATGAAGAAGGAAAAACTGTTCGCCAAGGACCGCCTCACCCGGCTGTTCGAGGCACGGCTGCACTGACGCTGCATTTTCGCCAACCGCGTCCGGGTTTCGGGCGGCGGATTGGCGGATCCTGATTTGCGGCGCCTGCGGGCGTCGCCGATGCCGGGAGACGGCATCGAAACGGTCCTCGTCGGGCCGGTGACGGCTACCTCGTCGGTTCGTCACCGGCCCGCATTTCTTCCGCGTGCGCTACGACCGTTGCTCGCACTTGCCGCAACGGCGAACGAAGCGTTCCTTCTCCCGCAGGGAGAAGGAATTCCTCCGATGGCGCCGTTCGACTCCCCGCGAGCGCCTCCCGTCCGCCCCGGCTATCATCGCGGACCCACCCAGCTCGCGCCGCCGCATGACCATCCACGCCAGCGTCCTCGACCTCATCGGCCACACCCCCATCGTGCGCGCCCAGCGCCTGGACACCGGCGTCTGCGAGCTCTATTTCAAGCTCGAAAGCGCCAACCCCGGCGGTTCGATCAAGGACCGCATCGGGCTGTCGATGATCGAATCGGCGGAAAAGGCCGGCAGGATCAAGCCCGGCGATACCCTGGTCGAAGGCACGGCCGGCAACACCGGCATCGGCCTGGCGCTGGTGGCGCAGTCCAAGGGCTACAAGCTCATCCTCGTGGTGCCGGACAAGATGAGCCGCGAGAAGATCTTCAACCTCAAGGCCATGGGCGCCGAGGTCGTGCTGACCCGGTCCGATGTGGCCAAGGGCCACCCGCAGTACTACCAGGACATGGCCGAACGCATCGCGCGCGAAACCCCGGGTGCCTACTTCATCAACCAGTTCGGCAACCCGGACAACCCGCGCGCGCACTACGAATCCACCGGCCCCGAGATCCTCGAACAGATGGACGGCAAGCTCGACGCCATCGTCTTCGGCTGCGGCTCCTCCGGCACCATGACCGGCCTCTCGCAGTGCTTCGCCGAGCAATCCCCGAACACCGAATTCGTGCTCGCCGATCCCGTCGGCTCGATCCTTGCGCAGTACATCAACGAAGGCATCCTCAACGAGAAATCCGGCAGCTGGATGGTGGAAGGCATCGGCGAGGACTTCCTGCCGCCGATCTCCGACTTCTCGCGCGTGAAGAAGGCCTACGCCATCAGCGACAAGGAAAGCTTCCTCGCCGGCCGCGAACTGCTGGCCAAGGAAGGCATCCTCGGCGGCTCGTCCACCGGCACGCTGCTGGCCGCCGCGCTCAAGTACTGCCGCGAACAGACCACCCCGAAGCGCGTCGTCGTCTTCGTCTGCGACACCGGCAACAAGTACCTGTCGAAGATGTACAACGACTACTGGATGCTCGACAACGGCTTCCTCGAACGCGAAACCCACGGCGACCTGCGCGACCTCATCCTGCGTCCGTACTCGCGCCGCGACACCGTCGTCGTCGCACCCACGGACCTGCTGGTCACCGCCTACCAGCGAATGAAGCTCTACGACGTCTCGCAGCTGCCGGTGATGGAAGACGACCGCATCGTCGGCATCCTCGACGAATCGGACGTGCTGCTGCACGTCTACGGCAGCGAAGTGCGCTTCCGCGACCCGGTCTCGACCGCGATGGTCAACAAGCTCGAAATCCTCGATGTGAAGGCGCCGATCGAAGCGCTGCTGCCGGTGTTCGAACACGGCCATGTCGCCATCGTCATGGACGGCGAGAAATTCCTCGGTCTCATCACCCGCATCGATCTGCTCAATTATTTGCGCCGACGGGTGCAGTAACACCGTTTGTCACGAAATCACGCTCTTTTGCGTTAGGCCTTGTTCGCCGGGTGGTATTGCGGCGCACAAGCGGACACAATGCGGCCGGCCCATGGGGGTGGGCCGCTCTTTTCTGATGTTGGACTCTCATGCAGACGACCCCCGATCTCGGCCTCGGCACCCTCGCCATCCACGCCGGCCAGGAACCCGACCCGAGCACCGGCGCCGTGATGGTGCCGATCTACGCCACCTCCACCTACGCGCAGAAAAGCCCCGGCGTGCACCAGGGCTTCGAATACTCGCGCAGCCATAATCCGACGCGGTTCGCCTACGAGCGTTGCGTGGCGGCGCTCGAAGGCGGCACGCACGGCTATGCCTTCGCGTCGGGCCTCGCGGCCACGTCGACCCTGCTCGACGTGTTCGACAGCGGCAGCCACGTCGTCTGCATGGACGATGTCTACGGCGGGACGTATCGCCTGTTCGAGCGCGTGCGGCGGCGTTCGGCCGGGCTCGACTTCAGCTTCGTCGACCTCAACGACATGGCCGCGCTCGAGGCCGCGGTGCGTCCGGAGACGCGGCTGATCTGGATCGAGACGCCGACCAATCCGATGCTGAAGATCGTCGACATTCCGCGCATCGTCGAATTCGCGCGCAAGCGCGGCATCCTCGTCGGCGTCGACAACACCTTCGCCACGCCGATGCTGCAGCGCCCGCTCGATCTCGGCGCCGACATCGTCATGCACTCGGCCACGAAATACCTCAATGGCCACTCCGATATCGTCGGCGGCATGCTGGTGGTCGGCAGCAACGCGGAACTTGCGGAGAAGATGACCTTCCTGCAGAACGCGGTGGGCGGCGTGCAGGGCCCGTTCGACAGCTTCCTCGCGCTGCGCGGCCTGAAAACCCTGCACCTGCGCATGAAGGCACACTGCGAATCGGCGATGGAACTGGCGGGCTTTCTCGACGGCCATGCCGGGATCGAGAAGGTGATCTACCCCGGTCTGCCGTCGCACCCGCACCACGGACTGGCGAAGACGCAGATGCGCGGCTTCGGCGGCATGATCAGCGTCTACGTCAAGGGCGGCCTCGCCGGCGCCACGCGCTTCATGGAGCGGACGAAACTCTTCGCCTGCGCGGAGTCCCTCGGCGGCGTGGAGAGCCTGATCAACCACCCGGCGATCATGACGCACGCATCGGTGCCTGCCGAGCAACGCGCGCGGCTGGGCATCCACGACAACCTCGTGCGGCTGAGCGTGGGCGTGGAAGACGTGGCGGATCTTCGCGCGGAGCTCGACGCCGCGCTCCGCTGATGTTCGATCTAGCACCGCCGTTGCGTTCCCGATCAGGCCGCACCGCTCTGGTCGTCTCCACACAGCATTGGCGCTCACCGTTCCGGATCGGCAGTCATCACATCGCCGAAGAATTCGCGCGCCGTGGCTGGCGCGTGGCATTCGTGTCGGCCGCGCTCAGTCCGCTACACCTGCTGCCCGGTGTCGGCGCAATGAAGCCCGTCCGCTGGCAGAGCTGGCGCCGCGGTGGCGAATACGATGCCGACACCGGCGTTTGGCACTACGTGCCGTTCTCGCTTCTGCCGATCGCCTACGCCCGCGGTTTGCGTCAGCACTGGATGGTGCGCAATGCGTGGCGCTTTGCCCTGCCTCCGATTGCACGTGTCTTGCGCGCGGCAGGGTTTCCGACCATCGATGTGGCACTGACAGATCACTTCTTCCATGCGCAATTCTTTCCGAGCGTCGAACCGCGCATGACGGTTTATCGTGCGGCCGACATCACCACCGACTACCCAGGCGGAGGGAATGCGCTCGCACCGCTCGAGAGGCGGTTCGCGCGTGCCGCAGACCTCGTGCTTGCGACCTCGGTCGTGGTGCAGGCGCATATGCGTTCGAGCTGCGGAGTCGAGGCGTTGCTGCTCGAGAATGGTGTGGAACTCGAACGTTTTGCACGCCCTGCAGCACGACCACCCGAGTACGCTGCGTTGCAGGGGCCGATCGCGGTATATGTTGGCGCAATGGACGCTTGGTTCGATACGCCTCTGCTGCGGCTCTGCGCGCAACGTCGCCCCGACGTGCAGTTCATGCTGGTCGGCCCGCCGGGCGATGCGGCCGCGGCGTTGGCCGGCCTGCCGAACGTGCATCTGCTTGGGCCGCGCCCGCACGCGGCGCTGCCGGCTTACCTGCAGCATGCGGATGTCGGATTGATCCCGTTTCGTGCAGTCGGG
Organism: Chiayiivirga flava; assembly: GCF_014202825.1. GTDB lineage: Bacteria > Pseudomonadota > Gammaproteobacteria > Xanthomonadales > Xanthomonadaceae > Chiayiivirga > Chiayiivirga flava. The sequence continues at coordinate 108,976 of NZ_JACHHP010000005.1, read as the reverse complement.
AGCGAGCGCTTCATCGCCGGCATCAATCCGCTCAAGGCTTATGAGTACATCGCAAGTGGTCTGCCAGTGGTGTCCACACGGCTGCAATCGTTGCCGTTGTCGACGGCTGTGCGAATGGCTGACGACCACGCCACCTTTGCGCAGACACTGGACGCCACGCTGCTCGCACCGCCGGCGGGTGTGGCGGCGAATCCGGCGTGGGATTGGCGCCTGCGGCTGGTGCCGTTGTTCGATGCGATCGAACGTAGACTCGCGTCGGCCGATGCGTGATCGCCGGCAGCACGCGTATGGATGGCGCCGATGAATCGCGCCGATCGCATGCTGCGCTGGCTGAGCGAGCATGCCGAGCTTGCGCTTGTAAAGGCACTGCTGGTCTTCCTGCAGCGGGTACCATGGATCGGCCCTGTCGTGGCTTTCAGAATGGGTGACCTGCACGGCGCGTTGCGGGGATTGCGCCGCTGGCCGAACACACGTCTTGCATGGCAGGAGCAATTGCGCGACAAGATCGACGCGATGCTGGTGGACTCACCCACATCCGTGGGCCAGGCCCCGCGCGCGTTTGCGCGGGCACCGCAACGCATCCTGTATGTGGTAGACGTTGCGCCGAACGTGTCTCGGTCTGGCTATGCGTTGCGCACGGCCGCACTGACGGAAGCGTTGCGCGCAACGGGCTTGCAGGTACAGATTGTCGCGCGCTTTTCCTCGGAGCCGGATATGGCCAGTGCTGTTCCCGCATCGGTATTCGAGCCTGAGCGCGCTGCCATCGAGCGCCACGCGGCTGCGCTGGTACGCATTATCGAGCGTGAGCGCATCGACGTGGTACACGCCGCATCCCCGTATGCGAACGCACATGCAACCAACCTGGCGGCGGCACGTTGCGGGATCGCGTCTGTCTACGAGATGCGTGGCCTGTGGCATCGGACGCGAGCTGCCCGGGAACCGATGTATGGAGAAAGCGCGCATTACGCGCATGGTGAGCGTCAGGAACTGCGCGCCTGCATGGAGGCCTCGCTCGCGATCGCGTTGTCGACGCCGATGCAGGCCTGGATGGTTGCTGGAGGCGTGCCAGCCGCCAGTACTGTTGTGATCGGCAATGCGGCGAATACGGCGCGGCCGCATGCCATGCGGCCGCCGCGTGACGCGCGCACCGTAACACTAGGGTATGCCGGTGCACTGGAGCGATATGAGGGCCTCGACCGACTGCTCCCGTTGTTCGCAAACCACGCCCTGTGCGAAGCGCAACTCCTGATCGCGGGCGACGGTGCGGAGCGCAAGGCGCTGCATCGACAGGCAACGCGGCTGGGTCTCGGGTCACGCGTCCACTTCCTTGGTACGCTGCCGCCCGAGCAGCTCGAGGGGTTTTACGCGCGCTTGGATGCCATCGTCCTGCCGCGCATCGACAGCGCGATGACGCGCATGGTGCCACCGCTCAAGCCCTTCGACGCATTGGCGCACGGGGTACCGGTGCTGATGTCGGTCGCGGTCGCTGAAGCGGTGGGCGATGTGCTGCGCCGACGCGACGATGTGTCAGTGTTCGCCGATGTTGCGGAGGTGCCGTCACTGCTGCCCGAGCTGCAGCGTTCGGCGCTCTGGGTACCGCCACCGGATTGGAGACTGCGCGCCCGGGAATTGCTTGATGCCTACGGTTGCCTCTCGTGGCGCTGACGCGCCGCAGCTGCGGCTAGTGTTTTCACGATGCACCGCGGGGCGTGCGAAGCAGACGCAGAAACTGTACCTCGACCCGTGTCAGCCGATTCGCGCGTTTGCTCGGCGTGGTGATGCCGGAAACAAGATCCACCTGCACGGCACCGCACGCCCTGGCGGGCACGGCGTCCAGCGCAACGTAGTGTTCCACGGCGGCTTTTGCGGGCAAGTTCGTCTCGAAGACCTTGGTCCCATCGAATCGCACCTCCAGGGTGGCGAACGTCCGTTCGTCTGCCTCGGGGGTTGCGACCACGAAGAATGCAAGCGCCCTTGCCTCGTCTGCAGCGCCGCACACCCTGGGCGAGACCGCCCGGACGCGGGTGCCGACCTGCATCGGCTCGGTGAACCCAAGCACTGCCGCATGGGTGCCGAAGTTGCCGAGCAGTTGCAGGTCGGGGTTGTGCGTGGTGGATCTGCGCATGTCGCGACCGGAGTGCTGCTGCATCCGTCGCAGAGCCTTGCGTTCGGACACCTCGTCGCGGCCACCGGCGGAGCTGAAACGCCAGCCGTGGATGATGCGGCCGTCGGACGCATCGTAGCTCCGGTCGAGCACCACCCATGCACCCACCGCGCAGGAAACGACGACGGTTGCCGCAGTCGCACCAACCCCCAGGCTTCGGTACACCCAGGTGATTTGTCTGGTCGTCCGTTGCGCGTAGAGCGCGGTCGCGACGAGCTGTGCACCGATGAACCAGATCGGGAAAATGTACCGCGGTTGGCTTTCGCCGACGGCGCCAAGCAGCAGCAGCAATGCGCCGAGCAGGCTCAGCTGCATCAGCATGGCGTTTGATTTTCGCTCTTGTCCGAACGTGCGGACAAGAGCGAAGGCAACGGCGAGACAGAATGCTGCCGCGAACGAGACATTCCAGACGCGCTGTGCCCAGTAGCGGTCGCGCTGCGCGGTGTGCGTCTGCATCAGATAGAAGCGGTAGTTGGAGCCGAGGTCGAACTGCCGATAGAGACGGAACAGATGCGCATGCACACGCGACAGCGGCTGATTGGCGATGTCCGACAGCAGCAGCGATCGGGAAAACTCCCGCCATGCAGCCGGCGTAGGCTCCAGCTTGCGCATGTAGTCGTTTTCGAACCGTTCTAGCCAGGAGTAGTAGCCGCTGGCCAGACTGCTGCCGTGTGATGCGAACACGCGTGCCTGCTGCATCGCAACGGTGTCGGGGTCGCCCAGCAACCCGAGGGTTCGTAACGTCCAGCCGGTCAGCCCCATACCGCATACGGACGCGGCGAGCAGTACGCTTGCCGCCGCCGCCTGGCGGCACGTTTTGCGCCGGCCTTGCTTGCGGTGGGTCGCGATCATCCAGGTCAATACGAGGCGAATCAGGTGCACGCAGATCCCGAGGATTACCACGAGTCCGATCTGCCGCTGCAGGTCGAGCAGCGCGATTGCTAGGACGCTTCCGACGAACAGCACGCCGATGCGCAGCCACCGTGCTCGTGCAGGCACGGTGACTGCCACGATCGCGCGCTGCAGCGCAAGCGCGAGCGCGATCGCGATGGAGAGGAAGAACAATCCCCAGATGTCGTGGGAGGCGGTGATGCTGGCGTGATAGGTCTCCGGCACCAGGCCGAAGATCAGCGCGAAGACCAGTGCCGCGCGGCGCTGGCCGGAGCGCAGCAGCAGGCCGCAGCCGATGGCCTGGATCGCGGCAAGCAATGCGATGTTCATCGCCGGCACGATCACAGGATGCGCGCCGAAAGCGAACATCACCGGTGCCAGCAGCGGCAACGCGCGCCAATGGTAGATCGTCGGATCCGCCGGCAATCCCCGCGTAACCATCTCCTCGGCCGCCAGCCACATCGCCTCGAAGTCGCCGCGCAGGGGCTCGTCGATCGAACAGGCATAGAGCACGTGCAGCAGCACGCTTGCACAGATCACCGCCGCGATGGCACGCGCGATTCGATCGTGCGGCACGTGCCGGGCGAGTCCCACGATCAAAGCGGTCGACAGTCCCGTTAAGGTCACCCCGATGATCCACGCGCCAGGCCGCTGGTAGAGAAGCGTTAGATCGGTGAGCTCGTTGAGCGTGGCGAACAGGCCCAGCAGACAGCCGAGCGCCAGTGTCGGTAGCAACAGTGCAGCCAGCGGTACGTCAGGCAACACCTGCAGCCAGGTCGATCGTTCGCCCCGGTGGTGCGACGCAGCTGTCTGCGATGCGCTCTCGTCTCCGGCGTAGTTCACGGATCTGTCCGGGTGGCAGGACTGTCGGGCGACGGCGGTACGGCCAGCGCCGTTTCGAGACGGTGTTGCAGCGTCGGCGCGAGCGTGCGCGCGAATGTGGCCGTCATATGGTGCGAGTCGCGCCAGACGAGGATACCGTCGATCACCGGAGGACAAACCGCAGTCGGACACAGCAGATCGTTGAGATCGGCCAGCACCGCCTGTGGTGCGTCGCGTTGTGCCATGACCAGCGGGTCCGGCGTGGCCAGCACCAGCGAACGCGGGCGGCTGCAGCGTTGCGCCGATCCGCGCGGCGAACCCAGGCACTTCGGCACGTCCAAACCCATGCGCGGCGTGTCCTTGAGCGCCACCACGCGGATTCCCGCGGCCGCCAGCGTGTTCCAGCGCGAGGCCAGGCCCGCAGACAACGCGGCATGGCTGGAGGCGGCGCTCGTGCTGCCGTACGCGGTGAGCATCACCGCCTGACTCGTCACCACCAGTGCGGGGCGCTGTGCGAGGACATGTGCCAGCGCGGCGGCGTTCCACGCATCACACGAGGCGTATGGCTCGCCACCCTTGCCTTCGGCGACGCTGCCGTCCGCGAACGGGCATGCGGATTTGGTAAGTGAGGTCAGCCGCCAGCCTTTGTTCCCGGCGATCCACTGCAGCGCAGGAATCCATTGCGCCGCGTGGGAATCGCCTACCAGCATCACGTGCACGGTCGCGTCGTCGGCGCCCCAGGTGCAGGTGGACGGCTTCGCGCTGCGTGGACTTGCGTGGCAGCCCTGCGCGTAGACATCGGGATTGTCGTCGCGCGCACGCGCAAGCGGAGGCTTGAGGCCCTCGAGCGAGACAGGTGCAGCGACGCTCGAATCGGCTGCAGCGGGTGCGATCTGGGCCGACTCGAGTTGCTGCGCCGCCGGCTCGCTCGCCGGATACAACTCGATGCGAATCAAGACGGCAACCAGCAGACAGCACGCCATCGCGGCAGCGCCGAACGCGAATGGTCTGGCCCCAATCCGCAGCGCGGGGAGAAAGCGCAGGCGGTCCTCCACCAGGCTCTTCGTCTGGTGTGCCAACGCGAGCGAAATGGCGCCGAGCGCCACACCTTCGACCAGATCCGGTCGATGCCCCACGGCGGACTGAAATACGACGATCACAGGCCAGTGCCACAGATAGAGCGAATAGGAAAGGTCGCCGACGTACTGCATCGAACGCGAAGCCAACGTTGCGCGCAGCAGGGTTCCCGGCTGTGCCCCGGCGGCCAGCACCAATGCGGCGCCGAGCGTCGGCAGCAGCGCGAGGTAGCCGGGAAACGCCATCGACGCGTCGATGAGGAACGCGGCAATTCCGATCATCGCCAGTCCGACACAGGCCGCCAGTACGCCTGCCCGGGGTGCAAGCGCCCGCTCGCTAGCCCATACGGCGAGCAAGCCGCCCAGTGCCAGCTCCCATGCTCGCGTAGTGGTCGCGAAATAGGCCAGCCCCGGGTTGCGGGGCGTCAACCAGCACGAGTACACCAGCGACACTGCGAACACGACACCGATGATCGCGCCGAACAACGTGGTCGGCCGGGCTTTTCGGCGCCCCCAGACGCGCGCTGCGACGAGCAACAGCAGTGGCCACACGAGGTAGTACTGTTCTTCCACCGACAGCGACCAGAAATGCTGCAACGCGCTACCTGCGTGTTCCGACGCCAGATAGTCCACCGCCTGCAAGGCCAACCACCAGTTCTGCACATAGAGTGTGCTCGCCCCCAGGTCGACGGCGGTGCTGCGCCATTCCACCTGCGGCAACAGCGGCAGGCAGAACGCGACGGCCAGCAGCACCAGGGATGCCGCCGGCAACAATCGCAGTGCACGACGGGCGTAGAACCGCGAGAGCGCGATCGATTGGGTCGAAACGAATTCCCGCAACAGCAACGCGGTGATGAGGTAGCCTGAGATCACGAAGAACACGTCGACGCCGACGAAGCCACCGGGCAACCGGTCTGGCCACAGGTGATAGACGAGTACTGCGAGCACCGCGACCGCGCGCAGGCCCTGGATCTCGGGCACGAAATGGTCGCGCTGCCCCGGTTCGGCGCGCACGTCGCCGCTCCTGCCGCTCATCCTAGTGACGCCGACATCGGCGATAACCAGGAATGCCAAGACCGGGCTTGCACGGCGATGGACCTACCGACTGCGTCATCGGGATCAGATCAGGATGCGTGAAAGGTCGATACCCTCGCGCACGCCTTCGCAGCGCTTGAGATAGTCCTCGTCCTTGATCGTCCACGTGTGGCCGCCTTCGTCTCCACGCCGGACGCTGACGAAGTTGAAGCGGTCGGACGAGTAGATCGACAGGCCGGCGGCGGCAGCGTCGCGCAAGTACTGCGAGTCGCCACCGGAGCGCAAATCCTCGCTCCAGCGCAATGCCGTCGTGGTCGCGACACGTGCGGTAATGGTGCCGCCCTGGACGAATTTCACGTAGCCGTTCTCCACGCCCATGCGACGCAGGCCGGAGAGATTCCGGTGTTCGAGCAGTGTGTAGTAGCAGGTCTTGCCGACGATATCCGCATGCGAAAACTCCATTGCACGCACCAGATCGGCGATGTAGTGGTCGCCGTAGACGTTGTCGTCGTCCATCTTGCTCCAGATCTGGCCCGAGCACTGCGCAATGGCCGCGTTGAGACAGGTATAGAGAGACTCGGCTTCGTCCACATGCAGCACGGTCACGTTGGGCAGGTCGGCGAACTGCGCTCGCACCTCGTTCAGATCCACACCGTTGCGGTTGAGAACCAGCATCAGTTCGATGTCGGGATACGACTGTCGCCGCACGTTGTGCAGGCAGTTGGGGAGATTCTCCGGACGATTGGTACACAACACGATCGAGACCCGCGGCATCGCGCTCGCGACCGGGGCAGGCAGTCCGATGCGCTGCATCACCTGCGCCAGGCGCACACGATAGGTATGATCGGTCAACACCGCGCGCATCGCGAGATGGCCTTCGATGCGGCGCTTTTCCTCGTCTCCGAGCAGTTCAGCGATGTGCGCACGTGCTTCTGCTTCGTCCCGTGCCACGCGGACGAGGCCAGGCAGCATTGCCTCCATTCCGGCCGAGGGTGTGGACACCACGGGCGTCGCACAGGCCAGCAGCTCGAATACCCTGCGCGAGAACATGCTGGGAGATTCCAGAACCGAGTTGGCATTGAGAAAGACTTTGAACCGACGGTACGCGGTCAGCACGCTCGAATAAGGCAACGCGGGACGGATCCACTGCCGGTACTTCGATGGGAACGCGTAGCGCGGATCGTCCAGCGCCGAATGGCGATCGAAGATGTGCAACTCGAAATGCGTGGCCGCGTCCAGCAGCGGCTCAAGCACGGCGCGCCGCGTGTCGTGCTTTTCGGCGAACCAGCTGCCGGCAAATGCCACGTCGAACTCGTCGCGTCGCGAAGTCGGGTTGTGGATGTCCGGCTGCGCCGCGAACGGCAGTGCCGCCACGCGGTCGTGACCCAGATCCTCGCGGTATTTCGGCAGCAGCGATTCGTCGGTGGTGAAAACGTGATCGAACAGTCTGGCCGCGGCGATGAACTGGTCGTAGTTGAGCGGGTCTTCCTTGTTCCAGAACACGGTCGGGATGCCATGCTCTCGGCAGTAAGCGACGAGTTTCGGCAGTGCCGCGTCCGGTTTCTCGGCGCAGCGGTTGATCTCGCCCTTCCACTGTCCGCCGTTGCCGCGCCAGGCCGATTCCACCAGCAGAAGGTCGGGTCGAGTCGTTTCCAGCTGGGTCTGCCATTCGCGCTTGGACAGTGGCAGCAAGCGCGCTTCCGGCGCAAAACACTGTTCGGAGAATTCGTCGAGCACGGTGGCGATCACAGGCGACGCAGGCGCGCGATGGGCATGCGGGACGAATGCCTCGAAGCGAGCGGCTTCGATCGCCTGCCGATGCGCGGGTGCGCCGACGGCGGCGCGTGGCAGGCGCACGGCTGCAACCTCCGTATTGCGCGTAGGCTCAGATCGCTTCGACGCATGCGCGCCGTGCGGGACGCGGATGTAGTTCCAGACAACCGCAAGCAAGCGGAACGGCAGCAATACGACGCCGGTCAGAGGGCGTTGTGCAGCTTGCACGAACACTTGACCGATGCGGAAGCTCACGCTCTTGCGAAGTTCGCGAACGGCATGGCGATAGTGCTTGTCGCTTGCCGAAACGATGGCAAGCCGCTGCCTTGTTTCGGCGTGCTTACGGATTTCGGCCTTGAGTTTCTTGTCGCACGCCTCGGTCAAGCGCGAGGTGTCTGCACGCTTGCGTTCCATTATTTGCGCCAGACTGGCTTCCGCCATTGCGATCTGGCGCGCCTGCGACAGGGTCAGCGCCTTCAGTGAAGCGATACGTGCACCGAGGTCGCGATTGCGTTGACGGGACGCATCGAAAGCGGTGCGCATGTCGTCCGTACGCGCCTGCAGCAGTTCCCTCTGGCCGCGCTCGCTGCGCAAGGTGCGATCAATGTCGCCAGCGGCCCTTTCGAGTTCCGCGATCCGCGAGGCACGCTCCTTGTCGTTGCGTACCTGTGCGGCGAGCGCCGCTTCGAGGTCTCGCACCTTGAGACGAAGGTCGGTCGCCTGGGCGCTGTCCTTTTCGAGCTTGCCTACGGTCTTTTCGAGCGTGGAAATGCGCTTCTTGTGGTTGCGGATATGCCGATGCAGGGCGTGCTGCGCGGCGCGCGCCGCATCGTCGCCGAGTTCGACCAGGGCACGATCGCCCAGCTCCGCCCAGGATGCGTCGGGCGCCTCGTCGCGGATACCTGCGTACCGGATGTAGCCGTCAACCACCTCGATGGTCTCCACCGCCGTCCAGCGCCGGACCATGTCGCTGAATTGCGCGAGGCCGAATTCCTGTCGATGGTCGTCATCAGGGTGATACCCGAACGGCGTGGTGATTACGAGGCGGCCGCCATCGCGCAGGCAGGCAATGGCGGTTTCCAGCAGGCGCTCGGGTGCGATCAGATGTTCGAGTATCTCGCCCATCACCAGCGTGTCGAAGCTCGCGGCGGGCAGCGCCGCGCTTTCCAGATCGCCGTGGTGAAAGCGCACGCGCGCCTGCACTGCATCCGATTCCTGCGCAATCAGGGTACGCGCCGCGGCGATGGCTTCGGCATTGGTGTCGACGCCGGTGGTAGACAGACCCTCACGCGCCAGCAGCAGCGCCACGATGCCTTCGCTGCAGCCGACATCGAGAACCTGTGGGCCACGGCACTGCGACGCCACCCAGTCGATGCGGCGGCGCGTGCGTTGGATCATTTCGTGCGACCCGTACGCGCCGAAATAAGCCCGCGCCACATAGTCGCGGGTCGGATCGTCGGCAGGCCGCACGCTGGTGGAGGATTCCGAGATCACCGGGTCGATTCCTGCTGCAGTGTCATGGGTGTGCCGACATCGGCATGGCGCGGGTGGGCAAGGACGTCGATCATCTCGGCGCGGACGTGCTCCAGGTCATCAGTGTGCCAGACGAACGCCGTACCCAGCAGGCTGTCCGTTCCGTGGCAGCGGATCGCAAGCGAAAGTGCCGGCGCGGCGCGTGCATAGCCGCTTGTGATCCAACCCTGAAGCGGCGCCGTCTCGCCGCGATGCGCGCGTACGTCGCAGTCATCGCGAGACAACACCAGATGCAGCGTCGTGCCGTCGTCGAAGCGCAGCGTGCGCATGACGCTGGACGTGTCCGGCAAAAGCATCACGTCGCTGCCGAACTGGAACCAATGCGTGTACTCGTGCGCGTCGTCGGACCGCAGTGCATCGAGCACCAGCAGCATGCGCTGCGGGCGATAGACCAGGGTTCGGGTATGGCGCGTCGCGCGGGGTATGGCTTGCATCGAAGCCCGAAGCACAATACCGCCGTTTTCGATTCGGCTGGGCAACAGGGCCGAGCCATACGCGGCCTCGCCACCTGTGTGCTGGTTGCGCCCGTCGATCTGCACCGCATTATGTGCCCGGGTCGAGGCCATGTAGTCGCGTCGCGCGTCGCGCACGTAGCCGAAGCGGCCCGGATCGATCAGCACGGAGCGACCGCGGTCGAACCAGACGAAGCTCAGGTCATCGGCGTGCTTGTGCGTAGCGGAATGGTGCGCGGCCTGGAAAAACAGTGCCGAGCCGCGCTGCGCCGGAGCATTCCAGGCGCTGCGCGCGATCGCCCAGCCGGTGGACGGAAGGACCTTGAGCATGTAACACACATCGTCGATGCGCAGGGCACAGTCGGATTGCGGCGGTTTGCGTTTGGGTGCGGGGGCGCTGTCGCTGTCGCCGACCGCGAACAGATCGCCAGCGGGATCCGAGAGCCAGGCGCTCACCGCCTGCGCGCCGTCGAGGATCGCGATCGCCCGCGTGGCCTGCGCGTACCAACCGCTTGCCAGCATGCGGCGGAACGTCCTGAGCGCAAAGAAGTGGTACGCCGGCGAATGCTCCGCATGGCCGAAGTCGGGGAGAAACTGCTGGTCGAGCAAGCGTTCGAACTCCGCGAGTGCGGGCTGCTCGGTGCGTGTGCAGTCGGTCGCGCCCGCTCGACACAGCGCCAGCAACCCGTGCACCTGGAACAGGCCGTGATTGGTGGCGCTGAAGGGCATCTGTGCGAGCAACGTGTCGCGTGCATGTTGAGCCAGCGGTCCGATCACGGCGTCACGCGCACTCTCGCGGCCTGCGGCACCCAGTGCCACATGCAGCCACGCGAGCTTCTGTGCGCGAAGTCCCAGCGCCATGTCGTAGTCGCCGAACTCCGAACGGCGCCCCTCATCAAGGTGATATCGCTTCCAGTCGCGCGCCAGTGCCAGCATGCGGTCGAGCAACATCGGATCGGCGTCGTGTACGTAGGCGAGCACCAGCGGATCGAGCATGCGCCAGGCATGGAGCTGGAACCGCCAGTTCGGGTCGGCAAACGGGTCTGCGTTCCAGTCGATCGGCGGCGTGAGCGGCCACGGTTCTACGCCCTCGCGCGGCTGGAACTGTCCGGCAAGCGCTCTTTCGAGCGCCACTTCGGGATGCCTGCTTCGGACAAGATCGATGTGCGCTGCAAACGTGGTCACGGGTTCGGTGGGCAGCGCTGCATTCGCGAGCGGCGACAGCAGCGCCAGCGCACACAGGCATGTGCGCACCCGACGCATGATCATTGTCCGGTCACTGCAGCGCGCCGCACACATCGAGCACGGTCTTGTCGGTGCCCAGTGCCCGCAAGAGCGGAGGAAATGCGCGGTGGCGGACAAGCACGAGCAGCAGGTCGCACCGTGCGAGGGCATCTTCTGCGGTTACCAGTGTCGCGCGCACGCCTTGCGACAATACGTTCGGCAACGCGTCGATGTGGGGTTCGACCACGAGTATCTCGAATTCGCTTGCGAGACGATGGGCGATGACCAATGCCGGGCTTTCGCGCAGGTCGTCGATATCGGGTTTGAAGGCCAGGCCGAAGATGCCGATGCGGGTCGCGCCACGTTCAGTCGCCAGTGCCCGCGTCCGTTCGATGACGAAGTCCGGCTTGCCGTCGTTCACGATGCGCGCGGCGCGGATCAGGCGAGCCTGCTCCGGTGCGGAGTCGACGATGAACCACGGATCGACCGCGATGCAGTGCCCGCCGACGCCGCAGCCCGGCTGCAGGATGTTGACACGCGGATGGCGGTTGGCGAGGCGGATCAGTTCCCAGACATCCACCCCCATGCGATCGCTGATCAGCGAGAGCTCGTTCGCGAACGCGATGTTGACGTCACGGAAGGCGTTTTCGGTGAGCTTGCACATTTCCGCAGTGCGCGCCGTGGTGGCAAGGCACTGGCCGTCTACGAAGCGGCGGTAAAAGGCGATGGCGCGGTCCGTGCACATCGTAGTGATGCCGCCGACAATGCGGTCGTTCTCGACCAGCTCGCGGATCACCTGGCCCGGGAGCACGCGCTCGGGACAGTGCGCAACGTGAATGTCGCAGGCGTCGCCGTCTGCTTGCGGCACACGCAAGTCGGGACGCGCCTGGGCCAGCAGAGCGGCCACGCGTTCGGTGGTTCCCACCGGCGACGTCGACTCGAGGATCACGAGGTCGCCTGCCTTGAGCACGGGCGCCAGCGCCAGTGTCGCCGCGTCGACATAACTCAGATCGGGCGCATGCCCATCCCTGAACGGCGTCGGTACCGCGATGATGAAGACATCCGCCGGCTGCGGCTGCAGGTGGGCGGTGAGCTTGCCGGAACCGACCGCGGCACGCACGAACTCGTCCAGTTCCGGCTCCACGATATGGATGCCGCCGGCGTTGATCGTATCGACCACCCTTGGATTGACGTCCGTGCCGAACACGCGCGCGCCACGCGCTGCCATCACGGCCGACGTGGGCAGGCCGATGTAGCCCAGTCCAAGAACGCAAACGGTGGTGTCTTCCATGGACAGGGGCTCTTTATGAAGGTGGAAAGGGTGCGCCGACGCGGCCCGCCAGCGTCGCGACGATGCGAGGCACGGCTTGTCCATCGCCATACGGGTTGTGCGCGGCGCACATCGCATCGAACACGGCGCGATTGTCGAGCAGGGTGTGCAGCGCGTCGACAATGCGCCCGTGGCTGGCGCCGACGAGGCGGACCGTGCCGGCAGTGACAGCTTCCGGACGTTCGGTGGTGTCGCGCATCACCAGCACGGGTTTGCCCAGCGATGGGGCTTCTTCCTGGATGCCGCCCGAGTCGGTGAGGAGGATGTCGCTACGGTCCATCAGCGAGACGAAGGGCAGATAGTCGAGCGGCTCGATCAGGTGCACGTTTGGTCGCCCCGCAAGGATCCGGTTCACCGGCTCGCGCACGTTTGGATTCAGGTGCACCGGATAGACGAACTGCACGTCCTCGCGTACCGCGACGCTGGCGATCGCGCGGCAGATCTGCTCGAACCCGTCGCCGAAACTCTCGCGTCGGTGGCCGGTAACCAGCACGGTGCGGCGGGCCGGGTCGAGGAAATCGAAGGCGATCGAGGACGTGGGCAACCCCCGGATGCGGTCGCGCACCCAAAGCAGCGCGTCGATGACGGTGTTGCCGGTGACATGGATGGTGGCAGGAGACACGCCCTCGCGCAGCAGGTTGTCGCGCGCGCCGGGTGTGGGCGCGAAATGAAGGTCGGCCAGACGTGCGGTGAGGGTGCGGTTGGCTTCTTCCGGCCACGGTGCCTGCAGGTTGCCGGTACGCAGTCCGGCTTCCACATGTGCCACGTTCACGCGCGCGTAGAACGCGGCCAGCGACGCCGCAAACGTGGTCGTGGTGTCGCCATGCACCAGCACGCGGTCCGGTCGCACGGTTTCGATGACACGCCGCAGACCCTCGAGCACCGCACAGGTGACGTCGGTGAGACTTTGCCCGGGGCGCATGATGGCCAGGTCGTGATCGGGCACGATTCCGAACAGTTCGAGCACCGGGTCGAGCATCTGCCGATGCTGGCCGGTCACGCATACCTGCGCATCGAAACCGGGCTCGAGCCGCAGCGCCCGCACCAGCGGCGCCATCTTGATCGCTTCGGGCCGGGTGCCGAACACGGTGAGGATCCTCATGCGAAGGTTCCCTTCGATGCGTGGGAATCCCTGTAGGCGCCAAGCACCGTGTCCACGTCTCCGGCCAGACGCACGCGGCCACCGTCCAGCCACAGCGCGCGCCCGCACAGACGGCGGATCGACTGTTCCTGGTGCGACACCAGCACCAGCGCACGGCAGTCGGTGGCGAGCTCGCGCAGTCGCGCGCGCGCCTTCTCGCGGAAAAAGCGGTCCCCGGTTGCGAGGGTTTCGTCCATCAGCAGAACCTCGGGCTTGAGGTGACTCGCGATCGCGAATGCCAGACGAACCTTCATCCCCGACGAGTACGTGCGGATCGGTGCATCGAGGTAGACGCCGATGTCCGCGAAAGCGATGATCCGGTCGAGCAGCAAACGGACGTGCTGGCGCGAGAAGCCCAGGAGCGCTCCGTTGACGAAGATGTTCTCGCGGCCCGACAGAGCCTGATTGAAGCCGCTGCCCAGGCTCAGAAGCGTGGGTTGTACGCAACGCGCAATGTTCCCCTCGTCGGGTTCGAAGACCCCGGCCATGAGCCGCATCAGAGTGGTCTTGCCGGAGCCGTTGGAGCCCACCACGGCGAGACGTTCGCCTTCGTGCAGTTGCAGATCGATGCCGCGCAGTGCCCAGAACGGCTCGCGTCGCACGCGCAGGGCCGTCTGCGTTTCGCGGGTGAAGCGGACGCCGGCGGCGCGGATGTCGATCAGGCACGTCATCACAGCGCCTGCGGGATTCGGTTGCGCAGGCGGCCGTTGAGCCACGCGCCGGCCCAGATCAAGGCAAGTGCCAGCAGCGCGATCAGGACAAGACCCGGGCCGGGCGGATTGCCCCAGCGCTGCATGAGCAGATCGCGATAAGCGGGCAACAGGTGCGCGAAAGGGTTCAGCATGAACACGGTTTTGGCCAAGGCCGGCATCGTTTCGGAGGCCAGTACGCGATCGACAGCGTAGATCACCGGCGAGAGGTAGAACAGGATGCGGATGCCGTAATCGGCGAACTTGGCCAGATCACGCAGGAACACGGTGGCGGAGGCCAGCAGCAGACCGATCCCGAAGGTCAGCAGCAGCTGCAGCAGCATCAATGGCAGGACCAGCGGCAGTCGCCACAGTAGCGACACATCATAGACTGCCAGCATGAGTCCGAGCCCGATCAACGCGAAGGCCGAATGCAGCACGATGGGGGAGAGCACGTAGACCGAATACGGCACGGGCACGCTCAGGATCAGTCCCTTGTTTCGTGTGTACGCGGTCGCAGCCAACTGCATCGAGCGAGCGAACCACTGCCACGGCACGATGCCGCAGAAAATGAAGAACGCGTAGTCCTCGCCGCCGCGTTCGAGCACGCCCTGCACGAGAAAATAGTAGATCGCCATCAGCAGCAGCGGATCGAGCAGCCACCACAGGTAACCCATGCGGGTGCCCACAACGCTTGCGCGAAGGTCGGCGATCAATTGTGCGTAGAGGACCCCCCGGTTCGTCCACAGATCACGGATGAGTTTCAACACTGGCTCGTAGGGCTGCCTGTTGGGTGCATGGGGCATGGGAGTTGCGCAACGGCGGACGGGCCGGCGATCGCGCCGCGGCAGGCGAAGCGACCCGGCGGCGCAGCAGCGGGATTTTACCCTTGAATGGCGCCCGACGCATGCCCCGGTTCCGGAGTGTCCGACCGGCGCCCGCGTGGCGGCGACGCAAGCACACGTCCCAGGGACTCGGCAAAGCGGTCGCGACCGAATTCCGCCGCACGCGCTTCGCAGGCACGGCGCCGTTGCGCGCAAGCCTGCTCCGTGATTCCGGACACGAGTTCGGCCAGCTGTGCGGGTGTCGGATCGGCCGGCAACAGCCAGCCGCACCCCTCGGATGAGAGGATTTCCGGCAAGCCGCCCTCGTCGACGGACACCGCCGGCTTTCCCGCCGCCAGCGACTCCACGACCGACATGCCAAACGGTTCGCGCTCGGGGATATGGATTGCGGCCGTGCAGCGCTCGAGCAGGTCGCGAATGACCTGCGGATCGATGCTGCGTACGAAGCGGATATTCTCCGCACCTTGCGCGAGCTGAACCAGAGCGTCGTGGTCCGATCCGTCGGACGCCACCACCAGCCGCTGATGCGGCAGATCGCGGAAGGCGGCGACGACTCGGTCGACGCGTTTCTGGCCTTCCTGCCGCGCAAAACTCAGGAAGTGCCCGTCGGACGGTCGCCAGCGATATTGGGCCGTATCGCACGGCGGATGCAGGACCTGCGTGGCGATGCCGAACCGGCGCGTGTATTCGCTCGCGGTGAATGACGAATTTGCCAGCACGCAATCCACCCCGCGCAACGCCGCCTCGAAGCGCGGCTTGAGCCATGCGCCCAACACCGACACGCCGGCCGCAGTCACCGGATGTTCGTCTGCGATGATCCCGTGCGGCGGATCGTAGGCGAACGGCAACGGCGCGGTGTGAGCGTAGTAAACGCGCCGCTGCGATCCCGACGGACGCCCCGGGTCGATCGCGAGCGGCGCATAGTGACCGCTCAGCAGCAGCGTGTCGTAGTCGCGGAAGCGCCGTCGTGCCCGCAGGAACCCGTGGATGCAGCGCGAAATGCGCAACGCGCGGGTGGTCGAGAGCGGCTTTCGCGACAGCAGATGCACAGCATCGAGATCGCAGCCTGCAAAATGCTCCGACGCCGCCTGGAACCATAGCTCCGCGGAGGGCAGAAGCTTCCGCAGGTCGAGCGTAAAGCGCTCGGCGCCGCCACGCGTCTGCAGAAAGTCGTACAGCACCGCGGTGCGGCCGGATTGGGAGGCTGCAGAAATCATCGCCCAGTCAGCCGCTCAGGCGTCCAGCGCGCGCGCGACCGATGCGATCACACGATCGACATCCAGGTCCGGAAGCCACAACGGCAGGCGGAGCAGTGTCTCGCTGACCCGGTCGGTCACGGCCATGTCGCCCGCCGCGCGGCCGCAGCGGCGGCCGGCCGGTGCGCTGTGCAATGGAATGTAGTGAAAGACCGCCGAAACCCCGTCGGCCTTCATCGAAGCGATCGCTCGGGTGCGCGCGTCAAGCGAGTCGAACAGCAAATAATACATGTGCGCGTTGTGGGTGCAGTGGGCGGGTACGATCGGCCGGCGCACCTGGCCGCGCTCCTCGTGCGCAGAGAAAGCGGCGTGATAGCGATTCCACAGCGCCAGGCGCGCGTCGGTGATCCCGTCGGCGTGCTGCATCTGCGCATACAGGAACGCCGCGGTGATCTCGCCGGGGAGATACGACGAACCGATATCGACCCACGTGTACTTGTCTACCTGTCCGCGAAAGAACTGACTTCGATTGGTGCCCTTCTCGCGGATGACCTCGGCGCGTGCTGCGAACGTGACATCGTTGACCAGCAGCGCCCCGCCTTCGCCACTGATAATGTTCTTGGTTTCGTGGAAGCTCAGCGCCGCCAGAGCGCCGATGGAACCCAGCGGCCGGCCACGATACGTGGACAGGATGCCCTGTGCTGCATCCTCGATCACCACGAGCCCGTGGCGTTGAGCAATATCCATGATCTCGTCCATTTCGCAGGCGACGCCGGCGTAGTGCACCACGCAGATTGCGCGCGTGCGTGGCGTGATGGCCGCTTCGATCAGCGACTCGTCGAGATTGAGCGTGTCTGCACGGATATCGACAAACACAGGCACCGCTCCGCGCAGCACAAATGCGTTCGCCGTGGAAACGAATGTGAACGATGGCAGGATTACCTCGTCCCCGGGACCAAGATCCAGCAGCAGCGCCGCCATCTCGAGCGCTGCAGTGCAGGAATGGGTGAGCAACGCGCGCGCGCAGCCCAAACGTTCTTCCAGCCACCCGTGGCAACGCTTGGTGAACTGCCCATCGCCGGACAGGTGCCCGTTCGCATGCGCCTGCGCGATCGCTTCGAGTTCAGCACCGGTCATGTACGGCTTGTTGAAGGGAATCATGCGAGGGCCTTGGTGGCAACGACGAGTCGGCTCCCGCCGACGGGAAAGCGCAGTCCTGCATGGATCAGCACGCGCTCGAACCGCATCATCAGGGCAAGAGTCGAATCGAGCCAGCGCGGGATCCTGAACTCGCGGAACGGATCGTGTGGCGCCTCGCGTGCCCGATCTCCTCCGAGGCGCGAAAGCATCAGTGCGGGCAACAGAAGCGCCACGAACGATGTGCTGAACACCACCTTGAAGCCGGCCTCGGCAAGGCGCGATTCGGGTTCGCCCCGTCGGTAGCGGCGGACATGGTGCGCGATGTCGTCCTGCACGCTCCATAGCCACGGATGCTGCGGCACCGTCAACACCACGCCGCCACCCGGGCGAACCGCCCGGAACAGCTCCTGCAGTACCTCGCGTTCCTCGTCGATGTGTTCGATCACATCGAATGCGCCGATCACATCGAAGGCCGCATCGAACGGCAGTCGCCGCGCATCCATCTGGAACAGCGTGGCACGCGGTGTACGCTGGGCGGCGAAGGCGAGGCCCTCGACGAAGATCTCGCTGCCGTGCACCGCCATCGTAGGCCGCTCCGCAGCGACGGCCGAGAGAACGTAGCCTGTGCCGCACCCGATTTCCAGGTACGACTGCGCTGCCGGGAAATAGCGCGCGAGAGCATCGAGGATCAGCGCGTTGCGTGCACGGAACCAGAAGTTGCCTGCCTCCAGTTCCGCAAGCGAACGGTAGTGTTCCGGGTCGTAGCCGGGCGCGGCGCGCGCAAGGTCCGGCGCAAACGCGACGAATCCGTCGATCGACGCCGGTCGAAAACCGCAGGCCGCACAGGTGTCCGCGAGGACGGCCGCGCCGCAGATGGGACAACGATTCATTCGGTGCCGATCAGCAAGACGCCGACCACGATCAGCCCCACGCCCAGGACCTTGACAGTGCCGACCGGTTCGGAAAACAGCCACGCGCCGCCGAACACCACCAGCACGAACGACGCGGCCGTGAATGGGTAGGCATGGCTAAGCGGCAGCCTGGTCATAGCCAGCATCCAGCACAAGGCCGCGGCGAAGGCAGCGCCCAGGCCCACGATGATCCACGGCCGCAGCAGGAGCTGCCCGAGAAACTGGACCTTTTCCGGCAGGCTCACGGGCATGGCCCCTGCGAGTCCCACCTGCCATTTGACGAGGAATTGGCCTGCCACCGTGAGCAGGACGGTCAGTGCGACGAACAGATAACCCATGAATGCTCCGGCGGGGGCGGTTGCGAACCGGATTATCCGCCACGCGGCGGGTCGGGTGGCGAAAGATTGACGAGCGCGCGGATCGAGAACAAGGGCCGACCTTTGACCTCGCGATAAATCCGCCCGACATACAGCGCCGCCACACCCAGGAAAAACAGCTGCACGCCGAATCCGAGCAACAGCAGGCTCAACAGTGACGGCCAGCCCGCCTGAAAATCCACCAGGGCGAGCTTGAGCGCGACCACGGTGAGCACCGCGGCCAGGGCCAGCGCCGAGATCCAGGCTCCCAGCTTCACAGCGAGAGTCAACGGCAGTTCGGAAAAGTCCAGGATCGCGTCGAACGCCAGCGCCATCTTGCGGCGGAAGTTGAATTTGGACACGCCGGCGAATCGCGCCCGTTGCGCGATCTCGATCACGCCACGCCGCATGCCGATGTGCATGAAGATGCCTTCGATGAAGCGATTCTGTTCCGCGTAGCGCAGGAACTGGTCGGCGAAGCGGCGATTGAAGATGCGCATCACCGCCAGTCCGCGCGGAATCTCCAGGCCGGTGAACTTCTCGAGTGTGGCCCAGAACAGACGCGAAAACACGCGATTGAGGAGTCGATCCTTCTTCTCGCTGCGGACTCCGAAGACCAGGTCGTAGTCGTTCCCGATCGCGGCGAGGAACCGTGGAATTTCCTCGGGCGGGTCCTGCAGATCGGGATCCATGTAGAGCAGGAGTTCGCCGCTCGCGTGCGCAATGGCTGCCGACACCGCGGCCTGTTTGCCGTGGTTGTACGACAGTTCGATCAGCCTGATGCGGAGATCGGACAGCGCATGCTCACGGATGATGGCCGTGGTGCGATCGGAGCTGCCGTCGTCGCAGAAGACCATTTCGTACTCGATACCGAGCGGGTCCAGTACGGCGCGGCACTCGGCGATGAAACGGGCGATGCATTCCTGCTCGAAATACACCGGTACCACGAGCGAGAGTCGCATATTCATGCGTCGGTCCGTTTCAACCGGGCCGGGACGCCGACGTAAAGCCCGGGCTCGACCAGGTTGCCGATCACGACGGCGCCGGCACCGGTACGTACGCCGCTGGCGATCGTCACGTTGTCGATCACCGCCGTGCCCAGTCCCAGCGTCACGCCTGCGTCGACGTGCACGAACCCGGCAATTTTTACCGCCGGAGAAAGGAAGCTGCCTGCGCCTACGCTGCTGTGGTGGGCGACGACACAGCCGATGTTGAGCAGGACGTTGGCACCGATGCTTGCATGCTGGTCGAGCACGCAGCCCGGATAGACCACGGTGCCGTGGCCGACACGGCAAGTTCGATCCACATGCGCGGACGGATGCACCAGCGTGGCGAAAGGGATGTGCGGCGACAACTCGGCGTACAGGCGGTTGCGCAGAGCCATGTGGCGGTAGCCGATGCCGATCAACAGGGCATCGAACGCGCCGTCGCCGTGGCAGGCGCGAACTTCGGCAAGCGGCCCCAGCACGGGCAGGCCGAAAACCTCCTCTCCCGCCGTGCGGGTATCGTCGAAGAAGCCCGCACAACGCAGACCGTCGGCATCAGCAAGGTGATGCGCAATCTGCAGGCCCAGATCCCCTGCCCCGAGAATGGCGACTCGTTTCAGCACAGCGTTGCCAACGCATCAAGGCTGAGGAGGCGCGGCACCTTTGCATGCGGGAACAGGTCGTCGCGGTCGATCAGGAAGGTGTGGATGCCGAGTGCCCGTGCAGGTTCGATATCCAATCGCAGCGAATCGCCGACATATGCGATCGCTTCCGGCGCAAAGGCGCATGCATCGAGCATGCGGCGGAAAAACGCGGCGTCGGGTTTGCGCACGCCTTCCCTCTGCGAGCCGAGGATCCAGGAAAACTGCACGTCCTCGATCAACCCGAGCTGCTCCTGCAGGGTATTGTCCCAATTCGACAGTACACCGAGGGGCTGGCGCAGGGTGGTCAGCGCGCAGGTATCGGGAAAAGGCGCCCAAGGCAAGTAGCTGCAGGCGGCGAACATCGCATCGAGCAGCGTTTGCGATGGAGGCACTCCGAAGGAGCGCAGCAGATGGGCGTTGAAATCGTCGTAGAAAGGCCGGGATGTGCGATCGGGGAACACCACCACCTCGGACAGCCAGCGATGCCTGAGCGCAAGTTCCGTTGCGGGCAGATCGACGCCGTGCTCGCGCAGCGCTGCGGCCATCGCCGGAATCAGCGTCGGTTTGTGCAGCAAGGTGTTTGCCGCATCGAAGAAAATGGCCTGGATGCGCATCGGCGTCAGAAGATTCGGAACCTGTCGTCGCGGTTGTCCAGCTCGGCCAGCGACAGATCGGGATAGACCACGTCGTGCAGGATGCGCAAGGCGCAGCCGCCGGTGATCGCCGGGGCGTCCGGGCGTTGCCCTAGCAGCAGTTCCTGCACCGTATACGCAACGTCGGGAAAGCCGAATTGCGCGCGGATCGAATTGGTGCCGGAGATGCGGCAATTGATCTCGAACGGCACCACGCCTGCGGCTGTCACCCGGCTCTGCAGATTGCAGGAACCGCGGAACGGAAAGGCGGCGGTCATTCGGCGCAAGAGGCCATCGATCTGCGCATCGTAGGCGCGCTCCACCTCGCACGAAGAGGTATTGCCGTGATCGAGATTGCGTCGCAGCGTGATCGCGCCGTGCAGCGAACCATCCTTCAACACATAGAACGTTGTCGTGAGCTCGGGTCCGTCGAGATATTCCTGCACCACGTGCGTGTCGTCGAACGCGCGAGGGTCGGGCGGATCGACGTGGATGCCGCGCGAACCGCGTCCTTCGCGCGGCTTGACCACGGTGCGCGGGAAGTCATCCGCATAGCGCGACGGCAGCACGGAGCGAGCGAACGGAAGACCCCGCTCGGCAAAACGCTCGAAGTTGAGGAACTTGTCCAGGCACAAACCCGACACTTCGGCCGGAGCAGATGCCACCGTGGCCGGCAGGCTGTCGCGGTGGCGCGCCAGAACGTGTGCTTCGTAATCCGTGCTCGGTAGCACGAGGCGCACGTCCTGCAGCACCAGCAGTTGCCTCATGGTGTCGATGTAGCCGGGCGCGGTTGCGAACGGAACCTCGTGTACCGCATCGCAGAGGTGATTGCCTGCGCTGACCCGCACGGTGTTGGTGCCGACGATGCGAATGCCAAGCTCCATCGCGCGCAGATTGCGCAGGATGCCCTGTCCGACGACGCCGCCGATACCGGTGACCAGGATCGAGCTCATGCGAGCAGCATGCTCCGTAACGAGTCTTCGAGTGAATGGCGACACGGACCCAGGTCCACGGCACCGCCCAAGGCGTAACTGAAAGATGGCGACGTGTCCGTGCCGGCATGGCGAATTGTCGCGCCCGAAAAGTCCGCCACGATGCGTGCCACCTCTGCATTCGACCGGGAGCGCGCTGCAATGCCCAGGGTCAGGAATGAATCGTTGCGCAGGATCGCCCGCAGGCACATCGCGGCGGCATCGCGCAGGTCCACGTAATTCTGTAGCCGTGCGCCGTCGCCGTGCAATGTGAGCGCGCCGCTGGCGGCGGCCGTGATCAGCGCGGGAATGAATGTGCCGGTGCGCATGCCTGCGCCGATCAGCGAGGAAAACCGGATCACCGCGTGCGAGGTGCACTGGCGCACGAGACACTCGGCCGCCAGCTTGGACCACGCATAGGGCGAAGCCGGTGTAGTAGGGTCGTGGGTATGGATCGGCAACGTCGTCGGCGCGCCGAACACCGATACGGTCGAGGCGAGCACGTGCCGGGCCGCAGGCCAGGCCTGCACGAGGCGCGACACCAGGTCGACATTCACCGCGAGCAGGTCGTGCGGGCGTGGGTCGGTTAGCGGGATCCGGGCGGCGAGATGCAGCACGGCATCCGGCTGCACCTCTGAACGCAGCAGGGCACCGAGATCGTCGAATGTATCCGGTGCCGGCAGTGCGGCGGTGCCGCCCCGCACCAGCCCGATCACGCTCCACCCCGGCGGCAGATTGGCTCGCACGGTCCGACCGAGCGCGCCGTCGGCGCCTGTCACGAGCACGGTGCGCGGTCGGGTCGCGGGTGTCTGCGGCAAAACCATGCGTCGAACGTCCGGAATCGTGGGCGGGTTGTCGCGTGCGGGCAGCGGCACGTCCGGAAGACCGGCGGGCGAGTCTAGCCGTTTCGCGGGCGGGTCGGCTGTGTCGTCTCCGGGTTGCGGACCGGGAGGTCGTGAGCCATTGCCCGAAGGTCCATCGTGCGGATCCGCGCCGAGACGTTAAACTCCGGTAGTTTCCGCCTGATCGGATTGAGCCCAATGTCTGAAACATCTGCTGCGCCCTCGTCACGTCGAGGCCCCGGAAAGATCTCGCCCGACGCAGCCTCCGCGCTGCACGGCCTCGTCGCCGACGGCCAGACCCTCGCCGTCGGCGGCTTCGGCCTGTGCGGCATTCCCGAGGCGCTGATCGCCGCGCTGCGCGACAGCGGCGCGAAGGATCTCACCGTGATCTCGAACAACGCCGGCGTCGACGGCTTCGGCCTCGGCATGCTGCTCGCGACGCGGCAGATCCGGAAGATGATCTCGTCGTACGTGGGTGAGAACAAGGAATTCGAACGCCAGTACCTCGCCGGCGAACTCGAACTCGAATTCAATCCGCAGGGCACGCTGGCCGAACGCCTGCGCGCCGGTGGTGCGGGCATCCCGGCGTTCTTCACCGCCACCGGCTACGGCACCATTGTCGCCGAGGGCAAGGAAACGCGCGAATTCGACGGCAAGCACTACGTGCTCGAAACCGCGCTGCGCGCCGACGTGTCGCTGGTGAAGGCGTGGAAGGCCGACACCGCCGGCAACCTCGTGTTCCGCAAGACCGCGCGCAACTTCAATCCGGCCGTCGCGATGGCCGGTAAGGTGTGCGTGGTGGAGGTGGAGGAGATCGTCGAGGTCGGCAGCATCGATCCGGACCAGGTGCACCTGCCGGGGATCTACGTCGACCGCATCGTGCACAACGCGTCGCCCGAAAAACGCATCGAACAGCGCACCGTGCGCGCCACCGCCTGAGGACCGAACCATGCCCTGGACCCGCGACGAAATGGCGCAGCGCGCCGCGCTAGAACTCACCGACGGCGCCTACGTGAACCTCGGCATCGGCCTGCCGACGCTGGTGGCGAACTTCATCCCCGACGGCATGGACGTGTGGCTGCAGTCGGAGAATGGCCTGCTGGGCATCGGTCCATTCCCGACCGAGGCCGAGGTCGACGCCGATCTCATCAACGCCGGCAAGCAGACCGTCACCGCGCGCATCGGCGCGAGTTATTTCGGCAGCCACGACTCCTTCGCGATGATCCGCGGCGGGCACATCGACCTGGCCATCCTCGGTGCGATGCAGGTCACCGACAAGGGCGACCTTGCCAACTGGATGGTGCCCGGCAAGATGGTGAAGGGCATGGGCGGCGCGATGGATCTGGTGGCCGGCGTGAAGCGCGTGGTGGTGCTGATGGAACACACGGCCAAGAGCGGCGAGCACAAGATCCTGCGCGAATGCACGCTCCCGCTGACGGGTGTCGGCGTGGTGGATCGCATCATCACGGAGCTGGCGGTGCTGGATGTGACGCCGGAGGGGTTGCAGCTCATCGAGCTCGCACCGGGCGTCAGCGAGCAGGAGCTGCGCGAGAAGACCGGCTGCGAGTTTTCGCGCGCGGGCTGAAAAAGATCGAGTGCAGCAATCTGGAATCCTTCTCCCTGCGGGAGAAGGTGCCGGCAGGCGGATGAGGGCGCCACCTCGCACGCAAGCGAGGCGTCCCGACAGGAAAACGCCCAAAATCTCGAGCTCGAACCGATGACGGGAGTCCGGCACGACGTGACGCGGCGCCCTCATCCGCCCTGCCGGGCACCTTCTCCCGGCGGGAGAAGGAAAACTCCGCTGGATGCCCGGAACGCGTGCAGGATTACTGCAGCTTCGACGCGCGACCGTAGACATCGTCGAAGCGCACGATGTCATCCTCGCCCAGATACGCGCCCGACTGCACCTCGATCATCTCCAGCGGCAGCTTGCCCGGGTTTTCCAGGCGATGCTTGCTGCCGAGCGGAATGTAGGTGCTCTGGTTCTCGGCGAGGAAAAACGTCCGATCCTCGATCGTCACCTTCGCCGTCCCCGTCACCACGATCCAGTGCTCGGCCCGATGATGGTGCAGCTGCAGCGACAGCGCCGCGCCCGGCTTCACGGTGATGCGTTTGACCTGGAACCGGTCGGACGAATCGATCGAATCGTAGCTGCCCCACGGCCGCGCCACCTTGCGATGGATCGCGCCTTCCTTGCGTCCGCTCTCGCGCAGGCGGCCGACCACGTCCTTGACCTGCTGCACGTGGTCGCGATGCGCCACCAGCAGCGCGTCGTCGGTTTCGATGACGACCAGATCCTCCACGCCGATCAGCGCCACCAGCCGTTCGCTGCGCGCATAGGTGTTGCGGCTGTCGATCGTGATGACGTCGCCGTGCGCGGCGTTGCCGTGCGCGTCCTTCTCGATCGTTTCCCACACCGCGTTCCACGAGCCGACATCGTTCCAGCCGATCGACAGCGGCAGCACGAAGGCGTTCTGCGTGCGCTCCATCACCGCGTAGTCGATCGAATCGGCGCGCGCGGCGCCGAACGCGGCCTTGTCCAGCCGCAGCGCATCGCCGTCCTTCGACGCCCGTTCCACCGCCTCGCTGCAGCGCGCGAACATGTCGGGTTCGTTGGCTTCGAGTTCGGCCAGAAAGGTCGATGCGCGGAACAGGAACATGCCGCTGTTCCAGCTGTAGTCGCCGCTCGCCACGTACTCACGCGCGCGCTCGATGCCGGGCTTCTCGACGAACTGGTCGACATGCCGCAGCGCGCCGTCGCTGGCCGCGGCGCGGATGTAGCCGAAGCCGGTGTCCGGCCGTTCCGGAACGATGCCGAAGGTCACCAGCGCCTTGTCCGGCGCATTCGCGAGTGCGGTTTCGACCGCGCTGCGGAAGCCCGATTCGTCTTTGATCAGGTGATCCGACGGTAGCACGAGCAGCAGCGGATCGCCGCCGTCGGCCATCGCCGCAAATGCCGCTGCCGCAATCGCCGGCGCGGTGTTGCGCGCACACGGTTCCAGCAGCAGGCGCGGATGCGTGATGCCGACCTCGTTCAACTGCTCGGCCACGACGTAGCGATGATCGGCATTGCACACCACCAGCGGCGCCAGCGCGCCGCGCACGCGCATCGCGCGCAACGCGGTGGCCTGCAGCAGCGTGTGTTCGCCCGCGAGCGGCAGGAACTGCTTCGGAAACGCCTCGCGCGACAGCGGCCACAGCCGCGTGCCGCTGCCGCCGCACAGCAGGACGGGGAGGATCTCGGTCATTTGCGGGCGATCCGCCGTGCAGCGCTGGCATGCCGGATGCGGAACGCCGCCAGCATCGCGAGCAGGGTCGCCAGCGCGGCCAGGCCGGCGGGCCCGGACACGGGCACGATGGCAGGCGAGGACGCAGTTGCCTGCGACGCGATCGAGAACGTCGCCTCCTGCGTTGCGTTTTCGACGATGCAGTCGGGTGTTGTCGGCGTCCGGACGATGTTTGCGACAACCTCGTAGTCGCCCGGGGCGAGCGAGCCGACGTCGAACGACGATGTCAGCACCGGGGCGGCCGGCAGCGCACACGTGACCTCGACCGCCTGCTCGATGACGAAACCGTTGCCGTCGCGCGTGATGCTTGCCGACGTGACCGCGGCCGCGCTCGTGTACTGCTCGACGAGCGCGATGCGCACGGGCTGGCCCGGCAGCGGCGCGGGTGGCGTCACCACGATGGCGGCGTGCGCCGCCGTGGCCGAAACCATCAGGCCGAGGACCTGCAGGAGGCGAAGACAAGGATTCATGGGCGCCGTTCCGAACGTGGGCAATGGGGGGCGGATGCGCGTTACAGCGCCGCCTCGAGTTCCGGCACGAGCTTGAACAGGTCGCCGACGAGGCCGATGTCGGCGATCTCGAAGATCGGCGAATCGGCATCCTTGTTGATGGCGACGATGGTGCCCGCGTCCTTGATGCCGGTGAGATGCTGGATCGCGCCCGAGATGCCGATGGCGAGGTACAGCTCCGGCGCGATGATCTTGCCGGTCTGGCCGACCTGCAGTTCGTTCGGCACGTAGCCTGCGTCCACGGCCGCGCGCGAGGCGCCGACGGCGGCGCTGAGTTTGTCGGCGAGGCTGAAGATGATGCCGAAGTTCTCGGCCGAGCCCACGCCGCGCCCACCGGAGACGACGCGCGGCGCGCTCTGCAGGTCCGGACGGTCGCTCTTGCCGGCCGCGAGGCCGACGTAGCGCGTGTGCGTCGGCAACGCGGCGTCGGTCGATGCGGCTTCCACGGCGGCGCTGCCGCCGGTGCCGGCCGCGGCCCACGAGGCCACGCGCACCGTGGCGACGACGGTCTGCCCGGCCGGTGCCTCGACCGTGATGATGGCGTTGCCGGCGTAGATCGGCCGCTTGAACGTGTGCGACCCGTCCACGGCCATGATGTCGCTGACCTGCGCCACGCCGAGCAGCGCGGCGACGCAGGGCATCAGGTCCTTGCCGAACGTGGTCGAGGGGCCGAACACATGGGTGTAGCCGGCCGCCAGTTTCGCGATCTGCGGTGCGAGCACCTGCGCGATGGCGTGTTCGTTCGCGGCGTTGGCGACGGCAAGCACGCGGGCGACGCTGTCGATGCTCGCAGCTTCCGCGGCGATCGCCGACGGGTCGGCGGCCAGCACGGCGATGTCGATGTCGCCGCCGACGGCCTTGGCTGCGGTGACGCACTTGGCGGTGGCGGCGAGGTTGAGCTTGCCGTTCAGGTGTTCTGCGATGACGAGAATCTTGCTCATGACGTCGATGTCCTCATTGATCCGTCTCGCCCCTTGCAGCGGCGTCCGGAGTATTCCGTCGTCCCGGCGAACGCCGGGACCCAGTGACGTCGCTGTTCGTTCTGCTCTGAAGACATTTCGGAACGACGAAGATCAGCGTCACTGGGTCCCGGCGTCCGCCGGGACGACGGTGGGGTGTGGGTTACAGCAGGCCCTTGGCCTTCAGTGCCGAGACCAGCTCGCCGACATCCTTCACCATCACGCCCTTGGAACGCTTCGGCGGCGGCGCGTAGTGCGTGGTCTTCAGGTAATCGCCGGCCTCCACGCCCAGGTCCGCAAGCTGCAGCGTCTCCATCGGCTTGGATTTGGCCTTCATGATGTCCGGCAGCTTGATGAAGCGCGGCTCGTTGAGGCGCAGGTCGGTGGTGATGACGGCGGGCAGGTCGACTTCGAGCGTTTCCAGGCCCGCGTCGACTTCGCGCATCACCGTGGCCTTGCCGTCGGCGATTTCGACCTTGCCGGCAAACGTCGCCTGCGGACGGCCCCACAGCGTGGCCAGCATCTGGCCGGTCTGGTTGGCGTCGTCGTCGATGGCCTGCTTGCCGAGGATCACGATGTCCGGCGCTTCCTTCTCGATGAGCTTGAGCAGCGTGCGCGCGGCGGTCAGCGGCTGGATCGCGTCCGTGGTGACGACGTGGATGGCGCGGTTCGCGCCCATGGCAAGCCCGTTGCGCAGATGCGCGGCGGCATCGGCCGGGCCGATGGTGGCGACGATCACTTCGGTGGCAATCCCTTTCTCGCGCAGGCGCAGCGCTTCTTCCAGCGCGATTTCGTCGAACGGGTTGGCGGAGAGCTTCACGCCGTCGGTGACGACGCCGGAATTGTCCGGTTTCACCTGAATGCGCACGTTGTAATCGACGACGCGCTTGTAGCCGACCAGGATCTTCATCGGTCTGGGGTTCCTGCCTTGCGAATGGGGTTCGCCGGGCGGATCGCCGGGCGGACCACCATTGTAGCCGGTCCGCCGCGGGCTGCCGAACCTCGCCGCCGGCCGCGCGAGCCTTCCACGCCGGCGTCGAGCAATGACTCGAACCGTCAGCCGAGCAGGCGCGCGACCACGCGTTCGGCAGCCTGCTCGGTCGGCAACTCGACCGTGCGCAGGTGCAGTTCGGGGGACTCGGGTGCCTCATACGGCGCGCTGATGCCGGTGAAGTTCGGGATCTCGCCGGCGCGGGCGCGGCGGTACAGGCTCTTCACGTCGCGCGCTTCGCAGACCTCGAGCGGGGTGTCGACGAAGATCTCGATGAACTCGCCCGGCGCGAAGCGCTCGCGCGCGGTGCGGCGTTCGCTCGCGTACGGCGAGATGAAGCTCACCAGCACGATCAGGCCGGCATCCACCATCAGGCGTGCCACTTCGGTCACGCGGCGGATGTTCTCGACGCGGTCTTCCTCGGTGAAGCCGAGATCGCGGTTGAGGCCGTGGCGCACGTTGTCGCCGTCGAGCAGGTAGGTGTGGCAGCCCTGCGCGTGCAGGCGCTTTTCCACCAGGTTGGCGATCGTCGACTTGCCCGAGCCCGACAGCCCGGTGAACCACAGGCAGGCCGGCTGCTGGCCCTTGAGCGCGGCGCGGGCGGCGCGGTCCACGTCCAGGTGTTGCCAGTGGATGTTGCCGGCACGGCGCAGCGCGAAATCGATGCGGCCGGCGCCGGCGGTGGCGTTGCTGGTGCGGTCGATGAGGATGAAGGCGCCGAGCGCGCGATCCTCCTCGTACGGCGCGAACGCGATGGCGCGGTCCAGGCTCAGGTTCACCATCGCCACCTCGTTGAGTTCGAGGCGCTTGGCGGCAAGGTGCTCCTGCGTGTCGACGTCGATCCGGTGCTTGATCTCGGTCACCTGCGCGGCCACGGTGACGGTGCCGAGCCGGAGCAGGTAGGGCCGGCCGGGCACCAGCGCGGCATCGCCCATCCACAGCAGGTGTGCGGCGAACTGATCGGCCACCTGCGGCGGATCGTCGGCGGAGCAGAGCACGTCGCCGCGGCTCACATCCAGTTCGTCGGCCAGGGTGAGCGTGACGGCCTGGCCGGGCGCGGCGCGTTCGACTTCGCCGTCCGGACCGAACACCTGCGCGATGCGGCTCCTGCGCGCCGACGGCAGCGCCACCACGGCATCGCCCTTCGCCACGCTGCCGCCGCCGAGCGTGCCGGCGTAGCCACGGAAATTCTGGTGCGGGCGATTGACCCACTGCACCGGCAGGCGGAAGCCGCCGCCGCGCGCGCTGTCGTCCAGCCGCACGGTTTCCAGGTGTTCCAGCACGGACGGGCCGGTGTACCAGGGCGTTGCCTGCGAGCGGCGGATGAGGTTGTCGCCACGCAGCGCCGAGAGCGGCACGGCCTGCACGTGCTCGATGCCGAGCGCGGCCGCAAGCTTGCGGTACTCGCCGACGATGCCGTCGAACACCTCCTGCGAGTAGTCGACGAGATCCATCTTGTTGACCGCCAGCAGCACGTGGCGCAGGCCGAGCAGCGACACGATGTAGCTGTGCCGGCGGGTCTGCGTGAGCAGGCCGCGGCGGGCGTCGACCAGCACCACGGCGAGGTCGGCGGTGGACGCGCCGGTGGCCATGTTGCGCGTGTACTGCGCGTGCCCCGGGCAGTCGGCGACGATGAAGCTGCGTTTGTCGGTGGAGAAGAAACGGTAGGCGACATCGATGGTGATGCCCTGCTCGCGCTCGGCCTCGAGCCCGTCGAGCAGCAGGGCATAGTCGATCTCGCCGTTCTGCGTGCCGAAACGGACGCTCTCGCTGGCGAGCGCGGCGAGCTGGTCGTCGTAGAGGCGCTTGCTGTCGAACAGCAGGCGCCCGATCAGCGTGCTCTTGCCGTCGTCGACGCTGCCGCAGGTGATGAAGCGCAGCAGGCCCTTGGCTTCGTGCTGGCGCAGGTAGGTGGCGATGTCGGTCATGGGGAGAAGGCCGGGATTGGTGATTCGGGATTCGTGATTCGCACGGTCAGGCT
The DNA here is from genome assembly GCF_014202825.1 of Chiayiivirga flava. Taxonomy (GTDB): domain Bacteria; phylum Pseudomonadota; class Gammaproteobacteria; order Xanthomonadales; family Xanthomonadaceae; genus Chiayiivirga; species Chiayiivirga flava. The sequence continues at coordinate 78,596 of NZ_JACHHP010000005.1, read as the reverse complement.
CGAATCCTTGCAGCAACGCGGCCGCGCCTCGCTCCTTCGAATCCCGAATCCCGAATCACCAATCCCGGCTCTCATCAGAAATACCCTTCCTGCTTCTTCTTCTCCATCGACGCACCGCCGTCGCGGTCGATCACGCGGCCCTGGCGCTCGGACGTGCGCGCAACGAGCATCTCGGAGATCACCGCCTCCAGCGTGTCCGCGTCGGACTCGATCGCGCCGGTCAGCGGGTAGCAACCCAGCGTGCGGAACCGCACGCGGCGCTGCTGCGGGGTTTCGCCCGGCCGCAGCGGCAGGCGCTCGTCGTCGACCTGGATCAGCGCGCCGTCGCGCTCCACCACCGGGCGCATGTCGGCGAAGTACAGCGGCACCACGGGGATCTTTTCGCGCCAGATGTAGAGCCACACGTCGAGCTCGGTCCAGTTCGAAATCGGGAACACGCGCAGCGATTCGCCGGGGGCCAGGCGGGTGTTGTAGAGGTTCCACAGTTCGGGCCGCTGCGCCTTCGGATCCCAGCGCTGCTGCGTGCTGCGGAAGGAGAAGATGCGTTCCTTGGCGCGCGACTTCTCCTCGTCGCGGCGGGCGCCGCCGATGGCCGCATCGAAGCCGTACTTCGCCAGCGCCTGCTTCAGGCCCTGGGTCTTCATGATGTCGGTGTGCACGGCCGAGCCGTGCGTGATCGGACCGACGCCGTCGCGCACGCCGTCCGGGTTGGTGTGTACACGCAGGTCGACGCCGGTCTGCGCCGCGCGCCGGTCGCGGAAGGCGATCATCTCGCGGAACTTCCAGCCGGTGTCCACGTGCAGCAGCGGGATTGGCGGCTTCGCCGGCGCGAAGGCCTTCAGCAGCAGGTGCAGCAGCACCGAGCTGTCCTTGCCGATCGAATACAGCATCACCGGGTTGCGGCATTGCGCCGCCACCTCGCGCAGGATGTGGATGCTTTCGGCTTCGAGCCGGTCGAGGTGGCTGAGGGTGGCGGGCGGGGCGGTCATGCGGGGCGGCAAGCGGACAAGAGCGGTAGTGTCGATGCCACGCGGCGCGCATGCAATCGCATGCCGGGAATGAGCTTAGAACCGGACTTCGCGGCGGGTGCGATCGCGTCAGCGCGCGAGGCGCGCCGCGAGCAGTTCGGCGAAGCGGGCCGCCGCGCCCGCCGCGGTGGCGAGGAACAGCGACGGTTCGGTCAGTTCCAGTTCGAGCAGCTGCGGACCGGCGGGCGAGGGCAAAAGGTCGACGCGGGCGTACAGCGGGCGGCCGTGCGGAATCGCATCGAGCGCCCGGCGTGCGATGGCCTTTTCCTCGTCGCTGGGCGTGCGCGCGGTGATGTGTTCGGCCGCGAACAGCGCGCGCGTGGCGTCGGCACCGCGCGCCAGCAGCGGGCCCTTGCGGATGGCGTGCGAGAATCGGCCGTCGAAGAACAGCAGTGCGGTTTCGCCAGCCTCGTCGACCGCGTGCAGATAGGGCTGCACGACCACCGCGCGGCCCGCGTCGAGCAGCCGCTGCGCGTGCGCCACGGCGGCCGCGCGCTCGGCACGCACGTAGCGCTGCGTGTCGCGCGAGCCGGCGCTGACGGTGGGTTTGACCACGAATTCGTCGTGGTCCGGAAACGCGTCCGCCGCCTGTCCCGGCTCGACGAAGGCGCTCGGCACCGTCGGCACGCCGGCGGCGGCGAGGTCGGCGAGATAGTGCTTGTCGGTGTTCCAGCGCACGATCGGCAGCGGGTTCAGCAGCGTGGTCAGCGCCGTCATGCAGTCGCACCACGCGAGGAAGGCGGGCAGGCGCTGGGTGTAGTCCCAGGTCGAGCGCAGCAGCACGGCGTCGAACCGCGCCCAGGAGACCGTGGGGTCGTCCCACGCCACCACATGGGTGTCGATGCCGGCCGCGAGGCAGGCGTCGAGCAGCGGCGGCATGTCGTCGTCAAGGCCGGCGGCGGCGATGGCGGTGGCGAGGGCGAGCGTGGGCATCGGCAGTGCGATCGGGGGCAAGGGACGGCAGCATACGCGCCCGCGCCCGCTGCGTGCGATGCAACCGGCGGCGCGCTGGCCGTCTCCATGCAACAGGCCCCGTCTGCCGATGCCGGGCTGCCGCCGCGTCAGGCGGTGGCGTCCGTGCGCGGCTCGACCCCATACTGGAGATCCCGTGCGTTCTGTCCTGCTCGGCGTGTTTGTCGCGGCGTCGTCGACGTCGTTTTCCGCCATTGCCGCGCCGCAGTCCGCGGAGTTCGCCGGGCTCGCCCGGCTGGTGCAGAACGCCAAGGAGGCGACGTCGTTTCCGTCCGGCACCGCAATCGTCGCGATCGAGGGCGGACGCGTCGTGTACGAAGGCTACTTCGGGTATGCCGACATCGGCGCCCGCACGCCGGTCGATCGCGACACGGCGTTCTACATCGCGTCCGCCACCAAACCATTCTTTGCGCTGAACGCGCTGCTGCAGGGCGAGCGCGGCAGGATCGACACGGCGACGAACCTGCAGGCCATGTTTCCCGATCTCGCGTTCCAGCGGTTCGATGCGAACACGGTGACGCTGCGTGATCTGCTCTCGCACACGTCGGGCATCGACAACCCCGCGCTTGTGTGGGCGACGGCGTACAGCGGCCTCCACGATGCTGCCACGCGGCGCGCGCTCGTGGCGCAGACGACGCCGGACCCGGACACTGCGCACGGCGTCTTCGACTACAGCAACGTCGGCTACAACATCGCGAGCGTGTGGCTGGACGAGGCGATCGGAACGCCGTGGCAGACGCAGCTGCACGACACCATCTTCGCGCCGCTGGGGATGCATCGGACCACCGCGTTCATCGACAAGGCGCGTGCCGACGGCTGGTCCATCGCGCGGCCGTATTCGGTCATGAGCACCGACCGCAACATGCCGCTGTACCTCGAAAAATCCGACCGGACCATGCACGCGGCCGGCGGCCTCGTGGCATCGGCGCCCGATCTTGCCCGGTTCCTGCTCGCACAGATGCCGGATTCGTCCGGGCGCAGCGCACTGCCGGCACCGGTGATCGCGCGATCGCACGCGCAGCAGACGATCACCGACGGCGTCGCCTTCGAGGATTTCGAACGCAGCGGCTACGCCTGGGGCTGGTATATCGGCGAGTACAAGGGAAAACGCATGCTGCACCACTTCGGCGGATTCGCCGGCTTCCACGCACACCTGTCGTTCATTCCCGAATCGAACGTGGCGCTCGTGGTGCTCAACAACGAGGATTTCCTCGCCGCGCGTTTGACCAGCCTGATCGCCGACTACGCTTACGGCGTGATGCTGCGCGACGCGGACACCGACAGGCGCGTCGCGGCGCGCTTCGATGCACTGATCGAAAAGGCACGTGGCCTCGACGCGGCCGTCGCACGGCAGCAGGAAACGCTGCACGGCCGCACCTGGAATCTTTCGCGGGCGGCCGATGCGTACGCCGGCACCTACACGCATGCCTTGCTGGGCGATGTCGATATCACGCTCGATGCGAGCGGCCATCCGCACGTGCGCTGGGGACGCCTGTCGGCCACGGCCCTGCCGTTCGACGACAAGGACACCATGCGCGTGGAACTGGTGCCCAACAGCGGCAGCGTGCTGCGCTTCGAGCTCGATGAAGCAGGCGTGCGATCGCTTCGCTTCGAAGGACTTGCCTTTGCCCGGAGACCTCAGCGATCCGCGAATCCCGCGGCGGCAACGAGCGCGGCGACGCCTGACAGCGGCAGGAACAACGTATTCGCCGCATCGACGAGGGCGATGAAATCATGATGCCGATAAAACGCTGCGGCGATCTCGTCCTTCGCATCCACCAGCAGCGCGTATGCGGCGATGTCGGCGCGGGCGGAGCGCTGCAGTGCATCGGCCAGCAATGCGCTGCCGTAGCCTTGGCCGCGCAAGCTCCGGTCGATCGCCAGACGTCCGAGCCGCACCGCAGGAACCAGCGGATAACGCGGCAGTTTTTTCGCAAGAGTTTGCGGCAAATCGTGCAGCGGCACGCTGGACGCGCCGAGGGTGTAGTAGCCGACGATACGCTCTCCGTCGAGCAGCACGTGGCAGGCGGCGATGCGTCGGCGCACATCCTGCGCGGCCTGTTCGCGCAGGTAGCGATCAAGCGGGTCGCTGCCGGAGCGGAAGCCGCCGCGGTCGCGCGACGCATCCAGCGTCGCGATCCGCAGCGGCGGCATCAGGCGTCCGCGATCAGCGTGCGGCGACGGGCAAATGCGCGCTCCAGGGCAGGCGCAGGTTCGGGCGGCGCAAGCAACGCGCTGACGAAGCGTTCCTGATCGGCTGCAGAGAGGCGCAGCAGTTGCGCATTTTCGATGGCATCCTGGGCAGCGCGCTGCACCGAGGCCACCACGAAATCCGTCACCGTGCGTCCCTGAAGTTCAGCGGCACGCTTCAGCAGCGCGTGCAGGTCGGGGCTGATGCGCGCTTCGAGTCGGGAGGTGGCGGCAGATTGGCTCATGCGGGCATCGTACGGCAATCTGCCGTACGTGTCCATCACAGGTTCTGGTAATTCGGCCCCGCGCCGCCTTCCGGTGTCACCCAGGTGATGATCTCGTACGGGTCCTTGATGTCGCAGGTCTTGCAGTGCACGCAGTTGGCGGCGTTGATCTGCAGGCGTTTGTCCTCGCCTTCGCCGACGATCTCGTAGACGCCGGCCGGGCAGAAGCGCGTGCAGGGGTTGTCGTATTCCTTGGCGCACGTGGTGACGCAGATCGTGGTGTCGGCCACCTTCAGGTGCACGGGCTGGTCTTCGTCGTGCTCGGTCGCGGCGAAGTAGACACCGGCGAGGCGGTCGCGCGGGGCCAGCGTGCGGTCGACGTAGTCGCGTTTGGGTTCTTCGTGCTCGCCGACCTTGTGCAGCGAGGACCAGTCCGGCTTGTTCTTCAGTGTCCATGGCGAGTGGCCGGCGGTGATCGTTTCCCAGCCGGCATTGGCGAGGCCGAACCACTGGCCCTTCTTGAACCCGGGCTTGATGTTGCGCACGGATTTCAGCTCGGCCATCACATCGGACGCGCGCAGCTTCGCATCGAAACCGGCCGGAACATCGGTGGCGGCGATGTGTTCGGCCGCGAGCATGCCGCTCTTGATTGCCTGGTGGGTGCCCTTGATCTTCGGCACATTGAGCAGGCCGGCGGTGTCGCCGATCAGCAGCGCGCCGGGCAGTTCGCATTTGGGCAGCGACTGGTAGCCGCCGGTGACGATCGCGCGCGCGCCGGCCGAGAGGATCGTGCCGCCGTCGAGCAGCGGCTTCACCGTCGGATGGTTCTTCCACTGCTGGAAGGCTTCCCACGGCCGGTAGTGCGGATCGCTGTAGTCCAGGCCCGAGACGTAGCCGAGCGCGATGCGGTCCTTGTCCAGGTGATAGAGGAAGCTGCCGCCGTAGGTGCGCGTGTCGGCCGGCCAGCCGAGGCTGTGCACGATCTTGCCCGGCGTCACGCGCCCGGCCGGCACCTGCCACAGCTCCTTGATGCCGATCGAGTAACCCTGCGGATCGCAGTCCTTGTCGAGTTCGAAGCGTTTGATCAGTTGCTTGGTCAGGTGCCCGCGCGCGCCCTCCGCCAGCACCGTGATGCGCGCCTTGATGTCGATGCCCTGGGTGTAGCCGTCCTTGTGCGATCCGTCCTTCGCCACGCCCATGTCGCCGATGCGCACGCCGCCGACGGAGCCGTCGGCGTTGTAGAACGGTTCGGCCGCGGCGAAGCCCGGATAGATCTCGACGCCCAGCGCCTCGGCCTGCGGCGCCATCCACGCACACATCGCCCCGAGCGAGACGATGAAGTTGCCGTGGTTGCGCATGCCCGGCGGCACGATCGGCGACTTGAAGCCGCCGGTTTTCGTCAGGTACCAGAACTCGTCCTCGCCGGCCGGTACGCAGATCGGCGGCGGATTGTCGCGCCAGCCGGGCAGCAGCGCGTCCAGCGGCTGCGGTTCGATCACCGCACCGGACAGGATATGCGCGCCGATGGTCGAGGATTTCTCGATCACGCAGACCGAGAGTTCCGGCTTGAGCTGCTTCAGCCGGATCGCGAACGCGAGGCCGGCCGGGCCTGCGCCCACCGTCACCACGTCGTACTCCATGAACTCTCGCTCGCTCATCTGGCTGGCTCCCTCTGCATGCGGCGTCGATGCCGGTGGCGGGCCGTGCGGCGCAAGTGCGCCGTACGGCAGCGTTTGGTGCAATGCACGATTGTCCCGGTTTGCCGCCGGCCGGGCAATCGCGCACCATTCGATGTTTCGATGCTGTGGACGAGTGCATGATGGCAAAGGCCGAAACCCTGCGGCGCGCACCGCTGGTGTGCGTGCTGCACGCGCTGGCGGCGGGCGACGTGGGCAGCGAAGCGCTGACTGCGGCGTGCCTGTCCGCGATCGAACGCGACGCCGCGCTGCACGCCTGGACGCATGTCGACGCCGACGGCGCGCTGGCCGCGGCGTGTGCGTCCGATGCGCGCCGCGCCGCGGGCCAGCCGCTCGGCCGTCTGGACGGCGTTCCGCTCGCGATCAAGGACAACCTCGACGTCGCCGGCCTGCCGACCACGCTCGGCCTGCCCGCGCGGCGGGCGCGCGTGGCGCAGGAGGACGCGTTCACCGTCGCGCGCCTGCGCGGCGCGGGCGCCGTGCTGCTGGGGAAGACCGGCATGGACGAACTGGGTCTGGGCGTGTCGGGTCGCAATCCGCATTTCGGCGATGTCGGCAATCCGGCGCTGCCGGATCGCGTGGCGGGCGGATCGTCGGCCGGCGCCGCGGCGGCCGTTGCGGCCGGGCACGCGATCGCCGCGCTGTGCTCCGACACGCTCGGTTCGGCCCGCATTCCGGCCGCGTTCTGCGGCGTGGTGGCACTGAAGCCGACCTTCGCCGAACTCTCCAGCCGCGGCCTGGGCGCAGCATTGCGCCGGCTCGACTGTCCGAGCCTGATCGCGCGCGACGTGCAGGATCTTGCGCCTCTGCTGCAGACCCTCGCCGGTTACGATGCGGCCGATCCGCGCTCGCGCAGGCGCCGCGTGCCGCTGGCGCCGCCGGACTGGGCGCCGGGCACGCTGCGTGCGGGCGTGGTGTCCGATCTCGCGGCGCTGGGTGCATCGCAGGACGTGGTGCGCGGATTCGACGCCGCCGTGCAGCGCGCCGCCCCGGTGTTCGGCGAAACCCGGCCGGTGGCGCTCGACATCGCCGCGCTCGACGTCGCCGCCACGCGCCGCGCCGCGCTGCTGCTGATGGAAGCGGAGATCCTCGCCGCGCACGGCGCCGACATCGCCGGCGCCTCGCAGCGCGTGCTGGAGATGCTCGCCTTCGCGCAGAAGAAATCGGCGAGCGACTTCGCACGCGCCGATCGCAGGCTCGACGCGCACGTGGTGCGCGTGCGGCGCATGTTCGAGGACGTGGACGTGCTGCTGCTGCCCACCGTGCCGGTGCCGCCACCGCTGCGCGCGGCCGCGGAGCCCGCAAATCTTGCCGATTTCACCGCGCTGGCGTCGCTGGCCGGATGCCCGGCGCTGTCGCTGCCGTTGCCCGACGGAATCGGGTTGCAGCTGGTCGGATTGCCGGGCAGCGATCTGCGGCTGCTGGAGCTTGGCGAAGTGCTGCGGGCGGTGATCGAGGCGCAGGTGGAGACCTGACCCGACGCGCGGCTCAGTCGTCCTTCGCGGCGGCGTCGGCGGGTATGGGGATGTCCGCCAGCGGCCGCTTGCCCGAGCCGATCATTGCCTCGGCCCGCAGTTCCATCGGCGCGCCGTCCGAGAACAGCGCCGTCGTGCCCGTCGCGGTCCAGGCCGGATAGTGGTCGGGAAAGAACTCGCGGTGGACCTTGAGCACGACATCGATGCGCTGACGAAACTGCGCGTGGTCGGCCGCGACATGGACGCTGTTCAGTTCGACCACGTCCGCGAGGCTCGCCCCGGCCGTTTCCAGGTGCAGCTTGAGCTGCTGGAAGACCCAGCGAATCTTGTCTTCCTCGCTTTCGCCGACGCTGGCCGGAATGCCGGATACGATGACGCGCTCGCCGATCTTCACCACCGGCGAGTAGTGGATCTGGTGGTACGAACCTTCCCATCCGGCGGGCGCGAGGTGTTCGCGCGTCGGACCCGCGGCGGACAGGGCGCCCGAGGCGCACAGCAGCGCTCCGGCAAGACAGGCGGCATGGGCAGGGCGGGACATGCGTACTCTCCGGAACGGCGGCGGGGGACCTGGAGCCTAACCCCGTCCGGGACCGAACGCGGCGCCGAAATCGTCGCTTCGGCGCAGCCGCGACGAAACGACAGCCGCCGATGCGGTCAAGCCGATGGGCTCAATCGGTGTATTCGAACACCTTCACCACGCGCACCACGCCGCGCATCGAGCGCACCGTGTCCACTGCCGCATCGGCCTCGGCGCGCGAGACGAGGCCCATCAGGTAGACCTCGCCGCGGACCGTGGTGACGTTGACGCGGCTCGCGTCGAAGCCCGGCATGTCGATGCCGATCAGCGCGGTCTTGACCCGGCTGGTGAGCGTGGCGTCGGCGCTGCGGCGCCACACGCCGGGCGGTTGCCCGATGACGAGTTCGTTGACCACGCGCTTCACGCCCTGCAGTTCGTTCGCGCGCTCGCCGGCGCGTGCCTTGAGCGCCTCGTCGAACACCTCGCCGATCAGCAGCGCCACGCCGTTGTGCACCACGGCCTTGATCCGCGTGCCGTCGAAGCGGTCGCGTTCGGCGTAGATGCGGTCGATGATGGCGATCTGCAGCGCCTGGTCGTCGAGCACGGTGCCGACGCTGCGGCGGTCGTGCACGGCGGCGCCGGTGGCGGCACCGCCGGCCACCACGGCGGCGACGCAGCCGCCGAGCAAGGGCAGCAGCATCAGCAGGGCGAGCAGGCGGAGAGCGGGGGCTGGGCGGGTCATCGCGCGGGCATCTCGTCGAGGGTGAAGGCGTTGCGGATCCAGTCGAAGCGCGGCGCGGCGATGTCGCCGGCCACGCCCACCACGTCGAACCGGCACGGGCGGCGCGCCAGCAGCGGCTGCGCGGCAAGATACGCCGCCGCCGCACGCGCAATGCGCCGGCACTTGCGCGCATCGACCGAGATCGCGCCATCGCCGAAGCCGCCACCGCGCCGGTAGCGCACTTCGACGAAGACCAGCGTTTCACCGTGGTCCATCACCAGGTCGATCTCGCCGAAGCGGTAGTTGACGTTGCTGTCGCGCAGGCGCAGGCCGTGACGTTCGAGTTCGCGCTGGGCGGCCTGTTCGAACGCCGCGCCGAGCGCACGCCGGCCCGGCGGCGGTGCCGCGGCGGCGCCCGGCAGTAGGCGCCGCAGGATCACGGCTGGCGGAACTGCACGTCGTCGCCGATCAGCGCACCGTCGGGTGCCGGCCGTGCGCGGCCGCCGACGAAGCGCGCCCACGCCGGCGTGCGCAGCACGTTGCCGAAGCCGTCGACGCGCAGGTCGCCGGTGGCGCCGGCGAGGCGCGCGTTCGGATCGGCGGCGAGGTGGTCGAGGTAGCCGAGCAGACGGAAGGCATCGATGCCGAATGCCACCAGCCGCGCGCCACCGCCGCGCGCGCTGTCGAGCGTCTGCGCCAGCGTATCGCGGCGCGGCAGGCCGGGCGGGTCGGTGAACAGCCACGGCGCATCGGCGAATTCGATGCCGTCAAGCTCGCGGTCCAGGCGCGGATTGGCCCCGGCCGCGGCGATCTGCGAGGTGGCGAGCATCGGCACGTCGTACACGCCCGCCACGCGCAGCTGCGGGGCGAACAGCCGCGCCTGGTCGGCCTTGACCGCGAGGAAGATCGCGTCCACGGCCACCTGCTGGCGGTTCTGTTCGACCGCGGTGTCGCCGCCGCTCGCGACGCTGCTGCTGCCGACCGTGCCGAGCGCCTGGCGGATCAGCGGGGTGTAGTTCGGCGAATCGTCGGGCAGGCGGATCTCGGCCGCGACGCTGCCGCCGTTGCGCTGCACGCGCTCGCGGAACGCCGCCGCGCTGCGCTGCGCGTGTTCGTCCGCGCCGGCGACGACCAGCACGCGACGCCAGCCGCGCGAGTGCATGCGGTCGGCCGCGGCCACGCCTTCATCCTCGGGTGCGAGCGCAAAACTCACGCTGCCGGGTGGCGGCGGCAGGTCGCCACCGCGGTTGAGCGCCAGCAGCGGCACCTGCACCTGGCCCTGTTCGAACAGCGCGGCCACGGCCGGCCGCGCGAGCGGGCCGACGACGGCCTGTGCGCCGTCGGCGACCGCCTGCTGGTATGTCGCCACGGCCTGGGCGGTGTCGTCGCCCACCGGGTACACCCGCACCTGCGGCTTGCTGCGCGATTCGGCGAAATAGGCGCTGAAAAAGCCGTCGCGCACCGCGTTGGCGGCCGCGGCGATGGCGCCGTCCAGCGGCAGGATCAGCGCCACCCGGGTGTACGGACGATAGCCGTCGACGTCGGCCGGCGGGCGATCCGCACCGCCCGCGATCGCACCGCCGCGCTCGTACGGACGCGGCAGGCTCAGGCCGCGCGCGCCGAGCTGGCGGCCGGCATAGGCGTATAGCGGGTGGCCGGCGGGCAGCGCGGCGCTGCGCGAATACAGCAGGCCGTCGTCGACGGTTGCGAGCAGGCGTTCGATATCGCGCGTGTTGGCGGCGCGTTCGGCCGGGGCCAGATGCGTGTCGAGCAGGGCGCGGTCGGCGGCGGCGCCGAAGCTGTCGCCGCCGGCTTCGGCGGCGCGCGCGCGCAGCTCGTGGAAGCGCGCCCGGTACGGCGCGGGCACGCTTTCCGGTGCGATCGCGAGGCGGCCGAGGGCATCGGCCGGCTGGCCGGCGTCGAGCGCAAGCTCGGCCTGCAGCAGGGTCAGGCGCAGGCGCTCGTCGGCCTGCAGCCGCTTCGGCGTGACACCCTCCAGCACGCTGCGGGCGCGGGCCAGATCGCCTTCCTCGCGCCAGGCTTCGGCGGCGCGCAGCCGATAGGCGTCGCGGCGCGAGCGGTCCTGCGCGGCGGCGTCGAGGAAGCCCTGCGCGGCGACGGCAAACTCGCCGTCGGCGAAGGCGCGCTCGGCGGCCGTGGCCTCGACCGGTTCGACACGGCTGGTGGGCATCATGGTGCAGCCCTGCAGCAGGATCAGCAGCAGCGTCGCTGCGGCGAGGCGGTATCCGGATCGGGACATGGGCGACGGTCTGGGTGCGGTTGCGGGATAGTGTAGTGCGAAGCGCGCCCCCTTCCGCCTGCCGGCACCTTCCCCCGCACGCGGGAGAAGGATTCCTCCGTTGAATGCGACAGGGAACTTGCGCGGCCGGAATACATCCGCGCTGATCGAAGCGTCCCTTCTCCCGCGCAGCGGGGGAAGGGTGACGCCGGTTACCACCGGCGGAACGCAGGCGGAAGGGGGCCGGCAGGTGGGAGGGCGCGACGCGCCCGAGCGCCCCGACAATCGACCACTGCTAAGCTCATCCGCCGTTCCGGATCCGCGTCATGTCGCTTGCTCCCACCGGTCGGCTGCACGTCGTCGCCACGCCCATCGGCAACCTCGAGGACCTGAGCCCGCGCGCGCTGCGAACGCTGCGCGAGGCCGATCTCATCGCCGCCGAAGACACGCGCCACACGCAGGCGCTGCTGTCGGCGTTCGGCGTGCGCGGCACGCTGGTGTCGCTGCACGACCACAACGAGGCCGAACAGATCGATGGCCTGCTCGCGAAGCTGCGCGACGGCGCGCAGATCGCGCTGGTGTCCGACGCCGGCACGCCGCTGGTCAGCGATCCCGGCTTCCGACTGGTGCGTGCGGCGCGCGAGGCGGGCATCGAGGTCTCGCCCGTGCCCGGTGCGTGCGCCGCGATCGCGGCGCTGTCGGTCGCGGGCCTGCCGAGCGACCGGTTCGCGTTCGAAGGATTTCTGCCGCAGAAGGGTGCGGCGCGGCGCGAACGGCTGCAGTCGCTGGCGGCCGAAGCGCGCACCCTGGTGTTCTACGAATCGAGCCATCGCATCGACGAATGCCTCGTCGATGCGGCAGCGATTTTCGGCGCCACGCGGCGCGGCGTCGTGGCGCGCGAGCTGACCAAACGCTTCGAAACCGTGCTCGATGGCCCGCTCGGCGCTCTTGCGGCGCGGGTCGCTGCCGACGCCGACCAGCGCCGCGGCGAATTCGTCGTCATCGTCGAGGGCGCGACCGGCGACGACGCCGACGCCAGCCTCGCGCTGGGTCGGCGCGTACACGCGCTGTTGCGCGAACACCTGCCGCCCTCGCAGGCCGCGCGCCTCGCGGCCGAGATCAGCGGCGCGCCGCGCAAGAAGCTGTACGAGGAGCGAGACGCGGAGTAGGACGAGCGGGAGTCGGGAATCGGGAGTCGGGAATCGAGTGGGAGGGGGCGGGCGTTGTTCTGGCTCGTTTCTCCCTGCCCACTCCGCGCTCTCAGTTCTCCTCCGGCGGCAGCACCGTCAGCACTTCGGTCACGGTGGTGATGCCCTCGGCCACCTTCGCCGCGCCGGCCACGCGCAGTGGCTGCAGGCCTTCGTGCTGCGCGGTGCGGGCGAAGTTCGGCAGGTCGAGATTGGGTTCGATCAGCGCGCGCAGTTTCGGCGTGATCGGCAGCAGTTCGTAGAGGCCGACGCGGCCGAGGAAGCCGGTGTGTCGGCATTCGAGGCAGCCTTTCGGGCCGAACGTCCGCTCGGGCGCGGCGATGCCGTAGCGCGCGACGAGGCCCTGCCAGGCATCGATATCCACCTGCGCGTCCTGCGCCTTGCAGTGCGGACACAGCGTGCGCACCAGCCGCTGTGCCAGCACGCCGTTGAGCGTGGACTGGATGAGGTAATGCGGCACGCCCAGGTCGAGCAGGCGCGTGATCGCCGACGGCGCGTCGTTGGTGTGCAGCGTCGACAGCACCAGATGGCCGGTGAGCGAGGCCTGCACCGCCATCTGCGCGGTGTCCAGGTCGCGGATCTCGCCGATCATGATGATGTCAGGATCCTGGCGCAGCAGGGTGCGCACGCCGGCGGCGAAGTCGAGGTCGATCTGGTGGTGCACCTGCATCTGGTTGAGCTCGGGCGCGATCATCTCGATCGGGTCCTCGACCGTGCAGACGTTCACGTCGGACGTGGCGAGGCGCTTGAGCGTCGAATACAGCGTGGTGGTCTTGCCCGAGCCGGTGGGGCCGGTGACCAGCACGATGCCGTGCGGGCGCGTGACCAGGTCGTTCCACGTCGCGCCCTCGGATTCCGAGAAGCCGAGCTGCGCGATCGACTTGACCGCCGTGTCCGGATCGAAGATGCGCATCACGCATTTTTCGCCGAAGGCGGTCGGCATGGTGGAGAGGCGCATCTCGACTTCGCGCCCGCCCGGCGAGCGTGTCTTGATGCGGCCGTCCTGCGGCCGCCGGCGTTCGCCCAAGTCCATGCGCCCGAGCACCTTGATGCGGCTCACCGCCGCCGTCATCACCGGCGTCGGCAGTTCGAACACCTTGTGCAGCACGCCGTCGATGCGGAAACGCACGTTGCTGATGTCGCGCCGCGGTTCCAGGTGGATGTCGGATGCGCGCTGCTCGTAGGCGTACTGCAGCAGCCAGTCGACGATGTGCACGATGTGGCGATCGTCCGCGCCCACCTCGCCGGCGCGGCCGAGTTCCACCAGCTGCTCGAAGCTCGGCATGCTTCCGGGCGTTTCGTCGCGCGTGTCCTTGGCGCCGCGCACCGAGCGCGTGACGCCGAAGAACTCCATCGTGTAGCGCGCAAGTTCCAGCGGATTGGCCACCACCACGTCGATCTCGCGGCGCAGCAGGTGCGACAAGTCCGACTGCCAGCGCAGGTCGGTCGGTTCGCTGGTGGCGAACGTCACGCGTTCGAGACTCGCGGCCACCGGCAGGATGCGATGGCGCTGCGCGTACGCGTGCGAGATCACGGCGGTGACCGCGGGCACGTCGATCTTCATCGGATCGATGCGCAGGTAGTCGAGCTTCACCTGGCGCGCGAGCCATTCGGTCAGCGCTTCGAGCCCCAGCTCGACACCCGGCACCTTGAGATTGGGCAGCTTGAGGTTGGCGAGCAGCACCAGCGGGTGGATGTCGGCGCCGCCGCGCATCTCGCGCGCCGCCAGCCGCGCGCGGGCGGCATCGGCGGGCGCGATGATGCCGTCCTCGGCCAGCGCCACCAGCACCCGGTCGAGCTCCAGCCGCCGCCCGCCCGGCAACCGCTCGCGCGGCGGCACGGACAGGCGTTCGACGGTGGCGCGGCGGGTCGGATCCATCCAAAGCGGCCTGTGGCGCGGCGGACAGCCGCGGTGCGACCGTTATACTAGCGCGCTTGGCCCATTCCCCGGCTCGACGCCCATCGCATGCCAGCGCAATCCCCGACGATCACGTTCCAGCAGCTCATCCAGACCCTCAACAATTATTGGGGCGAGCAGGGTTGCGTGCTGATCCAGCCGCTCGACCTCGAAGTGGGCGCCGGCACCTTCCACCCCGCCACCTTCCTGCGCGCGCTCGGTCCCGAGCCGTGGAACGCGGCGTACGTGCAGCCCTCGCGTCGTCCCACCGACGGCCGCTATGGCGAGAACCCGAACCGCCTGCAGCATTACTACCAGTACCAGGTGGTGATGAAGCCGAATCCGGACGACATCGTCGAGCGTTATTTCGGCTCGTTGAAGGCGCTCGGTATCGACCCGCTGGTGCACGACCTGCGCCTGGTCGAGGACAACTGGGAATCGCCGACGCTCGGCGCCTGGGGCCTGGGCTGGGAAGTGTGGCTCAACGGCATGGAAGTCACCCAGTTCACGTATTTCCAGCAGGCCGGCGGCATCGAGTGCCGGCCGGTGACCGGCGAGATCACCTACGGCCTCGAACGCCTATGCATGTACCTGCAGAACTGCGACAACGTCTACGACCTGATCTGGACGGTCGGCCCGCAGGGCGTGGTGACGTACGGCGACGTGTACCTGCAGAACGAACGCGAGCAGAGTGCCTACAACTTCGAGCATGCGAACGTCGAGGAGCTGTTCCACCGCTTCGATGCCTGCGAAGCCGAGGCGCTGAAGCTCGTCGAGCTCGGCCTGCCGCTGCCGGCGTACGACCAGGTCACGAAGGCCTCGCACAGCTTCAACCTGCTCGACGCGCGCCGCGCGATCTCGGT
Organism: Chiayiivirga flava; assembly: GCF_014202825.1. Lineage (GTDB taxonomy): Bacteria > Pseudomonadota > Gammaproteobacteria > Xanthomonadales > Xanthomonadaceae > Chiayiivirga > Chiayiivirga flava. The sequence goes on along the minus strand of NZ_JACHHP010000005.1, from coordinate 63,565 downwards.
GACCGAACGCCAGCGTTTCATCCTGCGCGTGCGCAACCTCGCGCGTGCGGTGGCGGAGGCGTACCACGCGCAGCGCGAGAAGCTCGGGTTCCCGGGCGTGAAGCGCGCGGCGGAAGCCGCCTGATCTGAGCCCCTCTCCCGTGGGAGAGGGGTTGGGGAGAGGGTCCGGGATGCCGAGCTATCCACTCCAGCCAACGCCTTCAGGATCGCGCAAAACCTCATACGTCACGACCGCAGCCGCAACACTCCAGCACCACGCTCCGCCCGAACCCTCATCCGGCGCTTCGCGCCACCTTCTCCCGGCGGGAGAAGGGCAAAAGAAACCTCCGGAACACGGCGACATGTCCGCACCCACGCAATCCCTCCTCATCGAACTCGGCACCGAGGAACTCCCGGTCAAGGCACTGCCCGGTCTCGCCGATGCCTTTCTCGCCGGCATCCGCACGGGCCTGGAGAAACGCGGCATCGGCTTCGATGCCGACAGCGCGCGCGTGCTGTACACGCCGCGTCGCATCGCCGTCATCGTCGACGCGGTGCAGGCGCAGCAGCCGGAGCAGCGCAGCGAGGTGCTCGGGCCGGCCGTCAACGTCGCGCTCACCGCGGACGGCCAGCCGTCGCCGGCGCTGCTCGGTTTCGCCGGCAAGAACGGCGTCGACTGGACCGCGCTCGAACGCATCGCCACCGACAAGGGCGAGCGTTTCGTCTTCCGCGCGGTGAAGCCGGGTGCGTCGACGGTATCGCTGCTGCAGGAGATCCTGCACGAGGCGGTGAAGGGGCTGCCGATTCCCAAGCCGATGCGTTGGGGCGACCACGACCACGCGTTCGCGCGTCCGCTGCACTGGCTGGTGCTGTTGTTCGGCGACCAGGTCGTGGATTGTGTACTGTTCGGTATCAAATCCGACCGCATGAGCCGCGGCCACCGCTTCCACCACGGCAAGGCGGTGTGGATCGCCGATGCCGGGAGTTACGTCGACGCGCTGCGCGGCGCGTGCGTGCTCGCCGACCCGCAGGAACGCGAAGCGCGCATCCGCAGCAGCGTGGGCGCCATGGCGCAGCAGGCCGGCGGCCACGCGCGCATCGACGAAGGCATCCTCGCCGAGGTCAACTGCCTCACCGAATGGCCGCACCCGGTGCTGTGCAGCTTCGAGCGCGACTTCCTCGCCGTGCCGCAGGAAGCGCTGATCGCCACGATGGAAGCGAACCAGAAGTTCTTCCCCGTGCTCGACAGCGCGGGGCGGCTGACGGAGCAATTCATCGGCGTGGCGAACATCGAATCGCGCAATGTCGACGAAGTGCGCAAGGGCTACGAGCGTGTGATCCGTCCGCGCTTCGCCGACGCCAGGTTTTTCTTCGACGAGGATCGCAAGCAGGGGCTGGAGGCGATGAATGCCGGTCTTGCGAACGTGACGTACCAGCAGAAGCTGGGCTCGGTCGCGGACAAGGTGGCGCGCGTGGCGGCGCTGGCCGAGGTGGTCGCGAGCGCCGTGGGTGTCGATCCGGCGCAGGCGCGCCGCGCCGCGGAACTGTCGAAGGCCGATCTGCAGTCGCGCCTGGTCAACGAGTTTCCGGAGCTGCAGGGTATCGCTGGCCGGCACTACGCGATCGATGCGGGTGAGTCGAAGGAGATCGCGCTCGCGATTGACGAGGCTTACCGGCCGCGCTTCGCCGGTGACGACATCGCGCTGTCGCCGCTCGGCAAGGTGCTGGCGATTGCGGAGCGGCTCGATACGCTGGCGGGCGGTTTCGCCGCCGGCCTGAAGCCGACGGGTAACAAGGATGCATTCGCGTTGCGTAGGAATGCGTTGGGGCTGGCGAGGACGATTATCGAAAGTGGGTTCGAATTCGATCTTCTAGCAATCCTTGCACACGCCGGCAAACTTTCGGCTGAGGCAACCGTCGCAGTTCACACACGCGATCTTCACGCAAAAATTGCAGCTGCAAAAAAAGACGGCGTGCAAGCACTTGCGGCAGCGACTGCAGAGTGGGTTGCGGACGAGCATTTCTTGGCGCGAGACATCTACGATTTTATGCTCGACCGCCTTCGCAGCTACTACGCCGACAAGAACGTTCCCGCCACACACTTCAACGCCGTCGCCGAACTGCGCCCGTCCTCGCTGTACGACTTCGACAGCCGCATCGACGCCATCGGCCTGTTCGCGCAGCTGCCCGAAGCCGAGGCACTCGCCGCCGCCAACAAGCGCATCCGCAACATCCTGCGCAAGACCGACGAGGCTATCCCGCACGACATCGACCGCAACCTGCTGAAGGAGCCGGCGGAGTCCGCACTGGCCGAGGCGCTGTTCGCGGCCGAAGGCGACACCGGCGCGGAACTCGCGCACCACGACTACGTCAGCGTGCTCAAGCGCCTCGCCCTGCTGCGCGGGCCGATCGATGCTTTCTTCGACGGCGTGATGGTGATGGCCGACGATGCCCATCTGCGCCGCAATCGCCTGGCGCTGCTCAAACGCCTGTCGGACCGGTTCCTCGCGGTGGCCGACGTGTCGCTGCTTGCGACGGGCTGAGCGGGCGATGCCGCAACAGGTCGCCCGCGCCCGTAACCCCTCCCCCCTAGACGGGGGAAGGGTTGGGATGGGGGCGGCTGTTGACCTTTTTTTTGCTCTCGCTGGTTTCGGCGCGTCGCTGCGATGGGGGGAGATCAGGCTCAAGAGCCACCCCCATCCCAACCCTTCCCCCGTCAAGGGGGAAGGGCTAAGCGGCAAGGTCGAGGTCAACGGCCACCCCCATCCCGGCCCTTCCCGCATCAACGGGGAAGGGCTCAAGGGCTGGAGCCTCGCAGGGACGGCATGCCTCGCGTCCTGATCGAAGTGCCGCGCGCGGTCCTTGCCTTCCTCGCGATCGCGCTCAACACCATCGTGCACGCCACGCCGCTGCTGCTGCTTGCGCTGGTGAAGGCGATGATCCCGCACGCGGGATTCCGGCGGCGCATGTCCACGTGGCTCATCGTGCTGGCCGAGAGCTGGATCGCGGTCAACAGCGCGCTGGTGGATGGGGTCGGCACACGCCTCGTGGTGCAGGTCGACGGGGCGCTCAATCGCCGCGGCTGGTACCTCGTGCTGAGCAATCACCAGAGCTGGGTCGATATCCCGGTGCTGCAGAAGATCTTCAACCGCCGCATTCCGTTCCTGAAATTTTTCCTCAAGAGCGAGCTGATCTGGGTGCCGGTGCTTGGGCTCGCCTGGTGGGCGCTCGATTTCCCCTTCATGAAGCGCTACTCGCGTCAGCAGCTCGAAGCGCGTCCGGAACTGCGCGGCAAGGACATCGAGGCCACGCGCCGCGCCTGCGAGAAATACCGCGAGCTGCCGGTGTCGGTGATGAATTTCGTCGAGGGCACGCGCTTCACCGCGGCCAAGCACGCGGACGGTTCGCCGTACGCACGCCTGTTGCCGCCGCGCGCCGGCGGGGTGGCGTTCGTGCTCGATGCGATGGGCGACATGCTCGATGCCATCATCGACGTGACCCTGCATTACCCCGGCGGCAAGCCGACCATCTACGACCTGCTCGCGGGGCGCGTGCGCGAGGTGCGCGCGCATGTGCGGACGATTCCGATCCCGGACGATCTGCGCGCGGGCAGTTACGAAAACGACGTGGCGTTCCGCGCGCGGTTCCAGGCGTGGATCAATGCGCTGTGGACGCAGAAGGATGCGCGGCTCGCGCAACTGGCAGGCGCCGAGGCGGCCGCCTGATCGACGCGCGCGCGCGACGGCTTCAGTAGACGTCGCGCCGATACCGCCCGCTGTCGGTGAGCGTTTCCAGCGTCGAGACGCCGAGGATGTCGCGCAGCGCCGCGTCCACGCCGCCGGCCATGCCGTCGAGGCTGCCGCAGACGTGGATCGCCGCGCCCTGCGCCACCCACGTGCGCACGCGGTCGGCGTGTTCGCGCAGGCGCTGCTGCACGTAGATGCGCTGCGGCTGGTCGCGCGAGAACACGAGATCCAGGTGTTCGATCCAGCGCTCGCGTTCCCACTGCTGCAGTTCGTCGCCGTAAAACAGGTCGCGCGCACGCTGGCGTTCGCCGAACAGCAGCCAGTTGCGCCGGTGCCCGGCCGCGATGCGTGCCTTGAGCAGCGCGCGCAGGCCGGCGATGCCGGTGCCGTTGCCGATCAGCAGCAGCGGGCGCGCGTCCGGCGGCGGATGGAAGCCTGGATTGCTGCGCAGGCGCACGCCGATCCGGGCGCCGAGGTCGGCGTATTCGGTGAGCCAGCCGGCGCCCAGACCCAGCGTGCCGTCGGGGCGGCGCAGTTGCCGGATGAGCAGGTGCAACGCGCCGTCGGCGGGCAGGGATGCGATCGAATATTCGCGGTGCGGCAGCGGCACGAGCGCCGCGACGATGGCGTGCGGCGGCTGGTCGGTGATATCGGCCGGTGCCGGCAGCTGGCTGCGCGAGAGCCAGGTCGCGAGCGTGTCGCTGCTGCCATCCCTGGCCACGACGCGCGTGCCGTCGAGGCCAGCCGCATCGAGCAGCCGCTCCACCGTCGCCGGCGCGTGGCGCGGGCCGATCTCGGCGATGTCGCCGGCCTGCCAGCACAGGTCCGCGGGATCGTCCGGGGTCAGCGCCACGTGGAACACCGCGCCGCCGACGCTGCCGGGATTGAGCTCGCGCCGTTCCTGCAACCGCCACGGCCGGTACTGCGGCGTCTGCCAGTCGGGCAGGTCGGTGTTGCCGCTGAGGTGGCCGAGGTGATGTTGCCAGTGGCGCAGCGCGCCGTCGTCGCCGTTGTCGACCTCGACCAGATCGAACAGCGGCAGCGCACGCTGGTGCCGCAGCCACGCGTCCAGCCGATGCCCGAAGCCGCAGAACTGCGCGTATTCGCGGTCGCCCAGCGCCAGCACGCCGTAGCGCAGGTCCGGCAGCGGCAGCGCGCGCGACAGCACGCGGCGTTCGAAGCCGGCGGCGCTGTCCGGCGCGTCGCCTTCGCCGGTGGTGCTCACGATGAACAGCGCGCGGCGGAAGCCCTGCAGTTGCAGCGCGTCGAGATCACCGAGCGCATGCAGCCGTGTCTGCACTCCGGCGATGCGCAGCGTGTCGGCGGTCTGCACCGCGAGCTGTGCGGCAAAGCCGGTCTGGCTTGCGAACACGATGGGCAGGGCATCGTCGGCCGCGTTGCCGGCCGGTCGCAGCGCGCGGCGACGCGAGACCGCGAGTGCGGCGCAACACAGTAGGTACACGCCGACCGTTGCGGCCGCCAGCCACCAGCGCGCGGGCGCATCGGTGAACTGCGGCGACGTGCTCTGCCACAGCCACAGCGCTGCGGCCATCGCCAGCAGCAGGCCGAGCACCACGGCATTGCCGAGCCACTCGCGCGACGGGCCTTGTGCCGACGGGTGCCGACTCATGGCACGCGCCGCGCCTCGAGCGCCGGAGTGAGGCGGCGTTCATAGCCGTCGGCGGTGCGCTGCGTGAACGCGGCGGCGATGTCGCGTTCGCGTGCGAACGACCAGCCACGTTCCGGGCCAAGCACCATCAGCGCGGCCGCGAGAGCGTCGGCCTGCATGGCCGTGGGCGCGAGCACGGTCACGGCTGCGAGGCCATGCGTGACGGGCGCGCCGGTGCGCGGATCGAGGGTGTGCGAATAGCGGATGCCGTCGTGTTCGAAACCGACACGATAATCGCCCGAGCTGCCGGCGGCGAGATCATCGAGTGCGACCACCAGCTCGAAGGCCCCGGCGTCCGCGCCGTCGGGCCGCTCCACCGCCACGCGCCAGGCGCTTCCGTCGGGTTTCGCGCCGGCGGCGCGCATCTCGCCACCGAGTTCGACGAGGAAGTTTTCGACGCCGTGTTCGTGCAGGCGCGCGGCGATGCGATCCACCGCGTAGCCGGGGCCGAGCGACGACACGTCGACGAACACACCGCCGGGCTGGCGGGCGCGGTGCGCGGCGGCGTCGAGTTCGATGCGCCGCCAGCCCACGTGTGCGCTGGCCTGCGCGATCTGCGCCGGTGTCGGTGGCTGCGTGCGCGGTGCGCCGTCGGGCCCAAAGCCCCACAGATTGACGAGCGGGCCCACGGTGGGGTCGTAGGCGCCGTCGGTGTCCCGCGTGAGTTCGAGCGCGAAGGCGAGCACGGTGAAAAGATCGTCAGGCAGCGCGTGCCAGGTGTCGGCGTCGGCGCGATTGAAGCGGCTGAGGTTCGAGTCCGGTTCCCAGGTGCTCATCTGCGCGACGAGGCTGGCGAGTTCGGAGTCGATGCTGCTGCGGATCGGTGCCAGCTGCGGCGCGGGGGCGACGAGTTTCACCGTCCAGGTGGTGCCCATGGTGGTGCCGGAGAGGGTCTGGACCGGGGCAGGGGTGCTGCACGAGACGAGCAGAACGAACGCCAGTGCCCACCAGACGCACCCCCTTCCGCCTGCCGGCACCTTCCCCCGCTGCGCGGGAGAAGGGTTTCTTCGATCCAAGCCCGGGTACGCGGAGGGGTCGCGACACTCCCATGCGCTCACAGACACGTTCCTTCTCCCGCGCAGCGGGGGAAGGTGCCGGCAGGCGGAAGGGGGGGTGAGCGGCCCCAACTGCCGCTCGCACGCCCCGCCGTGCACGCCCAGCCGTCCCCTCCGCTCAAACGACCACCGCTGAACACGCTCCCCACGACGCGCTTACTGCGGCAACACCTCCAGCGTCACCGCATAACTCGCGCGGCGCTGTGTTGCCGGCGGCGTGCTCGCCTTGTCGTCCTGCAGCGACGCTTCCAGCCAGTACATGCCCGCCTCCGGCCAGGTCACGCTGAACTTGCCGTCGGCGTCGGTCGTCGCCTTGATTTCGTTCTGCGCGTCGCGGTAGCGGATGCCGCCGGGGATCACTTCGAGTTCCAGGCCCGCGGCGGGCGCACCGTCGATCAGCAATTGAAAGGTCGCGGTCTCGCCGGCGAACAGATCGTTCGGGTGCGTCACGGGCACCAGTTCCAGCCCCTTGTTGCTCGCCTTCAATGCGCCCGTGCTCGGTGCGCCGTTGGTCACGAAGGTTTCGATGCGGCCCGCGGACTGCGTGACCTGCAGGTTCTTCGCATCCTTCGGCACCTCGGTCTTGAAGCTCTCGGCGTTGCCGCGCCAGCGCCTGGGCTGGCCGTTGTCGTCCCAGCTCGCGAACAGGCCCGCGTTCACCACCGCGATGCGGTAGGTGCCGGCCTGCTGCAGCTGCACGTCGAACACGCTGCGGAACTTGCCGGTGGCGCCGTTCTGCGGCTGCACGACGCTGCCGTCGGGCGCGGTGATGACGGCGTTGTCCAGGCGCAGCGGCACGTGATTGAAGTAGAACAGGTCGTTCGACACCGCGGCGTCGACGGTGACCCACGGATCGTTGCCGGACAGGACCGTCTGCGACGGCAGCAGCCACGCCTTGTGGGCCTGTGCGGCGAAGGGAACGGCGAGCGCCAGCGCGAGCGCAGCGAGTTTGGTCGGCTTCATGAGGGGTCCTTGTCGGTATGGGAAGGGGGTGCGGCGCACCGCAGCGGGATCAGGGCGTCAGCGCCAGCGCGACGCGGCCGAATTCGGTCTTGCCTTGCACGTCGGACTGCGCGGCGTCCGTCGGCGGCCACGCAAACGGCAGCTTCAGCAGCTCGCGCCCGCCGACTTCGCGCGCGGCCTCGACCACCAGGCGATAGCTGCCGGGCGCGAGATCGGCGAGCTGCGGCGATGTGGAATCGAACGTCAGCGTGTGCGTGCCGACCGGACGCGTGGCGCCGGTGACGCCGTCCACCGGCAACGTCAGCGCGCGGCCGCTGCGGCGCCACCACTGGCGCAGGTCCGGCAGCCACTTGGTGCCGGCCTCGCCGCCGCCGTCGCCCGTCTCGGGTTTCTTGCCGTCCTTCTGCGGGCGCGGTTTGCCGCGTTCCTGCTGGTACCAGACCGACAGGTTGGCGGCGACGCTGCTGTCCTCGCGCTCGATCCACACCGCCACGTACGGGCGGTGGTACTCGGCCACGTCGAGCTGCGGCACTTCGATATCGACCTTGAGGCCGGCGGCGGCCGCGGGCAGTGCGGCGACGGACAGCAGGGCGGCGAACAGCAGCGAACGTTTCATCGAATGGTGACCTCGAAAAGAATCAGTGGATGAGCAGCAGCGCGAGCAGCGCCGGCACGACGACGCCGAGTCCGACCATCGGCCATGTCATCGCGCGCTGCCCGGCGTGCATCTGCAGCAGCACGAGGCCGGTGATGCAGAACACGAGACAGGCAACGGCGAACACGTCGATGAACCAGCTCCACGCCGGACCGGCGTTGCGGCCCTTGTGCAGATCGTTGAAGTAGGAAATCCAGCCGCGGTCGGTGGATTCCGATTCGACGGCGCCGCTCGCAAGATCGATCGCGAGCCAGCCGTCCCCGCCGGGACGCGGCAGCGAAAGATAGATTTCGTCGGGCGACCATTCGGCCTCGCGCGCGCCGGGACGCACATCGATGGTGTCGGCGAGCCAGCTGCGCACGCGTGGCGGCAGCGGCTCGCTGCCGTCGCTGTCGTCGGCCTGCGCGACGAGCGCGGCGAGCAGATCGCCCGGCAGTTGCGCGGTGCGCGTCTGCGTGTCCGGCGTCGCCGGAATCTGCGCGGCGTGGTTGAGCGTGATGCCGGTGATGCTGAACAGCAGCATGCCGACCAGGCACAGCGCCGAGCTGATCCAGTGCCACTGGTGCAGCGTGCGCAGCCAGAAGCCGCGGCGGCGGGCGGATGCCGTGCCCGGACTCATTGCGGCGACACGGCGGTCATGTGTCGGCCCAGCGCCGCAGCAGGTTGTGGTACACGCCGGTCAGGCGCACCAGCGCGGGGTGGTCGGGCGTGGCCTGGGTGAGCTGGCGGATCGAGAGATCCAGATCGAACATCGTGCGGCGTTGTCCGTCGTCGCGCAGCATGCTCTGCAGCCAGAAGAAACTCGCGATGCGCGCGCCGCGCGTCACCGGCGTGACCTGGTGCAGGCTGGTGCCGGGGTACAACACCATATGCCCGGCCGGCAGCTTCACGCGTTGCGTGCCGAAGGTGTCTTCGATGATCAGTTCGCCGCCGTCGTAGTCGTCCGGTGCGCTCAGGAACAGCGTGGCGGAAACATCGGTGCGCACAGGCTCGGGTCGCGGCCCGGCGCTGCGGTCGTACCGCACCGCGTTGTCGACGTGGAAGCCGAACGATTGCCCGCCGCGATAGCAGTTGAACAGCGGCGGGTAGATGCGCCGCGGCAGCGCGGCGGAAAAGAACGTGGAATTCTTCGCGAGTGCATCGAGCACCAGTGCGCCGAGCTCGCGTGCCACCGGCGAGTTCTCGGGCAGCTGCAGGTTGTCCTTGGTCTTCGCCGACTGGTAGCCGGCGGTGATGCGTCCGTCCGCCCAGTCCGCGCCATCGAGCTTGCTGCGGCACAGGGCCACCTGCTTGGGCGTCAGGATGTCGGGAATCTGCAGCAACATCGGGGGACTCGCGATAGGGCGGTGAAGGTGAATGGGGCGTGTTGCTCCCGGCGCGTCCCTGCGCCGGGTCCGATTGTGCAACGTGCCGGTGGGATGGCGAAATCAGAAGTTATAACTTGCCGTCAGCACCACCGAACGCGCTTCGCCCGGCGTCGACCAGCCGTTGTTGCGCGGACGGGTGTAGTACTCCTTGTCGAACAGGTTGGTGGCGTTGAGCTGCAGCGACAGCTGCTGCGTCGCGCGCCAGTTCACCATTGCGCGGTGCACGGTGTAACCCGGGGCCGTGACGAGCGGGCCATCGGGGTTGTCGGCGTTGTGCTGCGTCAGCCAGACCTTGCCGAGGTAGGTCACGCCGTACCCCACCTGCCACTGCGACGAAAGGTCGTACGTGGTCCAGAGGCTGGCGGAGTCTTCCGGGGTGTTGGTCAGGCGGTCGCCGCGCGCGAAGTCGCTGCCGAGTGCGGCGTCGTTGTCGGACACGCCCTGCAGCACTTCGCTTTCCAGGCGCGCGTAGTTGGCGTACACGTACCAGTTTTCGCTGATGCGGCCGACCGCGCCGAGCAGCAGGCCGTCGACGCGCGCGCTGCCGTCGAGCTGCTGTTCCTGCGACGGATTGTCGGGGTTGTTGTTGTCCTGCACCTTGTAGTTCTCGCGCTCGTTGCGGAACACGGCCGCGGTGAGCGACAGCGCGCCGTCGTACAGGTCCCACTTGGTGCCGAGCTCGGTGATGACGGCCGATTCGGGATCGACGTTGCAGGTGGTCGCGCTGCACGCGCCGTTGACCGACGCCTTCGACGGCGTTTCGGAGTTGCCGTACGAGAGGTAGATCGTGCCGTTCTCGGCCGGCTTGAAGACCAGGCCGCCGCGGTAGGACAGCAGGTCGTCGTTGTTCTGCGCCTCGACGCCCGGCGTGACCGTGCCGCCGTCGGCGGGGATCGCGATGGTGTCGCTGCGATGCGTGCCCTCGTTGCGCTCGTAACGCACGCCGAGGTTCAGGTGCAGCGCGTCGCTGAACTTCATCGTGTCCAGTGCGTACAGGGCGCGGTTGTCGAGTTCGCCGGCCTGCTTGGCGGTCTGGATGAAGTTGACCGGGCCGGTCCAGATCGAGTCCGGATCGTGCAGGTCCATCACCGGGTAGGGCACGGTGGTGCCGTCGGCGTTGCGCAGCGAGCTGCCCGACCGCAGGTCGTAGGTTTCGTGCGAGATCGAGAAACCGGTGACCAGATCGTGCTCGATGCCGCCGGTGCGGAAGGTCGAGAGGAAATCGGTCTGGTTGATCGCGATCTGGTTTTCCGAGTCGCGCGTGTTGCCGCGCGGGCCGCTGGGCTGGTACGTGCCCGGTGCGTCGCAGGTGCTTCCGTTCGCGGGATTGATGCCCGAATCGAGGCACCACGTGCCCTGCGGCGGGTTCACACGCGAGAACTGCGTCGTCGTCGACTGCCGCGTCACGTTGGAGACGGAGAAATTCTCGCTGAAGCTGTGGTTGATCTTCGCGGTGAACGCGTCGACCTCGATTTCCTGCGTGTCGATGTTGCGGTAGCCGAAGTAGTCCGACGGATCGACGCCGGGCAGCGGGCCGCCATTGCCGATGCCGGGGAAGTACGGCACGCCGTACTGCGGAATGTTGTCGTCTTCCTGGTGCAGGTAGGACAGGCTCACGACGGTGTCCGTGCCGAGGCCGAACGCCACCGACGGCGCAATGCCCCAGCGCTCGTTTTCCTCCACGTCGCGGCCGGGGATGTCATTCCGGTGCCACATCGCGTTGATGCGGAACGCGCTGTTCTCGCCGAAGGTGGTGTTGGAATCGACCGTGGCGCGGCCGTAACTGTCCGTGCCGGCGCCGAGCTGCGCACGGGTGAAGTCCTGGTCGTTCGCGACCTTGCTGACGAGGTTGATCGTGCCGCCCACCGCGCCGGCGCCCGAGTTCACGGAGTTCGCGCCGTTGATCACTTCCACCGTCTCGAGGTTGAAGGTGTCGCTGCGGGTGTACTGCGCGCTGTCGCGGATGCCGTCGACGGTGATGTCGTTGTTGGCCGAGAAACCGCGCAGGTTGATGCTGTCGCCGTAGCCGCCGCCGCCTTCGCCGGCGCCGAAGGTGATGCCCGGCAGGGTGCTGAGGATGTCGCGCAGGCCGAGCAGGTTCTGGCCTTCGATCACTTCGGTCGGCACCTGGGTGATGGACTGCGGCGTGTCGAGCAGCGGCTGGGTGTACTTGGGCGAGGCGGCCTTCGGCACGCTGCGGCCCTCGACGACCATCTCGTCGAGCGTCCGCGCGTCGGCGCGTGCCGGCGCTCCGGCGTCCGCCACCGCGGCAGCGTGCGACGGCGGTGCCATGAGGCACAGGGCGGACGAGACGGCGAGCGCGAGCAGCGCCGGACGGGGCAGGGAGGTGCACGATGTCATGACAGGATCTCGGAAAACGTAAGGACCGGGGAGTGGCTCGCGTCGATGCGCTGGCTGTTCTTGTGTAAACAAGAATCAATCTTATTCGCAGCCGTTGATTTGTGCAATGCGGCGATCGGCAGCACCCACGCTGGCCGGATCGTGGAAAGCAACCGCGCCGGCGCGAATGAGAACGTTCCTCGCGGCGCGCTGCGTTGCAACCTGCACGCCTCCAGTCGGTGTTCTGCCGGTATGCTGGGGCGCCCGTTGCCGCACACCCGCAAGGATCGCGTGATCGCACGTCGTGCCCCGCCCATCGCCACCGCGCTCTGGCTGCTGCTGGTCGCCACGCCGACGTGGGCGGAGGCGCTGCGTGGGGTGAATGTCACGGGCGTGGACGGCGACGAGCGCACCAACATCATCGGGTCGCTGTCGCTCAATCGCCTGTCGGACGCCGATCGCGCGAATCTCAGCGAGGCGCGCCTGTCGTACCTGCTGCGACAGGCGCCGGACGAAGCGCGGCTGGCGGTGGAGCCGTACGGCTACTACGACGCCCAGGTCGACACCGACGTGGTGCGCGCCGACGGCGGCATCACCGTGACCGTCAACGTGGTGCTCGGCGAGCCGGTGATCCTGCGCGAGACCGCCATCGAAATGAACGGCGCCGCGCAGGGCGACAACGAGGTGCAGCGGCCGATCGAGCGCTTCCGTCCGCGCATCGGCCAGACCTTCGATCACCGCCGCTACGAGGCAAGCAAGCTCGCCGTGCAGCGGCGCCTGCTCGAACGCGGGTATTTCGATGCCGAGCTGCAGCAGCATCGTGTCGAAGTTTCGCGTCAGCTGCGCGAGGCCGCGATCAGGCTCACCTGGGACAGCGGTGCGCGCTACCGCTTCGGCAAGACCACCTTCACCGGCTCGCAGATCCACACCGCGCTGATCGAACAGGCCGTGCCGTACGACGACGGCGAGTACTACCACCAGGACGCGCTGCTCAAGCTGCACCAGCGCCTGACCGATTTCGATTATTTCGGCTACATCGACGTGCGCCCCGACCTCGAGAACGCAGAGGGCGACCGGGTGCCGATCGCGGTGTCGCTGACGCCGGGCAAGCGCAGCGTCTACACCGCCGGCGTGAACTTCGGCACCGACTCGGGCGCCGGCATCGAGCTGGGCCTGGAGCGGCGCTGGGTCAACGACCGCGGCCACAAGCTCGAAGCCAATCTCGACGTGGCGCAGCGGCGCCGCAGTTTCGGCGTGGAATACCGCATCCCCGCGTTCGCGTGGGCCGAGGGCTGGTACGCGTTCGGCGCGAATCGGCGCGACGAGGAAAGCGACGTGACCAAGTCGCGCATCTCCGAGCTCGTCGCCTCGCGCACCGGCACGTACCGCGGCTGGCAGCTCGGCGTGGCGCTGCACGCGCGCAACGAGGACTTCGTGCTGGGCCTGGACCAACCCGAAGCGGACCGCATCCGCGGCGAGAGCAGGCTGGTCTATCCGGCGCTCTCGGCGCAGCGCGTGGTGGCCGACGATGCGTTGTATCCGACGCGCGGCTTCTCGTTGCGCGGCGAGTTCAAGACCGGTGCATCGGCGCTGGGATCGGAGACGAATTTTGCCCAGTTTGTCGTCGATGCGAAGCTGATCCGCAGCATCGGGCCGCGCAACCGCGTCCTGTTCCGCGGCCAGATCGGGCGCACGCTGACCGACGAGTTCGACGAGCTGCCGCCGTCGCTGCGGTTCTTCGCTGGCGGCGACCGCAGCATCCGCGGTTATGGCTATCAGGAAGTGGGGCCGCGCACCGACGACATCGCAACCGGCGGCAAGAATCTGCTGGTCGGCAGCGCCGAATACGAACGCATGTTCAGCCGCAGCTGGGGCGGCGCGGTGTTCGTCGATGCGGGCAACGCCTTCAACGATGTCAACGAGGGTGCGTACGTCGGCGCCGGCATCGGCGTGCGCTGGCGGTCGCCGGTGGGGCTGGTGCGTTTCGATCTGGCGCGCGGGCTCAAGGATCCGCAGGACGCGTTCCAGATCCATATCAACATCGGGCCGGATCTGTGAGTACGCCGGCGCAGATCGCCGCACCGCGTCGCGCGCGCTGGCCGCGCGTGCTGGCGTGGCTCGGCGGCGCGATCGTGCTGCTGGTGCTGCTCGGCGTGCTGCTGCTGTGGTGGTTGCTCGGCAGCGGCAGTGGGCGCGATTTCCTGCTTGCGCGCGTGGCGGCGACGCTGCCCGACGGCGCGCTGCAATACGGCGTGGCGGAAGGCAGCGTGGCCGGGCCGCTGGTGCTGCACGACGTGCGCTACAGGCAGGACGACGGCCTGCTGGTGGAGCTGCGCCGCGTCACGCTGGATCTGTCGCCGCGTGCGCTGGTCGGCCGGCGTCTGGTGATCGAACAATTGACACTGGAGGACGGCCGCGTGGTGCTGGCGCCGTCGGCCGACGAGACGACGCCGTCGTACGACCTCGTCCTCCCCGAATCCCTGCCGACCCTCGACCTGCCGCTGGCCGTGACGGTGGAGGCGCTCGACGTGCGACGCCTGCGCGTCGAACAGGCCGACGTGACCCTGCTCGATATCGCCCGCCTGCAACTGCAGGGCGCGCTCGAACAGGGACGCCTCGCGCTGCAGTCGCTCATCCTCGACAGCGACAGGCTCGGCATCGACGCGCGCGGCGATTTCGACAGCGAGCGCGGCTGGGCCAGCACGCTCGATGCCACCATCACGCTGCCGCGCGCGGACGCGGATCCGCTGCCGTTGGCGATCACGCTGCGCGGCGACCTCTCGGATCTGCACCTGAGCGCGCGCGGCGACGTGCCGCAGCCGGCGACCGTCGACCTGCGCCTCACCGGCGGCCTGCCGTCGCCGCAGTTCGCGCTGCGCGTGGTCGCACCGGAGATCGACGCGGCCTATCTCGGCCTCGACGGCGAGCCGGTGTCGGCCAACCTGCGCGCCGACGGCACGCTGCAGCGGGTGCAGATCGAGGGTGATGTCGCACAAGGAATGCAGGCGTTGCGCATTGCGCCGTCGACCGTGGGATATGCCGGCGGTGTGGCCGAGCTGGCGCCGCTGTCGCTGGAGCTGCTGTCCGGCAGCGTCGCTGCGCAGGGCACGGTCGACGTGCGCAGCACTGCCCCGAGCGTCGCACTCGACCTTGTCTGGCGCGACATCACGCTGCCGGCCGACACGCCCGAGGCCGTCGTGCGCACCGGCGGCAGTGCGCGCGTCGACGGCCCGCTCGCCGACTATGCGGTCACGCTCGACGGCGATCTTGCGCGTGGCGATGACGCCGCGACGATCGCCTTGCGCGGCCGCGGCACGCAGGAACGCATCGCGTTCGAATCGCTGGACGTGACGATGCCCGGCGGCGGCCTCGCCGCGAACGGCTCCGTGGCGTGGGCGCCGCAGGTGGCGTGGACGCTCGACGCCGAACTGCGCGACTTCGATCCCGCGTGGTTCGTTGCCGATTTTCCCGGCGCCATCGACGCCACGCTGCGCAGCGAAGGTCGCCTCGAAGACGCCGGCCCGGCGGCCACGCTGCAGGTAGCGACACTCGGCGGCACGCTGCGCGGACGCGCGCTCGCCGGCACGCTCGACGCCACGCTGCAGCCCGATGGCAGCGGCGAAGGCAAGGCCGACCTGCGCATCGGGCAGTCGCGCATCCGCGGCAACGGCCGCTGGGGCGAACGCATCGCCGCCGACCTCGAGCTGTTGCCGCTCAATCTCTCCGACGTGCTGCCCGACGCGCGCGGCCGCATCGAAGGCACGTTCACCGCCAGCGGCACGCAGGACGCACCGACGCTGGTCACCGATCTGGCCGTCACCGACCTCGTCATCGCCGACATTACGGCGGCGAGCGCCGATGTGCGTGCCCGCATCGACGCCTTGCAGCGCGGCAGCTTCAGCGTCGAAGCGGTGGGGCTGGACGCCGCTGGCCAGACCTTCGCCACGCTGTCGCTCTCGGGCGAAGGCACGCGCGAGCGCCACACGCTGACGCTTGCGCTCGACGGCGAACCCGCGCGCGCCAGCGTGGAGCTCGCGGGCGGCCTGATCGCGCCCGACGGGGGTGGCGCGCGCTGGCGCGGCCTGCTGAATGCGCTGACGCTGGAGCCGGCCGAACGCTCGCCTTGGCGCCTGCGCGCGCCGGCCGAGATCGCCTACGACAGCGGCGACGGCGCCATTCGCGTCACGCAGGCGTGTCTTGCGTCCGAGCCGTCGGCGCTGTGCGTGTCGGCCGACTGGCACGGCGCGGGTGGCAACGCCGATCTTTCGCTGCAGGCGTTTCCGCTGTCGGACCTCGATCCGTTCCTCGCCGACGCGCTCGGACACCCGGTCGCGGCATTCGGCGAAGTGAATGCCACCGCCCGCGCCACGCGTGCGGCGAACGGCGACATCGATGCCACCGCACAACTCGACATCGCACGCGCCGGCGTGCGCATGGACGCCGAGTCCGAACGCGAACTGATCGATCTGCAGAACCTGCAACTGCGCGCCACGCTCGACCCGCAACAACTCGTCGCCACCGTCACCGGCGGCGTCGGCAACGGCGGCCGCATCGACGCACGCCTGACCACGGCCACGCCGCTGGCCGACGACGGCGCGCTCGACGGCAATCTCACCCTGTCGCTGCCGGATCTCACCGTGCTCGAGCTTGTCACCGACCAGGTGGTGGCGCCGTCCGGCACGCTCGATGCCAACGTCGCCATCGCCGGCACGCGTGCGTCGCCGCAGATCGAAGGCCGTGCCAGCGTCGCAGGGTTCAGCGGCGAAGTGCCTGCCGCCGGCCTGCTGCTGAGCGACGGCGAACTCGTGTTGACCAGCGCCGGTGCGCGCGCAGCCACGCTGGCCGGCACGGTGAAGTCGGGCGACGGCACGCTGCGCATCGAAGGGCGCGTGGACGGCAACGCCGGCGCGGAAGAAACGGTGCGTGTTGCGCTGCAGGGCGAGAATCTCACCATCGTCAAGATTCCCGAGGCAGAGGCACGGGTGTCGCCCGATCTAACCATCGTCCTGGCCAACGAACAGCTCAGGCTGCGCGGCACGGTGACGGTGCCGTTTGCGCGCATCGATCTGGAACAGTTGCAGGGCACCACCAAGGCGTCGTCGGACGTCGTGGTGATCGACGCGCAGACCGACGAAGGCGCCGGGCTCGGCCTCGACAGCGACATCAGCATCGTGCTGGGCGACGACGTGCGCCTCAACGGCTTCGGCTTGAAGAGCAAGCTCGACGGCCAGCTCGCCGTGCGCGACCGGCCGGGGCGCGCGACGCTCGGCGCCGGCGCGATCCAGGTCGGCGGCGCCTACAAGGCGTACGGCCAGGACCTCACGATCACGCGCGGCCGCCTTTCGTTCGCATCGACGCCGATCGACAACCCCGCCATCGACCTGCGCGCCGAGCGCAAGATCGACGAGGTGACCGTCGGCGTGCAGGTGCGCGGCACCGCGCTGGCGCCGGAACTCACGCTGTGGTCGGAGCCGTCGATGGAGCAGGCCGAGCAATTGTCGTATCTGGTGCTCGGTCGCCCGCTGCGCTCGGCCTCCCAGGCCGACGGCGCCCAGCTGAGCCAGGCCGCGGCGGCGTTCGGCGGCAACTTCCTCGCCAAGCGGCTCGGCGCGCGCATGGGCCTGGATGAAGTGGGCGTGGCCGACAACCGCGCACTCGGCGGCGCCGCGCTGACGGTCGGCAAGTTCCTCTCGCCGCGGCTGTACGTAAGCTACGGCGTGGCGCTGTTCGGCAGCGGCCAGGTGGTGACCTTCAAATACATCCTGAGCCGGCTGTGGAGCGTGCAGATCGACTCGGGCACCGAGAACCGTGCTGCGTTGAATTACCGGCTGGAGCGCTGACGCAGCTCCTTTACCGAAGAAAAAGGTGCCGGGCGCCCAATGATGTTCCTTCTCCCCGCGGGAGAAGGTGCCGAAGGCGGATGAGGGACGGGCCTGGCATGCGCCCGAGGGTCTGTTCGAAGCGGGTTTTCTGCTTCGGGAATGTTCGGTCAGACCGGGGCGTCCGTCCCTCATCCGCCCTGCCGTTCGGCCGGCGGTAGCCGCCTCACCCTTCTCCCGCGGGGAGAAGGAAGGTTTCATGTGACGGTGTCGAGGATGGACACGGGCGCCGGTGTTGGGCGCCCGGTTCGAAGCATCACCCCTTGATGCACACCACTTGCCGCAGCGTATGCACGATCTCCACCAGATCCTGCTGCGCCGCCATCACCGCCTCGATCGGCTTGTACGCGGCCGGCGATTCGTCGACCACCGAGGCATCCTTGCGGCACTCCAAGTGCGCGGTGGCCTCGCGATGCTGCGCCAGCGTGATCTCCTGCCGCGCCCGCGTGCGGCTCATCACGCGTCCGGCACCGTGGCTGCAGCTGTGGAAGCTGTCCGCGTTGCCGAGGCCACGCACGATGTAGCTGCGCGTGCCCATGCTGCCCGGAATCATGCCGAGTTCGCCTTCACGCGCACTCACCGCGCCCTTGCGCGTGACGAGCAGCGATTCGCCACCATGCGTTTCGCGGTTGACGTAGTTGTGGTGGCAGTTCACCGCCATCTGCGTGAGCTGGAACTTCGGCAAGCGCTGGCGCATGTCGTGCAGCACGCGCGCCATCATCGCCTCGCGGTTGTGGCGCGCGTAGTCTTGCGCCCACGACACCGCCTCGACGTAGTCGTCGAACAGCGGCTCGCCCTCGAGGAAGAACGCGAGGTCCTTGTCCGGCAGTTGGAAACCGAGCACGCGCCGGCCGAGTTCCTCGCGCGCACGTTCGATGAAATACGTGCCGATGAGGTTGCCCGTCCCGCGCGAGCCCGAGTGCAGCATCACCCACACGGCATCGCTCTCGTCGAGGCAGAGCTCGATGAAGTGGTTGCCGCCGCCGAGCGTGCCGATCTGGCGATCGAGCTTGTCGGTGCGGATCTTCCGATGCTTCGCCTTGATCGCATCGAGGCGCTGCACCAGCCCGGACTGCGCAACACGCGTCTCGATGCTGTCGGGAATCTTGTGGTGCTCGCCGAAGCGGCCATTGCCCACCGGCACGCCGCGTTCGATGCTAGAACGCAGCTGCGCGAGGCTGTCCGGCAGGTCGTCCGCGCGCAGCGTGGTGCGCACCGCCGCCATGCCGCAGCCGATGTCGACGCCGACCGCGGCCGGGATGATCGCGCCGCGCGTCGGGATCACCGAGCCCACGGTCGCACCCTTGCCTAGATGCACGTCCGGCATCACCGCCACCCACGGGCCCACGAACGGGATGTCCGCGATGTTGCGCAATTGCTGGTGGGCTTCGGCTTCCAGCGGCACGCCCCGCACCCAGCCCTTGATCGGTGTGCGCGAACCTTCCGCATGCAGCAACTCGTAGTTGTTCGTGTCCATGTCCTTGCTTCCATCGAGGCCGCGCGCGGTGGTTCCGTCCGCCGCGCGCGGGGTGCTACTTCATCGTCACCAGCTGCTTCAGCACGCCGTCCAGGCCGCCGAACACGGTGAGCTTGTCGATCTTCTCGGTGACCTTTTCCAGCGCCTCCAGTTCCTTCAGCCGCATCAGCACCGGACTCTCCTCGATCAGCTTCGCGGTGTTGAGCAGGGAACGCGTGGCGTTCGCCTCCTCGCGACGGCGGATGACGTTGGCCTGCGCCGACTTCTCCGCCTGCACCACGCCGTTGAGGATCTCCTTCATCTCGCCCGGCAGGATCACGTCCTTGACGCCGACACCGAGCATGTCGATGCCGAACTCGCCGACGCGGCCGTGCACGTAGGCGTAGATGTCGGCGTCGAGCGAGGCCTTGTCGCCGAGCAGTTCGTCGAGCGTCTTCGCGGCCACGGCACGGCGCAGGCCGTACTGCAGTTCGCGGTAGACGTGGTCGACGAACTTCGCCACGCGCGTCTTCGCGGCCACCGGATCGACGACGCGCAGCGACGCGGCGAGGTTCACGCGCAGCGAGACCTTGTCGCGGGTCAGCAACTCCTGGCCCGAGACCTCGATCGACTGCACGCGCTGCTCGACGACCTCGGCCACCACGTTCTTCTGGAAGTTCCAGAAGGCGTAGGCGCCCGGCGCCAGCGAGCGCATCAGCTTGCCGTCGATGAACACGAGGCCCGTCGACTCCGCCGGCACGTGCACCGCCACGGCCACCTTCGACAGCGTGCCGAGCTGGCGCAGGCGCTGCATCACGTCCGCGCGCAGTTGCAGGCCCTCGTCCAGCACCATGCGCTCGACGCTCAACCGGCCGTCGCCGCGCCAGAAGATCTTGCGCGTGCCCGGCGCGAGCACGTCCTCGATGACGCCGTGCTGACGCACCAGACCGACTTCGTCGGCTCGCAGGTCGACGAGCAGGAACAGTTCGTCGAAGCGCACATCGCCGAGGCGGGCACGCAGCGTGTCGATGTCGCGGCCGGCGTATTCGGGATTCGCGATCGAATGCGTCAGCACGACGACCCGGTTGAACGGGTCGACGATGCGGTGCACGCGCGGGCCGAGCACGGCCTCGAACTGCTTGTTGCGATACACCAGGCCGCGCTCGCCGTCGCCGATCACGACCCTCTTGGTCCAGAACATGGTGGGTTCTCCTTGTGGCTCTGGTGGTTCGATCCGTTTGCGCTGAAGCCGCATGCGCCGGATCGATTCGCGCGTGCGGGGATGTCGTTGAGCCCCTCTCTCCGTGGGAGAGGGTTCGGTCGAAGCGTTGCAATGGCGTGCACTGCTGCGGTCGTGTTGCGTGAGTTGCCATTGCCATTTCAAGGAAGCAATAGCAGCGACTTGCTGGCACGAGGCGATTGCCGGCGTTTTGTTCGTCCCAGACCCTCTCCCCAACCCCTCTCCCACGGGAGAGGGGCGTTGGATGCGTTTGCGATGCGCGGGCGCACATCGCGGAATAGGTGGAAGCGCCCCTGGCGAAGCACGTCGCGGAGTCCAGGCGCGCGTTGGGGCGGAGGCCGGAACGCAGCCCGCGCGGTCACACGGGACGCTGCAGACCGGCCCGCGCCCTGCGAAGGCGAAGACCCGGCGATGGGTCCGCTGCATCGCTCGACACCACGCCGCGTTGCCGCTGCGGCGGGATGACGAAACGCCGCGCGGGGCGTTTCCGTGGAAGGGACTTGCGTCCCGTGGTCATGACGTGACAGGTCATGTGTCTTGGAGCGGGATTCGAACCCGCGACTTCAGAATCAACGTTCTGTGCTCTACCCGTCTGAGCTATCCAAACGCGGCGGGCCGAAGTCGAACCGGCGACCTCGGGACACGCCCGTGCTCTCACCGCTGAGCTACCGCCGCCTTGCACCGCACCGGTGTCCGGTTCCGGGCATACGCGACGGCAATGCCGTGCGCACCGGCCGGGCAACAAACCCGGGCCGCAGGGAGCCGTTCCTTGATGCGATGCATCGATGCCGGGTCGCGGCACCGATTCCTTGCACGCGGTCGCCTGTGCGCCCGCGTCGATTGTGGTGTTGTGCTCCATGACGAACGCGCAAAAAAAACGCCCCCGGATGTGCGTCCGAGGGCGTTCGTGCAGCCTCGGAGATCGGGTGACCGATCTCCGCGTGGCGGGCAGATCAGTCCGTGGTGATGGCGCCGTGTGCAGTCGTCCGCGTGACGCGGCGGCTGGCCGGTGCGTCGAGCGGGCTGGCGATGGCGAAGATGAAGCGGGACATGGATCGGCCTTGTGGAATGAGTGGAGACATCGCCGAAGGGTCGGCGAGGCGGCACAAATTAAAGTTTCGTTAAGAAGAATGCAAACACTTTCGCGCACCGGCAGACGAGCGGTCGATTGCGGGCGACGGTCGTGCCTGTTTCGCCCGCGAACCCACACATGCGCGACGAATGCCGTGCGCCATTCGTCACTTCGGGTGCTGCAACGTCTTTTTTACGCGCGTGGTTTATCCTTGCCGGCCCCGTGTCCGGGCGCCGCAGCCATCCGTCTGCGTGCCCGCGTCGCGCGGTGTTCCTTCATCCACCAACAGAAGAAGTCGTGATCATGGGTAAATCCTTGCCGTTGTCGCTGGTTGCCGCGTTCGCCCTGAGCGCGTGCGGTGGCGAAGCCCCGCCGTCCCCGAACTCCGCCGCGCCCGCAGCGGCGACGGCCTCCGTGCCGGCGCAGGCCGTGGCCGTGTCCGGTCCGTCGATCAGCGCCAATGTGTCGATCAAGGACGCGCCGAAGGTGGCGCCCGGCATTGCGCTGGAGCTCAAGCTCGTCGACGTGACCGATCCGGCCGCGCTGCCCGTGGTGGTGGCCGAGTCGACCCAGCCGGCGCCGGCGATGCCGGCCCAGGTGGCGCTGGGCTACGACCCGGCCAAGGTCGACCAGACCCGCGTCTACGCCCTGCAGGCCGCGCTGAAGGCCGAAACCTTCGTGCTCTACGGCACCCCGGCCCCGGTCCCCGTGCTGACCCAGGGCGCGCCGAGCAGCGGCGTCGCGCTGGAACTGGTGCGCGGCGGGCAGCCGGCCGCCGATGTTCCGCCGAACGAAAAGATGAAGGCCGATTTCCGCAAGCTCGAGGGCGAGATCGGCGCCCTGCGCCGGATCAAGGGCGAGCGACTGGAGGAGGAGATCTCGGTAGGCTGGGACGCCTTCGTCGACACCAGCGGCCAGATCCGCATGGCGCGCGAGCAGGTCGACTACGGCGACGCCGGCTCGGCCGAGTTCCGTTATGCCTACCAGGGTGGCAAGCCGTGGGTGGTGGAGCGCAAGCAGTCGGGCGTGACCACGCTCGTGGGCTGGAACGCCGATGGCCAGGTGGTCGTGAACGAGCAGGGCGATGCGCCGGCGTCGGACGAGGAGCTCGCCGCGCTGCAGAAGCGCGCTGCCGACCTGTACCAGACGGCCTCGGCCAAGCGCTGAGTTCCGCCGTCTGACGGTTGAAACGCGACCCCGCTCCGGCGGGGTCGCGTCGTTTGCGGGCATTGGAAGCGACGGGATCGGCCGAGACCCGTCAGCCTGCGTTCCTTCTCCCACCGGGAGAAGGTGGCGGCAGCCGGATGAGGGACGGGCGCCACGCCGTCCCGTGGCGATGATCAACCCGGCTACCGGGAACGTCGCTTCGACCGATGCGGCGATTGCATTCGATGCCCGTCCCTCATCCGCCCTGCGTTCGGCCGGCGATAGCCGCCTCGCCCTTCTCCCACGGGGAGAAGGAAAACTTCGGCTCGGCGCCTCGCGGGCGTTGTGTGTGGGCTGCAGTCGCACCAATCGCACCAGCGCTCGTCTTGCCCGCGCGCCCCCCCAACCACTATCATTCCGTGCTTTCCCGAATGGTCCGGATGGCGTCGCGCCTGCCTGTCGCAACCGCGACGGCCGACGCGGCAGGGCCGCTGCGCAGCGGACGTGCAGCCGGTCCGCTCGGGGGGCCGAGGTGGCGGCGTGCACCCGGATGCCAAATTCCGATTGTCTGGGGGCGCGCCCCCGAGGTAGAAAATGACCCACGCAGCTCGTTCGCTACGCATTGGACTCGGTCTTGCCGCACTGCTCGTCGCGAGCGTGGCGTTCGGCGCCGATCCGCAACCGTGGCAGCTCAACATGGCCCCGGGCGTCACCGAGACGTCGGTCGAAGTGCACTGGCTGCACAACCTCATCTTCGGCATCTGCGTGGTCATCGGCGTGCTGGTGTTCGGCGCGATGGGTTACGCGATGTTCGCGTTCCGCAAGTCGAAAGGTGCCGTGGCGGCGCAGTTCAGCCACAACACCACGGCCGAGATCATCTGGACCGTCATTCCGATCCTGCTGCTCATCGCGATGGCGTGGCCGGCGACGAAAACGCTGTTCAAGATGTACGACACCACCGAGTCCGAGATGACCGTCAAGGTCACCGGTTACCAGTGGATGTGGCGCTACGAGATCCTCAACTACCGCGGCCAGCCGGGCAACGTGAACTTCGTCAGCCGCCTGGACGCCAAGAGCAACGCGGCGCGCATCGTGGACTCGGGCATCGATCCGAAGTCGGTGGTCAACGCCGATGGCAAGAACGTCTACCTGCTCGATGTCGACAAGCCGCTCGTGCTGCCCACGGACACCAAGATCCGCTTCGTCATCACCGCCGACGACGTGATCCACGCGTGGTGGGTGCCGGCGCTGGGCTGGAAGCAGGACGCGATCCCGGGCATCGTCAACGAGGCCTGGACCAACATCAAGACGCCCGGCACGTACCGCGGGCAGTGCGCGGAGCTGTGCGGCAAGGACCACGGCTTCATGCCGATCGTGGTGAACGCGCTGCCGCGCGACCAGTTCGAGCAGTGGCTCGCGGCGCAGCAGCCGGCACCGGAAGCACCGGCCGCGCAGCCCGCGACCCCGGAGGCCACGCCGGTCGACGCCGCACCTGCCGCGGACGCGCAGGCCGCAGCGTCCGTCGTCCCCGCTTCCAGCAACGGCTGATCCGGCGCACCCGCCGCAGCCGCACGCCACAGAATCCGCAGAGGTACGCAACGATGGCCACCTACACCGCCCCCGATGTCGCGCACGGCGCCGCGCACGATGCGCACGACGACCACGGGCACAAGCAGACCTTCTTCCAGCGCTGGTTCCTGTCCACCAACCACAAGGACATCGGAACGCTGTACCTGATCTTCGCGTTCGTGATGTTCCTCATCGGCGGCGCGATGTCGGGCGTGATCCGCGCCGAGCTCACGGTGCCGGGCCTGCAGTTCGTGCATCCGGAGTTCTTCAACCAGATGACGACGATGCACGCGCTCGTCATGATCTTCGGCGGCGTGATGCCGGCCTTCGTGGGCCTGGCCAACTGGATGATCCCGCTGCAGATCGGCGCGCCGGACATGGCGCTGCCGCGCATGAACAACTGGTCGTTCTGGATCCTGCCGTTCGCGTTCTCGCTGCTGCTGCTGACGCTGTTCCTGCCGGGCGGCTCGCCCGCCGGCGGCTGGACGCTCTACCCGCCGCTGTCGCTGCAGGGCGGCTCCAACGTCGCGTTCGCCATCTTCGCCATCCACATGATGGGCATCAGCTCGATCATGGGCGCGATCAACGTCATCGCCACCATCCTCAACATGCGCGCGCCGGGGGTGGATCTGCTCAAGATGCCGATCTTCGTGTGGAGTTGGCTGATCACCGCCTTCCTGCTGATCGCGGTGATGCCGGTGCTCGCGGGCGCGGTGACGATGCTGCTGACCGACAAGTTCTTCGCCACCAGCTTCTTCAGCGCAGCCGGCGGCGGCGATCCGGTGATGTTCCAGCACATCTTCTGGTTCTTCGGACACCCGGAGGTCTACATCATGATCCTCCCGGCGTTCGGCATCGTCTCCGAAATCCTGCCCACGTTCTCGCGCAAGCCGCTGTTCGGTTACCAGGCGATGGTCTATGCGGTGGCCTCGATCGCGTTCCTGAGCTTCATCGTGTGGGCGCACCACATGTTCACGGTCGGCATGCCGCTCGGCGGCGAGCTGTTCTTCATGTACGCGACGATGCTGATCGCGGTGCCAACGGGCGTGAAGGTGTTCAACTGGGTCTCGACGATGTGGCAGGGCTCGCTGACGTTCGAGACGCCGATGCTGTGGGCGATCGCGTTCGTGATCCTGTTCACCATCGGCGGCTTCTCGGGCCTGATGCTCGCGATCGTGCCGGCGGATTTCCAGTACCACGACACCTACTTCGTGGTCGCGCATTTCCACTACGTGCTGGTGACCGGCGCGGTGTTCTCGATCATCGCCGCCACCTACTACTGGTGGCCGAAGTGGACCGGCAAGATGTATTCCGAGGGCCTGGGCAAGTTCCACTTCTGGTGGAGCGCGATCTTCGTCAACATCCTGTTCTTCCCGCAGCACTTCCTGGGCCTGGCCGGCATGCCCCGCCGCATTCCGGACTACAACGTCGCGTTCGCGGACTGGAACCTCATCAGCTCCATCGGCGCGTTCGGCATGCTCGCCTCGCCGCTGATCATGATGTACGTGCTGTGGCACTCGCTGAAGTTCGGCGCGCCGGCCCCGGCGCGCGCCTGGGAAGGCGCCAAGGGCCTGGAGTGGACGGTGCCGTCGCCGGCGCCGCATCACACCTTCAGCACGCCGCCCGTCATCCGGCCGGGCGACCTCGCCCACGACGACGTGACGCACTGATCGCGAAGCGCGGCGCCCCGTGCGCCGCGCGCGAACCGTCCCGCAGACACCAGCCATGCAGCCGACCCCGCCACGTTTCGATCCCCGCACGCGCCGCCGCAGCGTTCGCAACACCGCGATCGTGCTCGGCCTCGTGGCGGTCGCGATCTACGTGGCGTTCATCGCCTCGGGCGTGTTCGCCTCGTGAACACCGAGCGCGACACCGCGGCGGCAAAGGAGACCGGCTCGGTCGTGCGCCGCGCGCTCGTGGTCGCGGCCATCGCGTTCGTGTTCTGTTTTTCGCTGGTGCCGCTCTACCGCATCGCCTGCGAGCAGATCTTCGGCATCAAGCTCGGCGACGGGCCGGTGGGCGAGGCGAAGGCAGGCGGGTTCGCCGTCGATACCTCGCGCTGGGTCACGGTGGAATTCGATGCCGGCGTCAACTCCGGACTGCCGTGGGAATTCCGTCCCGCGGTGTCGCAGGTCAAGGTGCATCCCGGGCAGCCGACCGACGCGCTCTACTACGCACGCAACACGTCCGTGGTGCCGATCGTCGGGCAGGCCGTGCCGTCGGTGGCGCCGAGCACCGCGTCGAACTATTTCAACAAGACCGAATGTTTCTGCTTCACCGAGCAGCGCCTGGAGGCCGGCGAAGAACGTCCGATGCCGGTGCGTTTCGTCGTCGATCCCGATCTGCCGGCCGAAGTCTCCACGCTCACGCTGTCCTACACGTTCTACAACAACGAACTGGCCACCGCGCGCATCGCGAGCGAGGGCGTTGCCCACGTGACGCCGTGATCGTCCGCGTCGTCGCCCTGCACCTGCCGCATCACTGAATCGAATCGAAGTCCGGGAATCCGCCATGGCCCACACCACACCCGACGCCAACGTCTACTACGTTCCGCACCACAGCATCTGGCCGATCGTCGGTTCGGTGGGCCTGTTCACCACGATGGTGGGCGTGGCCAACTGGCTCAACGACCACAGCTGGGGCCAGCCGCTGTTCTATGCGGGCCTGGCGATCATGGTGTTCATGCTGTTCGGCTGGTTCCGCAGCGTGATCGGCGAATCGATCGCGGGGTTCTACAACCGCCAGGTCGACATCTCGTTCCGCATGGGCATGCTCTGGTTCATCTTCTCCGAGATCATGTTCTTCGCGGCGTTCTTCGGCGCGCTGTTCTACGCGCGCATGCTGTCGGTGCCGTGGCTCGGCGGCGCGGGCGACGGAATGATGACGCACAACCTGCTGTGGCAGGGCTTCGACGCGGCGTGGCCGACCAACGGCCCGTCCAATGTCGGTGGCGACTTCGAGACGATCCCGGCGTGGGGCCTGCCGCTGATCAACACGCTGCTGCTGCTGGCGTCCGGCGTGACGATCACCATCGCGCACCATGCCCTGCGCGCGGCCAACCGCACCCAGCTGCTGATCTGGCTCGGCGCGACCATCCTGCTCGGCGCGGTGTTCCTGTTCTTCCAGGCCGAGGAATACATCCACGCCTACCACGAACTGAACCTGACCCTGGGTTCGGGCGTCTACGGCTCGACCTTCTTCATGCTCACCGGCTTCCACGGCATGCACGTCACGCTCGGCGCGATCATGCTGACCGTGATCTGGTTCCGCTGTGCCAAGGGTCACTTCAGCAAGGACAACCACTTCGCATTCGAAGCGGTGGCGTGGTACTGGCACTTCGTCGACGTGGTGTGGCTCGGGCTGTTCCTGTTCGTCTACGTGCTCTGACAGCCGCGATTCGCGATTCGGGATTCGGGATTCGAACGGGCACAAGCTGCCACGCTCTCGCCGAATCACGAATCACGAATCACGAATCACGAATCACGAATCAGGCCCTCGGACCCGGTGCGTCCGTGGGCTAGCGTCCGAGATCGTGCGGCTGGATCACCCCGGTCCAGATGCCCAGCACCACCAGCAGGATCAGCACCACGCTCAGCGCGATGCGCTTGGTCAGCGCGTTCACGGTTCGGTTGGTCTGGCCCTTGTCCGTGATCATGTAGTACAGCCCGGCTCCGAGGTTGTAGAGGATCAGGACCAGGAAGGCGACGATGATGAGTTTCTGCAGCATGGATCGACCTTGCGCCAGCCGGCGCATGCGCCGCGAATTGCGGGACGAGGATTATCGCAGCTTCACCGTGCGTCGCGCGGGCATGGTCGGATGAAACGGCCGGGACGCCTCGGCTTTGCGCTTGCGGCGCTGGCGGGCATTGCGCTGTTCGCTGCGCTCGGCGCGTGGCAGTGGCAGCGCGGCACGCAGAAGCAGCACCTGCTGCTGGAAACGGCCGAGATGCTCGCCGCGCGCGAGGCGGTTCCGCTGGCCGATGCCGTCGCGCGGGAAACGCGCGCACTGCAGTGGACGAGCGGCAGCGTGCAGTTCGACGCGCGCGGGCCGCTGTTGCTCGACAACCAGCTGCGCGCCGGCCGCGCGGGCGTGCGGGCGTATCGGCTCGCGCTCGTCGACGGCAGCGCGACGCCGCTGCTGGTGGACCTGGGCTGGCTGCCGCTGCCGGCCGACCGTGCGTTGCCGACCATCGAACGGCCGGCGGGTCGGATCGAGGCACGCGGTCTGCTGGCGCCGCCGCCGTCGGCCGGCATCGCGCTGGGCACCGGCATCGCGCCCGCGGCGGACGGCTGGCTGCTGACGCGCATCGACATGCACGCCATCGCCGCGGCCACCGGCCTGGCCGTCCCGCCGGCGCCGCGCGTGCTTCGGCTCGATCCGGATCTTCCGCTCGGCTACGAGCGCGACCTGGACGTGCTGCAGAACACATTGCCACCGGAGCGGCATCGCGGGTACGCGGTGCAGTGGTGGGGTCTGGCCGTCACCGTGTTCGTGGTGTGGCTGGTGCTCGGATTTCGCAGGACACGCCGATGAACGTACCGCACCCAACGCCGATCGATCCCGTCCGCCGCCGCCGTTCGCGCCTCATGCTGGTGGGCGTGTTCGCGCTGTTCACGCTGCCGTTCTTCGCTGCCGCGCTGCTGCACCTGAGCGGCTGGAAACCCACCGACACGCGCAACCGCGGCGAGTTGCTCTCGCCGATGGTGCAGCTTGACGATCTGCAACTGGTGCGCGCCGACGGCACGCCGTACGCGTGGGCGCCGTACGATCGGCGCTGGCAGATCGCGGTGGTGGCCACGCCCGGCTGCGCGCAGGTCTGCGTCGATCTGATCGAGGGCCTGGACAAGGTCTGGCAGCTGCAGGGCCGGCGCGCCGATCGTCTCGATGTGTTGTGGTTCGGCGATGTGCCCGCGGGCGCGGTGCCGTTCCGCCGTTTCGTGCCGATGCAGCAGAACGTCGATCTTTCCGCGCGCCTGCCGGGGCTCGCGACGCAGGGGCGGCCCACGGCCTACCTCATCGATCCGAACGGCAACGTCGCATTGCGGTACGGTGCCGACTTCGATGTCGCCGACCTGCGCGAAGACACCGCGCGGATGCTGAAATGACCTGATGCCGCACGCGCGCACTGCGCGCACGACACGGTCGAAGACCACCGCGCCGCCTTCGGGCGTTCCCTCCTCCGCCTACACGAAGCACCATCCACCCATGCTCCCGCACCGTCTCTACAACAAGATCGCCTGGATCGCCGTGCTGCTCGCGCTGATCGTGATCGTGTTCGGCGCGTTCGTGCGCCTGTCCAATGCCGGACTGTCCTGCCCGGACTGGCCCACGTGCTACGGCCGCGCCACGTGGCCCGTGCACGAGGTGGACGTGGCGCACGCGAACGCCAACTACGAACGCCCGGTCGAAACCCACAAGACCTGGCGCGAGCAATTCCACCGCCACCTCGCGGCGACACTCGGGCTGCTGGTGCTCGCCCTCGCCGTGCTCGCCGCGCGCCGCGTGCCGCGCGGGCTTGCCGTGGTGCTCGGCGCAAGCGCGCTGGTGGCGATCGCCATCCCGGTCTACATGCGCGGCGAACACGTCTGGGCCAGCGTGCTGGCGGCCATCGGCGAAGGCCTGCTGGTCGCGTACGTGTTGCGGCCGGGCTCGCACGCGTCGCCGCGTGGCGATTTCACCCGGGCCTCGTCGCTGCTGCTGGCGGTGATCATCTTCCAGGCCCTGCTCGGCATGTGGACGGTGACGTGGCTGCTGAAGCCGGTGGTGGTGATGGCGCACCTGCTCGGCGGCATGACGACCTTTTCGCTGCTCGTGTTCGTTGCGTGCCGCGCCTCGCCCAATGCGGCGATCGCGCTCGCACCGGAAGTCCGGATCAAGC
The DNA here is from genome assembly GCF_014202825.1 of Chiayiivirga flava. Lineage (GTDB taxonomy): Bacteria > Pseudomonadota > Gammaproteobacteria > Xanthomonadales > Xanthomonadaceae > Chiayiivirga > Chiayiivirga flava. The sequence continues at coordinate 33,550 of NZ_JACHHP010000005.1, read as the reverse complement.
CGATGCTGACGATCGGGCTCGTGCTGGTCGCCATCCAGATCGCGCTCGGCGGCTGGGTGTCGGCCAACTATGCCGCGCTCGCCTGCGGCACGAATTTTCCGCATTGCCTGGGCTCGTGGACGCCGCCGACCGATTTCCGCGAAGCCTTCGTGCTGTGGCGCGGCATCGGGGTCGACTACGAAGGCGGCGTGCTGGACGCGCCGGCGCGGGTCGCGATCCACCTGACGCATCGCGTGTTCGCGCTCGTGGTCGCCGGACATCTGATCGCACTCGGCTTCAGGCTGCGTCGCATCCCGGAACTTGCCGGCTGGGGCAAGGCGATCTGGATCCTGCTCGGCGTGCAGGTATTGCTCGGCATCCTCAACGTGATCGAGGGCTTGCCGCTGAAGGTGGCCGTGGCGCACAACGCCGGCGCGGCGATCCTGCTGTTCGCGCTGGTGTCGCTGCTCGCGCGGATCCGCCAGCGCGCATGAGCGTCGGCATGCGCGACTACTGGGCGCTGACCAAGCCGCGCGTCGTCGCGCTGATCGTGTTCACCGCGATCATCGGCATGCTGCTGGCCGTGCCCGGCATCCCGCCGCTGCTGCCGGCGACGATGGGCTTCATCGGCATCTGGCTCGCGGCGGCATCGGCGGCCGCGATCAACCATCTGATCGACCAACGCATCGATGCGGTGATGGCGCGTACGTCGCACCGTCCGTTGCCGAGCGGCGCACTGAAGCCGATGCAGGTGCTGCTGTTCGCGATCGCGCTGGGCGTCGCATCGATGGCGATCCTGCTGGTCTTCACCAACCCGCTGACCGCTGCGCTCACCTTCGCGTCGCTGATCGGCTACGCCGTGGTGTACACCGCCTATCTCAAGCGCGCCACGCCGCAGAACATCGTCATCGGGGGCATCGCCGGCGCCGCGCCGCCGCTGCTGGGCTGGGCCGCCGTCACCGGCGAAGCGCATCCGCATGCCTGGCTGCTGGTGCTGATCATCTTCGTGTGGACGCCGCCGCATTTCTGGGCGCTCGCGATCTTCCGTCGCGAGGATTACGCGCGTGCGTTGATCCCGATGCTGCCGGTGGCGTACGGCGTGCAGTACACGCGCTGGCACGTGCTGTTCTACACCATCCTGCTGGTGCTGGTGACGCTGCTGCCGTGGCTCACCGGCATGAGCGGCGTGTTCTACCTCGGCGGCGCGCTGGTGCTGGGTGCGGGGTTCCTCTACTACGCGATCCGGCTGATGAACCCGCCGAGCGAGCGATTCGCGATGGACGTCTTCAGTTACTCGATCTGGTATCTGATGGTGCTGTTTGCATTTCTGCTAGTGGATCACTATCTGGCGCCGGTGGGCATTCCCGCATCCGCGGGCTGACCGCCGCGCGTTCCCGCTGTCGCGGAAGCAACATCACGAGATCGAAGATTAAAGATGTTTCTTCAGATCTATTCTAATAACATATTGTTTTTCAATTGATTCAGGGAAAAAATTCAGTATCATCGTTGCATCCTTTGCGGATCTTCCATGATGCCGTCCCGGTTCGTCCACCACGATCTCCGATTGCTCAACCCGTCCTTCACGTCGCCGCTGCTGGACGTGCTGACTGACCTTGAGCATCTGCGCAGGCTCGAATTGCGCGGCACCACGCCGCCGCAGGTCTTCACCGAACTCAAGCAGGTCTTCCATCTTCTCGAAAGCCTTGCGTCCGCCCGCATCGAGGGCAACCACACCACACTTGCCGACTATGTGGAAGCAAAGGTTGTCGATGCGCCGCAGCGCGGGGATCAGCTGCACGAAATCGACAACATCGATGCGGCGATGAACGATGTCGAATCCGCGCTAGGCCCCGGTGATGCGATCACAGAATCACTGCTGCGAGGTTTGCACGCGCGCACGGTCCAGGGCCTGGTGCGTGAAGGCGATCGCAATCCGGGTGCCTATCGGCCGGGCGAGGTGCTGATCGCGCAGGCGCAGCATCGACCACCGCCCGCGCTGCGCGTGGCCGGGTACATGGCCGAGCTCGTCGACTTCATCAACCGCGCCGACCCGCCGAAGTACGATCTGATGAAGGTCGCGCTCGCGCACCACCGGTTTGCCTGGGTGCATCCGTTCGGCAATGGCAACGGGCGCGTCGTGCGCCTGCTCACCTACGCACTGCTGAGAAAATTCGGATTTCGCGTCAGCCTGCAGGACGGCCCGGTAGGCCGACTGCTGAATCCCGCGGCCGTGTTCTGCGCAGACCGTGACCGCTACTACGCGATGCTCGCAATCGCCGACACAGGCACCGATACAGGCCTGGAGACCTGGTGCACCTATGTCCTCGCAGGCGTGCGCGACGAACTGGAAAAGGTCGATCGGCTCGCCGACTACGCGTACCTGAAGGGTCGCGTATTGCTCCCGGCGCTGGCACATGCAGGGGAGCGCCGCCTGGTGACCGCGGACGAGTTGCTCGTCCTGACAGCCGCCGTGCGCGCGGGCGTGATCAAGGCCGGCGATCTTGAAACGGTGTTGCCGGGACTGACCGGCAATCAGCGCACCTACCAGATCCGCAAACTCGTCGACGCCGGCATGCTGCAGCCGATTCGACCGAACGCGCGACAGTACACGATCGGTTTCAGCCACAACGTGCTGCTGCGCGGCGTGATCAGCGCGCTGACGGCGGAAGGCTTCATACCGGCGGCCTTGGTGGGGCGCCCGCAGTGAACCTGGCCTGCGGACGCAATGCGATCACTCTTCGTCGAGCAAATGCTTTTGCCAGAACAGCATCTGCGCCGCACCGAAATAATCGGCATTGGTCTTCTTCGCGAAGCCGTGGCCTTCGTCGCCGAAGAGCAGATACCAGACGTCGCCGCCGTTGCCGCGCACCTTCGACACGATCTGCTCGGCCTCCGATGCCGGCACGCGCGGGTCGTTGGCGCCTTGCGCGACGAACAGCGGTTTGGTGATCTTCTGCGCATTGTTGAGCGGTGCGATCGTCTCGTGGAAGGCGCGCATGGCCGGATCGCGTTCGTCGCCGTATTCGGCGCGACGCAGGTCGCGGCGGTAGCCCTGGGTGTTGGCGAGGAAGGTGTTGAAGCTGGAGATGCCGACGACGTCGATGCCGGCGCGCAGGCGGTCGTTGTAGTGCGTCATCGACGCCAGCACCATGTAGCCGCCGTAGCTGCCGCCGTAGACTCCGACGCGGTCGGCGTCGAGTTCCGGCCGCGTGGCGATCCAGTCGAGCAACGCGCCGATGTCCTTGACCGAATCCTCGCGTTTGTCGCCGTTGTCGAGTAGCAGGTAGTCCTTGCCGTAACCGGCCGAACCGCGCACGTTCGGCACCAGCACCGCAATCTTCTGCTCGTTGAGCAGGTACTGGATGCCGGGGTTGAACGCCGGAAGCGCCTGCGCTTCGGGGCCGCCGTGGATCTGCACCACCACCGGGAACGGACCGTCGCCGGGCGGACGGTAGTAGAACGCGGGGATGGTGCGCGGCTTGCCGTCCACGCGGTCGAAGGTCGGATAGCGCACCAGCGTGGGCGCGATGAAGCGCGTCGCATCGAGGCCGCCGACTTCGCTCTGCGTCCAGCGCTCGAGCGCGGCATCGGCGAGCGAGATGACGTAGACATCGCTGGGTGAGGTGGCGCCGTTGATCGTCACCGCGAGGCGCGTGCTGTCCGGCGAGAAGCCGACATTGCCGAGCACGCCGACCGGCAGCGTCGGCAAGGTCAGGGGTTCGAGACCGGGGAGCCTGCGCACGTGCAGTTTGCCGATGCCGTCCTCGTTGCTTGCGAACGCGAGCAGCGTGCCGTCGTCCGACAGCGCCACGTCGGTCACGTCCCACGGCACGTCGGCGCTGATCTGGCGCGGTGCGCCGCCTTTCGGATCGTGGTGGCGCAGCGTGCGGAACTGCGTGCCCTCGTCGGAGACGTAGAACACGCTGCCGTCGCGCGCGTACCGGAACGTGGTGAACGCGGCCTTGCCGCCGTCGACCGGGAACAGCCGCAGCTTGCCGGTGGCAACGTCCACCTCGCCCGGGTACGACTCGTTGATCGACACGTACTTGAGTACGAGCAGGCGGGTGCCGTCGTGCGAGAAATCCGCCGCGTACCACGCGCCGCCTTCGGTCACGACGGCGCGCGCCTTGCCGGTTGCGATGTCGCGCACCCAGATGTCGGTGTCGACACCGTTGCGCGCGGTGCTCGAATACGCGATCTGCTTGCCGTCGTGCGAAAACAGCGGGCGTTCGTTGCGGCTGGTGCCGCCGTCGGACAGCAGGGTCACGCTGCGGGAATCGAGGTCGTACCAGTGCAGCTGCCAGAATTCCGATCCGCCGACGTCCTGCGCGAACACGAAGCCGTTGCCGCCCTTGGCCGGCGCGCTCGCCACCTGCGTCACGGGCTCGGCGAAAAACGTCAGTTGCTCGCGCATGCCGAGCGGTGTGCGGACGCGATGCGCCTGGTTGGTCTCGGCGAATCGCGTGGTGACAAGCATGCTGCCGTCGCGCAGCCAGCCGGCGAAGCTCGCGCCGCGCGTGGCCTGGTACTGCGCGAGGCGCTGCGTGATCTGCGGGGGAATCGGCGGGATGTTTTCCGCGGTGCGGTTGCCGACCACCTCGCGCTTCACCTCCGGCGTGCCGACGGCGAGCGGTTGGGCAAGGGCGACGGTGGATGCCAGCAGGGTGGCTGCAATCAGCAAGGTACGCATCGGAGGCTCCGGCGGAAACGCGTCAGCACCGGAGCATAATGCAGACCGTGCGCGCAGGCGCCCGCGCACGACGAAACGAAGCGCGCCGATGCCATGCACGGGATGACGACGATGCCGACACTTCGAATCGACCGCCGCGGTTTTCTCGCCGTCGGCGCCGCTGCCATTGCCGCATGGAACACGCGCGCCGCGGCACTGTCGCCGCCGCCGACCGACTGGGCGCCGTACGTACGCAGCATCGCGATCGACGCCGCCGGCATGTTCGGGCGCTGGCCCGGCACGCCGGACGGCATGCTGTCCGATGTCGATGTCGCCGACGCGCGCGAATCCGGCCTCACCGCCGTGGTGCTGACGCTGGCGCCGAACGGCCGCTTCCGTTTCGGTGCGGACGCGTTCGAAACCACGGTGCGCAACATCGCGCACTGGGAGCGGCAGATCGCGGCGCGGCCGGACACGTTCCTGCGCATCGATCGCGCCGACGACATCGCGCGCGCCAGGCGCGAGAACAAGGTGGGCGTCATCTACGGCTTCCAGGAAAGCTCGCCGATCGGCGAGGATCTCGATCGCATCGACACGTTCCATGCACTCGGACTGCGCGTACTGCAGCTCACGCACAACCGCCGCAACCTCGTCGGCGACGGCTGCATGGAGCCGGGCGATGCGGGTCTGAGCGCGTTCGGCCGCGGCGTGATCGAACGCTGCAACACGCGTCGCGTGCTGGTGGATCTTGCCCACGGTGGCCGTCGCACCACGCGCGAAGCGATCGCGGCGTCGAAGGCGCCGGTGCTGATCGGCCACACCGGCTGCGCCGCACTCGCGGACCTGCCGCGCAACACCGCCGACGCCGAACTGCGCGCGCTGGCCGAGCGCGGCGGCGTCGTCGGCATCCTGTTCTGGCCGTTCCTGCGCGTCGACGGACAGCCGATGGCGAACGATCTGCTGTGGCACCTCGAACACGCCATCGACGTGTGCGGCGAGGACCATGTGGGCATCGGCAGCGACAATTCGATTTCGCCCGTGGCGATGACGCCGGAGTTCGTGAAGGACAACACCGAGTTCATGCAGATGCTGCTGGATGACGGCACGCTGGCGCCGGGGCGGTCGACGGAGCTCGTCACGTTCCTGCCGGATCTGAATCATGCGCGGCGGTACGAGACGATTGCGGCGATGCTGTCGTCGCGCGGGCACAGCGATGCGCGGATCGAGAAGATTCTCGGCGGGAATTTTGCGCGGGTGATGGGGGAAGTGTGGGGCTGAGTGTGCTGGTCTGAACGCACCCCCTTCCGCCTGCCGGCACCTTCCCCCGCTCTGCGGGAGAAGGACTCTTCGGATAGCGTTCGGACACTGGCATGCGTAGCCCTCGCTAATGACGTCGATCGGAGGAGCCCTTCTCCCGCGCAGCGGGGGAAGGTGCCGGCAGGCGGAAGGGGGTGTTTCTGCTGCAGGAAAACGCTATTTTCGCGACGTCACCTGCAGCTCCCGCCACTCCGCCTTCTCGTCCTCCGACAGCGCCCCCATGCCGCCCTCGCGCATGCGCAGGTTCAATTCCTCCACGCGCTGCTGCCGCGTCTGCCGCGTCAGCTGGTGCAGTGCATCGACGAACTCCACCCGCCACGCCGCGACATCGCCCGGCAACGACTGCGCGGCGAGCTTCTGCAGCGCGGATTCCTCCTCGCGACCGGCGAAGTGTTCGAGCAGCGCGCCGGTGTTGATGTCCGGGCGCGCACGCACCAGCGCGATCAGTTCCAGCAGCAGCGGCACGCCCGGCTGGCGCAGCGGTTCGAAGCCCGCCGTCGATTCCACCTCCAGCCCGAGCCCGGGCTGTTGCAGCAGCAACGAAATCGCGCTGCGCACGAGGCTGCGCTTCGGGGTGGCGGAGGTCCGCGCCGACGCCTGCGGCCGACCCGCGGGAAGGTGCGAGTCGGGCGCGCTCGCACGCGCGCCGACGCCGGTCAGTTCGGTGAGCCGCTGTCGCATGAGATCGCCGAACGCGCCATCGGGAATTTGCGCCAGCAGCGGTTTCGCGCGTTCGGCCAGGCGCGCCTTGCCGTCGAGCGTGGCGAGATTGATGTCCACGGCGAGCGAATCGAACAGGAACTGCGACAGCGGAGTCGCCTGCTGCAGGCGCGCATCGAAGCCGGCCGCGCCTTCGCTGCGCACGATGGTGTCCGGGTCTTCGCCATCGGGCAGGAACAGGAAGAACGCCTGGCGGCCGTCCTTCATGCGCGGCAGCACTGATTCGAGCGCGCGCCACGCGGCCTTGCGTCCGGCGTTGTCACCGTCGAAGCAGAAATACACGTCGGCCGCGTTGCGGAACAGCAGCTCGGCGTGGTCGGGCGTGGTCGCGGTGCCGAGCGTGGCCACGGCGGTGTCGACGCCGTACTGGAACAGCGACACCACGTCCATGTAGCCCTCGACCACGACCAGACGCGGAATCTTCGAATGCGCCTGCCGCACCTGCCACAGGCCGTAGAGCTCGCGTCCCTTGTGGAACAACGGCGTCTCGGGCGAGTTGAGGTACTTCGGCCCGTCGTCCTTCGCAAGCACGCGGCCGCCGAAGGCGATCACGCGGCCGCGGCGGTCGTGGATGGGAAACATCACGCGTTCGCGGAACTTGTCGTAGACGCGGCCGGAATCGCTTTTCGACAACATGCCGACGCGTTCGAGCGTGCGCAGCGCGGCCTCGTCGCGGCCGAGAGCGTTCTTCAGCGTGTCGAAGCCCTCGGGCGCCCAGCCGATCGCGAAACGCTCGCGGTTGGTCGCATCCACGCCGCGCCGGTCCAGATACGCCCGCGCCTTTGGCGTGGACGCAAGCTGTGCGCGGAAAAACGCGGCCGCGGCGTCCAGCGCCGCGTACATCGGGCGCGCTTCGTCGTTTTCGTTGTGCTGGCGCGTTTCGCGCGGCACCTCCATGCCGACGCGCTTGGCGAGTTCCTCGACCGCATCGAGGAATTCGAGCCGGTCGTATTCCATCAGGAACTTGAGCGCGGTGCCGTGCGCGCCGCAGCCGAAGCAGTGGTAGAACTGCTTGGTGGGCGACACGGTGAACGAGGGCGAGCGCTCGTCGTGGAACGGACAGCGCGCGCCGTATTCGCGGCCCGCGCGCTTGAGCGGCACGCGCGCGCCGATCAGTTCGACGATGTCGGTGCGGGCGAGGACATCGTCGATGAATGCGTCGGGGATGCGGGCCATCGGCGGATGATAGGGCGGAGCGCTGCCGCGCGCCGGCTCAGCGTTCGCGCAGGCGCGGCTTCAGGCCCGCGAGATTGCAGGGCCGGGTGCGGGCGTCGAGCTGATGCGCGATGAGTTTCTCCCAGCCGGTGCGGCATGCCGACGTGGAGCCGGGCAGGGCGAACAGGAAGGTGGCGTTGGCGAGGCCGGCGAACGCGCGCGACTGCAGCGTGGACGTGCCGATCTCGTCGAACGAGAGCACGCGGAACATCTCGCCGAAGCCCGGCATCTGCTTGTCGAGCAGCGGCAGCAGTGCCTCGGGCGTCGAGTCGCGGCCGGTGAAACCGGTGCCGCCGGTGACGAGGATGCCGTCGACGGCCTCGTCGGCGATCCACTGAGAGACCAGCGCGCGCAGTGCGTAGACGTTGTCGGGCAGGAGCGCACGCGCGAGCAGGTGATGGCCCGCGGCGGTGAGCGCTTCGGCGAGGTAGTCGCCGGAGCTGTCGTTGCCGGCGTGGCGCGTGTCGGAGACGGTGAGCACGCAGAGGTTGAGCGGGTGGAAGTCGGTGGCGGCGGTCATGCGGGGGCCTCGGGGAGGGAGCGGTCGGCGTCGGAGGTCGGAGAGCGCCCCCTTCCGCCCTTCGGGCACCTTCCCCCGCGTTGCGGGAGAAGGGACAAGCGGGTTGCGTTGGAAAGTTGCCGGCGGTGCGGGTGAAGGGAGAGCCGGGCGATGTGGGGCGTCGTCGGCGAGGCGGGAGGGGCGTGATCGCCTGCGCGAGTCAGCGTCTCGCTGCGGCAGGCGGTGCGGCGGTCGCCATTCCGCCCCGGCATGCATCGAAGCATCCCTCTCCCGCGCAGCGGGGGAGGGTGCCGGCAGGCGGGAGGGGGCTCGCCGCGACGAGCGACAACCATCGACCCGGTGCCCGGCCCCCCCCCAGACATGCACCTTCGTGCGACTCACGCCGCATCGCCGATCAGCTTCAGCTCATCCGCCTGGTGTTCGCGGCGCAACGTGTCGATCAACTCGGCCAGGTCGCCTTCCATCACTTCCGGGAGCCTGTACAGCGTGAGGTTGATGCGGTGGTCCGTGATCCGCCCCTGCGGGAAGTTGTAGGTGCGGATGCGCTGGCTGCGGTCGCCCGAGCCCACCTGCAGGCGGCGCGACTGCGCCTGCGCGGCGTCCTGCTTTGCGCGCTGTTCGTCGAGCAGGCGCGCCTTGAGCAATGACAGCGCGCGGGCGCGATTCTTGTGCTGCGAGCGCTCGTCCTGGCATTCGACCACGATGCCGGTGGGCAGATGCGTGATGCGGATCGCCGAGTCGGTCTTGTTGACGTGCTGGCCGCCGGCACCCGAGGCGCGGAAGGTATCGATCTTGAGGTCGCCGTCGCGCAGTTCGATCTCGTCGATCTCGTCGAGCTCGGGCAGGATGGCCACCGTCGCCGCCGAGGTGTGGATGCGGCCCTGCGATTCGGTGGCCGGCACGCGCTGCACGCGGTGCGTGCCCGATTCGAACTTCAGCTGCGCGTACGCGCCTGCGCCTTCGATGCGCGCGATGATTTCCTTGTAGCCGCCGTGTTCGCCCGGGCTGGCGCCGAGGATCTCGACCTGCCAGCGGCGCGCCTCGGCATAGCGCGCGTACATGCGGAACAGGTCGCCGGCGAAGATCGCGGCCTCGTCGCCGCCGGTGCCGGCGCGCACCTCCAGAAAGAGGTTGGCGTCGTCGCGCGGATCGCGCGGCAGCAGCAGGATGTTGAGTTCGTCGTCGAGGGTGGCGAGGGTGTCGCGCAGGGTTGCAATCTCGTCGTCGGCGAGGTCGCGCAGTTCCGGATCGTCGCGCATCGCCTCGGCGGCGGCGAGCGACTGCAGCGCCGCGTCGTAGTCGCGCAGCTTCCTCGTGGCCGGTTCGAGCTGGGCGTATTCGCGCGACAGGTCGCGGAAGCGCTTGGCGTCCGCGTTCGCGTCCGGCTCGGCCAGCAGGCGACCGACTTCCTCGTGGCGCTCAGCCAGCGCGTCGAGTTTGCGGCGGATGCTGGGTGTCATCGGTGTCCAGGCGGGGAGAAGGATCGCGCGCGTTGGGCGCATCGGCGTCGAACAGGCGCGCGGCGGCCTGCAGCAGGTCGCGGTCGCCGCGCAGCGCGGCGGCGCGCAGGTTGGCGCTCGGCGTGTGCAGCAGCTTGTTGGTGAGGGTATGGGCGAGAAATTCCAGCGCCTGCTGCGGCGATTTGCCCTGCGCCAGAAGGTCGGCGGCGCGCGCGAGCGTGGCATCGCGTTCGGCCTCGCTGTGCCGGCGCAGGCGCTTGAGCGTGTCCTGCTGGTCGGCCGCGCGCCACCACGCGAGATAGTGCTCCACCTGCAGCTCGATGATGGCTTCGGCCTGGTCCGCGGCCTCGCGCCGCGAGCGGCGGTTGTCGTCGATGACCTGTTCGAGGTCGTCGACGGTGTAGACGAAGACGTCGTCGAGGTCCGCGACGCTGGCCTCGATGTCGCGCGGCACGGCCAGGTCGAGCAGGAACATCGGCCGGTGCCGACGCGTGCGCAGCGCGCGCTGCACCGCATCGCGTCGCAGCACCGGCTCGCGGCTGGCGGTGGCGCAGATCACGATGTCGGCCTCGGCCAGATGGCGTTCCAGATCGTCGAGCGGCAGCGCGTAGCCGCCGAAGCGCGAGGCCAGCGTCTGTGCATGTTCGAGCGTGCGGTTGGCTACCAGCAGGCGCCGCACGTTCTGGTCCACCAGATGGCGCGCGGCAAGTTCGATGGTGTCGCCGGCACCGACCAGCAGCACCGTGGCCTCGTCGAGCGCGGTGAACACGCGCTGCGCGAGCCGCACCGCGGCAAACGCCACCGACACCGGATGCGCGCCGATGCGGGTGTCGGTGCGGGCGCGCTTGGCCACCGCGAAGGTCTGCTGGAACAGGCGATCGAGCGGCGTCTTCAGCGCACCGGCGCCGCGCGCGTGCTGGTAGGCCTCCTTCACCTGGCCGAGGATCTGCGGCTCGCCGAGCACCATCGAATCCAGGCCCGTCGCCACGCGGAACAGATGGCGCGCGGCGTCGCCGTCGCGATGGGTGTAGAGATAGGTCTCGAGCTGGCCCGGGCCCAGGCGGCTGCGTTGCGCGAGCCAGCGCGCGGGGACCGCCTCGGCACCGGCGTCGATGCGGCAGTAGATTTCGGTGCGGTTGCAGGTCGACAGCAGCGCGGCTTCGTGCACCCCGGGCTGGGCCAGCAGATCGCGCACGGCGGCGGGCATCGCGTCGGCGTCGATCGCAAGCGTTTCGCGCAGCGCGACCGGTGCGGTCTGGTGGTTCAAGCCGAGGGCGAGCAGGGTCATGGCGATGGGCTTGCGGTAGACTTCGAACGCCGGAACGCACCGGACTGCGCCGGATGCGCGAGCTGCGAACGATGGACTCCCGATGATGGTACGAACCTGCCTAGTTTACCTGCTGCTGGCGCTGGCCGCGTCGCACGCGGCCGCCCAGGCCGCCTCGCGCGACGATGCCGACCTGCTGCCGCTGCTGCAGGGCGAGTTCGCGCTGCAGGAGGGCGCCTCGCTCGATGCGGCGAAGTCGTATGTCGAGGCGGCCCGGGCATCGAAGGATCCGGCGCTCGCCGAACGTGCGCTGCAGGTCGCGTTGCTCGCCGACGACATCGACGCCGCCAAGGCCGCGCTCAGGCGCTGGCGGCAGCTCGCGCCGGATGCGCCCGGACTGCTGCCGGCGCAGGCGCGCCTGGCACTGAAGCAGGGCGACCGGCGCGACGCGCTGAAGCACCTCGGCGAGTTGCTGCAGCGCCCGGACGGCTGGCGCGCGGCGATTCCCGCGCTCGCGGCCAATGCCAGGCTGCCGATCACCGTCGACGTGCTCGGCGAGCTTGTGCGTGGCGATCGCCTTCCGGACCAGCTCGAGGCCTGGTTCGCCTTCGGCGGGCTCGCCTTGCGCCTGGAGCAGGCCGAGCTCGGCGCCGAACTTGCCCGCCGCGCCATCGAGCGCTTTCCGAACGAGCCACGTGCGTGGCTGTGGCAGGCGGAAAACGCCCAGCGTCGCGGCGACGCGGACGCCGCCCGCACCGCCGTCGCCAAGGCCCTGACCCTGGGGCCGATGGATCCGCCCACCCGCCTCGCTGCGGCCGCCCAGCTCGACGCCCTCGGCGATCCCGCCGGCGCCGCCGCCGCGCTCGCGCAGGGCGAACAGGACGATGCCACACTCGCCGGGCGCGCCGCCTACCTGTCGCGCGCCGAGGACGGCGGCGCCATCCAGGCGCTGTACGACGACATCGCCGCGCGAACCGACGCCCCCAGCCCGGCACGCCTGTACCTGCTCGGCCAACTCGCCGAACTGCTCAAGCTGCCCGAGCGCGCGCTGGAGTGGTACGGCCGCGTGCCCGGCGACGTGCAGCGCGACCAGGCCCAGCTGCGCATCGCCGTGCTGCTGGACCAGAAGGGCCTGCACGAGGATGCCGTCGCGCGGCTCAACGAACTGCAGGCCAGCGACAGCGAGTACGGCGATGTGGTCCGCGACGCCTACCTGCTCGAAGCCGAGCTCGCCCTGCAGCGCAACCAGCCGGCCGATGCGCTCGATGCCTACGGCCGCGGCCTGGGCATTTTCGAAGGCGATCCGGACCTGCTCTACGCCCGCGCGCTTGCCTACGAAAAGCTCGACCGCATCGACGACGCCGAATACGACCTGCGCCAGCTGATCGAGGAGGATCCGGACAACGCCGACTTCCTCAACGCACTCGGCTACACCCTCGCCGATCGCACCGACCGCCACGAGGAAGCGCTGGCCCTGATCCAGCGCGCACTGGAACTGCAGCCCGACGCGCCGGCCATCATCGACTCGATGGGCTGGGTGCTGCACCGCCTCGGCCGCAACGAGGAAGCGCTGCCGCACCTGCGCCGCGCGTTCGAACTGCAGCGCGATGCCGAGGTGGCCGCGCACCTGGGCGAGGTGCTGTGGGCGCTGGGGCAGAAGGACGAGGCGCGCTCGATCTGGCGGCTGGGACAGGAAATCGATCCGGACAACCGGGCGCTCAAACAGTCGCTCGGGAAGCTTCAGTCGTGATGTCCCCGAGGGCAGGTCGTGCGGGGCCGGTGCGTGCAGGGGCAGAACCCGGGATCCGGCGGCGTCATGTCCTGCTCGCCGCCCTGGTCGTGCTGCTGACCGCCTGCGGCACGGCTCCGCGGCGGGAGGCCGGTGGCGCGGACGGCAATGCGCTGGCGCGGCAGGCGGCGCGCGAGGCCACGCTCGTGGCCGACGACGCATGGTCGTTCAGCGGCCGCATCGCGGTCTCGAACGCGCAGGACGGCGGCAGCGGCCGCATCGACTGGGTGCAGACGGGCGACACCTACCGCATCGAACTGCGCGCGCCGGTCACGCGCCGCAGCTGGCGTCTGAGCGGCGAACACGGCTGGGCAAGGCTCGAAGGTCTGGATGGCGGTCCGTTCGAAGGCGACAGCGCGGAAGCGCTGCTGGCCGACCACGCCGGCTGGACGATCCCGCTGGCGGACCTCGCCGCATGGGTCCGCGGCGCGCGTGCGGCGGGTGCGTCGGACGTGGAATTCGCGCCCGACGGCCGCTTGTCCCGCCTGCGCCAGGCCGGCTGGGTCATCGACTACCGCGCGTGGTCCGACGACGCACCGCTGCTGCCGACGAAGGTCTTCGCCCAGCGCGGCGATGAACGCGTCCGCCTGCTGGTCGATCGCTGGAACTGACGTGTCGCCTGCGGGTCACCCTCGCACAGGCAACCATGCAAAGCCCCTCTCCCCCCGGGAGAGGGGTTGGGGAGAGGGTTCGGCCGAAGCAAGGCGCCAAAATCTGCCCCAAACCCATGTCAAGCCCAATGCAGGAAAGCCCCTCTCCCCGTGGGAGAGGGGTTGGGGAGAGGGTCCGGCCGAAGCGAGGCCCCCCGATTCGATCGGGGCAGGTGTAGCGCATTGCCCGCTTCGTCATTCCTCGGTGTCTTGCGGCAAAACGTGGCGCGGCCTCATACGCTCGGCCAGGCTCGCGCAAGGTTGTGCCGGCACGTTCGCCCCGAACCCTCACCCCAACCCCTCTCCCGCGGGGCGAGGGGCTGTTCGTGCATTGCCGCGGTTCGCGAAGCTGTCTGAGGCGTCGACGCCGTTTTCGACGTCGTGCGCTGCGCCTGCCGACCCCAAGGTCTGATCCGATGCCGTCCGACGCCCCGTCGCCGCCACACCGACCCGACGACTCCGCGTGGACCCACCACCCGGCCCCGGCCAAGCTCAACCTGTTCCTGCACATCACCGGTCGCCGTCCGGACGGCTACCACCTGCTGCAGACCGTGTTCCAGCTGCTCGACTGGGGCGACGACATCGCGCTGCGCGTGCGCGACGACGGTCGCATCGTGCGCACCGCCGGCCCGCACGACGTCCCGCCCGAGCATGACCTCACCGTGCGCGCCGCCCGCGCCCTGCAGGCCGCCACGGGCACCTCGCTTGGCGCCGACATCGCGATCACCAAGCGCATTCCGGCCGGTGGCGGCTTCGGCGGCGGCAGTTCGGACGCCGCGACCGTGCTCGTGATGCTGAACCGGCGCTGGAACACCGGGCTCGGGCCCGACGCGCTGGCCGCCATCGGCCTCGCGCTGGGCGCGGACGTGCCGGTGTTCGTGCACGGCCGCAGCGCCTGGGCCGAGGGCGTGGGCGAACGGCTGGTCCCGCTGGACCTGCCGCCACGCTGGTACCTGCTGGTCGACAGCGGCGTCCATGTTCCCACCGCAACGCTGTTCCAGGCGCCTGATTTGACCCGCGAAGCGCCGTCCGCGACAATATCCGACTTCGTTTCAGGCCATCTGCGCGGCAATGTCTTCGCGCCGGTGCTGCGTCGGCGCGATCCGCGCATCGCGGAGGCGCTCGACGCGCTCTCGGCGTTCGGCGAGGCGCAGGTGACCGGCACGGGCGGCGGCCTGTTCGTTGCCTTCGACAACCCCGTCGCGGCGCAGGCCGCGTGCGATGCGCTGGCGCCGCGCTGGCGCGTCCGGGTTGCGCGGGGCATCGATCGTTCGCCACTGCTGCAGGATGCATGAGGCGGGCGGATCGCGGCACGGCAGCAGGCTCCACGTCATACAGCAGCACCCATTCCACTGGGGCGTCGCCAAGCGGTAAGGCACCGGGTTTTGATCCCGGCATCCGCAGGTTCGAATCCTGCCGCCCCAGCCAGATGCACCGTCGCGCGCGCCCGGGCGTTCGCGATGCAACACGGGACCGGCACGGCGCCGGTCCTGCCGCAACAGTGTTCCAAGCACCGCGATGCCTGCCGGCATCACCAAGGTCAGCGACGTGGATACCGACAGCCTGCTCGTCTTCTCCGGCAACGCCAACCGCCCGCTCGCGCACGCGGTCTGCCGGGAGCTGGGCATCCGCATGGGCAAGGCGCTGGTCTCGCGCTTTTCCGATGGCGAGGTGCAGGTCGAGATCGAGGAAAACGTCCGCCAGCAGCAGGTGTTCGTGATCCAGCCGACCAGCGCGCCGACGGCCGAAAATTTCATGGAACTGCTGGTGCTGATCGACGCGCTCAAGCGCGCATCGGCCGGCAGCGTCACCGCGGTGGTGCCGTACTTCGGTTACGCGCGCCAGGACCGCCGTCCGCGCTCGGCGCGCGTGGCGATCACGGCCAAGGTGGCGGCCAAGATGTTCGATGCGGTGGGTGCCGACCGCGTGCTGACGGTGGACCTGCATGCCGAGCAGATCCAGGGCTTTTTCGACATGCCGGTCGACAACGTGTACGCGTCGCCGCTGCTGCTCGCCGACGTTTGGCGCGCGCAGGGCACGGACAACCTGATCGTGGTGTCGCCGGACGTCGGCGGCGTGGTGCGCGCGCGAGCCATCGCCAAGCGCCTCGACGACGCCGATCTCGCCATCATCGACAAGCGCCGCCCGAAGGCGAACGTGGCCACGGTCATGAACATCATCGGCGACGTCTCGGGCAAGACCTGCGTGCTGGTCGACGACATCGTCGACACCGCCGGCACCCTGTGCGCGGCGGGCGCGGCGCTGAAGGCGAACGGCGCGCTGCGCGTGGTCGCGTACTGCACCCACCCGGTGCTGTCCGGCCCCGCCATCGCGAATCTGGAGGCATCGCAGCTCGACGAACTGGTCGTCACCGACACCATCCCGCTGACCGACGCGGCCAAGGCCTGCAGCAAGATCCGCCAGCTCTCCGTGGCCGAACTGCTCGCCGAAACCATCCGGCGCATCGCCTTCGGCGAGTCGGTGAGTTCGTTGTACGTGGATTGACGCGGGATTCGCGATTCGGGATTGGTGATTCGTAGAAGCGTGCGCTGACTAATCCCGAATCCCGAATCACGAATCACGAATCACAAGGCTTCACCCCCGTCTCGTTTGGTCGCGAACGAGACATCCAAGCCGCCGCGAGGCGGTCATCCCAGCAACAGAAGGCAACAACCATGGCAACTCACGAAATCAAGGTCGCACGCCGCGACGATCAGGGCAAAGGTGCGAGCCGCCGCCTGCGTCGTCAGGACAAGGTGCCGGCCGTCGTCTACGGCGGAGATCTCGGGCCGGTCAGCATCGAGCTCGAACACAACGACGTCTGGCTCGCAAGCCAGCACGAGTGGTTCTACGCGGCCATCCTCGATCTGTCGCTCAACGGCGACGTGCAGAAAGTGCTGCTGCGCGACATGCAGCGCCACCCGGCCAAGCCGCGCATCATGCACCTGGACTTCCAGCGCGTGAACGAGAACCAGGCGCTGCGCGTCTCGGTGCCGCTGCACTTCCTCAACCAGGACACCTCGCCGGCCGGCAAGACCTCGGGCGTGGTCGTCATGCACGAGCTCAACGAAGTCGAAATCTCGTGCCTGCCGAAGGATCTGCCGGAGTTCATCGAAGTCGATCTCGCCCAGATCAAGGAAGGCGACGTGATCCACCTCTCCGAACTCAAGCTGCCCAAGGGCGTCGAGATTCCGGCCCTGAACTTCGGCAAGGAACACGACATCGCCGTCGTGATCGCGCGCCAGATCAAGGAAGAGGAAGAGCCCGAAGCCGAGGTCGCGGCCGAAGTGCCCGCCACCAAGCAGCCGGCGCCGAAGGCCGCGCCGGGCGCCGCCGCGCCCGCGGCCAAGCCCGCGCCGAAGAAGTGATGCAGCGCACCGCGCGCCGGGACCGGCGCGCGGTGCGATTGCTTGCCGATGGCAGGGCTTCGCCTGATCGTGGGCCTCGGCAATCCGGGGTCCGAACACGCACGGACCCGGCACAACGCCGGGTTCTGGTTTGCCGACGCGCTGGCCGAACGGCTCGGCGCGCGGTTCGGCATGGACAGCAAGCTGCACGGCGAGATCGCGAAGGCCACGATCGACGGCACGGCGGTCTGGCTGCTCAAGCCGGCCACCTACATGAATGCCAGCGGGCGCTCGATCGGCAGCGCGCTGCGCTACTGGAAGATCGAACCCGAGCAGATGCTCGTGGCGCACGACGAACTGGACCTGCCACCGGGCGTGGCGCGGCTCAAGTTCGACGGCGGTCACGGCGGCCAGAACGGCCTGCGCGACACGATGGCGCAGCTGTCGCACGGCCGGTTCCACCGCCTGCGCCTGGGCATCGGCCATCCGGGCCACAAGGACAAGGTTACGCCGTGGGTGCTCGGACGGCCCGGGCGCGACGACGAGATTTCCATCCTGCGCGCGATCGACGACGCGATGGACATGTTGCCGCTCGCGGTGCGGGGCGACTTCAACGAAGCGATGAAGGTGCTGCACACGCAGAAGGCGTGATTCGGGATTCGTGATCCGTGATTTGGAAAAGCGGCCGCGCCGCTCCGGATCCGGCTCCGCTCCTGCTTTGACGAATCACGAATCCCGAATCACGAATGACGGACATACCCCCATGGGCATCAAATGCGGCATCGTCGGTCTGCCGAACGTCGGCAAATCGACCCTCTTCAACGCGCTGACCCGCGCCGGCATCGCGGCGGCCAACTTCCCGTTCTGCACCATCGATCCGAACGTGGGCGTGGTGCCGGTGCCCGATCCGCGCCTTGCAGCGCTCGGCGACATCGTCAAGCCGCAGAAGATCATTCCCACGGCCGTGGAATTCGTCGATATCGCCGGGCTCGTGGCCGGTGCCAGCAAGGGCGAGGGCCTGGGCAACAAGTTCCTCGCCAATATCCGCGAAACCGATGCCATCGCGCACGTGGTGCGCTGTTTCGAGGGTGACGTGATCCACGTCAGCAACAAGGTCGATCCGATCGCGGACATCGAGACGATCGACACCGAACTGGCGCTGGCCGACCTCGAGTCGGTGGAGAAGGCGCTGAACCGCTACGAGCGCGCCGCCCGCACCGGCGACAAGGACGCCATCGTCCGCGCCGAGGTGCTCAAGCGCGTGCGCGAGCATCTGAATGCCGGCAAGCCCGCGCGTTCGATGGACCTGAGCGCCGACGACAAGGGCCTGCTGCGCGAGCTGTTCCTGCTCACGCTCAAGCCCGTGATGTACGTGGCCAACGTCAACGACGACGGCTTCGAGAACAACCCGCACCTGGACCGCGTGCGCGCACGCGCGATCGAGGAAGGCGCGGAAGTGGTGCCGGTGTGCGCGGCGATGGAAGAGGAAATGTCGCAGCTCGACGATGCCGACCGCGACGCGTTCCTCGCCGACATGGGCTTCGACGAACCGGGCCTCAATCGCGTGATCCGCGCCGGCTACAAGCTGCTCGGCCTGCAGACCTATTTCACCGCCGGCGTGAAGGAAGTGCGCGCCTGGACGGTGAAGAAAGGCGCCACCGCCCCGCAGGCCGCCGCGGTGATCCACACCGATTTCGAGAAGGGGTTCATCCGCGCTGAAACCATCGGCTACGACGATTACATCAAGTACCGCGGCGAGGCCGGCGCCAAGGAAGCGGGCCGGCTGCGGCTCGAAGGCAAGGAATACATCGTGCAGGAAGGCGACGTGCTGCACTTCCGCTTCAATGTGTAGAGTCAGGATCGGAACTCTAAATCGTCAGCGGCATGTGACTACCGCTTACTAGATCTGCCGGAACAGATGTCGCTGGATGTCGACGAACGCGCGACGGATTTGCGGGACATCGCCTAACAACCGTTTGGCATCATTCACGCCACCGTAGCGGATGCGCAGGAGATCACCGATGCGGGAACTGGCCAGTTCCCCGATGCCGTTGCGTTCGTAGTTGCCGAGCACGTACTCGAGGAAGGAGCGAATCTCGCGCTCGTAGCCGCCCAGCCCGGTGGCGCTTGCCGCGCGCACGCGCTGTGAGCGGGCCAGCGGCGCGAGGGTGAAGCGCACATAGGCCAGCACGTCAAAGATGTCGCTGTTCGGCGCGTCGATCAGCCGGCGCATGTCGTCCAGGCGTTCGGCGTCATAGCCGAGGTCGGTGAGGCGCTGGATGAAGGCCTCGCGGCGATCCGGGTCGCTCCAGATCGCGCGCAGCTCGTCCTCGTCCGCGACCAGCGCATCCAGATCGCCGAACAGCTGCTGCATGAACTCCTGGGCGGTGATCATCCGACCATCGGTGGACCAGTAGGTGGTGGCGGCGATATAGCGGATGCTGCGCTCGCGGCCATCGGAGAGCCTCACCACCACGCGTTCCGGCGCCGGAGGCTCGCCGACGCCGCCGGGCTGGCCATCCGGTTCGTCGCCCTCATCCCCGCGCGGCGCCCGTGGCGAGCGCGGCTCGCCGGGCGCTTCCGGCGGCAGCGGCTCGCCGTCCCACTCCGGGTCGTTGAAGTGCTCGTAGGCCTTCACGAAGTCGTAGATGGTGAAGTAGTCCTTGCCGTCGAAGATGCGCGTGCCGCGGCCGATGATCTGCTTGAACTCGATCATGGAGCGGATGGGCCGCAGCAACACGATGTTGCGGATGTTCAGCGCATCGACGCCGGTGGACAGCTTCTGCGACGTGGTGAGGATGGTCGGCAGGGTCTTCTCGTTGTCCTGGAACTCGCGCAGATGGCGCTCGCCGAGTTCGCCATCGTCGGCGGTGACGCGCTCGCAGTAGTGCGGGTCGGGGTGGTCCTTGATCTGGTTGATGAAGTTGCGCACCCGCGCGGCGTGCTCCTGCGTCGCGCAGAACACCAGGGTCTTCTGCCGCTGGTCGATCTGGTCCATGAACTCCTGCACCCGGCTCTGCTCGCGCTGGTCGATCACCAGGCGGGTGTTGAAGTCGGCTTCGGTATAGGTCCGCTCGCGATCGATCTCGCCGGCCAGCACCGTGTCGCCTTCGGACCAGGTGTATTCGTCCAGGGTCGAGGCCATCTGCCGCACCTTGAACGGCGTCAGGAAGCCATCGCCGATGCCTTCCTTCAGCGCGTAGCTGTAGACCGGCTCACCGAAGTAGGCATAGGTGTCGGCATTGACGTCGCGCTTGGGCGTGGCGGTCAGACCGAGCTGCACGGCCGGTTTGAAGTACTCGAGGATGCCGCGCCAGGTGCTTTCGTCGTGGGCGCCGCCGCGGTGGCATTCGTCGATGACGATGAAGTCGAAGAAGTCCGGCTCGTAGCCTTCGAAGGTGAACTGCGGCTCGCCGGCATCGCCCTCCGGCTCGCCGCCGCCGGTCATGAAGGTCTGGAAGATGGTGAAGAACACGCTGGCATTGCGCGGCGCGCCGCCGCGCCGGCGGATCTCTTCCGGCCGGATGCGGCACAGCGCATCCGGCGGAAAGGCGCTGAAGGCGTTGAAGGCCTGATCGGCCAGGATGTTGCGGTCGGCCAGGAACAGAATCCGCGGCCGGCGAACCGGGTCGCGGCTCAGGTTCCACTTCGCGTGGAACAGCTTCCAGGCAATCTGGAAGGCGATCGAGGTCTTGCCGGTGCCGGTGGCGAGCGTCAGCAGGATGCGCTCGCGCTGCTGGGCGATGGCCTCCAGCACCGCAGTGATCGCATTGTGCTGGTAGTAGCGCGGCTGCCACTTGCCGCCGCCGGTTTCGAAGGGCACCGCGCCGAAGCGCTCGCGCCAGTCGTTGCCCTCGGGAAAACAGCGAAGCCAGAGCTGCTCCGGCGACGGAAAGGGCAGGGCGATGTCACCCTCCGCGCCGGTATGCATGTCGATGCCGTACCAGCCGAGGCCGTTGGTGGCGTAGGCGAAGCGCGCCTTCAGGCGCACGGCATAGTCCTTGGCCTGACCTACGCCGGTGGTGTGGTCAAGGCCCGCGCGCTTGGCCTCGATCACCGCCAGCTTGCGTCCGCGATAGCTCAGCACGTAGTCCGCCGACAGCGCACTGCCGCGTTGACCGCCTCCGAGGATGCGCCCCGGGCAGATCAGCTCGCGGTGGACATGCGCGCCGTCCACCCCGCCCCAGCCGGCCTCGCGCAGAACGGGGTCGATGCGGTTGGCGCGGGTGTCGGCTTCGGTCTCATGCATCGTCGACATAGCCCCCTTCGCGTTGCGCGCGAATGGCCACCACGAACACGGTGTCCAGGGCGACGACATAGCGGTACAGCGCCACGTAGCCGCGCACCCCCTGGCCGATCACCAGTTCGCGCAGTTCGCCGCCCTGCGGGCGGCCGATCATGGGGTTGTCCACCAGCACATCGAAAGCGCTGACGATCTCGCCAAGGCGGTCCGCGATGTGCTCGGCCTCATGCTGCTCCAGGTGGCGGATGATGCGCTGCAGGTCATCCTGCACGCGGGGCAGGAATTCGACGCGGGCCACCCTACGTGGCGAGCTTGCGGGGCACCGGGCGTAGCGCTTGCTCGCCCCGCACTCGGGCCTTCAGGTAGCGGCGCATCTCCTCCCACGGAATGCTCTCGCCGGTTTCGAGGAACTCCGCCCAGCGACGCTCGGCCTCCTCATGGAAATCCGCGCGGCGCTCGGCCTGCTCGGCCTTCTCGGCAATGGCTTCGAGTATGAAGCTGTGCGGGCTTGTGCCCGCGCGCTCCGCTGCCTTGGCGACGCGGGCCTTGAGTTCCTCGGGCAGTCGGATGGTAGTGGTGCTCATGGCGGGCTCCCGGAGGGCGTTGCTGGGGAGAATGTAGCACGGGTGTGACACGTGCAGGTCTCCGCGACTCTTCGTCGATTGCGCTTGAGGCTGAAGGGCGACAGCCTCTCTCCACTCCAAGTGTTGGCGAAGCAGGGGGGATGCTGTTAACCTTAATTCCAACATGGCCCCCGCCTCTTGGTTCTCCGGAACTTACGCGGGGGTTCTTATTTTCCCGGGTCGGCTAGCCAGCGGCGCTCCCAGCCATTCGGGACTCCCATCGCGGCCACTGTCAGTTTTCGCTGTGATGTCTGAGCGGGGAATGCCGCCAAGTGGGCTGCCATACGTTGCGGCCATTGACTGCCGGGGCAGACCACCTCCACGAGGTGTCTCACGATTTCGAGGTACACGAAGGGCTTGGAGAGCAGGTATTTCTGGCCAGCGAAATCCGCGCACCAGTCAGGCGGATGAGTAGAGGGTATCTTGGGTTCCGAGACCATGTTCCGGTTCCACACCCGGCTGTGGTGCGCGACCAGGTTGCGCAGGTAGCTGAGCGCGCGCACCCAGCTGCTGAAGGCTTTCCAGTCGGTAATGCCGAAGCGCTGCGCTATCGCTTGCTGATCCGGGACCCGGGTCATGGCCAGCAGCTGCGATACCGCGCCGAAGTCCCAGACTTCAATTGCCACCCAGATGGGCAGGTCCGGCCCGTGCCGTTCATGGTAGTGCTTGACGAAGTCCTCCTTCGATCTCGCCACTAGGCCACCGTAGCGCCGTTGCCAGGCATCGAATGCCGTTTCCCCATCTCCGCCGAATCGGCGGTCGCGAAACGTTGGGTGGAACGCCTCGGCATGCAGGTGCGCAAACGTATCCGACTTGCCCAGCCGATAGGCCAGCTCCACCCGCAGTGATACTTCGATGCGCTCCAGTGCATCGGAGAGGAGCACCCGCAGCCGCCGATCGAACACGTACAGTCCGACTGCATCGGAAAAGCTGGTGTCCTGCACGAACTCATCGGTGCGCTGCGTCCGGATCGAACCGGTCTTCGCGTCCTGCACGTGCTTGAACACCCGGAATGGATACCAATAGGCACTCAAGCGGTAGTAGCCCACGCGACGAAGCCAGGTCAGCGCGGAGGCGTCATCCCCGATTCGCATGCCGCGGGAACGCAGCAGCTCCAGCTGCTCCTCGAAGGACTTCCAGGGGCGGTCGTATCGACTGTTGACGGTTGTGTTCATCAGCTCAGAGTAACTGACCGGAGAAGGCGGCTTGGAGTAGGGATTGGCGGAGATCGGCAATATCGCTGAGCTGGGCTTGGTAAGAGCGACAAAGGGCCTGGGTGTCGGCGAGAACGGCTTCCGACTTCCGCACGATATCGCGTTGCGTTTCCAGGTCAGGCACTAGGAATCGCAGGGCACGCAGATCCTTGATGTTGATCTGCATCAGCGCCGCGCCGTAGGTCTTTCCTGCAATTTGATTGCTGACCAGGCTGGAGCGGAACTGGAAGTAGGCGAAGTCGCGCAGCACTCGCGCTGGGTCGAAGCGGATTGGCACGATGCCGCGTGTGACGTTGGCGCCTGCCAGCTCCTGGGATGCCACGGAAACGATGCCCGTGCTTCCACGGACGCAGAGCAGAACTTCCCCGCCTTGGAGTGTCGTGCGCGAATAGCCGCGCGCTGCTGCGGGGTCGATGCGTTTCAAGCCAGCGAGGCCGATCTCGCGCTGAGTCAGATCGACAGGCCGAACGATGGGCAATCCACCGTCCACTTCGTCTCCCGGCTGGACGATTCCGTAAGACAGGCCGCAATCGGGATGCACGGCCTCCTGCAGTTCGACCGATGCAGACTGTGCCGCGATGGTGCTGAAGCTCGCATCCAACGCGTCCTGACGCAGTCTCTCCGCTGCCTCCAGGTTCGCTTCGGCATTGGCGCGGCCGCGGTTGAGGGCGGCGAAGGCCTGATCCAGCGCTGCGACGATGCGCTTCTGTTCGTCCAGCGGCGGGAAGGGGATCGTCGCTTTCCGGGCGCGCTCGATGGTGAACGTACCGACCGTCGCTCCTTCGCCTGCTTCGACTTGCGACAGCAATTCTTTGGAGAGGAAGGCGTATCGGACAAACTGGGGATCGAGATCGGCTTTGGGGCGAAGGAGTAGAACGCTTGCGTCCTTGTAATAGAACCGGTCTTCCTCCCTGACGACATAACACGCCCCCAGCGTGCCCACTGCCGATACCATGAGATCGCCACATTGGGGAGCGCCACCACTTTCGCAGAGAGACTGAAAGTGATCCTCCGAGATGAACAGATCGTTCTCCACGAAGCCATCCCGGGCTAACTTCACGATCTCACGCGCTCGATAGAATGGCACGCCTTGAGGTCGCCAGTCCGACTGCATGACGCGCTTGCTGGATCCGATCTGGAAGATGTCGCCCAAGGCAACTCTCCTCCAAGGGCAAACGTTCGATGCACTCACAGCATCTCTCTCACCTTTGCCAACAGTCGCGCCGACTCCGCATCCCGCGCCAGCATGTCGTCGATGATCTGCTGCGGGCTGCGCTGTGGCGCGGCCTCGGGGGCATGCGGGTTCTTGACTGAGAGGTCGCAGGTGGCGGCATCCACGTCAGCCACATCCAGCTTCCAGCTCTTCGGGCCGGTGCCCTTGGTCTTCTGCAGCGCGATGAACTCGGCGAGGTCGGCATCGTTCAGCGGGTTGGTCTTGCCCAAGGATCGGCCGGGGTCGAGCTGGTAGTACCAGATGCTGCGCGTGGGCGCGCCCTTGTCGAAGAACAGCACCACGGTCTTCACGCCGGCGCCCTGGAAGGTGCCGCCGGGGCAGTCGAGCACGGTGTGCAGGTTGCAGCTCGCGAGCAATTCGCGGCGCAGTTCGACGCTGGCGCTGTCGGTGTTGCTGAGGAAGGTGTTCTTGATCACCACCGCGCCGCGGCCGCCGGCCTTCAGCTTGCGGATGAAGTGCTGCAGGAACAGGTAGGCGGTTTCGGACGAGCGGATCGGGAAGTTCTGCTGCACCTCCGGCCGCTCGCCGCCGCCGAAGGGCGGGTTGGCCAGCACGATGTCGTGGCGATCCTTCTGCTGGATGTCCATGACGTTTTCGGACAGCGTGTTGGCGTGGCGGATGTTGGGCGCCTCGATGCCGTGCAGGATCATGTTCATCACGCCCAGCACGTAGGCCAGCGATTTCTTCTCCTGCCCATGGAAAGTGCGCCGCTGCAGGGTGTCCCAGTCCCTGGCCGAGAGATCGTCGCGGCGCAGGTGTTCCCAGGCTTCGCACAGAAAGCCGGCACTGCCGCAGGCGCCGTCGTAGATCGTCTCGCCGATCTTTGGCTGCACCACCTCGATCATCGCGCGGATCAGCGGGCGCGGAGTGTAGTACTCCCCACCGTTGCGGCCGGCATTGCCCATGCGCTTGATGCGCGTCTCGTACAGGTCGGACAGCTCGTGCTTGGCCTCGGAGCTGCCGAAGCTGAGCGTGTCGACGATCTGCAGCACGTCGCGCAGGGTGTAGCCGGAGCGGAAGCGGTTGGCGACCTCGGAGAAAATTTCGCCGATCTTGTACTGCAGGCTGTCGGCTTCGACGCGGCTGTCCTTGAACGACTTGAGGTGCGGAATCAGCTTGCCGTTGACGAACTCGATCAGGTCGCTGCCGGTGCGCGCGTTGGGGTCGGGCCTGCCCGCATCGGTCTTCGGCGCGGCCCAGTCCTGCCAGCGGTAGGGCTTGGTCAGAATCGGCGTGTAGGCCTTCCCCTGCAGCGTGGCCTCGTCGGCCCACTCGTGCTCCATGTCGTCGAGGTACTTGAGGAACAGCAGCCACGAGGTCTGCTCAGCGTAATCCAGCTCCGAGGCCAGGCCCTCGTCGTTGCGCATCGCCTTGTCGATGGCGTTGAAGGCCTGGCCGTAACCGGTCGAACCGCCGGTGCGAGGTGTTGCGGGCTTGTTCCTCACGGCGCTTACAGGCACTTCGGTAGGTGTTGCCATCTTCACCTTGCTGGTCGATGCAACCGAGCCGCCGCGCCCGCGCCCCACGACAATCCTTCCCTCACCGATGAGATGCGCCTTGACCCGCTGGTAAGTGCCGTCGGTCCAGCCCAAGGCGTTGCTCAAACTCCCGTTGCCGGCCGAGCCTCCCAGATCATCCAGGGCTTCGATGAAACGTTGGGCCTGCTTTTCCAAGGACATCGAGCGAATGCTCCGCCGTGCGGGAACCGGGCATCGATTGTCGCAGTCAGCGATAGTTGCGGATAGGCGGGTCATCAGGCGGCTTTCGCCGACAGTAGCGTCGCCCCCATTCTGTGTGCGGGGCCGTGTCATCGCCGGGAGCGATGTGTCCGACGGCACTGATTCACTGCGCCGTCGCTCGGCGCAAATTCAGTGCTCTGGCTGCGACCAGCATTCTGAGCAACGAGAAGTTACACGTCCGGCAACTACCGCCCGACCACCCAGTCGCCTGCCGGCACCTTTCCCGAGAAGCCGGGGTGTGGCCGGATACAGGCGTGCTGCGCGCGTTCTGCTACTCGAGAAACCCCTCCCGCACCGCATCGAGCAGCGGATCCCGCTGCCCCGCCGGCGCGTCGGGAAGGTGCCCTTGCCCGACGGTCCAGATGATGGTGCCGCCGAGGCCTTCGGCGTCGACGAACGCCGCTTTTTCCGCGATCGATGCGGCGTTTTCGTAGGTGACGAGGTTGCACTGCGAGGGCCCGGCCATCGCCGCCGAGCCGAGCCACGGCGCGCGTGCCACCGCGTCGTAGTGCGCCGTCATCGCCGGCGCGTAACTCGACACGATGTTGCGGTAACTCATCGCGCCGTCGCTGACCACGAAATTGCCCGGGACCACCGGCACCCGCGGCTGGCTCACGCCGCGGAAGCAGTTGCCGTAGAAACCGATGCCGATGCCGAGCTTTGCCGCCGGCACGCCCGCGCCACGGTAGTACGCCACGCTGCTTTCCACCGAACTCGGCGTATTGGCCGCCTCGCCGTACAGCGGCGAGGCGAACCAGCTGTGCCAACCCTCGTACGCTGCGGCCATTTCGTAGGTCATCACATTGACCTGGTCCAGCAGCGGCGCCGCCGCGGCGAGGAATGCGGCTTCGCCGACCGGGCGCGGATTCCACTCGATGTTGCTGTTGATCCACATCACCGGCATCGTCAGCAGCAGGCCGGGGCGCGCGCTGCGCAGCGCCTGCAGCAGCGCGAGCACGTCGGCGTGGTCCTGGGTGTCGAGCGGTTCCCAGTCGATGTCCAGGCCATCGGCACCGAAATCGTCGACCGCGTCGAGCAGGTTGGCGACGAAGGCCGCGCGCGTGCCGTCGTCCGCGGCGGCGCGCCAGCCGGCGATTTCCCCGGCGCCGCCGACCATGAGGATCGCCTTGCGACCGGCGGCCTGCGCCGCATCGATCGCCGACTGCGCCCAGAGCGGACCGTTGACGTTGTCGATGTCGAAGTGGCGAGCGAGCGTGCCGTCGGCGTTCGGGATCACGCGGCCCACCATCAGGTGCGTGATCGCATCGAAATCGATGTCGGCCACCGGGTAGAGGTTGCGCTCGTAGCCGACGTGGTAGCCACCCACCCAGCGCGTCGGCGCGGGCGCCGCGCCGCCTTCGAACCCGTCGCCCCACAGTGCGCCCGGCGGATCGACCGGGCCGGACGCATCGGCGGCAAAGAAACGCCACATCGCGCTGGCGGCCTGGTTCCATACCGCATGGCCCAGACCCGCGACGGCGCACCATTCGACCGGCTGCGCGCAGCCGGCGTAGGCCACGCACGGAGCCGGCGTCGTCGGCGTGGTCGTGGCCTCGCACTGCTGGGTGGCGGTGTGGTTGTCGCGGATGTTCTGGCCGGTGGCGTAGTCGACGCCGGGCGTCGCATCGTTCGTGCCCCAGACCAGCATCGCGCCGGGCAGGTCGCAGTCGACGCCGCCATTGCCGGTGTAGCCGAAGTCGTTCACGCCGGGCGCAACCTGCACCGGATAGAGCGAGCCCGAATGGATGCCGAGCTTGCGGACGACGGCGTCGCCCAGGCGGCAACCGAGCGCGTTGGCCATCGTCGCGCCGCCGCTGAAGCCCGCGAGGTAGACGCGGCCGGTGTCGAGGTCGAGCTCGGCATCGAGGGCGGCGATGAGGTCGGTGACGAACGTCGCTTCGCGCTGGCGGCCGGCATCGTTCCAGTACTCGAACGTGCCGCCGGCCGCGTCCGGATAGGCAAAGACGGCGGCGCCCGCGGCCGCGGCCTCCAGCGGCAGCGCGGCGCGCATGCCGGCGCCGGATCCGCCGTCGCCGTGCAGCGAAATCACCAGCGGCAGCGGACCGGCGGGTGCGGCCGTCGGTGTCGCCAGCAGGTAGTGGCGGGTCTGCCCGCCGGACACGAGCGAGCGTGCCTGGGCCTCGTAGGCCGGCCCGCCCGCGACGGCGGGCGAGGCCACGGACAGCGCAAGCGCGACGCCGAGCGTCGCGGCGAGGGCGGGAACGAACGGAACGACGACTGCACGCATGACGGACCTTGCTTGAGGGTCGGGGAGAAGCGGGTGTGCCGTCCCGGGCGCAGCACGATGCTAGCGCGGTCCGCGCCGCGCCGCATGCGTGCGCCCCGGAAGGCACGACGTCCGCATCCGACATGACGCAATTCGGCGTCCGAAGCTGACATGGACGTGTGCGATGTCAGCTTCGTGCACGGGATTGCGTAGCTGGCAGCAGTCCATCCCAAGGAGCACAACGATGAGCCGACCCGATCCGTGGAAACAGTGCATCGCGCTCGCCGCCGCGCTGGCGTTCGCCGCCGTCGCGGCCGCCGCCGACCATCCGCTGGTCGGACGTTATGCCGGGGCCGAGCCGGTGGGCGAGTTCCAGTCGGACTACGACGAGGTCGGGCTGATCGATGGTCCGATCGGCGGTCCCCGCGCGGCCGGCGCACCGGGCTGGATCACGCTCGAGGGCAAGACGTCGCTGCACTACTACAGCCTGCCGGCGGGCCGCTCCACGCTGGAAGTCCTGCGCAACTACGAGTCCAGCCTCGAGGCCAGGGGGTTTTCCATCGTCTTCACCTGCGCCACGTCCGATGGCAGCTGCTACGCGAACCGCAACAGCGGCACCGCGCCGTACGACTTCGGCAACGCCTTCGATGCATCGCCCGAACTGCCGCGCCTGAACGGCGACTTCATCCGCAACTACTTCGGCAACAACGCCCGCTACCTGCTGGCGAAGCTGGCGCGGCCACAGGGCGCGGTGTACGCCGGCATCGCCTTGTCCGAGCACGGCCGCGGCAACTACGCCTTCGTGCGCGTGGTGGAAACGGCCGAGGCGATGGACACGGACATGATCCGCTTCGTCGGCGCCGAGGAAATGCGCAGCACGCTCGCCGATGCGGGTCGCATCAGCCTGTACGGGGTGTTCTTCGACACCGATCGTGACGTCGTCAAACCCGATTCGGCGCGCACGATCGCCGAAATCGCCAGGCTGCTGCAGGCCGATCCGGCGCTGCGCGTGGCCGTGGTCGGCCACACCGACGCGCAGGGCAGCGCCGAACACAACCTCGACCTGTCCGAGCGCCGCGCACGCGCCGTGGTGCGTGCGCTGACCGCGCAGCACGGCATCGCCGCAGGCCGCCTGCAGGCGCGCGGCGCCGGCATGGCCGAGCCGGTCGCCTCGAACGACGACGAACAGGGGCGCGCGCGCAACCGTCGCGTCGAACTGGTGCGGCTGTAGTGCTGGCGCGTGGACGGGTGGCGGCCGCGCGTGGCCGGGCGCGGCTGGCAAGCGCGCGGCGGAGCGGCTACCTTCGCGTCGGCATGGGCGCGTCCGACGACACCATCGAGGGTTTGCTGCGGCGCTGGCGCGAGGGCGATGCGCACGCGCTCGAGCGCCTGTTGCCGCTGATTTATGCCGATCTGCGCCGCCTCGCCGCAAGCGTGCTGCGCGGCACGCCCGGGCACGCCACGCTGCAGACCACCGCGCTGGTGCACGAGGCGCTGCTGCGCGTGCTGGGCGTGCGCGCGGCCGATTTCGAAAGCCCCGCGCACCTGCTCAACGTGGCCGCACGCATGATGCGGCAGATCCTGGTGGACCGCGCCCGCGCCGCGGCGTCGCAGAAGCGCGGCGGCGGCTGGCATCGGGACGAATTCACCGACATGCTCGAACTGCCGATTCCCGACGGCACCGATCTCGATGCGCTCAACGAGGCGCTCACCGAGCTCGAATCGGCGCACGAACGCATGGCCCGCGTGGTGGAGCTGCGCTACTTCGTCGGGCTCACGGTGGCCGAGGTGGCGCAGACGCTCGGCGTCACCGAACGCACCGCGCACCGCGACTGGGCCGCTGCGCGCGAGTGGCTGCGCGAGCGCCTGACGGGCTGACGCCGTCATGGCCGCGCCGCCGCCGATCGACGAGCGCGAGCGCCGCGCGCTGCGCATCGCGCGCGACGCGCTGGACGCCGACGACATCGACCGCGACGCCTTCCTCGCCCGCCTCTGCGACGGCGACGCCGCCCTGCGCGCGCGCGTCGACGCGCTCCTGCAACGCATCGGCGCCAGCGAGGACGACGGCGCCGACGACGCGTCCGCGCCGCCCGGCGATGCCCTCGTCGGCACCCGCCTGGGCCCGTTCCGCGTGCGCGAACGTCTCGGCCGCGGCGGCATGGGTGTGGTCTACCGCGGCACCCGCGAGGACGCGGATTTCGTGCAGGACGTCGCACTCAAGCTGATCCGCCGCGGCTTCGACTTCGACGACGTGCACGCGCGCTTCCTGCGCGAGCGCCGCATCCTCGCGCGCCTCTCGCATCCCAACCTCGCACGCTTCATCGACGGCGGCGTGGCGCCGGACGGACGGCCCTGGTTCGCGCTCGACTACGTGCGCGGCGAGCCGATCACGCGCTGGTGCGACGCGCGCCGCCTCGGCCTGCGCGAGCGCGTGCGGCTGTTCCTCGACGTGTGCGCGGCGGTGCAGTACGCGCACGGGCAGCTGGTGATCCACCGCGATCTCAAGCCGGCCAACGTGCTGGTCGACGAGACCGGCGCGGTGCGCCTGCTCGACTTCGGCATCGCGCGCCTGCTCGGCGGCGACGAGGACGCGGCGCTGACCGCGGTCGGCGGGCGCTATGCGTTGACCCCCGAATACGCGGCGCCCGAGCAGTTCGGTGGTGGCGATGTCGGCGTGGGCGCGGACGTGTACTCGCTCGGCGTGATCCTGTTCGAGCTGCTTGCGGGCGCGCTGCCCGTGCCGGTGGAACGGCACGACGCCGGCGCGGCGGAGCGCAGCGTGCGCGAGACGCCGGCGCAGTCCCTGATGCATGCGCTCGCCGCCGATCCGGCGGCGCAGGAGGTCCGCCTGGCGCAGCGCGGCAGCAGCCTGCGCAGCTATCGCAAGCGCGTGCGCGGCGACCTGTCGCGCATCGTCGGCAAGGCGCTGGAAAAGGAACCGGCACGGCGCTACGGCTCGGTCGAGGCCTTCGCCTCCGATCTGTCGCGCTGGTTGGCGGGCGCACCGGTGCGGATCTCGGGCAACGGGCCCGGCTACCGCCTGGGCAAGTTCGTCGCGCGCAATCGGGTGGCGGTGGCGCTGTTCCTCGTGGCGAGTCTTGCGCTGGTGCTCGGCAGCATCGGCGTGTGGATGAGCTCGCGCGAGGCGGTGTTCGAGGCCGCGCGTGCCAATGCCGTCCAGGCCTACCTGACCGGGCTGTTCGAATCCGCCACGCCCGGCGGCGCCGTCGACGAGGTGCCCGACGTACGCGAACTGCTCGCCCGCGGCGGGGTCCGCGCCCGCACCGACTTCGCCGATCAGCCACGCCTGCGCGCGGACATGCTCGGCGTGCTCGGCCACATCCACCTGCGCCTGGGCCTGCACGACGAGGCCGAGCCGCTGCTGGCCGAGGCCATCGCACTGCGCCGCGCCGCACCGGACGAGGATCCGGGTCGCCTGGTCGACAACCTCGTCGATCTGGCCCGCGTCGCCCGTCTGCGCCAGCGCCTGCCCGACGCGCGCGTGCTCATTGACGAGGCCCTGGCGCGCGTGCCGCCGGGGGACGCCGTGCGGGAGGCCAATGTGCGCGGCCTGCGCGGCGTCGTCCTGGCGCTGGCCGGCGACACGGCGGAGGGAGAGGCCGACCTGCGCCGCGCCGTGGCGCTGAGCCGTGCCGTCGAGCAGCCGCCGGGGCTGCGCGTGGCCGGCGCGCTGACCAGCCTCGGATACGTGCTCGATCGGGCCAACCGCCTCGACGAGGCACTCGCGGTGCACGGCGAGGCGCTCGCCCTGCGTCGCGCCGCCTACGACGGCGTGCACGACGAGATCAGCCAGTCGCTCGGGAACATCGGCGAGGCACAGCGCCGGCTCGGCCGCCTCGACCAGGCCGAAGCCTCGCTGCGCGAAGCCGTGGCCATCGACGCACGCGTCTACGACAAGCCGCACAACACCCGCGCCTTGCGCCTCGCCACGCTGGCCGCCGTCGTCGGCGAGCGTGGCGACGTGGCCGGCGCCGAAGCGCTGATCCGGGAAAGCCTGCGGATCCGCGAACAGCTCTACGGCGCCGACGATCCGCGCGCCGCCCGCTCGCGCATCAATCTCGGTGTGGCGCTGGTGCAGCAGGGACGCAACGCCGACGCCCTGGACGTGCTCGACGTTGCGCAGCGCATTTTCGCCGGTGCCGAGGGCGACTGGCGGACCGAACTGGCCTACGTGCAGCAGAACCGCTCGCGCGTGCTGCGCAACCTCGGGCGCTTCGACGCCGCCACCGCCGCCAGTCGCCAATCCATCGCCCTGAGCACCGATCTGCAGGGCCCCGACGGCCCGGAAACGCTCAACGCCCAGGCCGGGCTCGGGCGTCTGCTGCTCGCCACCGGCCACGGCGACGACGCGCTCGCCCTGCTGCGCGACGTGCTCGCGCGCAGCCAGCGGACACTTCCGCCCGGCCACCCGCGTCTGGCCGACCGGCACACCGACGTGGCGGACGCCCTGCGTGCCCAAGGCCGCATCGACGAAGCCCGGGCCGAGTACGCCGCGGCGCTCGCCATCGCCGAACCCAGGCTCGGTCCCACGCACGACGCCACGCTGACCGTCCGCCTCGGCCTCGCCGCCACGGCGCGACAGGCGGGCGACGCGCCCGCACTGGCGCGCGAGCTCGCGTCCCTGCGCGCCGCCGTCGCCGGCCTGCCGCCCGGCGCGCCCCTGCGCGGCCGCATCGAACGCGCGCTCGCCGGGTCCGACGACTAGCCCCGGCGTCCGCCCGCCCGTTGCGGCGGAATGATCTGTCGTCGGCGCATTGACAACACCGCCCCGACGGTTGAGAATTGGCGGCTCTTTTCCGGAGGGATACCCAAGCGGCCAACGGGGGCAGACTGTAAATCTGCTGGCTCACGCCTTCGGTGGTTCGAATCCACCTCCCTCCACCAGAGAAATCAAGGCGCACTGCACCCGGGCTCCAGAGCGAAAGTTCCCGTGCGGGAGTAGTTCAACGGTAGAACCTCAGCCTTCCAAGCTGATGGTGCGGGTTCGATTCCCGTCTCCCGCTCCATCCCGGGCTGCCGCGCAGGCAACACGCGCCGGATCCGTCCGGCGCAGTCGGAATCATGCTCATCTAGCTCAGTCGGTAGAGCACTTCCTTGGTAAGGAAGAGGTCGCAGGTTCGATTCCTGTGATGAGCACCACATCGCAGCACCGCGAAACCAAGCACACCCGCCGGCCCGCGCCGGCGGGGATTTCGTCCAACAGCAACCGGAAGCACTCGTTATGGCCAAGGGCAAATTCGAACGCACCAAACCGCACGTGAACGTCGGCACGATCGGCCACGTGGATCACGGCAAGACGACGCTGACGGCGGCGCT
>NZ_JACHHP010000004.1 GCF_014202825.1 Chiayiivirga flava | reverse complement strand
GCTCATCCACGGTCGCAAGACCCAGGGTCTATCGGGTGGGCTGGCCGGCTCTCGGCACCTCGACAATAGCGAGGGGCGAAGACATAAGGGTTCGGGCAGAGCCGTTTCGCTGGATTCTCTATTGCAGAGCAGGCGAAGAATGAGGCCCTTAGTTCCGGGCGCAATACGTTCGGAACGGTCGAGGCCGGTTGTTTCCTCGGTTGCGTCACGCACCCTCACCCCAACCCCTCTCCCGCAGGGAGAGGGGCTGATGCCGGGACTTCGATCAAGTAGGGCCACTCGATCAGACCGTCGCTCCGATCATCTCGCCGGCAGGAACGGCATCGGATCCACCGGCTTGCCATTCTTGCGGATCTCGAAATGCAGCATGTCGCGCGCGGCGCCGCTGCGTCCCATTTCGGCGATCTGCTGTCCGGCCTTCACCCTCTGGCCTTCCGCCACCAGCCGCTTGCGATTGTGGCCGTAGGCGGAGAGGAAGGTGTCGGAGTGCTTGATGATCACGAGCTCGCCGTAGCCGATCAGGCCGGAACCCGAATACACCACTTCGCCGTCGGCCGCCGCGTTCACGGCCTGGCCGGCGCTGCCGGCGATGTTGAGGCCCTGGCGCGTCGGGTCGCCCGCGACGTACTTGCCGACGATCTGCCCGCTCGCGGGCCAGCGCCACGAGAGGCCCTGCACGCTGCGACTCGGTCCGCCCGCGACGGGCGTGGTGACGGGCGCGGGCGGCGGCGTCGCGGGGGCCGCAGCGGAGGGCGGCGTCGATGCGACGGGTGTGCCGGTCGCAGGTGTCGCGGCGGGAGGACGCACGGGCGCCGCGCTGCCCGGCGCCGTCGGTCGCGGCGGCGCCGGGCGTGGTGCGGTCGTGGTCGGCGCCGGTCCCGGTGCCGCAGCGACCGCACTGCCGCTCAGGCGCAGGCGCTGGCCCGGGTAGATCGTGTACGGCGAGGCGATGCCGTTGCGCCGCGCGAGATCGCGGAAATCGAGGCCGTGCCGGAATGCGATGCCGTACAGCGTGTCGCCGCGCCGCACCGTGTAGTCGCCGCGGGCCGGCTGCGAACGCGGCGCGGACGACGACGGCACGTTGCGATCGACGCTGCGATCCACCACCACCGCCCGCGGCCGCGCCGAACATGCCGCCAGCACCATGCACACGCACGCCAGCGCGGCGAGCGCCCACGTGCGCGGCTGGTGAAGATCGGCGCGCGTCATGCGCCGCCTCCGCGCACCACGAGCCACGCGACGAGGCCCGCCAACAGCACCAGCGCGATCCAGCCGATGGGCTCGACGTGCCTGCGCAGCATGGCCTCCGCGCGCGCGCCGCCGAGGCGGATCGCCGCGGCCACCAGATACACGCGCTTGCCGCGCCCGATCAGCGCGCCGAAGAAGAACGGCAGCAGCGGCATGCCCACCGCGCCGGACGCGAGCGTGAACACCTTGAACGGAATCGGCGTGAATCCGGCGATCAGCAGCAGCCAGAAGCCGTTCTCGGCGGCCTGACGCTTGATGTCGTCGAAATGCTCGGCGTAACCGGCGCGTTCCAGCAGCGGCATGGCGAGTTCCAGCGCGAAATAGCCGATCGCGTAGCCGATGAACATGCCCACGAGCGATCCGAGCAGGCTCAGCGTTGCGAAGCGGAACGCACGTCCGGGCTGCGCGAGCGACATCGGCGCCAGCATCACTTCCGGCGGCACCGGGAAGAAGATCGCCTCGATGAAACTCAAGCCGGTGAGCAGCGCCGGCGCGCGCGGGTGCGCGGCCCAGCGCAGCGTGCGTTCGTACATGGGCGCGAAGAGCTTCATGCAGTGCCGCCGAGCAGCGGCACGAAACTCACCGGGCCGAGCAGTTCCTGCTGCCAACCCGCTTCGCCCGGACGCAGGCGCAGCAGCTGCTGCCCGCCGCTGCCGCCGATCGGCGCGACAAGCACGCCGTGCGGCGCCAGCTGCTGCAAAAGCGCCGCGTCGAGCGCGGCGGTTGCGGCGGTGACGATGATTGCGTCGAATGGCGCATGCTCGGCCCAGCCCACACGGCCATCGTCGTAGCGGCAGCGCACGTTGTCGATGCCGAGCTTGCGGAACCGCCTGCGCGCCAGCCGCTGCAGCTCGTCGATGCGTTCGACCGTGCAGACCTGTTCGACCAGCATCGCGAGCACCGCGGCCTGATAGCCCGATCCCGTGCCGATCTCGAGCACCTTGCGCGGCACCCCCGATTCGAGCAGCGCCTCGGTCATGCGCGCCACCACCCACGGCTGCGAGATGGTCTGCGCGCGGCCGATCGGCAGCGCCGTGTCCTCGTAGGCGCGCGAGGCGAGCGCCTCGTCGATGAACAGATGCCGCGGCACCGTGCGCATCGCATCGAGCACGCGTTCGTCGCGGATGCCACCCTCGCCGCGCAGACGCTCGATCAGGCGATCGCGCGCGCGCTGCGAGGTCATGCCGAGGCCGCTCGCTTCGCGGTCGAGACGCACCATCGCCGTCACGCGACCGGCTTGAGCGCTTGGGTGAGACCGTCGACCCAGCCCGACACCTTCTCCAGCGCCTGGTAGCGCGTGAGGTCAACATGAATGGGCGTGATCGAGATCGCGCCCGAGCGCACCGCGTGGAAATCGGTGCCGGGGCCGGCGTCCTGCTCCGGGCCGGCCGGGCCGATCCACCAGATCGGGCGGCCGCGCGGATCGGTCATGCGGATGCACGGCTCGGCACGGTGGCGATGGCCCAGGCGCGTCACCTCGAAGCCGCGCACGTCGCCCCATGCAAGATCGGGCACGTTGACGTTGAGGATGGTGTTGGCCGGAAGCGGATCGACCAGCAGGCGCGCGGTGATCTCGACCGCGGCACGTGCCGCGGTGTCGTAGAAGCGCCGCTCGCCGCCGCCGTGCGCGAGCGACATCGCAATCGCCGGCAGGCCGAGGAAGCGGCCTTCCATCGCGGCGGCCACGGTGCCCGAGTAGATCACGTCGTCGCCGAGGTTGACGGTGTTGTTGACACCGGAGACGACGATGTCCGGCTCCTCATCGAGCAGACCGGCGAGCGCGAGGTGCACGCAGTCGGTCGGCGTGCCGGCCACGCACCATGTGTGGTCGTCGAGCTGTTTTGCGCGGAACGGCTGGTCCAGCGTGAGCGAGTTGGAGGCGCCGGAGCGGTCGCGGTCGGGCGCCACCACGGTCACGTGGTGGCCGGCGTCGCGCAGGCCCTGCGCCAGGATGCGGATGCCGGGCGCGTCGACCCCATCGTCGTTGCTCACAAGTACCCGCATTCGGCTCCCACCTGCGTTGGACGCTGCAAATCGCGCCATTGTAACGGCTCGCACCGCCTGCCGCCCGATTCGACGAAACGACGCCGGCGCGGGACGAAACGCCCTCGCAGGATTTGCATCGCCACGCGCGCGGCGCTCTACTCGCCGCTCGACCGCCCGCACGAGGCCACGCCATGCAGACCCGCCGCCTGTTCCTTTCCGCCGCCGCCCTCGCCGCGGGCGCCGCCGCGTTCGCGCCGCGCCTGGCCTTCGCCCAGACCGGCACGCTGGCGCGACGTGCGATCCCGTCCACCGGGGAGACGCTGCCCGTCATCGGCATGGGCACCTCCGGCAGTTTCCAGGTCGCGGCCGACAGCGCCGAGTACACCGCGCTCAAGGAGGTGCTCAAGCGCTTCTTCGCCGGCGGCGCCAGCCTCATCGACACCGCGCCGACCTACGGCAACGCCGAGCCCAATCTGGGCGCGCTGCTGGCCGAACAGGACCTGCGGCCGCAGTGCTTCCTCGCTACCAAGCTTTCCGGCGTGACCGGCCGCGAAGCGGGCCTCGCGCAATTCGAAGCCACGCTCAAGTCGCTGCGGACCGATCGCGTCGAACTGCTGCAGGTCCACAACCTCGGCGACTGGAAGACCCAGCTCGCACTCGCGCGCGAACTCAAGGCGCAGGGCCGCGTGAAATACGTCGGCCTGACCCACTACGTGGAATCGGCGCAGGACCAGCTGGCGGACGTGATGCAGGCCGAGAAACCCGACTTCGTGCAGATCAATTACTCAGTCACGCAACGCGGCGCGGAAAAACGCGTGCTGCCGCTGGCGAAGGATCTGGGCATCGCGGTGCTGACCAACCGCAACTTCGACGACGGCGCGCTGTTCGGCAAGGTCGGCGACCGGGCCGTGCCCGAGTGGGCCACCGAGGCGGGCATCACGTCGTGGGCGCAGCTGTTCCTGAAGTTCGCGCTGAGCCACGAGGCGGTGACGGCGGTCATTCCGGCCACGGGCAAGCCCGATCGCCAGAGCGACAATCTCAAGGCCGGCACCGGCCCCATGCTCGATGCGACGCAGCGCGCGGCGCTGATCGCGCAGATCGGGTAGGTGTTCCGCCGGGCCGGGGCGCGGGCATCGATTGCTGCGCTGCAGTAGACTCCGGCCAGCCCCACGCCGGATCGCGCCGATGCTGTACGCCCTGCACGAACTCCAACGCACCATGCTGTCGCCGCTGACCTACTGGTCCGAGGCAGGCGCCAAGATGTTCAGCCAGCCCGGCAGCTGGTTCGCGCACCTGCCGGGCGCCGCGCGCCTGGCGGCGGACTGCGAGCTCGTCTATCGCATCGGCAAGGACTACGAAAAGCCCGAATTCGGCATCACCCAGGTCACCGCGCACGGCAACGAGTGCGCGGTGCTGCAGCAGGTGGCGCTGGCCAAGCCGTTCTGCAACCTGCTGCGCTTCAAGCGCTTCAGCGATGCGGCCGGCGGCATCGAGGAGATGAAGGCCGATCCGGTGGTGCTGGTGGTGGCGCCGTTGTCCGGGCATCACTCCACCCTGCTGCGCGATACCGTCAAGACGCTGCTCGCCGACCACAAGGTCTACATCACCGACTGGGTCGACGCACGCATGGTGCCGGCTGGCGCCGGCAAGTTCGGCCTGGACGACTACGTCGACTACATCCGCGAATTCATCCACCACATCGGCGCCGACGCGCTGCACGTGATCAGCGTCTGCCAGCCGACCGTGCCGGTGCTCGCGGCCGTTTCGCTGATGGCCTCCGGCGGCGAGACCACGCCGCTGTCGCTGACCATGATGGGCGGGCCGATCGACCCGCGCGAGAACCCGACCCAGGTCAACTCGCTCGCCACCACCAAGCCGCTGTACTGGTTCGAGAACAACGTCATCCAGACCGTGCCGCCGAACTACCCCGGCCACGGTCGGCGTGTGTATCCGGGCTTCCTGCAGCACGCCGGCTTCATCGCGATGAACCCGAACCGGCATTTCCAGTCGCACTGGGACTTCTACCAGGACCTGCTGCGCGGGGATCTGGAGGACGCGCAGTCGCACCGCAAGTTCTACGACGAATACAACGCCGTGCTCGACATGGCCGCGGACTACTACCTCGAAACCATCGACGTGGTGTTCCAGCGCCATCTGCTGCCGAAGGGCGAGTGGCACGTGCACGAGCAGCGCGTGGCACCGGAAGACATCAGTCGCAGTGCGCTGTTCACGATCGAAGGCGAGCTCGACGACATCTCCGGCCTCGGCCAGACCCGTGCCGCGCACACGCTGTGCACCGGCATCGACGATGCGCGCAAGCGCCACCTCACGGTGAAAGGCGCCGGCCACTACGGCATCTTCAGCGGCCGTCGCTGGCGCGAGGTGGTGTATCCGCAGGTGCGCGATTTCATCCGCGCGCACAACGCCGCGCCGAAGCGGAGCGCGGTGGTGCGGACCCTGCGCCCGAAGCGCTGACCCCGAGTCGACGCCGATGCGATGCGGCGGCGAGCGCCGCGTCAGAACGCGCCCGACACCGTGAACGAGCCGAATGACGGCCGGTCCGCCTGACCGTCGAACTCGCGGGTGCGGAAATAACGCGCGAACGCCACCTTCAGGTCGCCGACGTTCATCGCAACGCCGAGCGCCGCATCGGCGACGAGGTACTTCTTGTCGACCGAGTGGCTGTCCTTGAAGGTGTTGCCGTCGAGGAAGATGTCGCGTGCCACCAGCCGCCCGTCGAACGACACGAACACGTGCGCGCCCATCTTCGTGTGCCAGCGCTGGCCCGAGCCGTCGGGCGCGTTGTTGTCGCCGCCAGGGCGCGCGGACGAGGTGCCGAAATCGTCCGGCAGGCTGTAGCCGAAGCGGAACTCCGCGCCGACGTTGGCGTACGTGGCCACGTTGCCGATGCTGCCGCCGTAGTGCGAGATCGCATCCCACTGCCAGCGTTCGGACATGTACTCCGGATCGCGCTCGGGCCAGCGTCGCTTGCGCTCGTGCACGAGCTTGATGCCGATCTCGTCGCGCAGCTGGTTGTCCCAGCCGGAGAAGCGCGGGTAGCCGCGCAGATGATGGATCAGGTCCTGCGCTTCCTCCGCCATCGCCGACGGGCCGACGATGCCGAGGTTCAGTTCCGTGGTGCGCAGATGATCGCCGATGCGCGCGTTGTACGCCGCCCCGAGGTAGAGCCAGCCGGCATACGGACGATCGTCCTCGATCAGGTCCGACCGCGTGTAGTCCACCGGCGTGTACATCGCGTGGCCGATGGTGAACACCATGTTCTGCTGGTCGTGCTCCGCCGGGGACAACCGGCCGAGGAATCCGTTGAGCCAGCGCCCGGCACGCGGCAGGCAGGGATCGGAGGTGTAGTCGACGAGGTTGGGCGAGACGAACGACAGGCGCACGCCGTTGGTGTAGCCCTGGTCCTGGTCGGAGAACAGGTCGTTTTCCAGATAGAAATTCACGACCGGCGGGTATTTTTCCAGCACGCCGA
The DNA here is from genome assembly GCF_014202825.1 of Chiayiivirga flava. Lineage (GTDB taxonomy): Bacteria > Pseudomonadota > Gammaproteobacteria > Xanthomonadales > Xanthomonadaceae > Chiayiivirga > Chiayiivirga flava. The sequence goes on along the minus strand of NZ_JACHHP010000004.1, from coordinate 520,152 downwards.
TCTTGTCGCAGGTATACGCGTCGATCGACTGTCCGGTGGTGCCGATGTCCGCCGGCAGGTCCGCACCTTGGACGGCAGCGGTGGCGGCAAGCAGCGCCAGGCAGGAAACGGGTCGGAACATGCGCACTCCCGGGGATGGGCCGCAACGTGCGCGGCAGGAGCGCATCGGCAGGCGAAAACCAGACACTTAGCCGCGCTGCGCGTGAACGCGCATTGAACGCCGCGACTCAGCCGAGGCCGAACGGGCCGCCGCGCTCGAGCGCCCGCTGGTAGGCCGGCCGCGCGTGGATGCGGCGCAGCCAGTCCATGAGATGCGGCCGGCGTTCGTCCAGGCCGGCGCGGCTGGCGGCGGCCTCGAGCGGAAAACTCATCTGGATGTCGGCGGCGGTGAATTCGTCGCCGACGAACCACGGGGCGTGTGCAAGCTCCGCTTCCATGTAGTCCAGATGCAGCCGCAGCTGCGGATCGAGGAAGTAGTTCGACACCCGGTCGACCACCGCGCGCAGCACGGGCCTGACGAAAAACGGCGCGGGACTCTTGCGGATGCGCGAGAACACCAGCTTCATCAGCAGCAGCGGCATCGGCGAGCCTTCCGCGTAGTGCATCCAGTAGGTGTAGCGCGGACGCTGCGGCGAATTCTGCGGCGGTGCGAGACGCCCGTTGCCGTGGCGCTCGATCAGGTATTCGAGGATGGCGCCGGATTCGGCGACGGTCACGCCCTCGTCCACGATCACCGGCGACTTGCCCAGCGGATGGATCTTGCGCAGATCCTGCGGCGCCAGCAGCGTGTCCGGATCGCGCTGGTAGCGCACGATCTCGTACGGCAGCTCCAGTTCCTCCAGCAGCCACAGCACGCGCTGCGACCTGGAATTCTCGAGGTGATGGAGGATGATCATGCGCAAGTCAGCTCCGACGGCGGCGGCTATCATACTTCGCAATGCGCGTGCGAGTCCGGCGAATCGGCCGACGCATCGCCTCATTTACGCAGCAAACACGGTTGCGGACGCAGAAAGCGCGGATAATCACCGGATGACCACCTCTTCCGACGCCCCCGGCAGCTTCGCCGACCTCGCCCTTCCCGACACCCTGCTGCGTGTCCTGCGCGACATCGGCTACGAATCGCCCTCGCCGATCCAGGCCGCCACGATCCCGCCGCTGCTGGCCGGCCGCGACCTCGTCGGCCAGGCCCAGACCGGCACCGGCAAGACCGCGGCCTTCGCCCTGCCGATCCTCGCGCAGATCGACACCGCACTCGCCGCCACGCAGGCGCTGGTGCTCGCGCCCACGCGCGAACTCGCCATCCAGGTGGCCGAGGCCTTCCAGAAGTACGCCACCCATCTGCCCGGCTTCCACGTGCTGCCGGTGTACGGCGGCCAGGCCTACGGCGTGCAGCTGCACGGACTCAAGCGCGGCGCGCACGTGGTCGTCGGCACGCCGGGCCGCGTCATCGATCACCTCGAACGCGGCACGCTCGACCTCGCCCGGCTCAAGTGCATGGTGCTCGACGAGGCCGACGAAATGCTGCGCATGGGCTTCATCGACGATGTCGAGAAGATCCTCAGGAAGACCCCGGCCGAACGCCAGACCGCGCTGTTCTCGGCCACCATGCCGCCTGCGATCAAGCGCATCGCGCAGACCTACCTGCGCGAACCGGTCGACGTCGCGATCGAGGCCAAGACGCGCACCGCGACCAACATCCGCCAGCGCTACTGGCTGGTCTCGGGCCTGCAGAAGCTCGACGCGCTGACGCGGTTCCTCGAGGTGGAGGAGTTCGACGGCATGATCATCTTCGCCCGCACCAAGCAGGCGACCGAGGAACTGGCCGAGAAACTCGAGGCGCGCGGCTTCTCCGCCACCGCCATCAACGGCGACATCGCGCAGCCGCTGCGCGAGCGCGCGGTGCAGAAGCTCAAGGACGGCCAGCTCGACATCCTCGTGGCCACGGACGTGGCCGCGCGCGGCCTCGACGTGGACCGCATCAGCCACGTGCTGAACTACGACATTCCCTACGACACCGAAAGCTACGTGCACCGCATCGGCCGCACCGGCCGCGCCGGGCGCAGCGGCGAGGCGATCCTGTTCGTGGCGCCGCGCGAGCGCGGCATGCTGCGCGCGATCGAACGCGCCACGCGCCAGCCGATCGAGGAAATGGTGATGCCGGGCACGAAGGAAGTGAACGAGCAACGCATCGCGCGCTTCAAGATGCGCATCGGCGAGGCGCTCGCGAGCGAGGGTCTGGATCTGTTCCGCGACCTCGTCGCCGACTACGAAGCCGAGCACGGCGTGGCCGCCATCGACATTGCCGCCGCGCTCGCGCGCATGGCGCAGGGCGAGGTTCCGCTGCTGCTCAAGCCCGATGCGCCGGCGCGCCCGGTACCGCACGAACGCGGCGCGCGGCGCGACCGTCCCGAACGCGCACGCGGCGACGAGAGCGACGATCCGCTGATCGAACGTCCCGCGCGGCGCGCGGTGATCTCCGACAGCGATCTGGAGACCTACCGCATCGCCGTGGGCCACCTGCACCACGTCAAGCCCGGCAACATCGTCGGCGCCATCGCGAACGAGGCCGGGCTCGAATCGCGCCACATCGGCCGCATCGATATCCGCGACGACCACAGCTTCGTCGACCTGCCGCGCGGGATGCCGGACGATGTGTTCGAGCATCTGAAGGGCGTGCGCGTCGGCGGCCAGCGCCTGCAGCTGACCCGCCACACCGGCGAGATTCCGCTCGCGCCGAAGATCCGCCGCGGTCCGGGCGACGTCCGCGACGGCAAGCCCGGCGGCTTCCGCGGCCGTCCCGGCGGCGACGATCGCCGTCCGCCGCGCCCGCGCGGCGAAGGCGGCTACAAGGCCGGTGGCGAGGGTGGCGCGCCGTCGAGTCGATTCAAGGCGGACGGCACGCCGAAGTCGTTCGCCGACGGCGGCAAGCGACCGTTCAAGCCCAAGCCCGGCGAACGCGCCCCGTTCAAGAAAAAGCCCTGATTCTTGCTCTTGAGCCCTTCCCTCTTGACGGGGGAAGGCTTGGGATGGGGGTGGCTCCTGATCTTGATCCGGTGCTCTTGATCCAGTGCTCTTGCTCAACTCCCGATCCACCCCTCAGAACGGCTTCGCCAACACCAGCCACACGATCGCCGCCAGCACCACCACCGGCACCTCGTTCCACCACCGCATCCGCGTCGGATCCGGCAGCGCCCCACCGGCGGCAATCTTCTTCAGGCGCCGCCCGCTCAGCACGAAATACACGAACAGCAGCGCCACCAGCGCGATCTTCGCGTGTAGCCAGCCGCCGGCGATGCCGAAGTGCAGCCACAGCACCGCGCCCAGGATCAGCGCGATCCCGAACATGCTGTGTCCGAAGCCGTACAGCCGCTTGCCCATCAGCACGAGCCGCGCCCGCACCTCCGGGTGCGCTCCGCCCTCGCCGAGGTTGACGAGAATGCGCGGCAGGTAGAACAACGTCGCCATCCACGCGATGACGAACACCAGATGAAACGTCTTGACCAGCAGGTAGGCCACGGCAGCACCGATGCGGGAACGGGGCCGCATGGTACTGCGCGGCGACGCTCCGCGTGCGCCGCGACGACGTGAATGGCGGCGGAACGCACGCCCGTCGTGCGCCGCGACGAAGACACGATCGCCAACCCCATCGCGTCAACCGCATCGACCCGGCCGCGTCCGGCGACGGCGCGACCGTCCCCGCGCCTGCGCCGGCGCGTCCGGGTCGCCCCGTCCCCTTTCGATGACGTCATGAACGCTCCCCGTTTCGATATCTACCGCCAGATCCACAAGGCGCTGCGCATCGCCTTCGCGCAGACCCACGCCCACGTCGGCCGCATGGACTGCACCGATCCGGACGACATGCACACCGCACTGAGCGCGGTCGAAGACCTGCTCGCCGCGTGCCGCAGCCACCTCGCGCACGAAAACGCCTTCGTGCACGCCGCGCTCGAGGCGCGCTCGCCCGCCGCTTCGCGCCGCACGGCGGAGGAACACGGCCACCACGACGACGCGCTGCTGCGGCTGTCGCAGGCCTGCGTCGAGGTCGCGCGCGCCGAACCCGCGCAGCGCCAGCGCATCGCCGACCGCCTCTACGACGAACTGGGCGAGTTCATCGCCGACAATCTCGTCCACATGCGCTACGAGGAAACGGTCAACAACACCGCGCTGTGGACGCACTACGACGACGCCGAACTCGTCGCCATCGAACAGGCGCTGGTCGCATCGATCCCGCCGCCGGAGCTGCTGCCCACGCTCGCCGGCATCGTCGCCGCCGTGCCGCCGCACGAACGCGTGGCGCTGCTCGACGGCATCCGCCGCTCGGCGCCGCCGCCGGTGTTCGATTCGATGCTGGCCGCCGCGCTGCAGGCGCTCGGCGAACGCGACCGGGAAAAACTGCTGCGCGGGCTGTGCATCGAGCCCGCGCTGCACGCTGCGATCGCCGCCTGAGGTCGCGCGGCGCACCGGCATGCGGACCGGCGCGCACGGTGCGCTAGCATCGCGCGGATGACACGGCCTCCCGCACCCGACAACGACACGCCTTACGCCGACCTGGGCCCCGACACGGTGCTGGACGCGGTCGACGCTCTCGGTTTCGCCACCGATGGCCGCGTGCTCGCGCTCAACAGCTACGAGAACCGCGTCTACCGCATCGGGATCGACGCGGCGCCGCCGCTGATCGCGAAGTTCTACCGACCCGGCCGCTGGAGCGACGCGGGCATCGGCGAGGAGCACCGGTTCGGCGCGGAGCTGCACGACGCCGACCTGTCCGTGGTGGCGCCGCTCGCGCTCCGTGGCGCGACCCTGCACCGCCACGCCGGCTACCGGTTCGCGCTGTTTCCGATGCAGGGCGGACACGCGCCGGAACTGGAACATCGCGGCACGCTGCAGCAGCTTGGGCGCACGCTCGCGCGCATGCACGCGGTCGGCGCGCGTGCGCGCTTCGCGCATCGCCCGCGGCTGGACATCGCCACGTTCGGCCGCGAGCCGGTGCGCTACCTGCATCAGGCGCGCTGGCTGCCGCCGACGCTCGCGGCCTCGTTCGCGCGCCTGGCCGAGGCCCTGCTCCTGCATTGCGAGGCCGCGTGGCAACGCGCCGGAGACGTGACGCCGCTGCGCCTGCACGGCGACTGCCACCCCGGCAACATCCTGTGGCGCGACGACCAGGCGCACTTCGTCGACCTCGACGATTGCCTCACAGGCCCCGCCGTGCAGGACCTGTGGATGCTGCTGTCGGGCGACGCCGCGGAGCAGCGCCGCCAGTTCGAGCAGCTGCTGGAGGGCTACGGCGAATTCCGCGATTTCGACTGGCGCGAGCGGCATCTGATCGAGGCCCTGCGCACGCTGCGCCTGCTGCACTACCACGCGTGGATCGCGCGGCGCTGGCACGACCCGGCCTTCCCGCGTGCGTTTCCGTGGTTCGCCGAACCGCGCCACTGGGAAGGCGTGATCGTGCAGATGCAGGAACAGCTCGACGCGCTGCAGGATCCTGCCTTCGACTGACGCATGCGCCTCGCGCTACGCTGCGCACCCACCGTGCAGGAGCCGCTTCGATGCCGTCGATCCGCCATCTCGCCGCCGCCCTCGCCCTGCTCGGCGCCAGCGCCGCGCACGCCGCCGGCACGCCGCCGACCACCGCCGAGGTCATCGAACGCTCGACCGCGCGCGACTGGCGCACGCCCGATCCCGACAACGTGCTGTACCTGGACCTGCCCGCCGGCCGCGTGGTGATCGAACTTGCCCCGCAGTTCGCGCCGGCGCATGCGGCCAACATTCGCCAGCTCGCGAAACAGGACTACTGGGATGGCCTCGCGATCCTGCGTTCGCAGGACAACTACGTGGTGCAGTGGGGCGATCCGAACGCGGGCCAGGACACCGCACGCACGCTCGGCGATGCCGCGAAAACACTGCCGGCCGAGTTCGACAGCGCCGATGGCACCCTGGCATTCACCGCCCTGCCCGAGGCCGACTCGTACGCGCCGCAGGCCGGCTGGGTCGACGGATTTCCGGCCGGTCGCGATGCGAAGACCGGCCGCACCTGGCTGGCACACTGCTACGGCGCCGTCGGCGCGGGTCGCGACATGGCGGCCGACAGCAGCAACGGCACCGAGCTCTATGTCGTGATCGGCCACGCGCCGCGCCATCTGGATCGCAACATCACCGTGGTCGGCCGCGTGCTGCAGGGCATGGAGCTGCTGTCGGTGCTGCCGCGCGGCACCGGCGCGCTCGGTTTCTACGAGACCGCCGCCGAGCGCGTGCCGATCGCGCGCATCCGCCTGGCCTCGCAGCTGCCGCAGTCCGAGCGCGTGGCGCTGGAGGTGTTCCGCACCGACACCGCCGCGTTCGAACAACTGGTGGAGGCGCGGCGCAACCGGCGAGAGGACTGGTTCATCGATCCGGTCGGCAGGATCGAACTGTGCAACGTGCCGATCCCGGTGCGCGCCGCACGCGGGCCTGCCGCGTCGAAGTGACCGCCCGCTACGGCAACGTCCCGAGCGCGGCGAGTGCGCCGGCGCGCAGCGGCGCAAGACGCGGATCGCCGCTCGCGTCGCTCTCGACGTAGAGCGCCTGCAGGAAGGCCAAGAGTGCGTGGCGGCGCGCGAGCCAGGCCGTGTCCCTGTACGCGAGCGCCGGATCGTTGCCGAGCGTGGCGACGCGTTCGGCGCACCAGGCGGTCCAGCCGGCTTCGTCGCGCAGTCCGCGCTGCGCGGCGAACAGCACCGGCCGCGCGAGCCGCTGCGGTTCGCCGAACACGTAGAACGCGGCGCCGTGCGGCGGCACCTGGGCCGCCACGGCCGCGACGATGCGCTCGAGCTGCGCCGGCGACACCGCCGGATTCAGCGCGAGCTGCATCAGCAGATCGGCACCGTGCGCGACGCCGTGACGCCAGCCGTCGCGCGCGTCGAAACCGCGGTAGTCGCGCAGTGTTTCCACGTAGCGCGCGGCCAGCTCGACCAGCGCCGCGCGCTCGTCCGGCGTCATCCACGCGGCGACCCGGTCCGTGCGTGCCACCTCCGACAGCACCAGTGCGGCGAACGGCGGCCGCAGGCCGTCGCTGTCGTCCTGCGGTGTCCGCACCATCGCCGAGAGGCGTTCGAGCATGGCGCGCTGCGTCTGCACATCGAGTGCGGGCGCGCGCAACCAGGCCGACAGCGCTTCGAACGCGAGTCCGTCGCGCACCGCAGGATCGGGATCGCCGAGACACTCGAGCAGCGCGAGCGCGGTGGCGTTGCGCCGCGCATCGTCGGGCGTCTCGAATCCACCGGACCGTGTGGCCGCGAACGCGGCGAGTGCATCGGCGTCGCCCAGGCAGGTCGCGTGCGCCGGCAGCCACGCGGTCGCAAGCCCCAGCGATGCCATCGATCGAACCAGCCAGCTGCCGCAACGCGCCATGCTCTCGGCTCCCCGTCCTGGATGCGCGGAGTCTGCCCGACGACGGGCGCGGCGGGCAGTGTCGTTCGGCATCCTCGCGCCTCGCGGGCGCGGGGTCGCGGTTGTCGGAGCGTCCGCGGACGGCTATGATGCGCGGCTGCCGCCGTCCGTCAGGACGCGCGCGCCATCTCGCGGAGAGGTGTCCGAGCGGTCGAAGGAGCACGCCTGGAAAGTGTGTAGACGGCTAAACCCCGTCTCGAGGGTTCGAATCCCTCTCTCTCCGCCACTTCTCTTGCGCTGCCGGTCCGTCGGCAGCGTGCGCACGATCGGGCATCTCGCGATCGCTCCGTGCCGCGGCAGTTCGCCCCGTGCCCTCGCTGCCGATCTCCGCTTACGCACAGCTGTCGCGTCCACACGCAGTGCCTGCCGCGCCGCCGTCGACAACATCAGCGAGCGGCGCGCCGCACGCTCACACGGCGCTGCCCGCACAACCGCACGGGCAGCGCACATCGCCGGCGCGGACCCGGCGGGAATGTCCGTCAACTGGTCGAACACAGCACCAGCGTCGACGTCACGGCCCCGGTCGGCTTGCCGCCCGTACCCACGTGACCGGCCGGCAAGGTGGTGCTCCCGGCCAGCGAGAACGCCACCGTGATCGACAGCGTGGTGCGCAACTGGATGGTTTGTCCCGCCGGCAGCGGCGCGGTGAGCGTGATCTGGCGAACGGTGGGCGACACGACGGCCACGCTGGCGGTGCCTCCGGTCACGGACCACACGCCCGAGTTCGCGACCCCGGTCACCGTCGTCAGGACGGTGGTGCCGGCCGGCAGCGGCGTGGTCGGGCCCGCGGTGAGGGTGAACCCCGGGCCCTGGCTCCCGAGCACGCCGCAGGAGCCATTGAGCGCGTAGGCACCCAGATCGACCACGCCGGGAGTGACGTTGACCGCGAGCGTGTAGTTGCCGGTGTCCAGCCCGTTGAAGGTCGACGCCTCGATGAAATAGACGCCGCTTTCGGTCGCGGTGTAGATCATGCGCGAACCCACGCCCAGCGCGCCGCTGTCGTCGTCGTCGTTGCCGGCCACGAGGAAGCCCTGCGCGTTTGCCATCAGCAGGTAGCTGTCGAGATCGTCGCCGGTGTCCATCGTCACTTCAACCTCGTCGCCTGCGGCGAGCGTGAGGCGATAGATGTCGGCGTAGTAGCTGGTGGTGGGCGTGCCGATGTTGCTGCCCACGGCGGAAAAGTCGTCGCTGGCGGCGATGCTCTGGTTCGACAGATGCGGGCTGGCGATGTCGATCACGTTGCGCACCGCCACCCACGCCACCCACGGGGTGCGACCGGGGCTGGAGATGGTCACCTGCGTGCTGCTCTGCCCGGGGGTGAGCACCGTGATCTGGCCGGTCGCGCTGATGTCGATGGCGCTGCTGGTGTAGTCGATGGTGTACGGCGCGCCGGGGTCCACGTCGCCGTTGACGTCCAGCACGCGCACGTCGAGATTGGTGGTCTCGTCGCTGCGCATGATGACGACGTACTTGGCCGTCACCGCCAGGCCCTGGACGATGGTGATGCTCAGCTGCTGGGTGTCTTCCAGCGTGTCGCTCGCGGCGCGGACCGTGACCTCGTACACGTTGTTGCCGTCGGCGTCGCCCGCCGGGTCCAGCGGCGGCGGCGCGACGAAGTCGAGCACGCCGCTCGCGGGATCGATGCTGAAGCTCGCCTGGTCCGCGCCGCCGGCCAGCGAATAGACGATCGGCGGATTTCCGATCGGAGCCGTGGCATCGACGTCCGTCACCGGAATCGTTCCGCCGCCGGGGAAATCGAGTTCGGCCATGTCGCCGGCGCCGTCGCTGGTGATCACCACTTCCTGCGGACACATCACCGCCACCGAGACCGTGGTCGAACTCCCGCCCGGCGTCAGGGCATAGGTGAACGTGTCCTGCGTGGTGCCCGGTGGCGTGTTGCAGTAGCCGGCGTCGGGCGTGTAGTTCACTCCGGTGCCGCCACCAGTGATCGCCACGGTGCCGTTGGCTGGCTGGGTGATCGAGGCGATCGAGCGCGGACCGCCGTCGACATCGGTGTCGTTGGCGAGCACGTCGATGGCGGTGGGGGCGGCGTCCTGTGCGACGACGGCCGCGTCGGCTACGGCGACCGGCGCGTCGTCCTCGCAGGTGACCGCAACCGACACCGTCGCGCTGCTGCCTCCCGGCGCCACGGTGTACGTGAAGGTGTCCGGTGCGGTGCCGGGCGGCGTGTTGCAGTAGTCCGGGTCCGGCTCGTAGGTGATCCAGATGCCGCCAGTGATGACGGCGGTGCCGTTTGCCGGCTGCGTGACGGTGGCGACGGTTTTCGGCCCACCGTCGACATCGGTGTCGTTGACGAGCACGCCCAGGACGGTGGGCGTGTCTTCGGCCACGAACGGCGTGTCGGCCACGGCCACCGGTGCATCGTCGACGCAGGTGACGAGCACCGAGACCGTGGTACTGCTGCCGCCCGGCGTCAGCGTGTAGGTGAATGTGTCGGGCGCGGTGCCGGGCGGCGCGTTGCAGTAGTTCGCGGCCGGCTGGTAGGTGAGCCCGGTGCCGCCGGTGGGCACCACCGTGCCGTTTGCCGGCTGCGTGACCGAGGCGATGGCGATCGGCCCCGCGTCGACATCGGTGTCGTTGGCGAGCACGTCGATGGCGGTGGCCACGCTGTCCTCGGTCACGGTGACCGCGTCGGCCACGGCCACCGGCGCGTCGTCGACGCAGGTGACGAGCACCGAGACCGTGGCACTGCTGCCGCCCGGCGTCAGCGTGTAGGTGAACGTGTCGGGCGCGGTGCCGGGCGGCGCGTTGCAGTAGTTCGCGGCCGGCTGGTAGGTGAGGCCGGTGCCGCCGGTGGGCACCACCGTGCCGTTCGCCGGCTGCGTGACCGCGGCGATGGCGATCGGGCCCGCGTCGATATCGGTGTCGTTGGCGAGCACGTCGATGGCGGTGGCCGCGCTGTCCTCGGACACGGTGGCCGTGTCGGCCACGGCCACCGGTGCGTCGTCGTCCGCGGTGATGCCGATCGTGAAGGTCTGCGGTGGGCTGGTGTCGATGCCGCCGTTGGCGCTGCCACCGTCGTCCATCGCCTGCACCGAAACGGTGGCCACGCCGTCGGCGTCGGCCGCCGGGGTGTAGGTCAGCGTGCCGTCGGGGGTCACGGCAACCGGCACCGCGAACAGCGCCGGATTGTCGCTGCTGGCGACAAACGTCACCGACTGGCTCGCCTCGTCCGCAGGTCCGGGCGAGATCGCGGACGCCCAGCCCGCGACACTCTGCGCACCGGCATCCTCGTTCACGGTCTGGTCGCCGCCGGCGACGAAACCCGGCGCATCGTTGACCGGCGCGACGGTGATTTCGAACAGTTGCGGCGCGCTCGTGTCCGCGCCGCCGTTCGCCGTGCCGCCATCGTCCTGCAGCACCACGGTCACCGTGGCCGTGCCGTTGGCATCGACTGCGGGTGCGTAGCTCAGCACACCGCCGGCGCTGATCGTGGGGGGCGTGCCGAACAGCGCAGCGTTGTCGTTCGACACGAGGAAGGTCAGCGCCTGGTTGCCGGGATCGTTGTCGTCGATGGCGGTCGCCCACGGCACGGACACCGGACCTGCGTCCTCGAGCACGTTCTGCGCGGGACCGGCCACGAAGCTCGGTGCGTCGTTGACGTCGATGACGTCGACGGTGACGGTGGCGCTGTCGGACAGACCGCCGCCGTCGGTGGCGCCGACGACCAGCGCGAATGCGGCGCCTGCCGTGAGCGGAGCGCTGCTCGCGACGGCGAGCTGACCGCTGGCGGGGTCGATCGTGAACGCGTTGTCCTCGTTGCCGCCCGTGATCGCGTAGGTCAGCGTGTTGTTCGGCGCCGTCGTGTCCGGGTCGCTGGCGCTCACCGGCGCACCGACGGGTGTCCCGACGGCGCTGCTCTGCAGCACGCTGCGCGCGGTATCGGACAACACCGGCACTTCGTTGACATCGGTCGTGGCGATGGTCACCTGCGCGGTCGCGCTCGATCCGCCGCCGTCGGTGGCCGTCACCGTCAGAGCAAAGGCCGCGCCGCTCTCGAAATCGAGCGCCGCCGCATCCGCCACCGACAGGACGCCGGTGCCGGCATCGATCGCGAACGTGCCTGCGTCGTTGCCCGCCGTGATCGCGAAGACGAGGGTGGCGAACGGCGCGGTGGCATCCGGGTCGGAGGCATCGAGCGTGCCGACGACGGTGCCCGAGGCGCTGTTTTCCGCCACGTTGAACGACGCGTCCGCAAGCACCGGCACCTCGTTGAGATCGATCACCGTCACGTTGACCGTGGCGGTGTCCGTCCGCGCCGGAGCATCGTCGTCGCTGACCGTCACGACGAGGCTGATGTCCGTCACGGTTTCGGCGTCGAGCGCCGATGCCGTCGCCACGACGATGGCGCCCGTCGCCGCGTCGATCGCGAAGGCGTTGCCGGTGTTGCCGCCGGCGATCGTGTAGGTGAGCGCATCGCCCGCATCCGGATCGCTCGCCGACACCGTGCCGACCGGCGTGCCGGCGGCGCTGTTTTCGTCCACGGAGAACGCGTAGGTGGCCTGACCGAAGGCCGGTGCATCGTTCTCGTCCGACACCTCGATGGTGACCGTCGCGCTGTCGTCCAGCGGCGGCGTGCCGCCGTCGGTGACCCGCACCGTCAGCACGAACGGGGCGTTGGCAAGATCGACCTGCGCACTGTCGGCCACGCGGATGGCGCCGCTGTCCGCATCGATGGCGAAGGCGTTGCCGGTATTGCCGGCGGTGATGGCGTAGAGCAGCGCGTCGTTCGGCGCATTCGTGTCCGGATCGGTACCGACGACCGTGCCGACCACGACGCCGGGCGCGGCATGCTCGGCCACCGACAACGCAAGATCGTCCAGCTGCGGCGCCTCGTTGATGTCGGTCACGGTGATCGTTGCCGTGGCGCTGGCGCTCAGCGCCGGCTCGCCGTCATCGGTGACCTCGATCAGCAGCAACACGCTTGCCGCCAACTCCGCATCGAGCGCGGCGGCATTGGCCACGGTGATCTGGCCGCTGTCGGCGTCGATCGCGAACGCGTCACCTGTGTTGCCGCCGACGATCGCATAAGCGAGTGTCTGGTCGGCGTCGGGGTCGGTCGCGCCGATGCTACCCACCACGCTACCCGCGGCGCTGTTCTCGTCGATCGCGAAGCTTGCGTCGTTCAGCGTGGGTGCCTGATTGTCTGCGCCCTCGGGATTTGCATCGCGTATGTCCATCCGCAGGTGCAGGCGGCCGCTCTCGGTGGCGGCAAATGCGGCGAGGATGTCGGATGCGCCGTCACCGCCGGCGTCGGGCGGATCGGTGGCCACCGGCGCGACGCCGGTCCAGTCGATGATCTGGCCGTCGGCGATGAAATTCGACGCCCAAGCGATCGACGAGCCCATCAGCACGACGACGGCGAACGTCGAGCCGAACGCGGGATGGCGCCGCACGATCCACAGCGTGAATCCGATCAGCACAAGCAGCGCAAGCCAGCCGGACGCGGGGATTACCGTGGGCTGCGCGGCGCCGGGGCCGGGTTCGACCGTGCCGGGCAACACGATCGCGGCCTGCACCCGTTCGACGCCGCCATCGCCGCCGCGCGCGACGAACGAGGCGAGCGCGGTGCCGCCGTCGCCGAGTCCGGCAAGCGGCGTCGAGAACTCGATCACGTCGGCGCCGTCGATGCCCGCATCGATGCCCACCGCATACCCGGCCGGCTGCGGCTGCTCCGCCCCGAAGACACCGCCCTCGCAGTGGGCGCGCGCCACGGCCTGCACCGTGGCCGACGCCGCATCCACCTGCGCACGCACGCGCACCTCGGCGCCGGCGACCGTGCCTGCGTCGGTCGCGATGCTGCAGCCGGTGGCCGGGTTGGCGTCGAGGTCGAGATACACCTCGGTGGCGACGGTCTGCGCGGCGGCATGCGTCCCGGCAAGCGACAGCAGGACGCCTGCGAGGCGGAGTGCAATGTTCATTCGATGGAGGTCCCCTGGTTACGAAGCCGACGCACGGCCGTGATGATCCCTTCGCCGCCGGTGCGGATGACGATTTGCGCATCCGCTGCGGAGAAGGACTGTGCGCTGCTGCACAGCTCGCGACATTATCGGAAGAAGCGGCGCATTCCTCGCAGGAACACGCCTCGGCGTGTCACGGCTCGCCGCATCGGTGCAATCCGCACGACATGGCGCGCGCGCTCGGCGATCTGCATGGCGATGCGGACATGCTGCGGTACGCGCAGCGCGACTGGACTGGCAAGGGATGAGCAGGTGCAGTTCGGATGCGCAGAGTGCCGCGTTGCGCGGTGGATCGACCGACATCCGCCAAAGCGAGATCGCGGCAGGGCGCGTGCACGGCACGCCGAATTGCCAACCCCGAAACGAGCCGCGGCGAACACGAGGTTCGCCGCGGCGGTGTTGCGTCCCGCCGATGGCGGGATGGGCCAGGATCAGGCCGCGGCGTCTTTCAGCTTCTTCAGCGGGCGCACCTTCACCTTGGTCGAGGCCGGCTTGGCTTCGAACCACTGCTCTTCCTTGGTGAACGGGTTGATGCCCTTGCGGCGCGGCTTGGCCGGCACGTTGACCACGGAGATCTTCAACAGGCCCGGCAGGGTGAAACCGCCCGCGCCCTTCTTGCTGACCGAACCGTGCACGGCGCTTTCCAGCGCCGCCATCACGGCACGCACGTCCTTCGCCGCCACGCCGGTGTTCTCGGCGATGTGCGCAACCAGACCGGACTTGCTCAGCGCTTCCTTGATCGGCTTGGGTGCCGCGCTCTTGGCCGGCGCCTTGGCCTTGGTTGCTTTGCTGGCTTTGCTCATAAACGGTGTGCTCCTTGGGGAAATTTCGCCCGGACAGCCCGGTGCAGCGCGAATGTAGGCTAATTGGAGCGTTGCGCCAAGATTTGCGGGCGTTTTTCGCCATTTTTGTTTCGCCGGCGCCGGCGTCATCCGAACAAACGCAGGCCTGGCGCGGAGTTGGATCGCATGGCCGTGCCGGCGCGGCACGCATGCCGCGCGACAAATGATGCGACGCGGCATGCGGCTGCGCGGCGCAGCGCGCAGCCGCATGCAACCGCGCGAAGACCGTCTGGAGCGCACGCCTGCGGTTTGCTATGCTGGCGATCTGGCCTGCGCACCGCTTCGCTCGAAGCGTCCGGGCCAGGCGTCGAACGGCTCATTCCCCGATGCCTTCGCGCGCCGGCGCCGCTGGCGCCGAGTCGCCGCACCGTCCACGGTGGCCCCCGTCGGTCCCCTCGCGACGATAGATCGAAAACTCCGCCAGGTCCGGAAGGAAGCAACGGTATCGGTCGATTCGGGTGCCGAGGTCAGGCTGGCGGGGGCTGCCACCCCTCCGCCCGCGCGCTGGCCATCGTCGCCACGCTCAGCGCGGCGTGCGGTCGGGATGGATCCACCCCGCATCGCCATCGACGTAGCTCTCGCGCTTCCAGATCGGCACGCGCTGCTTGATTTCGTCGATCACGTAGCGGCATGCGGAAAACGCCGCATCGCGGTGTCCCGCACTCACCCCGACCCACACCGCGATATCGCCGAGTGCGAGCGTGCCGGTGCGATGCACGCATGCCGCCGCGACGAGGTCGAAGCGCGCGCACGCTTCCGCCAGCACGCGCTCGCCCTCGGCCTGTGCCAGCGCTGCGTAGGCTTCGTACTCCAGCCCGCGCACCGCGCGCCCCTGATGGTGGTCGCGCACCCAGCCCTCGAACGTGACGCAGGCGCCCGCGCCGTGCGATTCGAGCGCGCGTCGCAGCGCCTGCGTGTCGATCGGCGCCGCGCTGATCGCGAACCGGCTCATCCGCCCGACACCGGCGGCAGGAACGCGACCTCCGCACCGTCGCGCAACGGCGCGTCCCAGGGCGCGAATTCGCCGTCGAGCGCGGCGCGCAGGCGATCGGCCGGCAGCGCGAAGCCGTGCCGCGCGCGCAACTCGTCGTACAGCGCGCCCAGATCCGCCGCGCCGGTGTCGACTCGCTCCCGGGCCACGCCCGCCGCGTCGCGCAGGCTCGCGAAATACAGCACGTCGATCTTCATGCCGCCGCCTCCGGGCCGACGTCGCGCCTGCCGCCGCGCTTGGCGAGCAGGCGCGTGTCCATGAGCACGATCTCGTGCGACAAGGCCTTGCACATGTCGTACACCGTCAGCGCCGCGACGCTGGCACCGGTGAGCGCTTCCATTTCGACGCCGGTGCGGTGCTCGGTGCGGACGCGGCACTCGATGGACAACGTGACGGCGTCGCTCCAGTCGATCGCGAACGCGATGCCGTGGATCGGCAGCGGATGGCAGAACGGAATCAGTTCGTGGGTGCGCTTGACGGCCAGCGTGCCGGCGATGATGGCGGTGTCGATCACCGAGCCTTTCGCCACGCGCAATGCCTCGTCGCGCAGATGCGCGGCGACATCGGGCGGGAACCGCACGCGGGCGCGGGCGGTCGCCGTGCGGCTGGTGACCTGCTTGTCGCCGATGTCGACCATCGCGGGACGCTGCGCGGCGTCGATGTGGGTGAGGCCAGGTGTTTTTGTCGTCATCTGTCTGGAGTCTGCGAGACAAGCAAGAGCAGGAGCCGTCCCAACCCTTTCCGCGTCGAAGGGGAAGGTCTTTCGAGCAAGCGCTGGGCGAAAGCAACATGAGTCGCGTGCGGGTGCATTTTCCTAGCCGCCGATCGCATACATTTCGACGTGGCGGGTAATCCCCGCATCGCGCTGGGCCTGGCGGACTTCGCTGTAGCGATCGGTGCGCTGCGTCCACAGGCCGGCGATGCGTTCGCCGAGCGCGGCGTCGTCGCCAGCGGGCGTGCGCAGCAACGTGCGCAGATCGTGGCCGTCGCCGGCGAACAGGCAGGTGAAGAGTTTTCCGTCGGCCGAGACGCGTGCACGGTGGCAGTCGCCGCAGAACGGCGCGCTCACCGAGGAGACGAATCCGAGTTCGCCGGCGCCGTCGGCATAGCGATACCGTTCCGCGACTTCGCCGCGGTAGCCCGGCTGCAGCGCCTCCAGCGGCCAGCGCGCGTGGATGCGCGCGTGCAGTTCGCGCGAAGGCAGCACCCGCTCCGCGCGCCAGCCGTTGCAGGTGCCCACGTCCATGTATTCGATGAAGCGCACGATGTGGCCGCTGCCACGAAAGCGTTCCAGCAGCGGCAGCACGTCGTCCTCGTTGACGCCACGCTGCACCACGCAGTTGAGCTTGATCGCGGCGAACCCTGCCGCCTGGGCCGCCTCGATCCCGTCCAGCACCGCGCCGATGTCGCCGCGCCCGCCGGACAGCTGCGCGAAACGCGCCGGATCGAGCGTGTCCAGGCTCACGGTGAGCCGCCGCAGCCCGGCGTCGCGCAGCGCCCGCGCGTGGCGTGCGAGCAGGCTGCCGTTGGTGGTCAGTGCAAGGTCGTCGATGCCGTCGATGCGCGCAAGCCGCTCCACCAGCTGCGGCAGGCGCTTGCGCAGCAGCGGTTCGCCGCCGGTCAGGCGCAGTTTGCGCAGCCCCAGCGGCACGAAGGCGCGCACCAGCCGCTCGATCTCGTCGAACGACAGGCGCGACGCGCTGTCGCCGATGTCGTCGCGCGGGTATTCGTCTTCCGGCATGCAGTACGGGCAGCGGAAGTTGCAGGTTTCGATCACCGACAGGCGCAGGTCGCGCAGCGGACGGCCGAGGCGATCGAGCGGCGGCACGTCGGCCGGCGCGGAGGGCCCGGGATGCAGCAGCCGCAGTGGGATCGCGGTGGTCATCAGGCGACGTCGCCGCCCGGCGTGCGCGGAGGCGCAAGCGCGAACCGGTCGCCCGGCCGCGCCACGCGGTAGCCGCGCGCGCGCAGCGTGTCGCCGTCGGTGGCGGAGGCGTAGTGGTACAGCACGACGCGGTCGAGCAGCGCGCGCGGATATTCGCGCTCGAGATCGTCGATGCCGCTGTGCGAAGGGTTGCCCACGAGCGCGCAATCGTGCGCCACCAGGGTGGAATCGTCGGTGAAGCGCGCGAGCGTCTCCGGAATCGGCCGCGTGTCGCCGGTGTAGACCAAGCTGCCGCGCAACGCGAGCCCGAACGCCGTGTCGGGCGCGTGGTGCCGCACCGCGAACACGTCGAACCACAGGCCCGCGTGCCAGAACCCGCGCCGGTGCGGGATCAGCCGGAACGCGTCCCAGTAGTTGACGCCGCCCTCGGCCAGCACGCCGGGATAGTCGGCCACGCGCTGCTGCAGCCACGGCACCAGCGCTGCCGGAACGTACAGCCGGCAGCGGCCGCGGCGCGCGGCATCGAAGTACAGGCGCACGAACAGCCGCTCCATGCCGGCGACATGATCCATGTGCGTGTGCGTGATGAACACCGCGTGCGGCGGTTCGCCGTAGTGCGCAAGGTACGCGGTGAGCGCTTCCTGGCCGCAGTCGACCAGCAGCAGCGGCGCACCGTCGCGTTCGATCACGACGGAGGACGAGCCCAGCTCCACCGCGTTCGCATTGCCCACGCCGAGAAAGCGCAGGGCGTAGTCGGGCGCTGCCGTCATCGCGCCGCGCCTTCCGCGGCGGTGGCGTCGCCGCCGGCATCGACGTACGCGCCGAGCAACGCCGTCCAGCGCGCGCTGCCGCCGTCGACCTCCGCGCCGAGCTTGTGCAGCGAGCGCCGCAGGCGCAGCAGGTTGGTCTGCTGCCATGCCGCGTCCGGCGCGCGCAGCCGGCCGCGGTCGAAGTCGATGATCCAGACGGTTCCGCGCGCATCGATCAGCACGTTGTGCGCATTGAGGTCCGCGTGCCACACACCGTCGCGGTGGAACCGCGCCAGCGTGCCGCCCACCGCCGGCCACGACGCGGCATCGGCAAAGGTTTCGGCAAAGGTGCGCGCGTCGGGCACGAGTTCGGTGAGCAGATCGGCACGGTAGGTCAGGCCCGCGCGACGGTAGCCGGCGGCGAGCGGACGCGGCACCGGCAGATCGCGCTCGACCAGGTTCGCGAGCAGGCGAAACTCGCGGAACGAGCGCGTGGCGTCCTCGCCGTGCCACGGGTACCGATCGCGCACCAGGCGCGCGACGAGCCCGCCGCGGCGATAGTGCCGCAACACGCCGTCGCCGAATTCGCCGCTGATGCGCCACACCGCGCCGCGGCCGCCGCGCGTGGCCACCGGCGCGCCGGCACGATCCCAGCGACGCGGATCGAACAGCGTGGCGTCGGCTTGTGCCAGTCGCGCGGCGTCGAACAGAATCGCGCCGTCCGCCGTCTCCACGCGCGCCGGCGCCACCGGCACGAAGGCCGGACGCGGATCGGCGCTGGGGGGGCGGGCGTGGGGCATCGATGGCACAGTGCGGGAATCGCTCCGGAGTGTAGCAACTTGAATCCAGCCCCGACCCCGCCCGGAAGTCTGTGCCTGCTGCGCCTGTCCGCGCTCGGCGACGCCACCCATGTGGTGCCGCTGGTGCGCACGCTGCAGCGCGCATGGCCGCAGACCCGCCTCACCTGGATCATCGGCAAGGGCGAACGCGCGCTGCTCGACGGCCTGCCCGGCGTGGAATTCGTCACCTTCGACAAGAAATCCGGCCTTGCCGGCGTGCGTGCGCTGTGGCGGCAACTGGCCGACCGCCGTTTCGACGCGTTGCTGCAGATGCAGCTGGCGGCGCGCGCCAACGTCCTGGCGCTCGGCATCCGCGCCGACACGAAGATCGGCTACGACCGCGCGCGCAGCAAGGAAGGCCACGGCCTGGTCGTCGATCGCCGCATCCCGCCCGGCGGTCATCATGTGCTCGATGTGCTCGGACGCTTCGCATTGCCGCTCGGACTGACACAGGACCGCGTCGAGTGGGACCTGCCGGTGCCGCAGGCGGCGCGCGACTGGGCGGCGGAGCAGTTGCCCGGCGCCCAACCCACGCTGATCGTGTCGCCGTGCTCCAGTCACGTGCTGCGCAACTGGCGCGCGGAGCGGTATGCCGCGGTGGCCGACCACGCGGCACGCGTGCACGGCTACCGGATCGCGCTGTGCGGCGGCCGCAGCCGGCTCGAGCGCGACACCGCCGATGCCATCCTCGCCGCGATGCGCGAGCCTGCGATCGATCTGGTCGGTCGCGACACGCTCAAGCAGCTGATGGCCCTGCTCGAACGCGCCGCCATCGTGCTGAGTCCGGATTCGGGCCCGGTGCACATTGCGAACGCGCTCGGCACCAAGGTCGTCGGCCTGTTCGCCTGCACCGACACGCAGCGCTCCGGACCGTACTCGGACCTGCGCTTCTCCACCGATCACTACGACGCGGCGGCACGCAAGTTCCTGCGCAAGCCCGCGTCGGCACTGCGCTGGGGCAAGCGCGTGGAGTTTCCCGGCGTGATGGACCTGATCGAAGTCGACGAAGTCATCGACTGCATCGACCGCTGCACCGCGTTGTTGCGCGGCACTCAGCCGGCGGCGGCGCCGCGGTAGTCCCGGTACGACTTCTCCTCGACGTAGGCCGACCCCAGCGCCAGATTGATCTCGCGCTTGATGCGCGCGCGCTCGTCGTTCTCGAAATACACCGACCGCGCCAGCTGCACGAACGCGTCGTCGAACTGCTGTTTCGATTCGAGCACCCGGATGTCGTCCTCGATCACCCACAAGCGCTCGTTGACGGCCTTGAGGTCCGCGCGCAGCTGCGCCAGATCGTGCCCGGCGGCCGGATGCGCCATCCACAGTTTTTCCAGCGCCGTGAGCTCGTTGCGCACGTTCGCAAGCTTGGCCGCATCGGTCATGCGCTCGGACTTGATCTGCAGGATGGCGATCTTGTCGAGCAATTCGCCGAAGGAGACGGGAGCGAGGATTTCGGACATCGGAGCGCTTCGCTGACGAATGGAGCCGACAGTCTAGGGCATCGAAAATCCCGATTCCCGCCAAAAACAAGAAAGCCCCGCAGTGCGGGGCTTTCCTGTCCGATATGGCGGAGAGGGTGGGAGACCGTACGTCCCCCGCCCCACCCCCAAAATCTGGGCACATGGACCACGGTCGGAGTGAACTCCTGAGTGGACCAAGTGCCAAGTCTACCATTGCGACGCTTCGACCCCACAGACTGACGGAGGGTCTGGGGAACGGTCAGGTTCGTTCCGGACAAGTCCGCATACGCACCCCTCGCCAAGACAGACTCTCAGCCGATACAGCGGGGGCAGGCGATGGCGCCTTTTCGGTTCGTTGACTCCTTCCTCGTAGATGTGTACCAGACCGGCTCGGGCCCGGTACGTTCGTCATAGCCGGTTACTGCTCTTTTGACTCGCGTGAGCGACGTGAGTCACAACGACAGAAGCTGCTCTTCAAGTCCGAGAATCTCTTCAAGATTGACCGTCCAGCCGGTGAGAAGCAACGGGCAAGGTGTCAGGGAGGTATTCCAGTAGTTGGAAGCGACATTTTGAACTGGGGGAAGAGCAAAAGCCGGGAGGCTCCCCGCATCAGGGACGGGCGACGGTGCGACGCTGTTGGTGAGGTAGATCGGCTGCGCCACCTTCCCTCCGGCTAGGCCTCGACGTACCAGAATAGGCTCGACGCACCAGATAAATTCGGAGTTACTCGGCGGCGTGGTCGGACAGGAAGCCAATGGCGCGGACGCCAGAGGATAAGGAGCGGTTGCCAGTCCGATTCGCTCCTTGTTGGCTTGATTGATTGTTCCACTCACGCCGATTGCTGGCGGCTCGTAGACGATGGGAGGCTGAGGGTCGAAGAAACTAGGATTCCCGCGCAGAATGACGTTCTCCGACGCAACAGGCTTTGCCGGGATTACTGCAAAACGCATGTATCCTGCCGGCTCGGGGAAACTCATCGCCGGGCTACCGAGGCTGTTGTACTGAATCAGCACCGTGCGGTCGGCTCCGACGCCCGCGCAGAATTGAAAATTTTTGACAGCTTTTCTGTACACACCGGTGGAGCCGACAGCACTGGCCCACGCACCATTCTGATTGTAGTAGTCGGTGTTGTTCCAGAACGATACAAACATGGGCTCGCGCGCATCGTAAGTACCCAAGGCGATTCCATCCGCCTCCTCGCCGAGAGGGCCACGATAAACCACCTGGATGAACAAGTCGGTGGCGTTGACGGGAATCGGGTCAGCGGTGAAATCAAACATCATGTCCTTAAACGAAGCGCCCGACCCTGTGCCGAAATCACCAGGTGCAACGGACACTGCGGCCGACACGGAAATCTCATCATAATGGGTCCGCGATCCGGTCGTGGGACAGTTGACGGGCGGCTGTAGCGTTCCGTTGAGCGGCATCGTCACGCGTCGCTCCCCGGACATGTCAGGTTGGTAACAAGGATTTCGGTGATATCTCGCAATCGCCACCATTCGACCAGACGACGGGCCATTCGAGCCCCCGATGGTCTGAGAATACGTATTCTGAGTGCCGCTTTCCAAGATATCTGATGTGCTGTTCTTCACCCGTAGCCGAAGCTTTTCAAAGCCGAAAATTTCATTGTTGTCGGTCCGGCGCGGGTAGCCGTTTGAGTCGACCGAATGTGCCACGCCCTGGTCGACAACCGCAAGAACCCGTTGTGGCGGAGCTTGAATTTCAAGCGTACCACGGAAAAAATGATTCACCAACCCAGCCGAGTAAGCGATGGCGCGCGGAAGAAGGTTGTCTTGGTTGCATTTGTACGTGTCGAACGACAGTGATGACATCGGAAGAGCAGCAGAAGAAACGGCTTGGAAATCACTTAACGCTGACACTGAGAGCACGGGCAACTTACCATTGATCTCGCATGCGTCAGGGTGTGTCGGCGCTACGAGGTCGGGTACCTCATGATACAGATTCATTCTCTGCAAGGTTCCGTAGCCAGGCTGAACTACGGTGGCGCCGTACCCCAGAGTGAATCCGGGGTCCGTCAAGTCTTGCGGCGGGAAATCGTAGTCGTCGCTCTGCCCCGGCTTCGTCCCGTCGCTGTAATAGCCACGATTGCTGTAATCAGCGAGGCCACGCCGTGCTTCGACCGAGAGGTCGCTGCTGCGTGTGGTGAAAAATTTTAACGGGGTGCTGAACTTCGGAACTGGATAGTTGCCCGCCGCCGGCGGACTCGTTAGGCCAGCAGCCGGTTGCGCATTGACCATGTTTCGGAATATTCGATGAAAATCCCCGCCTGTAGTCGCGAGATTCCCGGTGACCCGGAGGTTGGCGAACGCTTCCATCATCCGGCGGTTCTCGTCGGTTCCGAAGGGATGGTTGCCGGGAGGGTTGTGACGATCATTCCGAGTGTGCTGCGGCTGTGCGGTGTCTTGCAGCAGGTGGACGGTGTGACCAATCGATTTCAGACTCGAGTTCCAATAGACGCGTCGCAGGCCTGAGTCTCTTGCCTGAGCTACGGCGTACTGAGCTGAGTTAGTAGCGGCCGACTTGAACGTAAGCGCCTGCCACAGATGCTCGCGTGCGTCGTTCCAAGAAAAGTGATTTCTCCGATTTTGCATTGGAGAGAAGTTTGTAGAAAAGGCGTCTGTAGTTCCCAGTGCCCAATCGACGGACTTATAGCAAGGCTGACTCAAGACGAAGTTACAGCCAAGAGGGATTGTTAATCCACGGTCATTAATGGGATCGTAGAAGTGGTTGAAGACACGAAAAATATCGCCGTGGGGATCGGCATCGCGCAGCTCCTGACCGGCTTCGTCGTGAAGAAGGTCATCCTCTCTGACAGCGCCCCGAACGAGGGCAGCCCCAACAGTATGCGGCGTCAGGAAAAGCCCATTGGTCGAATTCGGATCAGCCGGGCCAGAGGTGTAGACGAACCGTTGTCGCTCGTAGGGCGTCGGCGGACGATGATAGATGGGATTTAAGTAAGCGTCACTACTCTGACCAAAAAGTGGATCCGGCACTACATCGAGATAGGCATCTCGAGACCCAATGCTTGGGAGTTCGTAAAAGACTTGAAAAGGCTGTTGTTCTACAAGCCGGTCAAAACCCAATCGCGTGCGGAGCTCGCCTGATGCGAGGTCGGATCTTAAGTATCCTTGATGCATGATCCAAGCGTGGGTCTCTATTTCATACGCAGCAGCCGCTGCGGGCACCATCAAGCATGAGATGAAAATACGCCGCATCCACTTCATCGGGTTGCTCCTGAATGGGGTTGTGAGATTGCAAACCAGACCAGCAGGATGTACCAGGGCACCAGGGATAGGTGCGTGGCCCAGATGATCCAGTAATCCAGTGTCTCTAATCTGTGAGACGATTTTTTTACGAGGGCGGCAATGGCGCGCGCCATTGCTATCGTGACGAGCACGAATGCCGGAAGGCACGCGATAAGCAATGCGGCCAACCAACCCAAGCCAGGAATATTCGCAGGCATGTCACTCGCTGACGCCAGTCCCGGCGTCACCAACGTGGTGAAGCAAAGCTGCCCCGCGACAACCTTAGAGCTCAGAGAGAGGAAATTCGCCATACGCCATCCGCCTCTCGGATAAATAGGATGGGATAGCTGTCAAACGTGCCAGGGGTACCGGTGACGGGACGAGCAAGCGTCAGCTCTGCCGTGTCAGCTCCAATCGTGCCATCGATGATCTCACCCAGTTGGGAGGCAACCGACGCACCATTGTTGCCCAGCCCCAACGTGAAGGCTTCGAGCTCAGCTCGCGCCTCTTCGGTGAACGCTTCAAGCGCAGCCGAATACTGATGCAAAGAAAGCTGCTCACGGTAGGTTTCGAAGACTTTGCACAAGGTGTAGCGGGTGCGTTGCAGATCTTCGCCCAAGCTCCACCGAGACATGGAGACAATGACTTGGGGCGTCGCCAACGCACCGTCATCGAGTGTGACTTCCACGCTCGCTTGAAAAAGCCCCGGATGCCGGTGAATCGTGCTCAGGTTCCAGTTTTGATCGGAGTTTAGGCCAGTGTCGAACTCATACGTACCGTCAGTGCGGTAGTCAGCACGCACTCTGACAATCTGCTGACTCGAACCCGACAAGGAAACGTCGAAGCGGGTTGAGAAAGGCGCGTAATCTCCCGTCATTGAAGCAGACAGGTGGGCCGGTGCGGCAAGATTTGGATCATACGTTACCGTTCGCGAGACTGACAGCGGTGCGGCGCCGGGAGGGGTTAAGACCACCGTAATCGTGTTAAGGCCTGGGCTCAGTAATACGTCTTGACTAAGGAAGTAATCGCCGCTTTGGAGCGAGGCTAACCCGTTCACTGACACGCCGGTGTTGGGCGGGCCCTCGTAACGACCCCGCACTTGCAGTACTCGATTGCCCACGGTCGCCCCGTTTGCAGGATAGGCAACACTGAGGTCGGGGGTCGTGTTTTCGGGAGGCAGAATTGCCCAGCCCGGCGAGGGATTAAACGAACCTCCTACACCGCAGGTGGGGGGTGTTGCAAAAGCTGTACCGACGGCGCCCAAAAGCAACGCCATGAGAGCCACTCGCATCTTCATCTCCTTAGGTTTGCGAAACGAGAACTATCCAAGAAGCCAACGAAAGCTCAGCAGCTTCTTGCAATAGGTAGTGCCGACCGCACGGTCGCATTCGAGCGGCGCCCCCACGTGGGAAGCTGAAAGCGTTCTTCCAAGGAGCGATCACAGTCCGTCGCGAACGCATCCAACAATATCGACGAAGCAACCTGACTTTCGCCGCTTCATCGCCCCCGAGCACTGGCGCCCCGTATGAACATGCTTCCCCAGAAGCGTTGAAACAGATAACCACTAAATCGTGCCGTACGCCAGCCCACACATGTGGGGAGTGTGATCGCCTTCGCAGATATGGAAGGTGAAGTGTTCGAGCTGTACCCGGGCGAGCCCTCGTGAGAGGGCCTTCCCCATTTTGGTGTACCAAACGCGCTCAATGCGCCCACTTGAGCCTGATGCTGCGAGGACATTCCACAGGGCAGCCTGACTTCGGGAGTGTCGTCGCGCCTGTGTGACCCCTCATCTGTCACCCGCAGGCACCACACACCATCGTCGTCGGTGAAGAAATCGTCCAGGCGCAGCTGGCCGACCTCCGTTACGCGCGCGCCAGTGTACAGGCCCACGAGAGCACCCCAGCGGGTCTGCTCGTTGACCTTCTCCAACGCCTCAGGCGCGTAGATACGTTTGACCTGGTTTGGGGTAAAGGCCTGAAATCCCAGCTTGCGACGGTGCCGCTTCTCCGTGGTCGAGAACTTCACCTGGCCTGCCGCCGGGTTGTCGCCCATCGGGAAGTAACCGGCACCTTGCGCCCACGCAAAGCAGGCTTTCAGGTAGCTGCCCTTGTTGAACATCGTGGGCGTGGCGAGGCCTGAGTTGCGCAAGCTCTGCATCCACTCAGCGACATCCGTGCGTCACCGCACCGAAAGGTTCGGCCTCGCCATTTCAGCGCGCGAACCCCAATACCGCCGCCCGCTTCTGCGACCGGGTTTTGTCCGGCATCGTGTTGCTGTCGAGCGTGAGCAGATATTTGCGCGCGGCCTCGCCTAGGCTGATGCCGTTGGCCACCGGTGCAGGCTTGGGCTGTGCAGCCGAGAACTGCCCGGGATAGGTCGGCTGCGGATCGGTGCCCAAGACCGTGCGCAGTGCCTCCATCGCCCGCGCGTGGTCCTCAGGACCATCAGCACGCAGCTTCACGCCACTGGGCAGCGCCAACTCGTATTCGCGCACCTGACCGGCTTGCGCCGCCCTCAAAATCTCATCGAGAAATGGGAGCTTGTGCATCGATTGCGCTCTGAAGGCGGCGAAGGCCGCAGCATAGCGCGCGCCATACGCATACGCCCGGGCTACACCGGCGTCCCGAGTACGAAGCGAAATCTTGACGACCCGGCGACCCACCGCCTCGAACAGGTCGCTTGGGACCCTCAAACGGAAATGGTAGATACCGGAAGGATGGCGCAGAAGATGGTGAGCAAGACGCATGGGCTGGCGGACCAACCTGCTGGACCATGCGCCTTGCTCTCAACCCGACGTCGATGACTGAAAAATCAACGTCTTGCTGTGTATGGCGGAGAGGGTGGGATTCGAACCCACGGTACGCTTACACGTACGCCTGATTTCGAGTCAGGTACATTCGACCACTCTGCCACCTCTCCGGTGTGTCGCACCCCGTCCGCGGCAGTGGGCGGAAGGGCCGCGCATGATACGCGGGGCGCACCGGGCAGACAAGCGGGCGGTGCGGCGGCGTCCGCGCCGCACGCCGCGGCCGTCAGCGGGAGGCGACGGCGACGCGGCGGTCGCGCGGGAGGAAGAAGAATTCGCCCGATTCGTGCCCGGCGTAGCGGATCGGCGAGTATTCGGGCGATTGCGGCACCGGCGAATCGATCGCCGACAGCGCGAGCGCGGTGTTGATCTCGCGGAACAGGCGCTGGGCTTCGAGCAGGCGGTTGTTGTCTTCGAGCACGTTGAGGAAGGCGCGGGCGAAGTAGCTGTGCTTGCCGCTGCCGGTGTCGGGCACCGGTTGCACGCCGCCGGAGGTGAGCGCGGTGCGCGAGCGGCCGCCGGCCATCGCCTTGACCCAGGCGGCCCAGGCATCGTCCGGCATCACGGTGTTGTCGAACGTGGCGACGGCCGAGCGCGTCATCGCGCCGGCGTAGCAGGAATCGGCCACCACCAGCACATGGCGCGCGCGCATGGTGTCAAGGATGGCGCTGATCGCGGCGTTGGAGATCCAGGTCTGCGGCGCGGACGGCTGGCCGTCGACGGGAATCCAGTAGCCCTGATCGCCATCGCTGCCGAGTTCGCCGTGGCCTGCGTAGTAGACGAGCAGGTTGTCGTCGGCGGTCAGGTCTTCGCGCAGCGTGTTGAGCGCGGTGAGGATGTCCAGGCGCGTGGCGTTGAGCAGCAGCGTGGTCCTGTAGCCGTAGCGCTGCTTGAGCGTCTGCGCGACGGCCGTGGCGTCGTTGACCGCGCTGGCGAGTGCCGGATAACTCGAGGTCTGGTAGGTGTTGTTGCCGATGACCAGGGCGTGGAACGTGCCGAGGTCGACGCCGTCGGGCACGCTGCCGGCCGGCGCGCCCGCGGATGCGGCCGGTGCCGGCGCGCCCGCGGCCTGCGGCACGATCATGAATTCCAGTTCGGCACTGGCGCCGCGTGCGTCGACCGCGGCCACCTGCACCACGGTGCCGCCCGCGGCCACGTCGACGCGGCCGCGGAACACGCCGCTGGCGGCGAGATCGGCCGGCGCGCCGTTGAGCGTGATGCGGTCGATGCCCTGCGGCGCCGAGACCTTGCCCACCACCTCGTGCAGCCCGGGTGCGCTGCGCAGCACGGCGGCGGGACGGCCGCGCGTGGCGGTGATCGGCGGGTCGATGATCTCGAGCGTGGGCAGCGTCCCGGCGAGCGATCCCCCGGCCGCGAGCGTGCCGGTGCCGATGCGCCGCTCCAGCGACGCGATGCGCTCCTGCTGCTCGCGGATCTCCGATTCCTTCGCGGTGAGCTGGTTTTCCAGCAGTTTCATCAGCTGCCAGTCTTCCTGCTTGCGCCCGTCCGATTGCGCCTGCAGGCGATCGATTTCGGCCTGATACGCCGCACGCTGCCGGTCGAGCAGGGCCTGGTTGGCGGCGAGCTGTTGCTGCAGCGTTGCAGCGCTCTGCTGCGCGGCGGCGACCGCCTCGGACAGCTGCGAGGTCTGGGCACGGATGTCGGCCAGCATGGCCTGGCTGTCGGCGGCCGGCGTCGTGCTGCCGGCCAGCGCTGCCTCGCGCTGGCGCAGTTCGGTCAGGCGCTGTTCCGCCCGCTGTGCCCGCAGCGCCGACTCCTGCTGCTGCGCGCGCAGCCGCGCCGATTCGCCGTCGATATCGGCCGAGCGTGCGTTGAGGTCGGCGCGCAGGCGGTCGAGCTCGCCGAGGTCCGCGCCGGTGGCCGCACGCACGTCGTCGAGCCGTGCGCGCGTCTGCTGCAGTTCGAGCTGCGCCGTTTCCAGCGCGCGGCGGCGTTCGCCGAGCTGGCGCCTGAGCTGCTCGTTTTCCGCGCGCAGGTCCGCGCTTTCCTGCGCCTGCTGCTCGACCGTCTGGCGCAGGCCGGAGATTTGACGGTCGCGTGCTTCGAGTTGCACCTGCACGGTCGACGCAAAGACGAGTTCGTCGCCGGTGATGCCGGATGCTGCGCGATAGAGATTCAGCGCCTCGCCGAGATTTTTCTCGACGCCCAACCCCTGCTCGTACAGGTAGCCGAGGTTGATCCGCGCGCGCTTGTCGCCCTGCTCGGCGGCCTTGCGGAACCAGCTGGCGGCCATCGCATGGTCCGGGGCGGTGCCCAGACCCTTGGCGTAGATTTCGCCGACGTAGTTCTGCGCCTGTGCGTTGCCGGCGACGGCCTGGTCCATCCAGACGCCGAGGGCGGTTTGGTAGTTGGCTCGGTCGTAGGCCGCGTATTCGCCGCCGCGGATCTCGCAATCGGCCTGCACCGTGCGGATCGGTCGGCGTGCGCTCATGAAGTTGGCCTGGCGGCCGAGCTTGCGGATCTGCCCGGGCAGCAGGCAGTCGACCACCAGCAGATCCTCGGCGTTGCGCGCTGCGGCCGCGTGCGCCGTGGGCGGCACGGTCAGCAGGCCCGCGGCAGCCACCGGCAGCGCCACCAGCGCCGCCACCAGCACGCGCATCGGCGCGCGTGCGAATCCCCGCTTCAACGCCATGACGCGTTCCTCCCCGGAACCGGACGCCAGATCGTGCGCCGCCACTATACAACGCAGCCGCCGACCCGTTGCGGCCATCCTTTGCGTATGTAGTGCAATGCCGTCGTGAGGTGGCGACCGAACGGGGCTTGCAGAGCTTTCGGCCGGCGCGGCATCATGGCCCTCCTGCCGAGGGGAGGTCGTGCGGACCGGCCGGGCGCAGGCGCCAGCGCGCTCGACGTCCCGCCACCGCGTCATCGTCTCCTCGCACCCTCGGACATCGCTTCCGCATGATCGAATTCGGACATCTGAGTCACGTCGGCCTGCGACGCGAACACAACGAGGACACGTATTACGGCGACGGCCAGCTCGGCCTGTGGCTGGTGGCCGACGGCATGGGCGGACACGAGTTCGGCGAGGTGGCGAGCGCGCTGGCGCGCGACACCATCGTGCGCGAGGTGCGCGCCGGCAAGTCGCTGGCACAGTCGATCCAGGCCGCCGACGAGGAAATCATCAAGCAGTCGCGGCGCCGCGCCGAAGCGCTGCCGATGGGCACCACGATCGCGGCCGCGCGCGTGGGCAACGACCGCTTCGAGATCGCCTGGGTCGGCGACAGCCGCATCTATCTGTGGAACGACGGCCTGCGGCAGATTTCGCAGGATCACTCCTACGTGCAGGAACTGATCGACCAGGGCGCGATCACGGCCGAACAGGCGCGCAACCACCCGCACCGCAACGTGGTCACGCAGGCGCTGGGCGTCACCGATCCGCAGAGCCTGAAGGTGGAAACCATCACCGGCGAGCTCAAGCCCGGCATGCAGCTGCTGCTGTGCAGCGACGGTCTGACCGAGGAAGTGGACGATCGCGAAATCGCCAACGTGCTGACCAAGACCGACCTCTCCGCGCAGGAGTGCGTGGAGCAGCTGGTGATGGCGGCACTGGAAGGCGGCGGCTCGGACAACGTGACGGTGATTCTGGTGCGGCGGGTCTGATCGCGCGCGAGCGCTCTGCGCACCGACGCAACGTCACTCGTAGTGCGTCCACATGCACAACACCTTCACCGTCTTTTCGTCTTCGATGATCTGGTACACGAGGCGATGCTGGATGTTGATCCGGCGCGAATAGGTGCCGGCGAGATCTCCCACGAGCTTCTCGTACGCAGGCGGCGTCGTGTACGGGTTCTCGGCCATCAGTTCCAGCAGGCGCTGCACCTTGTCCCGGAGTCCGGCGGCTGCAAGTCTGGGTGCGTCCTTCTGCGCGTGCCGGGCGAACACGACACGCCACCTCACCAGCCTGGTGCCTCGGAGCAGCTGTCGATAGGTTCGGCGAGGCCTTCCCGCACCGATTCGGCAAGCCCCGGCACCGAAAGCAGGTGCAGGGTCTCCTGGATCGCGTTCCAGTCTTCTTCGGCAATCAGTACGGCGTTGCTTCGCTTGCCTGAAATGACGATGGGCCGGTGCGATGCGGCCGCCTCATCCAGCAGTCGATAAAGATTGGCACGTGCTTCGCTGGCGGTCAGCGTGGTCATGACAGCTCCTTCAATCGATGAATAACGTACGTCAAAACGTACGTTTTTGCAAGATTGGAGTGAGCCCGGATCCGACCGTCAACCGCCGCGCGCGGCCGCCTGCGCCCGTTCCACCAGCGCCTTCAGCTGGACGTTGTCCGGTTCGGCCTTGAGGCCGTCGGTGGCGAGATTGCCGCACACCGGCCACAGTTCGCGGTCGCAGAATCCGCGGGCCGAGTCGAGATAGAACTTCGCCACGTCCGCGAGGCCCTGCCGGGCGCGGGTGTTGGCCGGGTCCAGCGCCAGCACGCGGCGATACAGGTCAACCGCGTTCTCGCCCGGCGGAAACGTGAGACGACGGCTGAGTTCCTGTTTGGTGCCGTAGTCCCTGTACGTGTCGGCCTGCAGCAGCAACGCCGGAATCTCGCTGGAGCTCGCGTCGATCGGCTGCGGTTGCGTCACCTGCGGCGCGGGCGCGGACTGCGCCACGGGCTCGGCCGGAGGCGGCGAGATGCCAACCGGCGGTTTCGCCGCAAACCACCACCACGCCGCCACGCCCACCAGCACGCCGCCCGCAAGCGCGAACACCGGCAGCATCCAGCGCGGCGCGCGCGCCTGCGCCGGCACGCCGCGCACGGTGGCGCCGGTGCGGGCGCTGCGCGACTGCGTCATCGAATGGCGATTGCCGCCGGCATTGCGTCGCCGCACCACGCGCGCCCGGGCGATCGATGCGGCCTGCGGCGAGGCCGCGAGCAGGGTCTCGACCGCCTGCATGAATTCCTCGCCGCTGCCGACGCGTTGCTCGGGCAGCTTCGCCATCAGCGCGTCGATCAGCGGCTGCAGCCACGCATGCTCCGCCGACAGCGTCGGCACCGGCTGCGTGACGTGCATCAGCGCCACGGTGAACGGGTCGCCCGCTTCGTAGGGCGGGTGGCCTTCGAGCATTTCGAACAGCACCGCGCCGAGGCTGTACAGATCCGAACGCCCGTCGACGGCTTCGGCGCGCGCCTGTTCCGGGCTCATGTAGTCCGGCGTGCCGATCGAGGCTCCGGCCATGGTGGCGCCGGACTGCGCGTCCATCGCCTTGGCGATGCCGAAATCGGCGAGCACGGCCACGCCGTCGGCCTTGAACAGGATGTTGCCGGGTTTCACGTCGCGGTGGACGAAGCCCTTGGCGTGCGCGAAATCGAGGCCGCGCGCGATGTCGCACGCCACGTCCAGGGCCTCGCCCACGCGCATGCCGGCCTGGATCTTCTCGCGCAGCGTGCCGCCCGGGATGTATTCGGCGGCGAGGTAATACACGCTGCCGTACGAGCCGATGTCGAACACGGTCACGAGGTTGGCGTGGTTGAGCTTGGCCGTGATGCGGCCTTCCTTGAGGAAGCGCTCGGTGAACTCGGCGTTGGCGGCGAGCGCGGGCGCCATCACCTTCAGCGCCACTTCGCGGTCGAGCGATTCCTGCACGGCGAGAAACACCGACGCCATGCCGCCTTCGCCGATCGGCCGCAGGATGCGGTAGCCGGGAATGCGGACATCGACGGAGCGCAGCAGGACGGTGGTGTCGTTCACGGGCCGATGCGATGACGCCGCTGCGGGCGCGAGAGCCACAGATTATCCCCATTCGGGCGCGCCCGGGCAGCGTGGCCGACACCGAATGCGACCGCGCTTGCCGCATCGCGGCGACGCGCCGCCGTGCTGCGCCTCACGCCGGCAACGCGGGGGCGTCGGCCGCCGCGAGCGGCCACAGGCTGTGCCCGGCAACCTTCGCGATGCGTTCGAGCCGCGCGCGGTGCAGGGCCTCGTCCTCCGCGCTCGCGCAGCGCACGCGCGCCACCACCAGTGCAACGTCCGCCGGCGTGCGCGCCACCGCGCCGCGGCGGTCGTCCTGCGGCAGCGAGAAACCCAGGTCGCCCTGGCCCGAGGTGAGCGCGAGATACACGTCGGCGAGCAGCTGTGCATCGAGCAGCGCGCCGTGGAAATCGCGGTGCGAATTGTCGACATCGAAGCGCTTGCACAGCGCATCCAGGCTGTTGCGCTGACCCGGGAACCGTTCGCGCGCGAGCGACAGCGTGTCGAACACTACCGCATGCTCGCTCAGCCGCCCGTAGTGCGCTCCGCAGCGCGAAAGCTCGGCGTCGAGAAAGCCGACGTCGAAGGCCGCGTTGTGGATGATGAGTTCGGCGCCGCGGATGAAATCGAGGAACTCGTCGACGACGTCCTGCATGATCGGCTTGTCGGCAAGAAACTCGAGCGACAGGCCGGTGACTTCCTGCGCCCCGGGTTCGAACGCGCAGTCGGGCTTGAGGTAGCGTTGGAAGGTGCGACCGGTCGGTCGGCGTTCGACCAGTTCCACGCAGCCGATTTCGACCACGCGGTTGCCCTTTTCCCACGACAGTCCGGTGGTTTCGGTATCGAGCACGATCTGGCGCAAGCGGGGTCTCCGTGAAGATGGTGTCGAACGTCTCGCCGATCAGGCGATGCGCAGCAGTTCGGCCTGCGCGCGCGCGAGCAGGTCAACGCGCTCGTTGCCGGGATCGCCGCTGTGGCCGCGGACCCATCGCCAGTCGATGGCGTGGCGGCGTGCGGCAAGATCCAGGCGCTCCCACAGGTCGCGGTTCTTGACCGGCGCGCCACCGGCGGTTTTCCAGCCGCGCCGGATCCAGTTCGGCAGCCAGGTCATGATGCCGTTGCGCACGTACTGCGAATCGGTGTGCAGCACCACGCGGCACGGCCGGCTGAGCGCTTCCAGCGCCATGATCGCGCCCATCAGCTCCATGCGGTTGTTGGTGGTGTCGGCTTCGCCGCCGGCCAGTTCGCGCTCGCGATCGCGGAAGCGCAGCAGCGCGGCCCAGCCCCCGGGGCCGGGGTTGCCCAGGCACGCGCCATCGGTGTGGATCAGCACCGCCTCGTCCGCCGCCACCGCCGTCATCCGGACAGCATCCCGGGCTGCAGGCTCACGCGTGCGCGTGGCCGCGCCGCCACCGGCGACGCGATGCGCTTGCGCGCGAGCAGCACGTAGCCTGCGCGCAGCACGGTGTTGGGGAAGTAGCGCCCGAGCGGCGCGGCGCGGTCGGGTCGCAGCCAGGGCAGCAGCGGGCCGACCGCGTAACGCGACACCACGTCGAAACCGGCTTCGCGCAGCGCATGCACGCACGCGCCGCTGCCGAACGCGCGCGGGCCGCGGCGCAGCCAGCGCCAGCGGAACGGCGACCAGGGATTGAGTTCGACCACCAGCAGGATTCCTTCGGACGACAGCACGCGTTCGTATTCGAGCAGAAGATCGGCGCGCCTCGGGGCATCGGCGAGCGTGTGCAGCGCCACGATCAGGTCCACCGCATCGCGCTGCAATGCCAGGGCGTCACCCGGCATGCGCGCCTCGCCGTCCCAGCCGCCGCGCACGCGCGCCAGCGCGACGATCTGCTGCAGCAGATGCCCCGACAACGCCGCCGGCAGCGCGGCATGCGGGCGCAGGAACAGCCCGCGCACCCCGCGACAGCGCGTGAGCAACGGCGCGATCTGGCGCTGTTCCTCGCGCACCAGCGCCGCTGCCGTCGCCGTCCCGTACCATGCGTCGGCGCGGGCGTCGAGTTGACGGGCAGCAACTGCGACCGGCATGGTGCGCGCTCCGCTCTTCGGGGCGGCGAGTTTAACAGGCGGGCACGCCCGCGCCCGCGTGCCGTCGCCGCCGCGCAACCCGCCGCGCAGCACGCGCATCCATCCAACGCATCCACGGCACTGCACGACCCCTGCCCATGCTGACGCTGCGCGCCCTGCCCGCCTTCGACGACAACTACATCTGGTGCCTGCACGACGCTGCCGGCCGCGCGGTCGTCGTCGACCCGGGCGACGCCGCGCCCGTGCTGGCGGCCGCGGACGCCGGGCTGCGCCCGGTCGCGCTGCTGCTGACGCATCACCACAACGATCACATCGGCGGCGCGGCGCAGCTGCGCGAACGTTTCGCCATGCCGTGTTTCGCGCCCGACGATCCGCGCATCGAGAGCGCCACCGAGCGCGTCGGCGACGGCGACACGATACGCATCGAGGCGCTTGCCCTCGCCTTCACCGTGCTCGCCGTGCCGGGCCACACCACCAGCCATGTCGCCTTCCACGGCGCGGGCCGGGTGTTCTGCGGCGATACACTCTTCAGCCTCGGCTGCGGACGCCTGTTCGAAGGCACACCGGCGCAGATGCTGGCGTCGCTCGATCGCCTGGCGGCGCTGCCGGACGCGACGCAGGTCTGCTGCGGACACGAATACACGCTCGCGAACGGCCGCTTCGCACAGGCGGTCGAGCCGCACAATCCCGCGCTCGAAGCGCGCCTGGCCGAGGTGCGCGCGCTGCGCGACGCCGGCCAGCCGTCGCTGCCGGTGACGATGGCCCGGGAACGCGCGACCAACCCGTTCCTGCGCTGCGAAGTCGACGCGGTGATCGAGGCCGTGGCCGCGCACGAGGGCGCGCGGCCCAGCGACCGTCTGGCGACCTTCACCGCGCTGCGCCGCTGGAAGGACGGATTCCGCGCATGACCCGTTTGCGCGTCTTCGCTGTGCTCGCGTGCGGCCTCGCGCTGGCCGCGTGCCGGACGCTGCCGCCGCCGCGCGCGCCCGCGCCGGACGTCGCGTCGCCCGCGCCCGCGCAGGCAGCGGCCGCACCGGCGCCGCCGGCGCCGGTGCCGGCGCCGACCTGGTTGCAGCCCGAACCTGCGCCGCCGACGCGCGGCGCGATGCTCTTCGACCGGCTCACCGCACGCTTCGCCGATGCGCCGTGCGTCCGCGACCGTCTCGTCGAGCGCTGGCAGGGCATCTACGCGCGTTCGCCGACGCGCTTTGCCGCGCAGATCCAGGCCGTGCTGCCGCTCATGGCAATGGCGCTCGAAGAAGCCGAGCGTTATCGCCTGCCGGGCGAATTCGTGCTGCTGCCCATCGTGGAAAGCTGGTACCGGCCCGACGCCGGCAGCGGCAGCGGTCATGTCGGGCTGTGGCAGTTCGGCGCACCCACCGCCCGCGGCCTGGGTCTTGCGGTGCGCGGCGACTACGACGCGCGCATGGCCCCGTTCGCGGCGACCGACGCCGCGTTCCGTCATCTCGGGCAACTGCACAACGCGTTCGGCGACTGGAAACTTGCCAACATGGGCTTCAACGCCGGGGCTTACCGCGTGAGGAAGATCGTCGACAAGCACCCGGACGCGCGCGTCTCGGCGGCCGAACGGCAACCTCCCGGACTCTCGCCGATCACCTACGAACACGTCGCGAAGGTGCAGGCCCTGGCGTGCCTGATCGCGCATCCCGAACGCTTCGGCATCGAACTGCCGCGCGACGCACCGATCGTCCCGCTCGCCACCGTCACGCTGCCGCCGGGCGCGTCCACGCTGACGGCGATCGCACGCGCGGCCGATCTCGACCCGGTCGCGCTGGCGCGCCTGAACCCCGCGTTCCGGCGCGGCGTCGTCAGCGCACAGGCCGGGCGCGAGCTGCTGGTGCCCGCGGGCGATGCGGCGCGCTTCGACGCATTCGTGCTGCCCGCGGCCGCGACGCCGGCCCCGCTCGCCGACAGCGGCACGGACCAGCACATCGTGCGCAGCGGCGACACACTCGGCGCCATCGCGCGCCATTACCGCGTGCGCCTGGCCGACCTGTTGCAGTGGAACGGGCTGGGCTCGCGCTCGGTGCTGCGGCTGGGCCAGCGCATCAGACTCGTGCCCTGAACTGGAACGTTCGCGGCCGGGACGGCACACTAGCGATCTTGACGCCGTCGCGCCCGACGGCCACCGGAGGCATGCATGGGTTTCCTGCAAGGCAAGCGCGCACTGATCGTCGGAATCGCGAGCCAGCGGTCCATCGCCAGCGGCATCGCCGAGGCGATGCGTCGCGAAGGCGCGGATCTCGCGTTCACGTACCAGAACGACAAGCTCAAGTCGCGGGTGGAAGACGCCGCGCGCGAATGCGGCTCGGACATCGTGCTGCCGCTCGACGTGGCAGACGATGCGCAGATCGATGCCGTGTTCGACGCGCTCGGACAGCGCTGGGACGGCTTCGACATCCTCGTGCATTCGGTCGGGTTTGCGCCGCGCGAGGCGCTCGAAGGCGGCTTTCTCGACAATCTGACGCGCGAGAACTTCAAGATCGCGCACGACATTTCCGCCTACAGCCTCGCCGCACTCGCCAAGGCCGCGCGCCCGCACATGCAGGGCCGCCACGGCAGCATCCTCACGCTCAGCTACCTCGGCGCCGAGCGCGCACTGGCGAACTACAACGTGATGGGCCTGGCCAAGGCCAGCCTCGAGGCCTGCGTGCGTTATCTGGCGCTGAACCTCGGCCCGGAGGGCACGCGCGTCAATGCGATCTCGGCCGGCCCGATCAAGACGCTGGCCGCGGCCGGCATCGGCAACTTCCGCAAGATGCTCGGCCACGTCGAGGAGCACGCGCCGCTGCGTCGTAGCGTGACGATCGAGGATGTCGGCAACGTCGCGGCGTTCCTGTGCTCGGATCTCGCGGCGGGCGTGACCGGCGAGATCACCTACGTCGACGCGGGCTACAACATCATGGGAATGACCGGCGTCGGCTGATCGGCACTGTCACGGCTCTGGCCGCGCATGCGGCCAGCGCGCGCGGCGCGAGCGCGACAACGCCGTGCGGACGAGAAGCGGAGCGCGATCGAATCGCCGACCGCGCGGCGGGGGTGAACCCGAAGACGCTGCGCGGCGACCGCTGTCACCGCGCGCGTCGTGTGGACATGCCTGCTGCAGAGCGGCCGCCGGGGCGGCCGACTCGCGGCATCGTCACAGACGCGTTTCGACCACTTCGATCTTCGCTTCCTTGCGCAACGCGTTGAGCAGTTCGATCGACTCGACGCCGCCGACCGCCTGCGCCAGCTGATCCTTCATCATCTGACGCATTGCCGCTTCGGTTTTCGACGGATCGCCGTCCTGCACCGCGGTCAGCACGATGATGGCGTGATCGCCGGACGCAAGCGTCGCGCTGCCGATCGAGGCCCCATCGGCCGCCGGATGCGGCAGCGCGAACGCGGCACGGGCGATGGCCGGGTCGACCGCGGCGCCGGTGCGGCCGACGGCGTCTGCCGTCTGCACCTCGATCGAGCGGTCCGCGGCCAACGCCTGCAGCGCGTCGAGCGACGTCACCGCGGCAAGCGATGCGTCGAGATCCTTCTGCGCGGCCGCATCGATGCGCTCGGCACGGATCGCGGCGATCACCTCGTCGCGCACCGCATCGAGCGGCTTGGTGGTGGCCGGCGTGTGCTCGGCCACGCGCAGGACCACGGCGTGGCCGGGCCCCAGGTCGACGATGTCGCTGACGTTGCCGTCCACCAGCACGCCATCGGAGAACGCGGCCTGCAGGACTTCCGGCCGCGCGGTGATGCCGGGCCCGCCGGCGCGCGTGAACGCGGCCGTGGTCTGCACCGGGAAGCCGAGTTCCGTCGATGCGGTGCCGAGCGTGGTCGGGTCGCGGTAGATGATGTCGACGAGCTTGCCGGTGAGGTCGCTGAAATGGCGCTCGCGCTCGCCGTCGAGGTATTCGCGTTCGAGCTCGGCCTTGACGTCGGCGAACGACTTGCCGGTTTCCTCGCGCACCTCGCGCAGCTGGATCACGTGCCAGCCGTCGGCGCTCTTGACCGGATCGCTGATCGTGCCCGGCTGCATCGCGAACAGGGCGGCGTCGAACGCGGGATCGGTGATGCCGCGCTCCAGCCAGCCGAGGTCGCCGCCGCCGGCCTTGGAGCCGATGTCGTCGGACGATTCCTTCGCGAGCGCGGCGAAGTCCGCGCCTTCGGCGCGTGCCTTGGCCGCGATGTCGGCGGCCTTGGCTTCCGCGGCCTTCTGCGCATCGGCGTCCGCGTTGGCGTCGACCTGCACCAGGATGTGCGACGCCAGGCGCTGCTCGGGTTCGACGAAGCGCGCCTTCTGCTCTTCGTAACGCTGCTGCAGGGTGGCCTCGTCGACGGTCTCGGCCACGTCGAGTTTTGCCGCTTCGATCTCGAGGTATTCGATCGACACCGTTTCCTCGCTCTGGTAGCGGTCGGCGTTGGCGTCGTAGTGCGCCTGGATGTCGGCGTCGGCGATCTCGCCGACCGCATCGTCGCCGGGGCGCGGCAACGTCACGTATTTGAACGAGCGGGTCTGGTCGCGCAGCGCGAGGTAGCGGTCGAGGTAGGCGTCGGTCACGAAGCCCGACTGCGCCACCTGGGTCGGCAGCGCGCGCGTGTTGAGGTCGCGGATCACCTCTTCCTCGAACGAGCGCGGCGTGCGGCCGGTGGCGGCGAGGGTCTGCACGTACTGCGCCGAATCGAAGCGCCCGTCCACCTGGAACGCGGGGATCGCGGCGATCTCGCGCTGCACCTGCGGCCCGCTGACCACCAGGCCAAGACGCGCGGAGGCCTGCTTGAGCAGTTCCTCGTTGATCATCTGGTCGAGCACCTGGCGCTTGGTCTCGGGCGACTCGAACTGCGTGGGGTCGTAGGCCTCGCCCATGCGCTGGCGCATCTGGGCGCGGTACTGGTCCATCTGGCGCAGGAACGCGTCCTGGCCGATCTCGGCATCGTTGACCTTGGCCACGTACGTGGCCACCGACGGCGAGAAATAATTCTCGACGCCAAAAAAGGCAAACGGAACGGCCAGCACGATCAGGATCGCAGCGGCGATCCACCCCTTGGTCTTGTCGCGCAGTGTCTGCAGCATCGATGGATTCTTCTGGTGGGTGGACCGGAGCGCCGATCTCCCTGCGGCGGTTCCGACCCCGGTCGACAGAGGGGACCGGAACGCACGCGTTCGGATCCCGCAAAAAACTGAGGGCGCCTGAAACTCAGGCGCCCTCGGTAGAGTGGCGGAGTGGACGGGACTCGAACCCGCGACCTCCGGCGTGACAGGCCAGCATTCTAACCGACTGAACTACCACTCCGCGCGTGACGCTTTGGGTGCCTGGTGGGTGCTGAGGGTTTCGAACCCCCGACCCTCTCCGTGTAAAGGAGACGCTCTACCGCTGAGCTAAGCACCCGGTGAGCAGACTAGTTTACGGCATCCTTCAGCGCTTTGCCAGCCTTGAACGAAGGATTTTTCGACGCCTTGATCTTGATGGTGTCGCCGGTCCGCGGATTGCGGCCGGTGCGCGCCGCGCGCTTGCGCACGACAAAGGTGCCAAAGCCGACGAGGGACACGCTGTCGCCCTTCTTCAGTGCCTTCTTGATCGTCTCGATGACTGCATCGACGGCGCGGCCGGCATCGGCCTTGGACAGTTCGGCTTCGGCTGACACCGCGCCAATGAAATCGGCTTTGTTCATTGTAATTGTCACTCCCAGATGCGAGATGGGGGTTCTCGCGAATTCATGCAGCCGGACGCGATCCTGTGTCGAGCGCATCGACGTACCGACCGACCGTGACGCGACACGGCCGAAGCCGTCTCGCGGTTGCGGCGATTTATACCAGCGGGGATACCCCCGCGCAACACGACTTTGTCAGGTTTGATGCGGGTTTCAGGCCTGTTTCAGGCCGTTGCGCGAAGACACATCCGCCCCGAGGGCCGAGGCGGATGCGCAGGTTTTGTCCGCCGCGCGCTCAGTGCGCACGCGGGGCCAAGGGCTCGTCGTCGCCGCGCTTGGGATCGACGGGGGCCTTGTCGGCCTCGCGCTCGCGCGGCAGCAGCGGCCGCACCAGCGCGATGTCGAGCACCTCGTCGATCCAGCGCACCGGGATGATCTCCATGCCCTGGGTGACGTTCTTCGGAATGTCGGCAAGATCCTTTCTGTTCTCCTCCGGGATGATCACCGTGCGAATGCCGCCGCGCAGCGCCGCGAGCAGCTTCTCCTTGAGCCCGCCGATCGGCAGCACGCGGCCGCGCAGCGTGATCTCGCCGGTCATCGCCACGTCCGCCTTCACCGGCACCTTCGACAGCGCCGATACGAGTGCGGTGGCCATTGCGATGCCCGCGCTCGGGCCGTCCTTCGGCGTCGCGCCTTCGGGCACGTGCACGTGGATGTCGTGCTTGTGGTGGAACTCGGTATCCAGGCCCAACCGTTCCGCACGCGCGCGCACCACCGACAACGCCGCCTTTACCGATTCCTGCATCACGTCGCCGAGCTTGCCGGTGTGCTGCAGGCCGCCCTTGCCGGGCATCAGCGTGGCTTCGATCTGCAGCAGGTCGCCGCCGACTTCGGTCCACGCAAGTCCGGTCACGAGGCCGACCTCGGCCTCTTCCTCGGCGCGTCCGAAGTCGTAGCGCCGCACGCCGAGGTAGTGGTCGATGTTCTTCGCGGTGATCTGGGCGCCGGTCGGCGCTGCCTTCTTCCTGCCCTTTTTGGGCGCGGCTGCAGGCGCCGGCTGCGGACCCGCGAGCGCAAGCTCCTTCACCACCTTGCGGCAGATCTTGGAGACTTCGCGCTCGAGGTTGCGCACGCCGGACTCGCGTGTGTAGTAGCGCACGATCTCGCGGATCGCATCCTCGTGCACGGTCACTTCCTCGGGTTTGAGGCCGTTGCTCTTCACCTGTTTGGGCACGAGGTAGTTCAGCGCGATGTTGACCTTCTCGTCCTCGGTGTACCCCGGGATGCGGATCACTTCCATGCGATCGAGCAGCGGGCCGGGGATGTTCAGCGAGTTGGCGGTGGCGACGAACATCACTTCGGAGAGATCGAGATCGACTTCGAGGTAGTGGTCGTTGAAGGTGTGGTTCTGTTCCGGATCGAGCACCTCCAGCAGCGCGCTCGACGGATCGCCGCGGAAGTCCATGCTCATCTTGTCGATCTCGTCGAGCAGGAACAGCGGATTCTTCGTGCCGATCTTGTTGAGGTTCTGGACGATCCGTCCCGGCATCGAACCGATGTAGGTGCGGCGGTGGCCGCGGATCTCGGCCTCGTCGCGCACGCCGCCCAGGCTCTGGCGCACGAACTTGCGGTTCGTCGCCTTCGCGATCGACTGGCCGAGCGAGGTCTTGCCGACGCCGGGCGGGCCGACGAGGCAGAGGATCGGACCCTTCATCTGCTTCACGCGCGACTGCACCGCGAGGTATTCGAGGATGCGTTCCTTGACCTTTTCCAGGCCGAAGTGATCCGCATCGAGCACGTCCTGCGCGGCCTTGAGATCGCGCCGCACCTTGCTGCGCTTCTTCCACGGCACGCCGACGAGCCAGTCGATGTAGTTGCGCACCACCGTGGCTTCTGCCGACATCGGCGACATCTGCTTCAACTTGTTGAGCTCGGTCTTGGCCTTGGCCTCGACCGCTTTCGGCATGCCGGCCGCGGCGATCTTGCGCGCGAGCTCTTCCTGCTCGTTCGGAGCCTCGTCGAGTTCGCCCAGTTCCTTCTGGATCGCCTTCATCTGCTCGTTGAGGTAATACTCGCGCTGGCTCTTCTCCATCTGCGACTTGACCCGGCCGCGGATGCGTTTTTCCAGCTGCTGCACGTCGATCTCGCCGTCGACGAAACCGATCAGCATTTCAAGTCGCGCACCCACTTCGATCGCCTCGAGCAGGGTCTGCTTGTCGGCAAGGCGGATGGCAAGATGCGCGGCGACGGTGTCGGCCAGACGCGACGGATCGTCGATACCCGAGAGCGTGGACAGCAGTTCGGGCGGGATCTTGCGGTTCATCTTGACGTACTGTTCGAACAGCGTCATCAGCGAACGCAGCGTGACTTCGAGTTCGCGCTCTTCGCGCTCGTAGCGCGGTTCGACCACCTCGCCGATGGCGGCCAGTGCGCCGTCCACCTCGTGGTAGCGCGAGATCGTCGCGCGCGACACGCCTTCGACCAGCACCTTGATGGTGCCATCGGGAAGTTTGAGCAGCTGCAGCACCTGCGCGACGGTGCCGACGTCGTAGAGATCGGCCGCGCCGGGATCGTCGGTCTCGGGACTTTTCTGGGCGACGAGCAGGATCTGCTTGCCGCCGTCCATGGCCGTGTCGAGGGCGCGCATCGATTTCTCGCGGCCGACGAACAGCGGGATCACCATGTGCGGGTACACGACCACGTCGCGCAGCGGCAGCACCGGCAGATCGATGGCTGCGACGGGTTCGCTGCCTGGGGCATTGGACATTGCGTTCTCCATGTCGGATCGGCGGCGAAACAGGCCCACCGAAAGCATCCTAGGTGGGGGGCGTTCGGCAACGTGCAAGGGTGAGGATACGTTAGGCGGACAGCATCGCGATGCAAGAATTGTTGCGGCGCGGAAGCGCTTGTTTTTGTTGGTTTTTGTTGCGCGGCGCAAGGGCGAAAACGGCGCCAGCATCGACTTTTTCCGACGCCAGCGAAGACGAAGCCATCCAGGATGGCGGCAGGCCTGGCTGCCCTTCCCCCTGCGGGAGAAGGTGGCCCGGCCGGGCCGGATAAGGGTCCGGACGGAGCAGGTTCGTCGCCCGCTTTATTGCAGAGCAGGCGACGAATGGGGCCGTTTTTCGTTGTGGGCGCTATGCGCCCGGATCGATCGAGGCCCGCTGTTT
Source organism: Chiayiivirga flava (assembly GCF_014202825.1). GTDB lineage: Bacteria > Pseudomonadota > Gammaproteobacteria > Xanthomonadales > Xanthomonadaceae > Chiayiivirga > Chiayiivirga flava. The sequence continues at coordinate 477,329 of NZ_JACHHP010000004.1, read as the reverse complement.
CGTCGGCGGCGCCACGCACCCTCCCCTCTCCCACAGAGAGAGGGGATCCAACCAAAGCCGGGGTTATTCCGACGCGGCCTTGGCGTGCGGCGCCGGTGCGCTCTGGTAGATCAGGTACGGATCGGCCGCCGTGTTGATGACGGCTTCGTCGACGACGACCTTGGTCACGTTCTCGAGCGACGGCAGCTCGAACATGGTGTCGAGCAGCACCGATTCGATGATGGTGCGCAGGCCGCGCGCGCCGGTCTTGCGCTTGAGCGCCTTCTGCGCGACCGCGAGCAGCGCGTCCGGGCGGAATTCGAGCTCCGCGCCTTCCATCTCGAACAGCTTGCGGAACTGCTTGGTGATGGCGTTCTTGGGTTCGGTGAGGATCTTGATCAGCGCGGCCTCGTCGAGCTCTTCCAGCGTCGCGACCACCGGCAGGCGACCGACGAATTCCGGAATCAGGCCGAACTTCACCAGGTCTTCCGGCTCGCAATCGGCCAGCAGCTTGCCGACGTTGGCCTTCTGCTTCTTGCTGCGCACGTCCGCGCCGAAGCCGATGCCGCCGGCTTCGAGCGAACGTTGCTGGATGATCTTCTCCAGGCCCGCGAACGCGCCGCCGCAGATGAAGAGGATGTTCTTGGTGTCGACCTGCAGGAATTCCTGCTGCGGGTGCTTGCGCCCGCCCTGCGGCGGCACGCTCGCCACCGTGCCTTCGATCAGTTTCAGCAGCGCCTGCTGCACGCCTTCGCCGGAGACATCGCGCGTGATCGACGGGTTTTCGCTCTTGCGCGAGATCTTGTCGATCTCGTCGATGTAGACGATGCCGGTCTGCGCCTTCTCGACGTCGTAGTCGCACTTCTGCAGCAGCTTCTGGATGATGTTTTCCACATCCTCGCCCACGTAACCGGCTTCGGTGAGCGTGGTGGCGTCCGCAATCGTGAATGGCACGTTGAGCAGCCGCGCCAGCGTTTCGGCCAGCAGCGTCTTGCCCGAGCCGGTCGGACCGACCATCAGGATGTTGGACTTCGACAGTTCGACGTCGTCGCCCTTGCCGCGCGTCTCGATGCGCTTGTAGTGGTTGTACACGGCCACCGACAGCGAACGCTTGGCGCGAGTCTGACCGATGACGTACTGGTCGAGCACGTCCATGATCTCGCGCGGCTTGGGCAGGTGGCTGCGCGAGGTGGCGGCCTTCTCCTCCAGCTCCTCGCGGATGATGTCGTTGCACAGCTCGACGCATTCGTCGCAGATGAACACGCTGGGGCCCGCGATGAGCTTGCGCACTTCATGCTGGCTCTTGCCGCAGAACGAGCAGTAGAGGATTTTTCCGTCGCCACCGCCGCTGCTGGTGCCGCGGGTCTGCCGTTCGTCGCTCATGCCTGAATCCTGGAACTCCCGATCGCTCGGGAGAATAGCGCCAAGACGGGCGAACGCCTAGCGCTCGCCCGGATCGGGTGGAAAATGAAGAGGTTGCGTCGAGAAACGGGCAAAAAACCCACTCGATCAGCCGGGTTTGACCGACTCGTCGGGACGCCGTTCGAGCACACTGTCGACCAGGCCATAGGCCTTGGCATCGAGCGCGCTGAGGAAGCGGTCGCGGTCGGTGTCCTGCGCGATGCGTTCCACCGGCTGGCCGGTGTGGTGCGCAAGAATGTGGTTCAGGCGCTCGCGCACGGTGAGGATTTCGCGCGCGTGGATGTCGAAGTCGCTGGCCTGACCCTGGAAGCCGCCGAGCGGCTGGTGGATCATCACGCGCGAATTCGGCAGCGCGTAGCGCTTGCCCTTGGCACCGGCCGACAGCAGCACCGCGCCCATGCTGGCCGCCTGGCCGATGCACATGGTGGAGACGTCCGGCTTGATGAACTGCATGGTGTCGTAGATCGCCATGCCGGCCGTGACCGAGCCGCCCGGGCTGTTGATGTAGATGTTGATGTCCTTGTCCGGGTTTTCCGACTCCAGGAACAGCATCTGCGCGACGATCACGTTCGCCATGTAGTCCTCGACCGGACCGACGAGGAAGATCACGCGTTCCTTGAGCAGGCGCGAGTAGATGTCGTACGCGCGCTCGCCGCGGCTGGTCTGTTCGACCACCATCGGCACGAGGTTCAGATTCTGGATGCTGCTCATTGCGTGGGTTCCTCGAAAAGTGTGCGCCGCGGGGTCAGGCTATCAGCCTGCCGCACCCGGACGCATCACTTCGTCGAAACTCAGCGTGCGGGTGTCGGCCTCGGCGTGGTCGGCGATCCAGTCGATGACCTGGTCTTCGACGACGCGGCTGCGCAGCCCGTCCATCAACTGGGGGTCGTTGCGGTAGAGTTCAACGACCTGCTCGGGCTCCTCGTACGTGGACGCGATGGTCGCGAGCATGTCCTGGAGGCGCGAGCTGTCCAAGCGGATGTTGTTCTGGCGCGCGAGCTCGCCGAGCAGCACCGCGGCCGCGACGCGCTTCTGCGCCACCGGACGCACGGCGTCGGGCGTCAGCTGCGGCGCCGGCTGGTTCTGCTGCTGGGCCTGCTGCTCGGCCTGGCGGATCAGTCCGCGGGCCTCGGCCTCGACCATGCGCGCGGGGAATTCGAGCGTGCTGTGCGCGTCGACGAGCTTTTCGACCACTTCGTTCTTCAGGCGCGCCATCAGCGCGGCCTTGAGTTCGCGTTCGAGGTTGGCCCGCACTTCCACGCGGAACCGCTCCAGACCGCCGTCGGCGATGCCGAACTGCTGCATGAACGCGTCGTCCAGCGCCGGAATGCTGGCCTCGGACACGCGCGACACCTTGACCTGCACCGTCGCCTGCTTGCCGGCGAGTTCGGGCACGCGGTAGTCGGCCGGGAAGGTGACGTCCAGCGCGCGGTCGTCGCCGGTGGACAGTCCGACGAGCTTCTGCTCGAGGTCCGCGAACAGCGCGTTCGAGCCTAGGATGGTGCCGCTGCGTTCCACGCCTTCGGCCGGCACGCGCACGTCGCCGGCGGTGGCGACCGACTCGAACATGACCAGGTCGCCGTCCTTCGCCGCGCGCTCGACGTTGTTCCACGTGCGGCGCTGCAGGCGCAGGGTTTCGATCATGCGGTCGATGTCGGCGTCGGTCACTTCGGCGATGGGCTTGACGATCTTGAGGCCGGACACGTCGATGGTGCCGATCTCCGGCATCACCTCGAAGGTGGCGACGTAGCGGAACTCGCCGTCCGCCGGCTGGCCGGTGGTTTCGATCGACGGCTGCACCGCCGGACGCAGGTTTTCCTGCTGCACCGCTTCGTTGAAGGAATCGCGGATCAGCTCGTTGAGGGCCTCGGACCGCACCTGCCGGCCGTAGCGCTGTTCGATGATCTTGGCCGGCACCTTGCCCGGGCGGAAGCCCTTGATGCGCACGTTCTGCGACAGGTCGCGCAGGCGCGTGCGGATGGTGCCTTCCAGGCGCTCAGCGGGGACGCTGACGGTGAGCTTGCGCTCGAGCTTGCCGACATTCTCAACCGAAACTTGCATCGTGACTCCCGAATCCCGCGGCGCGCGGGCATGACGTGTGATGAGGTGGTGCGAAAGGAGAGAATCGAACTCTCACGGGTTGCCCCGCTGGAACCTAAATCCAGTGCGTCTACCAGTTCCGCCACTTTCGCGCGACGGCACTCGCGACCAGTCCCGGCACAGGCGACCGGATGGACACGACGCGGGGCGGGCGACCGGGAGCGTGGAGCAAGACGCGGGGAGGACAAGATGGTGGGTCGTGTAGGATTCGAACCTACGACCTATTGATTAAGAGTCAACTGCTCTACCAACTGAGCTAACGACCCATCTTGTCGTGCAACGTCCCGGTGCCTCGGTCGCATGTTGCCGGCTGCCGCCGGAGCGACCGCAGCTGGGCATTATGCCGCAGCCCGGGATGGGGTGGAAGACGGGATTCGAACCCGCGACCCTCGGAATCACAATCCGATGCTCTAACCGACTGAGCTACATCCACCACAGGAAGTGTCCTGTTCCCTACAAGCCCGCGCCTCCGTGCACGGACGTTCCACGGAAAGGCGGGCCTGGACCCGCATTTCGTCACGCGATCCTCGCACACGCCGTTGCGTTGGCGCGCCCGACAGGAATCGAACCTGTAACCACCGGCTTAGAAGGCCGGTGCTCTATCCGGTTGAGCTACGGGCGCAGCGCCTCATGATAGCGCAGGCCTGCGGCCGCATCGGACCGGCGGACGCCGGCATGGTCGGGGTAGAGGGATTCGAACTCTCGACATCCAGCTCCCAAAGCTGGCGCTCTACCAGGCTGAGCTATACCCCGAGGGCCGATCCTCGCCCGTGGCCTGTCGCGCCGCGTCGAAGGGCCGACAATGGTACGGCGCAGCGGTCGCGGGCGTCAATCGGCCTTGTCTTGGCAGCAGCGTGGGGCGATGCTCCGGAGTCGAGCGTGAACAGGATGGGCCGGGTTGACTTCGATCGCACGCGACGCCGAGCGGGTGGCCGCACTGATCCGCACCCTCGATCTGGTGCCGCACCCGGAGGGCGGGTGGTTCCACCGCACCTTCCGTTCGGCCCATGAGGTGCGCCGCTCGACCGACCGCGCCCGCCGTGCGGCGCTGACCGCGATCCTCTACCTGCTGCCGGTCGATGGATTCAGCCGCTGGCACCGCGTGGCCGCGGACGAAACCTGGCATCACTACGAGGGCGCGCCGATCGACCTGCTGTCGCTCGATCCGGCCGGCGGCACCCTCGTGGTGCAGCAACTCGGCCCGGTGGCGGACAGCGCGCTGCCGCAGCGCACGGTGCCGGCCGGCCACTGGCAGGCGGCCCGGCCGCAGGGTGGGTACGCGCTGCTGGGTTGTTCGGTCGGACCGGGCTTCGATTTCAGGGATTACGACATGCTGGTCGACCAGCCCGAGCTTGCGCGGACGCTGCTCGGCGAGAGCGAGTTGCGCGGGCTGTTGTGACTTGAGGGTGCCCGCCGTCGCGTTACCGCAAAACAATCGGTTTCATTGCGGGAGCATGAGCGTCATGGACGCGTCGGCCTGGACGCGCGTTTGCACGCCTCGATTCCTTCTCCCTGCGGGAGAAGGGTGAGGCGGCTACCGCCGGCCGAACGCAGGCGGATGAGGGACGGGCGCTGCATCCTGGCTTCGGTTTCAGTGCAGCCGTTTGCACTCGACCGTTGGTCGGAACCAACACGCGGAAACCACGAGACGTCCGTCCCTCACCCGCCTGCCGGCACCCTCTCCCGGCGGGAGAGGGAACGCAATTCGCCGCGCCCGGAGCCATGCAACCGGCGTATCGGAACGCACCGTTCGCGTCAGAACTCCACGCCCACCATCAGGGCCACGCGGCCGTCGGCGAGGCTGGCATCGCCGAGGCCCTCGGCCAGCAGATCGCTGTAGCCGGAGGTGTCGGTGTACATCAGCGAGGCGGACACCGGGCCGAAGCCGCGCGACAGCGACACCATGTAGTCCTCGTAGCTGTCGTCGAGCGCGTCGTCCAGATCGTAGTGGCCGATGGCCGCGCCCAGCGCGAAGCCCGAATCGCCGAGCTCCCATTCGCCGGCGAGGTTGTAGTAGACCGCGCTGCCGCCCAGGTTGATGGCGTCGTCCGAGTACACCACGGTGGCGGTGTAGTTCTCGGCAAAGCCGAGTGCGGCGGAAAATTCGTTGAAGTTGTAGTCGTAGCCTTCGTTGTAGCCCGGATAGATCAGGCGGGTGAAGGTGAGGTCCAGGCTCAGCGTGTCGGTGAGATCGCCGGCCCAACCGACATAGGTGTCGAGTTCGTAATCGATGCCGTCGTCTTCGGCACCGGCGGGGGTGAAGTCCACCGTGGTCGCCCAGGCGCCGACGTAGAAACCGCTCTCGTGCGCGACGGAGAATTCGGCCTGGAACGCCGGATTTTCCTGTGTCTGCGACACGCCGCGCCAGACGTAATCGCTCAGCGCCCAGGCGCCGCCGCTGAAGGTGAAGGGCCCGGTGGATTCGTCGTCCTGCGCCAGGGCCGGCAGCGCCGGTACGCACAGCAGGAGGGCAAGCAGGGTCTTGGTCGGGCGCATGGCGGGGTCCGTGGTCGGTGATGGGGAAGAAAACGCAAACGGGGGCGCGGCGGGGCCGTGGCACGGCGCTACCTTACCCAAGCCCCCTGACGCGGACCAGCGCCCCGCGTGACGGGCGCCGCCGCATTGACTCGACGCGCCGTGCTCCCGAAGATGCGGAGCGCGGCGCCTGGCCGCGGACGCTTCGGGGACTTTCGATGACGACCTTGCGCCTGGGCCTGCTGGCCTCCTGTCTGCTGCTCGCCGCGTGCGGCGGCTCCTCCACGCCCGACGCCTCCGCGCCCGCCACCGGCGCCGCCGCACCCGCCCCGGCCGCGGCGAAGGCCGAGGACAAGGTGGTGCACGTGTACAACTGGTCCGACTACGTGGCCGAGGACACGATCGCGAATTTCACCGCGGAAACCGGCATCAACGTCGTCTACGACGTGTACGACGCCAACGAGATCCTCGAAGCCAAGCTCATGACCGGCGGCTCGGGCTACGACGTGGTGTTCCCGAGCGCGCGGCCGTTTGCCCAACGGCAGATCGCCGCGAAGGTGTACGCGCCGCTCGACAAGGCCAGGTTGCCGCACTGGAACAACCTCGACACCACGCTGCTGTCCGGCCTCACCGATGTCGATCCCGGCAACGCGCATGTCGCGCCGTACATGTGGGGCACCACGGGCTTGGGCATCAACGTGGCGAAGGTGAAGGCCGCACTCGGCGACGACGCGCCGCTCGATTCGTGGGCGCTGCTGTTCGATCCTGCGAATGCGGAGAAACTCGCCAGGTGCGGCATCGGCATGCTCGACGACGAACAGGAAGCCTTCGCGGCGGCCCTGCTGTCGCTCGGGCGCGATCCGAACGCGCACGGCGGCGACGAGACCGACGCGGTGAAAGCCGCCTACGCCAAGATCCGCAAGCACATCCGCTATTTCAATTCGTCGAAGTACATCGACGACCTGGCCAACGGCGACCTGTGTCTCGCGGTCGGTTACTCGGGCGACGTGTTCCAGGCACGCGACCGTGCCGAGGAAGCGGAAAACGGCGTCGAACTCGCCTTCGTCATCCCGAAGGAAGGCGCCGTGCGCTGGTTCGACCTGATGGCGATCCCGAAGGACGCGCCGCACCCGAACAACGCACACGCCTTCATCGACTACCTGCTGCGGCCCGAGGTGATCGCGAAGGTGAGCGACTACGTCGGCTACGCCAACGCCAACACGAACGCCACCCCGCTGCTCGATCCGGAGCTCGCCGGCAACCCCGGCGTGTATCCGCCGGCGGACGTGGTGGCCAAGCTCGTCGACCCGGCGTCGCTGCCCGAAGACCTGCAGCGCGAACGTGTGCGCGCGTGGACATCGATCAAGAGCGGCCAGTGATCCGCGCGGCCAGCGGCGCACGCCAAGCATGAGCACCGTCATCCGCGGCCCCGCCGCCGTCGAACCGTGGCGCGATCCGAATGCGCGCCCGTTCGTGCGCATCCAGAACGTGACCAAGACCTACGGCAAGGTCTACGCCTGCGACGACGTCTCGCTCGACATCTACCAGGGCGAGCTGTTCGCGCTGCTCGGCGGCTCGGGCTCGGGCAAGAGCACGCTGCTGCGCGTGCTCGCGGGTTTCGAGAAACCGGACCGCGGCACGGTGCTGATCGACGGTGTCGACGTCGGCGACCTGCCGCCGTACGAACGCCCGGTCAACATGATGTTCCAGAGCTACGCGCTGTTCCCGCACATGACGGTGGAGCAGAACATCGCGTTCGGCCTCAAGCAGGACCGCATGCCGGCCGCGCAGATCCGCGAACGCGTGGCGCAGATGCTGGAGCTGGTGCAGATGCCCGAGCTCGGCAGGCGCAAACCGGACCAGCTCTCGGGCGGACAGCGGCAGCGCGTCGCGCTCGCGCGTGCGCTGGCGAAGCAGCCGAAGATCCTGCTGCTGGACGAGCCGCTCGGCGCGCTCGACAAGCGCCTGCGCGAGCACACGCAGTTCGAGTTGATGCGCATCCAGGAGAGTGTCGGCACCACCTTCATCATGGTGACGCACGATCAGGAAGAAGCGATGACGATGGCCTCGCGTCTGGCGGTGATGGACCACGGTCGCATCGTGCAGGTGTCGACGCCGGCGGCGCTGTACGAGTATCCGGCGACGCGCTTCGTGGCGGAGTTCATCGGCGCGGTGAACATCTTCGACGGCCGCGTCGCATCGCAGGACGCGGTGGCCGGCACCGTGCGCGTGGCCTGCGATGCGCTCGGCGGCGAGATCCTCGCGCGGCACGCCGATCCGATCCCGGTGGGCACGCAGGTCAGCGTGGCCGTGCGCCCGGAGAAGATCGACGTGCACGAGGAAGCGCGGCCGACGGCGGACAATGTCGCGCACGGCAAGGTGGTCGAGATCGCGTATCTCGGCGACGTGTCTATCTACCAGGTGAAGACCGACAGCGGCGCGATCATCCGGGTGCAGGAGACACACGTCGCGCGCAGCTCGGAGCCGCATTACGAGTGGGACGACATGCTTTATCTGACGTGGGACGCGAGTTCCGCGATCGTGTTGCCGACGTGATGTTTCTGACCGCGCTGGCTGTCTCTTCGCGATTTCAAGCTGGTGACCCATCATCACCGCTGACGGAACGCTGCGACTCTCCAAGCATGTCATTCCCGCGAATGCGGGAATCCAGTGACTTTGCTTGGTGTACGCCTTTGTTCCTCGGCACGGACAAGAAGAGTCACTGGATTCCCGCATGCGCGGGAATGACGGCTCGGGGTGTCGCGGGCACGCGAACAACGCGGAGCGACGCACCTCTCGCACCCAGCCTTTGCTCGCATTCGCCCGCGCAGGCCCGCGCATGAACACCTCGCGCCGCACCACCACGCCCGACGGCGCCGTTCCGTTCTGGAACGAATTCATCCGCAACCTGTTCCGCTGGTTCAGCGCGGTCGGCGAGGAGTTCCGCACGCACCGCGGGCGGTTCCTCGTCAGCGCGATCCCGATGCTGTGGCTCGGTCTGTTTTTCCTCGTGCCCTTCCTCATCGTGCTCAAGATCAGTTTCGCGAGTGCGGTGTTCGGCCAGACGCCGCCGTACACGCCGCTGTTCCAGCCGAGCGAAGATGGCATCCTCGCGTTCCGCATCACGTGGGCCAACTACGCGGCGCTGCTCGGCGACCGCCTCTACGTCACCGCGTATCTCAACTCGCTGCTGTTCGCGAGCGTCTCGACCGCGATCGCTCTGACGATCGGCTATCCGATTGCGTACGGCATCGCGCGCGCGACGCCGGTGTGGCGCATGGTGCTGCTGGTGGGCGTGATCCTGCCGTTCTGGACCAGCTCGCTGCTGCGCACCTACGCCATGACCGGCATCCTCAAGGGCAACGGCCTGCTGAACCAGGTGCTGCAGGGCCTGGGTCTGATCCACGAGCCGCTCGAGATCCTGTACACCAACACCGCGGTGTACATCGGCATCGTCTACAACTACCTGCCGTTCATGATCCTGCCGCTCACCGCCAACCTCATGCGGCTCGATTTCAAGCTGCTCGAAGCGGCGGCGGACCTGGGCGCAAAACCGTGGCAGGGGTTCCTGCGCATCACGCTGCCGCTGTCGATGCCGGGCATCATCGCGGGCGCGCTGCTGGTCTTCATTCCGGCGGTCGGCGAATTCGTGATTCCCGACATTCTCGGCGGCCCGGACGCGATCACCATCGGCCGCGTGCTGTGGACCGAGTTCTTCTCCAACCGCGACTGGCCGCTCGCGTCCGCCGTGGCGGTGGCGATGCTGCTGCTCATCGTCACCCCGACCCTGATCTTCGAGTACGTGGAAAACAAGCGCGAGCGTGAAGGCCGATGAACCGCAAGCCATTCCTGCTCTACACCGCGATCGCGTTCGGTTACGCGTTTCTCTACATCCCGATCATCTCGGTGGTGGTGTATTCGTTCAACAAGTCGCGCCTGGTCACGGTGTGGGGCGGCTTCTCGACGCAGTGGTACGGCAAGCTGTTCGAAAACCAGCAGATCCTCGACGCGGCGCAGCGCAGTTTCGCCATCGCGGCGCTGTCGGCGACGTTTGCCGTGGTCATCGGTACCGCGTCGGGGCTCGCGCTGGCGCGCTTCGGGCGGTTTCCCGGACGCGGCCTGCTGTCGCTGATGAATTCGGCGCCGCTGGTGATGCCCGAGGTGATGCTCGGTCTCTCCGGCCTGCTGCTGTTCGTGAGCCTTCAGCACCTCGTCGGCTGGCCGCAACGCGGCATGACCACGATCATGCTGGCGCACATCACGTTCACCGCGTGCTACGTGACGGTGGTCGTACGTTCGCGCCTGACGCAGATGGACCAGAGTCTGGAAGACGCCGCGATGGACCTGGGTGCGCGGCCGTGGAAGGTGTTTTTCCTTATCACGCTGCCGCTGATCGCACCGGCACTGCTCGCGGGGTGGCTGCTCGCGTTCACGCTGTCGCTGGACGATCTGGTGATCGCGAGCTTCACGTCCGGGCCGGGTGCGAGCACGCTGCCGATGGTGGTCTATTCGAAGGTGAAGCTCGGCGTGACGCCGGAGATCAACGCGCTGGCCACGCTGATCGTGTGCATCGTGACGGCGGCGGTGACGATCGCCGGCGTGCTGCTGCACCGGCAGAACAGGCGCGCCCGCGCCTGAGCGGCCGCGGGCGTCAGGGCGTGCGCATCGAGCGCGGCTTGAGCCCGCGCGACTTGTGGCGGGTGTACACGTACACAGTGGCCGGCGGCATGTTGCGCCACGCAACGCCGGCCCGCCGCACGCCCAGGCCAAGCGTTTCGAGCACTTCCTTGGCCACCGGCGAGGTCGGGCCGTAGGTGAACTGCACGAAGCGTCCCTCCGGGCCGAGCACGCCGAACGCGGCTTCGAGGATGGACTGCTGCAGCGGCCGCGGCATCGACAGCAGGCCCAGACCGGACACCACGGCGTCGGCCGGCCCGCCGTCCGAGTAGCCCGAGCGCTGCGCGATGTCCACCAGCTGGCGGGCATCGCCGCACACCACATGCGCGGCCGGGAAACGCCGGCGCAGATGCTGGTGCAGTTCCTCGTTGAGCTCCAGCACCAGCAGGTCGGCCGGCGCGATGCCGCTCTTGAGCAGGGCGCGGGTGAACACGCCGGTGCCGCCGCCCAGTTCCACCACGCGGCGCGCGCCGGGCGGCAGCTCCTCGATCATCAGTTCGGCCAGACGCTGGCTCGACGGCGAAATCGCCGCGATCGACAGCGGGTGCTTGAGCCACTGCCGGAAGAAGGTCCAGCGCTCGTCGTCCTTGCGCAGGAGATGACTGATGCGTCGCTGCATGGTGGACACGATTCCGGTGGATGACGGCGTATGGAAGGCCGCACCGCATGAACGCAAGGCGACCGCGTGCGACGAACGCGCACCCGCAGCCGTCGGACCGGGCAAGAATGTCCGCACCCCGGCAGGAGGTCAATATGACAAAGGCACTGCGTCACTTCGGCCTGGCACTGGTCGCGCTCGGCGCCGCGGGCATGGCGGGCGCGACCGAAGGCACGCCCGCGGCCCCGCTGCGGCCGCTGTCCGAATGCCTGGATCCGACCCAGGCCCGCGGCTGGGCCATCGTCGAACCGGACGCGATCGTGGTGGACGCGGGCAGGCGCAAGTTCCTGCTGCGGTTCGGCGCAAGTTGCCCGGAACTGGAGTGGACGACGCGCCTGCAATTCCGCACCGCGGGCGGCAGCAACCGCCTGTGCGGTTACGCACGCGAAGCGGTGTTGCCCGAGTCGCGCGGCGGGCTGGCGATTCCGTGCACGCTGCGCTCGATCGAATCGATCGATGCGGAGCGCTATCGCGCGCTGACATCGCCTGACGACGACACCGACGCCCAAACGCCCGTCGATTGATCCGCCGCGCGCCTCAGCGCGCGCGGATCTCCCACGCGCCGTGGATGCGCGGATTGCGCGAAAAATCCGGCGGAATCGTTTTCGGCGTGATCTCGACGACCGCAAATTCGTCGCCGAGCACGGGATCGAGCCTGAATCGACGGAAATTGTTGGAAAACAGCAGCAAGCCACCGAACGACAGTCGCGCCATGCAGGCGCGGATCAGGTCCACATGCTCGCGCTGCAGGTCGAAATCGGCGGCGCGCGCCGAATTGGAGAACGTCGGCGGATCGCAGAAGATCAGATCGTACTCGCCGCGCTCGGCGCGCAGCCACGGCAGCACGTCGGCCTGCACGAGACGATGCTCGCGGCCACCCAGACCGTTCAGGGCAAGATTGCTCGCCGCCCATTCCAGATAGCTTGCGGACAGATCCACGCTGGTGGTGGTCGCGGCGCCGCCGACCCCGGCCTGCACGCTCACCGCGCCGGTGTAGCAGAACAGGTTCAGCACGCGGCGATCGCGCGCCTCCGCAGCGATGCGTGCGCGCAGCGGCCGATGATCGAGAAACAGACCGGTGTCGAGGTGGTCGAACAGGTTGACGCGCAGCGTCGCGGCGCCCTCGCGCACGCGCAGGAACTCGCCGCGTCGTTCCGACCGCGCATACTTCGAACCGCCCTTGCCGCGCTGCCGCGTCTTGATCGCCACGCGATCGCGCGGCAGCTCGAACACCTGCATCGCCGCGAGCAGCAGATCCTGCAGGCGCTGGCGCGCGGTCTCCTCCGGAATGCTCGCGGGGGCCTGGTATTCCTGCACGTGCAGCCAGAGGTCGCCACGTGGATCGAGGGCGTCGTCGGCGTCGGGGGCGCCGCGGTAGACGTCGATCGCCGCCGCGTATTCGGGCAGGTCGGCATCGTAGACGCGGTAACAGGTGACGCCTTCGCGCTCGCGCCAGGATTTCAGCGTGCGCAGGTTCTTGCGCAGCCGGTTCGCGACCATCTGCGCGTTGTCCGACAGCACTTGCGGGGTGTGCGTGGCAACGCGCCCGGGTTCGATGCGATCGATCCGCAGCAGCTCGCATTTGAGCGCGCCGTTGTACAGGGTGTAGCGCTTCGCGGCGCTCAGGCCCAGCGCCCGCGTGAGTTGCGCATCGGCACTGAGCACGGCGGCGTGCCAGCCGGCGAACCCGCGTTTGAGCGCGGCGCCGAGTTCGCGGTACAGCGTGGCGTCGGCGGCGAGGCGCTCGTCGTACGGCGGGTTGCACACCACCAGGCCCGCACTTGCGCCGGGCGGTGGCGCAAGGTCGGCGACGGCGCGCGTTTCCACGTGCAGCGCGGCCGCGACGCCGGCCGATTCCGCGTTGCGCAGCGTCACGCGCACCGCGTCCGGATCGATATCGAACCCGAAAAAACGCGGCGTCAGCGCGGCGACGCCACGTTCGGCACGCTCGCGCGCTTCGCTGCGCAGGCGCTGCCAGACCTCGGGATCGTGCCCGCCCCAGCGCTGGAAGCCGAAGTAGTCGCGCTGCAGGCCCGGCGCAATGTCGGCGGCGTAACGCGCGGCCTCGATCAGCAGCGTGCCCGAGCCGCACACCGGGTCCACCAGCACGCCGCCGTCGGCCAGCATCTGCTGCAGACCCGCGCGCAGCAGCACGGCGCACGCGAGTGTCTCCTTCAGCGGCGCGGCCACCTGCTCCACGCGCCAGCCGCGGCGGTGCAGGCTGTCGCCGGAGAGATCGATGCTGAGCGTGGCCTTGTCGCGCCGCACGCTGAGGTTGATGCGCACGTCCGGCTGCATTGTGTCGACCGACGGCCGCTCGCCCTGGCGCGCGCGGAACTGATCGACGATGGCATCCTTCACGCGCTGCTCGACGTAGCGCGCGTGCGTCAGCCCGGAGGCGAACAGGTTGGCATCCACCGCAAGCGTGCCGTCCGATTCCAGATGCTGCCACCAATCGACCGCCGACACCGCCGCGTATAGCGACGCGTCGTCGGGCGCATCGAACGTGTGGATCGGCAGCAACACGCGGCTCGCCAGACGCGACCACAGACACGCCCGGTAGCCGGTTTCGAGCGTGCCTTCGAACGCGACGCCGGCCAGCGCTTCGCGCACGTCCAGCGCGCCAAGATCGCGCAGCTCGTCGACCAGCAAATACTCGAGGCCTTTCGCGCACGTGGCAAAAAAGCGCAGCGGTGCGGCGGGCATGTCGGTCACTGCAGGCGCGCCAGGAAGCGGCCGAACTCCTGCGCCACGAAGTCGACATGCGCGCTGAGACGATGATCGTCGTCGACGAGGATCAGGTGGTCGCTCCGCATCTTCGACCAAAGCACGACATCCGCCGCGGGAATGAGTTCGTCGTGCCAGCCGTGGATCACGGTGGTGGGCAGATTGCGCGCCGCGAGCGTGGTCGGATACCCCGGCAACGCGATCGGTGGTGCCATCAGGAACAGCCCGATGCAGTCGACTTCGAGCGTGGCCAGCGCCGAGATGTAGGCACCCATGCTGGAACCCGCGAGCACCAGCGGCTGCGGTGCGGCGTGTGCGGCATCGACGAGGCGGCGCACACGCGAGGACACCTCGCGGATGTCGCGCGTGGCGTCGATGTCGCGGTAGTCGAGCCGCTCGCTCGTCCAGCCCATGGTCTGGGCGACCTTCGCCATCGCGCTGACCTTGGTGGCGTCCGGACTGCTGTCCAGTCCGTGCGAAAGTATGCAGTGGCCGATCATTGGGATCCGATGTCGTCGAGCGCGACGACGGCATCGCCGACGCGAAAGGTGCCGCCTTCGAGCACGCGTGCGCACAGGCCGCCGTGGCCGCGCATCGCGTTGTAGCCGCCGTCGCCGAGCGCGATCTCCATCTTCGAACACGGATCGCACGGCCCGGTGCCTTCGAGCAGCGCGCCGCCGAGGCGGAAACGCCGGCCCTTGAGCGCGAGCAGCGGCAGGCCGGACACCACCACGTTGCGCCGCAGCTGCGCCGGCATCACCGCCGGGAGGCCGGCGAGCGCCGCGATCACCGGCAGATGCTCGGCCTGGATCAGCGTCACGCTGCGCTTGCCGCTGCCGCCGCTGTAGCGATCGCCGTCGAGGCCCGTGCGCGGTGCCGCGATGGCAGTGTCCAGGGCACGCATCGGCACCTCGCGCGCCGGTCGCACGCCGATCCAGTCGACCCGCCCCGCGCGCGGAAACCGCGCCATCATCACGCCCAGCGTGGAGTCTGGCGGCGGCAACATTCTCTGGCTCCGGGCTCGGCGCGGATGGAAAAACGGACGCGATGGTAGCATGCGGCCGATGCCGACCCCGCCGATATCCGCAGCGCCCGAGGCCATCGAAAGCTGGCCGCTGCCGTATGTGGACCGGCTCGATGCACGCGCCGCGGAGACGATCGACCTCGTCGTCATCCACTGCACCGAGCTGCCGGATCTGGCCATGGCGCGCGACTATGGCGAGCGCGTGCTGTACGACGCGGGCACCGGCAACAGCGCACATTTCTACGTCGATCGCGACGGCCGCGTGTCGTGCTTCGTGCCGCCCGCGCGCATCGCGCACCACACGCGCGGCTACAACGCGCGTTCGATCGGCATCGAACTGGTCAACACCGGTCGCTACCCGGACTGGTTCGACTCGCGCCGCCAGGCGATGGCCGAACCGTATCCGGACATGCAGATCGATGCGCTGAGCGCGCTGCTGCGGCGCCTGGCGGCGGAGTACCCGTCGCTGCGCGACATCGCCGGCCACGAGGACCTCGACACGGCACAGGTGGCGGCCAGCGACGATCCGTCGCTGCAGGTGTTCCGCAAGCGCGACCCCGGCCCGCGGTTTCCGTGGGCGCGCGTGCTCGCCGCGATGCCGCTGCGGCGCGTGCCGTGAGCCGGGTCAGGCCTTCGCCACGCCCATGCGGTCCTTGATCGCGAGGAACGGCCGCTCGATGTAACGGTACGACAGCATCGCGATCGCAAACGTCAGCGGCACGCCGATGCCCGCCACCCAGGCGTCGGTGAGGCCGAGTCCGAAACGCAGGACGTTGTAGATCGGGAAATGCCACAGGTACAGCCCGTAGCAGATACGCCCGAGGAAGACGAGCGGCGGCAGTTCGAAGACGCGATGCGCGAGCGTGCGCTGCGGCAGCACCAGCGCGGCGACAAGCACCGCCGACACGCACGCGAACAGCGTGCTGCCGCCGGCATACATCCAGCGCATCTGCCACTGCAGCGTGTAGCCGGCGACCAGCAGCACGATCACGGCCGGCAGCGCCGCCGCGCGACAGACGCGCTGCACCGCCGCGTTGTCGCGCACCTGCGGCAGCGCGAGTGCCAGGCCCAGCGCACAGCCGATCAGCAACGCGTCCGCGCGCGTGTCGGTGCCGTTGTAGAGCCGCTCGATCGGTGCGCCGTCGAACGTGAGCCAGCTGCGCCACAGCGCGAACGCGAACGCCGCGCAGAGCACGATCGAGACCGTGCGCAAACGCAGCCCGCTCCACCGGAGCAGGCCCGCCAGCAGCAGCGGCCACAGCAGGTAATACTGTTCCTCGATCGCCAGCGACCAGGTGTGCCCGAGAAATTGCGGCATCTCCAAGCCGAACGCGCGCGTCCAGTTCGACACGTACAGACCGGCGACGAGCGCCTGCCGCAGGTGCCCGGCGGTGTCGTCGAGGAACACGGCAGCCACGCAGAAGGCTGCGATCATCGCGTAGAAGGCCGGAAACAGGCGCAAGGCGCGGCGCGCGTAGAACTTGGCGAAACCGATTTCGCCGCTGCGTCCCCATCCCTTGAGCAGCAACGAGGTGATGAGGTACGCGCTCATCAGGAAAAACGTGTCCATGTACACGAACGAACCCGGGCACCAGGCCTCGCGCACGTGCGCTGCCATCACGCCCAGGGTCATGGTGCCGCGCAGACCGTCGAGCCCGGCGTGGTAGCCGAGCGGATAGCGATTGGGATTGTCGCGCAGGAAGGAAAGCAAGGCGGGACGCGCGCGGCGGGGCTGGCGGCGAGTCTAGTGGGAAGTTCGGGCGGGCGGTGGGACGTGCGGTGGGTGGCGGGAAGTCCGGCCGGCGACACGCGCGGCGCTTTTCCTTCTCCCCGCGGGAGAAGAGCCTGCCCCGGGCGTGATCCGGGGTGCCCGGAGGGCGGATGAGGGACTTGTATTCCGAAATGATTGGTGCGTTGGTTTGGCACAAGAAGGCGTGCGTCGCTTCCAAGCTGCGTGGTCGTCGATCCTGGCGCCTTTCCCTCATCCGCCTTCGGCACCTTCTCCCGGGGGGAGAAGGAACAGCGGCGCGGGACCGGTCGAAAACACGTCGCAGCCGACGCGGTCCGTATAATCCGGCGCTGATCGACACTCCGGACCCGCCCCTTGCAACAGATCGTCACCGAACTGCTGGACCTGCTGCGCCTCGAACGCCTGGAAGACAACCTGTTCCGCGGCCAGAGCCGCGAT
Organism: Chiayiivirga flava; assembly: GCF_014202825.1. Lineage (GTDB taxonomy): Bacteria > Pseudomonadota > Gammaproteobacteria > Xanthomonadales > Xanthomonadaceae > Chiayiivirga > Chiayiivirga flava. Next base: position 460,079 of record NZ_JACHHP010000004.1, on the reverse strand, counting down.
ATCGGCACGCGCTACGTGTTCGGCGGGCAGGTGCTGGGGCAGGCGCTGTCGGCCGCGCAGCAGACCGTCGATCCGGTGCGCCGCGCGCACTCGCTGCACGCATACTTCCTGCGCGCCGGCGATATCGAGCATCCCATCGTCTACGACGTCGACCGCACCCGCGACGGCGGCAGTTTCTCGGTCCGGCGCATCACAGCGATCCAGCACGGCAAGCCGATCTTCTTCCTTGCCACGAGCTTCCAGGAACCCGAACCGGGCGCAGAGCACCAGCTGTCGATGCCCGAGGTGCCGATGCCCGAGGACCTGCCGCCGCTCACCCTCACCGAAGAAGCCATCGACAAGCTGCCGGCCAAGGCGCAGCGCTGGCTGACGAAGGAAGGTCCGTTCGAATTCCGCCACGTGTACCCGCGCGACGAGCTGCACCCGGTGAAACGTCCGCCGTACCAGCAGGTGTGGTTCCGCCTCGTGGATCGCATCGGCGACGATGCCACGCTGCATCTGTCGCTGCTTGCGTACGCGTCGGATTTCCATCTCATCGGCACCACGACGCTGCCGCACGCGATCTCCTACCTGCAGCCGAACGTGCAGATGGCGAGCCTGGATCACGCGATGTGGTTCCATCGCGCGCCGCGCGTGGACGAGTGGCTGCTGTATGCCTGCGACAGCCCGAGCACGCAGCAGTCGCGCGGGCTCGCGCGCGGCAGCATCTACACCCGCGACGGCGTGCTGGTAGCGTCCACGGCGCAGGAAGGACTGATCCGCGTGCTGCCCGGCGGCGAGGCAGGCTGACCGTGCGCCAGGTGTTCACCTCCGCGCGGCTGGAAAACGTCGAAGGCGTGGCCAGGCTGCTGAACGAGGCCGGCATCGAGACCTGGGTCAGCGAGGGGCGCTCGTACAAGGGGCCGCGCCGTCGCACCTTCAGCTACCGCGAGGGCAGCGAGAAGGCAACGCCCGCAGGCGTGTGGGTGGTCAAGGCGGACGACGTGACGCGTGCGCGCATCCTGCTGCGCGACGCCGGCCTGCTCGACAGCACGCGCACCGACTCCTACCTGCCGCACGCACCGGGCAGACCCGCGTCGCCGCCACGCCGGGGCGCGCGCCGCACCCGCATCCTCGCGCTGGCCGCGATCGGCGTGGCGGTGGTGGTCACGGTCAACCGGGGTTGCAGCCGCCCCGACGCGCCGCCGCCCGATCGCAGTCACATCGTGCCCGTCGATCTGTCTCAGGCCTGACGCCGCCCCTTTCGAGCCCCCATGCACGCCGACGCCCTCGCCGACCTGATCGAACAGCACCTGCCCGCGGCCAAGGCCGGCGACCGCGCCGCGTTCGGGCGCATCGTGGTCGGGTGCCAGAACGGCATCACCGCGATTGCCCTGGCCATCACGCGCGACGTGGCCACGAGCGAGGACATTGCGCAGGACGCCTTCCTCAACGCCTGGAACAACCTCTCGCGCCTGCGCAACCCGCGCAGCTTCCTGCCGTGGCTGCGGCAGATCACGCGCAACCTCTCGCACGACGCACTGCGCCGGCGCAAGGCCGAGCGCCGCGTCGACGGCGACCTCGACGACATCCTCGCCGTGGTGGCCGACCCCACCCCGGACCATCCCGAGCGGCTGGCACGGCACCAGGAAGAATCCGTGGTCGCCGACCTGATCGACGAACTGCCCGAGGAAACGCGCGAAATCCTGCTGATCTACTACCGCGAAGGCCAGTCGTCCAAGCAGGTCGCGCATCTGCTCGGGATGCAGGACGCGGCCGTGCGCAAGCGCCTGTCGCGTGCGCGCCAGAGCCTGCGCGACGACCTGCTGGCCCGCCTGGGCGAGCTTGCGCGCACCACGGCGCCGACCGCCGCCTTCACCGCCATCGTCGTCGCCGGCCTCACCATCAGCCAGCCGGCGGCCGCCGCGGGGCTTGCTGCGGCCGGCGCGAGCGTTGCCGGCGGCCTGGTCGGCAAGGCGTCGAGTGCCGTCGCTGCGCTCGGCAAGGGCCTGGGCAAGAGTGCGTTCGGCACGGCGCTGGTCGGCAAGGGCGCGAGCCGTCTGCTGATCGGCGCGGTCGGCGGCATCGTGTTTGCCCTGATCGCGGGCATCGCGGGCGTGATCTTCGGCGTGCGCCGGCACTGGATCACGGCCATCGACGAGCAGGAAAAACGCGACCTCGCCTGGTTCGCCGCCGCCGGCATCGGCACCGTGTTCCTGTTCACCGGCCTCATGGCGGTGTCGCTGCTGCATGCGTCCGCATGGCTGCCGACGGCGAGTTTCGTCGGCCTGATGGTCGCCATCGGGGCGATGAACCTGACCTGGTTGCCGTGCATCCTCGCGCGCCGCCACGCGCGCGAACACGACAACGACCCGATCCGCGCCGCGCGCGAACGCGTCGCCGAACGCCGCATGGCATGGTCCGGCATGCTGATCGGCGTGCTGCTGGGCGGCAGCGGGCTGCTCGTCGGGTTGCTGACGAGCGGCCGCATGGTGGTCTGACCGGCCACTACGGCCGCGCGAGAAATCCGTCGGCCGCGCGCTCCAGCTCGACACGGTCGGTGTCCGGATCGAGCCAGCGCGCGTCCAGCTCCCCGCGCAGCCAGGTCAGCTGGCGCTTGGCCAGTTGCCTCGTCGCGGCGATGCCGCGTTCGCGCAGATCGGCACGCGTGCCGGCGCCGTCGAGGAACTCCCACGTCTGGCGATAGCCGACGGCGCGCATCGAGGGCAGGTCCGCATGCAGGCGCGGATCCGTGCGCAAGGCCCGGACTTCCTCCACCAGCCCGTCGCGCAGCATCTGGTCGAAGCGCAGCGCGATGCGTGCGTGCAGCACCGCACGATCGCGCGGCGCAAGCACGAGCTTCAACACCCGGTACGGCAGCGGCGTCGGCATGGCGCTGCGTTGCCAGTCCGAGATCGTGCGGCCGGTGCGGCGCCACACTTCGAGCGCGCGCTGGATGCGCTGCGCATCGTTGGCGCCGATGCGCGCGGCCGCCTCCGCGTCGATCGCGGCGAGCATCGCGTGCAGCGCCGGCCAGCCGCGGATCGCCGCGTCGGCCTCCAGCTCCGCACGCAGCGCGGGATCGGCGTCGGGCATCGGCGCCAGGCCCTGCAGCAGTGCGCGAAAATACAGGCCCGTCCCGCCGACCAGCAGCGGCAGTCCGCCGTCGGCGACGATGGCCGCGATCTCGCGCAAGGCGTCGGCGCGGAAGTCGGCCGCCGAGTAGATCTCGTGCGGGTCGCGGATGTCGATGAGCCGGTGCGGCGCGCGCGCAAGAAGGGCGGCATCGGGTTTGGCGCTGCCGATCTGCAGGCCGCGGTACACCAGCGCCGAATCGACGCTGACGATGCGCGCACCGCGACGCTGCGCCCAGTCGGCGGCCAGCGCGGTCTTGCCCGACGCCGTCGGCCCCATGAGGGCGATCAGCGGCGGGCGGGCATCGGTGCGGGGCGTGGCGATCATCGCTGGCGGGTCTGGCGTGTTCCCAAGCATATCCGCGGCGCGTGCCGGAGCGTCGCTTGGCGCGGGTCGGTGCCGGACTTATGATGCGGGCAGCATCTACCTTTTCCGGAGACACCCGATGTTGAAACACCTCGCCCTGCTGGCCGCGGTCTCGCTGCCGCTCGCCGCGTTCGCCCAGACGCCGGCCGCGCCGTCGGCCGCCGCGCCCGCGGCGGAACCGGCCCCTGCCACTGCCGCCGCGGGCCCGCGTGTCGCACTGCGCACCACGGCCGGTGACATCGTGATCGAACTCGATCCCGGCAAGGCGCCCGTCTCCAGCGAAAACTTCCTGCAGTACGTGCGCGACGGCCATTACAACGGCACGATCTTCCACCGCGTGATCGACAACTTCATGGTTCAGGGCGGCGGCTTCACGGCCGATCTGCAGCAAAAGCCCACGCGTGCGCCGATCAAGAACGAGGCCAACAACGGCCTGTCCAACCTGCGCGGCACGGTCGCGATGGCGCGCACCAACGACCCGAACTCGGCCGCCGCCCAGTTCTTCATCAACGTGGTCGACAATCCGCGCCTGGACTACGTCAGCGACCAGAACGGCTTCACCTGGGGCTACGCGGTGTTCGGCAAGGTGGTCGAGGGCATGGACGTGGTCGACAAGATCCGCGCCGTGGAGACCGGACCGCAGGGCCCGTTTGCGCGCGACGTGCCGAAACAGACGATCACGGTCGAACGCGCCGAGGTGCTCGCAGGCGACGCCGCCTCGGCGGACGCGCCCAGGGGCTGAACCCTCCGCGGGGAACGGTGCTGCCGTTCCCCGCTCCGCACCGGTCCTGCATGCGCGCCGCCGCCAGGGGCGCTGCGTTTTCGAATCGCGGATGGCCGGATGCCGCCCGGGCAGCGATGGCAAGCGTGCCGCCGCTGCCGGATGTGCGGAACCGTGACCTCCGGCGTTGACGCGCCCGACCCTTTCGACAACACTGCGACCGGCTCGGCCCGGCTGTCCGGACGTCGCTCCTGCGCGGCCTGACCGGGTTCGCGCCGGGGTCCGTACGCTCCACAGACCGGACCGCCGATGTCTTCACGGGGGGAGCATGACCAATCGCAAAACCGTGTGCTTCACGGGGATGGAAGCCGCGGAGCAGGAACGGCTGACCGCGTTGTTCGCGGAGGCCAACCGCCGTCTGTCGAATCAGTGGAGCCTGGCGCCGGAAAACGAGGCGCAGATGCTCGTGATCGACGTCGATTCGCTGTACGGCCACATGTCGTGGCTCAAGGTGCACAACTCGGGCCGCACCGTGGTCGCGATGTCGAGCAGCCCGCAGGCCGACGCCGACCATCTGCTGTCGCGTCCGGTCACGCTCGACGCCCTGCAGGCCTTGCTCCGCCAGCACGGCGGTGACGGCGACGGGCACGCGCCCCACGCGCCGCAGCCTGCGAGCGCAACGCCCGCCGAAGACGCACACGCCGCCCGTCCCGATCCCGGCGCGCAGGTGCGTGCCGTGTCGGCGGAGCAGAAGGCCGTGCCGCGCCGCGTCTCTGCCGAACAACCGGCCGTGCCGCCGCGCCGTGTGTCGGCCGAACAGCAGGCCGTGCCCGCGGGCGGCCCGCCGCGTTCCGCGACGACGGACGCAGCGCGCAGGACGCCGCCCCCGGCCGTCGCGGCGACATCGACATCGGCGCCGGCAGCCGCGGTCGCAGCCCCCGCGCCGGAGCCGCGCCTGGCGGACTATCTGCAACCCGGCGCCCTGCCCGGCCCGGTGAAACTTGCCCGTGGCGATGCGCCGCTGCTCGTGCTCGATCCTGCCGCACGCGTCTATTTCGGTGGCAGCGGCTTGAAGGACTACCTGCCGTACACGCGCGAGCCGATCGCACCCGGCGCCTGGACCGTGGTCCCGGCTTCGGAGCTTGCGAAGCTGCGCCAGGAACTGGGTGGAGCGCAGCCGTTCGCGCGCCTGCTGTGGCTGGCGGCGCTCACCGGCGGCGGTGGCGAACTGGCGCCCGGCCTCGACCCCAACGCGCGCTACCGTCTCACCAAGTGGCCGCAGATCGAACGCGAGTTCGCCAAGCACTTCCGCATCGCCACCACGATGATGAAGGGCCTGCTGAGCGTGGCCGAGATCGCGCAGCAGAGCGGTGCCTCGACGCAGGACGTGGCCGACTTCATCAACGCGAGCCTGGCCACGGGTTTCGCCGAATCGGACGCCATTCCCGAGGGCGGCGATGCCGCCGCCGTGGTGCGCGGCGGCCTGTTCGGACGCCTGCGCGGCGGTCGCTGAGCGCGCGGCGGCCGGCGTATGCGCCCGGCTGCCGTCGTCGCCCGTCCCGCAGCCGCCTGAACCGCGCCCGCTGCCCGCCCCACCTCGCCTTGCCCGCATTGTCCCGAGGGCGGACAATTCGCGTTCATAGATGAGCGTTCCCATGATCGATTCCGAGCGATACCCGCGGCTGGCGCGCATCGGCGCGCCGGCCGACCTGCGCAGCGTGCCCGAGGCGGACCTGCCGGCCGTGGCGGCCGAGCTGCGCGGCTACCTGATCGACCGCGTGGCGCAGGTCGGCGGACACTTCGGCGCCGGCCTCGGCGTGATCGAGCTGACGGTCGCCCTGCACTATCTGTACGACACCCCGCACGACCGCCTGGTCTGGGATGTCGGCCACCAGAGCTACCCGCACAAGATCCTCACCGGCCGCCGCGACACCATCCACACGGTGAAGCAGAAGGACGGCGTCGCACCGTTCCCGCGCCGCGAGGAAAGCGAGTACGACACCTTCGGCGTCGGCCATTCGTCCACGTCGATCTCGGCCGCGCTCGGCATGGCGATCGCGTCGCAGGCGATGGGCGACGAGCGCCACGTCGTGGCCATCATCGGCGATGGCGCGATGACGGCCGGCATGGCCTACGAAGCGCTGAACCACGCCGGCGGCATGGAGCCCGAGCCGAACCTGCTCGTGATCCTCAACGACAACCGCATGTCGATCTCCGAGAACGTCGGCGGGCTGACCAAGATGCTCGGCAAGCTTACCGGCAGCCGCACGCTCAACGCACTGCGCGAAGGCGGCAAGAAGCTGCTCGGCGACAAGAATCGCCCCACCGCGCGCTTCATGCGTCGCTGGGAGGAGCACTGGAAGGGCATGTTCGTGCCGTCCACGCTGTTCGAGGAAATGGGTTTCCACTACACCGGCCCGATCGACGGCCATGATCTTCCGGCTCTGCTGTCGACGATGAAGACGCTGAAAGGCCTCAAGGGCCCGCAGCTGCTGCACGTGATCACGACCAAGGGCAAGGGGTACGAACTGGCCGAAGGCGACCAGATCGAATACCACGCCGTCGGCCCGTTTGATCCGAGCGTGGGCCTCGTGAAGAAGCCCGGCAGCGGCAAGCCGACCTACACCCAGATCTTCGGCGACTGGCTCTGCGACATGGCCGCCGCCGATCCCAAGCTCATGGGCATCACGCCCGCGATGCGCGAAGGCTCGGGCCTGGTGCGTTTCAGCAAGGAATACCCGGCGCGCTACTTCGACGTGGCCATCGCCGAGCAGCACGCGGTGACGCTCGCGGCCGGCATGGCCTGCGAAGGCGCGAAACCGGTGGTCGCGATCTATTCGACTTTCCTGCAGCGCGGCTACGACCAGCTGATCCACGATGTGGCGCTGCAGAACCTCGACGTGCTGTTCGCGATCGACCGCGGCGGCATCGTCGGCCCGGACGGCGCCACGCACGCGGGCACGTTCGACCTGTCCTACCTGCGCTGCATCCCGAACATGGTGGTGATGGCGCCGGCGGACGAAAACGAATGCCGCCGCATGCTCAGCACCGGGCACGAATACGTGGGCCCGGCCGCGGTGCGCTACCCGCGTGGCACGGGCCCGGGCGTGGCGCTGGAGGCCGGCCTCGGCACATTGCCGATCGGCGAGGCCGACGTGCGTCGTCGTGGCCGCAACGTGGCGCTGCTGAGCTTCGGTGCGCTGTTGCCGATCGCGGAGAAGATCGGGCGCGCGCTCGATCTCACCGTGGTCAACATGCGTTTCGTGAAGCCACTCGATGCAAACCTGCTGCGTGAGCTTGCGCGCACGCACGAGGGCTTCGTCACGCTCGAGGACAACGCCATCGCCGGCGGCGCCGGCAGCGGCGTGGCGGAATTCTTCGCCGGCGAAGGGCTGACGCCGACGATGCTGCATCTCGGCCTGCCGGATGCCTTCCTCGAACACGCCTCGCGCGAGCAGGTGCTGGCCGAGGCCGGGCTCGACCACGACGCCGTGCACGCGGCGATCGTGCAGCGCTGGCCGCAGCTCGTGCAGCCCACACCGGCACGCGCCGCGGGCTGATCGCGTGGCGCGGCGGCGAGCGGGCTCGTCGTCGCATGATGCCGGTGCAAAGCGTTCCGGCAACAGCGGAGCGGCAGGCCCACGCCACACCACCCGCGCGCCGTCGCGAGCCAAAGGCATGCCCCGAAGCGCGATCTCTTCCGCGCGCGGCAAGCACCCGTGGCTGCACCTGTCCGGCGACGCACTGCACGCGCTGCCGTGGCAACGCTATCGCACCACGCGCGGCGACAGCGGCGTGCGCGCGTTCGCCTTGGCAGCCGATGCCATCGCGGTCGTCTTCGTCAACGGCAGCATATACCTGTACACCGACGCATCCGCCGGACGCGCGTGCATCACGCGGATGCGTGACGCTGCGCTGGCCGGACGCGGGCTCAGCACCTTGATCAGTCGGACCGTGAAGGCCCGTTTCGCCGCTCGGCTTTCATGAATTAATCTATTCACGAGTTCCCGCCAAGGTGCCTCCAGTCCTGACTTTATCGCTGATTTCATCGCGGAAATTCGATTCAATTGTGATTTCATGACTTGACTATCTATTCATAAATCTATTCAATCAAGACCATGCCCCGCGCCCATGGTCCCGCCATCGAAGCCCAGTTGCGCCTGCACGGCCCGCGCACGGCCCTGCAGCTGGCGGAAGCACTCGGCGTCAGCCAACCCACCATTTCGCGTGCCATCGCGTCGCTCGGCGATGACGTTGTCCGCCTCGGTCGCGCACGCTCTGCGCGCTACGTGCTCGCGCGCCCGCTTGCACGCGCCGGCGACCGCTGGCCACTGCACCGCATCGATGCCGACGGCCGCCCGCACACGCTCGGCGAATTGCGCGCACTGCACGGCGACCGCTTCCAGTTCACGTCGACCGCCCCGCGCCCGGTGCTGCTGCAGGGCGAATTCCGCGACGGCCTCTTCCCCGGCCTGCCGTGGTTCCTCGACGACCAGCGCCCGCAAGGCTTCCTCGGCCGCCAGCTCGCGCATCGCGTCGCAGCCGACATCGGCGCCGTCGACGATCCGCTGCGCTGGACGCCGGACGACATCGTCCTGTGCCTGCTGCGCTACGGCGACGATGCACCGGGCGACCTCGTGCTGGGCGACACCGCACTGCAGTCGGCGCTGCAACACGCCCTCGCACCGCAGACGATCGACGCCACGCAACGCCAGACGCACTACCCGATCCTCGCCGACGCCGCACTGCGCGGCGAGATCGTCGGCTCGTCCGCTGCCGGCGAGCAGCCGAAGTTCGCGATCATCCTGCGCGACGGCGACAGCCACCGCCCCGTGATCGTGAAGTTCAGCGAACGCAGCGGCACACCCGCCGGGCGTCGCTGGGCGGATCTCCTGCGCTGCGAACACCTTGCTGCCGCCGCGCTGCGCGCGCACGGCCAGCCTGCGGCGGAGAGCCAGGTGTTCGAAGCCGACGGCCGCGTCTTCCTCGAATCCACGCGCTTCGACCGCACGCCCGCACTCGGCCGCCGCGGCTTCGTCTCGCTCGCCGCGCTCGATGCCGCGTTCTACGGACACGGGCGCATCGACTGGTGGCGCTTCGCGCCGCTCCTGCAACGCGACGGCTGGCTCGATGCCGCCGACGCGCAGCGGCTTGCCGTGCTCGGCTGGTTCGGCACGCTGATCGCGAACGCCGACATGCACCTGGGCAACAGCGGCCTGCACCTCGCCGACGCCGCTCCGCTCGCATTGGTGCCGGCCTACGACATGTTGCCGATGGCCTTCAGGCCGGCGTCGAACGGCGAGCTGGTGGCGCGCGACTACGCCGTGGTGTTGCCGACCCCCGAACAACGCGAGCCCTGGCAGACCGCAGCGGTCATCGCGCTTGCATTCTGGAGCGCGGTGGCGGACGACCCGCGCATCTCCGTCGGATTCCATGCGATCGCGCGTGGCGCACACGAAACGCTGAGGCGCGCGCTCGATCGGCTGCGGTGACGTGCCGACAGCGCCCGATCCGCGCGATGGACGCGCTCCGGAAAGCTGCATCGGTGAGGGGACTGGTCGCAGCGCACCCCCTTCCGGCTGCCGCCACCTTCCCCCGCGACGCGGGAGAAGGATTCTGTTGGTGAGGCTGCCGTGGTGTCGGGATCAAGGCACTGGCATGGGTGCACTACCTGGCGCGATCGAGGTGCAACCCACTCGCGGTCACAGGCGCATGCGCCGTAGCGACTGTACCCACCACCGAGCCCGCGCGGCGACGGCACCAATCGAAGTTCCTTCTCCCGCGCAGCGGGGGAAGGTGGCGGCAGCCGGAAGGGGGGCGTTCTCCGGCCACGCCCGACTTCCACCAGAACGACGCGAGGTCGCGCCGCGCCCCGCGCCCGCTGGACTTTCGTACAGCTGCGGCAAGCGCCCGCTGCCGCTAGCGTCTGCCCCGCATGCCGGGCGATCCCGTCCGGCGCAGTCTCTGGGAGGGGACCATGCGCACAATGAAAACGTTTGCCGCGATTGCGTTGGCAGGGGCACTCGCGTTAGCGGGCAGCGCATCCGCTGCCTGTGTCGACAACGTGGTCCTGGTGCACGGCAATGCCGGCTCGCCGTCGGACTTCGACAACACGTACAACACCCTCGTCGCGCGTGGCTACACCGCTGCGCAGATCTTCCGGCCGAACTGGGGCAGCAAAGTGTGCCCGGCCTGCAACGATCACAACGGCAGCGAGGAAACGCCGGTGGAAGATGCGTTGATCGATGCGATCGCGTCCTCGTGCACGGGCCGCATCGACGTGATCGGCCACTCGATGGGCGTCACGCTCGCGGCGCGACAGATCGCCAGGGACGGGCTCAAGCCGTACGTCGATGCGTTCGTCGGCATAGCGGGTGCTTACCGCGGGCTGTGGTCGTGCGGAACCTATCCCTGGAACGTGTACACCTCCACGTGCGGCTACTACGGCCTGTCGGTCGGCAGCCCGCTGGTCAACTCGCTCGCGGGGAAGAAGCCGGGAGCGCGCGCGTATTCGATCAAGTCGTACACCGACCAGATCGTCTGCTCGACCGGCGTCTGCACGGTCGGCGGCGTGCATTCGTCGACGGTGCCGGGCGAAAACGCGAGCTACACGTTTGCGACGGGGCATTTCGGCCTGCTGACAGGCACCGCGACGACGCAGGCGAACCTGATCCAGTGACGCCTCCGGTCGCGCGCGCTCAGCGCGCGACGCGGCCGAGCGTGACGCGGTCGCGCCGTTCCAGGTCCTGCCGCGTGTCGCAGGACGCGAATCCGGCGGCGTCGAACAGCGCACGTACCGACGCGCCCTGGTCGAATCCGTGTTCGAGCAGCAACCAGCCGCCCGGGCGCAAAAAGCGCGGCGCCTCGGCGACGATGCGGCGGATCGCATCGAGGCCGTCGTGGCCGCTCGCCAGGGCCGACAGCGGCTCGAACCGCAGGTCGCCCTGCCACAGGTGCGGATCGCCGGCCGCGATGTACGGCGGATTGCTCGCGATCAGGTCGAAGCGTTCGCCGGCGAGCGGTGCGAACCAGTCGCCGTGGCGGAACTCGACGGTATCGATGCCGTTGCCCGCGGCGTTGTCGCGCGCCACGCCGAGCGCGGCGGCGCTCGCATCCGTGGCCACCACGCTCGCGCGCGGGCGTTCGCAGGCCAGCGCGAGGGCGATCGCACCGCTGCCAGTGCCCAGATCGGCGATCCGCGCCGGTGCATCCGCCGGCAGGCACGCGAGCGCGAGTTCGACCAGCAGTTCGGTCTCCGGGCGCGGGATCAGGGTGTCGGGCGTGACGCGCAGCTGCAGGGTCCAGAAGCCGCGCGTGCCGGTCAGATGCGCGATCGGCACGCCACGCACGCGTTGCGCGACCAGATCGTCGAAACCTGCTGCCGCGGCGGCATCGACGGTGTCGCCGGCATGGGCGAACAGCCAGGCGCGATCGCGTCCGAGTACGTGTTCGAGCAGCAGTTCGGCGTCGCGCCGGCTGTCGCAGTGCGCGAGCCGTGCGGCGCCGTGCGCGAGCAGCGCCGCCACCGTGGACAGCGCGGGCGTGGGGGACGATTCGGGCATGATGTGCGCATGGTAGCCGAGCCGACCTCCGCCCCTTCCGCTGCCGACGTGCGCCCGGTCGGCGCACTGATCGAAGCGACGTTCGCGCTGTGGCATCGCAGCTGGAAACGCACGTTCGCGTTCGGCGTGGTCTACGGTCTTGCAGCCCTGCTCCCGGGCGTGGCGCTGCAAGGCGTGTTTTCGCAGGTGGCGCTTGCGTCGATCGCGCTGCTCGGCGGCCAGCTGCTGCCGGCGCTGCCGCTGCCGCTTCCGCTGCCGCTGCCGTCGGCCGATCCGCTGGCGGTGCTCGGCAGCGCACTGTTGCGGCTCAATACGCCGTCCACGTGGCTGCTGCTGGCGTCGAGCGTGCTGGGAATCGTCGCGAGCACCACCGCGCTGATCGCCGGGCAAGGTGCCATCGCGCGCGGCGAGCCGTTTCGCGCGGCGTTACGGCGCGGGTTCGCGCGCACGCCGGCCACCCTCGGCGCCTGGCTGGTGTACACCGTGCTGGTGCTCGTCGCGGCGCTGCCGTTCTTCGCGCTGCTGGTCGGCGCCTTCGTCGCCGCGCTCGGTGGCGACGTGGTGCTGCTGATGATCGCGCTCGTGGTGGTGCTGGTGGGTGGCTTGCTGGCATCGGTGCCGCTGGCGTGGGCAAGCATCGCATTTGCCCTGTCGCCGTTTGCGAGCGCGCTCGATGGCAGTGGCCCGATCGCCGCGCAGTTGCGCAGCCGCGCGCTCGTGCGCGGGCACTGGTGGCGCTGCGCGACGGTGGTCTCGCTGCCGCTGCTGGTGTACCTCGGCGCCGGCGGCACGGCGTCATCGCTGCTGCTGATGGCCTGCGGCGGCGTGGTGGTGCTGCGCGATGGCTGGATGGGGCTGCTCGATCCGGGCTGGCTGCTGTGGTCGCAACTGCTCGCGGTCCCGCTGCAGGCGGCACTGCTGCCGCTTGCCTTCGCCGGCGGCGTGGTGATGTACGAGGACCTGCGTCCGCACCGCGCCGCCGGCGCGTAGAACGCATCAGTGGCGCAGCAGCTGCACCGCCTGCACCACGCAGGAGAGCAGGAACCCGCTCAGGAAAAACAGGTAGCTCAACCGCAGATAGGGATATTTGTGCCGCGCAAGATACAGGCCGATGCCGTAGACATCCTTCGCCACCGTTTCGTAGGCACGACCCGGCGCCATCGCATCGGCCAGTTCGCGCACGAAGCGGTCGCGGTCCAGGCTCGTGAAGTGGCCGAAGAACAGCACGTTGAACCACGGCGGCAGCGGCCCCTCGTGTTTCTTCACGCCGCGGAACTTCGGCACGACGGCGAGGATGGCCAGCAGCAGCGCGACCAGCGTGAACGCGCCGAGCACGAGCAGGCCGGGGCGCAGCACCGGGTCCTGCAGCCGGCCCATCACCAGCGTGAGCACGATCGACGACACCGTGATGATGATGTTGGCCTTCGTGTCGGCCATCGCGGAGAGCTGCACGTGGTGGTTCTGCACGATGCGCAGGAGATGATCGCCACTGCTGCGTTCGGGCACGGCGGCAAACGCGGGACGCGGGCTGTCGGCATCGCGGGAGTCGTCGTGCTGCATCGTGGGTCCTTGCTGGTCGGCGCGATCATATCGCAGCGTCCGGCGCGGCTGCGGCCGCAGCGCCGGGCGTGCGGGCCGGACGGACGCGCGGCATGACGCTGCGTCGTTTGCGTGCGTTGCTCGTCTGCGTGGTTGCCGTCGCGGCGTCGGGCTGCGCCGCCGGCCTGTTCTCGGCGATCAATCTCGGCGGCGGCGACATCGCGCAGCGCGACGTGCTGTTCGACCCCGCCCACGGCCTGCAGCTCACCGTGCACGCCGCGCCCGGGGCCGATGCGACGACTCCGGTGGCGCTGTTTTTCTACGGCGGCAGCTGGCAGCGCGGGGCGCGCGAGGACTACGCCTTCGTCGGCCGCGCGCTGGCGCGCTGCGGCGTCACCACGGCGGTGGCGGACTATCGCAAATCGCCGGACGTGACCTTTCCCGCGTTCGTCGAGGACGCCGCGCGCGCGCTCGCGTGGACGCGCGCGCAGCTTACGCCCGCAGCCGCGGACGGCTCGCGCGCGCCGCTGTTCCTGATCGGGCATTCCGCCGGAGCGCATGTCGGCGGCCTGCTCGCCACGGACGCGCGTTTTCTGGCGGCGGTCGGCATGCGTGCGCGCGATCTCGCCGGCGCGATCGGCGTGGCCGGACCGTACGACTTCCTCCCGATCACCGACCCCGCGATCCAGGCCGTGTTCGGCCCCGAGTCCGGCTGGCCGGCCACGCAACCGATCAATTTCGTCGACGGCGACGAGCCCGCGTTCCTGCTGCTGCACGGCACCGACGACACGGTGGTGTGGCCGCGCAACAGCGAGCGGCTTGCGGCAAAGCTGCAAACGCTCGGCGAACCGGTCGAACTGCGCACCTACCCGGGCGTGGGCCACATCCGCGCCGTGCTTGGCTTCCGCTACCCCAGCCTTGCGCCGACGCTGCGCGACACGCTCGGCTTCATCGCCGCGCGCGGCGGCCGCGTCGATCCGGCGTGCCTGAGCGCAAAGGACTGAGCGTGCCCGTCAGCCTTCGGTCGCGCCCCACGGCGCGGGCGGCAGCGGCGTCACCGGCGCGGTGAGGTCGAACTCGACGCGGAACAGGCGCCCCGGCCGTCCAAGTTCGTACACGAAGCGCCGGCCGGGTTCGATCTCCATCGCCCAGAGATTGGTCACCGAGGCGGCGAGGCCGTTCTTCTCGAACGAGGCGATCGATTCGGCGTCGACGGGAAATTCCTGCCGCTGCGCGGTCCCGGGCGCGGTCGTGTCGCCGCCGTACATCGTGACTGCGTCATGGCTGCCGTCGGCATGGCGGTGGTCGTGCTTGAGGCGCAGGCCGGTGTCGGTGCGCGTCAGTACCCAGGTGCGCGAGTGGTCGTCGCCGACGTGGAACGGGATGCGCATCACCGAGGCCTCGCACTCGCGCACGTGCATCACGAGCGGTTTGCCGTCGAACGGATCGGCGGTCTCCGGCGGCGGCTCGTTCGCCGTGATGCGGCCGGCGAAGGCCTGCCCGCAGTGCGGGCGCAGCGCGGCGAGAAACGCGTCGACCGGTGCCGGCGCCGCCGGCTCAGGCGCGGCGACCGGCTGCGGAGCCGCTGTCGGCGGCGCTGCCGGCGCAGTCGCCGGATCGGAGGACTTGCCGCAGGCGGCAAGGGCAAGCGCGCTGGCGAGCGCGGCGATACGGAGCAGGATCATGTCCCCAACGTAACCGGCAACACGCATCGCGGCAACCGCCGCCGACGAATCACGCGGTGCCGGGCTTGCCTTCCGCCGGCTTCGCGGACGCGGCGGGTGCGGGCGCGGCTGGCTTGGCGTCGGCCTTGCTTTCCGACGTACCGCCCGACGTTGCATCCGCCTTGGCCTCGGGCTTCGGGGCCGATGCGTCGCCGCCATCGCTCTTGTCGGCGAGATTGCGTTTCCTGTCGCCGTCCTTCTTGAAGTCGGTCTCGTACCAGCCGCCGCCGGCAAGGCGGAATTGCGGCGCGGTCAACTGGCGGCGTACGCCGCTCTTGCCGCAGGCCGGGCAGGTGTCCGGATCGGGATCGGACAGTTTCTGCAGGCGGTCGAAGTGGTGGCCGCAGTGATCGCAGGCGAAGGCGTAGATCGGCATGGCGTGGCTCGTGGATGTGCGGGCGTCGCGCAGACGCGGACGGCGGCAAGGTAGGTGCGGCAGCGGCACGATTCAAGCGCAGGCCGCAGATTCAGGCGGATTCGATGGTTTCCATCAGCTGCATCCACTCCGCTTCGAGCGTCGCGTGGTCGTGCTGCAGCCGACGTTGCGTGTCGGTCGCGTCGGCCAGCGCCGTCCCGCCCGCGGCATACAGCGCGGGGTCGGCGAGTCGGGCGTTGGCGGCATCGAGCTCGGCCTGCACCTGCGCCATTTTCGTTTCCACTTTCGCGAGGCGGCTGCGGGCCTGCTTCTGCGCCTGCGTCTCCCGCGGTGCGGCCACGGGTTTCTGCTGCGCGGGCGCCTGCAGTTTCGGTGCGGCGGCGGCCTTCTTTTCTCCCTCGCCTTCGCCCGGGCGCGAGCGCAGCCACGCGGCGTATTCGTCGAGGTCGCCGTTGAACTCCTCGACCTTGCCGCCGGCCACGCGCCAGTAGGTGTCGCTGACGAGCCCGATGAGGTGGCGATCGTGCGACACCAGCACGATGGCGCCGGCGAAGTCCGACAGCGCCTCGGCCAGCGCCTCGCGCATGTCGAGATCGAGGTGGTTGGTGGGTTCGTCGAGCAGCAGCACGTTGGGACGGCGCCAGGCGATCAATGCCAGCGCGAGGCGCGCGCGTTCGCCGCCCGAGAAGCCGTCGACGTTTTCGAAGGCGCGGTCGCCCGGGAAGAACCAGCGGCCGAGAAAATCGCGGAACTCCTGCGTGGACGTGGTTGGCGCCATGTCGCGCAGGTGGTCGACCGGACTCCAGCCATCGTGCAGCGATTCGACCGTGTGCTGCGCGAAGTAGCCGATGCGCAGATCGGGATGCGCATTGCGTTCGCCGTCGATCACCGGCAGTTCGCCCACCAGCGTTTTCACCAGCGTTGACTTGCCCGCGCCGTTCGGGCCGAGCAGGCCGACGCGGTCGCCGCTTTCCAGGCCGAAACCGACATCGCGCAGGATCGTCGTCACGCTGCCGTCGTCGCCGCGGTAACCCGCGGCGACATGGTTGAGGCGAATCAGCGACGTGGGCAGCTTCTGCGGTTCGCCGAACTGGATGTGCAGCGAACGTTCCGCGCGGATCGCCTCGGTGCCGGCGAGCTTGGCGAGGCGCTTCATGCGGCTCTGCGCCTGCTTGGCCTTGCTCGCTTTCGCCTTGAAGCGGTCGATGAATTTCTGCAGGTGCGCGCGCTCCACCTGTTCCTTCTCGAACGCGATCTGCTGCAGGCGCAGGTGCTCGGCGCGCTGGCGTTCGAAGCTGGTGTAGTCGCCGGTGTAGAGCTTGGCGCGGCCTTCGTGCAGGTGCAGGGTGTGGGTGCTGACGCCATCGAGGAATTCGCGGTCGTGCGAGATCAGCAGCAGGGTGCCGGGGTATTTCAGCAGCCACTGTTCGAGCCAGAGCACCGCGTCGAGATCGAGGTGGTTGGTGGGTTCGTCGAGCAGCAGCAGGTCGCTGGGCGTCATCAGCGCGCGCGCAAGATTCAGGCGCACGCGCCAGCCGCCGGAGAATTCGGACACGGCGCGCGAGTGGGTTTCGGCCGGGAAGCCGAGGCCGTGCAGCAGGCGGCCGGCGCGAGCTTCGGCGTCGTAGCCGTTGATCTCGGCGAGGCGCTGGTGGCAGTTGGCAACGGTTTCGTAGTCCTCGCGCTCCATCGCGTCCTTCTCGGCGCGCAGCACGCCGGCCACGTCGGCGTCGCCGGAGAGCACGAAGTCGAGCGCGGCGTCCGGCAGCGACGGCGTTTCCTGCGCCACGCTCGCGATGCGGACTTTCGTGGGCAGATCGAGATCGCCGACGTCCGGCTCGATCTCGCGCATCAGCGCGGCGAACAGGCTCGACTTGCCGGCGCCGTTGCGGCCGATCACGCCCACGCGCCAGCCCGCGTGCAACGCGAGGTCGACGTTGGACAGCAGCAGGCGTTGCCCGCGCCGCAGGGCAAAATTGCGGAACGAAATCATGGGAACCGGCGGTTCGACGCGCGAAACCGCGTATTCTAGCCGATGCGACGCTGCCGCCGCGCGTCCGCCGACCCCGACACTTCCCGGCACCGCCATGCACGATCACACGCCCGACGCTCCCGACACGCAGACCGGCCTCGGCCCGGACCTCACCCTCGGCGCCACCGAAGCACGCATCCTCGGCTGCCTGATCGAGAAGGAAGCGACTACGCCCGAGCAATACCCGCTCACCGAAAACGCGCTGGTGGTCGCCTGCAACCAGAAAACCAGCCGCGATCCGATCATGGACCTGAGTCCGGGCGAGGTGGGACACGCGCTGCGCCAGCTCGAACCGCGGCACCTGCTGCGCAGCGTGCACGGCGCACGGGCACAACGGTACGAACACCGCTTCGCGCAGGCCTACGGCATCACGGCGCCGCAGCAGGCCGTGCTCGGCGTGCTGCTGCTGCGCGGGCCGCAGACGCTCAACGAGTTGCTCACCCGCACCGAGCGCATCGGCCGATTCGACGATGCCGAGGCGCTGCGCCACACGCTCGATCGCCTGATGCAGCGCGAACCGGCCCTCGTGGTGCGCCTGCCGCGCGCCGCGGGCCAGCGCGAGGAACGCTTCGCGCATCTGCTGTGCGGGCCGATCGATGTCGAGGCGCTTGCGGCAGCGGCGCCAACGGCGTCGACGCCCGCCGCACCCGGCAGCGCGGCACGCAGCGCGCTGGAAAACCGCATCGCTGCGCTCGAAACGCGCATCGCGGCACTGGAGCAGGCGCTGGGCGTGGAACCGCCGGCATGATCGCGTTGCAATCGATCACCGCCGCCCCCAACTCGACCGGCTGACGTTCGAGCCGTCATCGCGAACCGACACACTCCCGCCACACCCGCCGCCAGGAGCGCCGATGCCCCATCACACCGACCTGATCGACATCGTCGCCATCGGTCTTGCCGTGGCCTTCGTGTTGGGATTCGTGGCGAACAAGCTCCGGCTTTCGCCGCTGGTCGGTTATCTGTTCGCCGGCATGCTGGTCGGTCCGTTCACGCCCGGCTTCGTCGCCGATCCGGACCTCGCGTTCCAGCTGTCGGAACTGGGGGTGATGCTGCTGATGTTCGGCGTCGGCCTGCACTTCTCGCTCGACGATCTGATGGAAGTGAAATGGATCGCGATTCCGGGCGCCATCGCCCAGATCGCGGCCGCAACGCTGATGGGCTGGGCGCTGACGTGGTACCTGGGCTGGCCGACGCTGCAGGGGCTGGTGTTCGGGCTCGCGTTGTCGGTGGCGAGCACCGTGGTCCTGCTGCGCGCGATGGAGGAGCGCCGCCTGCTCGACACACGCCGCGGGCGCATCGCCATCGGCTGGCTGATCGTCGAGGATCTGGTGATGGTGCTCGCCCTGGTGCTGCTGCCGGCGCTCGCCGGCGCGCTGGCCGACGCCGGCGACGGCGACGGCATCGCATACGGCGCGCTGTTCACGAAACTCGGGCTGACGCTGCTGCAGGTGGGCCTGTTCGTGGCGGTGATGTTGCTGGTCGGCGCACGCGTGATTCCGTGGGTACTGGAAAAAACCGCCGGCACCGGCTCGCGCGAGCTGTTCACGCTGTCGGTGCTCGCGATCGCGCTGGGCGTGGCGTTCGGCTCGGCGGCGCTGTTCGGGGTGAGCTTTGCGCTCGGCGCGTTCTTCGCCGGCATGCTGCTCAACAAGTCCGAGCTCAGCCACAAGGCCGCGAACGATTCGCTGCCGCTGCGCGACGCATTCGCCGTGCTGTTCTTCGTCTCGGTCGGCATGCTGTTCAACCCGCACATCCTGCTCGACGAACCCTGGCTCGTTGCGGCGACGGCCTTCATCGTCATCGTGGGCAAGTCGGCCGCCGCGTATGCCATCGTGCGCGCGTTCGGACATCCCAATTCGACCGCACTGACGATCTCCGCGAGCCTCGCGCAGATCGGCGAGTTCTCCTTCATCCTCGCGGGCCTCGGCGTGTCGCTGCAGATCCTGCCGGCGGACGGCCGCGACGTGATCCTCGCCGGCGCGATGATCTCCATCATCGCCAACCCCATCATCTTCGTCCTGCTCGATCGCTGGCAGGCGCGCAGCGACGCCGAGGCCGCGCGTGCGGCGCCGCATGCGGACGCGACCCCGGACGCGGCAGCGGGCCCGGCCCTCGAAGGCGCCGACCATGCGATCGTCGTGGGCTACGGCCGCGTCGGCAGCCAGCTTGCGAGGCTGCTGCGCGGACGCGGGATTCCGCTGGTGGTCATCGACACCGACATCGACAACGTGCGCCGCGCGCATGCGGACGGCATTCCCGCGATCCGCGGCAACGCGGCGTCCGAGCGGGTGCTGGCCGAGGCCCGTCCGGACACGGCACGGATCGCCGTGCTCGCCATCCCGCAGGCGCTCGAAGCCGGCGAAATCGTCGCGCGCCTGCGCGAAGCCAATGCCGCACTGACCATCTTCGCGCGCGCGCACAGCGACGGCGAGGTGCGCCACCTGATCGAACACGGCGCCGATGGCGCGGTGATGGCCGAACGCGAACTCGCGTACAGCATGGCCGAGATGGTGATGGCGACGCCGCCGTACCGCGCCCTGCGCGAGGTGCCGGCCGGCTGACGCTCAGGCCCAGCGGTCGTTCTGCGCGGTCAGGGCGCCGCCCGCATCCCCGGTATTGACGACGCCGCGCGGTTCGACGATCAGCGCGTGGCATTCGCGCACCGCGCGCGTGATGTGCTCCACGCCGCGCGGCACCACGCACATCTCGCCGGCGCGCAGCGTGACATCGCGATCGCGGAATCCGATCTGCATCTCGCCATGCACCACGAGGAACACTTCGTCGGTGTCCGCATGCGTGTGCCAGACGAACTCGCCTTCGAACTTCACCAGCTTGAACTGCACATCGTTCATCTCGGCCACCACGCGCGGCGACCAGTGTTGATCGAATGTTGCGAGCTTGTCGGCGAGGTTGATGGAGGCAGCTTTCATGGTGCGACCCGTCGCAGTGAACGAACAGTCTGCGCGCATTTCGCGCGCGGCGGAGCGCCGATCTTGCCGATTCGCACGCTCAGCCGTCGGGCAGCAGCAGGTTCTCGAACGGCCGCGTGTTTTTCCAGCGATAGCCTTCGAAATCGCGCAGGTCGGTGGAGAGGATGCGGCCCTCGTCCAGTTCCTCGGCAGCGATCAGCAGCGATGCATCCGCGACATCCATCGGCAGGTTGCGGTAGCGCGCCATGAGTTCGGCGGCGCGTTGGGGCGCCTGCTCGGGAAGTTCGAACACCCGGCAGGCGCCATCGGCCACCGAGTGCATGAACGCGACGGACTGGTGCACGCCGACCCGCGCGAGCAACAGGTGACCGACCTCGGTCAGCACCGGCCACGTGGTGACGAACCCCTGCGGTGCATAGCGTTCCGCCGCCCGCAGCGCTGCGGCGTGATACCGGTCGCGGCGGTTGCCCAGGGCAATCCAGAAACCGCTGTCGGCGAGGATCATGGTTCCTGCACGCGCCAGCGATGCTTTGCTTCCAACGCGTCGTCGAGATAATGCTTGTAGCCCGCAGACAGATCCTCAGGCCCCTCGCCGCCGCCGACGAAGCCGTGCCGAGCCAGCACCGCCAGCGCATCCGGCACGGCCGGCAGATGCCGCGCGTGGTATTCGCGCAGCGCCGCTCGCAGCAGTTCGGACGCGCTCATGCCCTCGCGCTCGAGCAGCTGCGAGAAGCGCTCGGCGTCACGGCCGGTGAGGCGGGCATTGATGCGGACTTCGGCGGGCGTGGGCATGACAGGCACTCCGGGTGCGTCATAACTGTATGACGTCCGTGGTTTCGTGGCAAGCGCCCGCCCGCGCTGCCGATCGGCGTCGCAGCAGGCGGCGCAATCGACCGAGCGCGACAACCGCGGCGATCAATCGTCGCGCAACGCATCCGTCGGCGGGATGCGCGCGATCCTGCGCGTCGGCACCCATGCCGCGACCAGCGCGAGCGCCGCCAGCAGCAGCGGCACCACGAGGAACGCGACCGGGTCCGAGACGCGCAGATTCTCGATCAGCGCGAGGAACAGGCGCGCGCCGAGCAGCGCGACCGCAAGACCGATCGCGATGCCCATCGCCACCAGCCTGCCGATCTGCCCGAGCATGGCGCGCATCACGCGGCGGCTGGTGGCGCCGAGCGCAAGCCGCACGCCGATCTCGCGCCGTCGCTGCTGCACCAGATAACTCGTCAGGCCGTACAGGCCCACGCAGCTGATCGCGAGTGCCGTCCACCCGAGCGCGGCGGAGACGTTGGCCGCCACCAGGAACGGCATGTGCTGCAGGCGCAGCACGTTGCGCATCGGCATGGGTTCGCAGTCCTGCGCAGGCATCGCGGCGATGCAGGCACGCGTCACGGCATCCAGCGTGGCGGGCGAACTCTCGCGCACTCGCACGACCAGACTGCCGATGGCCGATGCGCCGATCGCGCCGGGCAGGTACACGGCGGACGGATCGACGCCATCGATGAACAGGCCGCTGACGACATCGTCCACCACGCCCACCACCTCGTAGCGTCCGGCCTGCAGTGCGCCCAGGCGCTCCTGCGGCGGCAATTCGAAGGTACGTCCGAGCGCATCCTGCCCCGGCCACAGACGCTCGGCCGTGCGCCGGCTGAGCACGGCCACCATTGCACCGTCACCCTCCTGGCGGACGAAGCCGCGGCCGCGTTGCAGGTCGATATCGAGCACCGAGAAGTACGCCGCATCCACCACGCGTACGCCGAGCGACTGCGACGACGCGCCGATGCGTGCATCCACCCGTTGCGGCATGCCCATCAGCGGCATCCGCGAGACCGCCGACACCGCTTCGACCTGGGGCAGCTCCTGCAGCGCCGAGACCAGCGCAGGCGTCGGCGTGGACACCTGCAGACCGATCACGCGACCCGGGTCGAAACCGAGCGCGAGCTGCTCGGCAAGCCGCGCATTCGACGCGATCAGCGTGGCCAGCACCAGCAGCACCACGCTCGCCGCAAGCTGCGCCACCATGAGCACCCCGCGCATGCGCGACTGCCCGGCCCGCTGCAGCGACGCCGCCGCGGGCTGCACGCTGGCACCGCGTCGCCACGGCGCGGTGGCCACGAAGGCAGGCAGGGCGCCGAACGACACCGCGGCCAGCAGCGCCAAGCCGAGGCCGTAGGCGAACACGCGCAAGTCCACTTCCACCGCGCGGAATTCCACGCCGAAATCCGCGAGCAGCGAGAACATCGCATCGTGGAACGGATTGATCGACACCGACGCCAGCACGAACCCGAACACCGAGGCCACGCCCGCAAGCACCGCGCATTCGGTCAGCAGCTGCATCGCCATGCGCAGGCGCGAGGCACCCACCGCCGCGCGCACCGCCAGCTCGCGCCGGCGCGCGGAGAATCGCGCCAGCACCAGGTTCGCGAGATTCGCCGATGCCACCACCAGCAGCAGCGCAAACGCGAGCCCGATCGGCGTGGCGATGTAGGCCAGCTCGTCCAGGTCGCCGCTGCGCAGGTAGCCGCTGCGTTCCGTCACGCGCCCGGATTCGAGCCGCTCGTCCTCCGGCTTGTCCGCGTTCAGCGCCAGCACGCGCGTGGTCAACGCGGCGGCGGCTTCTGCGGCGCTCGCGCCTTCGCGCAGGAAGCCGCCCACGTCGACGCGGGCGCTGGCGTCGAACTCGTCGGGGCGCAGGCGCTCCAGGTCGCGGTCGAGGATCCAGAACAATGCGGTCGACACGGTGGTGCCGCTGAACTCCGGCGCGGTGACGCCCAGCACGGTGAACGGCTGGCCCGCGAGTTCGATGCTGCGGCCGACGACATCGTGATCGCCGTTGGCCAGCCGTTGCCAACCGAGGTCGCTGAGCACGACGCCGCCGTCGTCGTCCGCACTGCCGTGACCGAGGAAGGTGCGTCCACGCGCCGTCCGGATGCCCAGCAGCGAAAAATAGTTGTCGGACACCGCCTCGCCCGACACCGGCCGCGCCACGTCCGCCACCACCGGCAGGCGGATGTCGCGCAGCCAGTACAGGCCCTCGACCATCGGCAAGGGATCGCGCAGCAGTGCGTCGGCGTCGGCCACCGTCCAGCGATCGAGGATGCGTTGCTGCGGCGTCGTCGATTCCAGCATCACCCAGCGCTCGGCCCGCTCCATCGGCGGCGACTGCAGCGCGTATGCGTTGAATAGCCCGAAGAGGATCACGTTGGCCGCGACGGCGGCGCCCAGCACGAGGATCGCGGTCAGGCTGTAGCCGCGATTGCGCGACAACGCGCGGAAGGCGTAGCGCAGGTCGCGCCCGACCGTGTCCAGCCAGGCGATGCCGCGCGCTCGGCGGCAGGCGTCGCGATGCAGCTGTGTCATGCCCAGTTCGAGCGTCGCCTGGCGCAGCGCTTCGCGCGGAGCAACGCCCTGCGCGACCAGATCGTCGCAGCGCGCATCGCGATGGAACGCGAGTTCGTCGTCCAGCTCCCGCTCGAAGCGCGATCGCTGCGTCAGCGCGCGCCACCACAGCGCCAGCCGCGCCTTCATGTCCGCACCTGCGCGCGCGTGGTGCCCAGGACCGCGTCCATCGCTTCGACGAGGCGTTGCCACTCGCCCACGTCGCGCGCCAGGCGGGCACGGCCCACGCTCGTCAGCGAGTAGAACTTGGCCTTGCGGTTGTTGGACGAAACGCCCCACTCCGCGCTGATGCAGCCCTGGGATTCGAGCCGGAACAGCGCCGGATACAGCGCCCCCTGCTCGATCACCAGCACGTCGCGCGACGCACGCTGGATGCGCTGCAGGATGCCGTAGCCGTGTTCGGCACCGAGCGATACCGCCTTGAGCACCAGCAGATCGAGCGTGCCGGGCAGCAACGGGGACGTGGTCATTGTTTGCTCACCTAAACTGATTAGGTAAGACTAGCGAAATTTCCGGTGCGTGCAAAGTGTCGAAGGCGCGGCGATGGGCTGGCATGTGCACACGTCGACGGGAAGGCCGGAAAGCGCCGGAACATCCCGCCGCGCTCGCACGCGGCGGGTGAACGGATCAGGCCCCCTTGCCGAAGGTCAGCGCGCCGCCCTGCGCCTCGATCCGGAGCGTATCGCCACTGCCGAATTCGCCGGCGAGGATCTTCTGCGCCAGCGGGTTCTCCAGCAGTTGCTGGATCGCGCGGCGCAGCGGCCTGGCGCCGTAGACCGGATCGAAGCCGATGTTGCCCAGCAGCAGCAGCGCGGAATCGTCGAGTTCAAGCCGGATACCGCGTTCTGCCAGCCGCTTGGCGAGGTATTGCGTCTGGAACCGTGCGATTTCGCGGATCTGTTCCTTGCCCAGCGGATGGAACACCACGATCTCGTCGAGCCGGTTGATGAACTCCGGCCGGAAATGCGCCTGCACCACGCCCATCACCGCGGCCTTGATCTGGGTGTAGCTTTCCGCAGAATCGTCGGCCGACAGTTCCTGGATCAGGTTCGAACCGAGGTTCGAGGTCATCACGATGACGGTGTTGCGGAAGTCGACCGTGCGGCCCTGTCCGTCCGTCAGGCGGCCGTCGTCGAGCAGCTGCAGCAGCACGTTGAACACGTCCGGGTGTGCCTTCTCCACTTCGTCGAGCAGGATCACGCTGTACGGACGACGGCGCACCGCCTCGGTGAGATAACCGCCTTCGTCGTAGCCGACGTATCCCGGGGGCGCACCGATGAGTCGGCTCACGGAATGCTTTTCCATGAACTCGCTCATGTCGATGCGCACCATCGCCTCCTCGGTGTCGAACAAGAACGATGCGAGCGCCTTGCACAACTCGGTCTTGCCGACGCCGGTGGGCCCGAGGAACAGGAACGACCCGTTCGGACGCGACGGATCCGACAGGCCCGCACGCGAACGGCGGATGGCATCGGACACGGCCTTCACCGCCTCGTCCTGGCCGACCACGCGCGCGTGCAGCGCCTGTTCCATCTTCAGCAGCTTTTCGCGCTCGCCTTCGAGCATCTTGCTGACCGGGATGCCGGTCCAGCGCGATACCACCTGCGCGATTTCCTCGGCCGTGACCTTGTCCTGCAGCAAAGTGAAGCCCTTGGTCTCCGCTTCCTGCGCGGCGTGCAGCTGCTTTTCCAGTTCCGGGATCGTGCCGTACTGGATTTCGCTCATGCGCGCGTAGTCCTGCCGGCGCTGCGCGGCATCGAGATCGAGCTTGGCCTGTTCGATCTGTTCCTTGATCTTGGTCGCGCCCTGCAGCGTGGCCTTTTCGGCTTTCCAGACTTCTTCCAGATCGTTGAAGTCGCGCTCCAGCGTGGCGATGTCGGCTTCGAGATCGGACAGGCGTTGCTTCGACTCGGCGTCCTTCTCCTTCTTCAGAGCCTCGCGCTGGATCTTGAGCTGGATCAGGCGGCGCTCCTTGCGGTCGAGCTCCTCGGGTTTGGAATCGATCTCCATGCGGATGCGCGACGCAGCCTCGTCCATCAGGTCGATGGCCTTGTCGGGCAGCTGGCGGTCCGCGATGTAGCGATGCGACAGCGTGGCCGCGGCGACGATGGCGGGGTCGGTGATCTCGACGCCGTGATGCACGGCGTAGCGCTCCTTCAAGCCACGCAGAATCGCGATGGTGTCCTCGACGCTTGGCTCGCCAACGAACACCTTCTGGAAACGGCGCTCGAGCGCGGCGTCCTTCTCCACGTACTTGCGGTATTCGTCCAGCGTGGTCGCGCCGATGCAGTGCAGCTCGCCGCGCGCGAGCGCGGGCTTGAGCATGTTGCCGGCGTCCATCGACCCCTCGGCCTTGCCCGCGCCGACCATCGTGTGCAGTTCGTCGATGAAGAGAATGACCTGGCCTTCCTGCTTCGCCAGATCGTTCAGCACGCCCTTGAGCCGCTCCTCGAACTCGCCGCGGAACTTGGCGCCCGCGATCAGCGCGCCCATGTCCAGCGACAGCACGCGGCGATTGCGCAGGCCCTCGGGCACCTCGCCGTTGACGATGCGCTGGGCCAGCCCCTCGACGATGGCGGTCTTGCCGACGCCGGGTTCGCCGATCAGCACCGGGTTGTTCTTGGTGCGCCGCTGCAGCACCTGGATGGTGCGGCGGATCTCCTCGTCGCGCCCGATCACCGGGTCGAGCTTGCCGGACTCGGCGCGCGCGGTCAGGTCGATGGTGTATTTCTCCAGCGCCTGGCGCGCCTCCTCGGCGCTGGCGTCGCTGACCTTCTCGCCGCCGCGGACCTTGTCGATGGCTGCTTCGAGCCTGGCCCGGTCGGCACCCGCGCCTTTCAGCGCCTGGCCGACCGCGCCCTTGTCCTCCAGCGCCGCGAGCACGAACAGCTCGCTCGCGATGAACTGGTCGCCGCGCTGCTGCGCGAGCTTGTCGGTGAGGTTCAACAGCCGCGTCAACTCGTTGCCGACGTTGATGGTGCCTTCCTGCCCGCGCACCGCCGGCACCTTTTCCAGCGCCTCGCCGAGCCGCTCGCGCAGCACCGGCACGTTGACGCCGGCCTGCGCCAGCAGCGGCCGCGTGCTGCCGCCCTGCTGATCGAGCAGCGCGACGAACACGTGCACCGGTTCGAGCATGTTGTGGTCGCGCCCGACGGCGAGCGACTGCGCGTCGCTGAGCGCCTGCTGGAAGCGGGAGGTGAGTTTGTCCATGCGCATGGGAATTCCGATGTGGCCGTGGTGCCGATGACCGCGATGCGCGGAAGCTGTGGCCGAAGCGCGCGGGTTTCAAGCACCGGCGGGGGGAACCCGAGCGCGCCGCTCGAGGATCCGGCGCGCGAACCGAACGCGGAAATCGGTCTCCGGCAGCGTTCCACGCAGCGCCTGCAGCAGCGACCTCGAACGGTCCTCCGACAACGAATTTGCCGGTTCGCCGCACACGGAAACGATGAAAGCTGCAAACCGCCGATCTTCCTCGGCCAGGTCGGGCGATTGCTGGGTGTCGCTCGCTGCCCGGTCTGCTCCCGTGCACGCCCGGTCGTCCCCGTTCCTGCTCAGCAGGAAAGTCTGTGCGATCAGCCGGGTGCGCGAAACGCGCGGATCGCCGGGCTCCGCGATCGATCCAAGCAACCCGAGCGCTTCGGCGATATCGCGGTCGGCGTCCGCGGCCCGCCCGCCGAGCTCCGCTGCGATGGCACGCCATCGCAGCACGCTGAAACGCTGGCGAGGCTTTCCCTCCGCACCGAAACGGACCAGCGCTTCATCGAGCAGATCGACGGCTTTCGCGTCGTCGCCAAGCTGCAGGTGCAACGCACCCAGATTTCCGATGACGTTCGCAAGCGCGGAGGGATCGATCTCCGGATCCGCGCGCCGCATCGAAAGGACGCGCTCCAGCGCGGCGCGTGCTTCCTGCAGCCGACCAGCTGCGTACAGTGCGGTCGCGTAGTTGTTCAGCTTCGTTCCCACGACACCGCTCTCAGGGCCGTACAGCGTCTCCATGATGTCGAGAGCCTGCCTCTGCAGGTCGAGCCTTTCTTCCATTTTCGAGTCGGGCAACGTTCTGGCCAGATTGTCCAATGCGTCCGCCATGATCCGGGGCGCGGACTCACCGGCAGCCTTCAGGTCATCGACCAAGGAGCGCATGTACCGTTCTGCCTCCGCCCTCCGGTCCGCAAGCACGAGCGAATGCGTCAACGTTCCAGTCAGATCGGCGCGCTGCCGAAGATCACGACCTCCCAATACCCGCAGCGCCTCGAGCGAAAGCTCGATCGCACGACCGTGCCTGTCCGCACTACTCTCCGCGGCCGCCTCAAGGTCCAGCGCCCGCGCCACAAGAGCGGCAAGCGCCGGATCGCGTACGTCCGTTGTGCGCCGGAGGGCATTGATCTCGTCCGAGCACCCACCCCATTTGCCACGCCAATGCCGCACCGCGCAAATTTCGACCGTCGCACCGAGCACAGCGCCCGAGTCGCCCGCACGCGCCGCCAGCGCACGCGCCTCTTCCAGCAACGGGATGGCGGCGTCGACGAGATTCAGTCCGCTGTAGGCTGCACCCATCGCAAGCAGCAACTGCGCCCGCGCCGATTCTTCATCGAATCGGGTGTTACGGATGTCACGAACGCCTTCGTCTAGGATATCCCTCACAGTCAGATTCGCTCGATCGCGTGCGCCCGGATCCGCGTTCCGAAACAGGCCGGCCATGAATTCGAGAGACGATCTGGCGGTATCACGCTGCCTTCGCGCCTCGTCCGCCTGGCTCAAGGCGGCCAACAGGCCGACGACGAGCGCCACGACGGCAAGCGACGCAATGCCGACGGTGATTGCGTTCCGTCGCAGAAAACGATCCATCACATAACGCCAGCCGCCCCGTCTCGCCATTACTACGCGCGACAGCAGAACGCTGCGCAAATCGTCGGCAAATTCTCGTACCGATGAGTAGCGCGCGTCCGGCTCCTTGCGCAGGGTTTTGAGCAGGATCGCGTCCAAGTCCCCGCGCAGCCGCGAGCGCATCTGCGCTGGCGTGAGTCCACGCAGGGCGGCGATGGCGATCGTGTCGTCTGCGGATTCGGTCGTCCGCGCGTCGGGCGAACCCACCGCGAGCGCGACGCTGGGTCGTACCGGCGTGTTCGTCAACACCGCGCGCTCCATGGCCAGCGCATTTTCGCTGGTCGCGATCCGGTAGGGCCTGCATCCGGTCAACAGCTCGTACAGGATCACTCCAAGGGCATAGATGTCGGTCGCGGGCGTGACACGTTCGCCCTGTATCTGCTCCGGCGCGGCATATCCGGGAGTGAATACGCGCATCGCCGTGCCGGTTTCGGCTGACTTGGTGTCGAGCAGCTTGGCGATGCCGAAATCGAGCAGCTTCACCTGCCCTGCGGCATCGACGAGGATGTTCGCCGGCTTGAGGTCGCGGTGCACCACGAGGCGTTCGTGCGCGTACGCGACCGCAGCGCAGACATCGAGGAACAGGTTCAGTCGCTCGCGGATGCCCAGCCGTCGGCTGTCGCACCACGCGGTGAGTGGCACGCCGTCGACGTATTCGAGCGCAAACCACGGGCCGCTGTCGCGCGTGCTGCCGCCGTCGAGCAGGCGCGCAATGTGCGGGTGTTCGAGTTCGGCCAGGATCTGGCGCTCGGACAGGAAGCGCTGCCGCGCGATGTCGTCGGCAAGATCCATGCGCAGCAGCTTGATCGCGGCCTGCTGGCGGAACTCGCCGTCCTGTCGCTCGGCCAGGTACACCATGCCCATGCCGCCGCGGCCCAGGCTGCGCACGATCCGCCAGGCGCCGAGCTGCCTGCCGATCCACGCATCCACCTGGCGGCGGTCGTCGGCCTCGGCGGCCTCGCCCAGGAACGCCGGCGAGTGATCGGCGATGCGGCTCGGCTCGCCGCGGGCGGCCAGATCGGCCTCGAGCAGGCGGCGGACGTCTTCACGCAGGTCCGGCGCGTCGGCGCAGGCCGCGGCGAGCAACGAGTCCCAGGTGTCCGGGTCGGCGTCGGCCACGGCGTCGAAGATTGCGCGTACGCGCTGCCAGCGATCAGTATCCATGCGGGTGTCGCACCACCGGCTGCATTTCGTGCGCGGCACGCGATGGCGCGGGCGGCCTGCTCGATCCGCATCGGCCTGCCCCGAAACGCCTGCAAACGCTCCATGTGTCGAGAGTGACTGGCATGCGGCCGTCTAGCGGGGCAACCCATCTGCCGCAATGGACACCGACGCAGAATCGAGCAACTCCCGATTTTCGATGCTCGCAAGAAGCGCCTCCGCACTGGTCGAATCCGCGCTGCCCGGGCCGGCGGTTTCCCGATACAGCGACAGGGCTTCCAACACGTTGTCGCGTGCGGCAGCAAGGTGGCCACGCCCGAGATTCGCGGTTGCCAACGTGTACAGGTTGTCGGCAATTCTCCGCTTCTGCGTGGAGTACTTCAGTCGCCTGACGGCGATGATCTCTTCCATGATCCGGGCGACATCATCGAATCTGCCTTGCGCCCTGAGGCAAAGTGCCAGATTCACTCGCTTCGTCAGTGCGCTCGGATGCTCCGGGCCGAACACATCCTCTGCCAACCGCAGACTCTGTCTGAAACTGCGTTCGGACTGGTCCAGTTGACCCATGTCCATTTCCACAGCCGCTACCACGGCCAAGGCTCCTGCCTGCTCCGCAATTCGTCCGCGTTCACGTGCAACCCGCAATTCTGCGCTTGCCACGGAAAGCGCCTGGGAGTAGCGCCCGAGTTCTCGCAGAATCTGCACGTAGACGGCGACTATGCCCTGGCTATGGGCAGCGAGGTTCGGTACGGCACGCCGGAGCGAGAGTGCGGAGCCGATCCACTGCTCCGCCTCCATCAACTGGTCGCTGTTGTAGTACGCCATGCCGATCTGGAAATCGAGGCTTGCCGCCTCTACATGATCGGACTGCGTGCGAATCACGAACGAATTTCGCAACGGGAGCAACCGCCTGAGAACCTCGTCGTAGCGTCCTTCCTTCTGCAACACGGGAGCGTAGTCGATCTCGCTTGCGCGAATCGCCCTCTCGTCGCCAAGGAGACGGGCCTCCGTCACCGCGGTCTCGAGCAAGGGCTTGGCGTCGCCATCCATCCCCAACCCGAGAAAGGCACTTCCCATCGCGGCCATGAGAGTGGTTCGTATCGCGGGTTCTCCTTCGAGGGACGTGCGCACCTGTTCGGCGCCCCGATGCAGAATATCGCTCGCCGTGACCGTTGCGCCGTCGGTGTTTGCCGGATCGGCCAGCTCGAACAGACTACGCATGAATGCGAGAGCTTCCCTCGATGTCGCCGCTTCGCGGTTGGCCGAGTCCCGCTGCCTGGTCGCCTCCGCCGCCTGGTAAAGCGCAGCCGTCATGCCGCCCGCGAGAGCAACGAGCGTGAGCCCACCCAGCGCTACCGCCACCACATTGCGCCGCAGGAAGCGATCGATCCGATATCGCAAGCCCCCCCGTCTCGCGAGAACGGGGCGCATGGACAGATGATTCCGGAGGTCCTCGGAGAATTCGTGGACCGACGCATAGCGTCTTCCTGCCTCCTTGCGCAGCGCCTTCATCACGATGGCATCAAGGTCTCCCTGGAGCGCCGAGCGCAGTTGCGCCATGTTGTTTGACTTGGCTGAGATTCCCAGCTTGCGATATGCGGCAACGCGACGGGTGAAGGTCGCGCTCGGGCGCAGTGGGTCGGTCTCCAGTACAGCGCGCTCGACTGCAAGCGGGCTCTGATCCATGGGATGCGGCCGCTGACCCACCAGCAGTTCGTAGAGGATGACTCCCAGCGCATAGACGTCGGTGGTGACGGTCGCGCGTTCGCCGCGGATCTGTTCGGGTGCGGCGTAGTCCGGCGTGAACACGCGTATCGCGGTACCGGTTTGATCGGTCTTCGCGTCCAGCAGCTTGGCGATGCCGAAATCGAGCAGCTTCACCTGCCCTGCGGCATCGACGAGAATGTTCGCCGGCTTCAGATCGCGGTGCACCACGAGGCGTTCGTGCGCGTACGCGACCGCAGCGCAGACATCGAGGAACAGGTTCAGCCGCTCGCGGATGCCCAGCCGTCGGCTGTCGCACCACGCGGTGAGCGGCACGCCGTCGACGTATTCGAGCGCGAACCACGGGCCGCTCTCGCGCGTGCTGCCGCCGTCGAGCAGGCGCGCGATGTGCGGGTGTTCGAGTTCGGCCAGGATCTGGCGCTCGGACAGGAACCGCTGCCGCGCGATGTCGTCGGCCAGCTCCATCCGCAACAGCTTGATCGCGGCCTGCTGGCGGAACTCGCCGTCTTCACGCTCGGCCAGATACACCATGCCCATGCCGCCGCGGCCCAGGCTGCGCACGATCCGCCAGGCGCCGAGCTGCCGGCCGATCCACGCATCCACCTGGCGGCGGTCGTCGGCCTCGGCGGCGTCGCCCAGGAACGCCGGCGAGTGATCGGCGATGCGGCTCGGTTCGCCGCGGGCGGCCAGATCAGCCTCGAGCAGGCGGCGGACGTCTTCACGCAGGTCCGGCGCGTCGGCGCAGGCCACGGCGAGCATCGAGTCCCAGGTGTCCGGGTCGGCATCGGCCACGGCGTCGAAGATTGCGCGTACGCGCTGCCAGCGATTGGCGTCCATGTCAGCGGCTCGTGAACGCAGCGCACATCCTGCGCTGCGAGAAGTGTCTGTGGTGGCGATCGAACGTCGACATGCACGGGGACCCTCGCCCGAACACCGGTTTCGATCACGGCGACCCGCCCGGGTGCCGTGCATGGTTGTTGTTTCAGACCCCACGTCTCAGCCGCATCGGTGGCGTCCGCATCCGGCGGAGGCATCGTCGCTGCGACTTCAACGCTACGCGTTTTGTCTGCCGTTTTCAAAAATCTGTGTGGCCCGTCACACATTTTCTGGACGAACGGTAGCGCTGGGCACGTGTACGGCGAATTGTGAAAATATGTGTCTTTTACGTGACGCGCGCCCGCGTCGGCTGCGGGGGCGGAAGCAGGACGACTGCAGCAGTCGGCGAAGGTCCTCGCATGTGGCGAGGTGGCCGGCCGCACCGACGCCGCTCATGTCTGTTCCGGAAAATGCCGCGCCGCCGGATCGATGACCCGCTACCACTTTCGTGCAGCAGCGCAACAAAAGCGGCGTGCGATCGCGTGACCATGCTCGCGGCGGCGGCAGCCGGGGGCGTGCGAACGGCGCCTGCGCGGCACGGCCGCAGCCGATGCGTGCTGCAGCCCGCAAGCGAGGGTTTCGAACACCATCGCGCCGTGGCGCCTAACGCATCGCGCCTGAACCTCCCCGGGTCACGCACGGCATCACACCGGCCACGCCGCGAGACATTGCGGCACAATGCACGGATGGCTGCAGCGATCTCCGACCAACGGGCGCCGCCACCCGCGCTTGACGCGCGTTGCGCACTGTTCCTCGATGTGGACGGCACCCTGCTCGACTTTGCACCGACGCCCGACGGCGTGGTGCTGTCCCCGGCGGTGCCACGGACGCTGCAACGCCTGCAGCACCACCTGCGCGGCGCGCTCGCGTTGGTCAGCGGCCGCCCGATCGCACAGCTCGACGCGTTGTTCGCGCCGCTGCGGCTGCCGGCCGCGGGGCTGCATGGCCAGGAGCGCCGCATCGAAGACGCACGCGTGGACGCGGCGGTCGATCTCGCGCCGGTCCGCCGCATCGCGTCCGAAGCGCAGGCACTGGCTCGCACCCACCCGGGCGTGATCGTCGAGGACAAGGGCGCGAACCTCGCGCTGCACTGGCGCGCGGCGCCGCAGGCCGCGGACGCGGTGCGAGCCTACGCGCATGACGCCGTGCGGCGACTGCCCGGCTACCGCCTGCAACCGGGCGACCACGTGCTCGAGTTCATGCCCGACGGCATGGACAAGGGCGATGCGGTACTCGCCTTCCTGCGTGAACCGCCGTTTCGCGATCGCACGCCCGTGTTCGTCGGCGACGATCTCACCGACGAGTTCGGCTTTGCGGCCGCCCATGACAGCGGCGGCTGGAGCGTGCTGGTCGGAGGGCGCCCGGGCAGCGCCGCGCGCTACGGTCTCGCCGGTCCGTCCGCCGTGGCTGCCTGGCTCGAGCGTTCGGCCGGCGCGCTCTCTTCCCAGTCCGACGATCGAACGGAGATCCCATGACGCAACCCACGCCCGACACCGCCACGCTCGACCTCGGCGTCATCGGCAACGGCAGCTACGGCGCACTCATCGATCCCCGCGGCCGCGTGGTGTGGAGCTGCCTGCCGACGTTCGACGGCGACCCGGCATTCTGCGCACTGCTGTCGCCGGTGCAGGCAGGCGGGGATTTCGCTGTCGAGCTGGAAGACTTCGCGCGCGCCGAGCAGCACTACATCGAAAACACGGCCATCCTGCGCACGGTGCTGCACGATGGCCACGGCAACGCGCTGGAGATCGTCGACTTCGCGCCGCGCTGGCGGCAGAACGGACGTTTCTATCGCCCGGTGATGCTGATCCGCCGCATCCGCCCGCTGGCCGGCAGTCCGCGCGTCCGCATCCTGATACGCCCGCTCGCCGACTGGGGCGCGCGCGTGCCGGACATCAGCTGGGGCAGCAACCACATGCGCTGGTTGTTGCCGGAGTTTGCGTTGCGCCTCACCGGCAGCGCGCCGATCCGCATGCTGCGCGATGCACTGCCGTTCGTGCTCACGCAACCGATCGACCTGGTGCTCGGACCGGACGAGTCGCTGCAGCGCAACGTCGGCGAGTTCGCGCGCGAAGCGCTCGAACGCACCACCGACTACTGGCGCGAATGGGTGCGCTACCTCTCCATCCCGCTGGAATGGCAGGAGGCCGTGATCCGCAGCGCGATCACCCTCAAGCTGTGCCAGTACGAGGACAGCGGCGCCATCATCGCGGCGATGACCACGTCGATTCCCGAGGCGCCGGACACGCCGCGCACATGGGACTACCGCTACTGCTGGTTGCGCGATGCGGCGTTCGTGGTGCGTGCGCTCAATCGCCTCGGCGCCACGCGCTCGATGGAAGAGTTCCTGCGCTACATCTTCAACATCGCCACCAGCGACGGTACGCTGCAGCCGCTGTACGGCATCGGCTTCGAGACCGAACTGCACGAGGAAACCGTCGACAGCCTCGCCGGCTACCGCGGCATGGGCCCGGTGCGGCGCGGAAATCTTGCGTGGGTGCAGAAGCAGCACGACGTGTACGGCAGCGTGATGCTTGCCTCCACCCAACTGTTCTTCGACCGTCGCCTCGCGCAGCCGGGCACGGCGGACACCTTCGCGCGCCTCGAACCGCTCGGCGAACGCGCCTTCGCGCTGCACGACCAGCCCGACGCCGGACTGTGGGAATTCCGCGGCCGCGCGCATGTGCACACCTACACCGCGGTGATGTGCTGGGCGGCGTGCGACCGGCTGGCGAAGATCGCCGCGCAGCTGGGCATCGCCGAACGCATCGGCTACTGGCGCGAACGCGCCGACACGATCCGCGCCCGCGTGCTGCGCGATGCGTGGAACGCACAGCTGGGGCACTTCACCGATGCCTTCGGCAGCGACCGCCTGGATGCGTCCCTGCTGCTGCTGGCGGACGTGGGGTTCATTCCCGCCGACGACGCACGTTTTGTCGCGACGGTGGAGGCCATCGGCCGCGACCTCAAGCGCGGCGACGCGCTGTTCCGCTACATCGCGCCGGACGATTTCGGCGAACCGGAAACCAGTTTCACGCTGTGCACGTTCTGGTACATCGACGCCCTCGCCGCGATCGGCCGCAAGGACGAGGCGCGCGATCTCTTCGAACGCATCCTCGCCAAGCGCAATCATGTGGGCCTGCTGTCCGAAGACCTCGCCTTCGACAGCAACGAGGCCTGGGGCAACTTCCCGCAGACCTATTCGCATGTCGGCCTCATCATCGCGGCGATGCGCCTGTCGCGCTCCTGGCAGGACGCCTCGTGAGTCGACTGGTCGTCGTCTCCAACCGCGTCGCGTTGCCGGACGAGACACGCGCGGGCGGCCTTGCCATCGCGCTGCGCGCGGCGCTGAAGGAACGCGGCGGCCTGTGGTTCGGCTGGAGCGGCCGCACGGTGAAGGACGTGCCCGGCCCGGTGCACACGCTGGCCGACGGCAACGTGCAGTACGCCACGCTCGACCTGCTGCGCGAGGACCACGAGCAGTAC
This sequence comes from Chiayiivirga flava, assembly GCF_014202825.1. Lineage (GTDB taxonomy): Bacteria > Pseudomonadota > Gammaproteobacteria > Xanthomonadales > Xanthomonadaceae > Chiayiivirga > Chiayiivirga flava. The sequence continues at coordinate 424,181 of NZ_JACHHP010000004.1, read as the reverse complement.
TACAACGGATTCTCCAACCGCACGCTGTGGCCGCTGCTGCACTTCCGCCTCGACATGGTGGACTACGACCGCGCGATCTACGCCGGCTACCGGCGCGTCAACGCGCTGTTCGCCGAGCGCCTCGCGCCATTGCTGCGCGACGACGACACGGTCTGGATCCACGACTACCACCTGATTCCGCTCGCGGCGCTGCTGCGCGAACGGGGCATCGGCTGCCGCATCGGCTTCTTCCTGCACGTGCCGCTGCCGTCGAGCGATCTGGTGGCGGCGCTGCCCGAGCACGGGCGGCTGTTTTCCGCGCTCAGCGCCTGCGATCTGGTCGGTTTCCAGACCCAGCGCGATCTCGAACGGTTCCAGGACTACATGCGCCTGTTCGGCCACGGCCGCGTGCTCGAACCGGGGCTGATCGAAGGCCCGGGCGGACGCCGCTTCCGCGCCGGCGCGTTTCCGATCAGCATCGATACCGCGCACATCGCGTCGCAGGCCGCCGCCGCGGTGAACAAGCCCGCGGTGCGCGATCTGCGCACGAGCCTTGCGCCGCGGCAGATGGCGATCGGCGTCGACCGGCTCGACTATTCGAAAGGCCTGCCGGAACGGTTCTCCGCCTTCAAGCGGTATCTCACGCGCCATCCGGACCAGCGCGGGCGGCTGACGTACCTGCAGATCGCGCCGGTGTCGCGCGGCGACGTCGACGCCTACCGCAACCTGCGGCACGAACTCGAACGCAGCGCCGGACACATCAACGGCTCGCACGCCGAGCCGGACTGGACACCGCTGCGCTACGTCAACCGCAACGTGCCGCACGCCACGCTGACCGGCTTCTACCGCGCCGCGCGCGTGGGCATCGTCACGCCGCTGCGCGACGGCATGAACCTCGTCGCCAAGGAATACGTGGCCGCGCAGGATCCCGCCGATCCGGGCGTGCTGGTGCTGTCGATCTTCGCCGGCGCCGCGCGCGAGCTCGATCAGGCCCTGCTGATCAATCCCTACGATCTGGACGGCGTGGCCGATGCCATCGCCAGCGCCGCCACCATGCCGCGCGACCGCCGCATCGAACGCTGGCACGCGATGATGGAGCACCTGCGCGCGCACGACATCGCGGCGTGGCGGCGGGATTTTCTGCAGGCGCTCGACGCGGCGTGACGGCGGGCGCGATCCGCACCCGGCAGCGCGGACGACCATGAACTCCTCGGGTTGTCAGGGCAGGAATCGCACCCGGTCGACGGCGTCGGGCACCAGACAGGTCGCGCGCCGTCCGAACAGCCGATAGCGATTGCGTGCGATCAGCCGATACAGCGGATCGCGCAGCCCGCGTGGCACGAGGCGCAGCACGGCGGCCAGACGCCACGCGCCGCCGAGGCCGCACAGTACCTGCACGATGGCGTCCGAATCGGTCCACGCGCGCGCCGGCGAGACGAGCAGGAACGACACCAGATCGTCGGCATCCAGGCCATGCTGCGCCAGCAGCGTGCGGCCGCTGTCGGATTGCATCGCGGCGAAGCGATACCTCCCGCGCCGATCCACGCGCAGCAGAAAACGCACCCAGCCGCTGCACAGCAGGCACACGCCATCGAACACGATCACGTGCTCGCCGGGATCGTTCATGCCGCCGGCACGCCGACCGGCGCGTCCACGTCGAGCCAGCCGCGGTAGTGCACCAGCGTGCCGATCCGCGGCAGCACGGCAACCACGTCGTAGCGATAACGGCCGTCATCCTCGAATTCGCGGGCGCCGACGCCGGCGAACCAGCGCGCCGGCAACGGCAGCCCGAACAGATGCACCGAGCGCACCCGCCAGTGCAGGGTCGCATCGCGCACGGCCAGCACAAACACGAAACGCAGCGGGCCGAGTCGCTCCATCAGTCCATCCGTGTGCCGCTGCAGCCGCGACGGCATCGCATGCCTGCCGAAGCGGCGGATCCAGCGTTCGTCGCGCGCGGTGGATTGCATGTCGACGGCCATCGCGCCGGAGAACGCCGGCGGCAGGCGCGCCACCGCGCAGCACAGCCGCGCGAGCGGGTGCGCGCCGCGCCGGACCTCGCCGTGGCCGAGGTAACGACGCTCCCCGCACGCGGCATGCAACCGCTGCACCGTTGGCGGCAGGCGTGCGAAATCGGGACCGAGCAGCGCCTCGAACAACGCACTCACGGCTGCAGCCACGCCAGCGTCGCCATGCGTCCGCCGCGGCCGTCGCGACGGTGCGAGAAAAAGCGCGCCGGGTCGGAGAGGGTGCACGACTCGCCACCGGACACCTGCGCGATGCCGAGCGCGGCGAGACGGTCGCGCGCGAGCCCGGCGAGGTCCATCAGCCAGTGCCCCGGACGCGTGGCAACGAACCGGCGTGCGGCGGCGCCGTCCGCCGCGACAAACACGTCGCGCACGGCATCGCCCACTTCGTATGCGGCGGCGCCGGCGGCCGGCCCGATCCACGCGATCGTCTCGCCGCCGGGCACGCGCATCGCGGCCACGGTGGCCTCGAGCACGCCGGCCGCAAGCCCGCGCCAGCCGGCATGCGCGGCGGCGATTGCGCTGCCGTCGCGCGCCGCGAACAGCACAGGCAGGCAATCGGCGGTGAGGATCGCGAGCACCACGCCCGGGGTCGAGGTCACGGCGGCGTCGGCCTCGCCGAACGGCGCAAGCGGGTCGGCCGGCTCGCGCAGGGCTGCGTCGCCGTCGAAGCGCAGCACGTCGATGCCGTGCATCTGCCGCAGCCAGCGCGGCGCCGACGGCAGCGCGGCGATCTGCCGCAAGCGTGCGCGGTTGGCAGCCACGGCATCGGGCATGTCGCCGCACGCCGCGCCGAGGTTGAATGCATCGAACGGCGCCTGCGACACGCCCGCGCCACGGCGCAACGTGCTCACCGCGCGCACCATCGCCGGCGCGGGCCAGTCCGGCTGCAGCAGCGCGGCGTGGCCGGCGGTCATTCCTCGGCGGCGTCCTGGCGCAGCGTTGCGATCAGCGCCGCAAGATCGGCCGGGCGCGGTGCCTGCGCCTCCACCGTGTCGCCGGTGCGCGGATGCGCGAACACGATGCGCTCGGCATGCAGCGCCTGCCGCTTGAAGCCGCGCAGCGCCTCGGCCAGCGCCGGCGTCGCGCCTTTGGGCAGCCGCAGCGACCCGCCGTACAGCGAATCGCCGACCAGCGGGTGCCGCGCGTGCGCCATGTGCACGCGGATCTGGTGGGTGCGGCCGGTTTCGAGCTGGCACTCCACCGCCGTGTGCGCACGGTAGCGCTCGCGCACGCGGTAGTGCGTGACCGCCGGTTTGCCGGTGTCGACCACCGCGCGGCGCAGGCGATCGACCGGATGCCGGTCGAGCGGCGCATCGACCGTGCCGCCGGAAATCAGTCGTCCGTAGACGATGGCTTCGTACTGGCGGTGGATCGTGCGCGCCGCCAGCTGTTCGACCAGCGCGGTGTGTGCCTGCAAGGTGCGCGCGACGATGAGCGCGCCGGAGGTGTCCTTGTCCAGCCGATGCACGATGCCCGCGCGCGGCAGCGCAACGAGCTGCGGATCGCGATGCAGCAGCGCGTTGACCAGGGTGCCGGCCGGATTGCCCGCGCCCGGATGCACCACCAGCCCGACCGGCTTGTTCACCACGAACACGTCGGCGTCCTCGTACAGCAGGTCGAGCGCGATCGACTCGGGCGCCGAATCGGTGGCGATGCCCAGACGCACGTCGAGCTCGACGGACTCGCCGCCGCGCACCGCTTCGCGCGGCCGGACGGTCTTGCCGTCGAGCCGCGCATCGCCGGACTTGATCCACGCCGCGAGGCGCGAGCGCGAGAATTCCGGGTAGAGGGCCGCGAGCACCTGATCGAAGCGCTGTCCGGCCGCGTCGAACGGCACCTGCGTTGCGCGGCGTTCGGGCGGGGTGTCGGTGTCGGCGGGCTGGGTCGTCATGCGTGTTCCTTGGCGAAAACCGCCGTGTGCGGCGCAGCGCGTACGACCGCGTTCCCGCAGGCCATCTGAATGGCACATGGACGCATCCGGCGCCCGGCACGGCTTTATGGGTTCTTAATGGAGCCGCTTCCGGCCTTTGGGCTATTATGCCCCGCTACACACCGGCCCTCGCGGCGCCCAGCAGATTCCTCAATGACCCGACACACCGGCCTCCTGCGCCTCGCCATCCTGTTCGTCGTCGTGCTGGCCCTCGCGGGCTGCAGTCGGTTCAAGTGGTTCCAGAAGGACGATCCGCTCGAAACCCTGCCGGTCGACCAGCTGTACGACACCGGCAAGACGGCGCTGGAAAACGGCAACCTGTCGCGCGCCCGCCGCTACTACCAGCGTCTCATCGCGCGCTTCCCGTACGGCCCGTACACCGAACAGGCGCAGCTGGAACTGGCCTACGCGCAGTACAAGGGCAGCAACCCCGAAGACGCCACCTCCACGGTGAACCGCTTCATCCGCACCTATCCGACGCATCCGCACATCGACTACGCCTACTATCTGAAGGCGCTGATCAACTTCAACCGCGAAAACGCCTTCCTCGACCGCATCGCGCGCATCGACATGACGCAGCGCGACCAGGGCGCCCCGCGCCAGGCGTTCAACGACTTCGCCGAGCTCATCAACCGCTATCCGAACAGCATCTACGCGCCGGACGCGCGCCAGCGCATGGTGCACCTGCGCAACCTGATGGCGCGGCACGAGATCAACGTGGCCACGTACTATCTGCGCCGCGGCGCCTGGGTCGCGGCTGCCAACCGCGGGCAGTACATCCTCGAGCACTATCCGCAGAGCATGCACGATGCCGATGCGCTGGCCGTGATGACCGAATCGTATCGCCGTCTCGGCCAGGACACGCTCGCCGCCGACACGCGCCGCGTGCTGGAGCTCAACCACCCCGAGCATCCGTACCTGCGCGGCGACTGGCCGGAGAAGCGCAGCCTGTTCAAGCGCCTGTGGCCGTTCGACGACGAAGGCGACGATGCGGACGAAGACGACGCGGAGCAGGACGCGGTCGCGGCGCTTCCGCCGTCGGCCTGAGACGCACGAGCCGCCGTCGTGCGTTGCGTGGGTCCATCGAGCGCCCTGTAGACATTCCGCGCTGACGCTGAAAGCCCTTCCCCCTTGACGGAGGAAGGGTTGGGATGGGGGTGGCTCTGGATCCTCGCCTGCCGCTGCTTTTGCCGCCGGACGCCCCCCGGTGTCGATCCGACGAGCGCCCGCCATATCGTCTGCCGCTCAACTACCCGGAGTATCCCGACGTGATCGGATACCGCCGCTCGCGCCCGAACGCGCGGCGCGACACCTTCGGTCCCGGGGCGGACTGCCGCCGCTTCCATTCCGCGATACGCACCAGCCGCAGCACGCGCTCCACCGTCGCGGCATCGAAGCCTTCGGCCACGATGTCCTCGTACGACGCTTCGAGATCGACATGGCGGAAGAGGATCGCGTCCAGCACCTCGTACGGCGGCAGCGAGTCCTGGTCGGTCTGGTTTTCGCGCAGTTCCGCGGTGGGCGGCCGCGCGATCACGGCCTCCGGCACCCGTTCGCCGTCGCCCTGCGCGTTGCGCCAGCGGCACACGGCGAAGACCTCGGTCTTGTACAGATCCTTGATCGGCGCGTAGCCGCCGCACATGTCGCCGTAGATGGTGGCGTAGCCGACCGCGTACTCGCTCTTGTTGCCGGTGGTCAGCAGCATGCCGCCGAACTTGTTCGACAAGGCCATCAGCAACGCGCCACGCGTGCGCGACTGCAGGTTTTCCTCGGTGGTGTCGACCGCATGGCCTGCGAAGACGGGCGCCAGCGCATCGAGGAAGCCGCTGAACGGCGCCTCGATCGATAGCGTGCGGATCTCGACGCCGAGCGCCAGCGCCTGCTGCTGCGCGAGATCGTTGCTCAGATCGGCGGTGTAGCGCGACGGCAGCCGCACCGCGGTGACGTTCTGCGCGCCGACCGCGTCCACCGCGATGGCCAGCACCAGCGCCGAATCGACCCCGCCCGACAACCCGAGCAGCACCTTGCCGAAGCCGTTCTTGGCAAGGTAATCGCGCGTGCCGCGCACGATGGCGCGGTAGGCAAGGCTCTCGCGGCTCTCGTCGGTTTCGTGGACCCACGCCGCCGGCGTGAACCGCCGCGTGTCGGGATCGAAATCCGCCACGAGCCAGTGGTCCTCGAAGGCCGGCGCCGAGAGGTGCACGTTGCCGTCGGCGTCCGCCAGCGTGGAGCCGCCGTCGAACACCAGTTCGTCCTGCCCGCCGACCACGTTGAGGTACGCGATCGCGACGCCGGCTTCGGCGACGCGCTCGGCCAGCAGACCATCGCGCTGCAGGTTCTTGTCGCGTTCGAACGGCGAGGCGTTCGGCACCACCACCACCTGCGCGCCGTGCGCGACGGTGTCGGCCAGCGGCTCGGCGAACCACAGGTCTTCGCAGATCAGCAGGCCCACCGTCACACCCTCGACATCGAACACGCAGGAGCCACCGTCCGGGTCGACCGCGAAATAGCGCCGCTCGTCGAACACGTTGTAGTTCGGCAGCTCGCGCTTGCGGTAGGTGCGCTCGATGCGACCGTGGCGCAGCACGCTGGCCGCGTTGTAGATCACCGAACCGGCCGACTCGGGCCAGCCCACCACCGCCACGATCCCCAGCGCGGCCTGCGCGATGGTGTGCATTGCGGCCTCGCACTCGCGCAGGAAGCTCGGACGCTGCAGCAGGTCCTCGGGCGGGTAGCCCGACAGCGCCAGCTCGGGGAACAGCACCAGATCCGCACCGTGGGTGTCGCGCGCCTCGGCGATCATCGCCGCGATGCGCTGCGCATTGCGCGTGATCGCGCCGACCGGGAAATCGAATTGGGCTAGCGCGATGCGCATCGGGTTCAGGAATCCGTGGCGTGCTCCGCGGGGGTTGGCGTCGGGAGCGGAGGACTGGCGTTCAGTGCCGCGATGATAGCGGCCAGCGCGGCATCAGTCTGCGCGAGCAGGTCGGTGTTCCACAGGCGGAGGATTCGGAAGCCTTGCGATTGGAGCCAGGCGTCGCGGCGGCGGTCGGTTGCCGAGTCCGCATGCTGGCTGCCGTCGGCTTCGATGACGAGCCGGGCGTCGAGGCAGACGAAATCGGCGATGTAGGGGCCGATCGGATGCTGGCGGCGGAAATGGTGGCCGGTGAGGTTGCGGCGCAGGTGGAACCAGAGGCGCTGCTCGGCGTCGGTCATCGTCTTGCGCAGGCGGCGCGCCGTGGCTTTCTTTGCATGGGGGCGAATCGGCATTACGCACCCCCTCCCCAACCCTCCCCCGCTTCGCGGGAGAGGGAGCAAGGCCCGGTCTCGGGCCCGGGCCCGGGCCCGGGCCCGGGCCCGGTCTCGGTCTCGGTCTCGGTCTCGGTCTCGGTCTCGGTCTCGGTCTCGGTCTCGGTCTCGGTCTCGGTCTCGGTCTCGGTCTCGGTCTCGGGCTCGGCGAAGGCAGCCGCGTCCAGCCGCCGCCAGCCCGTCAGAGCGAATCCTTCTCCCGCACAGCGGGGGAAGGTGCCGGCAGGCGGAAGGGGGTCAGCAAAGCCGACGCCGTGCACGCAATACCACCACCACATGGTCCAGGGCCCTTTTGACCAAAAGAACCCCTACATACGCGGCCCACACCCCGCACAGCTCACACGCCACCCAAAAAACGAAAGGCCGCCGAAGCGACCTTCCGTGAAACAGCAGCGCCGACGCGGCCCCGCCTCACCCCGCCATGATCTTCGCCAGCGTCTTCCCCAGATCGCCCGGCGACTTCACCGTCGTCACCCCTGCCTTCTCCAGCGCCGCGAACTTGCCCTCGGCCGTGCCGGAGCCGCCGGATGCGATCGCGCCCGCATGCCCCATGCGCTTGCCCTTCGGCGCCGACGCGCCGGCGATGAACGCCACCACCGGCTTGGTCACGAACTCCGCGATGAACTCGGCCGCTTCCTCTTCCGCGCTGCCGCCGATCTCGCCCACGAGAATGATGCCCTCGGTCTGCGGATCGTCCTGGAACAGTTTCAGCGCATCGATGAAATTGGTGCCGTTGATCGGATCGCCGCCGATGCCGATGCACGTGCTCTGGCCCAGGCCCGCGTCCGTGGTCTGCTTCACCGCTTCATAGGTGAGCGTGCCCGAACGCGAAACGATGCCGACCTTGCCCGGCTTGTGGATATGCCCCGGCATGATGCCGATCTTGCACTGCCCCGGCGTGATGACGCCCGGGCAGTTCGGCCCGATCAGCACCACGTCGTCGTAACCCTTCAGCGTGTTCTTCACGCGCAGCATGTCGAGCACCGGAATGCCCTCGGTGATGCACACGATCACGCGGATGCCGGCATCGGCCGCTTCGAGAATGGCATCGGCCGCGAACGGCGGCGGCACGTAGATCACCGATGCATCGGCGCCGGTCTCGTCCACCGCTTCCTGCATCGTGTTGAAGACCGGCAGGCCGATGTGCTCGGTGCCGCCCTTGCCCGGCGTCACGCCGCCCACGACCTTGGTGCCGTATTCCAGCATCTGTTCCGCATGGAACGTGCCCTGCGTGCCGGTGAAACCCTGCACGAGGACCTTGGTGTTCTTGTCGATCAAAACGCTCATGGTGTCGTGGTCCTCAGGCTGCGATCGCGGCGACGGCTTTCTTCGCGCCGTCGTTGATGTCGTCGGCGGCTTCGATGGCAAGCCCGCTCTTGCGCAGCAGTTCCTTGCCGAGCTCCACGTTGGTGCCTTCCAGGCGAACGATCACCGGCACCTTCACGTCGACTTCCTTCACCGCCGCGATGATGCCCTCGGCGATCATGTCGCAACGCACGATGCCGCCGAAGATGTTGACGAAGATCGCCTTCACCTTGTCCGACGACAGGATCAGCTTGAACGCCTCGGTGACGCGCTCCTTCGTCGCACCGCCGCCCACGTCGAGGAAGTTGGCAGGCTCCCCGCCGCTGAGCTTGATGACGTCCATCGTCGCCATCGCAAGCCCTGCGCCGTTGACCATGCAGCCGATGTTGCCGTCCATGGTCACGTAGTTGAGGTCGTACTTGCTCGCCAGCACCTCGGTTTCGTCTTCCTGCGCGATGTCGCGCATCGCCACGAGATCCGGATGGCGGAAGCTCGCGTTGTCGTCCGAGTTCACCTTGCCGTCGAGCGCCATCAGGTCGCCGTTCTTGAGGATCGCAAGCGGATTGAGCTCCACCAGCGCGAGGTCCTTCTCGTTGAACAGCCTGTACAGGCCCAGCATGATCTTCGTCAGCTGCCCGACCTGCTTGGCGTTGAGCCCGAGGGCGAAGCCCATCTTGCGGCACTCGTACGGCTGCAGGCCCTGTACGTAGTTGACGTTGAGCGTCTGGATGGCGTCCGGCGTTTCGGCCGCCACCTTCTCGATGTCCACGCCGCCTTCGGCCGACGCGATGAACGTGATCGAGCGCGTGCCGCGGTCGACCAGCACCGAGAGATACAGCTCCTTGGCGATGTCGGTGGCCTCGCAGATCAGCACCGAATCCACCGGCAGCGCGACGCCGCCGGACTGGTAGGTTTCCATCGTCGTGCCGAGCATGGCGGCGGCATAGGCCTTCACCTCGTCGACGGTCTTCGCGAGCTTCACGCCGCCGGCCTTGCCGCGCCCGCCGGCGTGGATCTGCGCCTTGACCACCCAGAAATCGCCGCCGATGGCCTTGGCCGCGTCGACCGCCTCGTTGGGCGAGCGCGCCACCCGTCCGACCGGAACCGAAATGCCGTACTTGGCAAACAGTTCCTTGGCCTGATACTCGTGAAAGTTCATGCATCACCCTGTTCGATGTGGGGAGTTTTCGCGGAGATCCGGCGCGGGAGGATGCGCCGGACTCGAAGACGACCGGGCGGAGCCGGTCGCGGCCGCCTATTTTGGGTCACGCGGCAGGCAAAGGCAAAACGGCGGGTGTGGCGCATCGATATTTGTTGCTGCCCGCACGCCTGCTGTGGTTGGCGAGGTGCAGGTGGCTCGCACTTCCGCGCTGGGAGCAAGCAGTTCGGCTGCTTCGGGGACGGTCCCGGCGCCGGGGCAGCCGATTCCTTCTCCCGGCGGGAGAAGGGTGAAAGCGGCTACCGCCGGCCGAACGCAGCCGGATGGGCGGCACGTGTGCGGATGTCGAGGTCTGTGATCCGAACGATTGGCCAGCAGCGCGTCGCCCGATATGTCGACTCAGCCCGCCAGGTGACTCCCTCATCCGGCTGCCGCCACCTTCTCCCGCGGGGAGAAGGGATACCTTGACGTGGCGCCTTGAAATTCTTCGACGTCGCCAGCGTGAACTCCTTCTCCCGTCGGGAGAAGGTGGCGGCAGCCGGATGAGGGATGAGCGCCACACCGGAACCGCACCCACGGCGCCACCCACGGCGCCCCCAAATCCCCACCGCTATACTCTCGACCACCGAAGCGGAGCCCGCATGGTCGACACGCTCTACGAACGCACCGCCGCGCCCGAGCGCTCCAGCGACACCGCGCTGCGTCGCGAGCTCTACTTCTTCACGCTATATCGCGCCCTCGTCGCGGCCCTGTTCGGCCTACTCGCCTTCAGCCAGCTCTCGGTCGAGTGGATCGAGCTGCGCGAACCGCTGCTCGCGCGCGCCGTGGCGATCGCGTACCTGGTCCTAGCCGGCGTGCTCTTCCTCACCGGCCGTCGCCCGCGCTTCGGCCTCGCCCGGCAAGTGGCGTTCGGCCTGGCCGCCGACATCCTCGCCACCACGCTGATGCTGCATGCGCTGGCCGAACTGCAGACCGGCATCGCGCTCGCGCTGGTGGTGAACATCGCCGCCGGGGCGATCCTGCTCTCGCTGCGCGGTGCGCTGTTCTTCGGCATCGGTGCGGGCGTGCTGGGGCTGATCGAATACCTCGTCGGGCAGACCGGCGGCGTCACCACGCGCAACCTGGCCGAAGTGCTGATGTTCGGCGCGGCCTACGTCGCCGTGACCGTGCTCGGCCACCTGCTCGGCCGGCAGATGCGCGAATCGCACGAGCTCGCCGAACAGCGCCGTGCGGAAGTCGCCAACCTCGCCCAGCTCAACGAACTCATCATCCGCCGCATGCGCACCGGCGTGCTCGTGGTCGACGTCACCGGCGTCGTGCACCTGAGCAACGAGGCGGCCTGGGGCCTGCTCGGCCAGCCGCACCCCGGCGGCATGGAACTCGACCAGCTCGCCCCGCAACTCGCGCGCCGCCTGTTCCTGTGGCGCGTGGAAAACAAGAACGACATCTCGCCGATGGCCGTGGGCAAGGACATGCCCGAATTCGTGCCGCGGTTCGCGCGCCTGTCGGTGAGCAACGAACTGTTCGTCATCTTCCTCGACGACACCTCGCTGATGTCGCGCCGCGCCGAGGAACTGACCCTCACCAACCTCGGCCGCCTCTCGGCCAGCATCGCGCACGAAATCCGCAACCCGCTCGCCGCCATCAGCTACTCGGCGCAATTGCTGGAAGAGTCGCCGGACATCCCCGAGGCCGACCGCCGCCTCGTGGAGATCATCGTCAACCACTGCCACCGCATGAACGGCATCATCGAGAACGTGCTCAATCTTTCGCGCCGCGAACGCTCGCGGCCCGAATCGGTGGACCTCTCGCAGTGGGTGACGCAATTCGTCGACGACTACAAGAACGGCCACCACCTCGAACGCGACGAACTGCGCGGCGTGGCCCAGACCCGTCACCTGCACGCGATGGTGGATCCGCAGCAGCTGCACCAGGTGGTCACCGCGCTGGTGCAGAACGCCCTCAACCACGGCCGCCTGCCCGGCGAGGCGGCACGCGTCACCGTCACCTCGCGCAAGATCAACGACACCAGCCCGCCGCTGGTGGAAGTGATCGACCGCGGCCCCGGCATCCCGGCCAAGGTGGCCGACACCATCTTCGAACCCTTCTTCACCACGCACGAACACGGCACGGGGCTGGGCCTCTACATCGCGCGCCAGCTCTGCGAAGCGAACCAGGCCTCGCTCGAATACGTGCCGGTGGCCGGCGGCGGCAGCTGCTTCCGCATCAGCCTGCCGCACGCGCAGCGGCTGGACAATCTGCCGACGACGCGGCCGCGGCCTGGGCGCGTGGAAGGCTGATGCCGGCGGAACAGGCGGCAACTCCCCGCCTGCGCAACGACCCCGATCGATTCGGCACAGGCGCCTGCAGCAAGCAACGTGCGGCCTCGATCACAGCGCAGCCGAGCTGCGCTCGAAACGCAGCTACTCTTTGCGAGGACGTTTCTGCCTTTCCGTGGCACCGATCCGCCTGCTTCGACGCCAACCGAAATTCGGAATGCCCCCTGCAGACACTCGCCCCTCCCGAAGGAACATCGATGGAACATATCGTCAATCTGCATATCGAGCGCCTCCCGGAAGGCGTTTATCTTGCAACCAGCGATGATGTGCCCGGCCTCGTCGCTCAGGGCGCACCGTGACCGAGACGCTCGAAATTGCACGCGATGTCGCCAAAAAGCTGATCGAGGCGCAGCACGAACGCGCCGGAGGCATACCTCTGGCCGAGTTGAGAGACGCCTTCGACTACCCGCTCGTGCTCGGCTGACCCCAGCATGGGACGCCTGGCCGGCTTCCGCTACCGCGAGATCGTGCGGCGGCTCAAAGCACTGGGCTTCGCATTCGATCGCCAAGCCACCGGCTCGAGACAGCCAGCTCGATGATTCGGCTCGGACTCTAAATTTTGTCTGAGCTCTTGCTCCTCCTGCTTGCTACCTCCGCCTATTCCCCACGTGGCTCACCGGGTGGTAGTTCTGTGAAAAATTCTAATCCGACCCAGCTTTGCATGCCGCAGGGACGGGGCGCCGGAAATCCAATACTGACAAACACCGCTTGCGGTGCGCGCGGACAATGGCTACTTGAGAAAAAGCACTATTAGCGCAACTGCGATAGCCTCCAGGATAGCCAAGAGAACAATTTTTTTCTGGCGCTGGGTCATAAGCCATCACTCTTCGCACTGATTGCTGCAGTGGGCTTCACAGCCACCGAGCACCGCCAAACGACACCCTGAATAGGCCATTCCTGCTTCAATCGGATCACTGTTAGCGGCTGTCGCAATGGGGCCGCATATTAGGCCGACCCACAAGTTGCAGGATTGTTGGCAAGTAAGTTTTCTATTTGGCAGGATGCCGCTAGCGCATTCACCGGTGACGCAAATTCTCTCATCTGGATCGCTCTCAGGGTCGGATAGACAAAGCCACGAGCTCGAGGAAGGATTGTTGGGGTTTGGTACTGCTCGATAACCCGGCCCGCAACGCAAGTCAGCAAGGCCGAAGGGGTCGGTCAGCAATAGCGGCCTCCCCCGCACATAGGAGTAGGTGCTTATTCCACCTACCAGCCCAATTGGATCACTTTCAATATATCGCCCTTCGGGCGGGCTGTAGTCTCGGAAGTAATTGTAGTGCAGCCCACTCTCCGCATCGAAGTACTGCCCCGGGAACCGCAGGTTGAACGTGAAGTGGGTCGCATCGCCGTCCGGGTCGGTGTGCGGGGCGTGGTCGCCGAAGGCGCTGCCGTTGAAGTCCCAGCGCCAGATGGTGGCATTGGCGGCGGCCGGGCGGGTGATCGCTCGTGGCGTGCCGAGGTGGTCGGTGTGGATGTGCAGCCACTGGGCGGCGTAGGCGCCGGTGTGGGCGTAGACGGCCACCGGGCGGTCGTCGAGCCAGACGTAGCTGCGCAGCGCGGTCGGTGGGGTGGTGCTCGGGTCGAGCTCCGCGATCAGGTGGCCGGCTTCGTCGTAGACGTACTGCGTGGTGACGCCGGCCACCGTCTTGCTCGCGCGTTCGCCGCGGGCGTTGTAGGTGTAGGACGCCGTCGTGCCGAAGGCGGACAGGCGCTGGCGGTCGTCGTAGGTGAAGGTGTCGGTGCCGCGTGCGGTGAGGCTGCCCATTGCATCGTAGCTGCGCAGCTGGGCGTCGATCGATGCGAGGCGGTGGCTGTCGGGCGGGTAGCCGTAGGTCTGCGTGCCGCCACCGGTCTGTCTGGTGAGGCGGTTGCCGGTGCCGTCGTAGGTGAAGGCTTCGATCAACGTATTGCTGCCGGTTTCGATGTCGGTCAGGCGCGCGAGCGGGTCGTAGCTGTAGAGGCGTGCGCTGGCCGGCGCGGGATCGTTGGCGGCCGTGATGTTGCCGGTGGCGTCCAGGGTGAAGTCCAGGTCCAGCGCGGTGCCGATGACGCCGTCGGTCCAATAGTTCTGGTCGTGTTCGAAGGTTTGCGTGGCGCCGCCTGCGAAGGTGAGCGATTGCAGCGGGCCGAAGGGCAGGTAGGTGGCGGCGGCGACGATCGATTGGCTCGGCGTGGGATCGGTGCGCTTGACCGATGTGATCTGTCCCAGTCCATTGCGTTCGTAGGTCAGCGCCAGTCCGGTCGGCAACGTGATCTTCTGCAGGCGATCGCCTCTTGTGTATGCATACTCGGTCGTGAGCGTCTTGCCCGACGCGATCCACTTCTTGCTGACCACGTTGCCGCGCTGGTCGTAGCAGTAGGACGTGGTACCGCTTGCGTCCGTCGATGCCGCCAAACGACCGATTCGGTTGCCACACCCCTTGCTGGTTGCCGAATCGTAGACGTACGCGACGTTGAGGCTGCTGTCCGGATACGTGGTGGCGGTGAGCCGGTTCAGCGCGTCGTACGTGTGCGTGGCCGTGATGCCGCGGGCGTCGGTCTGCGTGTGGCGGTTGCCGGCGGCATCGTAGGTGTACGTGGTGATTCCGGTGTCCGGGCTGTCGAGCTGGGTCAGGTTGCCGAGGCCGTCGTAGGTGTAGTGCGTGTCCAGGCCCTTCGGGTCGGTCACCGTCACCAGGCGGTCGAGCGCGTCGTAGGCGTAACCGGTTTCGACATCGAGGCCGGCGTAGTCCTGGATGGTGTTCTTCAGGCGGTTGAGCGGGTCGTACTCCTGCCGGGTTTCGACATTCAGCGCGTCGACGATGGCGGTCTGGTTGCCGTTGGCATCGTGCTCGAATGCGGTGGCGCGGTTCTGTGCATCGAGCTGTTCGTCGAGGCGGCCGAGCTGGTCGTAGACGCGGGTGAGCTGGCGCTTCACCACGGCGGCGGCGTCGGAGGTGGTTTCGGCGGTGCGGTTGCCGGCAGCGTCCAGGGTGTAGTCGATGCGGTTGCCGAGCGCGTCCTCGATGGCAACCAGGCGGTGCGCGGCATCGTATTCGTAGTCGAGATAGTCGCCGTCCGGCTGCGTGATACGGGTGACCTGGCCGACGGCGTCGTAGGCGTAGGTGGTGGTGGCGTCCGCGGGTGCGGTGGCGCCCTTCACCGTGCGCACCGTCAGCCAGCCGCGCGGGTGCCAGGTGAACTCGGTGACGATGCCGTTCGGATCCTTCGACGCGCGCACGCGGCCGGCGCGGTCGTAACGCAGCGTCTCCGTCACGTGGCCGAGGGCGTTCGTCACTTTCCACAGGTCGCCCTTGCGATGGCAGGGGCCGGTGGTGGCGCAGCCGGATTCGTCGGTGGCGGGGTAGTAGGCGTAGGTGGTGAGGTCCGCGATGTCGGTGCGGGGGCCGTCGATGGATTTGATCAGGCCGAGGATGGGGCAGGTGGAGTTCGGCAGCGCGACGTCGGAGGGTTCGCAGTAGGTGTAGGTGGTGATGCGAGTGGCGAGCGTCGAAGGATCGGTTGCGGTTTGCGTCAAGACTTGGCCGCGCGTGTTTTGCTTCCAGTTCGACTTTGCGACCAACACGTTGCCGGCGTTGTAAGTGCGACGCTCGGTTGGGACGGCGAACGTAGCGTGCCAGTCGGTCTCGGCACGACTCTCTTCCTGCTCGCCCGCCGCACGGACCACGGCAGTTCGATGCGTGTTCGAGTATTCATATTCTTCGACAGTGCCGTTGCGATCAGTCATCGCCGTGATGCGGCCCTGCCCATCGCGAACGTAGGATTGCGACCCTTCGACGCCGTCGACGGATTCGAGTCGGAAGAAGGTCGAACTGTGGTCGAACAGATAATCGACCACTTCACCATTCGACCGCGTGACACGGGTTTTGCCTTCCTCCAGGTAGACCAGCTCAACCCGTTCGGCGCCGCCAGCGTGTTCGCTGGATGTTGCGCGACTCTGATCGTCATA
This sequence comes from Chiayiivirga flava, assembly GCF_014202825.1. Classification (GTDB taxonomy): domain Bacteria; phylum Pseudomonadota; class Gammaproteobacteria; order Xanthomonadales; family Xanthomonadaceae; genus Chiayiivirga; species Chiayiivirga flava. The sequence goes on along the minus strand of NZ_JACHHP010000004.1, from coordinate 408,181 downwards.
GGTGTAGGTGGCATAATCCGCGTTGAGTTCATCAATGATGCCAGTGATCAGGTTTGACGTGGGTGAGGCGTAGATGTAGTTCACAGAAGCGCCGCCGGGGTATGTAACCGATTCGAGGCGGTTCAATGCATCGATGGTATACTCGACGACGCTGCCATCCGGCGCGGTAAGGCTGGCGAGCTTTCCGACATTGGAATATGCCAAGCTCAGGCTACGCCCCGTTGGGTTCGAGATACTGGCAAGTCGGCCGGCAGCATTGTAAGTGAGCGTGTTTTCGGTAGACGGGTCGGTACCGAGCGAGCGCGTCCAGATCAGACGACCGCCGGAGTCGAAGCCCTTGGCGGCGCCGCTCGCGCGCAGCAGGGTCACACTGCCGTTGACGGTGAGCACATCACCTGGCGCATTAACGCTGCGATAGAGATTTGCGCTGACGAGCTTGAATTGCTCGAGGTTGCCGCTGCCGTCGATCAGGTAGATGGTCGGGTAGGTGCCGTAGAAGTGGCCTTCCAACCGATCCGAATAGGCGTGCGTCCACCCTGTGGGCATGCCGGGCGTGCTGAAGTTTGCCATGCTGTTGTAGGTGCGGTTGAAGGACAGCGCTGGCGTGGTGATGTCACTTGCCGTGATGGTCTTGTTGCCGGTGGTAGGCGAGCAGGGATTGCCTTCGCCGGCGGCACATATCTGGCGGATGCGAGTTGTAATGGTAGCCGTGCGGTTGTTTATACAGAATGCATGGGGCCAGTCTTGGCCATTGTTCGTAGTCGTATAGAATGGTGGGCATTTGGCCTGTGTACGTCGAGACATTGAGGCCCCCAACGTCGGGTGCGGATTGCAAGCGGGCGGCGAACTCGAAGATCCAAGCTCGACAATCCACCCGCCCCTAACATGTTGAACTGTAAAATAAAACACGTTGTCAACCATCTCGAGCGGGGAGATCAATCCATGCAATGCATATGGATTGCTCGGCTCTGTGATTTCAACGTTGCAAAAATTCGAGTTTTCCAGCAGGGCAATATAGGTGTCCACGGCTTCTGATTCCGAGCCGCAGAATCCGTAAGGATCCCAGGGACTCCCTACTTGGCAATATCCGTACCCATTACCTGCAAGCATCCACCATTCCGCCAAAATGGATGGCGGCTTCGGCGTGATGTGGTATCGAATAGTGGTGTTAGGCTCGCTCAGGATGTCTTCGTCTTTACGCTCCATATCGGCGTTGCCGGGCACCGCGCGCATCGCTTCTTCCGCGCACTCAAGCGTTGGATAAGCAACCCCGCTGAAAACCCAGGCAATTTCGGCATTTTCCTCCGCAGGTAGGCAGCCGAGCTCGGGATTCGCAGGCGCGATCGAAGGCAGCAACATCAGAAAGATCAAGGCGCACAGTAGACGACACATGAATTTCCCCAGGACCGATGACGTTGGGAGCAAAGATCTGATGTACCGATTTGCGGTCGGTTCGTTTGTCGGCGCAACACACGTATGTCGCAAGCACCCGTGCTCTGGAGCGTTCGCTCTAGCCACGAGAGCTTTTCCGCGGCCAACAGGGGGAGCTTTCATCCAGCAACCCTCCGACAGGCGCAAAGGGAAAGATTGACACATTGATCGGAGAGAACCGTGACGCCGGCTGCACAACGAAAAACCGCCGCCCATCGGGTCCGGGTTTTTCGTATCCGTTCTACGAGTTCGTTCGAGCGCCCCTGTGTCAATGCTCAGTTGGCTTTCCCCCCGCCACCCGTTAAGGTTCCGCCACTCGCACTCAGTCCGCGCTGACCTACCCGCCATGCCCACCCCCCGCACCGCCCTGATCGTCGACGACGAACGTGACATCCGGGAGCTGCTGGTGCTCACCCTCGGCCGCATGGGCCTGCGCGTGGACACCGCGGCGGATGTGGCCAGCGCGCGGCAGCAGCTGGCGGCGAACAAGTACGATCTGTGCTTCACCGACATGCGCCTGCCGGACGGCTCCGGGCAGGATCTGATCGAGCTCATCGCCACGCGCTACCCGGACACGCCGGTGGCGATGATCACCGCGCACGGCAACGTCGACGCCGCGGTGGATGCGCTGAAGGCCGGTGCGTTCGATTTCGTCTCCAAACCCGTGGATCTGCAGGTGCTGCGCCGCCTGGTGCAGAACGCGCTGCAATTGTCCGAACAGCGCCGCGCGCAGCAGCAGACCTCCAACAACCGCCTGCAGGGCGAATCGGCCGCGATGAACGCGCTGCGTGCCACCATCGCGAAGGTGGCCCGCAGCCAGGCACCCGTGTACATCAGCGGCGAGTCGGGCGTGGGCAAGGAGCTGGTGGCGCGCCTGATCCACGAGCAGGGTCCGCGCAGCGCCGGGCCGTTCGTGCCGGTGAACTGCGGCGCCATCCCCACCGAACTGATGGAAAGCGAGTTCTTCGGCCACAAGAAGGGCAGCTTCACCGGCGCGCAGGGCGACAAGGAAGGCCTGTTCCAGGCCGCGCACGGCGGCACGCTGTTCCTCGACGAAGTGGCCGAACTGCCGCTGCACATGCAGGTGAAACTGCTGCGCGTGATCCAGGAAAAATCCGTGCGCGCCGTCGGCGCCAACGCGGAGCTGCCGGTCGACGTGCGCATCCTCTCGGCCACGCACAAGAACCTCGCCGCGCTGGTGGAAGACGGCCGCTTCCGGCACGACCTCTTCTACCGCATCAACGTGATCGAACTCGTGGTGCCGCCGCTGCGCGAGCGGCGCGAGGACATCCCCGCCCTCGCCCACAATGTGCTCGCGCGCTTGGCGCAGGAACTCGGCGAACCGGCCCCGAAGATCGCGCCGGACGCGGTGCAGATGCTCACGGACTACCCGTTCCCCGGCAACGTGCGCGAGCTCGAAAACATCCTCGAACGTGCGCTGGCGCTGTCGGACGGCACCGTCATCTCCACCGACGACCTGCGTCTGCCCACGCCCCGCGCCGCCGGCACGCCCGGCACCACGCCCAGCCCCGCCGGCGGTGTCGGCAAACCGGTGTACATCACCGGCCAGCAACCGGCCGTGCCGGCCGACCTGCCGGACTACATCGAACGCCTGGAGCGCGACGCCATCGTCAAGGCGCTGGAAGAGTGCCGCTACAACAAGACCAAAGCCGCGGCGAAGCTCGGGATCACGTTCCGGGCGTTGCGGTACAAGCTCAAGAAGCTTGGGATCGACTGATCCGACGACACGCTCGACACCACACTCTCAAAGCCGCTCTAGGTATTCGAATGACACGCTGGAAAGCAGCCGGGATCCACCTTGCCATCAGCGCGGTTGTGATCATTGCGTTGCTCGGCATTGTGCTGTCGCTCTGGTATCCACCCGAGCTTCTGCACATGAGCAAAGTCGACGCGCTGATTGCGATCATTGCAGTTGTCGACATCACAGCCGGCCCGCTCCTAACCCTGATCGTTTACAAGAAGGGCAAACCCAGTCTGCGGATGGATCTGGCGGTCATCGGCATGATCCAGGCCGCCCTTTTGGCTTACGGTGTCTACACTCTCGCGCAGGTGCGGCCGGTGTTCCTCGTGGGCGTGATCGATCGCTTCAATCTCGTCGCAGCAAACGAGATCGATCCGAGAGATCTCGCACAAGGCAAGGAACCGTACAACCGCCTGTCGTGGTCCGGACCTCAGCGGGTTGGGGCCGTCCTTCCACTCGATGCAGCACTACGCGCGAACATTTTCGAGCGAGCCGTCGCTGGAAACGATGTGCATACGCTGCCGCGCTATTACGTGCCTTTCGACGAAGTCCAGGAAGGTTTGCTGGCACGTGCACCGCTCGTGTCCGAAATTTTCGCGCAAGCCAGCAGCGCAGAGCAGGCTGCGTTGTTGCGTGTCGGCGGCGAAGATGTGCGCAACTTGCGCTACCTGCCTCTGCAGGGAGCGCGCGGAACCGCGCTGATGTTGCTCGACCCCGCAACCGGGACGCCAATTGCGCCCGTGGACCTGAACCCATGGGCTACCCGCACGCCCAAAGCTGACCAAGATGGTCAATAAATGACGCAATGGTGAGGTCGCGAGCCCTTAGCGCATCGTGCGCATTTGTGACGAAGCTCACACTTCCGGACCGATCGCGCGCATTCTGCGGTAGGCCGGATTGCAACAAACTGTTTCCGAAGCTGTTTTTTCAGCTCTTAGCAGCTGGCACGCCTCGTGCTAGTGCTCCCGCGACCGCGACGTGGTCTGGTCTTCTGAGGCCAGGGATCCAGGCGATGAGCCAGTCGGCGTTGCGGCGACTTGTTAGCTAACTACCACACCTCTTGGGGAATTCCATGAAGAACATGCAGAAAGGCTTCACCCTCATCGAACTGATGATCGTCATCGCGATCCTCGGCATCCTCATCGCCATCGCCCTGCCGGCATATCAGAACTACACCATTCGCACGAAGAACGCCGAATGCCTGAACGTCGCTGCGGGCGCGAAACTGTCGGTCGCCGAGACGGCGCAGGACCGTGGTTCTCTTGCTGCGGTTACGACCACCAATACCGGCTTCTCGTTTACCGCCAGCGACTATTGCGCCTCGGTCGACATTGCTAACGGTGGCAATATCACTGCTATCACCGGTGCAGCTACCGGCGGCCCGGCCGTGACGTTCACGTTGGCACCGACTGCCGCCGCGGGCCGCATCGAGTGGGATTGCTCTGCCACGGGCCAGGCAAACGACGCGCAGATTCCGGCGGAATGCCGCTGATAATTTAGAGATCGGCTTCAGGAAGGAGCCCCGGATTTCATCCGGGGCTCTTTTTTTTGCAGCAGACTTATACACACAGATCTATCCGTATCGTTGCCTTCAGGGGGCTGCATGAAGCGCCAGGCAGGATTCACTCTGATCGAACTGATGATCGTGATCGCGGTCATTGGAATCCTGGTTGCATTGGCGCTGCCGACGTACCTTGACTACATCGCGCGCACCAAGAACACCGAGTGCCTGAACGTCGCCGCTGGCGCAAAGCTCGCCGTATCCGAGACCGCTCAGGATCGCGGCTCGCTGTCGGCTGTGACATCCACGAATACCGGCTTCCAGTTCGTGGCATCGGACAACTGCACAAGCGTGAACATCGCCAACGGCGGGATCATTACCGCGGCGACCTCCACTCCCAACGGTGCTGTCACCTTCACACTCACGCCCACCGTCATCAGCGGGGGCTTGGAATGGCGTTGCACCGTCCCCGGGGGAACGAATCTGGTCATCGTTCCCGCAGAATGTCGACCGTGAATTTGTTGACGGCGGGAGTCGTCGGGCAGACCCGGTGACACCGCCCATACCGCGGATGTCGCGCGCGACCGCGGGAATGTGTGCTGCCTTCATCGTCGCAGCACTCATCTATAGCGCCGGCTTGCCCGGCCCCTTCCTTTTCGATGATGCGGTCAACCTTCAACCGATAAAGCTCTGGCTGGACGGGGAAGCCAGTTGGTTCGCCGTTGTCAGCGGAAACGAATCGGGAGCCCTCGGGCGCCCAGTCGCTATGGCGACTTTCACGTTGAGCGCCTTAGCCGGCGGCGTCGACCCGTTCGCCTACAAGACCGGGAATCTTCTGATCCACCTTCTGACGGCAACGGCGATCTGGTTGCTATTGCGGATAGCGCTGCAGAATGACTCCCAACTGTCACGGCATGCTGCCGGCCTGGCAGCATTGCTGACCGCTATTTGGGTATTGCATCCTTTGCACGTCAGCACCGTCCTGTATGTCGTGCAGCGGATGGCGCAGCTGAGCAGCCTGTTCGTTCTGCTCGGTCTCTGTGCCTACCTCCGGGGCCGCGCTCTACTGGCTCACTCCGAAAAAGAACACGCACGATGGTGGCTTTTCCTCTTTTTCCCGCTCATGTGGGGGCTCGGAATGCTGAGCAAGGAAAACGCCGCTGTTGCATCGTCTCTGTGTCTAGTGTTCGAAGCCGCGTATTTTTCCGGTCATCGCCCGAAGGAAGTCAAGATCTTTTTCATCCTCTTTCTCGCACTCCCGCTCGCCGCGGGGTTGCTGATGTTCGCGTGGTCGCCACGGACATTTCTGGGAGGCTACGAATTCCGGGATTTCACACTATACGAGCGGCTGTTGTCGCAAGGGCGGGCATTGGTCGAGTACATCGGCATGACCGCCGTTCCTCGCGGAAGACTCATGGGCGTATACACCGACGACTTCGCCATTTCAAAAGGGTTGTTGTCGCCGCCGGGAACTGTGTGGTGCTGGATGGGAATTGCTACAACTTCCTGGATTGCTGTCGCAGTCCGTAAGCATCTTCCCGGATTTTTCGCAGGGTGGTTCTTCTTCGTAGTTGCGCATGGCGTCGAGTCGACCGTGCTACCGCTGGAGCTTTACTACGAACATCGCAATTACCTCCCGAGCGTTGGCCTTTTGCTGGCTGCAGCCTCTGTTTTCGCGTGGCTGATCAAACGTGCCCGCGTTTCACGTACCCGGGCGATACTTGTTGCCAGCCTGTCGATCGCCTACTTTGCCGGCCTTGCGACTACAACACTGTCCCAAGCGTTTGTGTGGACGAGCAAGCGATCGATCGTCCAACAGGCGTACGAAAACCGCCCACAGTCCCTTCGCGCCAGACAAGAGCGCGCTCTGTGGGCTCTGAGCGCTTATCGCGCGCCAGAAGCTCTGGAAATATTCGCCAACATCGCCAACAGTGAACGACCAAGAGAACGGCTGCTCGGCAGTCTCGATCAGTTCTCAGTGCAATGTGTGCTCGGGACGGGAGCGGACGCTCGCTTGCTTTCCACCGTGCGCCAACACGCTCCAGAGAGGCTTACCGTCGCAGAAGCCCAGAGCGCGATGATGCTGTACGACATGAGCGATGCGGGTCGTTGCCGTGTTCCGGACGAGGACTTGGCGGCGACCATCGACAGTCTCGTAGGCGCCGCAGCTAATCAGGACAACCGAGCCCCGCCAAAGAACGACATGCTGTTCCTTGCAAGCAAGTTCCACGCGCGTGCCGGACAATGGGATGCGGCCGCACCCCTCGCAGTGGCATCATACCGCTCAATTCCCCGATTGCCGGTAGGGCAGGCCGCAGTTCGCTACCTTGAACGGTCCGGTCAGATTGAGGCAGCGCAGGCATTGAGGAAAGAGATGCGGGAGCGCGGACCAGCATAGACGTCGCGCGCCCCACCACACTCCATCCGCCAGAGTCTCGAGGCGACAAACATTACCATCCGCAAATCACGGCAACGCTGGACGAACGAGTTGGGCCCAGTCTGGCCCGAGTCGGGCTGGATACCGATGCCACGATATCTTCTTCGCCGCGATCGAGTGATGCGGTATCTGAGCACAAAGCCATGCGGACGGCTGTTGGAGATAGGCTGTGGCGCAGCGGCGCTGTTGCATGAGCTCAGTCACCTCGGATACGACTGTGAGGGCTTTGACAGCTCCGCATCCGCAATGGAACTGGCTCGACGAATCGCGACCGCGAATCCTGAGACTGCCCCCCGACTCCTCAGTCGGACTCCACCGCGGTCAGCCACCGTCGATTACCTCCTGGCTCTCGAAGTGCTCGAACACATTGAAGATGACGCCGGGGCCGTTCGCGATTGGGCTCAATGGCTACGTCCCGGCGGAGAGCTGATTCTGTCGGTTCCAGCACATATGCGCAGATGGGGGCCTGCGGACGAATGGGCTGGACACGTGCGACGGTACGAGAAAAAGCAGATTGTGCAGGTGCTGCAAGCAGGCGGCTTCGCGGTGCATAACATCGAATGCTACGGTTTTCCAGCAGCCAATCTTATGGACCTGATGTCTCGTCATACATACTTTTCCTCGACCCTTCGCCGCGCAGATGGCACACCGGACCGGGAGGCGAACAATGAGCGAAGTGGCATCGATCGACGGGCTGGCACACGAGCGTTTGCCGTTATGAGCACAGCGTCCGGACGACTACTGCTAAAATTTGCAACGATAGGCCAAGTGCTATTCCTGCGGAGCAATCTAGGCACGGGTTTTTTGGTCGTGGCTCGCAAGAAGTGATTCCATACCGGACACTTCGACTTCTTGGTATCGCGCTAGCGACCTCCGCTTGCGTCTTCTTCGCACTTCAGCTGTGGGAGCAGTGGGATGCCATATGTTCACTGTTCTCGCGAAGGCCGTCAGTGCTGCCTGAGTTTCTCCTGAGTTCTGCGTGCTTTGCACTGATTTATCCGCTGACCGGAACTGTTCATGCCAGGATACTTGGAGATCTAGGCGCGAGGATCCCCGTCTCGATCTCGATCCACACGCTGTGTATCAGCCAGATTGCCCGCTACATACCAGGCAATCTCGCGCAGCACTTGCTCCGTGGTGGCATGCTTGTGCGAGCCGGAGTTCCTGGAAAAATTGCAACCACGAGTTTGCTAGCCGAAGCATGCATTGCGCTGGGGATCGCGGCAGCCATGTCCGCGCTGGCACTCTTGATCGATTTTTCGGATATCGGTGCTCGGTCAATCGTACCGCTGATTTTAATCTGTATTCTGTTGGCTGTACTCGCCGCACGCGTAAGGGCAAGGTTTGCGACGGATTCGCCCAACGCTGGCCTCGGGACATTGTGGACATTGATACGGCCCAGTACTGCCTTAGTGTGTGCGGCGGTCTACGCAATCAACTATATTGTTATTGGCATCGGGCTTTACGCGCTGGTCGGATCGGATTCGCGAAATCCGGGACTGCTATATTTAACCGGTAGTTTTTCCGTAGCGTGGACAGCTGGATTTCTTGCACCCGGCCTGCCCGCCGGAATCGGGGCCAGAGAAGGGGTTCTCTTACTATTGCTCTCCCCTTATCTAGGAATGCCCGCAGCGGTAACCCTGACCGCTGCGCACCGCCTATCCACTTTGGCGGGTGACGTATTTGCGTTAGTTCTCGGTCTGGCCCTGCAACGCATGATGAAGAATCGGTAACGAGTATGACTAATAGTATACAACTGGAGCCAACCAGCGAGCGCCTGATAGAAGAGGACTATCGGCGCTCTGACGCAGCATACGCAATATATATCTTTCATCTCGCCACGTATGCATTGGCTGAAGCACATGCCGCGTCAAAACTTGTTCTGGACTTAGGATGCGGAAGCGGTTATGGCAGCCGCCGCCTAGCTGATCGAGCCAAGCATGTCGTCGCGGTAGACGTCGCCGCGGACGCGATCTCCTACGCCAGAGAACGATATGGAGCGCCGAACCTAGACTTTTCCTGCATCGACCCGGAGAAGCCACTTCCCTTTGAAGATAATCATTTCGACCTTGTTTGTTCCTTCCAGGTCATCGAACACGTGAAAGATGTCGAGCGCTACCTGCGTGAAATGCGCCGAGTAATGCGACCTGATGGCCTTGCTGTGATCGTGACGCCCGACCGGCGGCATCGGCTGTTCAGGTTTCAGAAACCATGGAACCCATGGCATCTAACCGAATATTCCAAAGAGTCATTAGAGAAGGTTATTTCTCGAACGTTTGGACGCGTCGAAGTCCACACGATGGGCGGATCGTCAAAAATAATGGACCCTGAGCTCTCACGGTGCCGACGGATCCGCAATCTTACGCTTCCATTGACGCTCAAGTTCGTCCCCGAAAGGATTCGCATCTGGGCTCTTCGAAAAGCCATTGCTTGGCGTGCGTCGCGCGCCCGACCCAGCCCGACTTCCGCCACTCTTGAGCTTTCAGCCGCACTTGATGTTACCGTCGGGCCCAATACGGAGCCCGCAGTAAACCTCGTCGCGTACGTTCGGAAGTGACCATCCTAATCCACGTTACGGGATGTTAGGACGCGCTCCCAGCCGCGAAGGACAGCCTCATGCGATAGATACGCGTCAAAATATCGCCGCCCCTCCGCATGCAGCCAAAAGCGCTTATCAAGCGCTCCTCTCAATGTACGAATGGCTTCCGCCAGCGCCGAGGCTTCCGGCTGCACCGCGACCACTGGAGGTGCGGGAGCTCGCGCCGGCACGGAAAAGTCTCGCTGGGTGACAACTGGCACTCCGACCGCCAAGGCCATGTAAACCTTAAAGGGCAGAACTCGTGAAGCTTTTCCCTTCCCACCGAATACACCCAGACTTACATCCGCATCTGCCATCGCGACAGCGACCTTATCGGTATCTATCCACTCGCGATGCCACACAATGGACAGGTCGGGACGATCAGTTATCAGTTTCCTTAACGTGTGAGCCTCTTGGCCGTCTCCGACAAAAACAAACTCAAACGGCTCGCCAGACCTAAACAGGCGGATCGCTTCACAGATTACTTCTAGACCGTGCAAACGGATGAGAGTGCCAACAAACAACACTCGGAAACTGTTCCCAGCTTTGACGCTGTGTCTGACACCGCGCCAGGCCGACTCTTCTACAGCAAGGGGAATGCTCGTCACCGACTCACGCCCAACGCCCAACTGCTGAGCGACAAAATCTGCATTCGCTTCCGTGTCAACGATGACCCTCCATGCAGCACGGAGCGAGCGGGACTCCATATAACGCACGAGTTGCGCCCGAACACCCCGCCGTCCACGTCCGCGGTCGTTGAACATACTGTCCCAGACCGGGATGAATGCCTCCACGACACATCGCGGCCGGACTTTCCGGGGGAAAAGTGAAATAAAGGACATGAAGAAGACGGAAGGATATCTTACATAGACAAGATCCTGGACTCCCGGCTTGGCGACAGCCACGCGCAGCGCGCTTCTGGCGTTAAGGACAATGCACTGCACAACAAGGGAAAACGCATGCACTAGCCCTGCCTTTCCGATTTTCCACAACTCCAAGCCCTGGGACATCGGATATCCGAGATCGACGACTTCGAGCCCGGGGACAGCGGAGAGAATTGCTTGGGTCATCCTGCCGTTGGGATAGCCAGGACCGTTTGCATAAAAACCAGCGACCAGAAGACGCATGGTTCGGCTCAGGACTCACGGCGGTAGGTCAAGGCGGCGATTTGCTCGGACACCAGACCGACGAGAAAAATAATAACAGAGGCACTAAACAACAGCGCACTCATATTCGTGAATCGCCCTTGGCTGATAAACGTGTGTATATAATAACCAGAAGCCAAAAGAAAAAATCCAGCGGCGGCCGGAACAAATAGCTTCAAGGGAGAATATAGCGTCGCAACCTTGAAAATAATCAGAAGGAAGCGCAATCCGTCTCTTAGCGGACGCAAATGACTGCGACCAACCCGCCTTGCCACTGGCACATCATGATACGCAACAGCATAAGCGCTTCTAAAGAAGGCCATGGTGATGGTCGTGGGGTAAGAAAAACCGTTCGGCAGCAGGTGCAGGAACTCTCGGAATTTGTCGGCGCGTACGACGCGGAATCCGGAGGTCAGATCCCTGACTTCGAATCCGGTCATCCAGCTTGCCAAGCGATTGTAGAGGGCGTTCGCGAGACCTCGCGATCTGCTCGCCTGGCCAGCGGCGCTGCGCGCTCCAACAACCATGTCGTACCCTTCTTCCAGTTTCTCAACCAGTGTGGGGATCAAGGATGGATCATGCTGGCCATCCGCATCCATGAATGCGATGAGAGCGCCGGTCGCGGCACGCGCTCCGCGCTTGATAGCCGCACCATTCCCCATCGAGTACGGAGACGACAGCACCTTCGCCCCCATGCCGAGGGCGATCTCGGCGGTGCGGTCCGTCGATCCGTCATCGATCACCAGAATCTCCGCATCAGGCAGCAGTGCCCTTGCCTTCATCAGCACGGCAGCGATGCCCTGCTCCTCGTTCTTCGCGGGTAGCACGACGCTTAGCGTGCCCAAAGAACGATCCAACCCGCGCTTCTTCGCAACTGAGTTCGCCATGTGCTTTGGGTCCATGCCACGAGCATAAAGCGAGAAGCGGGCCGGCGCGAGAGTCTCGAAGCCCCGCCGTGAGCCTCAAGAGCTACGCACCGTGGGAGGTCACCATCCACATCGGCTAGCCGGACATGGGGATAGGTGCAACAGCCGGCGGCGCGGTTGATGCAACCTGTCAGAAGTTTGCTGTAAAGTTCCAGCGTCAAAGCGTAAGGGGAGTCCGGCAGATGAGTTCGCAACCATCGGCCAGCAATCTGATCGGCATCACTGGCATCGCACGGCGACTCGTGCTTGACGGTCAACTTGCGGAAGTCGACGCTCGCCGAGCCCTCGATGAGGCCGCGAAGGAGCGCAAGCCGATCTTCCAGTGGCTGCTGGACCGGAAACTTGCGACCTCTGCACAGATCGCTGCAGCCAATGCAGTCGAGTTCGGCATGCCCTTGCTCGACTTGAGCTGCCTCGATTTCGCCCAGCTACCTGTAAAGCTGGTAGACGAGGCATTGATCAACAAGCATCACGCGCTTCCATTGCTAAAGCGCGGGAACAGGCTGTGTGTAGCGATATCGGACCCTACCAACACGAGAGGTCTTGACGAAATCAAGTTCCACGCGAACTTGACGGTCGAGGCGATCCTTGCGGACGACGACCAGCTGCGTAGAGGCATTGAGAGCGCGCTCAGCGCGGCAGACGCCCTGGGCAGCAGCATGGGCGACGACGAGGGCTTAGAAAACCTCGAAGCTAGCGGAGGTGACGAGGAACTGGATACCGGCGGGGGAGTGGATGCAAAGGGCGACGACACGCCGGTTGTTAAGTTCATCAACAAGGTCCTTATCGACGCCATCAAACGCGGCGCATCCGACATCCACTTTGAACCATACGAAACGGAGTACCGCGTGCGTCTGCGCATGGACGGCATCCTGCGCACGGTGGCCAAGCCACCGGTCAAGCTGACCCCGCGCATTGCCTCGCGTCTGAAGGTGATGTCGGCGCTCGACATCGCCGAGCGCCGCGTGCCGCAGGATGGTCGCATCAAGCTCAACCTGTCCAAGACCAAGTCGATGGACTTCCGCGTCAGCACCTGCCCCACGCTGTTCGGGGAAAAGATCGTGCTGCGCATCCTCGACGGCAGCGCGGCCAAACTCGGCATCGACAAGCTCGGATACGAGGACGAGCAGAAGAAGCTCTTCCTCGACGCTATCGAGAAGCCGTACGGCATGGTGCTGGTCACCGGTCCGACCGGCTCGGGCAAGACAGTGTCACTCTACACCGCGCTCAACATCCTCAACACCGACGGCCGCAACATCTCCACAGCGGAAGACCCGGTCGAAATCCGCGTCCCAGGCATCAATCAGGTGCAACAGAACAACAAGCGCGGAATGACCTTCGCGGCCGCGCTGCGAAGCTTCCTGCGCCAAGACCCGGACGTGATCATGGTTGGCGAGATTCGCGACCTCGAGACGGCCGAGATCGCCGTGAAGGCCGCGCAGACGGGGCACATGGTGCTATCGACGCTGCACACCAACGATGCGCCGCAGACCATCGCGCGCTTGATGAACATGGGCATCGCGCCGTTCAACATCATCTCGTCGGTGACGCTGGTCATCGCCCAACGCCTGGCGCGACGGCTGCACGACTGCAAGAAGCCCATTTCTCTTCCCCGACACGCACTAGAAGCCGAGGGATTTACCGCTGACCAGATTGACACGATGACGATCTACGATGCCGTCGGCTGTAGCGACTGCAACGAGGGCTATAAGGGCCGGACTGGCATTTATCAAGTGATGCCAATGACAGAAGAGATCCAACGTATCGTGTTGCAGGGAGGTAACGCTATGCAGATCGCGGAGGAGGCGGCGCGTATCGGCATATCTGATCTGCGCAGATCGGCCTTGCGTAAAGCCGCGGCCGGCGTCATCAGCCTGTCCGAAATGAACCGCGTGACGAAGGATTGACCTTCGGGGAGATTTTCTCCGTAATGTGAGATAGTTGCAGTGTTTTCCTGTTGACTAACATGATACCGGCGCAGGGGGCTACGCCGGTGAGCCAAGCAGATGCCCTTCGCCTGGGCAACGATGCCAACCCGCAAGGACTAGAGAGTCGAGGGGAGTTCCGCCATGGCCGCCACCCGAGCCGCAGTCAAAACCGCTCCGCGCAATCCCAACCCGCTGCAACCGTTCGTCTGGAGCGGGCTGGACAAGCGTGGCACCAAGATGAAGGGAGAATCGTTGGCGAAGAACGCCAACCTGCTCAAGGCGGAGCTGCGCAAGCAGGGCATCACGCCGAACATGGTGAAGCCTAAGCCGAAGCCCCTTTTTGGTGCAGCGGGCAAGACCATTTCGGCTAAGGACATCGCTGTCTTTAGCCGCATGATTGCAACGATGATGCAATCCGGCGTACCGCTTGTCACGGCCTTCGAGATTATCTCTGGCGGACAAAAAAATCCTCGGATGAAGGTAATGCTGGATGACATCAAAGCCAGCATTGAAGGCGGATCGACGCTGCACGAAGCTATCGGAAAACACCCGGTCCAGTTCGACGAACTATATCGAAACCTGGTAAAAGCTGGTGAAGGCGCTGGCGTGCTCGATACGGTACTGCATACCATCGCAAACTACAAAGAAAATATCGAAACGTTAAAGGGAAAGATCAAAAAGGCGCTCTTCTATCCCGCGATGGTGATCGCAGTCGCTATTCTTGTAAGCGCCGTCCTTTTGATCTTTGTCGTTCCGCAGTTCCAGAATGTCTTTAAAAGTTTCGGCGCGGATCTGCCGGCCTTCACGCTCATGATCGTCGCCGCATCAGAGTTCATGGTCGCGTACTGGTGGTTGATACTGTTCGTCGTCGTAGGTGCTATATTCGCGTTTGTTCAAGCAAAAAAACGGTCTCCGGCCTTCGCGCACTTTCTTGACCGCATGATTCTCAAGCTCCCCGTTATTGGTCAGATCATGCATAATTCGGCAATCGCGCGCTTCGCTCGCACGCTTGCTGTGACGTTCAAGGCTGGTGTTCCGCTTGTTGAAGCGCTCGACACGGTCGCTGGTGCGACGGGCAATATTCTTTACGAAAAGGCAGTGTTACGCATCAAAGATGATGTTGCAGTAGGTTACCAGCTCAATATTGCGATGCGCCAAGTCGATCTTTTTCCACACATGGTTGTCCAAATGACCGCGATCGGCGAAGAAGCCGGCGCGCTCGACGTGATGCTGATCAAGGTGGCAGAGTTCTATGAGCAGGAAGTCAACAATGCGGTTGACGCACTTGCCAGTCTGATCGAGCCCTTCATTATGATATTTATTGGCATCGTGGTGGGCGGGATGGTGATTGGTATGTACTTGCCAATCTTCAAGATTGCTGCAACTTTTTGATTCCATGACACATCTTCTCGTTGCATACCCGGCGCTGGCGATTGCCAGCGCCGTTTTTTTTGGCGCCCTCGTCGGGAGTTTCCTCAATGTCGTGATCCTGCGGTTGCCGCTGCGGATGCAGTGGCATTGGGAGCGGGACAGTCGCGAGACGTTGGGGATCGAGCCGGGCGCGGACGTGGCGCCGGCGCCGCCGGGCATCGTGGTGGAGCGGTCGCATTGCCCCAAGTGCGGGCACAAACTCGCCGCGTGGGAGAACGTTCCGATCCTGAGTTTCGCGCTGCTGCGCGGGAGATGCCGCGCGTGCAAGGCACCGATCTCGTGGCAGTACCCGGCCGTGGAAGCGATCACGGCGCTGCTGTTCGGGCTGATCGTGTGGCGTTACGGTGTGACGATGCAGGCGGGGTGGATGCTGGTGGCCACGGGGTTTCTGGTGGCCATGTCCGGCATCGACATGCGCACCACGCTGCTGCCGGACAGCCTCACCCTGCCCTTGTTGTGGCTGGGTCTGCTGCTGAGCCTGGTGCCGGTGTTCGTGCCGCCGCCGCAGGCGATCCTCGGCGCGGCGGTGGGGTATCTGAGCCTGTGGTCGGTGTACTGGGCGTTCAAGCTGCTCACCGGCAAGGAAGGCATGGGCTACGGGGATTTCAAGCTGCTGGCGGCCGTCGGGGCGTTCTGCGGCTGGAAGGCGATCCTGCCGGTGCTGCTGATGTCGTCGCTGATCGGGGCGATCGTGGGTTCGATCATGCTGGCGGTGCAGGGGCGCGATCGCGCCACGCCGATTCCGTTCGGGCCGTATCTGGCCGCGGCCGGGTGGGTGCAGCTGTTCTGGGGCGAGGATCTGCTCGGGGTGTATCTGCGTTGGGCGGGGATGTAGCGCGGTCTCCTGCGGAGAGTTCGATGCGCCGACTGTTGGTGTTGCTGGCGCTGGTGGGCGTCGGGCTCGTGATCCACGGGGAGTGGGTGGAGCGGCAGGGGCGGTTGGTGATCCACAACGACAACGGCGCCGTGACGGTGGAGCGTGCTCGCGCATCTGCGCCGGTGTCTGCGCCTGAGTGGTATCCGCCTGCGCGTGCGGAGGCCGGGCGCGGTGTGCAGGCGACGGGACAATCGCTGTCTCAGTGCGACGGGCGGACGCGGTGTCCGCAGATGACGTCGTGTGATGAAGCGGTGTATTTCCTGCGGCACTGCCCCGGGGTGCAGATGGATGGCGACCATGATGGGGTGCCTTGCGAGGATCAGTGGTGTCGGTGAGAGTGGGTTGCTGATTGTCTTGGGGGTAGGCGCTTTCGCGGGGCTCAACCCCCTTCCGCCTGCCGGCACCTTCCCCCGCTTTGCGGGAGAAGGATTCCTTCGATGGAAGTGGTCGAGAGGCTGGCGCGGCCGGAGCTGCCGGGGCACCGGGATTGCACGGGTTCGCGTGTCGCGAACCGCAAGTGCTACACCACAAGCGAAAAGCCACAAGCGAAAAGCGAAAAGACGCGAGTTGCACGCCGCAAGGCCCAAGCCGTACGCCGCAAGGCGCAAGGCGCAAGGCGCAAGGCGCAAGCCGCAAGCCGCAAGCGCATCCACGAAGCATCCCTTCTCCCGCAGCGCGGGGGAAGGTGCCGGCAGGCGGAAGGGGGTCGCTTCTCGCCCACGCCGCCCCGCGCCGCCGCGATAGCACCCCGCCAGACCCGGGCGTTATCCTGCGGCATGCCTCCCACCCTCCCCCCGCCGCTCAGGATCGCCGTCACCGGCGGCATCGCGTCGGGCAAGACCGCCGTCACGCAGCGCTTCGAAGCGCTGGGCGTACGCGTGATCGATGCCGACATCGTCTCGCGCGAGTTGGTCGAACCCGGACAGGCCGCGCTGACAGACATCGAGGCGCGCTTCGGTGCGCACGTGCTGCAGGCCGACGGTCGACTCGACCGGCGCACGCTGCGCGAGATCGTCTTCTCCGATGCCCAGGCGCGGCGCGATCTCGAAGCCATCCTGCATTCGCGCGTCCGCGCCCGCCTGCGCGCCGACGCCGAGGCCGCCACGGGCCCGTACGTGCTGCTCGCGATCCCGCTGCTCGCCGAATCCACGTATCCGTACGACTGGCTCGACCGCGTGCTGGTGGTGGACGTGCCGCGCGAGGTGCAGATCGCGCGCGTGATGCGGCGCGACGGCGTGACGCGCGCCGAGGCCGAACTCTCGCTTGCGGCGCAGGCCTCGCGTGCCGCGCGGCTGGCGCTGGCGGACGATGTCATCATCAACGACGGGGCCGTCGACGCGCTAGACGCCATCGTCGCGCGCCTGCACCTGCACTATCTCGGCCTTGCCGCGCACGCTGCCGCGCCGGCGCCGGCGCCGGCGCCGCGCAGCTTGCGTTCGTGACGCGCGCGAGGCCCTTCAGCAGGCGTTGATGCATACTCCGGGCCCCGCGTGTATCCTACGCGGCCGCTTTTTGATCCTTTCATCCGAATCAAAGGATATTTCCCTCGATGAGCAACTACCTTTTCACCTCCGAGTCGGTGTCCGAAGGCCATCCGGACAAGGTTGCCGACCAGATTTCCGACGCGGTGCTCGATGCGATCCTCGCGCAGGACACCCGCGCGCGTGTCGCGTGCGAAACCATGGTGAAGACGGGCGTGGCCATCGTCGCGGGCGAGATCACCACCAGCGCGTGGATCGACCTGGAAGCGCTGACGCGCAAGGTGATCCTCGACATCGGTTACGACAGCAGCGAAGTCGGTTTCGACGGCGCCACCTGCGGCGTGCTGAACCTGATCGGCAAGCAGTCGCCGGACATCAACCAGGGCGTGGATCGCAAGAAGCCCGAGGAACAGGGCGCAGGCGACCAGGGCCTGATGTTCGGTTACGCGACGAACGAGACGAAGGATTACATGCCGGCGGCGATCCATCTGTCGCATCGCCTCGTCGAGCAGCAGGCCAAGGTGCGCAAGAAGGGCAAGCTCAAGTGGCTGCGTCCGGATGCGAAGTCGCAGGTGACGCTGCGCTACGAGAACGGTGTCGCCACCGCGATCGACGCCGTGGTGCTGTCGACGCAGCACGATCCGGGCGTGAAGCAGAAGGATCTGATCGAGGGCGTGCGCGAGCTGATCCTGAAACCTGTCTTGCCGGCCAAGTGGCTGCACAAGGGCACCAAGTTCCATATCAACCCGACCGGCAAGTTCGTCATCGGCGGGCCGGTGGGCGACTGCGGGCTCACGGGCCGCAAGATCATCGTCGACACCTACGGCGGCTGGGCGCGCCACGGCGGTGGTGCGTTCTCGGGCAAGGATCCGTCGAAGGTGGATCGCTCGGCGGCGTATGCGGCGCGTTACGTGGCGAAGAACATCGTGGCGGCGGGCCTGGCGGATCGCTGCGAGATCCAGGTGTCGTACGCCATCGGCGTGGCCGAGCCGACGTCGATTTCGGTGACCACGTTCGGCACCGGCAAGATCTCCGACGAGAAGATCGAGAAGCTGGTGCGCAAGCATTTCGACCTGCGTCCGTACGGCATCATCAAGATGCTGGACCTGATCCATCCGATGTACCAGCAGACCGCGGCCTACGGCCACTTCGGCCGCGTGCCGGAGACGGTGAAGGCGGCGGACGGTTCGACGTATTCCACGTTCTCGTGGGAGAAGACGGACCGGGCCGAGCAGCTGCGCAAGGATGCCGGGCTGAAGTGATGCATCGACCTCGCGCGTTGCATGCGCGGGGTTGATCGATCGCGATGCAGGGGAAACGGGCCGCTTGATGCGGCCCGTTTTCGTTTGCGGCGTGAGTGCGTGGCCGAATTCACGGCGAAGCCCGACGCTGCCCAGGGAAGGTCGGGCGCGACGCGCTTGCCTTGGTGCCGAAGCACTCGGACACCCGGCGAAGCGGGCAACCACCCGTCCCCGTCCGTCGCCCCGGCGAAAGCCGGGGCCCAGTGACGTTGCTTGGTGTTCCGCGCCTCTCAAGTCAAAAACAAGAAACGTCACTGGGTCCCGGCGTTCGCCGGGACGACGGTGGGGGATTTTCGGGAGCCCATTTGCGGCCGTTGCGTTGCGCGAAAGCGCGAAAGCTCGGCATCGTGCGTGCCCGCCGTCGCAGGTGTACTGTCCCCTGCCATGTGTTTTCCGCGTTGCTACCGGAAATCGTCCCGGGAGTTGCCATGACTGGTCGCCGTTTCGCGCTGTGCCTTGTGCTGCTGGTCGCCGCGCGCGTGCAGGCCGCGGATTTCGCCGCCACCCGCTTCGACGATCCGCTGCCGGACGGCTGCGCGCCGGCCGACTGCTCGCTGCGCGAAGCCGTGATCGCCGCGCAATCGGCACCGGGCACCGATCGCGTGCTGTTGCCGGCCGGCACCTTCCTGCTCGAATACGACGAAGACCTGCCGCTCGACAACAACAACACCGGGCCGCTGCTGATCGATACGCCGATGCAGATCGTCGGTGCCGGCCGCACGGCGACCACGATCACCGCCGCGATCAACCTGCCGCTGGTGATCGGCGTGAGTCTGGAGGGACCGGCGGCAACGCTGGAGTTGTCGGATCTGACCATTGCCGATGCGGCCGCCGCATCGCTGTTCGGTCCGGTGTTCGTGGGCGAAGTGGGCACGCTGGATGCGCGCCGCGTCGGCATGCGCGGCAACGCCGGTTCCGCGGGCGCCATCTTCGCCGCGGGACGACTGACCGTCGCCGACTCGGTGTTCGAACAGAACACCGCGACGGCCGGCGGCACCGGCGCCGTGGTGCTGGCAGCGCGTGGCCCGCTCTCGATCACCGGCACGCAGTTCATCGACAACACCAGCACCAACGGCGCGCTGGTGGTGGCGAATTATCTGGTCGAAGCGCCGCTCGGCGAGATCGTGCTGCGCAACAACGTGTATCGCGGCAACCTGGCGTCGGAATCCGCCGCCGCGCTCACCGTGCTGGTGGCGAACGGGCTCAATCGCATCGACGTGAGCGACAGCGTGTTCGAGGACAACCACACGGCCGCGAGCGGCGGCGCCGCACACTTCGGTTACATGGACGACGCGCTCGACACCACGCGCCTGGAGGTGACCGCCGACGGCACGCGCTTCAGCGGCAACAGCGCCGACGAGGCCTGCGGCGCGCTCAACCTGCAGTCCGATCTCGCGCTGAACCTGATCGAACAGCCGACGTTGACGATGGACCTGGCACGCTTCGACGGCAACACCGCCGACGCGTTCGGCGGGGCACTGTGCACCGCCGCCGACACCACGATCACGCGCACCACCTTCGCCGGCAACACCGCGGCATCGCAGGGCGGCGCCATCGTGTCGACCGGACCGACGCTGCGGATCGAACGCTCCACGCTGTCGGACAACGAGTCGGGTTCGGTCGGCGGTGCGATCTTCTCGTTCAGCGCGCTGACGCTCGACCACTCCACCGTGCACGGCAACCGCGCGGCCACCGGCGCCGGCGGCGTGCTGGTGTCCGGCACCGACGAAAGCACGATCCGGCGCAGCACCATTGCGGGCAACACCTCGGGCGGCGTCGCCAGTTCGGTGCGGCTGGCAAGCTCGGTGCAGTTCCCGGCCACGCTGCGGCTCTCGGCCAGCATCCTCCAGGGCGCGTGCACGTTTTCCGATCCGGCCGCACAGCCGACCAGCAGCTACACCATCGAATCCCCCGGCAACACCTGCCGGCTCGCGACGAGCCCCGGCGGCTTCAACCAGCGCAACGTGAGCAGCGCCGACCTGGCACTCGGCGCGCTGGCCGACAACGGCGGCCCCACGCTGACGCGCATGCCCGGCGACGACAGCGTGGCGCGCGATCCGGGCCTGTCGAGCGGCACGCCGTGTTCGCGCGTCGACCAGCGCGGCTACGTGTCCGTCGACACGCGCTGCGACGCGGGCTCGGTGGAGGTGGCCGGCATTCCGGCCGAACCGCTGCCGCCGGACGTCTTCGCGGACGGCTTCGAATAAGCCGTCCGCGGGCGCACGTCAGTCCTCGAAACCGTCGCCGAAGATGCGGTTCAGCAGGTCGGAATCCACCAGCAGGAAGATGTCGGTGCGCTCGTTCGTGTCGTCCGGATCCAGATTGGTCGCGTCGGATTCGAATGCCATCGACAGGCCCGAGGCATCCACCGCGAGCGAGTAGCCGGACTGGCCGTTGCCCGGCACGCTGCCGGGGCCCGTGCTCACCAGCAACGGGGAACCGGCGACGCCGGGAACGTGCAGGTACACATTGGTGGTCGGATTGGTCGAACACTCCATCAGCACCGTGCCGGCATCGGACACGTCGGACTGGTAGCAACTGCCCAGGCCGCTGACCGCGGGCGCCGGGATCGACACCGTCGTCTGCGTCGCGCGGTCGCGCATGTAGATGCCGCTGTGCGTGTCGGGATCGCCGCCGAGGCCGCCATACGTCGGGTTCTGGAACACCACGAAACGTCCACTCGGCGATATCGCGGCGCGATTGGAAAACGCCGTCGAGGGCGCGCCGTTGGCGCCGCTGGCGCGGCTGATCACTTCGGTGGTGTTCGCCACGAGGTCACGCACGTAGGTCTGCCATGTACCCGCACCCGGCACCAGCGCGTTGTTGCAGAGCAAGACGATGAAACGCCCGTCGTCGGAGAGGGCGTTCGGGTAGATTGCGCAGCCGTTCGGACTGGCACCTCCCGTGCTCGATTCCGACGCCAGTTCGACGGCACCCGTGTCCATGTCCTTGACGAAGATCTGCGTGCTCCCATCGGGCACGGGGTAACCGAAAATCTGCGCGGCCGATTCGAACGCGACGTAGCGGCCGTTGCCCGAGATCGACACGGTGTCGTCGTCGTTGCCGTTGCCGGTGACGGGATCGCCCGCCTGGTTCGCGGTGACGAGCGCGAGGACGCCCGTGAGGCGATCCTTGCGCACGACCTGCCAGTTCGACGTCGGAAACCCGAGATCGAGGTTCTGCGCATAGTTGAGGAAGGCGACGTAACGCCCGTCGCGCGACACCGCGGGGCTCTCCCCGCGCAGCACCGCACCAGCCGTGGTGCGCGACACGACCTCGATCAGGCCCGTGTCGAGGTCGACGGCGATGGCCTTGTTGTTGAGTTCGGTGTCCGGCAGCCAGTTCGTCGCCTCGCTGGAAAACACGACGGTCTTGCCGTCGTTGGAGACGTTCACGGAGCCGGAATGGCCATCGGCCTGGATGCTGGGTGCCTGCGGCATCAGGCGACCGTAGATCCATTCGGCGCGCGCCGGTGCGGCGACACAGAGGCCTGCGGCGAGCGCGCCGGCCAGGACGATCGGGGGACGGAGGAACACGGACATGGCAACTCCTGATTCGGGAACGAAATCGAAAGCGTCGCAGGCCCCTGTGCACTGCGCAGCGGAAGGACGGAGGGACATCCTTGCCCGCCGCCGCCGCCCGATCGCTCGGATCGGGTGGCGCACGGTCTGACGCAGTTCGCCCGTGCCGAATGTCATGGTCGGCGCGGAGCCGCTGCCGCCGGAACGCGTCGCGGACGGTGTCGAATGCACCGTCCGCGCGCGCCTCAGTCCTCGAACCCGTCGCGGAAGATGCCGTCGATGACGCTGGATTCGACCAGCAGGAACACATCGGCGCTGTTGTTGGTGTCGGCCGGATCGATGTTGCTCGCGATCGATTCGAACACCATCGACAGGCCCGAGGCGTCGATGCCGAGCGAGTTGCCGGAACTTGCATTGGCGGGGTTGCCGCCGGCGTCGGTGGACACGAGGAGCGGATCGGAGCCCGGCACCCACAGGAACACCTGTCCGGTTGAACCGCACTGGATCAGCACCGTGCCCGCGTCCGAGACATCGCCGCCGAAACACGACGAGCCGGCCGGCAACGCGCTCGGCGACGGAATCGACACCGTGGCGTGCGTGACGCGGTCGCGCAGAAAGGCACCGCTCGCGTTCGGGAAGCTGCCGAGGCCGCCGTACGCCTGGAACACGACGAAGCGCCCGCTCGGCGACAGCGCCGGCCGATTGGCGCCGGTGGTGCCGGGCTGGCCGTTGGCCCCGTCGCGGCGGCTGACCAGCTCGGTGGTGTTGGCCACCGTGTCGCGCACGTACACCTGCCCGGTGGCGGTCACGCCCGGCAGCAGCGGGCCGGGCGAGATGAAGGCGACATAGCGCCCGTCGTCGCTGACCGCATGCGAGTACATCACCGCATCGCCTGCCGCGCCGGGTGCGGCGCCGCTGGCGTCCACCGATACATGCTCCACGGTGCCGGTCTGCATGTCCTTGAGGAACACCTGGTCGGTGCTGACACCCAGGTCCGGCGAGCGCGACACGAACGCCACGTAACGGCCGTCGCCCGAGATGGCGGTGACGTCGTCCTGGTTGACGTTGGGGCCGAGCGGTGCCCCGGCGCCTGTGGCCGTGACAAGTTCCAGCGCACCGGTGACGCGGTCCTTGCGCAGCACCTGCCAGCCGGACAGGGTGCCGCCGTCGTACGGGCCGCCCAGAGCGAGGAAGGCCACATAGCGGCCATCGCGCGACACCGACGGGCTGACACCGCTGGTGAAGGTGTCGGTGGAAGTGATCGAGATCACTTCGACGAAGGCCGAGTCCAGGTCGTAGGCATAGACCTCGGCCGCCGGCGGCGTGCCGTCGACCCACTGGGTGGCCCCGCTCACGAAGACGACGGTCTTGCCGTCGTTGGACACGCTCACGTCGCCGGACGCGAACGTGGTCTGCTCGGCCGGCTGCAACCGGGCATAGATCCATTCGGCGCGCGCCGGTGCGGCGACACAGAGGCCTGCGGCGAGCGCACAGGCCAGGACGATCGGGGGACGGACGGACACGGGCATGGGCAACTCCTGATTCGGGAACGAAATCGAAAGCGTCGCAGGCCCCTGTGCACTGCGCAGCGGAAGGACGGAGGGACATCCTTGCCCGCCGCCGCCCACGCCCGATCGCTCGGATCGGGTGGGCGCACGGTCTAACGCAGTTCGCCCGTGCCGAATGTCATGGTCGGCGCAGTGGTGTTTCTGCCGTCCCGGCGTGCCCTGGGCGGCGCGGGGGGCGACCGCTAGTCGATGATGGCGATGGCGTCCGCGCCGCCGAGCACGGCATCGACATCGAGCCGGCGGTCGAAGGTCGCCAGCCGGCCACCGTGGGCCACCGCGAGACCGAGCAGGTAGATGTCGCTGGTCTGGTTCCAGGCCATGGCGCGCGCCACGCGGAAGTGCTGCGGATCGCGCAGGCTGATGCTGTCGGGCCAGAAGCGGTGCCCCGGCAGGTTGCACAGGCCGTCGAGCATGCCGGCGATGATGTTGCTTGTTCCGGGCGAATTCGGATAGCTCGGGTGGCTGCAGATGCGGATCACCGAGTTCTCGACCAGCGGGCAGGTGGCCCAGGCGATGGCGCCGTCGCCTTCGAACCAGCGATGCGCGGCGTCGTGCAGCGCATGGGCGGGATCGAGCAGCGCGAGCACCAGGTCCACCGACAGCAGGAACGGTTGGCGTGCGGGCGGACGGCCCCAGGCCGGACCCTGATCGCGCACCGCGGACGCCGACCGCGTCGGGCGCAGCGCGCTCACGGCATTTCCTCGGCCAGACGGCGCACCAGTTCCAGCGTCACGGGCCGGGCGTCGGGGCGCAGCGGGAACAGCGGCACGCCGTTGCGTGTCTGACCGCCGCCGTCGGGCACGGGGATCAGCGCCCGGCGACACAGCGTGGACACGATCTCGCCCACCGACCGGCCCTGCTGTTCGGCGAGCGCGCGGGCGGCGGCGAGGACATCGTCGTCGATGGCGAGCGTGGTGCGCATGAAAGTCTCCCGGCAATGGTCGCATCATCACGCATCATGCATCACGCATCAAGCAGCGTCGGCGGGGCGACGCTGCGGCCGCATGCGCACGCGGCCATCGATTCGTACAGGCCGGCCCATGCCCGGACCCGGGCCGATGCACTGCCACGCAGCACGGCAACACTCGGCGGCGCGGCGCGGTCGGACACCCGGGCATTCATCCCTTCATCCCCAACCAGCGATATACTGGCGAAGTCCCGTCGAGGGGCGCTGCGACCGTCGCCCCGAGCACGGCCAGGCTCGACGCGACCCCATCTCAACCGCGCCCGGACCGCGATTGCATCGCGGAAGCCCGCACCGTCCCGGTGCCGACTTCAACCACTCCGGAGCTACACACCATGAACGCTGTCGTCAAAACGCCCCCGCACGCCGATTACAAGGTCGCCGACCTCTCGCTCGCCGACTGGGGCCGCAAGGAACTGGACATCGCCGAGCACGAAATGCCGGGCCTGATGTCGATCCGCAAGAAATACGCCGCCGCCAAGCCGCTGAAGGGCGTGCGCGTCACCGGCTCGCTGCACATGACCATCCAGACCGCCGTGCTGATCGAAACGCTCAAGGACGTCGGCGCCGACGTGCGCTGGGCCTCGTGCAACATCTTCAGCACCCAGGACCACGCCGCCGCCGCGATCGCCGTCACCGGCACGCCGGTGTTCGCGTGGAAGGGCGAGACGCTGGAGGAGTACTGGGACTGCACGCTCGATGCCGTGACCTTCCCGGGCAAGGGCGCCGACACGTGGCTTGGCCCGGAACTGGTGGTCGACGACGGCGGCGACGTGACGCTGCTGATCCACAAGGGGTACGAACTCGAGAACGGCAGCGACTGGGTGAACTCGGCTTCGGGTTCGCACGAGGAACAGGTGATCAAGAATCTGCTCAAGCGCGTCGCGAAGGAGCGTCCGGGCTTCTGGACCACGGTCGTGCGCGACTGGCGCGGCGTGTCGGAAGAAACCACCACCGGCGTGCACCGCCTCTATCAGATGATGGAAGCGGGCAAGCTGCTGGTGCCGGCCATCAACGTCAACGACTCGGTCACCAAGAGCAAGTTCGACAACCTCTACGGCTGCCGCGAGTCGCTCGCCGACGGCCTCAAGCGCGCGATGGACGTGATGCTCGCGGGCAAGGTCGCCGTCGTCTGCGGTTACGGCGATGTCGGCAAGGGCTCGGCGCACTCGCTGCGTGCCTACGGCGCGCGCGTCGTGGTGACCGAGATCGACCCGATCAACGCGCTGCAGGCCGCGATGGAAGGCTTCGAGGTCAACACCGTTGAATCGACGCTCGGCCGCGGCGACATCTACGTCACCACCACCGGCAACAAGGACGTACTGACGCTCGACCACATGAAGGCGATGAAGGACCAGGCCATCGTCTGCAACATCGGCCACTTCGACAACGAGATCCAGGTCGATGCGCTCAACGCCATGGCCGGCGTGACGAAGATCAACATCAAGCCGCAGGTCGACAAGTATGTGTTCGCCGACGGCCGGGCCATCTTCCTTCTTGCAGAGGGTCGTCTGGTGAACCTCGGCTGCGCGACGGGCCACCCGAGCTTCGTGATGTCGAACTCGTTCTCGAACCAGACGCTCGCGCAGATCGACCTGTGGGCGAACAAGGACGTGTACGAGAAGACGGTCTACCGCCTGCCGAAGAAGCTCGACGAGGAAGTGGCGCGCCTGCATCTGGAGAAGATCGGCGTGAAGCTGACCGAGCTGACCACGGAACAGGCCGAGTACCTCGGCGTGCCGAAGGACGGTCCGTACAAGCCGGAGCACTACCGCTACTGAGGCGGCGCGGTCGCCGCGACGACCTCCGCTGCAACGACACGGGCGCCGAGCGGCGCCCGTGTTCGTTTGGTGACCCCGAAGAGCACGACATGCGCGCGCGACGCCATCGTCGCCCATTGCGACAACATCCGTTCTCCGCGCCGCCATCACGGCGCGGGTCCCTTGCTGTCCGGAAATCCCGGATTCCCCCCGCACCGTCGCCCCGGCGAACGCCGGGGCCCAGTGGCGTTGCCCGACGTTCCTTGCCTGATCGCGGCAACAAAGACACGCCGCTGGGCCCCGGCGTTCGCCGGGGCGACGGGCGTGTGAGGGCGTTTGTGCCCTGTCGTGCCGCACCGGTTCGATCCCGACCCATGTCGGCATGACGGCCCCGAGGGCGATGGCGAGGACATCGAGCAACCCTCTTTGCCGGGCCGTGATACGAACCGCCGCCGCGCCGCGTTACGCGCATCGCAGGGATTCCGCTTTCCGGACGGGGAGAGTTGCGATGCCGATCCACACCCATTGCCGCACTGCATTTGCAGCCGTGGCGCTCGCTGCCGCGGGCGTTGCCCATGCCGGCACGTACACGGTCACCACCACGGCCGACGGCGGCCCGGGCTCGCTGCGCCAGGTGATCGCCGATTTGCCGCCGGGCGAGGACAACGAAATCCGCTTCCAGCCCGGCGGCACCGGCATCATCGTGCTGAGCGTGGCGAGCGATCTGCCGCTGCTGCGCGGCACCAGCGTGCTGATCGAGGGCCAGTACAACCTCGGCGGCATCGTCGTCGACGGCCAGTCCACCAGCCGCCTGTTCTTCACCGGCAACGTGCCCACCACCGTGCGCAACCTCACCGTGCGCAACGGCGCCGGCACCTTCAACGCCGGCTGCGTGCAGGGCGGCGGCGCCGCGCTGACGCTGGACAATGTCGTGGTGGAAGGCTGCCGCGCCGGCATCGGCAGCGCCAACGCGTACGGCGGCGGCGTCAGCGGTTTCGGCAGTCTGACCGTGCGGCGCAGCATCTTCCGGGACAACCTCGCAATGGCCGGCACCGGCGGCGGCAACCAGTCCGGCGGCGCGATCTACTACCGCGGCCAGGTGCTGATCGAGGACTCGCTGTTCATCGGCAACCGCGTCGAGAACGGGCCCAATGCCTTCAGCGACGGCGGCGCGGCCTATTTCTTCGAGAGCGACGTCACCGTTCGCCGCTCCCGCTTCATCGACAACCGGGTCGTCGCGCCCGTTCCGGGCGGAAGCGCGGCCGGCGGGGCGATCGCGTGCCGGCGCGGCACGTGCACGGTCGAGGCGTCGTATTTCGGCGGCAACGACAGTGCGATGGTCGGCGGCGCCGTCGCACAGGAAGAGGGTGCGCTCGTGCTGCGCAACGTCGTGGTGCAGGACACGTTCGACGGCTACGGCGGCGCGGTGCGGGTCACCGGCGCGGGCGGCCAGCCGGCCACGCTGACGATCGACAACAGCACCTTCACCGACAACGCCATTCCCGCGTGGAGCGGCTACGGCGTTCATCTGGACGTGGGCGGCAACACCACCGTGCTGCGCATCGCCAACAGTGCGTTCGGCGCCATCGAGGGTTCGCCCGCCTGCCGGCTCGCCGGCGATGCCGCGGGCTACGCCGGCCCCGGCTTCAACCGCGCCATCGACGACTCCTGCGACGCGATGCTCGGCAGCGACAGCGAGCAGGCGACTGTGGACCAGTTCGGCCTCGGTGCACCGGTGTTCGGCGGCTACGTCGAGGCGCCGCAGCTCGCCGCCACGAGCGTGCTGATCGACGCCGGCAATCCGGCGGTCCCGATGCCCGGCGGCGACGCAGGCGCCTGCCTGACGCTCGACGCCAACGGCCATGCACGCCCGAGCGACGGCAATGGCGACGGCCTCGCGCGCTGCGACATCGGCGCGCAGGAGATCCGCTCGCCGCGCCTGTTCGGCAACGGCTTCGAGACCTGAACTCGCTTTATCGCGATGAAGCGATACAATGCAGGCCGACGCCCAGCCGCGATGCCTGCATGCTTCCGCTCAGTTTCGAGTTCTTTCCGCCCAAGACCGACGAGCAGCGCAACCAGCTCGACCGCACCGCGGCGAAGCTGAAGTCGCTGTCGCCCGAATACGTGTCGGTGACCTTCGGTGCCGGCGGTTCGACGCTGAGCTACACGCCGGAGACCGTCGGCGGCCTGCGTCGCAAGCACGCGTTGCAGGTCGCGCCTCATCTGTCGTGCGTCGGCGGGTCGCGCACCGAGATCGGCGCCCTGCTGGCGCAGTACCGCGCCAGCGGCTGTCGACGGCTCGTGGCACTGCGCGGCGACCTGCCCTCGGGCATGGCGACGCCCGGCGAGTTCCGTTACGCGAGCGATCTGGTCGGATTCATCCGCGCCGAACACGGCGATTTCTTCCACATCGAGGTGGGCGCCTATCCGGAAACGCATCCGCAGGCCGAGGATGCGCTGGCGGACCTGCGCCACTTCAAACGCAAGGTCGACGCCGGCGCCAACGGCGCGATCACGCAATACTTCTACAACCCGGACGCATATTTCCGCTTCGTCGACGATGCAAGCGCGCTGGGCATCGACATTCCGATCGTCCCGGGCATCATGCCGATCTCGAATTTCACCCAGATCCGGCGCTTTTCCGAGATGTGCGGCGCGGAGATCCCGCGCTGGATGGCGCGACGGATGCAGGCGTACGGCGACGATGTCGAATCGATCCGCAGCTTCGCGGCCGACGCGGTGGCGCAACTGTGCGAGCGACTGATCGCGCAGGGCGTGCCGGGGCTGCATTTCTACACGCTCAACCTGGCCAAGCCGACGGCGCTGGTGCTGGAGCGGCTGGGAGTGCGGTGACGATCGGGAATCGGGATTCGGGATTCGGGAATCGGGAATCGCAGAAGCTTGATGGGTGGGAATCCTTCTCCCGGCGGGAGAAGGGTGAGGCGGCTACCGCCGGCCGAACGCAGGCGGACGCGGGCGCTACGCGACGGGGGTGCTGAGACACGGGTTCGCTACAATCCCACCGACCGGCACAGCATCTGCGTCACGTGCCGGCGCTATGCTGCAGCGATGGCGTCGACGACTACTCCCGACCTGGCCCCCGCGCCGCTTCGGCCGAACCCGCTCCCCAGCCCCTCTCCCACGGGGAGAGGGGCTATCCCCGGCGTTGCGATGCTGCAACCGCACCGACGATGCGCATCGATCGCCGCCCTCGCGGCGTGCGCGATGTTCGCCGCACTCTCGCTCGCGCCGACCCAGCTCGCCGACGCCGCCGTCCGCCGCTGCATCGGCCCGGACGGCGGCACGATCTACACCGACCGGCCCTGCGACCAGTTCAACGCGCGCGAACAGGCCACCGCCCCGCCTTCTCTCTCGCCCGACGCCGTGGTCGATCTCGACAACCCCGGCCTCGTGCGCAGCGACTGCGCGCGTGGGGCCGACAGCCTGCTGTTCGACCTGCGGCGCGCGGTCGAAAGCGCCGACATCAACGCCATCGCCGGGCTCTACCACTGGCCCGGCATCGGCGGCCGCACCGCGGTCTTCGTGATGAACCGGCTGGAAGACGCGGTGGCCGATCCCGGCGCGACGGTCGAGCTGGTGTACCCCGAGTCCGCCTTCGTGATCGACGACCCCGCGGCCTATCCGGATCGGCCGGTGGAGAATCCCAGCGGCATCCGCATCACGCGCTACGTCGACGCGGCCAGCGCGCGCCAGCCCGAGCTGCTGCTCGGCCTGCGCCGGCACGCCGGCTGCTGGTGGATCCATTTCTGAGCGATGCCGGTCGCGCCGCAGCCGGCTCCTGCGCGCGGCGTCTGACGCTGCGCGTCCGGAACGGTAGAATGCCGGTTCATTTCTTCCGGCAGGTCCCGCGATGCGCTATCCCGAACACATCTGGCAGAACGGCGCGATCAAGCCCTGGGCCGAGGCCACAACGCATGTGATGGCACACGCGCTGCACTACGGCTCGTCGGTGTTCGAAGGCATCCGCTGCTACGAAACGCGCGATGGCCACGCCATCTTCCGCCTCACCGACCACATCAAGCGTCTGTTCGCGTCGGCCAAGATCTACGACATCGGGATTCCGTACACCGTCGAGCAGCTCAACGCCGCCTGCCGCGAGGTGATCCGCGCCAACGGCCTCGGACGCGCCTACCTGCGCCCGATCGCGTTCCGCGGCCTCGGCGGCTTCGGACTCTCGGCCGACTGTCCGACCGACGTCGCCGTGGCGGCCTGGGACATGGGTCCGTACCTGGGCCCCGACGTGCTCGAGGCGGGCATCGACGCCTGCGTGTCGAGCTGGCAGCGCTTCGCGCCGAACACGATTCCCGCCGGCGCGAAGGCCGGCGGCAACTATCTCTCGGGCCAGCTGGTCGCGCGCGAGGCGCGCCGCCTCGGCTTCGGCGAAGGCATCGCGCTGGCATCGACGGGTCTGCTGTCGGAAGGCGCGGGCGAAAACCTGTTCCTCGTGTTCGACGGCGCGCTGCACACCACCCCGGTGAGCGCGGCGCTGCTCAACGGCATCACGCGCAACTCGATCATCCGCCTCGCACGCGATGCCGGCATCGAGGTCGTGGAGCGCGACCTGCCGCGCGAGTACCTGTACCTGTGCGACGAGCTCTTCATGTGCGGCACCGCGGCCGAGATCACGCCGATCCGCTCGGTCGACGGCAAGCAGGTGGGCGAAGGCAAACCCGGTGCGCTCACGCGCCGGATGCAGGACCTGTTCTTCGGACTGTTCAGCGGCAAGACGCCGGACACCCACGGCTGGCTCGAGCCGCTGTAAACATCCGATTCCGACGGCGTCGTGCGCGATGCGCGGCGCCGTCGCGGCAAAAACCGCATGCTGCATCAACAACTTGCACGCGCCCTGAACAGGAAACGCGTCTCCCGGCCGATCCCCTGTCGGCTTTAGGCGCGACTCAGTTCCGCAGGGCCATCCTCCACGGGCGCCGTCAGAGCGCGCCACTGATCCGGGAGGAATTCCATGCACACCACGCTCCGTATTGCCATTGCCGCCGCCATCCTCATGCCGGCCGCCGCCGCGTTCGCCGGCATGGACAAGTTCGCCGAGATGGACACCGACAAGGACGGCCGCATCAGCCAAGCCGAGCACACGGTCGGTGCGGACAAGATGTTCGCCAAGCTCGACGCCGACAACAACGGCAGCGTCACCGCGGCCGAGATGGACGCCGCCCATGCCAAGTGGTCGGACAAGAACACCGCCAAGGCCGATCACGCCGGGCACGGCAAATCGATGTCGTCCGCCGACAAGATCGCCAAGATCGACAGCGACGGCGACGGCGAGCTGACCTCGGCCGAACACGCCGAAGGCGCCAAGGACATGTTCGCGAAGATGGACACCGACCGCGACGGCAACCTCACCAAGGACGAGCTCGAAGCCGGGCACAGGAAGGAAATGGCGGACCACCGCTGACTCCTGTCCGCACGGATGCGGACCGCGTCGGCCGGGCCATGCCCGGCCGATGTGCCTTTGGCCCGAGCGGCAGAGGCGCGCGTGTGACGTGCCGCAACGCAGGCGACGCACAGCGCCCGCGCGAACTTGACGCTAGCGTTTGCGGTAGGGCTCGAACTCGAGCGTCGCGATGGCGCCCGCCATGTCGTCGCGCGGCCGGATCGACGCACGCCAGCCGTACAGCTCGCACAGCCTGCGCACGATCGCAAGGCCGATCCCGGCGCCTTTGCTGCCTTCCGAGCTCGACCCGCGATAACCGCGCTCGAACAGACGTTCTGCATCCTCCACGCTGATCCCCGGCCCCGTGTCCGCCACCTCGACGCGATCGGCCAGCACGGTCACGACCACCTCGCCGCTGGGCGTGTACTTGCAGGCATTCCCGATCAGGTTGCCGAGCGCGACCGCGAGTACCGCTTCTGGCGCGTCGATGTGCACGTCGCTCTGTCCCTCGGCGCGGACGGTGACCGGCTTGTTCGCCAGGTGCAGCCGGTTCGCATCGACCTGCTGTTCCACCAACCGCCGGATGTCGGTATTGCCGCTGCCGCGTTCGTTGCGCGAGAGCATGAGCAGTGCAGTAGTGAGATCGGTGCATTGCTGGGTTGCTCGATCGATGCGCAGCAGCCGCTGCCGCATCTTCTCGCTGAGGTCGGGCGCTGCGAGCAGCAGCTCGGTGGCGCCACGGATCACCGCAAGCGGCGTGCGCAGTTCGTGGCTGACATCGGCGTTGAACTCGCGGTCGCGCGTGACGCGCTCGGTCAGCTGGTCGGCATAATCGTCGAGCGCACTGGCGAGCTGGCCGACTTCGTCGTCCTCGAAGTGCGGCGCAAGACGATCCGGGCGCGACTGGCCGCGGAAGCGGCCGACGCGCGCGGCAAGATCGGCCACCGGGCGGATCACGCGGCGCGACGACCACAGGCCGATCAACCACGCGAACAGCGTGAACAGCACCACGCTGCCGCCGAGCAGGACCAGCAGCTGCTGCAGGTCGAGCGTCTGGTTGCCGGTGTTGTAGCGCAGGAATCCGACCATGTCGGCCTGCCGCTCGACGGCGAGCTTGTAGTTGGCGTCGCGCCCGACCGCGTCGGGATCGCGCAGGTCGTACACGCCGGTCTTGAGCGCCGCCCATTCGAACGGGATGCTCGGGCTGGTCGGGCGCGCGATCAGCAGTTCGATCGCCTGCGCGGAGAGGGTGTAGTTCGCGCCGGGGTCGGGATTCTCGCGCTTGAAAGCGACGAAATTGCGCGCTTCCTGCTGCAGCCAGTCGTCGACGAGTCCGGCCTCGGCGCGCGCGCGCAAAACAAGGGTGGAGACGGCGAACAGCGTGGTGAGTCCGAACCCCAGCAGCAGGAACGACAGCACGATGCGGCTGCGGAGCCTGCGCCGGAAGCGCGCCTTGCGTAGGCGGCCGGATGCCGGCCCGGCGGACGCCACGGCGTGGCGGTCGCCGTCAGGCCGCGGCGTCGACATCCGCGATGCGGTAACCGATGCCGTGGCGGGTCTGAATCAGCGGCTTGCCGAACGGCTTGTCGACCGCGGCGCGCAGGCCGTGGATGTGCACGCGCAGGCTGTCCGAATCGGGCAGTTCCTCGCCCCAGACACGGGTTTCGAGCTCCTGGCGCGTCACGACCGCGGGCGAGGCTTCCATCAGCGCGCTGAGGATCTTGAGCGCGGTGGGGTTCAGATTGACCTGCTTGCCGCCGCGCACCACTTCGAGCGTGTCGAGGTTGTATTCCAGATCCCCGACGCTGAGCACGCGCGGCGCGTTGCCGCGACCGCGACGAAGCAGCACGGCGAGGCGGGCCTCGACTTCCTGCAGGGCGAACGGCTTGACCAGGTAATCGTCGGCGCCTGACTCGAAGCCCGCCAGCTTCTGTTCCAGCGCGTCGCGCGCGGTGAGCATCAGCACGGGCGTCTGCTTGCGCGCGTCCTGGCGCAGCTTGCGGCAGACCTCCAGGCCGTCCATGCCCGGCAGGTTGAGGTCGAGGATGATCGCATCGAAGTCGTCGACCACGGCGCGGTGCAGGCCGGTGACGCCGTCGCCGGCGAAGTCGACGGTGTGCCCGCGGTCTTCGAGGAAATCGCCGAGATTCGCGGCGATGTCCGAGTTGTCTTCGATCACGAGGATGCGCATGCGGGCTAGAGTAGCGCCTGTTCAGCAAGCAAGACCAGCCGCGTGCACGGGAAGTTCAGTGGCGGCTCAGACCCGGGCGCGGCCGGCGCGATGCCGGCCGCCGGACAGCTCACGGGGTCGGGCGGCAGAGGCGCGAACCGATCCGGATCGAGCAGCGTTCGGCCTCGGCATCGCCCGGGCCGTCGCCGCCTTCGAGGCGGAAGTCGAACTGCTGCAGGTAGTCGCCGGCGGCGCCGAATTCGGGCTCGAAGCGCCACTGCGCAAGCGCGCGCCGCGCCGCTTTCTCGAACACGCCGCTCGGCTCGGCGTCGATCAGACGCACGTCGCGTGCACGGCCGGTGCCGTCGACCCGGTAACGCAGCACGACGAAGCCTTCGACCGCCGCAAGCCGGGCATTGGACGGGTACTCGGGCGCCACCTGCTGCAGAGCGCGCGGCTCGCGCGGTGCGGCCGCTGCGGGCGGCGGCGCATCGACGGCCGCATCGCGCGCGGCGACCGGCTGGACGGGGGCGACTGGCACCGTGCTGTCCGACAGTGCGGCAGGCGCGAGCTCGGGCTGCAGGAGCGCCGGCATCGGCGCGAGCGGCGGTGTGGCGATCGGCGCCGGCGCGGCGTCGGGCGCGACGGCCGCCGGGAGGGGCTGCGCCGATCCGGCATCGACACCGCGCGGCGGTGCGCGCAGCACCAGCGGTTCCACGGCCGCCGCCATGTCCGCGACCGAGAACTGCAGGCCCGCGAGCGACGGCACGGCGGCGACGATGCCCGACGCCGCCAGCGGAGGCAGGCCCAGATCGTGCAGCACGTTCTCGTCGCCGGCGGGCTTGAGCAGCCACAACAGCGCGGCGAGCGCGAGCACGGTGCCCAGTGCGGGCATCTGCGTGCCCTGCCGCGCCGGAGGCACGTCGACGATGCGCTGCACGCGCTCCAGCAGCAGCCCGCCGGCCGCGCCGAGGGCCGGCGCCGGCGCATGCGCGTGGTGGTGGGCTTCGGCCATCGCCAGCAGGGTGCGCGCATACAGCATCGGATCGCCGCCGCGGGCCAGCACCAGCTGGTCGCAGCACAGCTCGCGGTCCTCGCGCACCTTGCGCGAGATCCAGTGCACCGCGGGATGGAAGAACAGCAGGGTGTCGAGGCAGGTCTGCAGCAGGTTGAACCAGGTGTCGAGACGGCGCAGATGCGCCAGCTCGTGGATCAGGATCAGTTCGACCTGCGCGCGCGGCAGCTGCAGCAGCAGGCTCGACGGCAGCAGGATCGTCGGACGCAGCACGCCGACGAGCATCGGCGTGGTGACCTGCACGCCGTGCAGCAGGCGAACGCGGGCCTTCACCCCCAGCCGGTTGCGCAGGCGCGCGAGGGTGTCGAGCCAGTCGGGATCGACGACGCTGCTCTGCGCGCACAGGCGACGCAACCCGCGCCACTGCCCGAACAGGCGCAGCGAATGCACGGCCACGCCGACCGCCCACGCGCCGACCAGCCACGGCAGCCATACATCGATGGACCACGCGGCCGCCGACGGTGCGCCGTCGACCGCCGCCGCGCCGCCGGCCAGCATCGCGCCGAGGGCGGCCTCGGGCAACGGCTGCGGCGCGTACAGGCGCCACAGCAGGCTCGCCAGCGGCAGCAGCGCGAGCGCGAGCAGCGCGAGATGGCCGATCGCCAGCCGCAGCCGCGCATCGCTGACGGCAAGACGCGCGCTGGCGTAGAGCGCGCCGACGAGTATCCCCTGCCACGCGGCGTCGATCAGGGCCCAGCCCACGGTCTGCACCACGCCGTCAATCATGGCCGCGCTCCCGCTCCAGGCGATCGAGCAGCGCACGGACCTGCGCGATTTCCTCGGATTTGGGCGCCGACTCGGTGCCGAGCAGGCTCAGCACCAGCTCCATCGGGCGGCCGCCGAACATCTGGTCCACGATGGTGCCGAGCATGCGGCTGCGCGTGGACTCGCGCGTGGGCACCGCGCGGAACACGTGCGCGCGCTGGCTGTCGTCGCGCTCGACAAGCCCCTTGGCGTGCATCACCTGCATCAGTTTCAGTGCCGTGGTGTAGCCGCCGCCGTCCTGCTGGTACAGCGCTTCGTACACATCGCGCACGGTGGCCGACCCGCGGTCCCAGAGCACATCGAGGATCGCGAGTTCGGATTCGGTGGGACGGGTGCTGGGGTGACGGGTCATTGGCAGGCGCTAAAACTTCCGTTGCTGTCGGCCGTGCAGGTCACCGAACGCTTGTTCATGTCCATCAGCTTGCGCGCCCGCTCGCGGCGCCGGTCCCATTCTGCCACCGTGTGGCACTCGGTGTTGCTGATGCGCGAATTGACGGTGCGGTTGCGCTTGCAGGTGATGCGGCTGTCGGCCTCAGCGTCGGTCAGCACGCCGTTGAGGTCGGACTGCTCGTTGAACAGCGCCACCTTTTCCTCCGCCGTGAGCTGGCCGATGTCGCGGCCGCCGAGCAGGGCCTGCATGCGCTCGAAACTGGCAAGCACGCTGCCGCGCCCGGCCTCGTCGAGTTCGGCGAAGCGTTCGCCCGGCTCGAAGGCGGCGACGACGGCCTCGCGCTGCGCTTCCAGCGACTGCGAGCCGCCCGCCTCGACGATCGGCTCGGCCACGGGCGTGCCCTTCGTCTGCGCGGCAAGCGCGGAGCCGGCACCCAGCAGGACGGCAACAACGGCGGCACTCAGCTTCGAACGATTCATGGCACGAATCCCCTCGATGACGCCGGCACGGCCGGCGGATTCAGCACGGCAGCGCAGCGGCGGTCATTTGCCCGCAGGGTCGGACACGTTGCCGCGCGCACGCTCGGCCATCTCGCGCGCCCGCTCGCGGCGGCGCTCCCACTCGGCCACGGTGTGGCATTCGCTGTTCTTCAGGCGCGAATTGACGGTGCGGTTGCGCTTGCACACCTCGCGGCTGGCTTCCTGCGCGTCGGTCAGGATGGTGTTGATCACCTCCTGATCGTTGTAGAGCGCCACTTTCGCCTCCGGCGACAGACGTTCGATCGAGCCGGCCGGTCCGAGTGTCTGTTCCATGCGGTCGAGCGCGGCGAGCACCTTGGTCTTCTGCTCGGGCTCGATTTCGGCATAGCGCTCGCCGTCCGCGAACCCTTCGACGATGGCGGCCCGCTGCTGGTCGAAGCCGGTGGCCTGGATTTCGCGCATCGGCATCTGGTCGGCGGCGAAGGCGGATGCGGCCAGAAAAAGGCCGGGAAACAGCAACAGCGAACACTTCACGCGGGAACTCCTCGTGTCATCGGGAATGGAGGGAAAGTGCAATCTGGACCCTTGCGGCGAACATACGGGTTCCTTCGTACTATGTCAACGAAGAAATTCGTATTGCCACTCGTTTCGGCGCATCGGCCGTGCGGCGACCTGCGGGCCGCAAACGCCGGGCAGAAAAAAGCCCACGGAAGGCGCAAGGGGGATTGCGACTGCCGTGGGCCTAAGCTACTGCCCCGATTACCGTCGTCTGCAAGTCACCGAAATCTGACTTAGGAGTGTCGAGCAGAAGATTGGTGGGGCGAGACTACGCACAGGGCAATTAAATTGCCGTTAAGGGGGTTGCAGGGTTTCGTTAAGGGCGGTGACGGCGCCCGCTGCGGCGCCCATGGTTCAGCCCGCGCGGGCCGCCGCCTGCGCCCTGCGCTGCCGCCGTGCGCGCATCGCCACGTAGTCGATGATCTTGCCCGCCACGTCCAGGCCGGTGGCGCCTTCGATGCCCTCAAGGCCGGGCGACGAGTTCACCTCCAGCACCAGCGGTCCGCGCCGCGAGCGCAGCAGGTCGACGCCGGCGATGTTCAGCCCCATCACCTTGGCCGCGCGGATCGCGGTTTCGCGTTCCACGTCGGTCAGCTCCACCGCCTTGGCGGTGCCGCCGCGGTGCAGGTTGGAGCGGAACTCGCCGCGCTTGGCCTGGCGTCGCATCGCAGCCACCACCTCGCTGCCGACCACGAAGCAGCGCACGTCCGCGCCCTTGGCCTCGCCGATGAATTCCTGCACGAGGAAGTTTGCGTACAGCCCGCGGAACGCCTCGATGACGCTGCGCGAGGCCTGCGGGGTTTCGGCGAGGATCACGCCGGTGCCCTGACTGCCTTCGTTGAGCTTGATCACGTGCGGCGGCTTGCCGAGCATGCGCAGCAGGTCCTGCGTGTCGTCGGGGTTGTCGCCGAAGACGGTGCGCGGCAGGCCGATGCCCTGGCGCGCCAGCATCTGGTGGCAGCGCAGCTTGTCGCGCGCGCGCAGGATCGCATCCGAGCCGTTCGGGGTGTACACGCCCATCATCTCGAACTGGCGCAGCACCGCGGTGCCGTAGAAGGTCACGGACGCACCGATGCGCGGCACGACGGCCGCGTAGTTGGCAAGGCCGCGCCCGCGGTAGTGCATCTCGAACGCGCCGGGCGCGATGCCCATGTAGCAGCGCAGCGGATCGAGCACGCGCGCGGTGTGGCCCTGCGCGCGCGCCGCCTCGAGCAGGCGCTGGGTCGAGTAGAGCTTGGAGTTGCGCGAGAGGATCGCGAGTTTCATGCAGGCCTTGTGCGTCAGGTGCGCGCGTGCGGCACGTCGCCGCCGCCGAGCAGGTAGGAGCGTCCCGGATCGATGACCCAGCGCCCCGCCATTGCGGTGCGGCCGAGCAGCATCGGAAACAGCATGTTGCGCCGATCCGTCAGGTTGATGTCGATCGCGTAACGCTTGTTGCCGAGCTGCAATGCGGTGCGGATGAACACGCGTTCGGTGACGTGGCCGCCCGAGTCGGTCACGAGCTTGCGATGCAGCACGCGCGCCTCGCAGTGCGTGATGGTGTCGTCGATGCCGGCACGCATGCCGAAGCGCACCCACTCGTGCCCGTCGACGGTATGCGTGGTGAGGTGCTCGACGTGCAAGGCGGACGAGCGCGCGCCGCTGTCGATCTTGGCGCGGATCGCGCCGATGCCAAGATCGGGCAGCGCGAGCCACTCGCGCCAGCCGAGCGCGGGCAACCGTTTCCGCCGTGGCGTGGAGACAGGCATCGTGTGGTCCGTGCGCTCGAAAAGGAAACGGCGGCCCGCTGGCCGCCGCTGTCGTGCACGGTGGAGGTCGTTGGCCGATCCGCGCACCGCCCGTTGTCGCCTGCGCTGCCCAGGTTCGGGACCTGCAGCGCCCCGGCGAACGGGCGGGCACGGTAGCACGCGGCAGGAGGGCTTTCCACACGCGCCACGCGCTCATGCAAAAAGTCCGCGCGGCCTGCAATTGTTACAGGCCGCGCGGACGTCGGCGGGACGCGGGAGGACGCCCCGACACCGGCAACCCGATCAGTACTTGTAGCGGAATCCGAGCATGTATTGCCGCCCGGTGTGGTGGTACACGTTGACCCGGTCGCCGGTCGAGCTGACCCACTGGTCGTTGTATTCGTCGGTGAGGTTCAGGCCTTCGAACGTGAGCTCGAAGTTGTCGTTGAGACGGTATGACGCGGACAGGTCGACGTTGAGCGTGTTCTTGGTCCCTTCCACATCGTTGTTGTTGCGGCCGGGCACGGTGGTGAGGTAGTCGTCGCGATAGGCCGCCGAGACACGCGCGCCGAAGCGCTCGTTCTCGTAGTAGAGCGTCGCGTTGTAGGCGTTCTTGGACAGGCCGACCAGATCGGTGTTGAGCGATGCGGCACCGGCCGCGGTGAGGTACTGGATCTTCGAATCCACCCAGGTGTAGTTGAGGATGGCGCCGAAGCCGTCGACCGGCAGGAAGGTGAACGGCGTCTGCCAGCTCGCCTCGAAGCCCTTGAGCTCGCCGCCGGGCGTGTTGAGCGGAATGTTGAACTGGAAGTCGTCGTTGACGGTGGCGCCGGTGCCTTCGAGCAGGCTCGCCGGCAGGCCCGAGCTGCTGAACGGGCGGGTCTCGCGCGAGGTCTGCACGAAGCTTTCGATGTCCTTGTAGAACAGCGCGATACCGAGCAACGCCTCGTCCGCGTAGTACCACTCGAACGCGAGGTCGGCGGTCTTGGCGCGGAACGGATCGAGTGCGGGATTGCCGCCGTTCACCGTGCGCGCGCCGCCGCTCACGTTGACCGTGACGCCGGGCGTGAGGTTGCCCAGCCCCGGACGCGCCATGACCTTGGCGGCGCCGAACCGGATCAGGAAGTCGTCGGTGATCTGCGCGGTGAGGTTGAGCGAAGGCAGCGTGTCGTCGTAGTCGCGTTCGATGGTGGTCAGCACCGGCGAACCTGCCACCAGCGCGAAGCCGGTCGAGGTCTGTTCGGTTTCCACCTGGCGCACGCCGATGTTTCCGGCGATCGGGATCGCGCCCAGGTCCATCTCGAAGTCGGCCTGCAGGAACAGGCCCATGCTTTCCTCGATCACGCTGCGGTTGTTGCCGCGCACGCTCGCCACCGCGTCGGACAGCGCGAACGCACCTTCGTTGCTGTAGATCCGCAGCAGATCGTTGAAGGCATCGATGTCCGGGATCACCCAGCCGGTGTCGGTGCCGGCCGGCACGTCGGTGCCGTAGAGCGACACGAAGCGGGTCAGATCCGCGAGTGTCATGCCGTCCGGCAGCCCGGGCACGGCGGTCTCCGACGCGCGGCGCCGCTCGGTGCTTTCGAACGTGTATTTCTTCCACAGCACGCCGCCCTTGAAGCGCAACGCATCGCTGAAGTCCCATTCGCCGTCGAACCCGGCGGTCTCGAACTTGTTGGTGGCGGTCTGCGGGCGCAGGCGGATTTCCGACAGGCCGTTGGCGAACTCCCAGTTGGCCGGGTTCGTCACATCGAAGCCGTAATCGATCAGCGGCAGTCGATCGTCCCCGCGGTAGTCCCAGATCACGCCGTCGGTGTCGGCGCGATCGAGCGTGATCGTGGTCTGGATCGGGTTGTCGAGTTCGGACTCGGACGCGCCGAAGAGCGCGTTGAGCCGGAACGTGTCGCTCATCTCCTGTTCGACATCCAGGCTGAACTGCTTGAACGTGGTGGCGAGTTCGTCGTAGCGCGACTCGGAGCGCACATCGACATTGTCGAACACACCGTAGACCAGATTGCCATTCGCATCGACAACGCCGTCGCGCACGACGGTGGCGGGCTTGCCGTTCGCGCCGGTGCGGCTGAAGGAAATCGCTTCGAGGAAATCCTCGCTGCGCGTGGCGTCGAAATCGGCGTAAAGGCCGTCGAAGGTGATCAGCGTGGTGTCGGTCGGTTCGAACTGCAGCGACGCAGTGACGCCGAGGCGCTCCTGTTCGTGGCCGAGGATGCCGTAGCGCGG
Organism: Chiayiivirga flava; assembly: GCF_014202825.1. Taxonomy (GTDB): domain Bacteria; phylum Pseudomonadota; class Gammaproteobacteria; order Xanthomonadales; family Xanthomonadaceae; genus Chiayiivirga; species Chiayiivirga flava. The sequence goes on along the minus strand of NZ_JACHHP010000004.1, from coordinate 366,751 downwards.
AATGCGCGGATGGAACGTCGACGGCAGCAGCGCGTCGGCAAACGGCGAGTCGGGCGAGAAGCCGCCGCTGCTCGCACCGTTGTCCCAGCGCACCGTGCTGTGGCCTTCCTCGATCAGGTTGCGCTTGGTGTAGGCCACCGAGAGCAGCGCGCCGATGCGGCCGTCGGCGAAGGTGTTGCTGATCAGCATCGCGCCGCGCGGATCGGTGTCCTCGGACAGATCGTTGTAGCCGGCCTGGGCGGAGGTGACGAAGGTGAAACCGTCGTAGTCGAACGGGCGCGCGGTGTCGAGATCGACGGTGGCGCCGAGCGAGCCTTCCTCCACGTCCGCCGACGCGGTCTTGCGCACGGTGAGGCTGTTGAACAGGTCGGAGGCGAACACGTTGAAGTCGAAGCCGCGGCCGCGATTGGCGCCGCCGGAACTGTCGGTGCCGCCGGCCGTGGTCAGTGCCTCCATGCCGTTGATGCGCACGCGGGTGAAATCCGGACCCAGGCCGCGCACCGAGATGTTGCGGCCCTCGCCCGCGTCGCGCGAGATCGAGACGCCGGGAATGCGCTGCAGCGACTCGGCCAGGTTCAGGTCCGGGAACTTGCCGATGTCCTCGGCGATGATGGCGTCGATCTGGCCGATCGACTCGCGCTTCTTGTCGAGCGCGCGCTCCAGGCTGGCGCGGTAGGTGACCACCACCTCGTCGAGCGTTTCGGCGTCCTCGCGCTGCGGGGTGTTCGGATCATCCTCGACCTGCGCCGCGGCAGCCTGCGCCAGCGCGGCGGCATCCGGAGCCGGCGTGGACTGGGCGCGGAGAACGGATGGGCCGTACAGCGCAAACGCCACGGCAGTCGACAACAGGGCCGGCGCGATGGACCGACGATGGATGGATGTGCTCACTTGGTTCCCCTCCCGTGGACGGACGCCGCAGTGCATGCCACGACGCTCCGATGGTTATCATGACACCGGTAGCAATTCAGCCCCAGACAAAATGACACCGGTGGAATACGAGGCTAGCAAACAGCGCGTTGCAGCAACAAGACCGGATTGCCGGCACCCGCCTGCGCGTCCGGACGCGACGCAACACCCTGTTTTCGAAAGGCTATTCTCGCTGCCCTTCCCTGACGGCAGCGCTTGCAGCCGGCCGAATGGTGGCTGCTGCATCGCAGCACCGTTGCTCCACCCGCCTCGGTCGTGGTCTGCGACGATGGTCGACCATCCCGCTGCCGCTGCCGCTCCCGACTCCCGACTCCCGACTCCCGACTCCCGACTCCCGACTCCCGACCCCCGACTCCCGACCCCGGACCGCACTGATGACCCACACCCTCGTCTGCTTCGGCGAACTGCTCCTGCGCCTGGGCGCCCCCGACCGCGAACTGCTGCTGCAGTCGCCGCGCTTCGATGTCCACGTCGGCGGCGCGGAGGCCAACGTCGCGATCTCGCTCGCGCGCCTGGGACACTCGGTCCGCATGGCGACCGTGCTGCCCGACAATCCGCTCGGCGACCACGCTCTGGGCGAACTGCGCCGGCACGGCGTCGACACGCGCGCGGTGCAGCGCGGTGACGGCCGCATGGGGCTGTACTTCCTCGCCACCGGCGCCGGCGTGCGGCCGAGCGAGGTGCTGTACGACCGCACCGGATCGGCGTTCGCGCGTGCCGCGCCCGACGCGATCGACTGGCAACACGCCCTCGACGGCGCGGATTGGCTGCATCTGTCGGGCGTGACCCCGGCGCTTGGATCGAACGGCGCGAAGGCAGCGCAACGCGCCGCCGATGCCGCGCGCGCGCGCGGCATGCAGGTGGTGTTCGACGGCAACTACCGCAGCCGCCTCTGGCAGGCGTGGGACGGCGACGCGCCGACGATCCTGCGCGGATTGCTCGGCTGCGCGGATCTTGCGTTTGCGGATCATCGCGACATCGCGGTGGTATTGGGTCACGAAGCCCACGGCAACACGCCGCGCGAGCGCTTCGTCTCCGCTGCGGCCGCCGCATTCGCGGCGCTCCCGCAACTGCAACGCATCGCAAGCACGGTGCGCGAACAGCACAGCGTCGACCACCACACGCTTTCCGCGTTGCTGTGCACGCGCGATGGCGATCTGGTCACCGCGCCCGCCTGCACGCTGACGTCCATCGTCGACCGCATCGGCGGCGGCGACGCCTTCGCCGCCGGCGTGATCCACGGCCTGCGCCGCAACATGACCGACGCGGACAGCCTGCACTTCGGACTGGCTGCCGCGTGTCTGAAGCATTCCATTCCGGGCGATTTCAATCGCGTGGCCGAAGCGGATGTGGCCGCGTTCGTTGCGGACGGCCGGCTCGACGTGCGGCGATGATGCGGGGCTCGCGCGACGTGCGCGGCGGCTACCGCGCCGTCGGCGCTTCGGGACGCGTCGCCGGATGCGGATAGGCGAGCAGGATCACCAGATCCTCGTCGCCGACCTGCCGGATCGCGTGCGTGCTGCCCGGACGCGTGAGCAGTGCGTCGCCCGCGCCCACGTCGTGCAGCGCACCGTCGAGGATGTACAGTCCGCGACCGGAGACGATGTAGTAGACCTCGTCCTTGTCGTGCTGGTGCAGGCCGATGCCCGCGCCGGCGTGCAGCACGCGCTTGCGCAGCGCGAACGGCAGGCCAGAGTCGCGGAAGAATGGATGTGCGGTCGTGATGCCGGCGCCGCCATGCGGGCCGGGCTGCTCGATGGCGATGTCGCGTTCGTGCTCGATTGCAGACGGCGCACGCTGCGCATCGCGATCGGCACGTGCAGTCGCACGCGCGCCGCAATCGGTATCGCGGACGACATGCGGGGCGAGGTGCGGATCCAGACGCTTCCACTCGTCGACGACGAAACACGCCACCGCCACCGCACCGTGCCGCTGGAAATGCGTGTCGTCCGCCTGCTGCTGCGCCGGCACGTGCATGTAGAACGGTTTCGAGGCCGCGTCGCCGAGTGCGCGCAGCCAGTCCATGCTGCGCGCCTGCAGATCGATCAGCGCCACCTTCTCGCGCCGCGCCAGCGCACGCACCGCATCGCCGTAGACGCCGTGCGTGTCGAGCAGCTGGCCGTGATCGAACACGCGGCGCGCCACCGGCGTGACGAGGATCGGCGTGGCGCCGCGCTCGCGCGCGAGCGTCACGTAGCGCAGCAGCCAACGCGCGAATGCCTCGCGCGGCTCGGTGTAGCGGGCCGAATCCTCGATCTTTTCGTCGTTGTGGCCGAACTGGATCAGCAGCACGTCGCCGGCGCGCAGCTCGGCGTCGATGCCGTCGAGCCAGCCCTGCTCGATGAAGCTGCGCGAACTGCGGCCGCTTTGCGCGTGGTTGCGCACCTCGTACGCGGCCGGATCGAGGAAGGTCTGCAGCACCTGGCCCCAGCCGGTGCGCGGCGCGCGTTCGGGGCCGTAGGTGCTCGCAGTCGAGTCGCCGGCGATGAACACGCGTGCGGGCGTGGCGCCGGACACATCCCGGCTGCAGATCCCGAGCAGCGCAATGCACAGGCCGGCACGCAGCACCCGCATCGGCTCAGCGCGCCAGCCAGCCACCGTCGACCGGCAGAACTGCGCCATGCACGTAGTCCGAGGCGTTCGACGACAGGAACACCGCAGCGCCGCCCAGATCCGCGGGTCTGCCCCAGCGCGCCGCCGGGATGCGGTCGAGGATGGCGCGATTGCGCGCCTCGTCGCTGCGCAGCGCGGTGGTGTTGTTGGTTTCGAAGTACCCCGGCGCGATCGCATTGACGTTGATGCCGCGCGCCGCCCATTCGTTTGCGAGCAGCCGCGTGAGGCCGAGGATGCCGTGTTTGCTCGCTGTGTACGACGCCACGCGGATGCCGCCCTGGAACGACAGCATCGAGGCGATGTTGATGATCTTGCCGCCGCGATCGGCCTCCACCCACGTGCGCGCCACCGCCTGCGAGAGGAAAAACGCGGTCTTGAGGTTCACGCCCATGACCGCGTCCCAGTCGTCCTCGGTGAACTCCAGCGCATCGTTGCGGCGGATGGTGCCGGCGTTGTTGACGAGGATGTCGATGCCGCCGAACGCGCGTGCTGCCTCCGCGACGGCGGCGGACACGGGCGCTGTCGTGTCGAGCGCGGCGTCGACGAACGCGAAGCGGCGTCCGGCTGCCTGCACCGCAGCCTCGGTCTCCACCGGCACGCTGCGCCCCATCGCCACGATGTCGGCACCGGCCTGCGCCAGCGCCAGGGCGATGCCCTGCCCCAGCCCGGTGTTGGCGCCGGTGACCAGCGCCACGCGGCCGCCGAGATCGAACGGTGATGTCATGGCGGCAGGCCTACTTGAGCTGGCAGATGTCGAGCACGTGCATATCGGTGTAGTCGAGGTTCTCGCCACCCATCGCCCAGATGAAGCAGTAGTTGCTCGTGCCAGACCCCATGTGGATCGACCACGGCGGCGAGGCCACCGCTTCGTCGTTGGCAACGACGATGTGGCGCATGTCCTCGGGCTGCCCCATGAAATGCATCACGCGGTCGTTTTCGCCCAGATCGAAGTAGAAGTAGATCTCCGAACGCCGGTCGTGCAGATGCGGCGGCATCGTGTTCCAGACGCTGCCGGTCTTGAGGATCGTGAGGCCGAGCAGCAGCTGCGACGATTTGCACGTGGCCGGCACGATGTACTGGTAGATCGTGCGCTCGTTCGACGTTTCCAGGGCGCCGCGCTCCAGCGGCACGGCCTGTTCGATGGAAATGTGTTTCGCCTCGAAACGCGCGTGCGCCGGCGTGGAGGCGAGGTAGAACCTGGCGGGGCTGGCTGCGTCGTTCGATGCGAACCGCACCTGCGCGCTGCCCATCGGCACGTACAGCCCGTCCTTCGGCGCCAGCGTGTAGTCCGTGCCATCGACGGTCACCGTGCCGGCACCTGCACCGACGTTGACCACGCCGAGCTCGCGCCGCTCGAGGAACGGCTTGCCGGCAGCCGACGCGGGTTCGGTTTGCGTGGGCAGATCGACCGGTGCCGCCAACGGTGCCGCGCCGCCGATGACGAAGCGTTCGTAGTGCGTGTAGTTCAGCACCACGCGATCGGGCACGAACAGATCGCCGATCAGATAGCGATCGCGCAGCTGCGCGTTGCTGGCGCCGGCCATCATGTCGGGGTGGGTGGCGTGGTAGGTCTTGGCGTACACGGCAGTTCCTGTATTGGCGCGACGGCTGGCTGCATTCGCCGCTCGCGGTCCTGAATCATACCGCTCCGACGGCTAAATGGTAACCGGTGTCATGCGCACGCAGATTGTCGCCGCACACGCGCTGTCGCTCGGCGCCACCGTGGTCACCGACAACACGCGCGCGTTTGCCCGCGAGCCAGGCCTCGCGCTCGAAAACTGGCTGCAACGCTAGCGGCGTTCCGCCACCGGCGGCTGGCACGACTCCCGGATCACCAGATGCGGCGTCACCAGCGGCGGCGTCTGCTTGCGGTTTTCCTCGCGCTGCAGCAGCTGCGCGGCGAGCATGCCCATCTCGCGGATCGGCAGGCGCACGGTGGTGAGCGACGGCCACAGGCGCGAGGCGAGCGGGCTGTCGTCGAAGCCGACCACGGACAGATCTTCCGGAATGCGCAGGCCGAGCCTGAACGCGGCCTTGCACACGCCGGCCGCCATTTCATCGTTGAGCGCGAAGATGGCCGTGGGTCGCGGAGTCAGTGCGAGCAGTCGCTCGGCGCAGGCGACGCCGGATTCGAAGGTGTAGCCGCCTTCCACCACGTGATCGGCGCCGAGTTCGACGCCGCGCGCGCGCAGCGCTTCGAGAAAACCGCCGCCGCGTTCGCGTGCGGAGAGATACCGCGTCGGCCCGGTGATGAGGCCGATGTTGCGGTGGCCGAGCGAGTCGAGGTACTTGGCCACTTCCACCGCGCCGTCGCGATCGTTGGTGGTGATCATGCGCCACGGCTCGTCGAGCGACACCGCCGCGATGCGCGCGTAGCGGCAGCCGATCTCGCGCAGCATGTCCACCAGCGCCTCGTCCTCGGACACGCGCGGCACGAGGAACACGCCCGCCAGCCGATGCTGCAGCACGAAGCGCCGCACGCCGGCGATGTAGTCCGCGCTCTTGCTGTCGCACGGATGCACCACGAGCTCGTAGCCGCTGCCGCGCAGGCCGTCGAGTGCGCCGTTCTGCATGTTGACGATGTACTGCGCGTTCGGGTTGTCCGACACCATGCCGATCAGGAACGACTTGCGGAACGCGAGCCCGCGCGCCATCGGATCGGGCACGTAGCCGACCTTCTCCATCAGCGCCTCGACCTTCTCGCGCGTGTCCGGCCGCACCAGCGGCGAGCGGTTGATCACGCGCGACACGGTTTTCTTCGATACGCCCGCGAGGCGCGCGATGTCGTTGATGGTGGACGCGCCGCCATCCGCGGCGGGCGGGTCGGCGGTGTCGCTGGCGGCAGTGCGCGGTCGGCGGGTGGTCATGCGGCGGCGAATGGACGGACGGACAGGCAGTGTGCCGGATTCGACGCAATCTGACACCGGTGGCGCGACACCGCGGGCGCTATCTGAGGACCGCAGGCAACCACAGCGACAGCGCCGGGACAAACGCCACCAGCAGCAGCACCGCGAGCGCGGCAAGGTAGAACGGCCAGATGGTCCGCAGCGCCTGCGTGACCGGAATTCGGCCGATGGCCGCGCCGACGAACAGCACGGATCCGACCGGCGGCGTGATCAACCCGATGCCGCCGGTGAGGATCAGCACCACGCCGAAGTGGATCGGATCGATGCCGAACGCGCGCGCCACCGGCAGGAAGATCGGCGTGCAGATCAGGATCAGCGGTGCGAGGTCCATGAACGTGCCGAGCACCAGCAGGAACACCACGATCATCGCCAGCACGGCGTAACGGTCGTGCGCCACCGCGCGCAGCAGGTCCACCGCCGCGGCCGGCACTTCGAGATAGGCCAGCAGCCAGCCGAACGTGGAGGCGGTGGCGATCACGAACAGGATCACGCCGGTGGTGCGCGTGGCGCCGGCCACGGCGTGCAGGAACTCGCGCCAGGCCAGAGCGCGATACACGAGCGCGGTCACGAGCAGCGCGTACACCACCGCGATGGCGGCACTCTCCACCGCGGTGAAGATGCCGGCACGGATGCCGACGAAGATGAGGGCCACCAGCGCCAGGCCCGGTGCCGCGCCGACAAGCCGCACCAGCACCGCACGCACGCCCGGAAATGCCTCCACCGCGTAGCCGCGCCTGCGCGCGATGAGCCAGCCGGCCAGCATCAGCGTCACGGTCATGAGCAGCGCGGGCACCACGCCGGCGGCGAACAGATCGGCGATCGAGAGCCCGCCGCCGGCGGCCGCGGAATACAGGATCAGGTTGTGCGACGGCGGCACCAGCAGTGCCACCAGCGCGGCGGACACGCTCACGTTGACGGCAAAATCGCGATCGAATCCACGTTTGACCATCTGCGGGATCATCGCGCCGCCGACCGCCGACACGTCCGCGATGGCCGAGCCCGAGACGCCGCCGAAAAACAGGTTCGCCAGCACGTTCACCTGCCCCAGCCCGCCGCGCACATGCCCCACCAGCGCCGACGCGAGCCCGATCAGGCGTTCGGAAATCCCGCCGCGCAACATCAGCTCGCCGGTGAAGATGAAGAGCGGAATCGCGATGAGCGACACCGAGCCCGCGCCCGCGGCCGTTTGCAGCACCACCACGATCGACGGCAGATCGAGAAACAGCACGGTGACCAGCGACGCGGCGAACAACGCGAACGCGACGGGCACGCCGACCAGAAGCAGCAATGCGAACACGCCGAACAGCAGGGCGACGGCCACGCTCAGCCCTCCGCCGGCGCGCGCAGCACGGTGACGACGCGCTCCAGCGCGAACAGCGCCATCAGGCCGCCGCCGAGCGACAGCGGCACATACAGCATTCCCTGCGGCAGTTGCGTGCCCGGCATCGCCACGGTCCAGTCGCCTGCCGCCAGTTGCGCGCCGCACACCAGCAACAATCCGCCGATCCCCGCCGCGACCAGCGCCGCGAAGGCCTGCAGCACGCGCTGCGCCCGCGGCGGCAGCGCGTGCAGCAGCACGAAGAATCCGAAGTGCGCGTTGCCGCGCACGCCGGCGGCGGCGGCAAACATCATCGCCGTGCTCAGCAGCAGCAGCGTCACGGGCTCGGTCCAGCCGGGCGAATCGTTGAGGACGTAACGCGTGAACACCTGCCACAGCTGCACCAGCGCGATGCACAGCAGCGCGGTGCCGGCAATCACCGTGCAGGCCAGCGCCAGATGCGCCATGGCGCCACGCGGACGTTCGAAGTCTTCTTGCAACATGCCTGCCTCCAGACGGTGGCGACGCGCGGACGCGACGCGGAATGTGGTGGGTCTGCGCGCGTGTTGCGCGTCAGGCCAGAGCGCGGATCCGGCGGTGCAGTCGCAGAAGGTCCGGGTCGGCCAGCGCGCGCGTGCGCACCGGCTCGGCCGCGGCGTGGAAGGCCGGCAGGTCCACGTCGTTGAACGCAACGCCGCCCGCGGCCATGCGCTCGCGCGAGGTGGCTTCGGCCTCGTCCCACAGCCGACGCATGACCGCCACGGACGCCTGCGCCGTGGCAAGCAGCAGCTCGCGCTGCGACGCGGGCAAGCCCTCGAAGCTGCGCCGCGACATGAGCAGGGCTTCGGGCGAGAACGCATGCTGCGTGTTGGACCAATAACGCGCCACCTCGAACTGCCGACTCGAATCGAAGCCGCGGATGTTGTTTTCCGCGCCGTCGATCATGTGCGTCTGCATCGCGGAAAACGCTTCGCCGAACCCGAGCGGCGTCGGATTGGCGCCGAACGCACGCACCATCGCCATGAAGATGTCCGACGGCGGCACGCGCAGCTTGAGGCCGTGCATGTCGGCCGGCGTGTGGATCGGCCGACGCACGTTGTAGAACGAGCGCAGACCGGCGTCGTAGAACGCGAGCCCCACGAGATCGCGCGCGGCGAAGGCATCGAGAATTTCGCGCCCGGGTGCGCCGTCCACCGCGCGGCGCATGTGCGCCACGCTGTCGAATTCGTACGGCAGGCACAGGATGCGCGTGATCGGAAACGGATTGTTCAGCGTGCCCATGTTGACGCGCGTGATGTCGAGCGCGCCGTGGCGGGCGAGCGTCACCGTGTCGCTTTCGCGGCCGAGCTGACCGGCATGGTAGGTGCGGATGGACAACGCGCCGCCGGTCTGACGTTCGAGTTCGTCGGACATCCAGCGCACCGCCGCCACGGTGGGGTAGCCGGCCGGATGCATGTCGGCGGCGGTCAGCACGCGGCCGGGCGCCGCGGCACGCAGCGCGGCGCTGGCGGACATGCCGGCGGCGGCCGAGGTTTGCAGGAACGTGCGTCGGCTCAAGGTCATCGTGTCATCCCTCCGCGGGCGTGCGCGCCACCGCGTGGCAGTGCAGACGGCCGTCGATGCCGAAATCCACCCACGCCGATTGCCCCGCGACGATATCGTGGATGCCGGTGGCCGCCCCGGTGGTAACGAGATCGCCGGCGCGCAGCGGACGCCCGCGCCGCGCGTTGCGCGCCAGCGCGAACGCCAGCGCGCCCATCGGCCCGCCGGACAGCGTCATCGCACCGCCGCGGCCGACGATGCGATCGTCGATCGCGCAGTCGCACGCCATCGACGTCAGCGCGCGCGTGCGCCAGCCCTCGATCTCGGGCCCGAGGATCAGGCCCGCGTTGTTGCCAAAATCCGGCACCACCGCACGCGGCCCGATCACGTTGATGCTCGCCAGCGGACTGCCCGCGGTCTCGATGCCGGTGTGCAGGGCCGCGGTCAGTTCGGCCGCCTCGTCGGCGCTCCAGTGGAGCTTCTCGGGGGGGGCGTCGAATGCCAGGCGCGCAACGTACTCGGCCTCCACCGCCGCAAAGCCGCCGACGAAGACCGGAAACGCGGTGCTGTCCGAGGCCATCCACAGGCCGCCGGCGAACACCGGACCCACGATGCGCTCGTCGCCGGACGCATCGCGCCGCTCGGGCGCCACGTAGCCCACCTTCCATCCGACCACGCGATCGGGGAAGCGTGCGATCGCGGCATCCTGGATCCGGTAGGCACTCTCCAGATCATCTGGCAATTCACCGGGAAAATCGCTCAACGCGCGCGCTTCCAGCCTCGCCGCGACAAAACGCGCGGCGATCGCCGCCGCCGCATCCTTCCCCTGGATGGTGTCCGTGCTCACCCGTCTCCCGCCCTCTCGGCCGTTGTTCGCAGTCGCCGATGCGGCGCTGTCCCTTGGTCCGGACCGTGTCGACTGGTATAAGGGAAACCGGTGTCATTTACAATACGCAGCGCCGCAGAGAGCATGAAGACTCCGCGCGGGCGTCGCATCGAGGGAGGGAAAACCGCATGTCCGACTCCACGCACGCAGCGCCGTCGCCTGCCCGTCCACGGTGGCGCCTGGCCCTTGCCGCCGCGCTGCTGCTGTCCGCCACGAGCGCCGGTGCCGACGCCGAATCCGCCCCGCTCGCCTTCCCGGGCGCGCAGGGCTGGGCCGCGACCACGCCGGGCGGGCGCGGCGGCGCGGTGCTGCGCGTGACCACGCTTGCGCCCACGGGCCCCGGCTCGCTGCTCGACGCGCTGGCGACCCGCGGCCCACGCACCGTCGTGTTCGAGGTCGGCGGCGTCATCGATCTGGCCCAGACGCAGGTACGGATCACCGAGCCCTATCTCACCATCGCCGGCCAGACCGCGCCCTACCCCGGCATCACGCTCATCCGCGGCGGCATCGACATCGCCACGCACGACGTGGTGATCCGTCACCTGCGCGTGCGCCCGGGCGACTTGGGCCTGCCCAAACGCGCCGGCGTGGACTTCGATGCGATCTCGCTCGTCGGCGGCCGCGACATCGTCATCGACCACAACACGCTCACCTGGGCCACGGACGAAAACCTGTCCGCCTCCGGGCCGCGCTTCGTCGACGGCGGCCGCACGCCGGCGGACTACCGCGCCGGCACCTCGCACCGCGTGACCTTCAGCAACAACATCATCGCCGAGGGCCTGGCCGACTCGACGCACGGCAAGGGCGAGCATTCGAAAGGCTCGCTGATCCACGACAACGTGCGCGACATCCTCATCGTGGGCAACCTCTACGCGCACAACCACGAGCGCAACCCGCTGTTCAAGGGCGCGGTGCACGGGCACGTGATCAACAATCTCATCTACAACCCCGGCCAGCGCGCGGTGCACTACAACCTCATCGCCGAGGAGTGGCTCGGGCACGAGTACGACACCGGCCGCATGGTGCTGCGTGGCAACGTGCTGCGCGCCGGGCCGTCCACCGAAACCCTCGCACTGTTCATGATCGGCGGTTCCGGCGACATGGAGCTGTTTGCCGACGACAATCTTGCCGTCGACCGCATCGGCAACCCGCTGCCGCCGCTCGGCCGCTACACCACCACGCCGGTGCGCATCGTCGCACTGGCCCGGGCACCCGCGCTGCCGCCCGGCGTCACCCTGCTGCCCGCCACGGCGGTGCAGGACGCGGTGATCGCGAACGTCGGCGCGCGCACCTGGGATCGCGACGACATCGACCGGCGCATCGTCGCCGACACGATCGAAGGCCGCGGCGCGATCATCGACAGCCAGCAGCAGGTCGGCGGCTACCCGGCGTATCCCGAAACCCGCCAGCCGTTCGTGGAGGCGGACTGGGACATGGACACGATGGAACCGCGCAAACCGCTGCCACGGCGTGCGCCGTTGCGGTGAGCGTGCCTGCGCGGCGACCGGGCGCCGACGTGCACCGCGCGGGCCGCGCCCACGCCCGGGAGTCACGGCAGAAACCCGGTCGACCCAGTTCGCTCGACCTGGAGCGCCGCCCGGGCCGTGATGGTGTTACACCGCCTCTGCTCGGTAGCCTTGCACCGTGAGCTGGTCGCATTCCTCCTTCGTCAACGTCGTCGCTGCCCTGTGCGTGGGCCTGGCCGTGCTGTGCGCCATCACCGGCCCGGTGTTCGCGACGATGCAGGAGCTGCACGAGATGTCGCACGGGGTGCCGCATGGTGCCTCCGACGAGGCCATCGCCGAGGCAGTGGACTCGGCGGAACCGTCCGATGCCGGAATGGAAGGCGTGTACCACGCTCCCCATTGCTGCCTGCATGCGGTCCTGCTGCCCGAGCCCGTGTCGGTCGAAGGCCAGGCAATGCCCCAGGCGCCTCCCGGATTCGTGCCGCCCAGGGAGCACCTCACCTCGCTGTCGCGCGCCTTGCGCCCGCCCATCTCTGCCTGAGCTGACCCTCGTCGGGGCTTCGGCCCTTGGCCGTCATTTCAGTGGAGAACACCCATGCTTTTGCGTCCTACGACGCGGGCAGCCGTGTGGGCTGGCCTGCTCGCGTCCTGTGTTGCGTCGGCGCAGTCGCCGGCGACCTTGCGCCTTGAAGATGCCTTCGAGCGCACCCTGTCTTCCCATCCCTCCCTGCAACGCTTCGCGTTGCAGCAGGATGCCCTGCGCGCCGAAGCGCTGACCGCGGCTCAGCGCCCCCCGCTGGTGGTGGGCGCCAGCCTCGAAAATGCCCTCGGCACCGGCGACACCGGCGGCCTGGGGGGCGCCGAGCTGTCGGTCACGGTCGGATCCTCGTTCGAGCCCCGTGCCAGGCGCCAGGCGCGCGTGGCCGTGGTGGACGCCCGCGTGGCCGCCGTCGACGTCCAGATCGAGGCCGAGCGCCTGGATCTGCTGGCGGGGGTGGCTAGGCGGTTCGTGGAGGCTGCCGCGGCCCAAACCGAGGTGGAGGCACTGCGCACCCACGTCGCCCAGCGCCAGGCTACCGTCGAGGCGGCCGCCAGGCGCGTGCGCGCCGGGGCCTCGCCCCAGTCCGTCCAGCTGACGGCCGCAGCCGCGCTGGCGCGCGCCGAGCTTGAACTGGACCGCGCCCGGGTGACCGCCCGCGCGGCCCGCCGCACGCTGGCCCTGTCGTGGGGCGAGCGGGATCCGGGCTTCGATCGGGTGGCCACCGACCTGCTGCGATTGCCGGTCCTTCCGTCGTTCGCCGAGCTGGCTCGGTTGCTCGAACGCACGCCGGAGCTTCGCAAGTTCGCGTCCGAGACGCGGGTGCGCGAGGCACGCGTCCAGTTGGCCCGGACCCAGTCGCGGCCGGACGTCGCCTGGGAGGCGGGGGTGCGCCGGCTGCAGGACACCGGTGACACGGCCTTCCTGGGCAGCGTGTCGATTGCCCTGGGCAGCCAGGCACGGGCGGCCCCCGGGATTCGGTCGGCCGAGGCGGAACTCGAGGCCCTGGCCTTCGAGCGCGACGCAGGCGCGTTGATGCTGTACGCCACCCTGGCCGAGGCCTCGGGGCGTGCGGAAGTCGAGGCGCTGGCCGTGCAGCGGGCCGAGTCCACCATCCTGCCGGCGCTGTCGAAGGCCGAAGCCAGCGCCCGGTCGGCCTATCAGGCCGGCGCGCTCACCTACCTCGAATGGGCCCAACTGCAGGCCGACTGGCTCGCCGCCCGGCGCGACCAGATTGCCGCCGCCCGCTCCACCCACCTTGCCCTCATCGAAATCCAGCGTCTGACGGCCACGCCCGTCGGGGCCTGGCAGGAGTCCACCCCATGACCTTCCGGTTGATCCTTGCCCTGCTGCTCGCGTCGGGCCTGACGGCCTGCGGCGGCGACGCCAACCCGCCTGCGCCCCGGGCCGACCACCACGGCCATGAAGCGGCCGATGCGGATGATCCTGGCGAAGAAAACAACCACGGCGACGAGGACGCCGGGCACGCGCATGAGAAGGTCGGGGACGACCACGGCGACGAACACGGAGCGGACACCGAAGCCACCATCATCAAGGCCGACATCGCCCGGCGCTACGGCATCGTGGTCGCGCCGGCGGGCCCTGGCGTCATCCGCGACGAGCATGAGGTGCAAGGCTTGCTGACCACGGCCGAAGGTCGGCATGCGCGCGTCGTGGCCCGCTTTCCGGGCCCCGTCACCGCCGTGCGCGTGGGCGTGGGCGACACCGTCTCGCGTGGCCAGGCCCTGGCCACGGTCGAGAGCAACATCAGCCTGTCGGCGTACACCGTCACTGCGCCGATTGCAGGCACGGTGCTGTCGCGCTCGGCCAGCGTGGGCGATCTGGCCGGTGAGCAGCCGTTGTTCGAAGTCGCGGACCTGTCGACGCTGTGGGTGGACCTGCACCTGTTCGGCTCGGACGCCCAGCACATCACCCCGGGTCTTCCGGTCGAGGTCACGCGCCTGAGCGACGGCGTCGCGGTGCAGACCAGGCTCGACCGCGTGTTGCCCGGCACGGCGACGGCCAGCCAGAGCACCGTGGCGCGCGCCACGATCGCCAACACCGACGGCCGCTGGCGACCCGGGGCCGCCGTACGCGCTCGGGTGACGGTGGCCGAAACCCCGGTGGCGTTGCGCGTGCCGCTCACCGCATTGCAACGGGCCGACGGCCGCGATGTGGTGTACGTGCAGGAAGGCGAACGCTACGAACGCCGATCGGTGACCCCGGGAGCGCGCGATGGGACCCACGCGGAACTCACGCAGGGCGTGAGCGCCGGCGAGTCTGTCGTGGTCGAGCAAAGCTACCTGGTCAAGGCCGACATCGAAAAGTCGGCCGCGAGCCACGAGCACTGATGCCATGCTCGAACGACTGATACGCCTTGCCATCGCGCACCGCTGGCTGACGCTGCTCCTCACCCTCGCGCTGATGGCACTGGGAACATGGAGCTTCACGAAGCTGCCGATCGATGCGACCCCGGACATCACTAATGTCCAGGTTCAAATCAACACCGAAGCGCCCGGATACTCGCCGCTGGAGGCCGAGCAACGGGTGACGTTCCCCGTCGAGACGGCACTGGCCGGCCTGTCCGGGCTCGACCACACCCGGTCGCTGTCGCGCTACGGGTTGTCGCAGGTCACCGTCGTGTTCGAAGACGGCACCGACATCTACTTTGCCCGTCAACAGGTCGCCGAGCGGTTGCAGCAGGCCCGCGCACAACTGCCCGATGGACTCGAACCCGACATGGGTCCGGTCACCACGGGACTGGGCGAGATCTACATGTACACGGTCGACGCCGACGAGGGCGCGACGAAACCCGACGGCACGCCGTGGACCGCGACCGACCTGCGCACCTTGCAGGACTGGGTGGTGCGACCGCAGTTGCGCAACACGCCGGGCGTGACCGAGGTCAACACCATCGGCGGTTTCGAGCGACAGATCCACATCACGCCCGATCCCGCCATGCTGGTCGCCTACGGCTTCACCATGCACGATGTGGTCGCCGCCATCTCGCTCAACAACCAGAACCTGGGCGCGGGCTACATCGAGCGCAACGGCCAGCAATACCTGGTGCGCGTACCGGGCCAGATCGCCGACCTGGATGCCATCGGCCGCATCGTGCTGGACCGCCGTGACGGCGTGCCCATTCGCGTGCGCGACGTCGCCGGGATCGGGGAGGGTCCGGAACTGCGCACCGGTGCCGCCACCCAGAACGGCGAAGAAGTCGTGCTGGGCACCGTCTTCATGCTCATCGGCGAGAACAGCCGCGCCGTGTCCCGGGCCAGTGGCGCCAAGCTGGCCGACATCAACCGCAGCCTGCCCGAGGGCGTGCGCGCCACGCCGGTGTACGACCGCACCTTGCTCGTCGACCGCACCATCGCCACGGTGTCGAAGAACCTGATCGAAGGTGCGCTGCTCGTCATCGTGGTGCTGCTGGTGTTGCTGGGCAACTTCCGGGCCGCCCTCATCACTGCGGCCGTCATTCCGATCGCGATGCTGATGACCATCACCGGCATGCTGCGCGGCGGGGTGTCCGGCAACCTCATGAGCCTGGGCGCGCTCGACTTCGGGCTCATCGTCGACGGTGCCGTCATCATCATCGAGAACTGCCTGCGGCGTTTCGGCGAACGCCAGCATGCGCTGGGCCGCGTGCTCACGCGCGAGGAACGGTTCGAACTGACCGCCACGGCCACGGCCGAGGTCATCCGACCCAGCCTGTTCGGTGTGGCCATCATCACGGCCGTGTACCTGCCCGTGTTCGCCCTGACGGGCATCGAGGGCAAGATGTTCCACCCCATGGCCTTCACCGTGGTGCTGGCCTTGACGGCGGCGATGGTCTTGTCGCTGACCTTCGTGCCCGCCGCGATCGCGGTGTTTCTGGGCGGAAAGGTGCAGGAGAAGGACAGCGTGGTGGTGCGCGCGGCGCGGCGTGTCTACCAGCCCGCCCTGGCCACGGTGCTGCGCCTGCGGGTGCCGATCGTGCTGGCGGCTGCCGTGTTGGTGGTCGGCGTGGGAGTGCTGGCCACGCGCCTGGGGTCGGAGTTCATCCCCAGCCTCGACGAGGGCGACGTGGCAATGCACGCCATGCGCATTCCAGGCACCGGCCTTGCGCAATCGGTGGCGATGCAACAGGGCATCGAGACACGGCTGTCGGCATTGCCGCAGGTCGAGCGGGTGTTCTCGAAGATCGGCACGCCGGAGGTGGCGACGGACCCCATGCCGCCATCGGTGGCCGACACCTTCATCATGCTCAAACCGCGCGAGGACTGGCCCGAGCCGCGCAAGCCCAAGGCCGACCTGCTGGCCGAGATTGAAGCTGCCGCGCGCGAGGTGCCTGGCAACAACTACGAGTTCACCCAGCCCATCCAGATGCGCATGAACGAACTCATCTCGGGCGTGCGTGCCGACGTTGCCATCAAGCTCTACGGCGATGATCTGGATGTCTTGAACCGTGTCGGTTCGCGTATCGAGGCTGTGGCGAAGACCGTTGACGGAGCCGCCGATGTGCGGCTCGAAGAAACCACCGGCCTGCCCTGGCTCACCATCACGCCCAACCCCGCCGGGCTGGAACGCCACGGCTTGAACCAGGTGGCGGTGCAAGAAGCCATCGGGGTCGCCGTCGGTGGCGAGACCGCAGGCCAGTTGTACGAGGGCGACCGCCGGTTCGACCTGGTGGTGCGGCTGGGCGAAGAGGTGCGCAGCGACCCCGCGCGCCTGGCGGACCTGCCCATTCCATTGCCATCCTCGGCCACCGGCACGGACGAGACCAGCCGCGGTGCGAACTGGACCAGCGGCGCGCCGGCCGTCGTCCCATTGCGGGAATTGGCCACCATCGAGGCGGTCGAAGGCCCCAACCAGATCAACCGCGAGAACGGCAAGCGGCGCATCGTCATCACCGCCAACGTGCGCGACCGTGACCTGGGCTCCTTCGTCGCCGAGCTGCGCCGGGCAATCGAAACCCAAGTCGATGTGCCGGCCGGCTACTGGGTCGACTACGGCGGCACCTTCGAGCAGCTCATCAACGCCGGCCAACGGCTGTCGGTGGTGGTGCCGGTGACCTTGGTGGCCATCTTCGGCCTGCTCTTCATGGCGTTCGGTTCGGGCCGCGATGCGGTGGTGATTTTCAGCGGTGTGCCGTTGGCGTTGACGGGCGGCGTGCTGGCGCTGTGGTTGCGCGACATGCCCTTGTCGATCTCTGCGGGTGTCGGCTTCATCGCACTGTCGGGCGTGGCGGTGCTCAACGGCGTGGTGATGCTGGCCTTCATCCGGAAACTGCGCGAAGACGGCCTGGGAGTGGACGAGGCGATTCGCGGCGGCGCACTCGGCCGACTGCGTCCGGTGTTGATGACGGCGCTGGTGGCGTCCCTGGGCTTCGTGCCGATGGCGTTCAATGTCGGTGCGGGCGCCGAAGTGCAGCGGCCGCTGGCCACCGTCGTCATCGGCGGCATCGCCTCCTCCACCTTGCTCACGCTCCTGGTGCTGCCGGCGTTCTATCGCCTGCTGCATCGGGAGAACCCGTTACGACCGGAGGCCGTGTGATGGGTGGTGCGTGTTGCGGCAGGCCAAGCACCGGCCGTTGGACGCAGGTCGATGCCGGGCGCCGCTCATCGTCATGCTCATCGGCCTGAGCTGCGCGATGTCGTCGGCGGCGTTCCGACCAGCCGTTGTCGGCTATCTCCCGCGCGCACGCGCCTGTCGGGAAGGCGAAATCCCGGAACAGGACATCGAGATGGAGCGGGCGATGGGAATCGAACCCACGTCAGTAGCTTGGGAAGCTACAGCTCTACCATTGAGCTACGCCCGCGCGGGCATCGATCATAGCGGTGCCCCGCGCGGGCGGCAATGCGACGTGCGTCGTACCGGAGCGGCCCCGGTGCCGCCTGCAGGCATACAATCGCACGCTCTCGCGCATTCGAATCGCACGCATGACCATCCTCCTCAACGGCGAGCCGCACACCCTCGCCGACGGCACCACCATCGCCGCGCTGCTGGCAGAACTCGGCCACGGCGAGCGTCGCGTCGCCGTGGAAGTGAACCGGGAGATCGTGCCGCGCGGCCGCCACGCGACCCACGTGCTGGACGACGGCGACACCGTCGAGCTCGTGCATGCGATGGGCGGCGGCTGAATCGCCTCGGCGATCGATTTCCTTTCCCTGTGCCGGCTCGGCGATAATCGGAGCATGCACGCCAACACGCCTTCTGCCGATCCACTGATCATCGCCGGCCGCAGCTACACCTCGCGCCTGCTCACCGGCACCGGCAAGTTCCGCGATCTGGAGCAGACCCGCGCCGCCACCGACGCCGCCGGCGCCCAGATCGTCACCGTGGCGATCCGCCGCACCAACATCGGCCAGAGCGCGGACGAGCCGAACCTGCTCGACGTGCTGCCGCCCGACCGCTATACCATCCTGCCCAACACCGCCGGCTGCTACACCGCCGACGATGCCGTGCGCACCTGCCAGCTCGCACGCGAACTGCTCGACGGGCACACGCTCGTGAAACTCGAGGTACTCGGCGATGCGCGCACGCTGTACCCGGACGTGGTGGCCACGCTGGCCGCGGCCGAGCGACTGGTTGCCGACGGCTTCGATGTGATGGTCTACACCTCGGACGATCCGATCCTCGCCAAGCGCCTCGAACAGATCGGCTGCGTCGCCGTGATGCCGCTGGCCGCGCCGATCGGCTCCGGGCTCGGCGTGCAGAATCGCTACAACCTGCTGGAGATCGTCGAGAACGCCACCGTGCCGATCATCGTCGACGCCGGCGTCGGCACCGCGTCCGATGCCGCCATCGCGATGGAACTGGGTTGCCACGGCGTGCTGATGAACACCGCCATTGCGGGTGCGAAAAACCCGGTGCTGATGGCGAGTGCGATGCGCAAGGCGGTGGACGCCGGGCGCGAGGCCTTCCTCGCCGGGCGGATTCCGCGCAAGCGGTTTGCCAGCGCCTCGTCGCCGGTCGACGGCCTGATCGGATGAGCGAGGCCACGCCTGCGCCGGACGCCGCCTCGCCACGCCGGGCGATCCGCAGCTTCGTGCTGCGCCAGGGGCGCCTCACCGAGGCACAGGACCGCGCGTTCGAACTGCACTGGCCGCAGTACGGACTGGAACCGCTCGGCACCGCACGCGATTTCGACGCCGTGTTCGGCCGCCACGCCGACCGCGTGCTGGAGATCGGCTTCGGCAACGGCGAAGCGCTGCGGTTCGCCGCCGGCAACGAACCGGCGCGCGACTTCATCGGGATCGAGGTGCATCGTCCGGGCGTCGGGCGGCTGCTGAACGCACTGGCCGACGACGGCGCGAGCAACGTGCGCATCTACAACCACGATGCCGTGGATGTGCTCGAGCACGATATCGCCGATGCCAGCCTCGACGAGGTCCGCATCTGGTTCCCCGATCCGTGGCCGAAGAAGCGCCACCACAAGCGCCGTCTCGTTTCGTCCACGTTCGCACGCCTGCTCGCGCGCAAGCTGCGCGTCAGCGGCCTGCTGCACCTGGCCACCGACTGGCAGGCGTACGCCGAACACATGTGGGACGTGCTCGACGCCGACCCGCAGTTCGAGAACGAAGCCGGCCCGCGCGGCTGGTTCGCGCGCCCCGCATGGCGGCCGGAAACGCATTTCGAGGCACGCGGCCAGCGCCTGGGCCACGGCGTGTGGGATCTGCTCTACCGGAGACGGGATCCGGCGTGAACCGCATTGCCGCGCCCGCTTCGCCGAGCAACGCGCCGCGCGCGCAGGCGGCGTGATGGAGCTGGAGCTCGGCCAGCGCAGCCTGAGCCTCACCAACGACATGCTGTTCGTGCTGGGCCTGGTCGCCTTCACGATGGTGATGTTCGTCTGGGAGCGGGTCCGCAACGATGTGGTCGCGCTGCTGGTGCTGGTGGCGCTCGGCCTGCTGGATCTGGTGCCCGCCGAGCAGCTGTTCGACGGCTTCGCCGGCACCGCAGTGATCAGCGTCATCGCAACGATGATTCTCGGCGCCGGCCTCGACCGCACCGGCGTGCTCAACCGGCTCGCGGGCTGGCTGCTGCGTCGTTCGAAAGGCAACGAGGAACGCCTCGTGCTGTTCAATTCGGCCGCGGCCGGCCTGATTTCGTCGGTGATGCAGAACCCGGCCGTGACCGCGCTGTTCCTGCCGGTGACCTCGCGCCTGTCGGCGCGCAGCGGCGTCACCGTCGCGCGCCTGCTGATGCCGATGGTGGTGGCGGTCATCATGGGCGGCGCGCTGACGATGGTCGGCAATTCGCCGCTGATCATGCTCAACGACCTGCTCGCCTCGGCCAACCGCAACCTGCCCTCGGGCGTGGCCACGCTGCAGCCGCTGCCGATGTTCGCGCCGATGCCGGTGGGCATCGCGCTGCTGCTGCTGGGCCTGGTGTATTTCCGCCTCTTCGGCAAGCGCTTCTTCGGCAAGGCCGAGGACAAGGGCGTGGCGCCGGCCCGCACCGAGAGTTATTTCGCGCGCACCTACGGCATCGAGGGCGAGGTGTTCGAGCTCACCGTCACCGCCGAGAGCCCGCTCGTGGGCATGTCGATCGGCGAGGCCGAGGCGCAGAAGAACGCGCCGCTGCTGCTCGCGCTCAAGTCCGGCAACGAGTCGCGCCTGGCGCCGCCGGCGGACCAGATGATCTGGGTCGGCAGCGTGCTCGGCGTGATGGGCCGGCGCCAGACCATCGGGGACTATGCCCAGAACAATCTCATGCGCATGCAGACCCGCCTGCGCAACTTCGGCGACCTCTTCAACCCCAGCCGCGCTGGCATTTCCGAAGCGGTGATCCCGCCCAACTCGCGTTTCATCGGCCAGACGCTCGGCGACCTGCACCTGCGCAAGCGCCACGGCATCAGCGTGCTCGCCATCAACCGCGGCACCGAAGTGCTGCGCGAGGACATCCGCAGCGTGACCCTGCGCGCCGGCGACATGCTGGTGTTCCACAGCATCTGGCGCGATCTGGCGCTGGCGGCCGAATCGCGCGACTTCGTCGTCGTCACCGACTATCCGAAGGACGAGCAGCGGCCGCACAAGCTCTGGCACGCGCTCGTGATCTTCGGTGCGGCGCTGGCACTCGCGCTGTCGCACCAGGTCGCCGTGCCGATCGCGCTGATGGCCGGCGTGATCGGCATGCTGCTGACCGGCGTGCTGAACATGGACGAGGCATACGCGGCGATCAACTGGAAGACGGTGTTCCTCATGGCGAGCCTGATCCCGCTCGGCTGGGCGGTGGATTCGTCGGGCCTTGCGGCGTGGATCGCGCAGGGCACGCTCGAACGCCTCGGCGACGTGCCCGTGTGGACCCTGCAGGCCGCGGTCGCGCTGCTGACCATCGTGCTGGGCCTGGTGGTCAGCAACGTCGGCGCCACCGCCATCATGGTGCCGATGGCGATCAACATCGCCATTTCCTCGGGCGCGGCGCCACTGCCGTTCGCGCTGATCGTCGGACTGTCGGCGTCCACCAACCTCATCAGCGTCTCGAATCCGGTGCTGTCAATGGTCGCCGGCCCCGCCGGCTACCGCGGCTGGGACTTCCTGCGCGTGGGACTGCCGCTCACGGCGCTGTATGTGGTGGTGATGCTGGGTGTGGTGAACCTCATTTACTGAGGTGGTGGCGCAGAACGATGCTGGGTGGACTCCGTTCGCGCCGGATCTGCTGGCCAGACGCCATCGACTGCGACGAATCGGCGTTAACAACGAATCGATTCCCATAGATTCTTTTGTCGCATTCGTTAGACATCCGTATCGAACTGTTTGCCTGCGCGTAAACACGCAGCGCCGCAGCGAAGAACATCTTCCTTTCCGCACAACACCTTGGCCGTGCTTTCGGCACACCGCTGACACGAACGGCACGTCGCGCGTACGCGTGTTGCCTGGGAAGCGTCTGCGTTGACCACCCCGCAGCGACTGGTCGACGATCCCTGCACGTTGCCCGCCTGACCCTCGGCGATCCCCTCGGGATCGATCGAGACGCGTGCACGGTGCCGCGAGTTTCGACCGCACACGGACGGCGGATCGACCGCGCGGATGCAAGGCAGGGGTCAAACGGAAACGGAACCAGAACGCGGCCATCAGTGCCGCGCATCGACCTGACAAGGAATCCTGCACCATGAAACGATCCGGATTCGGCGGAACACCGCTGGCGCTCGCGCTGGCAGTGTTCCTGCTGCCCATCGGACTGTCGGCAGCGCCGACACGTCTTTCCACGCACGCGCCCGCAGCTGTTGCGAAACCGACCGCGGAACCCGCGGTCCGCGGCCTGCCGACGGTCTGGCATGGCGATCACTACAGCGTGAAGGGCGTGCGTTACGACCTCGTCCGACGTGCCGACCAGGTGGTCGTGCAGCTTCGGCCCGACGCGCCGTCGCAGACGGTCGAGGAGCTGACCCGCGCCGGCGGCGCGCTCGACGGGTTCGTGCCCGAAGGGCGCCTGCGTGCCGGGCTGACGGTGTTCGGCAACGCGTCGCTCGCAAGCATGGCGTCGCAGTCGCCGGCGCGCGCCTACGACAGCGTCAGTCAGGCCATGTCGCGCCTTGCGGCCGAGCCCGCGGTGGCGTGGAGCGCACCCGTGTTCGTCAATACGACGTTCGGCTCCTATGCGGTCGCCACAGATGAACTCCTCGTGCGGCTGCGTCCCGGCGTGTCCGAGCAGGCGTTCTTTGCCGATGCACGCTTTGCCGGCGCACAGCGTGCGGCGAGCTCGGACGCGTTCGTCGTGCGGGCGTCGGCCGGCGCCGGTACCGCAGTCCTCGCGCTGGCTGGCGAGTTGCAGAACGATCCGCGCATCCTCTGGGCCGAACCGAACTTCTTCCAGGAGCGCAAACGCCAGTTCACCCCGGACGATCCGCTGTTCGCCGACCAGTGGCATCTGGACAACACCGGCCAGGGCGGCGGCACGCCCGGCGCCGATGCACATCTCGAGGAGGCATGGGATCTGGTGCCGTCGGGCGCCTCGGACGTGGTGATCGCCATCGTCGACGACGGCCCGGACATGGACCACCCCGATCTTTCCGTGTTCCAGAACCCGGGCGAAATCGCCGCCAACGGCATCGACGACGACGGCAACGGCTACGTCGACGACACCATCGGCTGGGACTTCACCAGTGGCGGTCTGGGCGACAACAATCCGGGCGCGACGACGCCGACCGACTATCACTCGACGCCGGTCGCCGGCGTGGCCGCAGCGCGCGGCAACAACGCGCAGGGGGTCACCGGCGCTGCATTCGGCGCACGCATCTTCGCGTCGCGCATCTTCGGCGACGACGGCAATGCGACCGACGATGCCAACATCGGTTCCGCCCTCGCCTATGCGGCCGGTCGCGGCCGCATGCCGGGCGACAACCCATGGCACGGTGCCGACATCACCAACAACAGCTGGGGTGGTGGCGCGCCGGCCACGGCGATCGAGGACGCGTTGCAGTGGGCCGCGGACAACGGCCGTGATGGGCTCGGCACGAGCAACTTCTTCGCAACCGGCAATGCGGGCGTCGATGCAGTCAGCTATCCCGCGTCGCTGTCGCCGACGATGCCCAGCGTCATCGCGATCGGCGCGTCGAACAACCAGGACGAACGCTCGAGCTACAGCCAGTACGGACCGGAAATCGACCTCGTGGCGCCGAGCAACGGCGGCACGCTCGGCATCACCACCACCGATCGCCTCGGCGCCGACGGCCTCAACGGTCTGCCCGATCTCGACTACACCGACAGTTTCGGCGGCACCAGTTCTGCAACGCCGCTGGCAGCCGGCGTCGGCGCATTGCTGCTCGGCGCCGACCCGACGCTGACGGTGTCCGACATCCGCGCGCTGCTGCGCGGCACGGCCGACAAGATCGGTGCGCTGCCTTATACCAACGGCTTCAACGTGGAATACGGCTACGGCCGCATCAATGCTGCAGCCGCGGTCGCGGCGATCGGCAGCGCCCAGATTCGTGTGTTCCACGAGGGCGAGGAAGTGCAGCACTCGATCGAGTTGCCGCTGACCGCAGTGGCCGGCGACACCCTCCCGATCACGTTCAGCGTGGTGTCGGCGGGCAGCGAAACGCTGACGCTCGGCGGCCTCGCCCTCGCCGGCGCCCCGGAGTTCGCCCTCGAGCAGCCGCTCGGCGACACCGCGCTGGAGCTCGGCGAATCGACCGCGTTCTCGATCGGTTTCCTCGCCGGACAGGCGGGCAGCTACGACACGGTCGTCACGCTGCAGAGCAACGATCCGCAGACACCGGCTTTCTCGATTCCCATCCATGTCGACGTGCAGCCGGTCTCGATCGGCGGCCACGTGTTCGAGGACTGGAACGGCAACGGCATCGAGGACGCGGGCGATCCGGCGCGCGTCGGTGCGACCGTCTACCTCGACCTCAACGGCAACGGGACGCTGGAAGGTTCGACGCAGCAGGGCATCGACAGCGGCGGCCCGCTCGGACTCGGCTTCGGACAGGCGCCGGTGCAGGTCACCCACACCCTCCAGGTGGCCGGCATCGACGTGCCGCTCGACCGCGTGACGGTCACGCTCGACGTGACGCACTCGTGGATCGGCGACACCGTCGTTCGCCTGATCGGACCAAATGGCCAGGCCATTGTGCTTGCCGACCAGCCCGGCGGTCCGTTGAACGACGCCGACGACTATCCCGGCTCGACGTTCGACGATGACGCGTCGCTGCCGATCAACGGTGCCGCGCCGCCGTACACCCTGACCTACCGGCCGGTCGAGCCGCTGGCGACGTTCGCGGGTATCGACCCCAACGGCGACTGGACGCTCGAGATCACCGACATGTTCCCGGCCGAAGACGACGGCACGCTGAACCAATGGAGCCTGACACTGTTCACTGGCGCCGAACCGATCACCGTCACGGACGACGCAGGCGACTACCGCTTCCTCAACCTTGCGCCCGACACCTACCACGTTGCCGTCGACGCGCCCGGCTGGACCGTGACGGAACCGTTCGGCGGCAGCCACGAGGTGCAGGTGGTCGGCAGCGAGAACAACGTCGGCTTCGACTTCGGGCAGGTGCGCCAGCACGCCATCTACGGTCGCGTCTACGACGATGCGAACGCCAACGGCACGGCCGAGCCCGACGAAGCGCCGGTCGCTGACGCCGCCGTGTTCCTCGACGGCAACAGCGACGGCGTCATCGCAGACCCTGTGGCGGCGAGCTACACGCAGGCGCCGGGGCTCGCGATCCCGGATGCCGACCCGTTCGGCGTGTTCGACATGATGGCGGTCGACGAGCCGTTTCCGGTCGGGGCACTGGTCGACCTGCGCGTGGAGATCGACATCACCCACACCTATGTCGGCGACCTTGTCGTCTTCCTCGGGGCGCCCGACGGGCGCATCGTGCAACTGACTGCCAACAATGGCGGCGGTGGAAACGACTTCTCCGGCACCGTGTTCGATGACGATGCCGCGGCCAGCATTACGGAGGTCTCCGAGTTCGACGCACCGTTCACCGGGGAATTCCGGCCGGTCGAACCGTTGTCGACACTCAATGGCGTCAACGTCAACGGGCTTTGGACGCTGTTCGTCGGCGATCTCTACGGGTTCGACGTTGGCACCCTCGACAGCTGGACACTGGAGATGGAGTATCGGCCTGAGCCACAGGCGACGAGCAACACGTTCGGCAACTACCGCTTCGACGTGGTGCCTGGCGTCTACGACGTGCGCCTGATCGTGCCGGACGGCCTCGCGGTGACGCAGCCGGTCAGCGGCAACTATCTCGTACCCATCGCGCAGGACGGCGTTGCGGTGAACCGCGATTTCGGCCTCGGCACGGCGAACCTTGCGCCCGTCGCGACATCGTTGCCGGACGTGACCCTGCCGGTCGGCGCCGTCGCCGACATTGCGACAGCGCAGGGATTCAGCGACCCCGACGGCGACACGCTGACCTACTCCGCCGACGGCCTGCCCGGTGTCCTCGTCATCGATCCGGCCACCGGCGTCATTTCTGGCCCGGTGTCGGAAGCGGACCTGGGCGAACACGTGATCACGGTCACCGCCACCGATGTCCACGGGGCAAGCGTCGCTCTGGACTTCACCTTGCGCGTGGCCGCCGCGCCGATCTTCGCCGACGGTTTCGAAGACTGAACGCTTGCGCCAGCGATGCACGCTGGCGTGCATCGCTCTGACACAGGGGCGGCCGGCGACGGCCGCCCCTTTTTGTTTGTCTACAACGGCGCACGCGCAGAAATCGCGCAGAACCTGTCCACGGCACCGCCGCCCGTAGTCTCAAGCCACGCGCCGCCTATTCGGAGACCACGAATCGGCTCAAACTCCGGAGCGGTTTGTATTGAAAAAAATGTCGCGTCGGTATTGTTTTTTTGTCGACCTCGTTCGCACTACGCGTCGTACCGAGCGTTGGAGCCCCAGAAAATCAACTGCCTGAGGCACTTTGGCACCTTGCGCGCAGGTCGCTTCGGACACGTCTGCAATGCATCGGCCCTGCTCTTTCTGGGTTGACCGTCGACAGGCTGTGGTCGACGATTTGTTACTTGCGCGGACAGGGACGGACGACTCTTCTGCAGGGTCGTTTGAACCGAGGTGCGCGCGAGATTCGCAGCGGCTCGAACACACACGGAACGTGTGTCGACGTCGCGCGACTGCAACGCAGGGGTCAGTAGGAAACGGATACCCAGCGCGGCAATTTGTGCCGCAACTATAATCAGAATGGACCCTGCATCATGAAACGATCCGGATTCGGCGGAACACCGCTGGCGCTTGCGCTGGCGGTCTTCTTGCTGCCCATCGGACTGTCGGCTGCGCCGGCACGTCTTGCGGCACACGCCCCGTCTCAGCCCGACAAGCCGCCATCCGAGCCCGCCGTCCGCGGTCAGCCGACCCTCTGGCAGGGCGATCACTACAGCGTCAAGGGCGTGCGTTACGATCTGGTTAGGCGCGTCGACCAGATCGTCGTGCAGCTCAAGTCCGATGCACCCGCGCAGGCTGTGAACGAGCTCACCCGCGGCGCCGGACCGCTGGCCGGATTCGTGCCGGAGCGTCGCCTGCGTAGCGGACTTGCGGTGTTTGCCAGCACGTCGCTCGCCGACTCGGCAAAGCAGTCGCCGGCACGCGCATACGACAGCCTCGCTGCAGCGATGACTCGCCTTGCGGCAGAGCCGGTGGTGGCGTGGAGCGCGCCCGTGTTCATCAATACGAAGTACGCCAGTTATGCGATCGCCACCGACGAGCTTCTGGTGCGGTTGCGCCCGGGTGTGTCGGAACAGGATTTCTTCGCAGACGCACGCTTTGCCGGCGCGCAGCGCGTGGCGAGTTCGGACGCGTTCGTCGCCCGCGCCTCCGCCGGCGCGGGCGAGGCGGTACTGACACTGGCCGCAGCGCTGCAGGACGACCCGCGGATCCTCTGGGCCGAGCCCAACTTCTTCCAGGAGCGCAAACGCCAGTTCACTCCGGACGATCCGCTGTTTCCGGACCAATGGCACCTCGACAACACCGGCCAGAGCTTTGGCACGCCCGGTGCCGATGCGCATCTGAAAGAAGCGTGGGATCTGGTGCCCTCGGGCGCATCCGACATCGTGATCGCCATCGTCGACGACGGCCCGGACATGGGCCATCCGGACCTCGCCATCTTCCAGAACCCGGGCGAGATCCCCGCCAACGGCGTCGATGACGACAGCAATGGCTACATCGATGACACTATCGGCTGGGATTTCACCAGTGGCGGACTGGGCGACAACAATCCCGGTGCCACCACGCCCGATGACTTCCACGCAACACCGCTTGCCGGCGTTGCAGCCGGTCGCGGCAACAACGCGCAGGGCATTACCGGGGCTGCTTTCGGAGCGCGCATCTTCGCCGCGCGCATCTTCAGCGATGGTTCTGCGACAGATGACGCAAACATCGCCTCCGCGCTGGCGTATTCGGCTGGGCGCGGCCGAAATCCGGGCGACAACACTTGGCATGGTGCGGATATCGCCAACAGCAGCTGGGGCTACGGAGCGCCGACCAGCGTGGTCGAGGATGCACTGCAATGGGCTGCCGACCACGGCCGAAACGGACTGGGCACTGCGAATTTTTTCTCCAGCGGCAACTTCGCGAGTAGCGAAATCACCTACCCTGCATCGTTGGCTGGCACCATCGCGGGCGTAATCGCGGTCGGCGCATCAAACAGCCAGGATGTTCGCGCAACTTACAGTCAGTTCGGCCCTCAGCTTGACCTGGTCGCTCCCAGTGATGACATTGCTTCCTCGGGGATCACCTCCACGGACCGCCAAGGTGAAGACGGCCTCAACGGCCTTCCGGATCTCGACTACACCAACAATTTTGGCGGCACCAGCGCTGCATCCGCGCTTTCTGCGGGCGTTGGTGCGTTGCTGCTTGGCGTCGATCCAACGTTGAACAGCGCAGACGTACGCGCCCTGCTCATGCTCAATGCGGACAAGGTCGGTCCCGTTCCGTATAACGATGGGTTCAACGCCGAGTACGGGTTTGGTCGAATCAACGCCGCCTCGGCGGTTGCAGCTGTCGGCAACGCGAACGTCCGCGTCTTCGTCGAAGGCGCCGAAGTTCAGCATACCGGTGAACTGGAATTTTCCGCGGTAGCAAGCACGCTGTTGCCGATTACCTTCAACGTTGTCTCGACGGGCACCGAAGTCCTCAACCTCGGCGCGCTCTCGCTTGCCGGCGCGCCGGAGTTCGCTGTCGACGAGCCCGTTGGAGCAACGCAGCTCGCGCTTGGCGAATCCACGACGTTTACACTTGGATTCATCGGCGATCAGGCAGGCACGTATGAAGCCGAGCTGACACTGCAAACCAATGACCCGCAGGCGCCGGCCTTTTCATTCCCGATCAAGGTGACGGTGACATCGATTTCGATTGGCGGCAGCGTGTTCGAGGACTGGAATGGAAATGGCCTTGCCGACCCAGGGGATCCCTTTCGGCATGCCGCCACCGTTTACCTCGACAGCAACGCCAATGGTGTACGCGATCCCTCGACATTGCACACCATGAACAGCGAACCGAACCTCGGGCTGGTGTTCGGCCAGGACACGGCTCAGACGTCGCACTCGTTCGAAGTCATTGGCCTGCCGCAGCGTCTGGATGGGCTCACCGTCGCAATCGACGTCGATCACTCATGGATCGGGGATGTGCTCGTCCGGCTTGTTGCCCCCAACGGACAGAGCGTCACGCTGGCCGACCGGCCAGGGCTCGGCCCGTTGAACGGCGGTCAGAATTTCTCAGGCACAGTGTTCGACGATAACGCGGCCGTGCCGCTCGATTTTGCTCCCCCTCCTTACACCGGCGTATTCACACCCCGGGAACCGCTCGGAGCGCTGGCGGGAATCGATCCCAACGGCACGTGGACACTGGAGGCGGTCGATCTGTCGCCCGATTCGGACGACGGCGCCCTGCAACAGTGGTCGCTGACGCTGCAAACCGGTGCAGAGCCGCACATGCTCACCGACGAGCTCGGTGGCTACACCTTCGTCGACCTCGCTCCCGACATCTATCGCGTTGGAGTCGATGACCAAGATTGGCTCTCAACCGCGCCCGCACCCGGATTCCACGAAATCGACGTCACCGGTCTGGGAAACAACCTGGGAGTTGACTTTGCGCAGCTACGCCGTCGCAGCATCTACGGCACGGTTTACGCCGATGTCGACGAGAATGGTGACCTCGGCGAGCCAGACCTCCCGCTCGTCGGGGAAAACGTTTTCGTCGACGCAAATGCCAACGGAGTCCCCGACAGCCCCGCCGTGACGTCGGTGGAGAGCACTCCGGCACTTGTCATTCCCGACGCGGATCACGCCGGCGTTTCGGACGAGATCGAGATTGCGCTTGCTACTACGCATGTACTCGAAAAAGCCAGCGTCATGGTGCAGATCAGTCACGCATGGGTCGAACAACTCCACATCACACTGACTGCTCCCAACGGAAAATCGGTGAAGCTCACCTCTGGCAGTGCATATGGGGAGAATTTCCTTGGAACAGTCTTCGACGACGACGCATCGATCGGAATCGACGAAACCGGGGGCTCGGACGCGCCTCTCACCGGCAGTTTCAGGCCCGTCGAACCGTTGTCGAGATTGCGTGGGATCGACGTCAATGGCATCTGGAAGCTGCAGGTGACCGACTACTTCGGCGACCCTGTCGGCACCTTCGAAAGCTGGACGCTGAATCTTGAGACCACCGAGGAGCCTTCCGGCGTCTCCGACGGCTTCGGCAACTACCGCATCGACGCGGCGCCTGGACAATTCGATGTGCGCATGCTTCTGCCGGATGCAGTCACCCTGACCGAGCCGCCGTCAGGCAGCTACGCCGTCAGCATCGGAAACGGCACGGTTGCGCTCAACCGAGACTTTGGCTTCGGCCTCGGCACGGCGAACCTTGCGCCCGTCGCGACATCGTTGCCGGACGCTACCCTGCCGGTCGGCGCCGTCGCCGACATTGCGACAGCGCAGGGATTCAGCGACCCCGACGGCGACACGCTGACCTACTCCGCCGACGGCCTGCCCGGTGTCCTCGTCATCGATCCGGCCACCGGCGTCATTTCGGGCCCGGTGTCGGAAGCGGACCTGGGCGAACACGTGATCACGGTCACCGCTACCGATGTCCACGGGGCAAGCGTCGCTCTGGACTTCACCTTGCGCGTGGCCGCCGCGCCGATCTTCGCCGACGGTTTCGAAGACTGAACGCTTGCGCCAGCGATGCACGCTGGCGTGCATCGCTCTGACACAGGGGCGGCCGGCGACGGCCGCCCCTTTGCATTTTCCGCCCCGCGATACCCGGGCTTGCCCGCACCGTCGTGATCTGCAAGCCTGCAGCCCATCGTCCCGCCGGAGTACCAGCCATGATCGAACGCTTCGATGTCGGCCCGCGCATGTCGGAAATGGCGGTGCATGCCGGCGTGGCGTATCTCGCGGGGCAGATCGCCGACGACGGCACGCAGGATATTTCCGGGCAGACGCGGCAGGTGCTCGATGCGATCGATGCGCTGCTGGCGCGGGCCGGCAGCGACAAGTCGAAGATCCTGCGCGCGCAGATCTACCTCGCCGATCTCGTCGACTTCGACGCGATGAACGCGGTGTGGGAGGCGTGGGTGGTGCCGGGGCACGCGCCGCCACGCGCCACGGTGCAGGCGGCGCTGGCGCGTCCGGAGTGGAAGATCGAGATGGTGGTCACCGCAGCCGTCTGAGGCGCCCGCGGTCCGCCCGGGTCGCGTGCGGTCTGCCGTCCGGCGGCTCGACGCGGACGTCAGCCCGCTGCCGGCGTGCGCGGCGCCCGTGCGAGCGCCAACAACACGCCGAGCACGCACACCGCGGCCACGTAGTGTGCCGGCGCGAGTGCGCTGTGTTGCGCGAGCGTGGCAACGATGAGCGGCGTGAGTCCGCCGAACACGGCATAGGCGATGTTGTAGGAGAACGAGAGCCCGCTGTAGCGGATCGGCGCGGGGAACACCCGCACCATCGCGGCCGGCACCACGGCCACTACCCCGACGGCAAGTCCGGTGACCGCGTACGGCAGCACGGGATCGGTGCTGCCGGCAGCGAGCACCGCGTAGAGCCAGTACGACGACGCCGCAAGCAGCACGCAGCCGACACCGAGCGCGACGCGGATGCCGAAGCGGTCCGCTGCGAGCCCGTACGCAAGGCAGCCGACGCACAGACACAGCGTCGCGATGCTGTTGGCCGGCAACGCCACCGCTGCCGGCAGGCCGAAGCGCTGCTGCATCAGCACCGGCGTGAGCAGGATCATCACCACGATGGCGGCGGTCAGCAGCCACGTCAGACCGATCGAATACAGCACCGCCGCGCGGTGCGCGCGCAGCACGGTGACGAGCGGCATGCCCTGTGCGAGCGCGCGGCGTTCGCGCAGCGCCACGAACACCGGCGTCTCGTCCAGATACCGCCGCAACCACACCGCGACCACGCCGAGCGCGCCGCCCGCCAGGAACGGCAACCGCCACGCCCAGTCCTGCACCTGTGCCGGGGTGAACCGCAGGTTGATCGCCGACGCGCTCAGCGAGCCGAGCAGGATGCCGAACGTGAGTCCGGCCGTCAGCGTGGCGCAGGCGAATCCGACGCGGCGCTCGCTGACGTGCTCGGCGACGAACACCCATGCGCCTGGCACCTCGCCGCCGATCGCCGCGCCCTGCAGCAGGCGCAACAGCAACAGCGCGATCGGCGCGGCGATGCCCCACTGCGCGTAGGTCGGCAACAGTCCGATCGCGAGTGTCGGCAGCGCCATCAGCAGCACGCTCAGCATGAACATGCGCTTGCGTCCGATGCGGTCGCCCCAGTGCGCCATCAGCACGCCGCCGATCGGCCGCGCGAGGTAACCGGCGGCGAAGATGCCGAGCGTCTGCAGCTGCCGCAGCCACTCCGGCATGTCCGGCGGAAAGAACAGCGCGCCGAGCACGGTGGCGAAGTAGACGAACACGATGAAGTCGTAGAACTCCAGCGCGCCGCCGAGCGCGCCGAGCGCGAGCGTGCGGACCTCGTGCCGGCGCAGTCCCGGCGTGGCGCCGCTCATGCGCGCCATCTCACGCTGGCACGAGCCAGACGTGGCCGTCGCGCACCGCGCTGCGCACCTCGCGCAGGCGCTCGCCGCGGCACGGGCCCGCGATGCACGCACCGCCGGGAATCGCAAACGCCGCGCCGTGCGCGGCACACAGCAGCGTGTCGGCATCGAGCATGAAGCGGCCGGGCGCGAAATCCAGGCGCCGACCGGCGTGCGGGCACACGTTGAAGAACACGTGCACCTCGTCGCCGCGCCGCAGGATCAGCAGCGACTCGGGTTCGCCGTCGACCCGCGCGACGCGTTCGAGCACCCCGCCGCCGGGAATCTCGTGCAGTGCGCACAAGGGTTCGGCGGTCACATCGGTCGAGGAAGAGGCGTCGTGGGTCACTTGAGATGCCCGGGGTTGGCCCCGATACTGATTGCGAGATGGCCGCATTCTGCCATGCACACGGAAATCCACGATGCGCCCGATGTTCTTCGCCCTGCAACCGCCCCGCAATCCGCTGCTGCGCTTCGCGCTGGCGCTGATCGGCGTGGCGATCCTCGGGTTCTTCACCGTGTTCGGCGTGCTGGTGGCAGGTGCGGTGCTGGTCGGATTCGGCCTGCGGCGCGCGTGGCTGCACCTGCGCGGCGCGACACCGGGTGCGGCCCCGGTGCGTCCCGCCGATCCGGACGTGATCGAAGGCGAGTTCTCGGTCGTCGACAAGCCGCGCACGCCGCTGCACTGGCGCTGACGAACCCGCGCCGATGCACTGGCGCTGAATTGCGCGCGCCGCACTCGGCGCGTTGCCGCACTGCTGCTACGCTGCGCGCGCCGCTTCCGCCGACGCCGCCCATGACCGACTACGCCATCCCCGCCCCGCCCGTTCCGTCGCTCGCCATCCGCGGCATGTCCGCGCGGTTTCCCGTCCGCCGCATCTATTGCGTGGGGCGCAACTTCGCCGAGCATGCGAAGGAAATGGGTGCGAGCATCGATCGCGGCACGCCGGTGTTTTTCGCCAAGCCGGCCGACGCCATCGTCGCCGGCGGCGGGGCACAGCCGTATCCGAGCGCCACGCGGGACCTGCATCACGAGGTCGAGCTCGTCGTCGCGCTCGGGCGCGATGTCGACGGCACGATCGCGCCCGATGCCGCGCTCGCGCATGTGTTCGGCTACACCGTGGGCCTGGATCTCACGCGCCGCGACCTGCAGGCGCAGGCCAAGGCAAAAGGCCTGCCGTGGGACGTGGCGAAGGGCTTCGACCGCTCCGCCCCGGCCGGCGAGCTCGTGCCGGCCGCAGCCGCAGGCGATCTGGCCGCGCGCACGCTGTGGCTCGAGGTCAACGGCGAACGCCGCCAGTCCGCACCGCTGTCGGACATGGTGTGGAGCGTGGCCGACATCGTGCACGAACTCTCGCAGCGCTTCGAACTGCGCGCCGGCGACCTGATCTTCATGGGCACGCCGGCTGGCGTGGCCGCGCTCGCACCGGGCGACCGCTGGCATGCCGGCATCGAGGGCTTGGTCGAGCTGCAAGGCAGCATCGACGCCTGACATCGCGCCGCAGAAGCCCGCCGTTGTAAATTGGCGCGCGGCCGCGTCGGGGGCGTCGCCGCGTCCTTTCACATGCGGAGGCTGCCATGGGCATGATCCAGGAATTCAGGGAATTCGCGGTACGCGGCAATGTCGTCGATCTCGCCGTGGGCGTGGTGATCGGGGCGGCGTTCGGCAAGATCGTCACCGCGCTGGTCGACAAGATCATCATGCCGCCGATCGGCCTGCTGATCGGCGGGGTCGATTTTTCCCGCTGGGTGATCACGCTGCGCGAGGCGGTGACCGATGCGGCCGGCGTGGTGACGACCCCCGCGGTGGTCATCGGCATCGGCGATTTCATCAACACCATCATCCAGTTCACCATCGTCGCGTTCGCGATCTTCCTTGCGGTGAAGGTCGTCAACCGCATGCGCCGCAAGCAGGCCGAGCAGCCGGCGGCGCCGCCCGCGCCCACGGCCGAGGAAAAACTGCTCACCGAAATCCGCGATCTGCTGCGCGCGAAGTAGCGCGAATCGGCAAGCCGAGGGCGGAGATGCAGCGCTGCGGCACTATGATTCGGGCATGGCCGCGCGGCGTGGCGGCCCGCCGTCCATTCCTCCGAGGTGCCGCATGATCCGATCCGCGCTCGCGCTGTTGTTGCTCGTTCCGTTTGCGCTTCACGCGCAGCAGGCGTCGCCCGATCTGTCCGACGACGCGCTCGCCGTCGCCGCGCAGCTACGCGAGACCGCGCTCGCCGGCAGCGGCGCGTACGCGCTGGTGGAATCGCTGACCACCGAGGTCGGCCCGCGCATGGCCGGCACGCCCGGCGACGTCGCCGCCGTGGCGTGGGCGAAAGCCGCGTTCGAACGCAACGGCTTCGACACCGTGAGCACGCAGCCGGTGACGTTTCCGGCCTGGCGCCGCGGCGAGGAACGCGCCGCGGTGCTGTCGCCGTTCCCGCAGCCGCTGCACGTGACCGCGCTCGGTCTGAGCGACGGCACCGGCGGCACGCCGCTGCAGGCGGAGGTGGTGGAATTCGAATCGCTGCAGGCGCTGAAGGACGCGCCCGCCGATGCCGCGCGCGGACGCATCGCATACGTGAGCCTGCGCATGGAACGCAAGCGCGACGGTGGCGGTTACGGCATCGCGGGCCAGGCCCGCACGCACGGCGCCGGCGTCGCGGCTTCGAAGGGCGCGGTCGGCTACCTGCTGCGTTCCATCGGCACCGACAGCGACCGCCTCCCGCACACCGGCATGCAGCGGTACCCCGACGGCGTGGCGCGCATCCCGGCCGCGGCGCTGAGCAATCCCGACGCCGACCTGCTCTCCAACATGCTGCGTCGCGGCCAGCCGGTGACGGTGCAGCTGGAGCTCGACGTCGGCACGCAGGGCGAGGCCACGTCCTACAACGTGATCGGCGAGATCCGCGGGCGCGAGAAGCCCGACGAAGTCGTCATCATCGGCGGTCATCTGGATTCCTGGGATCTGGGCACCGGCGCGATCGACGACGCCGCAGGCGTCGCCATCACCATGCGCGCCGGCGCGCTGATCGGCGCTCTGCCGACGCCTCCCAAGCGCACCATCCGCGTCATCGCCTTCGCCAACGAGGAACAGGGCATCGTCGGTGCGAAAACCTACGCCGCGGCGCAGGACGATGCGGCCATCGTGCGGCATCGCATCGGCGCCGAAAGCGATTTCGGCGCGGGCCGCATCTACGGTTTCGCGACCAGCGCACTGCCTGCAGCAAGCGAAGCGACGGTGCAGCAGATCGCGGCGGCGCTGGCGCCGCTCGGCATCGACTACCTGCCGGGCAAGGGCGGCGCCGGTCCGGACATCGGCCCGATGGCGCAACGCGGCATGGCCTGGGGCTGGCTGGCGCAGGACGGCAGCGACTACTTCGACTACCACCACACCGCCAACGACACGCTCGACAAGGTCGACGCCGCGGCCCTCGATCAGCAGGTCGCGGCGTACGCGGTGTTCGCCTATCTCGCGGCCGAGTCCGACGCGGGGTTCGGCTCGACGCCGCAAACCCCACCCGCTGCCGACTGAGCCGCGGGATCGGCGCAGTCCGGCAGCAGGCCGCCGGTCGCGAGCAGGCGCCAGTCGTCGTCCTCGTACAGCACGGCCGGTCCGGGAAACTCCGACGCCGCCGCGACGAGTGCATCGATCGCGACGAACCCCGTCGGCGGCGGCACCGACCGCGGCAGCAGCAGCGCCACGGCACCGGTGCAGCCGAGGCGCTGCGCGAATGCGTCCGCGGGCACGTCGCCTGTGGCGTACAGCGCGTCGCGCAGGTTCTCGAAACGCGCCGGCAGGCGATTGCCGATGTGCGGCTGCATGCCGTGTCCGAGCACGCGCAACCGCCCGCCCTGCCCGTGCAGCCAGTGCGCGACGCCGTCGAGCCCTGCCGATGCCAGCGACTGCGCGACGGTGGCCGGCGAGTCGCGGTTGCTTCGCGACACATCCAGATCGAAGGCACGCGTGCCCAGGCCCCAACTGGCCGAGACGAAACACAGCATGGCGTGCAACGCGACAAAGCAGCCGAGCGCGAGCAGCAGCGGCCGCTGCAGCGTTGCCGCGGCCGGCCGGCGCAGAACGAGGTCGAGCCCCGCCACCGTCGCGAGCACGGCCGGCGCCATGAAGTAGTTGCCGTCGCCGCCCCGGTTGCTGAAGCGGATCAGCAGGAACATCGCCAGCGCGGCGGCAGGCAGTACCCACAGCAGCCAGCGTGGCGCAGGCGTCGCTGCCACCGCACCGCCTGCGCGGCGTGCGAGCAGCCACGCCAGCAGCGGCAGGAAGATCCAGACGTTGCCCGGCCAGGACGTGCGCAGATGCAGATCGCTCGGCGAGACCACCCAGCCGAACACGTTGCCCGGCACTTCCGACCACACCTGCGGCCGCGTCCACGTCAACGTGCCCACCGGCGAGATCAGTTCCATGCCCAGGCCGCGCCACAGCGCGACCAGCACATCCGGCCCGACGGTCGGCATGCCGGTGAGCAGGAACGTCCGCGCACACACGCACACCCCGACGCCGGTCGCGAGCACGAGCACGCCGATGCCGGCGCGGCGACCGCCCGCGTCGCCTGCGGGCGGCGCGCGCAGCCGCTGCCATGCAAGGCCGGCGAGGCACGCAAACCCGAGCACGCCGACGTACGACAACGCCAGCAGCTTGCTCGATACCGCGAGCCCGGCGCACGCAAACAGCCACGCAAGATCCGCGCGGCGCCCGTCCTGCAGCAGGTTCCAGCCGAACCACAGCATCGCGACGAGGCAGAACGCCGCAAACACGTCGGGCTTGGCGCTGATCGAGGTGTTCGCAAGCGTCGGCAGGCTCCACACCAGCACCGCACCGGCCAGCGCCGGCGTCCGCGCGTGGCCGAGGCGGCGCAGCAGGTCGAACGCGAGCCGCGCGATCGCCGCGCCGAAGACGATCGCGAGCCCCTGCACCGCGCTGTGTTCGCGCAGCGCGCTCAGCGGCAGGCACAGCACCTCGTAGAGCTTGGGAAAATAGTGCACCGGCGACACCATGCCGAGCGGTTCGAACACCGAGCGTTCGCCGACCAGCACCCGCTCCGGACGCAGGCCGTACCACGCTTCGTCGAAGCCGAACACGGCGTTGCTGCGCGCAAACAGCACCAGCGGCGTCGCGATCAGCGCCGCGGCCCAGACCCGCTCGAACGGCCGCTCCAGCGCAAACGCCGCGCGCAGCAACCCGGGCACCTGCAAATCGCGCCAGCGCCACGCCAGCAACGGCAACAACACCAACCCCGCCAGCAGACGTTGCGCGCGCGGCGTGCCGAGCCCGGCCGCCTGCCCGAGCCACAGCAGCAACGACAGGCCCGCGACGCCGGCGACGGTCGCGCGCAGCCACGCATCCGTGCGGCCCGGCGTCTCGCGCAGCAAACGCAGCACCAGCGCACCGAGCAGCACGATGCCCTCCGCATACAGCAGCACGATCGGCAGCACCGCGTCCACGTGATGCCGGCGCAGGTAAAGCGCGACCGGCACCAGCAGCAGTGCCGCGCGTGCGACGGGCGCGGCACGCCACTGCAGCGCGAGGAACACGAGGCCGGTCAGCAATGCCGCCTCGAGCGCACCCTGCCATGCGGCCGGCTGCTGCACGTGCCACAGGAACGGGCCACGCACCAGCAGCGTGGTGCCGACGCTCACGGTGAACAGCAGCGCGAGCAGCACGATCCAGACGCCGCGCGCGCGCACGGCAGGGGAGCCATGCGGTGCCGGCGTCGATGCGACTGTATCGACGTCGTGCGCCGCGGCGCGATGGCCGGCGTCGACCGGCGCGGGTGCCTGCGGCATCCGTGACACTCCCTGCAGCCCCTGTTCCGCGATCGGTCGATGGCGAGCGGCCGCGCGGCGGCCGCAAGAACTCAGTCTAGCAGCGGCGAATCCAGCGTCTTCGCCGGTGCGCCGATGGCGTCTTCGGCCGCATCGCGGACATCCTGCGTCGACACGCGGCCGCCTTTGGCGATCAGCGCACGCGCCACATCGTCGAGCGAACGCTTGCCGCCGCTCTCGCTGCGGATCTCGCGGTCCAGATCGGCGAACAGCGCCACCGCGCGCGCCGTGCGCGGCCCGGATGCGCTGCCGGCGTGCAGCGTCTTCACGCCGCGCCCGTGCGAACGCATCCACTGGATCGACTTGTCGACGCGCGCGTCGCTGAGCAGACCCGCGCGACGCATGAGCTCGATGCCGTAGAACTCCGCGAGACCCTCGGCAATCCAGTCGTCGCCGCGTCCGCCGCGGATGCGCGTCACCACGTGGACGGCCTCGTGCATCAGGGTCGAGGAACCGTTCTCGCTGATCAGCGGACGCTCGGAGTGCATCCACAGCGAACGCGGTCCGGACAGGCCG
Organism: Chiayiivirga flava; assembly: GCF_014202825.1. GTDB lineage: Bacteria > Pseudomonadota > Gammaproteobacteria > Xanthomonadales > Xanthomonadaceae > Chiayiivirga > Chiayiivirga flava. The sequence continues at coordinate 327,717 of NZ_JACHHP010000004.1, read as the reverse complement.
CCGCGCCACATCGGATCGCTGGCGCCGACGACCAGGATCTTCGGCGGCAGCGTGCCGAACGCATCGCGCATCGCGGGCGCGGTGGCGGTGAGCATCGACAGGATCTCCATGCGCGGCATCGGGTCGCCCTTCGGCGCGCCGACCGCGATTTCCATGTCCTCGACCACGTCGCGGCGGGTGCCGATGTCGCCGGCGAGGATCCAGCCCACCGGCCGATCGAAGCGTCGCTCCGCGTTGACCACCACGTACGCGCTGCCGTCCTTCGTCGGCAGCCAGCCGGTGTCGGCGTGGCTCCATCCGGGCGGCAGTTCGAGGTGCAGCCGCGCGCGCGAATCGGCGCCCTTGCTCGAGGTCACCCGAGCAGCGGGCACGAGGTCATCGCCGCGCACGATGACCCAGTCCTTCGTGATGCGCGCGTCGTAGGCGCCGTTGCCGCGCTTGCAGTCGACGGCATACAGATAGGTCAGCGTGCCGCCGTCCGCCGGCGGTTCCCAGCGCACGCTGTCGCCGTCCCGGGCCACGGTGCCGTCGCCGTCGATCTCGCTGTAGCGCGACGGATCCATGTCGAACACCAGGCGCGACACGTGTCCGGTGTCGGGTTCGATCGCGATGCTGACGCGCGCCTTGCCGGTGTCGGGCAGGAACTGGACGCGGTAGTCCACGTCGTAACTGCTGCGCGCGGCCAGCGCCGACGTTGCGCCGAACGCAAGGGCGCAGGCAAGACCGAGGATCGGGACAACACGCATGCAGGTCTCCGCAGGACAAAGCCGGTGCACGATACCGGCCGCGCGTGAACCGCGCCAATACGCTAGTGGCCGGCGTGGCGTCGCCAGTGCTCGGACAGCAGCACGCCGACGGCGTTGGCGATGTTGAGGCTCTCCACCCGACCGGTGCCCGGAATGGTGACGCGCAAGCCGCAGGCGTCGATCAGCGCCGCCTGCATGCCGTCGCCCTCGGCACCGAGCACGAACACGGTGCGCGGCGGGAGATCGGCGGCGTGGATCGACGTGGCCGCACGTGGCAACGTTGCGGCCAGCGTGAAGCCCGCCGCGTGCAGCGCCCGCATCGCGTCGGGCACGCTGTCGAGCCTGACCACGGGCACGGCCTCAGCGCCGCCCTCCGCCACCCGGTACGCGGCACCGGACAGGGTCAGCGTCGAACCCGGCGGCAACAGCACGCCGGCAACGCCGAAGTGCGCGGCCGAACGCAGCACCGCGCCGAAGTTGTGCGGATTGCCGACGCCGTCGAGCCACAGCAGGCACGCCGGCCGCGATGCCGGCAGCGTGGCGAGCAGCTGCGCCAGGTCGGGCTGGTCGCGACGCCTCATGTCGAAGCACAGACCTTCGTGATGCGTGGACCCGGCCAGTTTCGCGAGGTCCGCCTCCTCGACCACGCGGTAGCCGAGCCGATGCTGCACGCACCACGCCAGCACGTCGCGCAAGGCATGCAGCCGCGACTGCAGCAGATACACCTTGCGCAGATCGTGCGGCCGCGCGGCGAAGGCCGCGAGACACGCATTGAAGCCATGGATGCGGACTTCCACCGTGGTGGCGCCGGATCGCTGCGGTGTCGTAGGCACGGGTGACGCAGGTACGGGTGGCGCGGGGCCGTCCGGTGCCGCTTCGGCGCGCGCCGGCCGTGGCCGCCACGGCGATTCCGCTGTTGCAGGAGCGGCGTGCGACGCCTGCACGGGCGACTGCGGATCCGCCGCGCGGCCGGGCATCGCGGACGCGGCTTGCGCGCTCGCGCGTTCGTGCGCGTGATCGTGCGTGCGCGCAATCGCGGCGCGTTCGTCGCCGGCCTGCAGGCCACGGGCTGTCGCGTCGCGCTCGCGTCGTGCACGTGCCCACGGCGAATCGTCATCGCCGGCCTTTTGTGCGGGTGCGGGTGCGGGTGCGGGTGCGGGTGCGGGTGCGGGTGATTCTGCGGCTGGCGCGGTGGGCGCGGCTGGCGCGGCGGGCGCTGACGCAGCTGTCGAGCCCGCTGTGTCCGGACTTATCGTCCGCGCCTTCGTGGCGACCAGCGCCTCCTGCACGCGCTGGTAAACGCCCTCGAGGTTGCGCTCCACCTCGTTGTTCCAGAACCGCAGCACGCGGAAACCAGCCTCGGTGAACCAGCGATCGCGCGCGGCGTCGGTGGGCGTGCCGTGCTGGCCGCCATCGATTTCGATGACCAGGCGCGCCGCCGGACAGACGAAATCCGCGACGTAGCGGCCGATCGGCATCTGGCGGCGGAACCTGAACTGGTCGACCTGGCGGTCGCGCAGAACTGTCCAGAGCTTGCGCTCCGCATTGGTCATGTTCGCGCGCAATTCGCGCGCCCGTTTGGTTTGCCAATCGGGCATGGCGTGCTCGCTCTCGCTCTGGCGCTTGAGCCCTTCCCCCTCGACGGGGGACGGGTCGGGATGGGGGTGGCCCTTGATCTTACGGAGGTTGGTGTCGAATGTCCGGCGTGCCCGCCCCGTGGCTGCCAGCAGCGCCGCACGGAGACACTGGCAGCGGCAGCGGGAGCCGCCCCCATCCCAACCCTTCCCCCATCAAGAGGGAAAAGCTTTGAAACGCGGCAACGGGGAACAGATCTCAGCTGGCGATGGAACGCTCGGAACGTCGCCGTCGTCACGCATGACCGCCGACCGCCGGCGTCTCCTGCTCCAGGCGCTCGAGCTTCTTCGCGAGCGCCTCCGGCGAGCGCGTGTACGGGGCCAGCAGGCGATAGAACGCGGGCACGACATACAGCGACAGCAGCGTCGAGAACGCCACGCCGAAGATCACCACCACGCCGATGGTGGCGCGGCTCGCCGAGCCGGGACCACCGGCCACCACCAGCGGCACCGCGCCCATGATCGTGGCGATCGACGTCATCAGGATCGGCCGCAGTCGCACCGACGCCGATTCGACGATGGCCTCCTCGATGCTGCGCCCCTCGTCGCGCAACTGGTTGGCGAACTCCACGATCAGGATGCCGTTCTTCGCCGCCAGGCCCACCAGCATCACGATGCCGATCTGGCTGAAGAGATTGAGCGAGCCGCCGGTCACCCACAGCCCGATCAACGCGCCCAGCACCGCGAGCGGCACCGTCAGCATGATGACGAGCGGATGCACGAAGCTTTCGAACTGCGCCGCCAGCACCAGATACACGATCAGCAGCGCCATCGCGAAGGTGAAGATCACCGCACCGCCGGCCTGCTGGTATTCGCGCGATTCGCCCTTGTAGTCGATCTGCGCGTAGTCCGGCAGTTCCTCCTCGATGACCTGCTGCACCCACTGCAGTGCTTCGCCGAGCGGATACCCGGGCGCAAGGCCGGCCGAAATGGTGATCGCGCGCAGCCGGTTGAAGCGGTTGAGCGTGCCCGGCTCGGCCAGTTCCGACAGCGTGACCACGCTCGACAGCGGCACCAGGTCGCCCGAGCGTGCGCGCACGTAGAGGTTTTCCAGATCCGCCGGCTGCGCGCGATCGGTGGCCTGCGCCTGCAGGATCACATCGTATTCCTGGCCGTCCTCGACATACGTGGTGACGCGGCGCGATCCCATCATCGATTCGAGCGTGCGGCCGATGTCCTGCACCGAAATGCCGAGGTCGGCCGCGCGCGAGCGATCGATTTCCACGCGGATCTGCGGCCGCGTTTCCTTGTAGTCCGAATCGCCGGCATACAGACCGGGATTTTCTTCCATGCGCGCGAGGATGCGGTCGCGCCACTGCACGATCTCGTCGTAGTCCGGTCCGCCGAGCACCACGTTGAACGGCTGTCCGCGACTGCGCACCAGGCCCGTGCGCACCTGCGGCAGGGCACGCACCGCGGGCAGCTTGCCGAGTTCGGCGCGCAGCTCGTCGACGACCTCCGCCGTGCTCACCTCGCGCTTGTCCCAATCCTGCAGGAAGACGATCACCTGCCCGGTGTGCATTTCCTCGCCCGCACCGAAGCCGCCGGGCACGCGCGCGTTGGCGCGCTGCAGCGGTTTGCCGTCGCCGATGTAGCGCGACATGATCTCTTCCACCTTCTGGATCTGCTGCACGGTGTAGTCGTAGCCCGCACCCTCCGGCCCTTGCACCATCACGAAGAAGGCGCCGCGGTCCTCCGGCGGCGCGAGTTCGCTCGGCACCATGCGCACCATCAGGAAACTCACCACCACCGCGGCCACCATCACCAGGCCGAACAGCCACGGCTTGCCGCTGGTGTAGCGGATCTGGCGGCCGTAGCCGGCACTCAGGCGGTTGAAGCGCGTGTTGATCCAGCCGGTGATGCCGCGCGGCTCGCCGTGCGGGCGCACGAGCTTGGACGACATCATCGGCGTGAGCGTGAGCGCGACGAAGGCCGAGATCGCGATGGCGCCGGCGAGCGCCACCGACAGCTCGCGGAACAGTCGGCCGGTGTTGCCCTCCATGAAGCCCACCGGCAGGAACACCGCCACCAGCACCGCGGTGGTCGCGATCACGGCGAAGGCCACCTGCTTGGTGCCGCGCACGGCGGCGACCAGCGGCGGTTCGCCGAGGTCGGCGCGGCGCTGGATGTTCTCGAGCACCACGATGGCATCGTCCACCACGAGGCCAATGCACAGCACCAGCGCCAGCAGCGTCAGCAGGTTGATCGAGAAACCGAACGCGTACAGCGCGATGAACGCGGCGATCAGGCACACCGGCACGGTCACGGCCGGAATCAGCGCCGCACGCGCGCTGCCCAGGAACAGGAAGATCACCACGAGCACCAGCGCGATGGCTTCGAACAGCGTCGCGTACACGCGCTCCACCGCCGCCTCGATGAACACCGTGCTGTCGAACGCGACGAAGATGTTGGTGCCTTCGGGCAGCGACTGCTGGATGCGCTCGGCCTCGGCGCGCACCGCCAGCGCCACGTCCAGGCTGTTGGCGGTGGACGTCTTGACGATGCCCATGCCGATGTTGGCCTGGCCGTTGCTGCGGAAATACGCACGCCGCTCGGCCGAGGCGCGTTCCACCTTCGCCACGTCGCCCAGCCGGACGAGGTAGCCGTCGTCGCCCTTGCTCAGCACCAGCGCGGCGAAATCCTCGGGGCCGAGGTAGCCGCGCTGCACGCGCAGGGTGAAGTCGCGTTCTTCCGATTCGATGCGCCCGGCCGGCAATTCGACGTTTTCGCGCTCGAGCGCGTTTTCCACGTCGGCCACGGTGAGCCCGCGCGCGGCGAGCGCCTGGCGGTCGAGCCACACCCGCATCGAATACCTCTGCTCGCCACCGATGCGCACCTGCGCCACGCCGTCGAGCGCGGAGAGCTGGTCGACGATGTAGCGGTCGGCATAGTCGGAGATCTCCAGTGTGTCCATCCGCTCGGAGCTCATGTTGAGCCAGAGGATGGGGTCGGCGTCCGATTCCACCTTTTCGATTTCCGGCGGATCGGCCTCGTCCGGCATGCGGTCCATCACGCGGCTGATCGCATCGCGGATGTCGTTGGCGGCGGCCTCGATGTCGCGCGAGAGCGAGAACTCGATGCTGAGGCTGGAGCGACCGTTGACGCTGCGCGACTCCAGCGTCTCGATGCCTTCGATGCCGCTGACGGCATCTTCGAGAATCTGCGTGATGCGGGTTTCGACCACGGCGGCCGATGCGCCCGGATACGTCACGTCCACCGACACCACCGGCGGATCGATTGCCGGCAGCTCGCGCAGCGTGAGCCGCGTGAACGACATCACGCCGAGCGCGACGAGCAGCAGGCTCATCACGGTGGCGAACACCGGGCGCTTGATCGAGAGTTCGGAGATGTTCATGGCCGCGTCAGCCGGCCGTCGCGGACGGCGCCGCCGCCGGCGGTTCGGCTGCGGCCGGCGCGCGCGCCGCGTCCTGCACCGTGGCGCCGTCGCGCAGTTTGCCTGTGCCGTCGATCACGATCCGGTCGCCCACCGCCAGGCCTTCCACGATCTCGATCTCGCCGCGCCGCCGGGCGCCGACCCGCACGTTCACCTGGCTCGCCTTCGCCGCGTCGTCGATGCGGTACACGAACGCGTTGGTGCCGACCTGCACCAGCGCGATCTCGGGAATCACGATCGCCTGCCGCTCGGGGCGGAACAGGCGCACGGTGAGCAGCATGCCGGGCCGCAGCCGGGCCTCGGGATTGGGAATCTCCGCGCGCACCGTCACCGCGCGGGTGACCGGGTCCACGCGCGAATCGATCGCCGCGACCGTGCCGGCGAACTCGCGTTCCGGGTACGCGGGACTGTGCGCGGTGACCTGCTGCCCGACCTGGACGGCGCCGAGATAGGCCTCGGGGATCGAGAAATCGAGCTTGATCGTGCTCACGTCGTCGAGCGTGGCGATGACCGCACCGGGCGTCACGAGTGCGCCCTGGCTCACCTGCCGGAAGCCGAGCACGCCGGCGAACGGCGCGGTGATCACGCGATCGGACAGGGCCGCGCGGATCGCGTCGGCGCGCGCCTTGGCGGCGTCGCGCGTGGCGATCTGCGTGTCGAGCTGGCTGCGCGCGATGGTGCCCTTGGTCACCAGTTCGGACTGGCGCGCGTACTGCTGCTGCGCCTCGGTATACGCCGCCTGCGCCTCGCGCAGCTGCGCCACCTCGGCGCGCCCGGACAGATCCACCAGCACGCGGCCGGCCTCGACCAGGTCGCCGTCCTCGAAATTCACCGAGTTGACGGTCTCGGTGACCTTGGCCGTGAGCGTGACCGACTCCTTCGCCTGCGCCGTGCCCAGCGCCTCGATGGTGTCGCGCCAGGGTTTGGTTTCGACGAGCGCCGAGGTGACCACCACCGGCGGGCTCGTCGCGCCGCGCGGCGCCTCCTGCCTGCTGCAGCCGAACAACGTCGCCAGCGTGACGAATACCAGGGCGGGGACGTGGAATCGGCGGGATTGCGGCATGCGGCATGTTCCTTGGAAAGACACGAAGGGAAAGTCTGGACCCCGGCTATACGCGCCGGTTCACCGGTTCCGGCACCGGCCTGCGACGGGACGTTCGCGGGCCGGGCCAGGCCGATGACGGCGACCGCCGGCGGGCGCCGCGACCGCGCGACCGACAACCCGCACGATCCGACGCATGCCGCCGCGGCAGCGGGCAGGCGTGCATCGTCGCGGTCGCCCCGCCGACGCGCGTGCATCGGCGATGGCGGTGCGATCTGCACGAACCGGCGGCACCGATCGCGCGCCGCGCACTGCGGCGCATCGTCGGGCGCGCAAGTGTAGTGCACGGCGTCGTCGCCACCTATCCACCATAAGTCCCGTGCATGACCACATGGCGAGGCGTCCTTTTCGGACGCCGCCACGCGCGGCCTACGATGCCTGCCTGTCCCGATGGCGCCCCGCATGTCCGCCCAACCGCTGCCAACGCCGACCGTGCCGCCGTCTTTCGGCGGCGAGAAACCGGCGCTGCTTGCGCGGCTGGTGGACGGGCTCGACGCGTCCGGACTGTGGTGGCTGTCCGGCTATGCCGCCGGCCTCGCGCAACTGCCCGCGCCCCCCGCCCTCGCGCTGCTGCCCGGCGGCGCCGGCGCACCGCGCGCCACCGTGCTGTACGGCAGCCAGACCGGCAACGCGCGGCGCGCCGCCGAGCGGCTGGTGCACGACCTCGAAGGCGCCGGCCTCGCGGCGCGGCTGGTGCGCGCGGACGCCTTTCCGACACGCGACCTGGTGACCGAACGCCTGCTCTACATCGTCATCAGCACGCAGGGCGACGGCGATCCGCCGGACGATGCCATCGGCTTCGTCGAATTCCTGTGCGGCAAGCGCGCACCGGCGCTGTCGGGACTGAAGTTCGCCGTGCTCGGGCTCGGCGACTCGAGCTACGCGCAGTTCTGCGGCATCGCCCGGCGCATCGATGCGCGGCTGGCGGAACTGGGTGCGACGCGCCTGTTCGCTGCGGGTGAGGCCGACCTCGATGTCGACACGGTGGCGCAACCGTGGAGCGCCGCCGCCGTCGACCACGCGCGCGCGCTGCTTACCACCGCCGCAACGGCCCCCAACGTCACCGCGTTGCGTCCGCCGCCCGCGCCATCGGCCTGGACGCGCGAGCGTCCGTTCGCGGCCGGACTGCTCGCGAACCAGCGCCTGAGTGGGCGCAACAGTGCCAAGGACGTGCGCCACATCGAACTCTCGCTCGCCGGCAGCGGACTGCGCTACGAACCGGGCGACGCGCTCGGCGTGTGGCAGCACAACCCGCCCGCGGTGCGCGACGCGGTCCTCGATGTCCTGGGCCTGGACGGCGACGTCGTGGTGACGCACGACGGTATCGCCCTGCCGTTGTCGCACTGGCTGCAATCGCGGCGCGAACTCACCCGGCTCTCGCGCCCGTTCCTCGCGGCCCATGCGACGTTGTCCGCATCGGCCGAGCTCGATCGCCTGCTGGCGCCGGCGCAACAGGCGGACTGTGCCGCGCTGCTTGCCTCGCACCAGCTCATCGACGTGCTCCGGCGCTGGCCTGCGGCATGGAGCGCGGACGCACTCGTCGCGGCGCTGCGATCGGCCACGCCGCGGTTGTATTCGATCGCGTCGAGCCAGAAGGAGGTCGGCGACGAAGCGCATCTCACCGTCGACGTGCTCGGCTACGAAGCCTTCGGGCACGTCCACGTCGGTGCCGCGTCGCGCTTCCTCGCCGACCTGTGCGACGGCGACAGTGCCTCGGTATTCATCGAACCCAACGAACGCTTTCGCGTGCCGACCGACGCATCGCGCGACATCGTGATGATCGGCCCGGGCACGGGCGTGGCGCCGTTCCGCGGCTTCGTGCAGGAGCGCCGCGCAGCCGGCGCGCGCGGACGCGCGTGGCTGTTCTTCGGCGCGCAGCAATTCCGCGACGATTTCCTCTACCAGACCGAGTGGCAGGAGGCGCTCCGACGCGCAGACCTGCAGCGGCTCGATCTCGCGTTTTCGCGCGACCAAGCGGAAAGACTCTACGTGCAGCAGCGTTTGCGCGAGCGTGGACGCGACCTGTTCGACTGGCTCGACGGCGGCGCGCATCTCTACGTGTGCGGCTCCATCGCGATGGGTCGCGACGTGCATGCGGCGCTGCTGGACGTGATCGCCACCCAGCGCGGCGGCGATGCCGACTCCGCGCACGCGTACCTTGCCCAACTGCAATCGGAGGGCCGCTACAGCCGTGACGTCTACTGACGCCATCGCTGCCATTCCGCCATGAGCCACACCGCCACCCTCGTCGAAACGATCAAGGCCGACAGCCGACGCCTGCGCGGTTCGCTGCTCGACTCGCTGGCCGATCCGGTCACCGGCGCGCTGCGCGAGGACGACACCACGCTGATCAAGTACCACGGCAGCTACCAGCAGGACGACCGCGATCAACGCGACGAGCGCCGCCGCGCAAGGCTCGAACCCGACTACCAGTTCATGATCCGCACGCGCACGCCCGGCGGTGTCGTGACGCCCGCGCAGTGGCTGGGCCTGGACGCCATCGCCACGCGTTACGCCAATCGGTCGCTGCGCATCACCACGCGCCAGGCCTTCCAGTTCCACGGCGTGATCAAGCGTGAACTCAAGGCCACGATGCAGGCGATCAACGCCACGCTCATCGACACGCTCGCCGCCTGCGGCGACGTCAACCGCAACGTGATGGTGGCGGCCAATCCGCAGCTCTCCGGCGCACACGCCGCACTCTGGCACGACGCCGCACGCCTGTCCGAGCACCTGCTGCCCAACACGCGCGCCTACTACGAGATCTGGCTCGACGAGGAACGCGTCGCCGGTTCCGGCAGCGAGGACGAGCCGATCTACGGCGAGCGTTATCTGCCGCGCAAGTTCAAGATCGGCTTCGCGCTGCCACCGAACAACGATGTCGACGTGTTCGCCAACGACCTGGGGTTCATCGGCATCGTCGAGGGCGGCGTGCTGGTGGGTTACAACGTGACGGTCGGCGGCGGCATGGGTGCGACGCACGGCGACGCGGAGACGTATCCGCGCATCGCCGATAGCGTCGGGTTCGTCACGCCGCAACAGCTCATCGATGTCGCCACGGCCGTGGTGACGGCGCAGCGAGACTTCGGCAACCGCGAGGTGCGCAAGCGCGCGCGGCTCAAGTACACCATCGACGATCGCGGGATCGACTGGTTCGTGGCCGAGGTCGAACGTCGCGCCGGCTTTGCGCTCGCGCCCGCACGGCCGTTCGCGTTCTCGCACAATGGCGACCGCCTCGGCTGGAGCAAGGGCGAGGACGGGCGCTGGCACCGCGGGCTGCATTTTTTCGCCGGCCGCGTGGCCGATCGGGACGGACAGCCGCACCTCACCGGCCTGCGCGCGATCGCGACGCTCCTGCGCGACGCAGCCCCCGACGCGCAGTTCCGGCTCACGCCGAACCAGAACCTCGTCATCGCAGGTATTCCGGCGGGCGAACGCGCGCGCATCGATGCGCTGATCGACGCCCACGCGCTCGACGGCACCGCAAGCCAAAGCGCCCTCGCCCGCCATGCGCTCGCCTGCGTCGCACTGCCGACCTGCGGGCTCGCGATGGCGGAAGCCGAACGCTACCTGCCGGACTTCGTCGCAATGCTCGATCCGCTGCTGCAGCGCCACGGCCTGCGCGAGGCGCCGATCCTGCTGCGCATCTCCGGCTGCCCGAACGGCTGCTCGCGCCCGTACCTGGCCGAGATCGCGCTCGTGGGCAAGGCGCCCGGCCGCTACAACCTGATGCTGGGCGCGGACCACCGTGGCCAGCGGCTCAACGTGCTGTACCGCGAAAACATCGACGAGGCCCGGATCCTCGCCGAGCTCGATCCGCTGTTCGCGCGCTACGCCGCCGAACGCACACCCGACGAAGGCTTCGGCGATTTCCTCAAGCGCGCCGGCATCGTGACGATCCCGAACGACAAGTACGCCCCCATCCCACTGGAGTTGACCGCATGAGCCCCCCGGATCCCGTCGCCGCCGCCGAAGACGGCCGCGCCTTCGACGATCTGACCCGCTGGCTGGAGACCCGCAGCGCGCAGCAGCGCGTGGAATGGGCGCTGGCGAGCGGCGCCGCCAATCACGCGCTGTCGTCGAGTTTCGGCGCGCAGTCGGCCGTCGCCCTGCACCTGCTCACGCAGCAGAAGCCCGATATCCCGGTGATCCTGATCGACACCGGTTATCTGTTCCCCGAAACCTACAACTTCGCCGACCGGCTCACCGAACGGCTCAAGCTCAACCTCAAGGTGTATCGCCCGCTGGTGAGCCGCGCGTGGATGGAAGCGCGGCACGGCCGGCTGTGGGAGCAGGGCGTGGTCGGCATCGAGCGCTACAACGACCTGCGCAAGGTCGAGCCGATGCGGCGCGCGCTGGAGGAACTGGAGATCCGCACCTGGTTCACCGGCCTGCGCCGCAGCCAGGCGCGCAGCCGAAGCAACGCCTCGGTGCTCGAACTGCGCGGCACGCGCTGGAAGGTCAACCCGATCGTCGACTGGTCGGACAAGGACGTGTGGGACTACCTGAAAAAGCACGATCTGCCGTACCACCCGCTGTGGGAGCAGGGGTATGTCTCGATCGGCGATTTCCATACCACGCGACCATTGGCAAGCGGCATGAGCGAGGAGGACACACGCTTCTTCGGACTCAAGCGCGAGTGCGGGATCCACGTGGCGGTGTGACGCACGCCGCATCCGGTCGTGCGCGTCACGCCTGCACCCGGGACGAAATGGGATCAAATCGCTCGTCCTGCCCCGTTTCGGATTGAACCACCGCCGTGCATCTGTTGAACTCGACCCTGTCCCGCACCGGGACGGGGGCAGGGGCCACCACGATGCGTTACCCGTTGATCGGCAGCGTGCTGCTGCTGTGTCTTGCCGCGATCGCGCCGGCGAGTGCGTCCATCACGGTGCCGGCCGGGGCCACGCTCGATCTGCGCGGCGGCCGCATCGACGCCGCGGGCGGCGATGTCGTCACCTCGGGCACGGTGCGCTTGGGCGCCGGAGAGCTCCTGGGCGTCGGCGATTTCCGCGTGCTGGCCGGCACCGCCGACCTTGGCAGCGGCGCCATCACGCTCGTCGGCGACTGGGAGAACCGCGCCACCGTCATCGCCGGCAGCAGCGTGGTCGAATTCCGCGACGGACCCGCCGCGATCCGCGCCATCCTCGGCAGCACGCAGTTCGCGACGCTGAGCCTGGTCAGCGCCAACGGCACGCGATACCGGCTCGAATCGGGCTCGACGCAGCGTGTCTCGGCGCTGCTGGAGATTGTCGGCGAAGGCGTGCCGATCCAGATCGACGTCACCGCCGCCGGCATCGCCGCGGTGAACCTGCTGCCGGGCGGCACGCAGGACATCGCCAACGTCGGCGTTTCCAACGTGCACGCCACCGGCCAGCCGCTGGCACCGACCCTCACCAACCAGGGCGGCAGCGGCAACGCCACCGGCTGGTTCGGCGGCGGTGGCGGCGGCCCGACGGACCCGCCCGTGGTGGTGCAGCCGCTCGTGGTGCCCGCGCTGTCGGATCTCGGCCTGCTGCTGATGGTGCTGCTGTTCGGCGCCGTCACGTGGCGCCAGCGACGCCACCTGCCCTCGCGGCTGCGCGCCTGACCTGCCGCACCGTCGTCGGCGACGCGGCCACCCCTCCGTTGCCGGGTTCTTTCCACACCTTATCTTTTCCTGATCGGAGACAGTCCATGTCGTTCCGCTTTCCGCACCGAGCGCTGACCGCTGCAATCCTCGTGGCCGTGTCGGGTGCCGCACACGCCGCCGACGTCACCGTGACTCCACCCGTCGACGGCGGCTTCAGCGTGCGCGATCCGGCCGACAGCGCCGATCGGCTGCGCGTGGACGGCGACGGCAGCGTCGCGATTCCGGGCCTGCAGGCGGCCGACGAGCGCGGCAGCGTGTTGTGCTTCGACGCCGCGAGCGGTGCGCTGGGCCCGTGCGCGCCCGGTTCGATCACCGGCCCCACGGGCCCGGCCGGACCGGCCGGCGCACCGGGGCCCGCGGGGCCGGTCGGCGCGACCGGGCCGGCAGGACCGGCAGGACCGGAAGGCGATCCCGGCGCGATCGGTCCGGCCGGACCGGCGGGCGACGTCGGCCCGGCAGGCCCTGCCGGCGCGGACGGACTCGACGGGGCACCCGGGCCCGCGGGACCGGCCGGACCCGCAGGTCCGATCGGTCCGGCCGGGCCCGCGGGCGAGACAGGCGCCGCCGGACCGGCGGGACCGGCGGGACCGGCCGGTCCGACCGGCCCCACGGGCGACACGGGCCCCACCGGACCGGCGGGGCCGAGCGGACCTGCAGGGCCGACGGGACCGATCGGCCCGCAAGGCGATATCGGCCCGGTCGGCGCGACCGGCCCGATCGGTCCTCCCGGCCCCGAGGGCAGCGAAGGTCCGGCCGGCGCCCAGGGCGTGCCCGGCGCCGTCGGCCCCGCGGGCCCGCAGGGCGATCCCGGACCGGCCGGCGCCACCGGCGCCATCGGTGCAGCGGGCCCGCAAGGCCCCGCCGGCCCGATCGGTGCCACCGGCCCGGCGGGACCGCAAGGCGCTCCCGGACCGCAGGGCCCCGTCGGCCCCGCGGGTCCGGCGGGCGCCACCGGACCGGCCGGCCCGGTCGGACCCACCGGCCCTGTCGGTGCCACCGGACCTGCCGGCCCGGCCGGCGGTGCCAAGGCCAGCGTGTCGATCAACGGCACGCCCAGTACGGCGCTGGCGCGCCCGCTGCATTCGCTCGACATCCCGGGCTACGGCTACAACGTGAGCTTCATCACGCAGCAGGGCTACGTGGTCGCGATCACGCCGGATCGCACCGTCGCGGGCCAGGGCACGGTGTCGTATGCGGCCGCCGGCTGCGTCGGTCCGGCGCTGCTCTTCGCGGGCAGCACCTTCCGCGGCGCCATCGCCGGCATGGGACCGTCCAACACGCTCTATTACGTTCCCAAGAACGCCGCGCGCCTCACCAACCCGGCACGCCAGAGCCGCGCCAATTCGACCGGCTGCCTTGCGGACACGAGCGCGCTGACCGGCGACCACTACTCGGCGCCACCGAACGATCCCGCCGTCACCGGCTTCGACGAACCGGCGCGTCCGATCGAAATCTCGATCGACTACGTGCCGTGACCGCCACGGCGTCGCCGGCTCAGGCCGGCGGCGCCAACGCCAGCCAGCGCTCCAGCACCGCGCGCGCCTCCTCGACGCCGGTGCGGTCCTCGGCCGAGAACAGCTGCACCGTGGCATCGTCGCCGAGCGCGCGGCGCGTTTCGAGCAACGCCTTGGCCTGCTGCCCGCGCGGCAGCTTGTCGGCCTTGGTCAGCAGGCAGTGGCAGTGCAGCCCGCCGGCGCGGCCGTAGCCGAGCATCTGCAGGTCGAAATCGCGCAGCGGGTGGCGGATATCCATCACCACCACCAGGCCCTTGAGCGCCTCGCGCGTGCGGAAAAACGTGTCGATGAGCCCTTCCCAGTGCGCGCGCAGCGCAGGCGGCACCTTGGCGTAGCCGTAGCCGGGCAGGTCGACGAGGAATTTTTCCGGTGCCACCTCGAAGTAGTTGAGCTGCTGGGTGCGGCCCGGCGTCTTGCTGGTGCGCGCGAGGCGGTTCTGGTCGGTAATGGCGTTGATCGCGCTCGACTTGCCGGCGTTGGAGCGGCCGGCGATCGCGACTTCGCGGCCGACGTCGGGCGGCAGGTTCTTCAGTTCGTGCACGCTGCGCACGTAACGCGTCGCGCGCAGCGGGTGCGCCTCGGTGGCCGCGGACGGACGCGGCGGGCGGGAGTCGGTCATGGACTGGGCTTCTTGTTTCGTTGACCGGTCGGGAGCCGGCGGGGATAATTCACGGGTTTCTGCACGTGCGTCGGCGACAGCGCCCGCGATGCAGCCCGATCCGATCGTTCTGGTGGAGCAAGTGTATGAGTTTTCGGCGCTATTCTGGCACTGTCGGCGTCCTGACACTGGGCCTTGGCCTTGCGTTCGGCGCGCTGGCGCAGACCGAACCCGCGCCGGCGCAGGTGATCGCGCAGCCCGAGGCGGTTCCCGCCGAAGTGACGCAGCTCAGCGACGCGCACGGCCCCGCCCAGCCCGGCGACGCCGCCGCCGGTGCCGGCAAGGCGGCCGCCTGCGCCGCGTGCCACGGCGTGGACGGCAATTCGGTCGATCCGCAGTACCCGAAACTGGCCGGCCAGAACGAGCGCTACATCGCGCGCCAGCTCGCGCTGTACAAGAGCGGCGGGCGCGAGAACGCCATCATGGTCGGCTTCGCCAGCACGCTGTCGCCGCAGGACATGCGCGACCTGGGCGCGCACTTCGCAAGCCAGACCGTGCGTGCCGGCATCGCCGACGAAACGCCGATCGCCGACGGCCCCAACAAGGACCGCAAGTTCTACGAAGTGGGCCAGGCGCTGTACCGCGGCGGCGACGCCAAGCGCGGCATTCCCGCCTGCATGGCCTGCCACGGCCCGACCGGGCACGGCAACGCGGGCGCGGCGTATCCGGCGCTCGCCGGCCAGCACGCCGGCTACACGGCGCTGGCGCTGCAGCACTTCCGCGAAGGCAAGGTCTGGGGCAAGAACGAAACCCTCAACACGATCATGGGCGACGTCGCCAGGCCGCTGACCGACGAGGAAATCCAGGCGTTGTCCACGTACATCGAAGGCCTGCATCCGGTCGTCGACGCGGTGGCGACGCAGTGATGCGCGCCGGCCGTTCGATCCTCGCCACGGGCGTGCTGGCGCTGGCCCTGGCTGCCTGCGGCGGCGCATCCGACGATGCCACGCCTGCCGCGGCGCCGGCGCCGGCGCCGGCCGCTGCACCTGCTCCCGCCGCCGTCCCGGCGGACGCGCCTGCGCCTACGTCCACAGCTGAACCGACGCCGCCCGCCGCGGACGCGGCGCGCACCGACACGCCGGCCATCGACGCGGCACCTGCCCCTGCCGACACCGCGACGCCGCCGACGGCATCCAAGGCGGAGATGCCGACCGGGCCCGCGCCGCGCGAAGGCACCGACTACACGCTGATCGAACCGGCGCAGCCGTTCTCGAACACGCCGGGCAAGGTCGAGATCGCCGAGGTGTTTTCCTACACCTGCATCCACTGCGCGCGCCTGGACCCGCTGGTGCCGGCGTGGAAGGCCACGCTGCCGGCCAATATCGAATTCGTCTACCTGCCGATGTCCAACGGCAGCATGGAGCAGATCGCGCGGGCGTTTCACGCCGCGCAGGCGCTCGGCGCGTTCGACAGCACCCACGCCGCCATGTTCAAGGCCGTGGCCGAGGACCGTCGCCTGAAGACCGGATCGGCCGAGGAAGTGGCCGGCCTGTACGCGGATCTGGGCGTGGACGAGGAGCAGATGCTCGCGACGATGAAGTCGTTCGGCATCAACGCCATCATCGCACGCTCGCAGAAAGCCATCGTGCGCTGGGCGGTGGAGGCCACGCCGACGCTGGTGGTGGCCGGCAAGTACCGCGTGGTGGTGACGCAGGATCGCGGCCACCAGGGCATGCTCAACGCCGCGCGCTGGCTCGCGATGCGCGAACTGGCGCAGGGCGGAACCAACGCCGCGCCCTGACGGTCCGAGTCCGTTCCGCGGACGCAGCATGGCTGCGCGCCCGCCTGCCACTTCCGCCCCGTTTCCGGAGACACCGCCCATGACGTCGCGCCTTCGCTCCTTCGCAACGCCGCTGCTCCTCGCCGCCGCCGCGCTGCTGGCCCTGCCCGCGCTGGCGCAGACGCCCGCCGCCGCCGGCGCCGAGCCGTACCAGGCCGGACGCGACTACTTCCCGATCGAACCCGCGCAGCCCACCAGCAGCGGCGACCAGATCGAGGTGATCGAAGTCTTCGGCTATTCCTGCATCCACTGCGCGCACCTGGCGCCGCAGCTTGCCGCGTGGAAGAAGACCCTGCCTGCGGACGTGAAGCTCGACTACATGCCGGCCGTGTTCGGCGGCATCTGGGAGGTGTACGGCCGCGCCTACTACACCGCGCAGACGATGGGCGTGCTGGAAAAGACCCACGACCCGCTGTTCGAGGCGCTGCACACCGAGAAGCGCCGCATCGGCAGCCTCGACGACCTCGCCGCGTGGTACGGCGAACACGGCGTCGACAAGGCGCAGTTCCTCGCCACGATGGAAAGCTTCGCGGTGAACGCCAAGATCGCGCAGGCGCAGGCGCAGGTGCCGCGCTACGGCGTCGACGGCACGCCGTCGATCATCGTCGCGGGCAAGTACCGCGTGGTGGCACCGCGCGAAGGCAGTTTCACCAAGATGCTGCAGATCACCGACTGGCTGATCGAGAAGGAACGCGCCGCGAAGAAGGCCGGCTGACGCCGACCGCGGCGCGCATGCCCGGCGCAACGCTCCGCCGCACCCGCTTGCGGCGCCGCGTGCGTGCCCGCATCCTGATCCGATGACCGACCCTTCGCCGCCGCCGGCCGAGCGCCGCCGCATCAGCCTGCTGAGCGCCAACATCCAGGCCGGCGCCAGCACGCGCGGCTACGGCGATTACGTGACCCGCTCGTGGAGCAACGTGCTCCCGCACCGCGAGAAGCGCAGCAACCTCGATGCCCTCGCCGACCTGGCCGCCGCGTTCGACGTGGTCGGCCTGCAGGAAACCGATCCGGGCTCGCTGCGCTCGGGCTTCCTCAACCAGACGCACTATCTCGCCGAACGCGCCGGGTTTCCGTTCTGGAGCCACCAGCCGAACCGGCGCGTGGGGCGCATCGCATCGAGCGCCAACGGCCTGCTCTCGCGCCACGAACCGGACGAGGTGCTCGACTACGCCCTGCCCAGCCGCATTCCCGGCCGCGGCGTGCTGCTTGCGCGCTACGGCCGCGACGAGGACGCGCTCACCGTGGCGATCGCGCACCTGTCGCTGAGTCCGCGCGCGCGCGCGGCGCAGATCGCGTTCCTGTCCGAGCTGCTCGCGGGCCCCGGCCATGCGGTGCTGATGGGCGACTTCAACTGCGAATGCGACGCGGCCGAGATGCACGGCCTCTACCGCCACACCTCGCTGCGCCCGCCCGAGGAACGCGTGCTGACCTTCCCGAGCTGGCAACCCAAGCGCGCGATCGACCACATCCTGGTGTCGGAGGGCATCGACGTGCACCGGCGCTGGGTGCTGCCGGGACTGCTGTCCGATCATCTGGCGCTGGCAGCGGAGCTCGAATTGCCGGCGGCGCGAGGCGCTGCGACGCAATGAGTGCTCTTGGGCCCTTCCCCCTTGACGGGGAAGGGCTGGGATGAGGTGGCTCTTGCATTGGCTGGTCGTTTGCGCAGATCGTGACGGGATGACTGTCCGGCCCCGCGGTGCTGGTCCGAGCGTGTGAGCCGAGCGGGGAAATCGACACAGGCAGGATCAAGGTCAGCAGCCCCCATCCCAACCCTTCCCCGTCAAGAGGGAAGGGCTGATGCCGCTCCGCGCGCAATCTGCACCCACCCCGCACCCACCCCGGCACCGCAGTCCATGCCTCTCACCGACACCGCCCGCGCCCAGTTCCAGATCCATGTCTGCGTGCTGTTGTGGGGCTTCACCGCCATCCTCGGCAAGCTCATCTCGCTGCCGGCGCTGGCGCTGGTCTGGTGGCGCATGCTGATCGTCGCGGCGGTGCTGCTGGCGCTGCCGCGCGTCTGGCGCGGCCTGCGCGCGCTGCCGCCGCGGCTGCATCTGGCGTATGCCGGCGTCGGCGTGCTCGTGGCCCTGCACTGGCTCACGTTCTACGGCGCGATCAAGCTTGCGAACGCCTCGGTCGCGGTCACCTGCATCGCGCTTGCACCGGTGTTCCTCGCGCTGGTCGAACCGCTGGTGACGCGCCGCCGCTTCGAACCGCGCGAGCTGCTGCTCGGCATCGCGGTCGTGCCGGGCGTGGCGCTGGTGGTCGGCGGCATTCCGGCGCACATGCGCGTCGGCGTCGCGGTCGGCGCGTTGTCGGCGCTGCTGGTCGCCATCTTCGGCGCGTACAACAAGCGTCTGGTCACCCGCGCCGATCCGCTGACCGTCACGTGCCTGGAAATCGGCGCCGGCGCGCTGTTCCTCACCGCGCTCGCGCCGCTGTTTCCGCATGCCGGCAGCGCCTTTCCGCTGCCCGACGCCCGCGACGCGTGGCTGCTGCTGCTGCTTGCGCTGGCCTGTACGCTGCTGCCGTTCACGCTCTCGCTGGTGGCGCTGCGGCACCTGAGCGCGTATGCGGCGCAGCTTGCGATCAATCTCGAACCGATCTACGCGATCGCGCTCGCGATCGTGCTGCTGGGCGAACAGCGCGAACTCGGGCCGGCGTTTTATGTCGGCGTCGCCATCGTGGTCGGCGCGGTGGTGCTGCACCCGCTGCTGATGCGGCCGCGCGGCAGGCCGCTGCCGCCGCATCCGGGCGGGTGACGGATCGGAATCCCGATGCACCGGGTGGCCAACGAACTTCGATTACCATCCCAACCGGCCGATCGCTCGCCCATACCAGCCATCGACACCGATCCTTCCCGTGTGAGGAGAGTCCGATGCCATGCCGTCCGTTCGTCGTCGCCGTGGTGTGCTCCGCGATGTTCGTATTCGCCCACGCGGCGCAAGCCGATGCGTTTTTCATCGAGCGCGCCTTCGATCCGAAGATCACGCTCGAGACCGGCAAGTCCGATCGCGCAGTTCTTGAGCTCAACCTCGGCGGCCAGCGGCAGCGCGTCCTGCTGCAGCCCAACACCGTGCTGGAGCGGCGCATCGCCCGTCTGGTGCCCGGTGTCGCGGCCAAGAGGCAGCGCCTTTACCTCGGCGAGATCGCGGGCCAGGCGGGCAGCTGGGTGCGCCTGAGCCGGACCGACGGGCTTTGGGAAGGCGCGCTGTGGGACGGGCACGACATGTGGAATCTCACCGCCGCGCGCGAGTTGCCCGAGGCCGCGGCAACGGCCGGCGTGTCGACCGGCAGCATCGTCTATCGCGGGCGGCACGCCTGGGATCGCATGGACATGCGCGACGACGTGCGCCGCACACCGCTCGCACCGTCCGCGCCCGCTCGGCACGCCGCGGCCAAGGGCGGTGGTTTCGAGCTTGGCCTGAGCATCGTCGTGGACACGCAGTTCCAGGCGCTGTACGGCGACGAAGCGGCACGCGTGGCGTCCATCGTCAACATCATCGACGGCTATTACGCGGCCGCAAACACCGATGTCTACCTGCACGCCCTGCGGCTGCTGCCGGCGGGCAACGCCGGTATCGTGGGCACCGACACCGGCGCGCTGCTCGATCAGCTGCAGGACTACGTCCTCACGCCGGCCGCGCCGGCGTTCCGCGCGGCCACGCACCTCATCTCCGGCAAGCCGGGCATCGGTGGCGGTCTTGCCTACTTCGATATTCTCTGCAACCAGGAATTCAGCATCGGAGTCAGCGGCGGCGATGTCGACATCGGCACCACGGCGGCCATCGTCGCGCACGAGCTCGGGCACAACTACGGCGCCGAACACGACGGCGAGCCCGACACCCACGCGGCGGGGTGCCCGAACAACGGCTTCGTGATGGAACCGGTCATCACCATCGGCGACCCCGCGGACAGCTTCTCCACGTGCAGCCTGTCGCGCTTCGCCGCGCGTGCGCCGACGTACGCCTGCCTCGCCGGCACCGGTGGTCCGGACGACCTGTTCTCCGACAGTTTCGAGAACTGATCGCCACGCGCGGCCCGGAGCACCGGACCGCGCGTGGCGGCGTCAACCGATCAGAACTTCATTTCCGCCCGCACGTAGGCGAAGCGGCCGGCCGGCAGATCGTACGCCGATGCGTCGTAGCCGTTGAGCGAGCACGACAGGCAGATCGGCGGATCCTTCGAGAACACGTTGTTGACGCCGAGCGTGAACTGCGTGCCCTGGAACCACGGCGCCTTCCAGCCCAGCTGCAGGTCGTGGTACGTGGTGGAGCCGAGGTGATTGGTGCCTGCGATGATGTCGTCGCCGGTGTCCGGATCCTGCCCAGCCACGAACGAATCGCTGCAGACCGGGAACGATGCCGCATCGCCGCAGTCCTCGGTCAGATCGCTGGTGTGGCGCAGCGTCCAGCGCGCGCTGAAGTCGCCGTAGGCCCAGTCGAGGCCAAGGTTCGAGCTCCACTCCGGGATCGAGCTGTTGTTGACTTCCACGCCCACGCCGTTCGGCTGCCGCGTGCCGAGTGCGTCGACGGCGTCGTACTCTTCCACGAACGTGTTCTGCCAGTTGATGCGGAAGCTGCCCATGTCGCTCGACGGCAGCGTCCACACGATGTCGAAATCGTAACCGTCGGTTTCGATGCTGCCGAAGTTCTGCAGGCGGTTGTTGAAGCTGTTGATGCCGCCGGTGGACGCACGCGTGATGCCTTCGCAGAACGGCGAGCCGGGGCCGGCGCTGGTGCACAGGTCGAGCTGGGTCTGCGCGTCGATGGCCTGCACCGCGCCGTCGATCTCGTGGCGGTAGTACGTGAACTCGAAGTCCAGGCGCTCGGACCACGAGGTATCGCTCGCGAACGCCGGGCTGAAGACGAAGCCCAGCGTCGTGCTGTCGGCCTCTTCCGGCTCCAGGTTCGGATTGCCGCCGGTGGTGACCGAGATCTGCGGGTTGGACTGCTCCGCGCCGACCGGCACGCCGAGCGCGGCGCAGATGTCGGCCGGCGCGGTCGGGGCGGAACCGTCGAGGCCGATCAGGCACGGATCGCGCAGCGTGGCGTCGAAGCGCGCGGCCGAGCCGAACAGCTCGCCGATCGACGGCGCGCGGAAGCCCTCCGCGTAGGTGCCGCGCAGCAGGAACTGGTCGGAGAACTGCCAGCGGAATCCGGCCTTGCCGGTGGTCTCGCCGCCGAAGGTGGAATAGTCCGAATAGCGGCCGGCGACGCTGATGTCGAGCTGCGAATCGCCGGTGGCGTACACCGGAATGTTGAGCTCGGTGTAGAACTCGTCCACGTCGTACTCGCCCTGCGTCGGCAGCGACGGCACGCCGTTGTACTCGCCGGCCACGGTGAGCGCGTCGGGACGATACAGGCCATCGAGCTTGCGGTGCTCCACGCCCGCGGCGAACGCCAGCGGACCGGCCGGCATGTCGAACAGGTCGCCGGAAATGTTGCCCGAGAACAGCTGCAGGTTGTTCTCGCTGTAGTCGCGCACCACGGGCTGGACGTAGTCGAGCATCTCCTGCGTGATGGAACCGACGCCGCTGAACAGGTCCAGCGGCACGCACTGCGGATCGGCCTGGCACGCGGCGAGCGGGCCGAGCGCGAGGTTGATGCGGCGGATGTTGTAGCTGCCGTAGTTGGTCTGCTCGGCCTCGTTCGAGCTGCGCGCGTAGTTGAGGTCCCAGAAGAAGGCACGCTCGCCGAGGTCGAAGCTGCCTTCCAGGCCGGTGCCGAAGTACCAGGTGTCCACGTCCTGGTAGAAACGGCGCGCGCCGCCTTCGACCGGGCGGCGTGCGAGCAGGATCAGGTTCGCGCCTTCGCCGCTGGAAATGAGATCGAAGCCGAACGGGTTGTAGGGGTTGTCGGCCGAGATGAAGATGTCGTCCGCGTACGGATTGCCGGTGCCGGCGTCCGGACCGAGGAAGATCGGCTCGGGCGCGGCCTGGTTCAGCGATTCGCGCTGGTTGAACAGGGTACGCACGTACCAGCTGGTGTTTTCGGTGAAATCGAAGCGCGCCTGGCCGAACACGCCCTTGCGCTCATTCGGCGTCAGCAGCAGGTTGTATTCGGAAAAGTTGAAGCGGTTGGCGGTGCCGAAGCCGATGAAGTCGTCCGGATAGTTCGGGCCGTTCGGGAAGAACGAGCCGTTGGGCGTGGTGATGCTGACCGTTTCGCCGGTGTCGGGATCGGTGAAGACGAACCGCCCGTTGGGCGTTGCCGAGGAACCGAATGTGAGGCCGGTGCCGGGCACGGGCACGGCCGCCGGCCCGTACTTGGTCGAGCTGATGCCGTCCTGCTCGGTGTAGCTCGCGCCGAGGAAGAAGGTGAAATTGTCGCCGCTGCCGCCGAACGACACGTCGCCGGACTTGGTTTCGCCGCCCTCGTCGAACTCGCCGTAGTACGCCGTGGCGGACGCGCCGTCGAAATTGCGCCGCGTGATGATGTTGACCACGCCGGCCACCGCGTCGGAGCCGTAGATGGCCGACGCGCCGTCCTCGAGGATTTCGATGCGCTCGATGATCGAGACCGGGATGGTGTTGAGGTCGGTGGATGCCGACACGCCTGAGGCCGAGGCCTCGTTGACCCAGCGGATGCCGTCGACGAGCACCAGCACGCGCTTGGAGCCGAGGTGGCGCAGATCGACCGTCGCGGAGCCCGCGCCGACGCCGCTGCCGTCCGACGGGAAACCGAAGTTGCCGCTGGAATTGAACTTGGTGTTGAGCGAGGAGCCCGCACCGGTGAGCTGCTGCACGATGTCGGCGACGGACGTGAGGCCGGTGCGCGCGATTTCCTCGCGCGTGAGCGTGAGCACGGGGGTCTGGCCTTCGATCTCGGCCTTCTTGATGCGCGAGCCGGTCACTTCGATGCGATCGAGCGCGCGCGGCTCGTCCTGCGCCTGCGCCGCGGCGGGCAGCAGCGCGGTGGCAAGGGCGAGTTGCAGGGCGAGTCCCAGCGGCTTGCGGGACGGGCGGACGACGGTAGGACGGGTCATGGATGCAACGCTCCGGTGGGTGTGGGTCCGCGAACACAGCCCCCTGCGGCGGACGGCCTGTTGTAAATAAAATGTAAATTCTGTGCAAGCGGAATGTGACGAGCGGCGTGCCGCGTGCGTATCGAACCGGCGCCGAACGTCCGTGAAAACGTTTACTTCGTGCCGTGACGTACGCAAAGACGCGCCCGACGGCGCAGCGCCCCGGTGCGGCCGGTCACTTGAGCAGCAGCGAGAGCGCGACCGCGAGCAGAAAGGCCGCGAACACCCGCTTCAGCGTCTGCGGGCGGATGTGGTGCGCCAGGCGCGTGCCGTACGGCGCGGCGAGGATCGACGTGAGCGCGATGCCGACCGCCGCCGGCACGTACACGTAACCGACACTGCCTGCCGGCAGCACCCCGGGCGCCGGCCCCAGGCCCATGTAGCCGATGGCGCTGGCGACGGCGATCGCCACGCCGCACGCGCTGGAGGTGCCCACCGCGCGCACCGGCGCCACGCCCAGCCACACCAGCAGCGGCACGGTCATGCTGCCGCCGCCGATGCCGACCACGGCGGAGACCGCGCCGATGCCGACCCCGGCTGCGGTGAGTCCGGGCGACGCAGGGGCATCGGTCCGATCACCGCCCGCGCGCGGCTGGCCGAACAGCAGCTGCAGCGCCGCCAGCACGCAGAATCCGCAGACGAACCAGCGCAGCGCCTCGCCCGACAGCGCGGTGGCGACCGCCGCCCCGAGCAGACCGCCGAGCAGCATGCCCGGGACCAGCCACGCCACGCTGCGCCACAGCACACTGCCGCGCGCGTGGTGCGCGCGCGCCGACGACAGCCCGGTCAGCACGATGCTCGCGAGCGAGGTCGCGAGCGCGACATGCATCGCATCGCCCGCCGGCACGCCCTGCGTCGGCAGCAGCCACACCAGCGCCACCACCAGGATCAGTCCGCCGCCGATGCCGAGCAGGCCGGCCATGATGCCCGCGGCCACGCCCAGCACCAGGTAGATGCCCCACGCGATCAGCACGGCAGCGCCGCGCGGTTCGGCCGGCGCGGTCGAGCCGCTACACTGCGCCGCATGATAAGGATCGTCATCTGCCTGCTGTCCCTGTGGTTGTGCACCGACGCGTGCGCCGCCGACCTGTCGTCGCAGCGCGCCGCGTTCAAGCGTGCGCTGGAGACCGCCGAACGCGGTCCGTTGTCGGAGTACCGCGCCGCGGCGTTGCCGTTCGCGAAGCATCCGCTCGCGCCATACCTCGAATACGCCACGCTGCGTCGCCAGCTTTCCACCACCGGCGCGGAACCGGTGCGGACCTTCCTCGCGCGCAACGCGGGGCTGCCCATCGCAACCACGCTGCGCGACGCCTGGCTCGGCACGCTCGTCCAGCGGCGCGACTGGGCCACGTTCCGGCAATTCTACGTCGAGCGCGAGGACGCCACGCTGCGCTGTGCATCGCTGCAGTCGCGGCTGGTGGCCGGCGGCGATGCCACGCTGATGGACGAGGCGCAGGCGATGTGGCTGAGCGCCGACTCGGTGCCGGCGCTGTGCGACCCGGTGTTTGCCGCGCTGAAGCTCGCCGGGCGCATCACGCCTGCGCTGGTGTGGCAGCGCATCGATCTTGCCGCCGAAGCCGGCAACGTCGCGCTGATCCGCTTCCTCGCAAAAAGCCTGCCGGCGGCCGAGGCGACGCGCGCGTTGTCCTATGCCAACTATCTGGCCGCGCCCACGCAGGCGCCGAGCGCGACGTGGCCGGCGGATGCGCGCAGCCGCCGCATCGCCGTTTTGGGCATGACGCGGTTGGCGAAGAACAATCCCGGCGTTGCGGAGGGCCTGCTCGCGGCGCTGACGCCGCGGCTGAAACTCGCCGAACGCGAACGCGGCGAGGTGCTGTACCAGGTGGCGCTGTGGACGGCGGCGTCGTACCTGCCCGAGAGCGCCCGCCGCTTCGCCGCGGTGCCGGCCGCAAGCTACGACGAACGCCTGCACGAGTGGCGCGCACGCGAGGCGCTCGCGCGCAACGACCGCCCCGCAGCGCGAAAGGCCATCGCCGCGATGGGCGAGGCGCAGCGCGCCGACCCGCGCTGGCGCTACCTCGATGCACGCCTGCGCGAGCTCGACGGCGACACCACCGCGCGCGCCGACTACGCCGCCATCGCGCGCGAGCCGAACTACTTCGGTTTCCTCGCCGCCGACCGCATCGATGCACCGTACGCGCTGTGCCCGCTCGACCCGCCGAACGACGCCGCGCTGCACAAGCGCGTCGACGCCCTGCCGGCGCTGGTGCGTGCGCGCGAACTGCACGCCATCGGCCGAGAAGCGTGGGCCCGGCGCGAATGGGACGTGCTGATGCCGACGCTGTCGGTGGACGAACGCCGCGTCGCCGTGGCGCTGGCCGACGATGCCGGCTGGTTCGATCGCGCGGTGTTCACGCTCAACAGCGGCGACGATCTGCGCCTGTACGCGCTGCGCTTCCCGCTGCCGCACGAAAAGCACGTGCGCGCGGAATCGAAAACCAATGGCCTGGATCCGGCGTGGGTGGCGGCGCTGATCCGTGCCGAAAGCGCCTGGATCGCCGATGCGCGTTCGCACGCCAACGCGCTGGGCCTGATGCAGCTGCTGCCGGGCACGGCGAAGATGGAAGCGAAGAAACTCGGCCTGGGCTGGAGCGGCGACCAGCTGCTGTACCAGCCACTGACCAACATCACGCTCGGCACCACGCATCTTGCCTCGATGCTGCGCAAGCACGGCGGCCGGCCGTACCTCGCCACCGCCGCGTACAACGCCGGCGCCGGCGCGGTGGCGCGCTGGCTGTCGCAGCGCACGCCGACGGACGTCGATCTGTGGATCGAGACCATCCCGTACCGCGAAACGCGCGAATACGTCGCGCGCATCCTCGCCTTCAGCGTCATCTACGACTGGCGCTTCGACGGCGACGCGGTGCCGGTGTCGCGCCGCATGGTCGGCGACCCGGGCGCGCAGCGCGTGACGCGGCGCAAGTTCGTCTGTCCGGCCGCCGCGCCGGCCGTCGCATCGCTTCCCGCCGCCGCGAGCACGCCATGAATCCGCAGCACATCGTCATCCTCGGCGGCACCGGTTTCGTCGGCCAGCACCTGGTGCCGCGCCTTGCGCGCGACGGCCACCGCATCACCGTGCTCAGCCGCAACCGCACCAGCCTGCGCCAGCTCTACGTGCTGCCGAACGTACGCATAGAAACCGCCAACGTGTTCTCGCAAGGTGCGCTGGTGGAGCGATTCGCCGGCGCGGATGCCGTCGTCAACTTGGTCGGCATCCTCAACGAACGCGGCTTTTCCGGCAGCGGGTTCCGGCGTGCGCACGTCGAACTCACGCAGACCGTCATCGATGCCTGCCGCGTCGCCGGTGTGCCGCGCCTGCTGCAGATGAGCGCGCTCAACGCCGGCCGCGGCCGCAGCCACTACCTGCGCACGCGTGGCGAGGCCGAGGCGGCAGTGAAGGCGTCCGCGCTCGACTGGACGATCTTCCAGCCCTCGGTGATCTTCGGCCGCGGCGACGGCCTGTTCCGGCGCTTCGCGTTCCTGCTCGGGCTGACGCCGGTGCTGCCGCTGGCGCGTGCCGGCACCAAGTTCGCGCCGGTCTACGTGGGCGACGTGGCCGAGGCCTTCGCGCGCGCGCTGCGCGATCCCGGCACCGTGCGCCAGACCTACGAACTGTACGGCCCTGCCGTGCTCACGCTCGCGGACATCGTGCGCTACACCGCGCGCCACCGCGGCCTGCGCCGGCTCGTGATTCCGCTGCCGGATGCGCTCGGGCGGCTGCAGGCCACCGTCATGGATTTCGTGCCGGGCAAGCCGTTTTCGACCGACAACTATCTCTCGCTCGCGCTCGATTCGGTCGGCGGGATCGACGGCCTGTTCCGCCTCGGCATCGAGAAGACGCCGATCGATGCCGTGGTGCCGGATCTGCTGACGCAAAGCCCGCGCCAGGCGCAGCTGGACCGCAACCGCGCGCTGCGATGACGGGGGTCGCCGTTCCCGGCCGGGTCTATCTCGTCGGCGGCGCGGTGCGCGATGCGCTGCTGCAGCGCAGCGGCGGCGATCGCGATTTCGTCGTGGTCGGCGCCACGCCCGACGCGATGACTGCCGCGGGGTTCCGCCCCGTCGGCAAGGATTTTCCGGTGTTCCTGCACCCGCGGACGCACGAGGAATACGCGCTCGCGCGCACCGAACGCAAATCCGGCCACGGCTACCGCGGCTTCACCGTGTTCGCATCGCCCGACGTGACGCTGGAGGAGGATCTCGCACGCCGCGACTTCACCATCAATGCCATCGCGCAGGCCGACGACGGCACGCTCGTCGATCCGTTCGGCGGCGTCGCGGACATCGAAACGCGCCTACTGCGCCACGTGTCGCCCGCGTTCGCCGAGGACCCGGTGCGCATCCTGCGCGCGGCGCGCTTCATGGCACGGTTTGCGCCGCTCGGGTTTTCCGTCGCGCCGGACACCGGCGCACTGATGCGCGGCATGGTCGACAGCGGCGAAGCCGATCACCTCGTGCCCGAGCGCGTCTGGCAGGAACTGCGGCGCGCGCTGGAGGAGCCCCGTCCGTCGGCCTTCCTGCAGACGCTGCGCGACTGCGGCGCACTGGCACGCGTGCTGCCCGAGGTGGCCGCGCTCGACGGCGTGCCGCAGCGCGCCGAATACCATCCGGAAGTCGACACCGGCGTGCACACCGGCATGGTCTGCGACATGGCCGCGCAGCTCGCGCCCGGCGACAGCGTGATCGGCTTCGCCGCGCTCACGCACGATCTGGGCAAGGCGTTGACACCGGCCGATGTGCTGCCCAAGCACATCGGCCACGAACACGGCGGCCTCGCGCCGCTGCGCGCGCTGTGCGAACGCCTGCGCGTTCCCGCCGAGCACGCACAGCTGGCGCAGATCGCCTGCCGCGAACACCTCAACGTGCACCGTCTCGACGAGCTGCGCGCGGACACCGTGCACGACCTCATCGCTCGCTGCGACGGCTTCCGCAAACCCGAACGCATCGCGCAGCTTGGCATCGTCTGCGAAGCCGACAAACGCGGGCGGCTCGGCCTGCAGGACGCTCCGTATCCGCAGCGCGAACGCCTGGCCACGCTGCACCGCGCGGCGCGCTCGGTGAGCGTGCGCGATCTCGACGTGACGGGCCTGAGCGGCGAACAGATCGGCGAACGCCTGCGGCGCGCGCGCATCGCCGCGATCGCGACGGCCCGAGCGACGCTGCGCGACCCGCCGGCCGACTGAGCTAGCCTCCGCGGCGCAGCAGCAGCGTCGCCCACCGCGTGCGCAGCGGCGCCACGCCCAGCAGCACGCCGAGCATGTTCGCCACCGCGTCGAGCCAGTCCATGCGGCGCACCGCCGGCACCAGCGTGCCCTGCGCAAGTTCCAGCCCCACGCCCAGCGCCACGAGCCCGACGGCCATCCACGCCAGCGCCGCGCGCGATCCGAACAGCTGCAGGCCCGCGAACGCGAGTGCCGCGTATGCGAGCAGGTGTTCGATCTTGTCCGCATGGTCCGGCAACGGCACCTGCAAATCCGGAGGCGGCACCAGCGACAACACGATCACCATCGCCAGCATCGCGATCCACAGCCCCAGCCACAGCCGCGGCCGGCGCAGCGGCCGCATCACAGGCGCCAGCTCATGTCGCCGCCGAGGAATGCATGGCCGAACTGCACGTCGCGCACGAACCCCATCGCCTGGAAGCGTTCGCCCATCTCGCCCGGCAGGGTCAGACGCTTGACCTGCTGCGCCAGCGCATAACGCACCGCTTCGTCCGGCGCCTGTTCGTGCAGCGCCTCGAACCGCTGCATCAGACCGTTGCCGAGCAGGAAGCTCGCTTGCGAGCAGTACCCGGCCATATCGAAGCCGGCGTTGGTGCCGGCCTCGGCCAGGGCAGTGAAATCGACCGACGCGGTGATGTCCTGCAGCCCCGGATGCAGCAGCGGGTCGGCATGCATGCGCTGGCGGTAGAACGCGCGCAGCGTGCCGTCCGTGCGCGCGCTGTCGTAGTACTCGCGGCGCGCATAGCCGTAGTCGACGAACAACATCGCGCCCTGGCGCATCAGCCCGCCGACGGCCTGGATCCAGTACGGCAGCTGCGGCAGCAGCTCGGAGCGATAGCCTTCGGGCAGCGGAGCACCGAGATACTCCTCCACGTGGCGCACCGCCGCGCGCAGCAGCGCGTCGGCCGGTCGGTCGACCCGCACGAGCGCGCCGCCGGCATCGACGACGACGTGTTCTTCCCAGATTTCGCCGTCGCGGCGAGCGAAGCGTGGTGTCGGCAGCGCGTCGAGCACCTCGTTGGCGAACAGCACGCCGCTCCACGCGCGCTCGGGCGGGCCATCGAGCCAGTCGATGCGCTCGAACAGCCGGATCGGCAGGCGCTCGCGCAGCAGCGCCTGCTGGCGTTCGCGCAGGTCGGCGCTCGGCTCCAGGATGCCGTACCGCACCGGCAACGCGCCGCGTTCGGCCAGCTGCCACAACACATCGGCCGCGAACGCGCCGCTGCCGCCGCCCAGCTCGAAGAATCCGCCGCCGTCGATCTGCCGCAGCACCGGCGCCACCGCCTCGGCCACGCACTGCGCGAACAGCGGACCGAGTTCGGGCGCGGTGACGAAGTCGCCGCCGGCCCCGAACTTGTGCGAGCCGGCCGAGTAGTAGCCGAGCCCGGGCGCGTACAGCGCCAGTTCCATGAAGCGCGAAAACGGGATCGAGCCGCCGTTCGCGGCGATGTCGGCCGCGATGGCCGCACGCAGCCGCGCGCTGTGCGCGAGCGCGTCGGTATCGGGAGGCGGCAGGTCGATGCGCACGCGATGGCGTCCGTCGGAGGGGAACGGGTATGTTAGCGGCATGACCTCGCAACGACCTGTCGCCCTCGTCACCGGCGCCGCGCGGCGCATCGGCGCCGCCATCGCCGACGGCCTGCACAGCGCCGGCTACGATCTGGCGCTGCACTACCGCGAAAGCGCCGATGCCGCGGCACTGCTGCAGAACCGGCTCGAAGGCCGGCGCCGCAACAGCACCGTGCTGCTGCGCGCAGAACTGGCCGACACCGCGCGCCTGCCCGACCTCGTGGCGCGCTGCGTGACGCGGTTCGGTCGCCTCGATGCGCTGGTGAACAATGCCTCGGGCTTTTTCCCCTCGCCGATCGGCAGCACCAGCGAGGCGATGTGGGATGCGCTGTTCGCCTCGAACGCGAAGGCCCCGTTCTTCCTCGCGCAGGCGGCCGCGCCGCACCTGCGCGAAACGCGCGGCGGCATCGTCAATCTCGTCGACATCTACGCCGAGCGTCCTCTCGAAGGCCACACCGTCTACTGCATGGCCAAGGCCTCGCTGCAGATGCTCACGTACTCGCTTGCGCGCGAACTCGGGCCGGAGGTGCGCGTCAACGGTATCGCGCCGGGCGCCATCCTGTGGCCGGACAGCGGCAAGGCCTACACCGACCAGGAGGCGCTGATCGCCGGCACCGCGCTCAAGCGCGTCGGCGCCCCGCACAACATTGCCGACGCGGTGCTGTTCCTGCTGCGCGAGGCGAGCTACACCACCGGCCAGGTGCTGCGCATCGACGGCGGCCGCAGCTTGGGGCTGTGATCTGCGGCAGCGGCGGCTCGCGCCGCGCGCGGACTCCACGTGCGGCACCAGCGTCGTCCGGTCCGCGGTCAGAGCACGATCGCGGTCGCCTGCAGCTCGTCCGCGCCGTCGCCCGGTGGCAGCGTCGCGAGCGTCCGGCCGGACAGCGGGTCGACGAATCCCGGGGCGATATCCACCAGCGGCTGCAGCACGAACGCATGCCGCAGCTCCGGCCGCGGCAGCTGCAGATTGCCCGGACCGCGCAGGACCAAGCCGTCGTAGAACACGATATCGATGTCCAGCGTGCGCGACGAAAAGCGCGGCACGTCGCGGCGGCGCCCGTGCGCATCCTCCAGCGCGTGCAGCCACGCGTCGAGCGCGACCGCGTCCAGATCGCTCGCGAAGCGTGCGCCCGCGTTGAGGAAATCGTCGCCATCGAATCCGACCGCGCGCGTGCGGTACACCGCCGAAAACACCACATCCGGAAAGCGCGCGCGCAGGGCCGTCGCCGCCAGCCGCAGGTGGCGTTCGGGCTCGACATTGCTGCCGAGGCTGAGCAGCGCCACGCCCACGCCTCAGCGGCTGCGTTCGATCGACACGCCCACGCTGCGCGCGCCGCGCACCGCGCCGGGCTTGCTCAGCTTGAGCCGCACGCGCGACACGCCGAACTCGTCGATGACGATGGCCGCCACGCGCTCGGCCAGCGTTTCGACCAGGCCGAACTCCGACGCGGTGACGTACTCGACGATGCGATGGCTCACCGCCTTGTAGTCGAGCGTATCGGCGATGGCATCGGTTGCGGCCGGGATGCGGTTGTCGAACGCCATTTCCAGATCGAACACCAGCGGCTGGCGGATCCGGCGTTCCCAGTCGTAGATGCCGATGACGGTGTCGATCTGCAGGCCTTCGATGAAGACGTGGTCCATGCGCGCGCCGGGTGGAGAGTGGATTGGATCGGGAATCGGGAATCGGGAATCGGGAATCGGGAATCGGGAATCGGGAATCGGGAATCGGGAATCGGGAGAGAGCTTAGCGCGGGTGGCAATGTTTGCGTGGCCGGGCGTTCGCTCGGCCGCGTGGAGAGAAGCGATAAAACAGAGTGCGCGTGTTGCGGGCGGCTCGGGAAGGATCCGTTGGCCGTTCACTCATTTTTCGCCCCTGCCCGCTCTCGACCCGCTTCGCGCACTGGCACGAGCCCGGCCATGTCCCAGCGCGGCATCACGCGCACGGCGGTGTCCTCGTGCTGCCCCGCCTGCAGGCGGATCGCGCCGGCCAGCGCGATCATCGCGCCGTTGTCGGTGCAGAAGATCGGGCGCGGGAAACACACGCGCACACCGCTTCTGCGCGACAGCGCGGCCAGCTGTTCGCGCAGACGCAGATTGGCGCCCACGCCGCCGGCGATCACCAGGGTGCGGCGGCCGGTCTGCTGCAGGGCGCGTTCGCATTTGATCACGAGCGTGTCGATCACCGCCTCCTCGAACGCGCGTGCGACATCAGCGCGGGTCTGGTCGCCCTGATCGGACTGCTGCCACGCGAGCAACACCTGCGTCTTGAGGCCGGAAAAACTGAAATCCAGCCCCGGACGGTCGGTCATCGGGCGGGAGAAGCGGAATGCGCCGTCGCGTCCGGACGCGGCGAGCTTCGCCAGGTGCGGGCCGCCGGGGTACGGCAGACCCATCATCTTCGCGGTCTTGTCGAAGGCCTCGCCGGCGGCGTCGTCGAGGGTTTCGCCCAGCAGCGCGTAGTCGCCGATGGCACGCACGTCGACCAGCTGCGAGTGGCCTCCGGACACCAGCAGGGCCACGAACGGCGGCTGCGGCGGATCGGCCTCCAGCAGCGGCGCCAGCAGGTGTCCTTCCATGTGGTGCACCCCGATGGCGGGCTTGCCGAGCGCCCAGGCCAGCGCGCGCCCGGTGGCGGCACCGACGAGCAGGGCGCCGACGAGCCCCGGTCCGGCGGTGTAGGCCACGCCGTCCAGATCGTCCACCGACAACCCGGCCTCGGCCAGCACCTGCCGCGCCAGCGGCAGCAACTTGCGCACGTGATCGCGACTGGCCAGCTCCGGCACCACGCCGCCGTACTGGGCATGCAGCGCGACTTGGCTGTAGAGCGCGTGCGCCCGCAGTCCTGTCTCGGTGTCGTAGAGGGCGACTCCGGTCTCGTCGCAGCTGGTTTCGATGCCTAGGATGCGCATTGGGGGTCGACGGCAGATGCGGGCTGACTAGGATAGGTGATGGCGCGGCGGCGGGACGCAAGCGGGCTGTCAGCGGGAAGCGGGTGAAGAGGCGCGAGAGGTGAGTGAGAAGCCGCCCCGGCGGCGCCCTTCACGCATTTGCCGCTCCTCTTCACCCCCTTGCCCCCCGCCCTTGCACCACTCCGGCGCCGCCCGTACAATACGCGGCTCGCCCGTCATGACGGGTTGAACTCTGTCATCCGAGAGCGTCCATGCCCAACGTCAAAGTCCGCGAAAACGAACCGTTCGAATTTGCCCTGCGCCGCTTCAAGCGCACCTGCGAGAAGGCCGGCGTGCTGGCCGAGACCCGCAAGCGCGAGTTCTACGAGAAGCCCACGCAGGAGCGCAAGCGCAAGGCGGCGGCCGCGGTGAAGCGTCACCTGCGTCGCGTCGGGCGCGACATCACCAAGAAGCAGCGCATGTACTGAGCGCGTTGCGCTCCCCGAAAGCCGGCCGCGCGCCCGCGCCGCCGGCTTTTTGCGTTTTTGTCGCCGCGGTTTCCGGGCCGCCCGTCGCGCACGGCGTCCAGCACGCATCTCCATTCCGTCCGAGGATCCACCCATGACGCTCAAGCAGCAGCTCACCGACGACATGAAGGCCGCGATGAAGGGCGGCGACAAGGATCGCCTCGGCGTGATCCGGCTGGTGCTCGCGGCGATCAAGCAGCGCGAGGTGGACGAACGCATCGAGCTCGATGACGCCGCCGTGCTGGCCGTGCTGGAAAAGATGGTCAAGCAGCGTCGCGACTCGGTGAGCCAGTACGAGGCTGCCGCACGCGAAGACCTCGCCGCCGTCGAGCGCTACGAGATCGGCGTCATCGACGCCTACCTGCCGGCCAAGCTCGACGAGTCCGCAATCCTGGCCCATATCGATGCCGCCATCGCCAGCACCGGTGCCACCGGTCCGGCCGACATGGGCAAGCTGATGGGCGTGCTGAAGCCGGCACTCGCCGGCCAGGCCGACATGGGTCAGGTCTCGGCGCTGATCAGGAAGCGGCTGGCGGGCTGACGCCCGCGCGGCGGTGCCGGCAGGCGCCGCGCCGGGCGCCTGCAGCGGATGGCGGAATGTGTCCGGTATTGGTCGGCTGCCGGCCTCCCGTCGCGATGCGCCGCCACGTATCGTGCTCCGCACCCAGCCACCGGAGCGCCGCATGCACGCAGCCCAGACCGCCCTGATCGTCATCGACGCGCAGGAATCCTTCCGCCACCGCGACTACTGGTCGGGCGACGACACGGTGGCGTATTTCGACCGCCAGCAGGCGCTGATCGACGGCGCCCGGGCCGGCGGCATCCCCGTGGTGCAGATCTTCCACGTCGAACCCGACGGCGCCTTCTCATTGGCGTCGGGCCACGTGCGGACGCTGGCGCCGCTCGCCTTTACACCGGACGCGGTGTTCCACAAGACGCGCCACAGCGCGCTCGCCGGCAGCGGGCTCGGCATCTGGCTGACCGAACGCGGCATCCGGCGCCTGCTGGTCTCGGGCATCCGCACCGAGCAGTGCTGCGAAACGACAGCGCGGCATGCATCCGACAGCGGCTACGCGGTGGACTTCGTGTCGGAAGCGACGCTGACCTTCGCGATGACCGCGCGCGACGGCCGGCGCTGGAGCGCGGCGGAGATCCGCGCGCGTACCGAACTGGTGCTCGACGGACGCTTCGCGCGCATCGTGGACGTGGGCGAGGCGCTGGCGCTGCCGCGCGCATGACGGCGCACGCGCCGCGCGCGATCCCGGTGACGGTGGTGCTGCCGCCGCGCACCCTGCTGCTCGACGTGGCCGGTCCGATCGAGGTGCTGCGCGTGGCGAACCGCCTGCAGCACGCGGTGCGATTCGACATCGCATGGGTGGGTCCGGCCGCCCGCGTCACCAGTTCGATCGGCCTGGTGCTCGACGGGATCGCGCCGCTGCCCGCCGCCTTGCCGGACGGCGCCCTCGTGGTCGTCTCCGGCGCGGTGGACGACGTGGCGTTTGCGTCGTCCACCGCGGACGCCGCGCGCGACGCGGCCGACGAGGCGCGAATCGTGGCGTGGCTGCACAACAGCGTGCGCGCCGGCCACACGCTCGCCTCGATCTGCTCGGGGGCGCTGCTGGCCGCGCGCGCCGGCCTGCTCGACGGGATCGCGTGCACCACCCACCACGCCTGCATCGACGCACTGGCGGCGCTGGCGCCGGCCGCCAAGGTGCTCGACAACCGCCTGTACGTCGGAGAAAACGAGCGCTGGAGCAGCGCGGGCGTCACCTCCGGCGTCGATCTCATGCTGCACCTCGTCGCACGGCAGGCCGGGCCCGCGTGCGCGGCGGCGGTCGCGCGCCACCTCGTGGTGTACGCGCGCCGCGGCGGCAGCGATCCGCAGCACTCGCACTGGCTCGACGGCCGCAACCACCTGCACCCGGCGGTGCACCGCGTGCAGGATGCCATCGCGCAGGCGCCGGCGCGACCGTGGACGCTGACGGCGCTGGCGCATGTGGCCGGCGCCAGTCCGCGGCACCTGTCGCGCCTGTTCAACGAGCACGCCGGCATGGGGCTGCCGGACTACATCAACCGCCTGCGCGTGGCGCTGGCGCGCGAACTCATCGCGCAGACGCGGCTGGACATGGATCGCGTGGCCGAGCGCTGCGGGTTCGGCTCCGCGCGCCAGCTGCGGCGCGCCTGGAAGCGGCTGCACGACGAGGCCCCGCACGCGGCACGCACGCGCAACTGAGCGCGCCGCACAGCCGCACGGGGGGCCACACGCGCGCCGGCACGCAGTCGCGGCACGGGGACGCTTCGGCGACACTAGGCGCCTTTCCGCCGCAGGCCCGCCGATGAAGCGCAAGGACTACGAAGCCGCCCTCGACCCGATGCGCGAGGAGCTGGTGCAGATGCACCGCTGGCTGCAGCACACCGGGCGCCGCCTGGTGGTGCTGTTCGAAGGCCGCGACACGGCCGGCAAGGGTGGCGTCATCGGCGCCATCGCCGACGGGCTGAACCCGCGTACCTGCCATATCGTGGCGTTGCCGCGGCCGTCGGAACGGCAGCAGACGCAGTGGTACTTCCAGCGCTACGTCCCGCACCTGCCTGCGGCCGGCGAGATCTCGCTGTTCGACCGCAGCTGGTACAACCGCGCAGGGGTCGAAAAGGTGATGGGCTACTGCACCCAGGCGCAGTACGAAGCCTTCCTCAAGCAGGTGCCGACGTTCGAACGCATGCTGATCGACGACGGCATCCTGCTGTTCAAGTACTGGCTGACCGTGGACCAGGCGGAGCAGGAAGAACGCTTTGCCGAGCGCGCGCAGGACCCGCTCAAGCGCTGGAAACTGTCGCCGGTGGACCTCAAATCGCGCGAGAAGTATGCCGAGTACGGCGTCGCGCGCGATGCGATGCTGGAGGCCACCCACTCCCGCCATGCGCCGTGGACGCTGGTGAACTTCAACGACCAGAAACGCGGTCGCCTCACCCTCATCCGCAACCTGCTCGACCGCCTGCCCGACTGCTCGGTGCCGGAGACCCCGGTGGTGCTGCCGCCGCTGCCGGCGCGACCGAGGAAGGAGAAATTCGCCGTGCTCAAACCGATTCCGGACTTTCCGGCCGCAGGCAAGCGATGAGCGAGACGGCAAGCAACGACGCTGTTTCGCAGGCCCAGCGGCGCGTGCTGCGGGCACTGCAGTCCGGCGCGTTCGACGATGCGCGCAATGCACTCGCACTGCTCGACGGCATCGCAGCACAGGCCCCGCACACGCTGTACCTCCACGGTCTGCTCGCGCTCGCCGAGGACGACGCGTCCGCCGCACGCGAGCCGCTGCAGCGCGCGGCCGCCCGGCTTCCGTCCGACGCGGGGGTGCAGGCGAACTGGTCGCTCTGCCTGCAGCGGCTGGGCGACCACGAGGCCGCGCTCGCCGCGGCCGACCGCGCGCTCGCGCTCGCCCCGCAGCATGCCGACGGCCACTACAACCGCGCCCTGATCCTGCTCGCCCTGAACCGCCACGCCGAGGCCGCCGCGGCGCTCAACCGCTGTGTTGCGCTGGCGCCTGCGCAGGCCCAGGCGTGGCTGCGCCTGGGCCAGGTGGAACACGCGCGCGGCCAGTTGCTGGCAGCCGAAATCGCATTGCGCCGCGCACGCGCGCTGCGGCCGGACGATGCTGCCACCGCCGTCGCATTGGCAGCGCAGCTGTATGACGCCGGCGCGTTTCCCGAGGCGCTGGAGCAGGCCGACGCGGCATGCCGTCTGCAGCCCGACCGGATCGAGGCGCACCTGCAGCGCGCACACGCCCTGCGCCGGCTCGGCCGGCTCGACGAATCCGCTGACGCCTGCGAACACGCGCTCGCCCTGGACCCGCATCACGCCGACACGCGCAAGGCGCGCGGCCTGCTGCACCAGATGCAGAACCGCCTCGCCGAGGCGGCCGTCGATCTTGCCGCGGCCGCCACGGTGCGCTTCGCGCCGGGGATCGACAATCCGCACGCAGGCATGCGCGAACTGCGCCGCACCTCGCGTGCCAAGCTGCGTCACGATATCGAACAGTTCGCCCACCTCGAACGCGGCAAGGTGCTGGCGCAGGCCGCCGCCCTGCGCGCAGCGCACGAGGATGCCCTCGCGCGCCTGCCGCCGACGGCGCGTGCGCCGGACACCGTCGACCTGCCCGCGCCGCTGCTGCGCGATCTGGCCGGACGCTACAACCGCCTGCACCATCTCGCCCCCGCACCGGCGTTGCCCGGCGGCGCGCTCGATCCCGGGCTCGACGGCGCCGCGATCGAACGCGATTATTTCGATCGCGCCCCCGGCATCACGTGGATCGACAACCTGCTGCGCCCCGAGGCGCTCGCCGCGCTGCGCCGCTATTGCATGGAGTCGACGTTCTGGTTCGATTTCCATCACGCTAACGGCTATCTCGGCGCGTTTTTCGAGGACGGCTTCGCCGCGCCGCTGCTGCTGCAGATCGCCGAGGATCTGCGCCGCGCGCTGCCGAACATCTTCAAGGACTATCCGCTCACGCAGCTGTGGGCGTTCAAGTACGACAGCACGCTCGACGGCATCGAACTGCATGCCGACATCGCCGCGGTGAATCTCAACTTCTGGCTCACGCCCGACGATGCCAATCTCGATCCGGCGAGCGGCGGCCTCGTGGTGTGGGACATGGCCGCGCCGCCGGAGTGGAGCTTCGACGAATTCAACACCTCCAGCGCAGCCGGCCAGGCCCGCATCCAGCAATTCCTGCAGCGCAGCGGCGCGCAGGCCGTGCGCGTGCCGTACCGCCAAAACCGCGCCGTGCTGTTCGACTCGGACCTGTTCCATCGCACCGACACGATCCGCTTCCGCGACGGCTACGAGAACCGCCGCATCAACGTGACGATGCTGTTCGGGCAGCGCAAGGGACGCATCCGCTGAGGCGGTGCCGCGTGCGCGAGGAGCCGTCGGCGGCGCCTCGGACGGTGCGCCCGTGCCTGCCCGCCCCGCCAGCCAGCCGGGCCGAACGCGGCCGTCGCTAGTGCGTGGCTGCCAGCGCCGCCGGCGGCGGATCGACGCGGACCCGCTGCCCGGCCTGCAGGCGCTCGCCGCCGCGTACCACGAGGCGGTCGCCTGGCGCGATGTCGCCGCGGACCTCGACCAGATCGCCGAGCGTGTCGCCGCTTTCCACCACCACGCGCTGCGCGGTGTCGTCGGCGGCGATACGCATGACGTAGGTCTCGTCCGCGCGCAGGATCAGCGCATCGCGCGGCACCGCCACCACCTCGCGCGCGTCCGCGCTCGGCAGCCCCACCTGCAGCGCCGAACCGACCGGCCAGCGCGCCTCCGCGAGCGCGATGCGCAGCTCGAACTGGCGCGAACTTTCGTCGCCCACCGGCACCACCGCGACGATCGCCTCGCGCGCCTCGCCGTCCGCGTGCCGCAGCGTCACGCGCTGGCCCGGCACGAGCCGGCCGGCGAGGTTCACCGGCGCACGCGCGCGCACCTCGAGGGTGCGGGTGTCGACCAGACGCACCACCGGCGCACCGGGCACGAGGTATTCGCCCGGCTGCACGAAACGTTCCGCCACGGTGCCGGCGAATGGCGCGCGCACCGTGCTGTTGCGCAGGCGCAGACGGGTCTCGTCGCGTTCCACACGCGCGCTCGCGAGCTGTTGCTCGAGCACGCCGCGTTGCGCGCGTGCCTCGTCGAGCTGCGCACCGGCGATGCTGGCGCGCTGCACCAGGGTGGCCAGGCGCGTCTCCTGGCTGCGGGCGTACTCGAGCTGCGCTTCGATGCGTGCGATGTCGGCCGCGTTGCGGCGTTCCTGCAGCCGCAGCAGGCTGTCGTCCAGCCGCGCCAGGGCGCCGCCGCGCTCGACCCAGTCGCCGATCGGCGCGACCGAGATCACGCGGCCGTCCTGCTCGCTCGCCACGCGCGCATCGTCGTGCCCGACGACGCTCGCCGGCACCCACAGCTGCGGCGCAAACGTCGCGCGCTCGGCCAGCGCCACGCCGACCGGCGCGGGCGGCGTGGCGTCGGCGGCCGCCGCCGGCGCCTGCGCGACGGCGTCGATGCCCGCCAGCGCCACGCCACCGGCCACCAGCGTTGCCGTCAACCACCATCCGTAGCGCATCGTGCGGCTCATGTCAGTGCTCCTGCAGCGGTCGAGGAAAGGGAGGAACGGCGTGGCTGCATGCGCAGGCGCAGCAGCGCCGGCATCAGCACGAGCGTGAAGATCAGGCTGAGTCCGACACCACCGACGGTGACGGCCGCAAGGCCACGGTAGATCGCGGCTCCGGGGCCCGGACTCACCGCCATCGGCAGCGCGCCGACCACGCCGGTGAGGGCGCCGACCAGGATCGGCCGCAGCCGCTGCGACAGCGCCTGCTCGACCGCCGCGTCGATCTCCAGGCCGTCGGACTGTGCGAGCCGGGTCTGCGCGATGAGCAGGATGGCGTTGTTGATGACCATGCCCAGCAGCATCACGAAGCCGATCATCGACAGCAGATCCAGCGGCTGCGGCGCGAACAGGTCGAGCGCGCGCAGGCCCAGCACGCCGCCGCACACCGCCATCGGCAGCGCCAGCATCACGTACGCGCTGTCGCGCAGCGACTTGAACAACGCCGTCATCAGCAGGAACAGCACCAGCAGCGCGAGCAGGAAGTTGGTTCCCATCGTGGTGCTGACCTCGTCCAGGCGGTCGGCGCTGCCGGCAAGGCGGATGTTGGCATCGGCCGGCAGCAGCGAGCGCAGCTCGGGCACGATCTCGTCGTCGAGGATGGCGAGCGCCTCCTCCAGCGAGATCGTGTCGGGCGGGTCGACGGTCAGCGTGACCGAGCGCCGCTGGTCGATGCGGCGCAGCTGCGACGGCGCCAGCGTGGTCGCAAGCGTCGCCAGCTCCGCCAGCGGCAGCACGCCGGCACGCGGCGTCGCGAGCGGCACCGCGCCCAGTTGCTCGGGCGCGTCCCAGCCGCCGGCGCGCAGGATGATCGGCAGGCGATTCTCGCCGTCGAAGTGTTCGCCCAGCCACTGCCCGTCGCCGAGCGTACGGACGATGCCGCCGATGTCGCCGCGATTCCAGCCCGCCTCGGCGAGGCGGCGGTCGTTCGGCGTCACCCGCAGTTCGGGCCCGGCGCCGTCGGGATTGGGCACGGCCTGCACGTTGGCGCCGGGGAAGCGCCGCTGCAGGTGCGCGCGGCCGGTTTCGGCGGCCAGTGCGAGCGCATCGAGATCGGTGCTCTGCAGATGGATCGCGATGGCACGTGCGGATCCGCCGAACCCGCCGAACAGCGTGCCCTCGGCGGCGAAGGCGCGCGTGTCCGGGAAGCCGACGATGATCTCGTCGCGCAGGATGCGTTCGAGTTCGCCGATGCGCGATTCGTCCTCGACCCGCGCGCCGATGGTGCCGCCGCCCGGCCACAGCTGCAGGTACCAGTTCTTGAGCTGCGGCTGCCTGTCGCCACGCATGTACGGCGCCATGCGCTCGAGCAGGACGCTGCCGATCTCCCGATCGACCGTGGCAGGTCCCATGCTCGGCGGAAAATTGAAGAACACATCGATCGCCGCGCGCTTGACCGACGGCAGGTAGTCCAGGCGCGGCAGCGCGAGCCACGCCACCGCGCACGGCAGAACCACGAGCGCGGCGATCCAGCCGACCTGCCGCCGGCGCGTGGCCGTGCTGCGCATCAGCCAGCGCGTGGTGCGCGGAAACGCGGGCGCGTCGAGCGCGGCCAGGTGGCGCCCCTTGAGCCAGCCGCCCGCGGCCGCCGGCAGCACGGTGACGGCCACCAGCAGCGACACGGCGACGGCGATCGACACCGTCAGTGCGAGATCGGCGAACAGCTGGCCTTCGACATCGCGCATGAACAGCACCGGCAGGAACACCGCCACCGTCGTCACGGTCGAGGCGAACAGCGCGCCGCCCACCTGCGCGGTGCCGATGCGTGCGGCCTCGCGCGGCGCGAGCCCGCCCTCGCGCAGGCGCACGATGTTTTCCGCCACCACGATGGCCGCGTCCATCACCATGCCCACGGCGAAGGCCATGCCGGCGAGCGAGATCACGTTGAGGTTGCGCCCGGCCAGCT
Source organism: Chiayiivirga flava (assembly GCF_014202825.1). Taxonomy (GTDB): domain Bacteria; phylum Pseudomonadota; class Gammaproteobacteria; order Xanthomonadales; family Xanthomonadaceae; genus Chiayiivirga; species Chiayiivirga flava. The sequence goes on along the minus strand of NZ_JACHHP010000004.1, from coordinate 285,958 downwards.
GCAGCACGATGAAGGTCGCAAGCAGCGAGACCGGGATGGTGGCCGCGATCAGCAGCGTCGCGCGGCGATCGCGCAGGAACCACCACAGGCACCCCACGGCCAGCAGCACGCCGAGCGACAGGTTGCCCGTCAGCAGGCCGATCGCGCGACGGATGAACAGGCCCGAATCGAAACTCTGCGCGATGCCCAGGCCGCGCTCGGCCAGCGCGCCGTCGCGCAGCGCATCGACCACGTCCTTCACGCCAGCCAGCGTCGACAGCACGTTGGCGCCGTCCTCGCGCTGGATGCGCAGGCCGATCGCCGGATTGCCGTTCTGGTAGACGAAGAACGTCTTGTCCGGCCGCTTGACCGAAATCTGCGCGACGTCGCCCAGCCGCACCGGCTGGCCGTCGCGCCAGGCAAGGATGAGCTCGCCCAGCTCCTGCGGCGAATAGCGTCCCGCGAACCGCAGCGTGTACTGGCGGCGGCCGGCATCGAACACGCCGCCGGAGATGTCGTTGGCGCGCGCGGCCTCCTGCGCCACCTGCGGAATCGACACGCCCAGCGCCGCGGCGCGCTGCAGGTCGAGATCGATGCTCAGCTCCTCGGGCGCGATGCCGTTGACCTCCACCGACGCCACGCCCGGCACCGCCTGGATGCGCGGCACCACCTGGTCTTCGATGAAGCGTTGCTGGTCCTCGATGCTGCCGGCCGTGCCGGGAAGCTGCTGCACGAAGTACCAGGTCAGGTCGACGCCGGCGCCGCCGAGCAGCTGCACCGTCGGCGGCGTGGCGTCGCGCGGCAACGGCGGCAGCTGGTTCAGGCGCCCGAGCACATCGACCAGCATCGCGCGCATGTCGGTGCCGACCGCGAAGGTGAGGAACACCTGTGCGCCGCCCTGGTTGGCGTTGCCTTCCATCAGCGTCACGCCCGGAAGGCCCTGCAGCACGTTTTCGAGCGGTTCGAGCAGTTCGGCCTCGATCTCCTGCGGCGATGCCGCGCGCCACTGGGTGAAGATGCCCAGCTGCGGGCGGTCGATGTCCGGGAACAGCTGCAGCGGCATGCGCAGCAGGCTCAGCAGCCCGAACGCACACACCAGCGCCACGACCACCGCCACCGCAACCGGGTTCCTGAGCGAGGCGTCGGTGAGATTCATAACGATCGGTCCGGTCGCGCCGCCGCGGGATGCGACGACGATGGCGTCATGCTGGGCGCCGTTCGGATCGTTCGGATGCGCCGCAAGTCACGAAGGTTTCGGCCTTGCGCCGAGCGGTTCTGCGCCGGCGGCAGGCGGAGCGTCGACCGCTGGGCAGCGCGCGCCGCGCTGCCGCGCGTGAACGTCGCCGAGGTGCGAGGCGCATCGCGGACTGCGTGCGGGGTCGGCCGCGCGGGCGCTGCGGAATCCGGCATCATGCCGCGATGTCGGACACCTTCCCCGCTGAAGACGACGCGCCGCTGATCGAACTCGACCGCGCCAGCGTGGTGCGCGACGGCGTCACGGTGCTGCACGACGTCAGCCTGCGTATTCCGCTCGGGCGCCACACCGCCATCCTCGGGCCGAACGGCTGCGGCAAGTCGAGTTTCGTGAAGCTGATCAACCGCGAGCTGTATCCGCTGGCACGTGGCGACGGTCCGCCGCCGGCGCGGGTGTTTGGCCACGGTCGCTGGAACATTGCGCAGCTGCGCACGCGGCTCGGACTGGTGTCGGCCGACCTGCACGGCGATCTGGCGCAGCTGCGCGGCCTGGATGTGGAGGACACGGTGCTGTCGGGCCTGTGGGGCAGCTTCGGCGTGCCCGACCATCTGCGCGTCACGGACACCGACCGCGCGCGCATGCATGCGGCGCTTGCGACGATGGACGCGCTTGCCCTGCTGCACCGGCGGCTGGCGACCCTGTCGGCCGGCGAGGCGCGTCGCGTGCTGATCGCGCGCGCCCTGATGCACCGGCCGCAGGCGCTGCTGCTGGACGAACCGACGACGGGGCTCGACGTGGCGTCGCGACATCGTTTCCTGCAGTTGCTGCGCACCATCGCGCAGGCCGGGACGACGCTGGTGCTGGTGACGCACCATCTGGAGGAGATCGTGCCGGAGGTGCGGCACGTGGTGTTGCTGCGCGATGGGCGTGTGTTTGCGCAGGGCAGCGCGGAGGCGATGCTGACGTCCGCGCGGATGAGTGCGTTGTTCGGGATGGCGTTGCGGGTGGTGCGGGACGGCGGGTTTTTCGGCGTGGTCGCTGCGGGCTAGGTCGGCGGTGCCGTGTCCGGGCAAGGCTCGGGCGCGTGTGCGGGCTCGCCCTCATCCGCCTGCCGGCACCTTCTCCCGCAGGGAGAAGGATTCAGGCTGGCAGCGCTCGGAGCGGAGTGCTCGAAAGATTTCGGCAGGTGATGCCAGGTGTTGTGGTGGCGCTTGGGTCGCGATCCTTCTCCCGTCGGGAGAAGGGTGAGGCGGCAACCGCCGGCCGAACGCAGGCGGATGAGGGCGCCCTTCCAGCCATAGAACGCCTACGGAAAACCCCACCGCGCAGGGCAGACAGCCGCGTATCGAGGCGACGGCAAACGCCGCCGGTGGCTACGCCGCCATCAATGCCGCAGCAACTCGATCTTGTCCTTGTAGCTGCGGCTGAGCTTGAGCTCCTTGCCGCAATCGAGCGTGAGGAAATATTCGCCGTTGATGTGCGGGCGCATCGCCTTCACCCGGTCGAGATTGACGATGGTGGAGCGGTGCACGCGCTGGAAGCGGTTCGGATCGAGCTGCTGTTCGAGCTCGCGCATCGTCGCGCGCAGGATGTGGGTCTCGGTCTCGGTGTGGATGCACATGTAGTCGCCGGCCGCGTCGATCCATCGGATGCTGCGCATCTCCACGCGCACCGTGCGGCCGCCGTCGCGGATCGCGAGCCGCGTGTCGCCGCCGCCAGCCAGGCGCGTCGCCGCGTCGCTGTCGAGCGCGTCGTCCATCGTCAGCGCGGGCTTGCCGGAAATCTGCCCGAGCAGGTTGAGCAGCTGCGCGCAGTTGCGTTCGGTATCGCGGTCGCGCAGTTGCTGGCGCACGCGGAACAGCGCCTGGTGCAGGCGGCTGTCGTCGATCGGCTTGAGCAGGTAGTCGATCGCGCTCGATTCGAACGCGCGCACGGCGTAGTGGTCGTACGCGGTGACGAACACCACCACCGGCATCTGCTCGGCCGGGATCTTGCGCAGCGTGGCGAAGCCGTCGAGGCCGGGCATCTGCACGTCGAGGAACATCAGGTCCGGGCGCAGGTCCGCCACCGCGCGCACCGCTTCCTCGCCGTTCGCGCACTGGCGCACGATACGCACGTCCTGTTCGCCCGACAGGCGCAGTTCCAGCCCGCGCCGCGCCAGCGGTTCGTCGTCCACCAGCACGGTCTTGATCGGGGCGTGGCTCGCGTCGGTCATGGAATCTCACTCGGCGGCGGCGCCGACTCGGATCCGGCGCGGGGAAACAGCGAGCCTAGCGCGGGGAGATCGTGCGGCATGTGCGGATGGTCATGGTCGAACGTGACATAAATTGTCGGTTCGCAGGTCACTCGCGCGGCGCGCCGCCCACCTCGAACGGCAGACGGACGAGGATCTCGCATCCGCGTCCGCCGGCGAGGTTCGACGCGACGAAGCTCTGCTGCGCGCCGTACAGCACCTGCAGCCGCTGACGCGTGTTGGCGAGGCCGACGCCGTTGCCGCCGATGCTGGCGCCGGGCTCGAACTTGGGGCTGCCGGGACCGTCGTCGGCGACCCGCAGCTCGAGCATGTCGCCGCTGCGGCGCGCGCCGATCGCAAGCCGGCCTCCCTCGATGCGCTTGGCCACGGCGTGCTTGATCGCGTTCTCGATCAGCGGCTGCAGCAACAGGCCGGGCAGCAGCGCCGAATAACATTCGGGCTCGATCTCGTAGTCGATGCGCAGCCGTTCGGCGAAGCGCACCTTCTCGATGTCCAGATACAGGCGCAGCGAATCGAGCTCCTGCTTGAGCGTCACGCGCTGCAGCGGATCGTTGTCGAGCGAGTGGCGCAGGAAGGCCGACAGGCTCTGCACCATGCGATTCGCGGTGCTGCCGTCGCGGTCCAGGATCAACGTGGAGATCGCGTTGAGCGTGTTGAACAGGAAATGCGGGTTGAGCTGGTACCGCAGCATCTTGAGCTGCGACTGGTGCGCCATCGCGTCGGCCGCGAGCGCCTGCCGCGTCTGCTGCTGCAGCTGGCGGTAGTATTTCAGGCCCACGTACATGCCCACCCACGTCATCACCACGTACAGGTTGTTGACCAGGTACGCGCCATACGCGAGCGGCGAGGCCGGCTTGCAGGATTCGCCGCACCAGCGGAACACGGTGATCATGCTGGCGCCGCCCATCAGCGCGGAGACGAGCAGCACCGGCAGCAGCATCGCGAGCACCAGGTGCCTCGGCGGCAGTTCCCAGAAGCGCCGCAGCAGGCCGCGCAGGCCGAGCGTGAGCACGAAGCCGGTGCCCGCCACCGACAGCGACACCTCCCAGTACGACGCGGGTTTGCCGTGCGCCAGCGCCGAGAGATACGAAAGCAGGAACGACGCCGTCCAGCCACCGCACTGCAACCACCAGAACAGGCGGTTGGTGCTGGCTTGCGAGCTGTCGGCGGCGGCGCGATTGAACACGGGCGGCTTCGGAGGAACGTGGATGGGCATGCTATCGGCTGCGGGCAGCGCCCGCGCACGTCCGGGCGCGGGCGCGGCTCCGTTGGGCGAGACCGGCGCCTGCAGCGACGCTGCCGCGCAGTCCTTAACCGGTACTGAAGCCGCGGCGGCCGTCGTCGACGGCGACTTCGCGCTGCACGGCGGCGTCGATCGCGGCCGCCAGTTCCTGCGACGTGACCGGGCCGAGGAAGCGTCTGGCGACGCGTCCGTCGGGCCCGACGAGATAGGTCATCGGCAATCCGCGCGGCGGGTCGAAGGCAGCGGGCGGATCGTACACATCGACGATGGCCACGGCGTAGCCGATCGGATGCTCGCGCATGAACGCCCGCATGTCCTCGGGCGTGATGTCCTCGTAGGCCAGCCCCACCACGCGCACATCGTCGCGCGCGGCGTCGAACGCGTCGAGGTCCGGGATTTCCTTCAGGCACGGCGCGCACCAGGTCGCCCAGAAATTGAGCACGACGAAGCGGCCACGCTCTGCGGCAAGGTCGAAGGTGCCGCCGTCGAGCGTCGCGATCGACAGTTCGAGCGGCGGCGGAACCTCCACATCCTGCGCCTGCACGGGCGCGGCGAATGCGAGCATCAGGAGCAGGAGCGTGCGCATGGCGATCATCCGGGCGGTGCGTCGTTGCGCAGTATCGTACCGACATTGCGGCGCAGTTCGTCGCGCAGCGGCAGGCGCAGTTCGTTCAGCGCGGCGAGCACGCGTTTGCCCAGGTCGTCATCGCGCCCCGGCAGCAGCGCCTCGGCCACGGGCACGCGCAGGTTGGCCGCTTCGTACAGTTCCGCGAGCGGCAGATGGTCCAGGTCGCGCACCAGCACCCAGCCACCGTTTTCGGTGCGTTGCAGCACCTGGATCGCGGCCATTTCGCCCAGCATGCGCATCAGCAGATCGTCGGTGAGCGACGGCTCGAGCACGCGCAGTTCCTCGGTATGCAGCGAGCGTCCCGTGCTTTGCGCTTCCTCGAACCGGCCGAGCAGGCGCAGCAGGCCGAACATCTCGAAGCCGACCGGCAGGCGCAGGTTTGCCGGCTGGAAGCGGAACGCCGACAGCGAGGCGGCAAACGAGGCGCCGAGCAGCACCACCACCCACGAGACGTAGATCCAGATCAGGAAGATCGGGATCACCGCCACCGCGCCGTACAGCGCCTGGTAGTTGGCGCGCGCAAGATAGATCGCGAATCCGGTCTTCGCCGCCTCGAACAGCACCGTGGCAAGCGCGCCGGCCAGCAGGGCGTGGCGCGAAGCCACGGTGCGGTTGGGAATGAGCCGGTAGGCGAGCGTGAACGCGGCCAGCTCCAGCAGCAGCGGCAAGCCGCGCAGCAGGCCGTGGCCGATGCCCGAGCCGGCGCTGTCGCTGGCCAGGAACGGCACCGAGGTCACGTACGACGACACCGCAAGGCTCGCCACCGCCAGCAGCGGCAGCAGGGTCAGCGCCGACCAGTAGATCAGCACGCGCGACAGCGCGCGGCGCGGCGCGGCCACGCGCCAGATACGGTTGAACGTGTCCTCGATGCTGGCGAGCGTCAGCAGTGCGGTGACGAGCAGCGTGATCGCGCCCAGGCCCGGCAGGCCGCGCGCGTTGGCCGAGGATTCGCGCAGGAAATCGGACACCGTTTCGGCCGCGCTCGGCACGAAGTTGCGGAACACGAAGCCGGTGAGCTGGTCGATCAGCGATTCGTACAGCGGGAACATCGACACCACGCCGAACACCACCGCCGCGAGCGGCACCAGCGCGAACAGCGTGGCGTAGGCCAGCGCGCCGGCCGATTCGAAACAGCGGTCCTCGACGAAGCGATGCCACAGGAACCGGCCGAAGGTGCGCGCGCGCTCGCGATCGAAGTCGGCGATCCAGCGCTTGATGGTGGGGACGGGCGACATGGCCGAAGGGTACCGCAAGCGGCCGCCCGGGTTACCCTTGGCGACCCTTCACCGATGCCCGCGCCCGATGGCCGATGTCCTGATCCTGTACTACAGCCGCGGCGGCGCCGTGGCGCAGCTGGCGCGGCAGGTGGCGCGCGGCGTCGAGGAAATCGACGGCATGCAGGCACGCCTGCGCACCGTGCCGCCGGTGGCGCCGGTGACCACCGTCGCCGCGCCGCCGGAGCCCGAGGACGGCGCACCGTACGTGCAGAAAAGCGATCTTGCGCAGTGCGCGGCGCTGATCGTCGGCAGCCCGACCCGCTTCGGCAACATGGCCGCGCCACTGAAACATTTCATCGACACCACCGCGGCCGAATGGGCCTCGGGCACGCTGATCGGCAAGCCCGGCGCCGCGTTCACGTCCACCGCGACCCAGCACGGCGGGCAGGAATCGACGCTGCTCTCGATGCTGGTGCCGCTGCTGCACCACGGCCTGGTGATCGTCGGCCTGCCGTATTCGGAGCCCGCGCTGACGTCCACGCAGACCGGCGGCTCGCCGTACGGCGCCAGCCATGTCGCAGGCCCGGACAACGATCGCCCGCTGAGCGACGATGAAAAAACCCTCGCCCGCGCACTCGGACGCCGCGTGGCGGACATCGCGCGCCGGCTGGCCGCGCCGTGACGCCGCGGCATCTCGCCGCCGCTGCCGTGGTGGCGCTGTTTGCGCTGTCGTGGCTGTGGTACCTGCGCCTCGCGCCGCCGTTGACGCTGCCGCCGTGGCTCGCCGCGGGCGCGCACGCGCTGCTGATGCTGCCGGCCGTGCTGCTGCTCGCCGCGCGCCGCCGCAGTGCGCTGTTCTGGGGCAGCGTCGGCGCCCTCTTCGCCTTCTGCCACGGCGTGATGGAGGCGTGGAGCGCACCGGCCGCGCGCGTGCCGGCGCTGGTGGAAATCGCGCTGTCGCTGGCGATCATCTTCGGCGCCAGCTGGGACGGCGTGCGCAACCGCCTGGCGAAGAAGCGCGGCGTATAATTTGCGGCTCCGCAGCTTCCGGATGTTCCCGATGAACCAGCTTTGCATCGTCACCACCGGCGGCACGATCGACAAGATCTACTTCGACGACAAGTCCGACTACCAGATCGGCGATCCGCAGATCGGCCGCATCCTCGACGAGCTCGGCGTGGCGTTCCGCTTCAGCGTGATCCCCATCATCCGCAAGGACAGCCTGCACATCACCGGCGAGGACCGCGAACTGCTGCGCGCGACGATCGCGGCGCAGCCTGCGCGGCACGTGCTGGTGACGCACGGCACCGACACGATGGTGGAGACGGCCAAGGTGTTGGCGACGATCCCGGACAAGACCATCGTGCTGACCGGCGCACTGAATCCGGCGCGCTTCCGCGGCTCGGACGCGGAGTTCAACATCGGCACGGCGGTGGGCGCGGTGCAGTGCCTGGCACCGGGCGTCTACATCGCGATGAACGGGCGCATCTGGGAGCCGGGGAAGGTCCGCAAGAACGTGGCGGCGAACCGCTTCGAAGCGGCGGGGTGATTCGGGTGGGATTCGGGATTCGGGATTCGGGATTTGTGATTCGTGATTCGTGATTCGTGAGTTGCGAGTCGGGATTTCAAATCGGCATGCTGCAGGCGTCGTTGGGTCGCGAAGGCATCGCCGGTCACAATCTGCATCACGCTCAGCTGCCCTTCTCCCGCCGGGAGAAGGTGGCGCGACAGCGCCGGATGAGGGTTCGGACGGAGCTGTGCGCGGAACGTTGCGGTGCGCATGATGGTGGTATGAGGCGCACTTTGCGCCATTCGAAAAACGCAACGAAATACGCTTTGACTGCGCCGACACACTGCACCCGCAGTCGGTTCCCCGGACCCTCTCCCCAACCCCTCTCCCGGCGGGAGAGGGGCTTTCTGCGGAAAATCAGGTGTCAATTCAGAACTGCAGGCTCCAGCTGTTGATGTAGCCCGTGTCGCCGCCGGCGTTGTCGTTCACGCGCAGGTTCCACGTGCCGTTGGCGACTTCCGAACTGGCGTTGATCGTGTACGTGCCGACGAGGTTGTCGGCGCTGCCGCCGGCGCGGTTGCTGATGTTGTACAGCGTGCCGTCCGGCGCCACGAGGTCCACCTTCAGATCGCCGCGGTAGGTGTGCACGATGTTCACCGCCACCTGCAGCGTGCTCGGGGCATTGCCCGACCGGCCGCTGACCACGATCGGGCTGTTGACCGTGGCATTGTCCGAGATGGTGTAGTCGTTCGTGTTCTGGAAGAACGACGCGCCGCCACCGCCGCCGGTGCTGTAGCTCGCCGTCAGCGTCACGCCCGAGTACGCCGAGTAGCCGCGCAGCATCACGTGGTAGGTGCCGGCCACCGGCGAGGCGACGGTGCAGGTCTCGTTGTTGCCGCCGAGGTACGGGCGGCACAGATACGAACCGGTGGTCGGCGCGCTGCCCTGTCGCGTGTAGAGATCGACATCGCCCGAGCCGCCGGCGGTGGAGATCACCAGGTTCGTCGCGCCGGACGGCACGTTGATCGTCCAGAACTGTTCGCTGCTGGCGGCGCCGGAGATGCCGGTCACCGGCACGCCGTTGCTCAGCACGCTGCCGCCACCACCGCCGGAGGTGACCGTCACCGATTTGGTGGTCGCGTTGCTGGCGCCGTCGTCGTCGGTCACCGTCAGCGTCACGTTGTACGTGCCGGCCGCCGAATACGTCTTGCTCGGGCTCGCCGCCGTCGATGTGGTGCCGTCGCCGAAGTTCCAGCTTCTGGAGGCAATGGCGCCGTCGCTGTCGGTGGACGTGTTGGTGAACGTCGCGGTCAGGCCGCTCGTGGTGAACGTGAAGTTCGCCACCGGCGCGACGTTGCCCGGCGTGCCGCCGCCGGCGCGGTAGCCCGCGAACGAGGTGACGCCGCTGTTGCCCGGATCGAGCCAGTCGCGCAGACGCGTGGCGGCGGTGCCGCCCCCGGTCCACGAGACCGACACGCGGCCGTAGTAGTCCGACAGATTGTTGCCGCAGGCCGCCGAGCCGCCGTGCAGCTGGCCGACGAGGCGCTTGTTCTGGTTCCACAGGCCCGAGCCCGACGAGCCGCCCTCGGTGGTGCCCTGGTCCCAGTCGACGACGCGCCAGTGCGTGCTGCCCGAACCGCCGCCGTAGCCACTGATCTGCAGCGCCGCGTCTTCGACCGCGATGCGCTTCTCGTGTCCGGCCGGATGATGGATGCCGACGGCCGAGGACGGCGTGCTTCCGCTCGCGTCCCAGCCCGAATAGAACACGTCGGCACCGGCCGCGGGTGTGGCGTTGAGCTGCAGCAGCGCGAAATCGCTGGCCGCGTTCGTCGCGCGCAGCGTGGTGCCCGATTGCGAATGCGTGGCGATCGAACGCGACAGCGGCGTGCCGCTCGACGACGAGCCGGGCGTGCGACACGTGGCGCTCTGGTAATTCCAGTACACGACGATGGTGCTCGCGACCGTCTGCGTGCTGACGCAGTGGTTGGCGGTGAGGAAGTACGGCGTGGTGCTGTTGGATGTGTTGCCCACCAGCGTGCCGGTGCACACGTACGAGCTGCCACCCTGGCTGAAGGTGTAGTGGCCGACCGAGTCGATCTGGTCGTCCCAGCCCGCACCCGCGGGGCAGGCGGTGTCGACGTTGCACGAGCCGGACTTCTGCACGTCGTCGGTGCGGTCGAACAGGCCGCGGTAGCCGTGCGTGACGCCGGCGAGATCGGCGATCACCTCGTGCCGGTGTTTGGCGTCGACGAGGATCTCGATGCTGGCGCGTTCGCCCAGCACGTACGGCGACCAGTAGCCGGCGTCGCCCTGGATGTCGGCGGCGTTGACCACGCGCACGTTGTCCTTGCCTTCGCCGCGCAGTACGAGTTCGGCGCCCTTGGGCAGCACGAGACGGGCGAAGTGGAAATCGAGCGACTTCGCGCCCGGCGAGGCCACGGTCCACTGCAGGCGCGCGCGGCCGTCGGCGAGCAGGGTCGTCTTGGCCGCATTGCGGTTCAACGCCACCGGCACTTCGATGCCGTAGCGGTACGGCAGGCCGTCGGCCTTGCTGTCCTCGAGCTTGAGCTTGGCGAGGTCCGGCGCGGGCAGGAAGACCGCGTCGCGCAGCGGGATGCGGCCGGCCTCGGTGGCCTCGGACGTGGGCGCGGCAAGCGCGGCGCCCGAGAGGGTTAGCGTGATGGCCGCGAGCAGGCGGCGGGACAGTGTGGTCATGCGATTCGTTCTCCGGGATGAGGAAAGCAACGTGCGTGCGGCGCTGCACGTTGTCGAAGCATCGGATTGGGTCTTCTCCGGCGGGAGAAGGTGTTGGGCTTGCCCTTCTCCCGCCGGGAGAAGGTGGCGCGAAGCGCCGGATGAGGGTTCGGGCGGAGCGGTACGTTGAACCTTGCGTCCGGCGTGATGGTGGTATGGGTCGCTCTCGCGATATGTATCGCTGGAGCAAACACATACGCTTTGGCTGCACCGGCACACTGCGACCGCAGTCGGTTCCCCGGACCCTCTCCCCAACCCCTCTCCCGACGGGAGAGGGGCTCAAGCACGCTCCCGACCGGGGAGACGCTTGCGCTGCATCGTTCGCCGAGGAACGATGCAGCGAGGCCAACCGTTACATCAGAACTGCAGGCTCCAGCTGTTGATGTAACCCGTGTCGCCGTTGGCGTTGTCGTTCACGCGCAGGTTCCACGTGCCGTTTGCCGCCTCGGAGCTCGCGTTGACGGTGTAGGTGCCCACGAGATTGTCGGCGCTGCCGCCGCTGCGGTTGTGCAGCACATAGACAGAGCCGTCCGGCGCCACGAGATCCACCTTCAGATCGCCGCGGTAGGTGTGCACGATGTTCACCGCCACCTGCAGGTTGCTCGGCGCGTTGCCGCTGCGACCGCTGACCACGATCGGGCTGTTCACCGTCGCGTTGTTGTTGATCGCGTAGTCGTTCGTGTTCTCGAAGAACGACGCACCGCCGCCACCGCCGGTGGTGTAGCTGCCGACCAGCGAGACACCGGAGAACGCGGAGTAGCCGCGGATCATCACGTGGTACGTGCCCGCAACCGGGGCCGCGATGGTGCAGGTCTCGTTGTTGCCGTTGAGATACGGCCGGCAGGTGTAGCTCGAGGTGGTCGGGGCCGAGCCCTGGCGCACGTAGAGGTCCGCGTCGCCCGTGCCGCCGCTCATCGCGATGACGAGATTGCTCGCGCCCGACGGCACGTTGATGGTCCAGAACTGCTGGCTGCTCGCCGCACCGGAAATACCGGTCACCGGCACGCCGTTGCTCAGCACGCTGCCGCCACCGCCGCCGGAGGTGACCGTCACCGATTTGGTGGTCGCGTTGCTGGCGCCGTCGTCGTCGGTCACCGTCAGCGTCACGTTGTACGTGCCGGCCGACGAGTAGGTCTTGCTCGGGCTCGCCGCCGTCGACGTGGTGCCGTCGCCGAAGTTCCAGCTTCTCGACGCGATCGTGCCGTCGCTGTCGGTGGACGTGTTGGTGAATGTCGCGGTCAGGCCACTCGTGGTGAACGTGTAGTTCGCCACCGGCGCGACGTTGCCGCCGCCACCACCGCCACCGGCCGCGACCACCGCCGCGTACGCATCGACGATGCCCGCGCCGCAACCGCCCGAGCAGCTGCCCGGCAACGGACGCGCGGTGTTCTTGAGCATGGTCTCGATCTGCGCCGGCGTCTTCGTGCTGCCGACCGACTGCATCAACGCAACCACGCCCGCCACGTGCGGCGCGGCCATCGAGGTGCCCTGGTAGAACGCGTAGGTTTCCGAGCCCGGGGTGTTGCTGCCGGTGTTGAGCGTGGACAGCACGCCCTTGCTCGAAGTGGCGGTTTCGCCGCCCGGCGCGGTCACGTCGATCAGGCTGCCGTAGTTCGAGTAGGAGGCGCGGTTGCCTTCCTTGTCGTTCGACGCCACCGAGATGATGTTGGCGCAGTTGCCCGGCGAGAAGCCCGAGACGTTGGCATTGTCGTTGCCCGAGGCGATGACGATGGTGGTGCCGTTGTTGACGGCCTGGTTGATCGCCGTCTGCGACGAGGTCGAGCACGCGCCCGTGCCGCCGAGGCTGAGGTTGATCACGTCGGCCGGCGTGGCGTTGGACGGCACGCCGGAGACGTTGCCGCCCGAGGCCCAGATGATCGCGTCGTTGATGTCCGAATCGTAGCCGCCGCCCTTGCCGAGCACGCGCACCGGCTGGATCTTCGCGCCGAAGGCCACGCCCGCGACGCCCTTGTTGTTGTTGGTCACCGCAGCCACGGTGCCGGCCACGTGCGTGCCGTGCCAGCTCGACGGATAGCCGCCGTAGGCATCGCCCGGATCGGCCGGGTTGTTGTCGCGGCCGTTGCCGTCGGCGGCAACGGCGGTGTCGACGATGAAGTCGTAGCCGGCAATGATGTTGGCGGCAAGATCGCTGTGCGCGACGTAGCCGGTGTCGAGCACCGCGACCACGGTGCCTGCGCCGGTGGTGATGTCCCACGCGGTCGGCAGGTTGAGGCCCCCGGTGGATTCGAAGTAGTGCCACTGCTCGCCGTAGCGGGTGTCGTTGGGCGTGTAGAGCGGCTGGTTGAGGCGGTCGACCTCGACGTATTCCACGTCCGGCGACGCGCCCAGCGTGCTCATGAAGGTTTCGGCTTCGGCCGCGGTGAGCTTGCGACCGGCGGACACCACGGTGGCGCCGATGGCCATCTGGCGCAGCGGCTGCGCGGTGATGCCCAGACCGCGACCGGCGGTGGTGAGGGCGTTGGTGCGGCGGCCCAGGGCAGCGGTGCTGGTGCCTGCGTCGCGGAACTTCACGATGAAGCGATCGAATCCTTTGCCCGACTGCAGGCCCGAGAGGGAGACCTTGGCGCCGGTCTCGGAGACGAAGTCGTCCTTGGCCGAGACGGAGGTGGCAAAGATGGCCGCGATGGCGAGAGCCACCGCGTTCGCGCGGAGCGAACGAGCGTTGCGTTTTTTCACTGTCGACATACCTCGGAAGTAGAGGTTCATGACGGAGGGCCGTGCGTTTCGCATCGGCCGCGCCTCCCTACGCCCACCCTCGACCGCGCCTCCGGCGCAGTCCGGTCCCCTTCCACGCCAGCCCCCCAGCTGGCGCGGACCGCCGCTTGCGTGCCCGATCGTGCATCGATGTCTGCGCATCGATCTGACCTGGCACCACGAAGCGGGATCGGGTGCACGCGCCGCCCCGTCCCCAAGGCGATGCGCTCGTCGAAACTAGCCGCGCGACGAAACGGGTGTCAATAGGCACCCGTGACGTTTGGCTATTGCGTCATGACGCAGTGCAATGTGTGATGACCGGTCGGGCGCGTGGAAAACGTGCACCGCGTCACGGCGAAACGCGATGTGCACGATGCGTGCGTCGCCGCCCGACACCCCGATCGCGACGCGGTTTCGTCAGAGACTTTCGAGGAATGCGATCAGCGCGCGACGCGTCGTCGCGTCCGCGTCGATAAACGCCTTCTGCGCGGCGGAAGCCTCGCCGCCATGCCAAAGGATCGCTTCTTCGAGATTGCGCGCGCGACCGTCGTGCAGGTAGTTGGTGTGATCGTTGACGGCCTTGAACAGGCCGATGCTCCACAGCGGCGGCGTGCGCCACTCGCGTCCGTCTGCGAGGAAATCCGGACGGCCGTCGGCAAGCCCCTCGCCCATGTCGTGGAGCAGCAAATCGGTGTACGGCGCGAGGGTCTGGTCTGCCAGTACGACGGGCATCGTATCGGGGGCAGTGCGCAGAATCGGCGCATGGCATGAACCGCAGTTCATTTCTTTGAAAACGTTTTCACCGCGCCTGACCTCGTCGCGCTCGGCACCGCGTCGCGCCGGCACCGCGAGCGTCTGCAGATAGAACACGATGCGATCAAGAAACCTGTCCGACAGCTCGGGTGCGCCACCCGTCGGCGCGGCCGCGCATGCCGTCTGCGCGGGCGGACAGTTTTCCGTCGGGAATGCGCTGCTGGTGAGGCCGATGTCGCCGTGTGCGGCGGCGGCGGTCTGCTGTTGCAGCGTGGCGACGTTCGCTTTCCAGCCGAAGCGTCCGAGTTCGGTGCGCTGCATGATCGGGTTCCAGACCCGGTTGGCTCGGCCGGAAATGCCGTCGCCGTCGCGGTCATCCGGATCCGCGCGCGCGACGATGTCGGCCTCGGGCACCGCTTCGAGCAGGCCGACACCGGGCATGTGCTGCGCCACGCGCGCCGACAGCAGCAGATCGTCGAACGGGCCGAACGCGGGATCGTGCAACGTGACGCGCGGCTTGCGCAGCGAGTACGGCGTACCGTCGGCGAATGCGCCTGCGATCTCGTCGTAGGTGATCTCGACGCGACCTTCGGCCGGCACACCGGGAATCGCGCGATCGTTGAGCTGATCGCCGTAGTCCGGGTGCGGGCGCGGGCCGCCGTGGGCATCGTCGCCCTGGATCTCGGCGTCGTCGCCGCGATTGGTGCCGGGCAGGCTGATGCGCACGAGCATCGAGAGCAGTTCCTTCTCGTCGTGCTGCGGCGGCCGGCCGCGGCCGTCGCGCAGGTGGCAGGCCGAACACGAGACGCGATTGAAGGTGGGGCCGAGGCCATCGAAACCGTTGGCGGACGACGGCGCGACGGTCCAGTTGGTGTTGAACAGGCGATTGCCGAAGTTGAAATCGCGCAGCTGCTTCGGATCGAGCGTGGGAGCGGGCAGCGCGAAGGAGTTGCGGTTGTCGGTGATGCGGGTGAGAGTGCCGCCGGGCTGGATGGCGTTGGCCGTGCCGGTGTCGGCGGCGATGCTCGCGTGCGCGGTACCGCTTGCGTTGCCGGGCGCGGCCGTCGTGGGTTGCACCATCGCGATGGCTGCCGCGCACGTCAGCAGAACCGCGAGCGTCAAGCGATGCTTGATGATGCGCTGTGCAGGTGTGCGCCGTGCGCGCTGTTGTATCAGGCGCACGGCGCTCTCCGCTGCCGCAGCGGCTGCATTCCTTCTCCCTGCGGGAGAAGGTGGCCCGGCAGGGCCGGATGAGGGCGAGTCGCTCCGCCGCAGCATCGAGGGTAGGTCAAGCGTGGCTCCCTCATCCGCCTGCCGGCACCTTCTCCCGCGGGGAGAAGGAATAGCAGCGCCGTGCGTGGCCGCGAGATTTCGCGCACGAGAAGCGCGACACGCATGCGCTGCGTGTGATCGGGCTTCAGGAACACAACGTCCTCCGTCGCGGCAACGCCTGCGTTCCTTCTCCCTTCGGGAGAAGGTGGCCCGGCAGGGCCGGATGAGGGCGAGTCGCTCCGCCGCGGCAGCGAGGGTAGGTCAAGCGTGGCTCCCTCATCCGCCTGCCGGCACCTTCTCCCGCGGGGAGAAGGAATTGCAGCGCCGGCGCGCTTTCGGTGGGCGTTGCGGCGACGTCGTTCGACACGTCGAGACCTTGGGCAACGCCGCTCACACGCCCGGCACGATGACCAGCACGCCGAGCGCACGGCCGCTGTCGCGCAGGCCCGCGGCGAGCTGCTGCAAGGCGGTGACGGCCGCTTCGGCCGTCTCGCGTTCGGGGCTGCCCGGCGCGGCGGCGAGCATGCGGTCGAACGGGTTTTCGATGGCGGCGAGCGCGCGTTCGGCCTGCGCGAAGCGGCGTTCCATGTCGAGCGCCAGTTGCGGCCGCAGTTGCGCGAGGAGTTTCGCGGGCGACGGGCCGTCCTCCACGCCGTAGTAGACGCGCTTGATCCCGGCCAGATCCCAGACGAAGTCCTGCCACGTGGTGTCGCTGAAGCACGAGTGCTCGTCTTCCTGCATGCCCGAATCCAGCGCCACCGCGAGGCGTTCGGACGCCATCTCGTAGCCTGCGAGATAGGCGATGCCGGTCAGCATGCGGCCGATGGCTTCGCGCGGTTCCAGCGCGAGGAACTGCGCCGCATAGCTGTCGGGCCGGCCCGCGTCCCAGGCATGCGCGAGCGCGTCGAGATCGTCGACCACCTGGTCG
Organism: Chiayiivirga flava; assembly: GCF_014202825.1. Classification (GTDB taxonomy): domain Bacteria; phylum Pseudomonadota; class Gammaproteobacteria; order Xanthomonadales; family Xanthomonadaceae; genus Chiayiivirga; species Chiayiivirga flava. The sequence continues at coordinate 269,510 of NZ_JACHHP010000004.1, read as the reverse complement.
GCAAGCGTGGCCAGGTACAGGCGGCGGCGCTCGCGCACGGCGTCGCCCGGCGCGTAGTCGCTCGCGGGGCGGTTGCCGGGCCCGGTGGCAGACAGGTCCTGGCCCCACAGCAGGAATTCGATCGCGTGCCAGCCGGTGGTGACGTCGGCTTCGTCGGTGACCTGGTCGCGCGCGAGGATGCTGTCGCGCGTGATCGGCACGTCGAGCGCGTGCACGAGACCGGCGTCGGCGTCGCCTTCGACGTAGTCGATCACGGCCTCGTTCAGCGGCCAGGCGTTGAGGCGCGCTTCGGGGCCTTCGGCGCGCGTCTCGGTGGCGGCCTGGTCGATCGGGCCGTCGTAGTAGCGGTAGGCCTCGGTCAGCAGGTAGAAGCGGCGTGCGGCGATCCACTGCGCGCGCGCCGCGGCCAGGTGCGCAGCGTCCGGCGTCGCGAGAAATTCGCCGATCGCCTGGCGCAGCAGCACCGCCGAGTCGTGCGACCTGCGATAGGCGCGCTGCACTTCGGCGGCGTAGGCCCGGACAACGGGCGTGGCGTCGTAGACCGGGTCGCTCGCGGCGTCGAGCAGTAGGCGGTATTGCGAAATGCCGGTGCCGGCTTCGCCGCCGCCTTCGCCGCCTTCCCCGCCCTGCGCCCAGACGCCGGCCGGCAAGGTGCGGGCGATGTCCAGCGCGGGCGGTGCGGCAATCGCGGCATGAACGACCAGCGCCGATGCGCCGACCGCGCTCCACACCTTCAATTGCCTGCCCATCGCCACGCTCCGAGAAAGGATCGCGCTATTATCCCGGCGTTACGCGTACAAACGCAACTCATTCTCGTTTGAGACCCATGCACCTGCTCTGCATCGCCGATGTGCTCTCTCCCGACTGGCTGGCTGCCCTGCCCGCGCGGCTGGACGCCCTGGCCTGGCGCGACGGCGGCGAGACCGCCGGCTGGGCCGCGCGCGGGGCCAAGCACAACGAGCAGGCCGATCCGGCGCTCGCCGCGCCGATCCGCAACGAGCTGCTGGCCGCCGTCGCCGCGCATCCGCTGGTGCGCCTGTATGCGCGGCCGCGGCGGATCACGCCGCCGCTGCTGAGCCGCTACCGCGACGGCATGCAGTACGGTCGCCACGTCGACGACGCGCTGATGGGCGACCCGCCGCTGCGCACCGATCTCGCCTTCACGCTGTTCCTCTCCGACCCGGCCGCCTACGACGGTGGCGAGTTGGTGCTCGAAGGCACCGACGGCGAGACGCCGGTGAAACTCGCCGCCGGCGCACTCGTGCTGTACGCCACCGGCCAGACCCACCGGGTGACGCCGGTGACACGCGGCGAACGCCTCGCGGCCGTGGGCTGGATCCAGAGCCACGTGCGCGACCCGGCGCGGCGCGAGGTGCTGTTCGACCTCGATCGCACCCGCCGCGCGCTGTTCGACCGCGACGGAGACAGCGACCACGTCGCCACGCTCCATCGCAGCTCGGCGGCGCTGCTGCGCATGTGGGCGGAGGCCTAGACGCGAGGAGCGAGTAGTGAGCGAGGTGTGAGAAACGCGTAAAGAAGTGGCTCGGCTCAGCACTCAATCGCTTCGCACGTCCAGTTGCCCTTTGTTGCTCGCTTTCCTCGATCTCCGCCCAACCGCTGTCCGCCGCGCGCCGCGCTCGGTACACTGGCGGTTCATGTTCACGCGACCGGCCGACTCGTTCTTCCTCCGCTCGATGCGCGGCCGCAGCGCCCCGCTGCTCCTGCTGGCCGTCGTCACGCTGGTCGGGTGCGGTGGCCGCCACGTCACGGTGGAGCGCGCGCCGGATCCTGCCGGCGACGGCGTCGCCGCCACCGAGGTGCGCGAAGCCTTCGTCACGGCCCTCGACCCGGCCGCCAACATCGACTCCATCGCGCTGTGGCTGAGCCCCGACAACCGCACCTGGCTCATCGCGACGGCCAAGGACAGCGCCCAGCTGGTCGTGTTCGACGCCGACACCGGGGTCGAACTGCGGCGCGTCGGCGGCCCCGGCAACGGCCTGGGCAGCTTCGCGCGGCCGAACGGCATCGCGGTGTTCGGCGATGCGCTGTTCGTGGCCGAACGCGACAACGGCCGCGTGCAGGTGCTGCTGCTGCCGGAGTTCGAACCGCTCGGCAGCTTCGGCGAGGGCCAGCTCACCACCCCGTACGGCCTGTGGGTGCGCGAGACCGCGCCGCTGGAGCTGGAGGTGTTCGTCACCGACAGCTACCAGAACCCGGACGGCTCGCCGCCGCCGCTCGACGCGCTCGACCGCCGGATCAAGATCTTCCGCGTGGCGCTGGGCGATTTCTTCGGCGTGGCCGACGGCATCGATGCGCGGCTCGAACGAGCGTTCGGCTCCACCGATCCGGCCGGCGCCGTGCGCTGGATCGAATCGATCGTCGGCGACGAATTCAACGACCGCCTGCTGATCCCGGAGGAATACATCGCGCAGGCGCCGGGCGCATTGCGCGTGTACCGCATCGACGGCAGCTTCACCGGCAGCAACATCGGCAGCGGCCTGTTCGGCGGGCAGCCCGAGGGCCTGGCGCTGTATGCCTGCGCCGACGGCAGCGGCTACTGGATCGCGGCCGACCAGCAGACCGAGGGCAACCGCTTCCACGTGTTCGGCCGCGACCGGCTCGACTATCTGGGCAGTTTCAGCGGTGCGCAGGTCCGCTTCACCGATGGCGTGGCGCTCAGTGCGCTGGCGAGCGAGCGCTTTCCGGCCGGCGCGTTCTACGCCGTGCACCAGGACAGCGGCGTGGTTGCGTTCGACTGGCGCGACATCGCGGCCGCGCTGAACCTGCGTGAGCGCTGCCCGGACTGACGCGGTGCGCGCGGCACTCGCGCTGGCGCTGTTGCTCGGCGCCGGCGGCGCGCTTGCCGGCAAGGTCTACAAGTACGTCGATGCCGACGGCATCGTGCACTACACCGACCGCAAACCCGCCGACGACATTCACGCCGATGTCATCAGCGTGCGCGCGGAGGTGCAGGACATCGTGGCGCTGCGCCTGGACGGCGACGGCGCCCGCCGGCGCGCGACCGTGGCCAACCGCATCGCGGGGCCGGTGGAAGTGGAACTCGCGTTCACCAGCCGCGACAACATCGTCGCGGCACCGCCGCTGCCGCTGCGCGCGGTGGTCCCGGGCGAGTCCGAGCGCGGCGTGGCCACGTTCGACAGCGCCGACAAGCGCAGGCCGGCATCGCTCGCGCTGCAGATGCGCGCGGTCCCCGGCGACCCGTCCGCGCGACCGCAGGACGTGGATTACGTGCTGCCGGTGGCCGGCACCGGCTGGCGCATCGACCAGGGCTTCGGCGGCGATTTCAGCCACGGCGAGTGCGCCTCGCGCTACGCGATCGACATCGCCGTCGACGAAGGCACGCCGGTGCTCGCCGCACGCGCCGGCGTGGTGATGCAGGTGGAAGACGAATTCGAAGGCGCCGGCCTGGACCTCGAAAAATTCGGCGCCCGCGCCAACCACGTGCGCATCCTGCACGACGACGGCAGCATGGCGGTCTACGCCCATCTGCAGCCCGACAGCGTGCTGGTGCGGCCCGGCCGTCGCGTCGCCGTCGGCCACCACCTCGGCGCGTCCGGCAACACCGGCTACTCGACCGGCCCGCACCTGCATTTTGCGGTGCAGGTGAATGCCGGCATGGCACTGGAGGCGGTGCCGTTCCTGCTGGTCGACGCGGCGGGAGCGCTGGTGGAGATTCCGGGCGCGACGCGGGAAACACGTGGAGAAGCGAGCGGAAGGAAATGAGAAACGGGTAAACGGCACGGCTGTTGCCCTTACTCGTTTGTCGTTTCTCACTTCTCCGCACGCGTTACTCGCTCCGGATCATCCCGCCGGATTGACCAGCCCGCGCCGTGTGGCTTCGAGCGTGGCTTCGGCGCGCGAGCTGACGCTGAGCTTGCGGTACACGTCTTTCAGGTAGCCGGATACGGTGTGGCGCGAGAGGCCGAGCGCGTCGGAGACTTCGGCCAGCGTCATGCCCTTGGCCGTGAGGCGCAACACGTCGGTTTCGCGCGGCGTCAGATGCGGTTCGTCGGCCGGCGCGGGGATCGGCTGGAAGTGGCGCAGCAGACGGCGCGCGATCGACGGCGACAGCGGCGGCTGGCCCGCGGCGATGCCGAGCAGCATGTCGGCCAGTGCCTGCGGCGACTGGTCCTTGAGCACGTAGCCCTGCGCGCCGGCGCGCAGCGCGGGAAACAGGTGCGCGTCGTCGTCGAACACGGTGGCCACGATGCACAGCGTGTCGCCCGCGGCGCGCAGGCGTTCGATGAGTTGCACGCCGGAGCCGTCGGGCAGGCCCAGGTCGATCAGCGCCAGCGGCGGCGGCGGATCGATGCGGGCAAAGGCCTCGGCCAGCGTGCCGGCACTGTCGACCGCGATGCCGGGAAAGGCACGTTGCAGCGCTTGCGCGAGCCAGTCGCGGCTCGACGGCAGATCGTCGAGCACCAGCGCGCGCGTGTACGGCATGACCGTGTTCATGCGGGCGGCGCAAGCGGCAGCGGCATCGCGAGCAGGACCTTGGTGCCGCCTTCGGTGCCGGGCGTCCAGCGGATGTCGCCGTCCAGCTCCGCGGCGCGTTCGCGCATCGAACGCATGCCGCTGCCGGCGCGCACGGCAACGGGCGCGCCGCTGCCGTCGTCGGTGAGTTCCAGGCGCAGATCGCCGTCGCCCGCGCGCACCCGCACGCGCAGGCAGCCCGCCTGCGCGTGGCGGATGGTGTTGCTGATGGCTTCGCGCACGATGCGGTGCAGATGCAGCGCGCGTTCGGTGTCGAGCGGTGGATCGGGCAGGGTGTCCTGCGCGTCCCAGACCAGCGCCATGCCGACCGTGGCGAGCCGTTGCGCGGCTTCGGCGCGGATGTCGGCGAGCACGTCGCCGAGCGTGCCGGGCGTGCCGCGCGAACGCGTCACCACGTCGCGCAGGTCCTGCAGGATGGCGCGCGCGAGGTCGGCCTGCTGCGGCGTCTGCGCGCCGTGGATCAGGCCGAGCAGCTTGGCGCCGAGGTCGTCGTGCAGGTCGGCGTAGATGCGTTCGCGTTCCTGCGCGGTGGCCTGCAGGCGTGCGGCCGATTCGCGCTCCGCAGCGCTTTTTTCCGCATCGGCACGCTGTTGCGCGAGCACCACGCGCAGCGCCAGCACGCGCCACGCAAGCAGGCCGCACGCGAGCGGCGCGAGAACCGCCACGGCGACGACCATCCAGTGCAGGTGCAATCCCTCCATGCGGCGATCATGCCTCGCCGGTGGACGCGCGGCCAGAGCAATGACGTTGCAACGGTGGCTCAGTCGCCGGTTGGTGGGGTGGCGCGCGCGCGTGCTGCCTGCGCCTCGGTGTCCATGTCGAGCGCGGCGTAGGTGTCGGCCAAGCGCGCGGCGGCTTCGCGCGTGCGCGGATGGGCCGGGCCCTGTTTGGCTTCGAGCAGCGGCAAGGCTTCCTCGAGTTTTTTCCGCGCCGCGGCGGCGTCGTTCCGGGCGAGATCGGCGGCGGCGGCGCTGGAGAGGAACACCGGCCAGTTCGGGTGATTGGTGCCGATCACGTCCGGCGCCATGCGCAGCAGCTGCGCGAAGGCGCTGCGTGCTTCGTCGACGCGACCGGCCTTGTGCAGCAGCGTTGCGCGCGCATTGCGCGCGGCGAGCGTGTCGCGCGTGGGCGTGTCGCGTTCGAGTGCGATGACCTCGTCGGCGAGTTTCAGTGCGTCGTCGCTGCGGCCGAGTTTGTCGAGCGTGGTGACAAGCATCACGCGGTCGATGATGGCGTCGTTCGATTCACCCTCGCCACGTGCGATGCGCACCGCCAGCGCGCGGCGCAGCAGCGGTTCGGCCTCGGCCGCGCGCTCGAGCGTGTTGTAGGCTGCGGCAAGCTGCGCGCCGGAATTGAGCGTGAGCGGATGCTCCTCGCCGTACAGCGTGCGGCGCGCGTCGTAGACCTGCGCGTACCACTGCACGGCTTCGTCGAGCTTGCCCTGCCGGTGCAGCGTCTGGCCGAGCGTCTTGCGGGTGTAAAGGGTCTGCGGGTGGTCCGGGCCGAGGCGTTCGCTTTCCGCTGCGAGCACGCTGCGCACCAGGCCCTCGGCTTCGGCGAAATTGCCGCTGTTGAGCAGTGCGTAGGCGAGGTTGTGCTGCAGCACCTCGCGCACCTGCGTCGCGTCGGGCAGCGTGTCGAGCTCGGGCGAGGCCAGCAGCGCGCGCGTGAGCGCGATGGCAGGCTCCACCTGGCCCGAGGCCTCGGTGGCCTCGGCCCGCAGCACGCGCACGCGGAAGGCGAGATGCCGCGCCCAGTCCGCATCGATGCGCGCAAGCTCGGCCTCGAGCGCCTCGCTCGCCTGCACCGCGGCAGCGGCGGCATCGCCGCGCGCCAGGTCTTCGATGCGCGCGTAACGCGCGTCCATCGCCTCGGCGCTGACGGCGCCGAAACCGGCGTCGAGCCACGCCTGCGCGCGATCGAGCACGGCCTGCGCACGCGCGCTGTCGCCGAGCCCGCTCCACGTGCGGCCCAGCAGCAGCGCCACCTGTCCCGCGGTGCGCGGCTGCCCGCCGAAGGCGTCCATCGTGCCGGCGGCACGGTCGAGCACCTCGCGCAGCGGCATGTCCGGCGAGCCGCCCAGTTCGGGATCGGCATCGGTGAGCATCTGCGCGACGAAAGCGTTGACCGCCGCCAGTTCGTCCGCACGCGCCTCGGCTTCGGCCTGCGCGATGCGCGCGCGGTGCGCGGCGACGGCGCTCACCGTGGCCGCCGCCACCAGCGCCACGAAGACGATGCTGGCCGCCACCGTGAGTGCGCGATGGCGACGCACGAAACGCGCGGTGCGGTACGCGAACGTCGGCGCGCGCGCCAACACCGGCCGGTGTTCGAGCAGACGGTCGATGTCGTCGGCGAACGCGTCGGCGCTGGCATAGCGCTGGACGGGATCGGACGCGATCGCCTTCATCACCACGCGGTCGAGGTCGCCGCGCGCCTGCGGCGTGAGCGTGGACAGGCGCGGCGGCTCTTCGCGGCGCACGATGTCGAGCGCCTCGAACAGCGTGGACGTGGTGAGGCGCGGATGCGGCAGGCGACCTGCGACGAGTTCGTATGCGATCACGCCGAGCGCGTAGACATCGCTGCGCGCGTCGACGTCCGCCGCGCTGCCCGACAGCTGCTCGGGGCTCATGTACGGCAACGTGCCGACGATCTGCCCGGCCTGGGTCATGCCGTCGGACTCCGCGTCGCGCAGGCGCGCGACGCCGAAGTCGAGGATCTTCGGCTGGCCGTGCGGATCGACGAGGATGTTGCCCGGCTTGAGATCGCGATGGATCGCGCCGCGCGCGTGCGCGTGCTGCGCGGCGCGGCACACGGCGGCGAGCATGCGCAGGCGCGCCTCGAGCGGCGGGCGGTCGCGCTCGGCCCACTGGCGCAGGTCCGGACCGCGCACCACTTCCAGCGCGAGCCACGGCGTCGGTACGCCGCCGACGCTGTCGTCGCCAGCCGCGTACAGGCGCGCGATCCCCGGATGTTCGAGTTGCGCGAGCAGTTCGATCTCGCGCCGGAAGCGCGCCACTGCCGAACCCGACACGCCGCGGATCACCTTCAGCGCCACCTCGCGCGTGGGGCTGGATTCCTGCGCGAGGTAGACGCGGCCCATGCCGCCTTCGCCGAGCAGGCCGAGGATGCGGTAGGGGCCGATGCGCGTCGGCAGCGATGCGGCAAGCGATGCCGTCTCGTCGATGGCGTGCGTGGCGTGGTGCGGCATGGCGGTGAATCCCCTGATCCCCGCCGAATGGTGCCATAGGCGGGGAGTGCGAACTGTGATGATGTGCGACGTGGACTTGCGTTGCGGAATGCGGCAGCACCCCTTCCGGCTGCCGCCACCTTCCCCCGCTGCGCGGGAGAAGGACTTCATCACGCGCGTTCGCGGCAGGCTGGCAGGCGCCGCTCGCAGCACCGGCGCCACCACGAAAATACCCTCCTCTCCCGCGCAGCGGGGGAGGATGACGGCAGGCAGGAGGGGGGCGCCCCGCCAACAAAGCACCCCTTGCGGATGCCGCCACCTTTCCCCGCGACACGGGAGAAGGACTTCATCACACACGTTCGCGGCACGCTGGCAGACGCGACTCGCAACACCGACGCCACCACGGAAACACCCTCCTCTCCCGCGCAGCGGGGGAGGATGCCGGCAGGCAGGAGGGGGTCGCTCCGCCAGCGAAGCACCCCCTTCCGGCTGCCGCCACCTTCCCCCGCTGCGCGGGAGAAGGAGGCCGCCACACACGTTCGCGCAGGCTGGCAGCCTCCTTGCCCTACCGCAAAAGCATGACTGCGGCTGAGCCCGCCGCCAAGTCTGCGTTGCGGACACGCCGAACGTCGGCCACCGACATCGGCCGCCGGACCATCGGCGCAGCGCCCGCACGCGCGCTGCTACAATCGGCGGTCGCATTTGCCGCAGATCCCGCGCGCGAAGCGTTTGCCCCGACCCGCCCACCCCATGTCCGACACCGCCACGCAGAGCGCGCGCCGCCGCACGTTCGCGATCATCTCGCACCCCGACGCCGGCAAGACCACGCTCACCGAAAAACTGCTGCTGTTCGGCGGCGCGATCCAGATGGCGGGCTCGGTCAAGGGCCGCAAGGCCGCGCGCCACGCGACGTCCGACTGGATGGCGCTGGAAAAGGAGCGCGGCATTTCGGTGACGAGTTCGGTGATGCAGTTCCCGTACGAGGGCCGCATCGTCAACCTGCTCGACACGCCGGGCCACGCCGACTTCGGCGAGGACACCTACCGCGTGCTCACCGCGGTGGATTCGGCGTTGATGGTCATCGACGTGGCCAAGGGCGTGGAGGAACGCACGATCAAGCTGATGGAGGTATGCCGCCTGCGTGCCACGCCGATCATGACCTTCATCAACAAGCTCGACCGCGAAGGCAAGGATCCGATCGAGCTGCTCGACGAAGTCGAAACCGTGCTCGGCATCCAGTGCGCGCCGGTGACGTGGCCGATTGGCATGGGCCAGCGACTGAAAGGCGTGGTGCACCTGATCACGGGCGAAGTGCATCTGTACGAACCGGGCCGCAACTTCACGCGTCAGGACTCGACGATCTTCCCGTCGCTGGACGCGCCAGGCCTTGCCGAACGCATCGGCGATACGATGCTCGCCGACCTGCGCGACGAACTCGAACTGGTGCAGGGCGCGAGCCATTCCTTCGACGCGCAGGCCTACCTCGCCGGCAGACAGACTCCGGTGTTCTTTGGCTCGGGCGTCAACAATTTCGGTGTGCAGCCGCTCCTCGACTTCTTCGTCGAACACGCGCCGCCACCGCAGCCGCGCGCCACCACGACCCGCGAGGTCGCGCCGCAGGAGGAGCCGCTGTCGGGCTTCGTGTTCAAGATCCAGGCGAACATGGATCCGCAGCACCGCGACCGCGTCGCCTTCCTGCGTATCTGCTCCGGCCGCTTCGAGGCCGGCATGAAGGCTTTTCACGTGCGCAGCGGCAAGGAAATGAAACTCGCCAACGCGCTCACCTTCATGGCGTCCGATCGCGAGATCGTCACCGAAGCCTGGCCGGGAGACGTGATCGGCCTGCACAACCACGGCACCATTTCCATCGGCGACAGTTTCAGCGAAGGCGAGACACTGCATTTCACCGGCATCCCCAACTTCGCGCCGGAGCTGTTCCGCCGCGCGCGTCTGCGCGATCCGCTCAAGCTAAAGCAGCTGCAGAAGGGTCTGGCGCAACTGAGCGAGGAAGGCGCCACGCAGTTCTTCCGCCCGCTGATGAGCAACGACCTGATCCTCGGCGCGGTCGGCACGCTGCAGTTCGACGTGGTGGCGTACCGGTTGAAGGACGAATACGGCGTGGATGCCGGCTTCGAACAGGTGCAGGTGCAGACCGCGCGCTGGGTGCACTGCGACGATGCAAAGGCGCTCGAAGAATTCCGCGAGAAGAATGCCGGGAATCTTGCACTGGATGCGGCCGGCAAGCTCGTCTACCTCGCACCGACGCGTGTCAACCTGCAGCTGGCGCAGGAGCGCGCGCCGAAGGTGCGGTTCGCGGCCACGCGCGAGCACGCGCAGGCGGTAGGACTCGACTGAGCGCTGCCGCATCTCCGACAGCGGAGGCGGCGTGTGCCGGCGCTGCTTCCCGCCCGAAAAGCGCGGTGGGCTCGTTGCGCCCTTCTCCCTGCGGGAGAAGGTGCCGAAGGCGGATGAGGGCGCCACGTCTCAGATCGCGTCGACGGCGGGTTCTGGCGAACAACTCGTCCAAGGGCTCGCAACCGTCGGGATGGCTCCCTCATCCGCGCTGCCGCGCACCTTCTCCCGCGGGGAGAAGGAAGGGCCGAGTCCCGGTGCACTGCGCTCGGCGAGCCGCCGGGGCCTCGCAAACTGCACTGGGCTTTTCCGCTAGTCTGCCCGTCGCATGCGCATGCTCAAGCTTCCCAACGCCCTGCTCATCGGCGCGCTCGTGGCCCAGGTGCTGCTGTTCCCGGCGCTGGACCGCATCGCCGGCGGCCGCGCGTTCCTCGTGGTCTTCGAGTGGCTGATCCTGGCACTCGCGCTGCGCGCGGCGCGGGCGAAGACGCACCAGTCGCGGCTGGGCTATCTGTTCCTGCTGCCGGCCGTGGTGCTGCACGTGCTTGCGGCATTCACCACGCTGCCGGGCCTGTATCCGGCAAGTCTCGTCACCCAGGCCGCGTTCCACGGCTTCGTGGTGTGGTCGCTGCTGCGCTACGTGTTCAGCGACGACGTCATGACCATCGACGAGCTGCTCGCGGCGGCGTCGATGTACATCCTGCTGGCGTTTGCGTTTGCCTACTTGTACGCGCTGATCGAGTTCCTGCATCCCGGCGCGTTCTTCATCAATCCGATCAACAACCCGGACGGGACCGTGGGGTGGTGGGAGCTGCTGTATTTCAGTTTCACCTGCCTGACCAGCGTCGGCTTCGGCGAAATCACCCCGGTGGCCGATGCCGCCCGCGCGGTGGTGATGCTGCAGCAGATGGCGGGCGTGCTGTACGTCGCGCTGCTGATTTCGCGCATGACGCAGATGCAAGCGCGCCGCCGCAGCTGAGCGCACGCTGCCGGTGCCCGAGCGCACCATTGCCCGGCACGCGATGCGCCTCTATCGTGACGGGATGACCGGAGCCCGCGACAACACTCTCATCGACGACGAACCCGAGTCCTCGCTGCGCGAGGAAATCGCCAATGCACTCACGCACGGCCTCGGTGCCGTGGTGGGCCTGGGTGCGGGCGCGGTGCTCATCACGCTCACGGCGCTGTGGGGCGACGGCTGGCAACTGGCGAGCGCAATCGTGTTTTCGGTGGCGCTGGTGCTGCTGTACGTGGCGTCCACGCTGTACCACGCCATCACGCACCCGGGCGCAAAGGCGCGGCTGAAGGTGTTCGATCACTGCGCGATCTATCTGCTGATCGCGGGCACCTACACCCCGTTCACGCTGATCGGGTTGCGGCCGACCTACGGCTGGCTGCTGTTCGCCGCGATCTGGGCACTGGCGCTGGCCGGCATCGTGTTCAAGCTGTTCTTCACCGGCCGCTTCAAGGGCCTCTCCACTGCGTTCTACATCGCGATGGGCTGGCTCGTGATACTCGCGATCGGGCCGCTGATGGACGCGCTCGACACCTGGACACTGGCGTGGCTGTTCGGCGGCGGCGTGGCGTACACCGCCGGCACGACCTTCTACATGAGCCGGCGCATTCCCTACGCGCACACCATCTGGCATGCGTTCGTGCTCACCGGCAGCATCTGCCATTTCCTTGCGGTGACGAGCCACGTGTTGCCGTAGCGGCGGCTCGCTCCGCGAACCACGCCCGCCGCGGACGCACAAAAAAAAACAGGGACCCGGTCGGGTCCCTGCGGTTGCAGCATTCGAGTTCGTCGACTCGTATTTTCGGGCGCGTATGCGTTGCAGCGGTGCCGCGTGCGGCTCAGGAGTCGAAATCGCCGCGGAAGATCGGCGCCGCCGCTTCGATCTCGATGCGGTCCTGTTGCGACGGCAGGCCGGGCTCGAAGGAACCGGACATGATCGACTGCGTGCCGTCGGGCATCGCCATGCCGGCCGCGCCGGGGTGGCTGCCGCCATGCAGCGTGGAGAACAGCACCGCGAGCGCACCGACGCCGGCGGCGAGCGCGAGCGTGCGACGCAGGAGCGGCGCGGCGGCGCGGCGCGGGACCTCGCGGCGCAGCGCGGCGATGTCGCGGCTGAGCTGCTGCGCGTCCGGGCCGAGCGCCATCGCGATGCGGAGCACGTCCGACTGCAGCGACGACGCGGCGATGCGGTCGAGCGGCGTGCCTTCCACGTCCGGATAGCCGTGCCGGCCGAGCACGTCCTGCAGCGCATCGGCATCGAGCGCGCGGGCGGCGTCGGTGTGCTGGCGGTACAGGGCCTTGATGCGGGATTCGTCCATCGTCTTCATTCCATTCCGAGCGCGCGCAGGCGCTCCTTCACTTCGTCCAGGCCCCGGTAGACCAGCTTGCGGGCTGCGTCCAGCGTGAGGCCGCTGAGGTCGGCGATCTCCTGCAGCTGGAAGCCCTGCAGGTACAGCTGCAACGGTCGGCGCCGGCGGGGACTGAGCTGGGCGATGCATGCCGCAACGTGGGCCACCTGCTGCGCGTCGACCGCGGCATGATCGGGTTCGGGCGCGCGGTCGGGAAACTCCGCCGCGCCATCCTCCGCATCCGGCATGGGTTCGGCGGCACGCACCTGAGCGCGCCGGATCGAATCCACCACCGTGGTCGCCACGACCTTCTGGATATAAGACGCAGGGAAATCGGCGTTTGGGTCGCGCTCCAGGGCCTTCCACAGGCGTATGCGCACCTCCTGGACCACGTCGTCGACTTCGATTCCGTGCTGAAACAATCGGTTGGACTCGATTTGCGCCCGCACGCGAGCGGTGAATCGGTCCAGCAGCTGGTTCAGGCGGACGCCGGGATCGGGCACGGGTTCAGCTTCGGACGGCAGGAGGCGCACTATTCCTGAACGCGACCCCGCCGCACAAGGCCGCCGCTGCCGTCATCCGGACACGATGTAGTGCTGCAGCTGGGCGATCTCCTGCTGCTGTTCCTCGATGACGGCCTTGACCAGGTCGCCGATCGACAGCACGCCGACGACGGCGCCGCCGTCGAGCACCGGCAGATGGCGGATGCGCCGCTCGGTCATCAGGCGCATGCAGTGGTCGAGCGTGTCGTCCGGCGCGACGGTGACGACCGGGCTGGACATGATGTCGCGCGCCGCGGTACCGGCGGAAGCGCGGCCCTTGAGGATCACCTTGCGCGCATAGTCGCGCTCGGACAGGATGCCGGCGAGTTCGCCGCCGCGCAGCACGAGCACCGCACCGATGTGGTGGTCGGCCATCGACTGGATCGCGGCGAGAACGGGATCGTCGACGTCGACGGCGATGACCGCCGGCGAGGCCGCGCCGGACGCCTTGCCTTCGAGCAGTTGTTTCACGCTGCGCATGACGGTCTCCGCGAAGTGCCGGGCGACGCTGCCTCAGCGCGATGATAGTCCGCTGACGTCGGGGCGCAAGGTTTGCGGTGCGGCGCACGCGGGCCGCGCGCCGATCAACGTGTCGATCAGGTACAGCGGCCGCGCCTTCGATTCCATGTAGAGCCGCCCGAGATATTCGCCGATGACGCCCAGGGCCATCAGCTGCGCGCCGCCGAGGAACAGGATCGCGGTCATGATGGTCGGGTAGCCGGCCACGGGCTCGCCCCACAGCAGCGTCTTGGCGACGATCCACGCGGCGAACACGAACGCGCCGAACGCCGTCAGCAGGCCGACGTAGGTGGCGATGCGCAGCGGTGCGGTCGAGAACGAGGTGATGCCCTCGATCGCGAAATTCCACAGCTTCCAGTAGTTGAACTTGCTGGTGCCGGCGGCGCGCGCGTCGCGCCGGTACGCCAGCGCCACCTGGCGGAAGCCGACCCAAGCGAACAGGCCTTTCATGAAGCGATGGCGTTCGCGCAGGCCGTGCAGCGCGTCGAGCGCGCGCCGCGACATGAGGCGGAAATCGCCGGTGTCGGCGGGAATCTGCGTCGACGACAGGCGCTGCATCACGCGGTAGAAGCCCGCGGCGGTGGCCTTCTTGAGCCAGGTTTCACCGTCGCGTTGCAGGCGCTGGCCGTAGACCACGTCGAAGCCCTCGCGCCATCTCGCGACGAAGTCGGGGATCAGCTCGGGCGGATCCTGCAGGTCGGCGTCGATGATGAGCGCGGCATCGGCGTCGACGTGGTCGAGGCCGGCGGTGAGCGCGAGTTCCTTGCCGAAGTTACGCGCAAGTTTCAGCCCGGTGACGCGCGCGTCGCGCGCGGCGAGATGCTCGATCAGCGCCCAGGTCGCGTCGCGGCTGCCGTCGTCGATGTAGAGCACGCGGCCGTCCACGTCGAGCGCGTCGAGCACGCCGGCAAGGCGCGCATGGAATTCCTCCAGCACCGCGGCCTCGTTGTAGGCCGGCACCACGACGGTCAGCGAAGCGCGCTCGGGCATGCGTCTGTCTCCGGGAAAGCGTGCATGCTAAGGCATCGGCGGCACGACGATGTGGCGGCACGCGGGCCGGCGGTCAGCCGCAGCAGTCGCGCAGATGTGCCGGGCCGCCGAGCTGGCGCACCTGGCGCGCGACCCAGCGCTGCCGCCGCAGCACGTACGCGCTCGGCCGGTCGACGCGCAGCACCTTGGGATTGGGCAGCACGGCGGCGAGCAGCGCGCTTTCGGACGCATCCAGCTGCGCGGCGGATTTGCCGAAGAAGTGCTGCGCGGCAGCTTCCGCGCCGTAGACGCCGTCGCCGAACTCGACGATGTTGACGTACACCTCCAGGATCCGGCGCTTCGGCCATGCCAGCTCGATCAGCACGGTGTAGTACGCCTCCAGCCCCTTGCGCACCCAGCTGCGCCCGCTCCAGAGAAAGAGGTTCTTCGCGACCTGCTGGCTGATGGTGCTGGCGCCGCGCGACGCTTCGCCGGCCTCGCGCTGATCGATGACGCTGCGGATGGCGTCCACGTCGAAGCCGCCGTGCATCGGAAATTTCTGGTCTTCCGCCGCCACCAGCGCCACCGGCAGCGTCGGCGACACCGCGTCGAACGCGACCCAGGTCTGGCGCAAAACGAAGTCGTCCTCGTCGCGTGCCTGGATCTGGCGCGCGAGCATGAACGCGCTCGTGGGCGGATCGACGAAGCGCCACAGCAGGACCGGCAGCGCGCTCAGCACGAGCAGCGCCAGCGCCGCGAGCACGAGGCGGCGGAACCAGCGCGGCTTCGGGCGCGGCGTCGGAATCATCCGTCGGCGGGTTCGGGCGGCGGCGGCAGCGTGAGATCGACCGCGAGCTGCCAGGTGTCGCCGCTGCGCCGCCACACGCGCACCCACGCCGGGCCGCGCCCCTCGGCCGGCGACGCATACGTGGTGGCGAGCGTGCCGTCGGCCGAGATGCGTTCGGCGGCGGTCATGAGCGTGGCGTCGCCGAGGTCGGTGGCGGCGAGCACGGCGTCGTCGAACGGTGCTGCAAGAGGCAACGAGCCGTCGCGCAGCAGCACCAGGTCGTCGGCGGCGACGCTGGCGTAGACCGCCGCGGGCGATTCGCGCCGCAGGCGCGGCAGCAGGCCGCTGTCGAGCTCGCGCAGCGCGGCCAGACGTGCGTCGCGTTCGCGCCTGGCGAGCGCACGCGCGCCCTCGGCGCGGCTGCCGCGGCGCACGACCGCATCGCCGGCCAGCGGCACCGGCGCGTGCGAAATGCCGATGTCGCTGCGGAAGTGGAACGCACCGTCGCCGTCGCGCTCCCAGACCGTGAAGTAGTGGCCGAATCCTGCGGACTTGCCGTCCGCGAGCGTCACTTCGTAGGGACCGTACGTGTAACCCAGATCGCCGGACGGCGCGACCTCGGCCGCCGCGGGCCCCCACGCGATGTTGAACGCGGCCGGTGGCGCCTTGGCGTAGGCGTCGGCCACGCGCAACGGCCCGGGGCGGAAGACCACGCCGTGCTCGCCCGCTGCGGCGAGGAACGCCGCATTCACCCCGCGTGCCTGGGCGTCGGCCGCGAACGCGCGCTCGGCCGCCACCACCGCGTCGTACGCGGAGTCCTTCGCCTGCACGCCGCAGGCCAGCAGCAGCGCCACGGTTCCCATCGCCAGCATTCGCATCGTCGATTCCCGGTTTCGCAGTTCGGCTTGAACGGGGCGAAGCCTGACACCATGATCCGGAGTCCGCCCCGTGCCGATAGCTTATGTCGAACCCACACCCGTTGCGCTTGACGGACGTGCTGCACCGGTTCCTGATCGAAGGCGCCGGCGTGCGCGGCGTGCTCGTGCGGCTCAACGAGAGCTGGGAAGCGATTCGCGATGCGGCGCCGTATCCGTCCGCGATCGCGACGCTGCTGGGCGAGACCGCCGTGGCCGCAAGCCTGTTCGGCGGGCACACCAAGATCGAGGGCACGGTGTCGGTCCAGTTCAAGGGCCGCCAGGCCTTGCGCACGCTGTTTGCCGAATACCGCGCACCGGGTCTGCTGCGCGGCATCGCGCACTGGGAGGCACCGCTGCCCGAACCGCTCACGCTGCATTCGGTGGGCGAAGGCGGCCTGCTCGCGATCACGCTCGAATCGCCGACACCCGGCCAACGCGAACCGACGCGCTACCAGGGACTGGTGGGACTGGACGCGGAATCGCTCGCCGACGCATTCGAGCAGTATTTCTCGCAATCCGAACAGCTGCCCACCCGCATGCTGTTCAGCGTGGCCGGCGGCACCGCGGCGGGAATCCTGCTGCAGACGCTGCCCGGCGCCGACGCCGATCCGGACCACTGGAACCGCGTGCAGGCACTGCTCGAGACGCTCACGCCACAGGAATTGCGCGACACCGATCCGGCGACGCTGCTGTACCGGCTGTTCCACGAGGACGGCGTGCGCGTGCTCGGCGAGCAGCCGCTGCAATTCCAATGCACCTGCTCGCGCGAACGCGTGGGACGCGTGCTGATCGGTCTGGGCGAGGCCGAAGCCGTCGCCGCGATCCAGGGCGACGCGGCGGAGATCACCTGCGAGTTCTGCAACCGCCGCTACCGGTTCGACCGGGTCGACATCAGCCAGCTGTTTGCCGGCGGCGGCGCCGCGGCGGGGTCCTCGACACCGCAGTGACGCGCGACCTCAGGCGATTCCGCGCAGCGCCTGTGCCGACGCCGGGCGCGCAAGCAGGAACCCCTGGCCGTACTCGCAGCCGAGTTTCTCCAGCACCGCCAGCTGCGCCGGCGTTTCGATGCCTTCGGCGATGATTTCGAGGCCGAGCGACTTGCCCAGCGCATGGATCGCGCGCAGCACCGTGGTGCTGTTGCCGGGCGTCTGCGTGTCGAGCGGATGGACGAAAGAGCGGTCGATCTTGAGCGCGTGCAGCGGGAACTGGTGCAGGTAGCTCAGCGACGAATAGCCCGTGCCGAAGTCGTCCAGCGCCAGGCGCACGCCGAGCCCGCCGAGGCGCGTCATCACCGCGCGCACCTGTTCCGGATCTTCGAGCAGCGCGCGCTCGGTGACTTCGATGCGCAGCTGGCTCGGGGTCAGGGCGTAGCGGTCGAGCTGGCGCAGCAGTTCGTCGACGAAGCTGGCCGAGCGCAGGTGCCGCGCGCCGACATTGATCCCGATGTACGCATCGGCACCGAGCAGCGCCCCGGCCTGCGCGAACGCCGATTCGTACACTTGCCAGTCGATCGCCTCGGCCAGGCCCGACTCCTCGGCCTGGGCCAGGAAGTCGGCCGGCTCGGCAAGGCCGTAGCGCGGATGCCGCCAGCGCAGCAGGGTTTCGTAGCCGACGATGTGGCGGTCGCCGAGGCGGACGATCGGCTGGAACACCGGCTCGAATTCATGCCGCACCAGGGCGCGGCGCAGGTTGCCTTCCATTTCGAGCTGGCGCAGCGCCTGCCGCCGCAGGTGCTCGTCGAACACCTCGAAGCGGCGGCGGCCGTTGCCCTTCGCACGGTACAGGGCGACATCCGCGTCGCGCAGCAGTTCTTCCGCGGTGTCGTAGTGTGCCTGCGCGTAGGCGATGCCGATGCTGGTGGAGCTGTACAGATCCTTGCCGCCGGCGCGGATCGGATCTTCCATCGCGCGGATGATGTCGCCGGCCACCGCCTCGGCATCGGCGCTCCGCTCGATGGCAAGCAGCACCGCGAATTCGTCGCCGCCCAGACGCGCCAGCGTCGCATGCGGCGGCAGGCGGCCGCGGATGCGGGCGCCGGCTTCCTTGAGCAGTTCGTCGCCGACCAGGTGGCCGACCGAATCGTTCACCACCTTGAACCGGTCCAGATCCAGGAACAGCACCGCGAACTGGCGCCCCGGCTCGCGCCGGTACAGGCGCAGCGCCTCGTTCATGCGCGCCAGCAGGAGGCTGCGGTTGGGCAGGCCGGTGAGCGTGTCGTGCAATGCGGCGTAGCGCAGCTTTTCCTCGGCGCGCTCGCGTTCGCCGATCTGCTCGCGCAGCACGCGGTTGGCCTCGAACAGCGCCTCGGTGCGCTCCACCACGCGCTGCTCCAGGTCGGCATTGGCGAGCCGCAGCGATTCGGCCGCGCGCTTGCGCTGCAGCGCGTTGGCGATGTGGTAGGAGACGAACAGCAGCAGCTCCTGGTCGCGCTCGCTGTAGCGGTGGTGGGTGTCGTAGCTCTGCACCGCTAGCACGCCGACGGCGTGGTCGTCGCAGATCAGCGGCACCCCCATCCAGAACACCGCGAGCGCGCCGTGGCTGAGCACTTCGCCGGCCGCTTCGAGCTGCGCGATGGTGGCGCGGTCGGCCAGCAGCGCGCGCTTGGAGCGCAGCACGTATTCGGTCAGGCCGCGGCCGAGCTGGCGCGATTCGCGCGCGCGGTCGTGTTCGTCCACCGAATACGGGAAGTCGAGCTGCTTTCCGTCGTCGGACAACAGCGCGATGTAGAAATTGCCGGCGTACAGCAGCTCGCCGACGACCGCGTGCACCGGCGCGTAGAACTGTTCGAGGCTGCCTCCGACGGAGCCGAGCTCGGCAATGCGGAACAGCGCCGCCTGCAGGCGTTCGGCGCGCTGGCGCTCCTCGATCTCGGCGCGCAATGCGGTGTTGGCTTCGTTGAGCTCGTCGGTGCGCAGCTTGACGCGGCGCTCCAGCTCGTCGTGCGCACGCACGCGCTCGAGCGCGGTGGCGATGTGCTGCGCGACGAAGGTCAGCAGCGCGCGATCCTGCTCGCTGTAGCGGCGCGCCTCGTCGTAGCTCTGCACCACCACCGCGCCGATGACCTCGCCGCCGTTCATCAGCGGCACGCCGAGCCAGTCCGCGCTCTGCGGTCCGAAGCCGCCCTGGTGCAGGCCGTGCATCCGCAGCAGCTCGGGCGACGGTCCGAGCAGGGTCTGGCCGGTGAGGATGACGTGGGCGGTGAGCGAGCCGTGCTGCGCCGGCATCGGGAACACCTCCCCGGGCGCCGGCGGCTCGCGATCGGCCACGTCGCGGAAGTACGGGAAGGTGAGGGTTTCGTGCACGCGGTCGTGCAGCGCGATGTAGAAATTCTCGGCGTACATCAGGCCGGCGACGATGCCGTGGATCGCCGACAGCACCTCGCCCATGTCGCGCTCGCCGCTGGCGAGTTCGGCAATGGCGTACAGCGCGCGCTGCAGGCGTTCGGCTTCCGCCAGCTGTGCCACCGCACGATGCAGGCGCTCGAGCTCCAGCGCGGCAGGCAGGCGCTGCGCAAGCAGGCGGGCAGCATGCGCAAGGCCGATCCGGGCGTCGGACTCGGTGTCCGCATCCGCGATGCTGCCGCGGGGCACGACGGCGCAATACACGCCGAGAAGCGTGTTCTGGTCGCGCAGCGGCCAGGCGTGGCGGATGCCGTCGGTCTGCGGCGTGGCCGTGGCACGGACGCGCGACGCAAGCGCTTCGGTGTCCGCTGCGGCGACGCTCCCGCACGATGCCAGGAGACGAACCCGCTCGCCGTCGACCGCATAGATGGCATGGTCGTCCAGGGCAAAGCGCAGGCGCGCCCAGCTCGCCAGCGAGTCCAGCAGTGCCTGCGCGGTGTTGCCGGACAGCAGCAGCTCGGCACGGCTGACATCGCCGAGCGGCGAACGCGCACTGTCGGATGGAACGGCTTCGATCACGGCGATCGCTTCGCTTCTCCTCGGCCGAGCGCGTATCGCGGGCTCGGCGCGGACCCTGTCATGACGCCGCGCTGCCCCTCCCCGGGCCGCGCGTACACCCCATGCGCCGACGCCATGCCGGTGCGGGCGCTAGTCTGGGTGGCGCCGGGGGGCGATGTCCACGCCGCTGCGACGCTTGTGCCCGCCCGCGCGTCCCGGACCGGACGGCGCGAGGGTGCGCCCGGCCGCTGCGGAAGGCTGCGATCTGCATGGACAAAAGCGGCGAAAACACGCCATTTCCGGGCAAAAAACAATTGTTAAGCAAACATAAAATCTGGCACAATGCAGGCGTGGTTCCGTGCCCCGGAACTTCCCTTCCAACCCGGAGTCAGAGCGCGATGTTCCGCCGCCCCGTCCTGCGTGCCAGCCTGCGTACCGTCGCGTTGCTCGCGATGTCGTGCGCGGCATGCGCGGCCGGCGCGGCCGATCTGCCGCAACTCGTCGCGCCGCGTGGTCCGGACCGCGCCGATGCCGATGCGCGCGTGCTGCCGGTGTGGAACAACGAAAGCGGACGGGTGGAGGCGCTGCTGCTGCTCGACACCCCCGCACGCGCCCTGACCCCGCTCGATCGCCTGCTGCGTGCCGATGCCGCGCCCGCCCCCGGATTCGGCGCCCGGATCGACCTCGGCGACGGCAGCAATGCGACGGCCGCGCTGCAGTTCGATCCCGATGCCGGCATGGCCCTGCTGTGCAACGGCAGTGTCGGCCTCGCCGCCGCCCTCGGCACCCTCGGCCAGGATTGTCTGCTCGCCTCGCTCGGCGACGGCGACGTGCTGCTGCGCGGCACGACCCCGGGACTGCGTTTCGGCGGCGGCTGGCGTTCCGCCGGCGGGGCGGTGGATCTTAGCTTCGGCCTGTCCTGGCTGGACACCTCGTTTGCCGAAGCGCTGCCCGACGATGTCGGCGGGCTGTGGGTCGGTCCCGGACGGCTCGGCGCCTCGCCGTTCTCGCGCCTCGCCGGGTCGCAGCTCGATGCGCAGCAGGCCTACAGCGGGGTCACGCTGAATTTCGGGCCGGAGCGCTGGATGTCGCTCGGCGGCAGCCTCGCCACGCAGCGCTTCACTCCGGCCGCGACCGGACTGCCGCTGCGCTGGGACGCGGCCACGGTCTCGTTCGGGGTCGGCTACCGCGGCATTACCGGCCAGCTGACCGGGCGTCTGCTGGAGCTGCCGGACCAGAACGCGAGCTGGACCGGCCTGGATCTGGGCATCTCGTGGCGCACGCCGTGGCGCGCGGAACTGTCGGTCGGCGCGCGCAACCTCATCGGTTCGGGCACGAACGATCCGTCCAAGTGGCCGCTGGCCGAATTGCCCGCGCTCGAGGATCCGACGGCACGCGTGCCGTACGTGCGCTACCGCCAGGATCTCTGATTCCGACGGGGCACGATGCCGTCCCGAACCGGCCACTGCACCGCCACGCGGCACGTCGAACCGCTCGCTGCGCGGTCCCCTTCTACCTCGCACGACAACGCTCCGCCCTGCCGCGCGCATCGTCCCGCAGATCGCTCGCCGTGAGGTCGTCAGCGTTCCGCGAGGTCAGACGAACGCGTTCGCGTGTTCGCCGAGCGCCTGCATCGTGAAATCGTCGATCGCCACCAGCGCGGCCGAGAACGCCTCGCGCTCGGCCTCGCTCAGATAGGGGTTCCAGGTGTCGACGAGCAACACCACGCGGGTGTGATCGCTGTCGTTCCAGGCCTCGTGCGCGAACGAATCGTCGAAGATGATGCATTTGCCCTCTTCCCACGTGCGCTGTTCGTCGGCGGCCTTCAGCGCGCCGCAGTTGAACGGCACGATCAGCGGCACGTGGATGATGAGCCGGCCGTTGACGGTGCCGTGGTGCGCCGGGATGCGCGAGCGCGCCTTCAGCACGGAAAACAGCACCTCCGGCGCATGCCCCGGGATGCGCATCACCGGCACCGTGTCGAGCAGCGCGACCGTCCGCGGACAGAGCGCGGCGGTGCTTTCGATCAGCTCGCCGTGGCGATACACGTGGCGCGAGGCCCACGTGTCCGAATGGTTGACGATGGCCCAGTCGCGCGCCTGCGGCGAGTCCGGCGGCAGCTGCACGTACGGGGTGAACGGGTTGTCGGTCTGCATCAGTGCCAGCAGTTCTTCGCGGATCACCGGAATGCCCGCTTCGAGCGTTTCGACCCACGGCAGGTCCTCGCGCTCGAAGAACGGCCGTGGCGGCAGATCCGGGATGAACATGCCGGCCGGGCGCTGTTTCGGCGGATAGTTGGCGGGACGGCGCTGCAGGTAGATGTCGACCGCACCCTGGATGCGCGCCAACGCCTCGCGCCCGACACGGGCGCGGACCGGCGCGAGTGCGCGCTCGAAGACGTCGCTGCGGATCTGCTGCACGGCCGCCTGCGCGTGCTGCACCATCTGGCGGATCTCCGGCTGCTGCAACTCCGGCGCGCCGTGCCGACTCAGCGCCGCGCCGACGGACAGCGCGCGCATGAATGCGCCGCAGGCGGCCGCCTCCTGGCGCTGCTTCTGCAGATAGCCGCCCAGGTACAGCCACGCCGAGAGGTAGTCCGGTTTCAGCGCCACCGCGGTGCGCAAGGCCTCGATCGCGTGATCCATCTTGTTGTTCTGCGCCAGCGCCAGCGCGAGGTTGTGCTGCAGCACCGGGTGGCGTGGATTGGCCTGCACGCCGCGGCGCAGGATCTGCACCGCATCCCAGGCGCGGCCGCTGCCGAGCGCAAGCCGGGCCAGCAGATTGAGCGCCGGTACGTTCGCGGCGTCGTGGTCGAGCACCCCGCGCAGCAGTCGCGTGGCGCCCGCGCTGTCGCCACGCTGCAGCAACAGGTTGGCCTGGCGCAGCTGTGCATCGATGTCGAGCGAGACGAGGGAGGGCGGGGTCGGCATGGCACGCGCGGATCGGCTGGAAAACGCGATTCTATCGCGCGCCGGTTGACGGCACCGGGCATTGCCCGCATCGTCGGCGCAGCCTTTGCCACCGCCCGTCCGCATGACCGTCAACGTCCATCCGCTGTTTTCCGTGCCGTTCGGCGAAGCCCGCTTGCCCGACGCGGAACCGGCCTGCGCGCAACTGCGCGACCTGTTCCTGCAGCGCGAAGCCGAAGGCGCGCGTTACCGCAACGCCATCCGCCGCGACACGCAGCACGGGCTGTTCGAAAGCAGCTTCGATCTGCACACCTGGCCCGATGCGCCGGTGCAGCACGCGTTCGGATTCATCCATCACAGCCTCGCGGCGCTGGTGCAGCAACTGTCCGGCTTCCCGCCCGAGGTCTACGCGCAGCTGACGTTCGATTACCACTCGTGGTTCCACGTCACGCGCACTGGCGGGCACCAGGGCGTGCACAACCATCCGATGGCGTCGTGGTCGGGCATTTTCTGCGTGGACCCCGGCGATTCGCCGGCCGACCGGCCCGACAGCGGCACGGTGCGGTTCCTCGACACACGCCTGGGCGGGGACATGTACGTGGACTCGGGCAACGAGCATCTGCGCGGCCAGTTCCACCACGGCGGCTGGAAGGTGCGGCACGAAACGGGCAGGTTGCTGCTGTTTCCCTCGTACGTGTATCACGAGGTGTTTCCGTACTGGGGCACGCGGCCGCGCATCGTCATCGCATTCAACGCGTGGATTCGCGGCGCGCCGCAGGTGCTCGGCGCGTGACGGCCGCCGCGCCACGTCCCGGGCGCCGGCTCAGGCCGGCAGCGGCACCACGTCGAAGGCGAGGCTGATGCGCAAGCCGTCGCCGCGGTGCGGAACGGTACGGTGGTACAGGTACGACGGGAACGTGACGAGTTCGCCCTCGCGTGGCTGCAGTGCGTGCACGGTCGGCGGCGTGTCGCCCTGCAGTACCGTCGGCGGCGCGCCGAATTCGATCCAGCCGGCGCGATCGTCCGGCGACGCGGCGGCACGCAGGTAATACACGCCGCTGAGCCAGCCGGACGGATGCAGATGCGGATCCTGGTGACCGGCGGGATCGAGCACGGTGGCCCACAGGTTCAGATGCCAGCGCGCGGGCGGCGGAGCCACCAGCACCGGATCGACACCGTGCTGGCGCGATGCGTGCGCGTCGATGCGCGCAGCGAGCGTCTCGCGCAGCGCGGCGACGAATGCGCCGAGTGCGCCGTGACCGATCGCGGCGAGGTTCCCGCTCTGGCGGCCGTCGCGCGTGGTCTTGCTGGCCAGGTCGCGGCGCAGATGCGGCAAGGCGAGGATTTCCGCTTCGATCGCGTCGTGCCACGCCTGCCGGTCGGGCACCTGCGCCGGCAGCGGCAGCTCGCCCGCGACGATCACGCGGTCGACATCGAACAATTGCGCGATACGCGCCGCATCGCCCT
The DNA here is from genome assembly GCF_014202825.1 of Chiayiivirga flava. GTDB lineage: Bacteria > Pseudomonadota > Gammaproteobacteria > Xanthomonadales > Xanthomonadaceae > Chiayiivirga > Chiayiivirga flava. Next base: position 245,083 of record NZ_JACHHP010000004.1, on the reverse strand, counting down.
CGCGCTGCGCCAGCACGCCGGCCGCGGCGACGGCCACCGGCTCGCCCGGCCGCAGGTCCAGCGCGTGGTCGAGCGCCGCGGCGGCTTCGTCCAGCTCGCCGACCTCAAGGCAGGTCAGCGCATAGTTGGTCCACGCCGCGACAAAGCCGGGCGATTGCTCGGTGGTGGCGCGGTACTCGACCAGCGCCTCGGCATGCCGGCCGACCGCCGCGAGCGCATTCGCAAGACTGTGGCGCACGGCAGGCTGGGCCGGGAAGCGTGCCGTCAATGCCTTCAGTTCGCGCAGCGCGCGCTCGTGCTGCCCCGCGGTGAGGTGGGAGATGGCGAGGTTGTAGGCCGGCGCGAGCTGGCCGGGCGCCTTTTGCGCGGCGCGCTCGAACGCGGCTTCGGATTCGTCGGTGCGATCCAGGTCGCGCAACGCGTTGCCGAGCAGCAGCAGATCGTCGACGGTGTCGCCGCCGAGTTCGCAGGCGCGCTGCGCAGCGCGTGCGGCGTCCTCGCTGCGGCCGCTGCCGAGCGCGGCGCGCGCGAGATTGGACCAGATCACCGCGGACTCCGGACGCTGCGCCAGCGCACGGCGCAGCAACGCCAACGCCTGATTGGGACGGCGCTGCACCAGGCTCAGGCCGGCGAGCCCGTTGAGGGCGTCGGCGTCCTCCCCGCGCTCGGCCAGCACCGCGCGGTAGGCCTGCTCGGCGGCGGCGAGATCGCCGGCACGATGCCGTTCGAAGGCTTCGGCCAGTCGCGGATGGGGTGTCGTCGCGCTCATTTCGCCGACAGCGGATCGACGAAGTTGATCCGGTTCCAGATTTCCTCGGACATGAACCCCACCGTGCCCGGCACACGGATGCCCGGCAGCACGGCGGTGTCGTACAGCTCCTTCACGTCGCCGAGGATGCGGATCTCGTGGTGCACGTCGCCGCGTTCCAGATCGATCACCTGCACCGCGCAGCGCCCGATGGCGCCCTTCTCGCGCAGGTTGTCCTCGAGCTTGAGGCCCGACTGGCTCTTGTCGCGCCCGGCCGACAGTCCCACCACCGCGTAGTTGTTGACGAAGCTCAGACCGCGCAGGTAGCCGGGACAGAACGCGATCGGCTCGAACTTGCCGCTTGCGAAATCGACGTAGCCGAAATGCCCGGTGCCCGAGTTGTGCACCCACAACCGGTCGCGATACCAGCGCGGCGAATGCGGCATCGACAGGCCCGAACACACCACCTCGCCGCTCGGCACTTCCAGCACCAGGCCGCCGTCGTTGCGGAAATCGCGCCAGCCGCCCGGCGCGTCGCTGCGGCTGATGCACGTGACGTACTTCGCCTCGCCGTCGACCATCGCAAGACCGTTGAGATGGCAGCGGTCCTCCGGCGCGAGCTTGGTGATGAACGGCGGCACCCACACGCTGCGGAAGCTGTAGCGCTCGTCGACGGTGGCAAGGCAGCTGTACATCGTGTTGACGAAGATCGGCGTGCCGTCGTTGCGCATGCCGATGTCGTGGCAATCGATGTCGCCGGTGCTGTAGGCCACGCGCGGCATGTAGTAGCCGTCGAAGCCCTGGTGGTCCTTGCCCGGATCGAGCGTGTTCTCGAAACGCCAGACCTGGTACATGGTGCCGACCCAGATGGTCTGCGGATTCGCCGCGATGCCCATCGCGCGCGCCACCATGCGGTTGAAGTACGACAGCGTGCCGTCGGGCTTCACGCCGATCATGAAGAGCATGCCGGACTGGTACGTCGACACGAGCACGCTCGCGTTCTGCTCGGCGAGCCACGGCGCGAAATTGCGCGTGGCGTTGAGTTCCAGTTTCTGGACGGGGGGCTGGCTGGACATCGGGACGGTCTCCGTACGCGCCGGGCGCGGCCGGGCGCGAGGCAAAGAGGCGCATTCTACCTGCCGCGCCGCACCGTCGCGACGCGCGGCGCAATGCAGGCAAAAAGACGCTCCGGTCGTCGGCCCTTCCTTCTCCCCGCGGGAGAAGGTGCGCGGCAGCGCGGATGAGGGAGCCACCTGGCAGGCTGCCGAGATCTTCTCCGCATTCGAAATTCGCTGCGGCCTGACGTCGAGGTAACCTGCACGTGGCTCCCTCATCCGCCTTCGGCACCTTCTCCCGCGGAGAGAAGGAAGCGAATCGCCGGAACCGGACGCGCACAGGGAGCCACGCCGCTAGAATCCCATGCATGGATATTTCACGTTCCGCAGGCGCCCCCGCCGCACCCGTGCTCACGGCCGCGGCCGCGGCCGACTGGGACGGCGTGCTCGCCGCCCTGCCCGTCGACCTGACGATCGAGCAACTGCAGACCCTGCGCGAGCTGATGCTGGCCGACGGCCGCATGGACGACGCGTTGCGCCTGAGCGTGCTCAAGCCGATGAGCGAGCGGCACCGGACCGAGGACTGGATCGCCGCCGCGCTGCACGCGCACGCCGCGGAGGACTTCGCCCAGGCCGCCGCGTGCGCGCAGGAGGCGATCCGGCGCGACCCCGGTCTCGCCGTCGCGCAGAACCACCTCGCGCGGGCGCTGCACAATCTCGGGCATCCGGACGCCGCGCTCGCCGCCTTCCGTCGCGCGGTGCAGCTCGACCCGGCGTTTTCGCCCGGCTGGCACAACCTCGGCGTGGCCGAACGCGCGCGCGGCCGCATGCACGAGGCCATCGACGCATTCCGCCACGCCAGCCAGCTGCGGCCCGCCTACCGCAATGCCTGGCTCAACCTCGGCAAGACCGAACTTGCGCTCGACCACGTCGCACGTGCGCAACTGGCCTTCGACACCTGGCTCAAGCGCGCGCCCGACGACGCCGACGCACTGATCCACGCCGGTCTGTGCGAACACCACGACAACCGGCTCGATGCCGCCCGCACCCGCTACGAGCACGTGCTGGCGCAGCAGCCGGACCACGCGCTGGCATGGCTGTACCTGGGCGTGCTGCTGAGCCAGCAGCTCGACGGCGCCGGCGCGCGCCACGCTCTCGAACGCGCCGCGCAGCTGGCGCCGGGCGATCCCGAAGTGTGGGCGGAACTGGCCGACCTGCACGAAATCGAAAACCGCATCGACGACATGGCCGCGGCGCTGCAGCGCGGCCTGTCCATCGCGCCGCACGACCCGCGCCTGCTGCTGGAGGCCGCCATCCTCGAACGCCGCCGCAAGCGCAACGACGCCGCGCTGCAGCGACTGCGCGCGATCGACCCCGCGCACCTGCCCACCCGCTTCGCGCTGCGCTACCACTACGAGGCCGGCCAGATCCACGACCAGGCCGACGATGCCGCCGCCGCCACCCAGGCCTTCGAACGCGCGAACACGCTCGCCCGGCACGGCGCACGTTCGCTCGAACCCGACGCCCGTGGCCTCGCCGACCGGCTGGACCGCATCGCGTCCTGGCTCGCCCAGACCGACCCCGCCGCGTGGCGCGAACTGCCGCCCGTGCCGGACACGCCGATCTTCGTCTACGGCTTCTCGCGCTCGGGCACCACGCTGCTGCGCACGATGCTCGCGGGCCACCCGGGCGTGGCCACGCTGGAAGAGAAATCGACGATCGAAGCCTGCGCCGCCGCGCTCGAACAGACGCGCAGCTATCCCGAGGCCATCGCCACGCTGTCGCCGGAGGCCGCCGAACGGCTGCGTCTGCTGTATCGCGAGCGTGTGCTTGCGTCTGCGCCGTCGGCCGCCGAGCGTCGCGTGGTCGACGTGATGCCGATCCGCTCGCACCACGCCGCGCTGATCTGGCGCCTGCTGCCGCACGCGCGCCACGTGTTCGTGCTGCGGCATCCGTCCGACGTGGTGCTCAGCAACTGGATGCAGCCGTTCACCGCCAACGCCGCCAACTGGCATTTCCACACGCTCGCCGACACGGTCGACTTCTACCTGCGCTCGATGCGTTGCTGGGACGCCGCGCAGGCACGTCTGCCGATCGCGCACACGGTGCTGCGCTACGAAGATCTCGTCGATGCGCCGGAACCGCGGCTGCGTGCGTTGTGCGATGCCGTCGACCTGCCGTGGTACGACGCCCTGCTGCGCCACGACCAGCGCGTGCGCGACGGCGGCGAACGCGTCACCACCAGCAGCTACCACCAGGTCGCGCAGCCGGTGTACCGCAGCGCGATGGACCGCTGGCGCCGCTACCGCGACGTGCTCGATCCGCACCTGCCGGCACTCGCGCCGCTGATCGAACGCTTCGGCTACAGTCTCTGAGCGTGGCCGCGCACCCGCCGTGGACGCCGCATCCGGACGCGGCGCTCGAAGCCGCGCTGCGCGACACGCCACCGGCGGGCCTGCGCGGCGTGCTCGCACACCCGTCCGTGCAGGCCGACCCGTACGCGCGGCTGCGTGCGCTCGATCGCCTGCATGCCGCGTTTGCGCACGATGCGTCGATCGAGCTTGCGTGGCTGCAGCACCTGCTGCTCGGCAACCGGCCGCAACGCGCGTGGCACGGCATGGCGGCGTGGCCGGATGCCGAAAACCTCGATATCGGACGTCTGCTGCTGTCGGCGCAGGTCGCGCAGGCGGTCGGCGAACGCGCGCAGGCGCAGGCGCGGTTTGCTGCGGCAATCAGGCGGTTTCCGGACAGTGTCGACGCGTGGCAGAAGGCGGTCGAGGCGCGCGCGGCGGCGGGCCCGGATGTCGCGACGCACCTGCAGGCATGGCATCGGCGCACGACATCGGCCTACGAACGCGAGAAGACCGCGTTCGCCCTCGCCACGCTGCTCGACGCCGACGCCCCGAACGAGGCATTCGCATGGGCCAGCACCGCCCACGCGCTGAAACGGCAGCGCATCGGCACGTGGAACGGCGACGCATTCGAGGCCGACCTCGCCATCGACCGTCGCTGGTCGCCCGCAACCGCAGGCGACGGCGCATCGCCGCGCCCGGTGTTCATCGTCGGACTGCCACGCAGCGGGACCACGCTGCTCAGTGCCCTGCTCGGCGCGCATCCGGACGTGGCGCAGGCCGGCGAACAGAACCTGATTCCCACACTCGCCAACGGCCCGTGCCGCTCGCCCGCGCAGGCCGATGCCGAGCGCCTGCACTTCTGCGCACGCTGGTATCGCGCCGCGGTCGGCGATATGGCGCACGGCGCCGGCATCGTGGTCGACAAGCTGCCCGCCAATGCCGCGCACATCGGCCTGATCCTTGCGCTGTTCCCGGACGCTCTCGTGCTGCACTGCCGCCGCAGCCTCGCCGACACCGCGATTTCCATCTGGCAGCACGACTTCGAATTCGGCTGCGCCTACGGCAACCACATCGACGACCTCGCACGCTACGCGCACGCGCTGCGGGCGCACGTCGAGCACTGGCACGCACGGGAACCGGCGCGCGTGGTGCACATCGACTACGAAGCCGTCGTCGACGACGCGGAGGCCGCGCTCGCCGCGCCGCTGCATGCGCTCGGCCTCCGCTGGCGCGACGACATGACGCAGTTCTGGCGCGCCACGCAGCCTGTGGCCACCCACAGCGAGGCGCAGTTGCGCGCGCCGATCAACCGCAACAGCGTCGAGCGCTGGCGGCGCTATGTTCCCGCCGCCGACGGATTGCTGACGCGCATCGCCGCCGGGTGACGGTCAGCGCGGCCCGCCGTCGTCGCCGGGCGCGATCGGGCCGATCTCGACCACGCCCTGCGGCATCCTGTCGTGGATCTCGTCCTGCCATTCGAAGTATTCGTCCGCGTGCCAGAACCGCTCCTGGTACGCCCAGTCCTCGGGAATGCGCATCCAGCCGCCCGTGGGCGACGGCACCAGCACCTCCAGCCCGAACGGAACAACGCCGACGCGGCTGCCGGTGAAGTCCATCCGCCCCTTGCGCAACATGTGCTCCATCCGGGGCCTGGCGACGGCGTCGCCGTAGCGCGCGTACAGCGGTGCGCCGACGTCCTGCACGCGCGCCCGCTCGTCGGCATCGAGCGCGTGCCAGTACCGCTCCCGATACGCGACGAAGAGCGGATAGCCGCGCTCGGCCGCCAGATCCATCCACGCATAGGCCAGCGCACGATCGCGCGGAACGCCCGTGCCATGCCAATGCATGTCGGCGAGAAACGCCTGCGACGGCTTGTCCGAGAACTCCGCCGCGCGGACGAAGTGCCGCAGCGCCATGTCGTTTGCGCCACGCTCCATCGCGAGCATGCCGTCGCGGCGGTGACGAAGGTCCGGGTGGTAATGCAGGAACACGCTGCTGCCGACGATCTCGGGCAACACCGGCGGCCCGTCCTGTGCATGCACCTGCGGCGCCGCAGCTGCCATCGGCAACACCAGCAGCGCACCCGCGAACCAGTGCCTGGTCCTCATTGCCCGCCCTCCGCGCCTTTGCTCGCAAACCGGACGCACGGCCGCAGACAACCGTCGCAAGCCGACACATCGCCGGCCACCGCGCGCAAACCCCACGCAAAAAAAAGCGGCTCGCCGAAGCGAGCCGCTGAGGGGTGCAGCAGGCGGGTTCGATGACCCGCTTGTGTGACAACTAGATCAGAACTTCTGCTCGTAGCGCACGTACGGGACGCGGCCGTAGAAGTCGTACTGGCTGTTCAGGTAGAACGGCGAGGAGATCACGATGTTGTCGAGCGGCGGGGCCTTGTCGGCCACGTTGCGGACACCGACCGAGACCTTGCCGTTCCACGGCGCCGACCAGGTGGCCTGCAGATCCCACGTGGTCCACGACGGGATGTTCACACGCACGTCTTCGTTCGCGATCGTCACGTCCTGGTAGCTGTCGCCGATGTAGTCGCCGACGATGCCCACGCCGAAGTCACCCAGCGCCCAGTCCAGCTGCAGCTGCGCGCGCGTGTCCGGGGTGAAACCCGAGCCGGTGATCGCGTCGCTGAAGCCCGTGCCCGGGAAGGACTCGGTCTCGTACTTGTCGAGGTAGGTCACGACGAACTTCGGCGAGAACACGCCGAGGTCGGTTTCCAGACGGTAGTCGACTTCGAAGTCGTAGCCGGCGGTCTTGAAGCCGCCCAGGTTCAGCGGCGCGCGGTTGACGAGCAGGATCGCACCGGTGGCCGGGCTGCGGGTCACGAGACCGTCGACCAGCGGGTCGCCCTCGGCTTCGAGGTCGAGGATGCGCTGCAGCGACAGCACGGCGGCCTGATTCTCGAGCTGGATGTTGTAGTAGTCCAGGCTGAAGGTCAGGTTGTCCAGCGCGCTCCACACCACGCCCGCGCCCCAGTTCGTCGAATCTTCCGCTTCGAGGTTCGGGTTGCTGCCGGTACGGTTCTCGTACTGACGCGCATTACACGGATTGAACGGAGCCGAGAAGCCCGGGACGTCGCCGTTGCAGGCGCGAACGTCGCGTGCACCGTTGAACGACTGCACGCCCGACTGGTACAGGCTCGCCAGGTCCGGCGCGCGGAAGCCGGTGCCGTACGAGGCACGCAGCAGCAGCGATTCGATCGGACGGAAGTCGAGCGAGACCTTCGGGTTGGTGCTGTTGCCGAAGTCGTTGTAGTGGTCGTAACGCGCCGCGATCGACAGGTTCAGGTTCGACAGCAGCGGCAGCGCCATTTCGGCGAACACCGCGTACTGGGCACGTTCGCCCTGGGCGTTGCCGCCCGCGGTGCCCGACACGTTCAGCGCGGCGGACTGCGCGTCGACGAGGTCGGCGAAGTACGTGTCGCGGTAGTCGAAGCCCACCGCCATGCCGGCCGGGCCGTTCGCCATCTCGAACAGGTCGAACGACAGCAGGCCGTCGATGCCGACGTCACGCGTGACCGAGTTCTGCAGGATCGTGTGGCTGAGTGCGCCGACCGCGGCCTGGAACGCCGGGTCGTTCGGGTTGCCGAACGGGTTGAACGTGCCCGCGTCGATCGCCGACTGGAGCGGCGGACGCAGCAGGTAGCCGGTGCCGATCGAGTCGATCTCGTAGCGGTTGTGGCGCGCCGCGATTTCCCACTCGGCGCCGCCGAACAGATCCATCTGGCCTTCGAGGCCGAACAGCACGTCGAGCATGTGGTCGCGCACGGTGCTGTCGCGGTTGCCGCCCGCCACGAAGCGGTACAGCAGCGTGGCGTCGCCGCCGAACGGGTTGTTCGGGTTGTCGCCGCGCATGGTCGGGAACGGACCGGTGACCGGGGTCGCGGCGTAACGGCCGAACGACTCGCCCGAGTTCGCCATCACGCGGGTGAACGCGCTGACGTTGTCGGTGAGCTGGAAGTTGCCGTTGACCATCGCCGATTCACGACGCAGCGACGCTTCGTTCGCCGACACCGCGGCGTAGTTGAAGCGGCACAGCGCGCCGTAGGCGTTCTCGACCACGACCGAGTTCGGGAACAGCGGGTCCGAACCGAGCGCCGTCGGGCACTGCGGGTCCGGGAACGCGCCGACGAAGTCGCCGGAGAACGAACCGTCGGTCGACGAGTACACGTACGCCGAGCCCGGGAAACCGAACGACGACAGGCCCACCGCCGGGTTGAGGCCCGGGATGCCGGTGTCGCGGTCGCGGTTGAAGAAGATGTCGCGTTCCTGATGGTCGATGACGAAGGTCAGGTTGCCGCGGTCCGACGAGATGCCGCCGGTGATCGAGGCCGAGTTCGCATCGGGCTCGCCACGGGTCGGACGCTCGATCTGGCCGGCGATGGTCAGGCCTTCGTAGTCCTTGCGCAGGATCACGTTGACCACGCCGCCGACCGCGTCGGAGCCGTACAGCGCCGAGGCGCCGTCACGCAGGATTTCGATGCGCTCCACCGCCGCGAACGGAATCGCGTTGAGGTTCTGCGCAGCCGCGCCGAGCACCGGCGACGACGCGATGCGACGGCCGTCGAGCAGGAGCAGGGTGTACTGCGAGCCGATGCCGCGCAGCGAGATGGTCGCCTGCGACTGGGCGGTGTTGCCCGAGGACTGCACGAACGAACCCAAGGTGTTGAAGGTCGACGAACGCAGCACGTCCGCCACCGACACGTCGCCGGAGATTTCAAGATCGGCGCGATCGATCACGGTGACCGGGTTCGGGCCTTCGATGTCGACACGCTTGATGCGCGAGCCGGTGACTTCGATGCGGTCGAGGGTGGCGGCATCGTCTTCGTCCTGCGCATACGCAGGGGCGGCGGCGAAGCCGAGCAGACCGACGGCACCCGCCGCGAGTCCGTATCGTACCGCTTCGCTAAGCAGGTTACGGTTGAAATTCATTCGCTCTCTCCAACGTCAGAGTGTCTTGCACAATTCGGGACAAAAGTTGGATCCACATCCATGGATCTGCCGTCAGACAGGCCGACTTTCCTGGCCACCCCTGATCCAGCAGTGCCGGATGGTAGCAACAAATATTTAACACCGGCAATAGGTCTGGATCGCGTCCAACCTGAACAAGGCGCGACTGGATCGGACCGGAGCGATGGATTGCGGTGACGCAAATCGCGAATTTGATTGCCCGACGGCGCTCGTTCAGGCGTCAGCGGGCCGCGATCCGGCGGTAGACGGCCTCGAGCGCGGTCGCGGCTCTGCGCGGATCGAACAGCCCCGAGGCGGTGCGCGCGGCGGCCAGACGCTCCCGCAGCGCGGCGAGCCGAGCGGGCGTTTGCGCCAGAGCGATGGCGGCGTCGACATAGGCATCGGCCGAATCGACCACCAGTTCGTGCAGCCCCAGCGCGCCGTTGATGCTGACGCTCAGCCGCGCCGCGGCGCCCTGCCCCGCCACGCACAGGGTCGGCAGGCCGGCGGCGGCCGAGGCCATCGCCGTGGCGCCGGCCTGGTAGCGGAACGCGTCGAGGAACAGGTCGCAACAGGCGGCGCGATCGATGTGCTCGGCCAGGCCGAGCTTGGGCAGCAGCAGCAGGCGCTCGGCCGCGAGTCCGCGTTCGGTCCACGCGCGCGAAACGCCCGCACGCGCCGCGTCCGGCAGGTACAGCGCGAAGACCGCGTCCGGTGCGCCGCGCGCGATGCGCGCCCAGGCATCGAGCAGCGGCGCGTCGAGCTTGTAGCTGTTGTTGAAGCTCGCGAAGACGAAGCGGTCGTGCGGCAGGCCGAAACGGGCGCGCGTTGCGGCACGCGGCGCGGGGTAGCCGCTGCCGGGAAACAGGCTTCCCGACAGGGTCAGCACGCGTTCGGCGTACAGGTGATGCTGCGCGGGCGGCGCGACGAACTCGTCGAGCACGATCGCGTCGATGAACGGCGCCGCATGCGTGTGCAGGAAGCCGAGCCAGCCGATCTGCACCGGCGCCGGCCGCAGCGCGAGCACGCCCGGGCGCGCGCCGAGGGTGTAGCCGCCGAGATCGACGAGGATGTCGATGCCGTCGGCGGCGATCTGTGCGGCGATCGCCTCGGTCGACTGCGCCTCGACATCGCGAAAGAGGTCGCACCCCGCGCGGATGCGTGCGGCGGTGTCGCCCTCGTGGCGACGCAGCGAATAGCCGGCGATGTCGAAGCCGCTCCGGTCGTGCGCCGCGAACAGGTCGCGCACGAGGCCCCCGACCGCGTGCTCGCCGAAATCCGGCGACAGGTAGCCGATTCGCAGGCGCGAGCCGGCGTGCGGCGAGCGCTGCGGACGCGCGAGGTGCGCGGTCTGGCGTTCGACCTGCGCCACGTAACGGCGCAGTGCCTCGGCACGCGCCGGCGCCGACAGCGGCGCGAACAGCAGCAGGAACGGCTCGACCAGCGCATCGGCGCCGTCGGCGGGCTGCTGCAGCAGGGCATCGAGCCGGGCGAAGGCGGCATCGGCCGCGACAAAATCGCAGCGCAGCGCATGGATGTTGGCCAGGTGCGCCCAGCCCGAGGCGTTGCCGGGCACCGCGCGCAGGGCGGCGTGCAGCGCGGTCACCGCCGCGTCGAACTCGCCCACCGCTTCGGCCGCGAGCGCGATGTTGTGCTGCAGTTGGTAACCCGTGGCGCCGCGCGCGGCGGCGGTGCGATAGCAGCCCAGCGCGTCGCGCCAGCGCCGTTGGCGATGCAGTGCGATGCCCAGGTGGTGCCAGGCCTCGGCGAGCTGCGGGTCGATGGCGAGTGCCGCACGCAGCGCCGTCTCGGCCTGCGAGACATCGCCCGACAGCAGCAGCAGGGCACCGCGCAGGTTCAGCGCCAGCGCGTTGCGCGGCTGCACCGCGAGCACGGCGGCGATGGTGTCGAGCGCCTCGCGGATGCGCCCAAGGTCGCGCAGCAGCATGGTGGCGAGGATGCGCGTGTCGATGCGACCGGGGGCGAGCGCGGTGGCGCGTGCATAGGCATCGAGCGCCGCGCCCGGCTCACCGCGCTGGTGTAGCACGAGGCCGAGGTAGTGCCAGGCCGCGGCATGGTCGGGCGTGGTCTCCAGCACCTGCCGGTAGAGCGTCTGCGCTTCGTCCAGCCGTTGCTGCAGGTGGGCGCGGCGCGCGGCCTCGAACGCCGCGGCGGCCGTCATGCGCGGCGCGCGGCGAGAGTCCAGCCCATCGCCACGTCCGCCGCGTGCACCAGTTCGCCGATCGCGACATCGACGAAACCGTGCGCCGCGAACCGTCCGCCCAGCGCCTGCACACCGGCGTCGTCGAGTGCCGCCGCGCGCAGGTGGCGCAGTCGCGCCTCCTCGTCGCGCAGCGCCTGCTCGCTCCACGCGAGAAATTCGCGCGTCTTCGCCTCGCCCCACACGTGTGCCTGGCCGAAGGCCTCGCCGATGTGCGCCATCGCGGTCTGCAGCAGGCCCGGCACGGCACTGCGCTCGATGCGCTCGAGCACCGCGTCGGCCGACTCGTTGAGCTTCGCGCGCGCGCGCTGCGCCCCGACGTCGCCTGCGAGCTGTTCGCGCAGGGCGGCGGTGTTGGCGCGGGCAAGATACGTGGCCAGTTCGCGCGCGCGCTGGTAGAGCCGCGCCTCGACGAACAGGAAGCGGCAGTCGTCCAGTTGCGGGTCGGTCGCACGCAGCACCACCGAGCCGGTGCGGTGCAGGACGAATGCGCAGCCTCCGCCGCGCCGCAGCACGCGTGCGAACTCGCGCACGCTGGCGTCGATGTCGGTGTATTCGAGCGCGTACTGGCCGGTGATCAGATCCACGCTGCCGTCGTCGAACGGCAGCCGCGCCATCGACACGCCGGGGTGGAACTGCAGCGGCGCGTAGTTCGCCGCGTCGGTGCCGACCTGGGCCGGGTCGATGGCCGCGATGTCGGCGCCGTGGATGCGCCACTGGCGGCCCAGGCGGCGTGCGTGATCGAGCGCGAGGCGCGGAATCGCGCCGTTGCCGGTACCGACGTCGAGGATCAGCGCACCGTCGTCGCACGCGGCGAAGCGGCCCTGCCAGAACGCCGCGACGGCGCCGGCGTAGTTGCCGGCAAAGGCATGTCCGCACGAATGCAGGCTGCCGCCGCGCCAGTAGCGCGTCCACACGCCCGGATCGGTTGTCGCTGGGTCCACGCCGCCGCCTCGCTGCTGCACATCGGGGCGCTAGTCTAGGGCCTGCGGGCGTTTTCCGGACCGCTCGGCGCGGCGCGTCAGCGCAGGCGGATGGTCAGATCGCCGGAGAAGGTTTCGAGCACGATGTCGCCGTCGCCATCGCCCAGCACGGTATCGAGGTTGGACCCCGGCCCGTGTTCGGGCTTGATCACGCGGCCCGCGTCGGAACTGAGCGTGCCGGTGAAGCTGGACGCCTTGAGCCGCGCCGAGGTGCCCGTCGGGAGCACCAGCTCAAGATCGCCGCTGAGGCTCTCCGCATTCACCTGCGCATTGGACGCGAGCGCGGCGCGGATCTCGATGTCGCCCGACACCACGCCCGCATCGATCGAACGCAGGCGCTCGCCGGTGTCGACGCTGATGTCGCCCGACACCGACTCCACCGACACGGTGCGCCCGATCGCGCCGGACAACTCGATGTCGCCGCTGACCGACTCGATGCTCACTTTGTCCGACTGCGCCTGCACGGTGACATCGCCGCTGACCACATCGATCTCCACGTCGCCGGCGCCGGTGTCCACCTCGATGTCGCCGCTGACGCTGTCGATGTTGAGCGTGCGACCGGCCACGCCGCGCACGCCGACCTCGGCGCTGACCGCATCGATCGACAGTTCGACATTGGCCGGCAGCTTCACGAGCAGCTCGCTCGGCTCGCCGCCGTCGCCGCCGCCGAACCAGCCGCCGCCCTTCGGATAGACCACTTTCACCCGCAGCGCCGACGCGCTGCCGTCGAGCGAGAGCTTCTCGACACCCTCGCCGAGGAAGCCGCCGATGTGGATCTCGTCGCGGTCCCACACATCGACCTGGATGCGGCCCTTGACGTTGTCGAGCCAGACCGAGGCTCCGGCGTCGAGCTTGCGCGTTTCGTCGATCGGCGTGGAGGCGAGCGCGGCCGTTGCGAAACACAGTCCGGTCAGGGCAAGGGCGAAGGAGGTTTTCATGGCGGCTCCGGGAATGCGTCGTGCGGTGAAATCGAAGGATCAGCTCAGCGCATGCCGCTGCGACAGGCGCAGGCGCTGGTCGTAGGTGCTGCGCAGGCGGGTCAGCAGGAAGGTCGCGTCGGGCTGTTCGCGCAGCGCCTGCTGGATCGCCCACGCGCTGCGATCGAGCTCGTCGGCGGCCGGCTGCAGCGGCGGCGGCAGCGGGCCGAACTGCGCGAATGCGGCGGTGTATTCGCGCGAGATCGCGTCGGCCTCGCGCTGGACCAGATCGTTGCGCGGCGCCGGGCTCGGCAGCGGCGCGACCCGCAGCGCGAGCACGGCCACCAGCGCAAGCGCGGCAGCGGCGGCGAACGCCAGCGGCATGCGCCAGCGGCGCCGCGTGCGTGCGGCGCGCGGCGGCAACCGTCCGGCGATGCCGGGCCACAGGTCGTGCGCCGGGTCGCGCTCGGGCGGCAACGCGCGCAGCGCGCGGCGCAGCGACAGATCGTCGTCGAACGGTGTCTTGCTCATGGCGTGTCTCCCAGCACGCGCCGCAACAGGCCGCGCGCGCGATGCAACTGTGCCTTGGAACTTCCGACCGCCATGCCGAGCTCGGCGGCGATCTCCTCGTGCTTCCAGCCTTCCACGTCGTACAGCACCAGCACCGCGCGGGCGCGCGGCGGCAGTGTCGCCACGGCGCGCTCCAGATCGATGCCGAGCGCCTGCGAGCCGCCGGGGGCGCGCATGTGTTCGAGCGCGCTGTCATCGGTTTCCAGCGCCTCGGCGCCGACACGGCTGCGCAGGTCCATCAGCGCGGTGTTCACCGCCAGCCGGTGCAACCAAGTCGAGAAGGCGCTGTCGCCGCGGAACCCGGGCAGGGCCTGCCAGGCTTTGACGAAGGCATCCTGCGTGAGTTCCTCGGCGCGCGCCTCGACCCCGCCCACCAGCCGCCAGACCACGCCGTGGATGCGCCGCACGTGGCGGCGATACAGGATTTCGAACGCGGACACCTCGCCGCCGGCGGCGCGTTGCACCAGGGCGAGGTCGTCGTCGACGGCGACTGCGGACATCGGCGGTGCAAGATCGGGAAGGGACGTGGCGAGCAGCATAGTCCCTTCGATGCCTCGCACCGCCGGAGGGTTTAAGCCGGGGCGGCCGCCGTGCCGAGCGCGCCTGCCACACGCGCGGCCTCGTCGAGCAGGCGTTGCGGGACGCGTGCGCCGAAGCTCGCCAGATACGCGCCGACCGCGTGCATCTCCTCGCGCCAGCCGTCTGCGTCCACCTCCAGCAGCACGTCCAGGGCGGCGGGCGGCAGCGCGAGCCCGTCGAGATTGAGGTCCTGCGCGCGCGGCACGGCGCCGATCGGCGTTCGGTCCGCGCCCGCCGTGCCCGCGCAGCGCGCGAGGATCCACTCGAGCACGCGCATGTTGTCGCCGAACCCGGGCCACAGGAACGCGCCGTCGTCGCCCTTGCGGAACCAGTTCACGTGGAAGATCTTCGGCAACTTCGCACCGGGCCTGTCGAACGACAGCCAGTGCGCGAAGTACTCGGCGAAGTTGTAGCCGCAGAAGGGCTTCATCGCCATCGGATCGCGCCGCACCACGCCGACGGCGCCGGTGGCCGCGGCCGTGGTTTCGGACGCCATGCCGGCACCGACCAGCACGCCGTGCGTCCAGTCGCGCGCCTCGAACACCAGCGGCACCAGCGATTCGCGCCGCCCGCCGAACACGATGGCGTCGATCGGCACGCCGTGCGGATTCTCGGCCTCCGGCGACCAGCTCGGGCATTGCCTGGCGCTGACCGTGAACCGTGCGTTGGCATGCGCGGCCGGACCGTTCGCCGGATCGTACGGGCGGCCCTGCCAGTCGAACGCCGGCACGCCGGGCAGACCGTCCCACCACGGCTGGCCGTCGGCGGTGAGCCCGACGTTGGTGAAGATCGCGTTGCGGTCGAGCATCGCCAGTGCGTTCGGATTGGTCTTCGCGCTGGTGCCCGGCGCCACGCCGAAGTAGCCGGCTTCGGGATTGATCGCGTAGAGGCGGCCGTCCGCACCCGGCTGCATCCAGCAGATGTCGTCGCCGATGGTGAACACCTCCCAGCCGGCATCGCGGTAGGCCTTGGGCGGAATCAGCATCGCGAGGTTGGTCTTGCCGCAGGCGCTCGGAAACGCCGCGGCGATGTAGCGCGTCACGCCCGCCGGATTGCGGATGCCGACGATGAGCATGTGCTCGGCCAGCCAGCCTTCCTGCCGCGCCTGGTGGCTGGCGATGCGCAGCGCGTGGCACTTCTTGCCGAGCAGCGCGTTGCCGCCGTAGCCGGAGCCGAACGACTTGATCGTCAGCTCCTCCGGGAAATGCATGATGAAACGGCGCGCCGGATCGAGCTCGCCGGTCGAGTGCAGCCCACGCACGAACGTCCCCTCGCGCTCGATGCGCGCGAGCGCCGCCGCGCCCATGCGCGTCATCAGGCGCATGTTGGCGACCACGTACGGGCTGTCGCTGATCTCCACGCCGCAGCGCGACAGCGGCGAGTCGATCGGGCCCATGCAGTACGGCACCACGTACAGCGTGCGGCCCTGCATGCAGCCGTCGAACAGCGCATCGATCTTCGCGTGCGCGTCGGCCGGCGCCATCCAGTGGTTGTTCGGGCCGGCATCGTCCGCGTCGGTGGTGCAGACGAAGGTGAGATGTTCGACGCGCGCCACGTCCGACGGATGCGAGCGGTGCAGGTGGCAGCCCGGATGGCTGTCGGGATTGAGCGCGATCAGATCGCCGCTCTCACGCATCGCGGCTTCGAGCGAACGCGCCTCGGCGTCGGAGCCGTCGCACCAGTGGATGGCATCGGGCCGGGTCAGGCGGGCGACGTCGTCGACCCAGCGGGCCAGCGTGGCGAGGGTGGTCGTCATCGGTCTGTCTCGTGTCGTGGGTGCCGCGGCGGCGCAGAGCGACCGGCGGCAGCGAAGGCGCGGGACGGTAACGGCGCGTCCGTGGGCACGCAAGGCGCGCGCGGCGGTGGCCGGGAGCTGTAATCGTTTACAGCCCGATGGTGCCGGGGTTGCGGTCCGACACATCCGGAGCGCGCGTTACGCAGCCCGCGGGCGGGGCGCGACCGAACTGCGCGGAACGCGGCGCGGCGGCGCGGCGGATGACACCGCTGCACCAGCGTCTGGCCGTGCACGCCGCGCTGCGCCGGCGGCGAATCGAAAAATCCGCCGCCGAAGCAGGTCAGCCCTGCGGAATCAGCGTCGCCATCACGTGCTCGACATAGGCATCGAACTCGTCGTGATGCAGACGCGGTTGCCCGAGCTGCAACGAGAGCTGCAGGAAGCCGACGTAGGCGGCATAGGCCAGGCGGGCACGGTGCTGGGCATCGGCGCGCGCCATGCCGACCTGGCGGAAGGCCAGCATCAGATAGTCGAGGCGGCGCTTGGAGACGCGCTGCATCACCGGCTGCACCACCGGATGGTCGAGCGCCTTGAGCAGTTCGGAATAGATGGTGTGCGAACGCACCTCGTGCGCGACGCGGCGGAACAGCTCGCGCAGGCGGTCGCGCGGGTCCTCGACGGCTTCGACGCGGTTGAAGATCTCGTCGAGTTCCACCGTTTCCCAGCGCGCCAGCGCCGCGCCGAGCAGGGCGTCGCGCGACGGGAAATGCCAGTAGAAGCTGCCCTTGGTGACACCCAGCCGGCGCGCCAGCGGCTCCACCGCGACCGCGGCCACGCCGTCTTCGGCGATGAGATCGAGCGCGCCGCGCGCCCAATCGTCGGCGGACAGGCGCGGGGCGCGTTCGAGTTTCTTGTCGGCGGCAGGCATCGGGGGAGTCTAAACGGGTGCCGGGGGTTTGCAACGGGCGGCGGCGCCGAGCGGTGCCGCACGCCAGCGCACCCCTCCAGCGGAGAATTCCTTCTCCCGCCGGGAGAAGGTGGCGGCAGCCGGATGAGGGACGGGCGTCGCACGCTTGATGTCGAGGTGGCTGCCGCGCTCGTCCCTCATCCGCCTTCGGCACCTTCTCCCGCCGGGAGAAGGAAAAAATCGTGCCGACGGGGCGGCCGGTTTGGCCCAGGCCAACCACATGCTCCGGCCATTGCCGCAGGACACAAGCAACCATACGCATGCGTATTGACAGCGGCGCCAGACAATACAATACTGCCCCGTATGGTATCTGCCGCCCGCCATCGCGTGTCCGCCGCCGCAACCGCCCACGGGACGCACGTCCCCGCGCCGTTGCCGACCGCGCTCGCGAGCGACCGCTTCCCCGGCAATCCCGCGCAGCCGTCGATCCTCTACGCCCACGGCTTCGGCCAGACTCGCCAGGCCTGGAGCGCGAGCGCTGCGCGGCTGGCGGCGGCGGGTTTCGCCGGCCTGGCGTTCGACGCGCGCGGCCACGGCGACAGTCCGTGGAACGCGGCCGACGCGGCTTATTCGATGGAGCAGTTCATCGACGATGCGGTCGATCTGGCACTCACCCTGCCGCCACGCCCGGTGCTGGTCGGTGCGTCGATGGGCGGACTGCTCGGCCTGTTCGCCGAAGGCCACGCGACCGCCCCACTGTTTTCGGCCCTGGTGCTGGTCGACGTGACGCCCCGCTGGGAACCGCAGGGCGTCGAGCGCATCCTCGGTTTCATGAGCGCGCACCCGGACGGCTTCGGCAGCCTCGATCACGCCGCGGACGAAATCGCGCGGTACCTGCCGCATCGCCCCCGCCGCAAGACGCCCGACGAACTCGCACGGCTGCTGGTACGGCGCCCCGACGGCCGCTGGCGCTGGCACTGGGATCCGCGCCTGGTGGACGAAGTCGCCCGCCACGCAGACCGCTACCAGCCCATGCTGGCCGAGGCCGCGCGCCGCATCGGCATCCCCGTGCTGCTGGTCAGCGGCGGACGCAGCGATCTGGTCTCCGACGCCACCGTCGCGCATTTCATGGACCTGGTGCCGCATGCCCGGCATGTGCGCATCGAAGACGCGACCCACATGGTAGTGGGCGACAGCAACGACGCGTTCACCCAGGCCATCCTCGATTTCCTCACCGCGCTGCCCGGTGCCTCGGCCCCGGGCGGCGCACGCACCGCACCCTCCCAGGGAGTTTCGCCATGAGTCTCGTGCTGCCCTTCCTCGCCCTGCTGCTCGCCGGGCTGATCGCGGCGTACTACCGCGTCTCGCTCAAGACGTGGGCCGCACTCAGCGTCGCGGGCCTCGTCATCGCGGCGTTCTTCTCGCACTGGATCGCCACCACCGTGGCCGCCGTGCTATACGCCGCGGTCGCCGTCCCGCTGCTGCACACCGGCATCCGCCGCGCGAAGATCACCGCGCCGCTGCTGAAGATCTACACCCGGATGCTGCCGCAGCTCTCCGACACCGAAAAAACCGCGCTCGAGGCCGGCACCGTCGGCTTCGAGGGCGAGCTGTTCTCCGGCATGCCGAAGTGGCGCGACCTGCTGGCGCAGCCGAAGCCCGAACTCACCGCGGCCGAGCAGGCCTTCCTCGACGGGCCGGTGGAAGAGGCCTGCAAGATGACCAACGACTGGGACATCACCCACGTCCGCGCCGACCTGCCGCCGGAGCTGTGGGAGTACCTGGGCAAGAACAAGTTCTTCGGCATGATCATCCCGAAGGAATACGGCGGCCTGGGCTTCAGCGCCACCGGCCACTCGCGCGTGATCCAGAAGCTGGCGTCGATCTCGAGCGTGCTCTCGTCCACCGTCGGCGTGCCGAACTCGCTCGGCCCGGCCGAGCTGCTGCTGCACTACGGCACCGACGAGCAGAAGAACCACTACCTGCCGCGCCTCGCCGACGGGCGCGAGATTCCGTGCTTCGCGCTCACCGGACCGAGCGCGGGCTCCGACGCGACCTCGATTCCGGACTACGGCATCGTCTGCGAAGGCGAGTGGAACGGCGCGCGCGTGCTCGGCGTCAAGCTCACCTTCGACAAGCGCTACATCACGTTGGCGCCGGTGGCGACCGTCATCGGTCTCGCGTTCCGCCTGTACGACCCGGACAAGCTGCTCGGCGACCAGAGCGATCGCGGCATCACGCTCGCACTGATGCCGCGCGAAACGCCGGGGCTGCAGGTCGGCCGTCGCCACTTCCCGCTCAACTGCACCTTCCAGAACGGTCCGGTGCGCGGCCGCGACGTGTTCCTGCCGCTGTCGGCGCTGATCGGCGGCGAGGATTACATCGGCCACGGCTGGCGCATGCTGGTGGAGTGCCTCTCGGTGGGCCGCGCGATCACGCTGCCGTCCACCGCCAGCGGCGCGATGAAGATCGGTGCGCTGGCCACCGGTGCGTATGCGCGCATCCGCAAGCAGTTCGGCCTGTCGATCGGCCGCTTCGAAGGCGTGGAGGAGGCGCTCGCGCGCATCGCGGGCCACACGTATGCGGCGAGCGCGCTGTCGGGCGCCACGGCCGCTGCGGTGGACCGTGGCGAAAAGCCGGCGGTGCCGTCGGCCATCGCCAAGTACCACTGCACCGAACTCGGCCGTGAAGTGGGCAAGGACGTGATGGACGTGCTCGGCGGCAAGGGCGTGATCCTCGGACCGAAGAACTACGCCGGCCGCGGCTGGCAGGCGGCGCCGATTTCCATCACGGTGGAAGGCGCCAACATCATGACGCGCAGCCTGATGATCTTCGGCCAGGGCGCGATCCGCTGCCATCCGTGGGTGCTGAAGGAAATGGAGGCCGCCCAGCATCCGGACTCGGCCACCCGCCTGAAGGAATTCGACCGCAACCTGTTC
Source organism: Chiayiivirga flava (assembly GCF_014202825.1). Taxonomy (GTDB): domain Bacteria; phylum Pseudomonadota; class Gammaproteobacteria; order Xanthomonadales; family Xanthomonadaceae; genus Chiayiivirga; species Chiayiivirga flava. The sequence continues at coordinate 225,117 of NZ_JACHHP010000004.1, read as the reverse complement.
GGCCACATCGGCTTCGCGATCTCCAACGCAGTGCGCAGCCTGGTGCTCGGGCTCACCGGCGCGGCGTTCGGCAAGGTGCCGGGCGATGCATACACGCGCCGCTTCTACCGCAAGCTCAACCGCTACTCGGCCAACCTCGCCCTGGTGGCGGATACCTCGATGCTCACGCTCGGCGGCAAGCTCAAGTTCAAGGAGTCGCTGTCGGCGCGCCTGGGCGACGTGCTGAGCCAGCTCTACATCGCAAGCTCGATGCTCAAGCGCTACGAGGATGCGGGCCGCCCGGCCGGCGACCAGCCGCTGCTGGCGTGGGCGCTGCACGACGTCAACCACAAGATCGAACTCGCGCTCTCCGGCGCGCTGCGCAACTTCCCGATCCGTCCGGTCGGTTACCTGCTGTGGATGCTGGTGTTTCCGTGGGGCCGCCGCGCCACCGCGCCGAGCGACCGCCTCGGTCACCGCATTGCCGCGCTGCTGCTCACGCCCAGCGACACGCGCGATCGCCTCGGCAACGGTGCCTTCCTGACGCCGGGCGCGTTGAACCCGGCCGGGCGCATCAACGCGGCGCTGCCGAAGGTGGTTGCGGCCGAACCGGTGGAACGCAAGTTCCTCAAGGCGGTGAAGGCCGGCGACATCACCGCACGCGAGTTCGAATCGCAGCTGCACGAGGCGCAGCTCAAGGGCGTCATCGGCGCGGACGAGGCGGAGCTTCTGCGCGAGCTGCAGGCGATCACGCTCGATGCGATCTCGGTGGACGATTTCGAACACCACGAGCTCATCGCCGCCACCCACGCCGAGGCCGAAGCCGCGCGACGCGGCCGCGCCGCGGCCTGAGGCCGGACACAGGCGGAGCCAGGTCGTGGACGAACGTCTGCCGATCTGGCTTTGCGGCGTGCACAGCCTCGGGTTTGCCCTGTTCCACCTCGCGTTCTGGCGATTGTTCGACTGGCCGCGCGACCTGCGGAGCTGTTCGGTGGCAACACGCGCGGTGACGCAGATCCTCAACCTGCGCCTGACCTATGTGTTCCTCGCGGTCGCCGCGGCGTGCTTTTTCCTCGCCGACGATCTGCTCGGAACGCGCCTCGGGCACTGCTTGCTGGGCGCGATGTCGCTGTTCTGGCTCGGGCGGTTGATCGAACAGGCCCTCTTTTTGCGTTTCAACCACTGGGGACTGCATGTCCTGTCGGTGTTGTTCGCGCTCGGCGCGGTGCTGTTCGCGTGGCCGTTGCTGGCCGCCTAGCGGACGCCTGCGACGAGTCGCCTCCACGTCACCGTCACGCAGCACCTCACTGCCTTCTGTCCCCCATCGTCATCGCGGCGAAGGCCGGGATCCGGCGACGTGGTTCTGCCAACATCAACACCAAGCAACGCCGCTGGATCCCGGCCTTCGCCGGGACGACGAGCAAAAGAATCGAGTCCAACCATGCCCTCCGTCCTCGCCCTGCACCGCCGCCTCGCCCGTTTGCCGCTCGGCATCTGGCTGTTCAGTCGCCTGGTCTGCTTCAAGGCACCCTACTTCGGCACGATCCGCCCGCACATCGACGTGCTCGAACCTGGCCGCTGCGAGGCCACGATTCCCGACCGCCGCGCGGTGCACAACCACATCGGCACCGTGCACGCGATCGCACTGTGCAATCTCGCCGAGCTCACCGCCGGGCTGATGACCGACGCTTCGATTCCCGGCAGCATGCGCTGGATTCCGAAAGGCATGCAGGTCGAGTACGTGAAGAAGGCGGTCGGCCGCCTGCGCGGCATGGCGACGCCGGAGTTCGCCCCGACCGACGCCGTGGCCGGCTACGACCTGCCCGTGAACGTGCAGGTGCGCGATGCTGCCGACGAGATCGTGTTCCGCGCCCGCATCCTCATGTGGGTGTCGCCGCGTCGCTAGCGGGCGCATCGCGCGGCGTGGCGGGCAGCCGCGCCTGTGCGCGGATCACGCGCCACGCACCGACGGTCATGCCCAGCGCCACCAGCGCCCCGACGCCGAACACCGCGGCGGACCCGAACACCGCCAGACCCTTGTAGACCCACGCAAACGTCACGTCGCCGGCACGGTAGATCACGGTGTCGATCGCTGCACCTGCTTTGTAGCGCCATTCGCGCGGCACCCGCGTGTAGATCGTCTCGCGCGCCGGTTTTGCCAGCGAAAACTCGCCGGCGCGCGTGGCCACCTGCACCATCCATACAAGGATCGGCAGCGGCGACGCCGCCAGCAGCGAGAAGCCGAGCAGGATCGCGAACGCCGGAATCAGCAGCGCGGGTGCCACGCCGTAGCGCGACAGCAGCCAGCGCGTCAGCCCGAGCTGGATGACGAGCGTGAGGGTATTGATCGCAAGATCGATGCGGCTGAAGAACGCCGTGGCCGCATCGTTCGTGGCGTAGGCCGCGCGCGCGATCGCGTTCTGCTCGTTGTAGAGCAGCGTCCCCACACCCACGCCGAAAATCATCAGCACGGCGAGCGCACGCAGCAGCGGCTCGCGCGCGACCAGCTTGAGACCGGCCATGATCTCGCCACCCATCGGCACCTCGCCGCTGGCAAGGCCCAGGCGCCGCTCGCGCGCCACCGCATACGGCCGCAACTGCATGATGAAGACGATGCACAGCGCAAGAAACACGGCCGAGACCAGCAGCAGGTTCGCGATGCCCACGCGCTCGACCAGCAGGCTGGTCAACGTGGGGCCGAGCATCGCACCCAGCGTGCCGCCGGCGCCGATGTAGCCGTACACGCGACGCGCATCCACATCGGCGAACACGTCCGCCATGAAACTCCAGAACACCGTGACCGCAAACAGGTTGAATACCGTCAACCACAGGAAAAACGCCATGCCGCGACCCGGCAGCTCCATCTCGAAGGCCAGATGGAACAGCAGCAGGCACGCGATGAAGACGCCGTAGACGATCGGCAGGAAGACCCGGCGCGGATAGCGGCTCACCAGCGCGCCGTACACCGGCTGCAGCGCGATCATGATGAAAAACGTGCAGGTGAACAGCACCTGCAGCACGAATTCCTCGAGCGCGACGCCGCGCGTGGCGAACCAGTCGATCATCGCCTGCGGGAACAGTGCGCCCAGATCGCGCGATGCACCCATCGCCTCGCGCACCGGACGCAGGATGTAGTACGCGGTCAACAGGAAAAAGAAATACAGGAACGCCCACAGCAGCGGCGGCGACTCGCGCAGCGTGTCGCGCACGTGCTGGATTCGGTGGACGGCACGCTCGGTCATGGATCGGCACTGCGGACGACGTGCGCGGACGTTAACCGACGCCCGCGCCGCATGCCAGCGCTGCGTTGCAGCAACACCGGTCGCGCGACCGCAGAGCAAAAGCTCTAGCGCACGCAACCACGATCGGCAATCCGCTCGCAACCGACCGCACGCCGTGACCGCAGCCGCGCCGCAACGCAAGGACTACGACTACATCATCGTCGGCGCGGGCTCGGCCGGCTGCGTGCTGGCCAATCGCCTGAGCGCGCGCCCGGAGATCCGCGTGCTGCTGCTCGAAGCCGGCCCGCGCGACTGGCACCCCTTCATCCACATGCCGGCCGGCATCGCAAAACTCGTCGGCAAGAAGGGCGTCAACTGGGACTACAGCACCGAGCCCGAAGCACAGCTGCACAACCGTCGTCTGTGGTGGCCGCGCGGGATGGTGTTGGGTGGATCGAGCTCGATCAACGCGATGTGCTACGTGCGCGGGAACCCGGCCGACTACGACGACTGGGCCGCGGGCGGCGCCACCGGCTGGGACTGGAACGGCGTGCTGCCGTGGTTCAAGCGCGCCGAGGGCAACACGCGTGGCGACAGCGCGCTGCACGGCGGCAGCGGGCCGCTTGGCGTCAGCGACCTGCGTTACACCAATCCGCTGTCGAGCGCGTTCATCGAAGCGGCGCAGCAGGCCGGCCTGCCACGCAACGACGACTTCAACGGCAGCACGCAGGACGGCGCGGGCTTCTACCAGGTCACGCAGCGCAACGGCGCACGCTGTTCGGCCGCGGCCGCCTACCTCGCGCCGGTGCGCGGTCGGCGCAACCTCACCGTCGTCACCGGCGCGCGCGTCAGCAAGTTGCTGGTCGAACGCGGCAGCGCCCGTGGCGTGATCTACTCGGCCGGCGGCGCGGCGTACTGTCACGTCGCCGCGCGCGAAGTGCTGCTGTGCGGCGGCGCGCTGAACTCGCCGCAGCTGCTGATGGTGTCGGGCATCGGCCCGGCCGACCACCTGCGCGAACACGACATCAAGGTGCAGGTGGACAGCCCGAACGTGGGCGAGAACCTGCAGGACCATCTCGACATCTGCACCCTGCAGCGCTGCCTGCAGCCGATCACCTACGACCGCGTCAGCGACTTCCGGATCGCCTGGAGCTACTACTTGCACCGCAGCGGCCCGGGCACGAGCAACATCGCCGAAGCCGGCGCCTTCGTACGCAGCCGCCTCGCCCCCGATGCGCGTCCGGACGTGCAGTTCCATTTCGTACCCGCCCTCCTCGACGACCACGGCCGCCATCGCATGCCCGGCGACGGCTACACGCTGCACGCGTGCGCGCTGCGGCCACGCAGCCGCGGTCGCCTGCGGCTGGCATCGCCGAGCGCGGGCGACAAGGTGCGCATCCATGCGAATTATCTCGGCGATCCCGAAGGCTTCGACCTCAAGATGATGCTCGAAGCCTTGCGCCTCTCGCGCGAGTTCCTCGCCCAGCCGGCGTTCGCGCCCTACCGCGGGGAGGAGATCTACCCCGGTGCGGACACCACGAGCGAGGCGGACCTGATCGACTATATCCGGCACAAGGCCGAGACCATCTACCACCCGGTCGGCACCTGCCGGATGGGCGACGATGCAGGCGCCGTGGTGGACCCGCAGCTGCGCGTGCGCGGCGTGGACGGCCTGCGCGTGGTGGACGCATCGGTGATGCCGACCCTCATCGGCGGCAACACGAATGCGCCGACGATGATGATCGCCGAGCGCGTGGCGGATCTGATCCTGGGCGAATCCGCGGTCGGCGCGGCTGCGGCCTGACGCCTCGCCGAAGCTCGCCGCGGAACTTCCCTTCTCCCGGCGGGAGAAGGTGCCCGGCAGGGCGGATGAGGGCGCCACCTCGCAGCGTGCAGCGATCTCTCACCAGGCAGCACTGCCGCACGTGCGTGGCGGAATGTCGAGGCGCGTCACCACGTGGCGCCCTCATCCGCCTTCGGCACCTTCTCCCGCGGGGAGAAGGAAAAAGCTAGCGCTCGAGCATCGGCGGCAGCGGGCAATGCAGGGCGGCGCAGATCATGCGCAGCAGCTCGGCTTCGGCGAGCGAGACACGGCCGTCCTGCGAGATCGCCGCCACCAGGCCCGCGACCAGCAGTTCCTTGCCACGCGGCTCCAGTGCGTCCAGGCGCGGCAACGCGGCACCGAGCGCCGCCGCCCAGTCGGCCGGCGGCGCATACCGCAGCGTGTCGTGCGGCAGCACCTGCGCGAGGCCGACGATGAACGCGCGCTGCGCGGCAACCGCATCGTCGTGCCCGTGTTTTGCGACGATCGAGAACAGCGCCGACAGCTCGGTCTGCAGTTCGACCAGCTTGCGCCGCCCGGTCGGCGCATGGCGCGAGGGGTCGAGCGCTTCGACGGTCTGCCGACGCAGCAGGCTCGCAAGACAGTACTCGAACAGGCCGATCGTGCCGTCGAGATGGATCAGCACGTCGACGCACGCAAGAAAGCGTTCGAGCTCCGGACGCGGGCGTCGCCGCAGCGCGGGAAACGCGAGCGATGCCAGCGGCAGGCGCAGCATCGGGTGCAGCGCCTGCGTGGCCGGTCGCCAGCGCGACACGGTGTCGGCGGTGTCCTCGTCGATGCGCGTGGCCACCTCGGCCAGCTGGCGCGCGGCGATGGCGGCGTCGCCGTCGATCAGCAAGGCCAGCACGACCGCCATGGCCTGGTCCTGGCGTTGCGCGGCGTCGTGCAGGGCCTGCGGCATGGCCGCGCCGATGGCGCTGGCGCGGCGGTAGTCGTCTGCAGCCGGCGTGCCCACCTGCGCGGCAACGCGTTGCGGATCCACGACGACCGAGGCCCGTCCGTCCGGCAACAAGGGGTCGGACGCGAGCCGGCTGCCGTCCGGCGCAAACCCGAGCGCGAGGTCTTCCTCGGCTGCGGACGGCACGTGCTGCGCCCAGCGTTTTGCCAGCGCTCCGAGCTGCTCGGGGCGGAAGCTGCGGTCCAGCGCGCGGATCCGATCGAGCAGCGGCGGGTGCGTGGCGAACATCGACGAGAACCCGATGCCGTCGCCGAACAGCATGTGGCTCACCTCTTCGGTGTCGGCCGCGACGAGTCTGGAACCCGCCGGCAGGCCGCCGATCTTCTTCAGCGCCCCTGCGATGCCGGCGGTCTGCCGCGTGAACTGCACCGCCGACGCGTCGGCCAGGTACTCGCGCGAGCGCGACACGCCAGCCTTGATCATGCGGCCGAAGAACACGCCGATGTAGCCGACCAGCATGATGCCCAGCGCCACCAGCAGGATGACACCCATGTTCCTGGAGTCGCGCCCGCCGCGCGAATGCTCCAGCACCTTGCGCCCCACGATGCCGAGCACGAGGATGCCGAACAGCAGCCCCATCAGACGGATGTTGAGGCGCATGTCGCCGTTGAGGACGTGGCTGAACTCGTGCGCGATCACGCCCTGCAGCTCGTCCCGATTGAGCCGCTCCAGCGCGCCGCGGGTGACCGCGATCACCGCGTCGTTGGCGCTGTAGCCGGCGGCGAAGGCGTTGATGCCCGCTTCCTGGTCCAGCACGTACACCTCGGGCATCGGCGTGCCGGACGCGATCGCGATTTCCTCCACCACGTTGCGCAGGCGGCGCAGCTTGAGGTCGGTGGTGTCGGCGTTGACCAGCGTGCCGCCCATCGAGCGCGCCACGGCGCTGCCGCCCGCACGCAGGCTGCCGATGCGCACGAGGCTGGCGATGCCGATGACCGCGAGCGTGATCAGCGAGGTCACAACGACGACGCCGACGACGGCGTCCATCGACATCGCGCCGACCGCGCGCTCCACGTCGTCGCCGCGCCGGGCGACACCGAGCGCCGCCAGCACGATCGCGTCGATCACCGCCACGATCGCGAGCACCGCGATCGCAAACAGCAGGACCAGCCGCCGGGAGGCCTTGCGCGCCCGGGCCTGGGCTTCGAAGAAATTCATCGCTGCTCCGTTGCGCTGCGGGACGACGCCGGGCGCCGCCGCCGGACCGGCCACGCCGCCCGGCAATGCCGGCGCGGCGTGGAAAACCGCGTTCAACCGCCGAACGAAACCTTCGGCGCTTCGCGCTTGTGCGCCTCGTCGGCGGCGATTTCCAGCAGCGCAGCGGGCTGGAAGTTGAACATCCCGGCGAGGATGGTGTTCGGAAACACCTCGCGCTTGTTGTTGTAGGTCATCACCGCGTCGTTGTAGGCCTGGCGCGCGAACGCGACCTTGTTCTCGGTCGAGGTCAGCTCTTCGGTGAGCTGCATCATGTTCTGGTTGGCCTTGAGGTCCGGATAGGCCTCGCTGACCACCATCAGCCGGCCGAGCGCGGCACCGAGCCCGCCTTCGGCGCCGGCCAGCTGCTGCATCGCGGCCGGATCGCCCGGGTTGGCCTTCGCGGCGCCCAGGCCCGTCATCGCCGCGGCGCGTGCGCGGATCACCGCTTCGAGCGTATCGCGCTCGTGGCTCATGTAGCCCTTGGCCGTTTCGACGAGGTTCGGGATCAGGTCGTAGCGGCGGCTGAGCTGCACGTCGATCTGCGCGAACGCGTTCTTGTAGCCGTTGCGCGACTGGATCAGGCCGTTGTAGATGCCGATCGCCCAGGCGCCGAGCACCACGGCCACCACGATCAGCAGGACGAACGAGAGCAAGAGCGAGGTCATGGGGAGTCTCCTGTGATGAATGCAGCGGCGCGCGGGCGCGGAAAACACCGCCGAAAACCGCGCTAGAATGCGATCACGCACCCAAGCATACGCAGGACATGCCGCGTACGATAGTCAGACTCCCGACGCTGCCGCGTGTGACGCGCGGCGTGCTCGCCGCCACGCTGCTGGCCCTGCTGCTGCCGACGGCGCAGGCGGACAACGCGGGCCAACCCCGCCCGCTCGCCGCCTCGCACCGCGCGCTGCTGTCCGAACGCGACCAGGGCGCGCTGGCCACCCGCATCGAAGCGCTCGGGCAACGCATCATCGACGATGCCAAGGTCAGCGGCATGGCGATCGCCATCGTGCAGGACGACCAGGTGCTGCTCGAACGCGGCTTCGGCGTGGTGCAGGTCGGTCGGCGCGACCCGGTGGACGCGGACACCGCGTTTCGCCTCGCGTCGCTGTCGAAGGCCTTCGCCGGCACGCTGACCGCGCTGCTGGTGCGGGACGGCGCGCTGCGCTGGGACACGCGCATCGCCGACCACCTGCCCGCCTTCAAGCTGCGCAACATGCAGCAGGCGCAGACACTGACGGTGAAGGACATCCTCAGCCACCGCGTCGGCCTGCCGCACAATACGCACGACCGCCTGCTCGAGGACGACGAACCCTATCCGCTGCTGGCCGCACGCCTGGCCGAAGCCAAGCCGATCTGCGATGCGGGCCAGTGCTACAGCTACCAGAACATCGCCTTCAGCCTGATCGGCGACATGACCTTCGCGGCCACCGGCGACTTCTATTCGCACCAGGTCGAGAAGCGCATCTTCCACCCGCTCGGCATGTACGGCGCCACCTTCGGTCGCGAAGCGCTGGAGGCAAGTCCGAGCTGGGCACGGCCGCACGTCAAGGCGCGCGGCGGCGGCTGGATGCCGGTGCGGCCGAAGGAAAACTACTACCGCATCCCGCCGGCGGCCGGCGTCAACGCCAGCATTCGCGACCTGTCGGTGTGGTTGCGCGCGCAACTGGGCGAGTATCCGGACGTCTTGTCCGACGACGTGCTCGCGAGCGTGCAGGCGCCGCTCGTGGAGACGCCGGGCGAAACCACGGCCTCGCCGTGGCGCCGCGAACGCCTGCGCGGCGCCCACTATGCGCTGGGCTGGCGCGTGTACGACTACGCCGGTCACACCGTCGTCTATCACGCCGGGGCGGTGCAGGGGTATCGCGCGATGATCGCGTTCCTGCCGGACAACGGCTTCGGCATGGCCGTGGTCTGGAACTGCGAAAGCGCGGTGCCGAGCGGCCTGCTGCCGACCGCGCTCGATCGTTACCTCGGCCTGCCGCAGCAGGACTGGCTGGAGCTCGACCGCTTCAAGACGCGCACGCGCAAGCGCGGCTGAGGCTGCACGACGCGAGGCAAGAGCCATATCGGTCGGCCAGGCTGTGCGTGCGGCACGCGATGCCGATCCGCAGGACGGATCCCGGACATCGCATCATGGGAACCCCTTCGATGCTTCGGATGTCGGATGTCGCGGCAGTCGCAGGCGTCCGGTCGGTGGCGGGCGGCGCGCCGATCCTGCGGGCGGCTCGAATCGACGGCGGCGCGCGCCGTGTCGATCACAGCCACGCAGGGCGGCACGCGGACATGAGGTCGATGCGGGGTCGAATCGGCGGACGTCGAATCGGTTGACGTCGAGTCAGATGAGATCGCTCGGGTGACGTCCGGCCTGGCTGCGCCGGCGGACGGGTCGGCTCCGTCGGAATGCTTGCGGCGCGAGTGCGCGTTCGATCGATTCCGGAAAGGCCTCTCTCCCCGCCTGGGCAAACGGGGAGAGAGTCCAGGGCGCGTTTCGCGCCGTCCGGCCTCAGAGGGCCGGTGCCACCGGAGCCGCCGGCATCATCGGGGCAGGCTTCTTGGCAGGCTTGCGGGCAGGCTTTTTCGCGGCCTTTTTCGCAGCGGGTTTCTTCGCAGCCTTCTTGGCGGCGGGCTTTTTCGCGGCTTTCTTGGCAGCCTTCTTGGCCGGCGACTTCTTCACGGCCTTCTTGGCGGATTTCTTCGCAGCCTTCTTGGCCGGCGACTTCTTCACGGCCTTCTTTGCCGCGCTCTTCTTCACCGCCTTCTTCGCGGCCTTCTTGGCCGGCGACTTCTTCACGGCCTTCTTCGCCGCGCTCTTCTTCGCGACCTTCTTGGCGGCGGTTTTCTTGGCGGCCTTCTTGGCCGGCGATTTCTTCGCGGCCGGCTTCTTCATCGCTTTCTTCATTGCCATGGTGAAACTCCTCGTCAGTTGGCTTTGGTGGAACAGTTGCCCAGCGGGCTATCGCCCTTGCTGCACGGCGCTCGTCACGCCGCATACGAAAACGCCCGGGCTCGTTCGAACCCGGGCGTCGTATTCGGAGAAAAGGGAGGCTTTCGCGAAGGTCGCGGCGCGGAATTCGGAGGAGACGGAGCCCCGAACCACCGGGGTGGAGTTCGTCGCGACATGGATGTCGCGTGCGTCGCTCGCTTTGTTGTCGACTCGAATCACCGCTTCTCTTGGAAGCTTCAGTTGCGCGAAACCTAAACATGCGTTGTGCGACTGTCAACAACCTTTCACAAACTTTTTTTCGCGTGCGCGCAGCGCGACGCAAGCGACCGGTGCCGGCACGTGCACCACGGCGCGTGCGCCGCGTCGCGATGCATGCGTGCGCCGCCGCGTGTGTCGCACGCGCGTTGCGAAAAGAGCACGGAAAAACAGGGCTCGCACCGCGTCGGGCACACGCGCGGTGCGCAGCGGCGACGTTGCCGCAGGGTCGCTTCGCATGCCGCCGCGGTGCGCGCGCGGCGACTGAATCGTTCCCGCTTTTTTTTCCGCACGGCGTCGCGCGCGCGCGGATTTCCTGCGCCGCACAAGCGCAAATGCGCAAAAGTGCGCGAAAAAAATCGACGTGCGGCGCGCGCCGGCGTGACGATGCACGCGCTCTGCGTACGCGGTGCGCGGATGCAGATGCAGCGGAGGCATCGGTCGACGATCGATCGCACATGCCGGCGACGCGCTCGCCGGGTTGCCGCCCACGACGCCCCGACCACGACGCCTCCGCACAGACCTACCCGCGGCCGGATGCCACCGATTCCGGTCGCCGGAAACGACTCCGGCCGCACAAGGCGGCCGGAAAATCGATGCGGACGATGCGCCGGGGCGCGATCAATGTTCCTCTTCCTCCAGCAGCGCGGCGTACTCGTCCGGGGTCAGCAGCTCCTCCATCTGACCCACGTCGTCGGGCTCGATCGTGAAGATCCAGCCGTCGCCGAAGGCGTCCTCGTTGATGGTTTCGGGCTTGTCCGACAGCGACTCGTTGACCGCCACCACCTTGCCGGCGATCGGGCTGTAGATGTCCGAGGCGGCCTTCACCGATTCCACCACCGCGCACGCCGCGCCCTGGTCGACGTGGTCGCCGAGGTCCGGCAGCTCCACATACACCAGGTCGCCGAGCTGGGCCTGGGCGTGCTCGGAGATGCCCACGGTAACGCGGCCGTTGTCGTCGATGCGCGCCCACTCGTGCGAGCGCAGGAACTTCAGATCGCCGGGAATTTCGTTCATCGCTCAAGCTCCAGGAAGGGGTCGGATCGCAGGCGCGGCGGATTGTACCTTGGCCCTGCGAACCGCGGCACGGGGTCGACGCGTCGCGCTCAGCCTTCGACGCCCGGCGCCGCCTTGCCGTCGCGCACGAAGGGGTACTTCACCACGCGCACCGGCACCTGGCGGCCGCGGATGTCCACCGTCACCGCGCCGACCTCGCCCGCCGGCACGCGCGCGAAGGCGATCGATTTGCCGAGCGACGGCGAAAACGTGCCGGAGAGGATCTCGCCGGTGCCCGATGCCGCCGTCACGGCCTGGCCGTGACGCAGCACGCCCTTGTCGTCGAGCACCAGGCCGATCAGCTGGCGCGGCGCACCGCCCGCCTTCTGCCGCTCCAGCACGTCGCGGCCGATGAAGTCGCGGCCTTCGTCGAGCGCCACCGTCCACGCAAGACCCGCTTCGAACGGCGACACGTCCTCGTCCATGTCCTGGCCGTAGAGGTTCATGCCCGCTTCCAGGCGCAGGGTGTCGCGCGCGCCGAGACCTGCGACCTTCACGCCCTCGCCGAGCAGCCGGTCCCAGAACGCGACGGCCTGCGTCTGCGGCAGCACGATCTCGAAGCCGTCCTCGCCGGTGTAGCCGGTGCGCGCCACGAACAGATCCTCGCCGTCCGATCCCTTTGCCTCGCACGCCACGAACTTGCCGAGTTTCTCGACCGCCACGCGGCTCTCGGGCGCGAGCAGCGCCAGCGTCTTGATCCGTGCCTGCGGGCCCTGCACGGCGATCATCGCCAGTTCGGGGCGTTCGGTGACGCTCACGCCGAACGCGGTGGCGTGGCGTTCGATCCATGCCAGATCCTTGTCGCGCGTGGAGGCGTTCACCACGAGGCGAAAGAAGTCCTCGCGCAGGAAGTAGACGATGAGATCGTCGATCACGCCGCCGCGTTCGTTGAGCATGCACGAGTACAGCGCCTTGCCTGGCTTGGTGAGCTTGTCGACCGAATTCGCGAGCAGGTAGCGCAGGAAGTCGCGCGTGCGGGCGCCGGACAGGTCGATCACGGTCATGTGCGAGACGTCGAACATGCCGGCGTCGCTGCGCACGAGTTTGTGTTCCTCGATCTGCGAGCCGTAACTGATCGGCATGTCCCAGCCGCCGAAGTCGACCATCTTCGCGCCGAGGGCGCGGTGGGTGTCGTTGAGTACGGTCTTGCGGGTCATGGTCCGGTCCGGTGCGGGGAAACGCGGATTATAGGAGAGGCCGGGGAGTCGGGAGTCGGGGGCGAGATTCGAGATTCGAGATTCGAGATTCGCAAGAGCCGCTACGTGCACGCGTGCGGAATCCCGGAGCGAATCACGAATCACCAATCCCGAATCACCAATCCCGAATCACAAATCCCCGCTCCGACGCACCAGCAGCCACACCGGCAGCAGGCCGATGCCGATCAGCAGCAGCGCCGGCCACGCGGCCTGCTCCCACAGGCCTTCGGCGGTGTAGCCGTGGATCTTCACCGCGAGCGTGTCCCAGCCGAACGGGCGCAGCATCAGGGTGGCGGGCATTTCCTTCATCGTTTCCACCAGCACCAGGAGCAGCGCGGCGAGCAGGCTCGGACGCAGCAGCGGCAGCACGATGCGGTGCAGGCGACGCCACGGACCGGCGCCGAGCAGGCGGGCGGATTCGAGCAGGTCCGGGCGCAGCGCGTGCAGGCCCGATTCGACGGTGTCGTGGCCGACCCGCAGGAAGCGCAGCGTCAGTGCCACCACCATGGCGGCGACGCTGGACGAGAGCGCCACGGTCCACCCCAGCGAGGCGGCGAGTGCGTGTTCGGCGCGCAGCAGCAACAGCATGCTCGCCACCGCCAGCACGGTGCCGGGGACGGCGTAGCCGAGGTTGGCGATGAAGACGGGGGCGCGCAGCCAGCGGTCGTGCGGGCGGCGGTGTTCGAGCAGCGCGAACGCGAGGCCGATCACCAGCACCACGCCGGCGACGGTGGCACCGATGAGTGCGGTGTTGGTGGCGACTTCGCCGAGACCGTCGGGCCATGCGCCGGCGGCGATCGCCCATTGCACCAGACGAGCGACCGGCAACACGAAGCCGAAACCGAAGACGAGCACGGCAAACGTGGTGGCGCCCCACGCGCGCGCGCCACGCAGGCGCAGGCGCGGCATCGCGCGCAGGCTGCGCTCGGCCACGCGCCCGCGGCCGCGCGTGAACCGTTCGAGCAGCAGCACGCCGGAGACCAGCAACAGCAACACGCACGCCAGCTGCGCGGCGCCGGGCAGCGAATACAGGCCGAACCACACCTTGTAGATGGCGGTGGTAAAGGTGTCGACGCCCAGGATGGAAACGGCGCCGAAGTCCGCGAGCGTTTCGAGCAGCGCGAGCGAGACGCCGGCGATCCATGCGGGGCGTGCCAACGGCAGCGCGACGCGGACGAAGGCACGCCACGGCGAATGACCGAGCGAACGCGCGGCGTCGAAGGCGGCGGCGCCCTGTTTCAGGAAGGCGGCGCGGACGACGAGATAGACGTAGGGATACAGCACCAGCGACAGCACGACGGCGGCGCCGCCGAGGCTGCGGATGTCGACGAGAGCGGCGCGGGATCCGCTCAGTGCGCGCCATGTCGATTGCACCGGACCCGCGTAGTCGAACAGGCCGACGTAGGCGAAGGCGGCGACGTAACCGGGCATGGCGAGCGGCAGCACGAGGGCCCAGTCGAGCCAGCGGCGGCCGGGGTAGTCGCAGCGCGCGGACAACCAGGCGAGCGAGACGCCGAGGACGGAGACGAGAAGGACGACGAGGACGGCGAGCGCTGCGGTGTTGAGCAGCACGTCGGTGAGCACGACGTCGCGCAGGTGCGCCCAGACGGCGGGTTGCGGATCGCGCCAGCTGGCAGCGAGCAGCAACAGCGGCGCGATCATCGGCAGGGCGAGCAGCCACGCGGCGAGGCGTGTGGGGCCGGCGGTGGTGCTCATCGAGAGGAAGCGTCGAGTGCCATGTGAGCGCATTGTCGCCGTGATGGCTGTTTCATGCTTGGGTTGGGTGTGGCCGTATCTCAACGAAGCACGCTACCCAGTTACCACATCAACCTAACATCGTCATTCCCGCGAATGCGGGAATCCAGTGCCTCTGCTCGGTTTGAGCTTCTTTAAGCGGGAAAACCAAGAAGGGGCACTGGATTCCCGCATTCGCGGGAATGACGGATTGAAGCGGATAGACCTTGCCGGACTCCGTCGACATCCGCAGAGCGCTACGACGTTCTACTCGGCAAACAGCTGCCCGGCGCCCTGCGCCACGCGTCCGCGCTACGACAATCCGAATCGACTCACTTCCACCCCGCCCGATCCATCAACTTCACCGCATCCGCCTGCCGCCGCCCGGCCTCGACCACGTTCACCGGATCGGCCTTGAAGGTGCTCCACGCCGCGACGATCGGGTCGACGCCGATGCCGGGCTTGGCCGGGAATTCGAAATTCAGGCGCGCGAATTCGTCCTGCGCTTCGTCCGACGCCAGCCATTCCAACAGCTTCTGCGCCTGTTCCTTGTGCTTCGAATGTTTCGTGATTCCGGCGCCGGACACGTTCACGTGCACGCCGGCATCGTTCTGGTTCGGCCAGAACACGGTCACCGGCAGGTCGGCGTCGTTCTTGATCAGGCGACCGAGGTAGTAGGTGTTGACCAGGCCCACGTCGCACTGCCCGGCGGCGATGGCGTTGATCAGCTGGGTGTCGTCGGCGAAGGGCGGCGCGGCGAGATTGGCCACCCAGCCGCGCAGCACGTCTTCGGTCTTCTCCGCGCCGAGGCGCGCGATCATCGTCGCGGTCAGCGACTGGTTGTAGACCTTCTTCGACGAACGCAGGCACAGACGCCCCTTCCACACCGGCTCGGCCAACTGCTCGTAGGTCGACAGATCCGTCGCCTTCACGCGCTCGGTCGAATACACGATGGTGCGCGCACGCAGCGACAGCGACACCCACTGCCCGTCCGGATCGCGCAGGTTCGAGGGAATCGCCGCATCGATCACAGGCGACGAGGTCTTCGCCAGCAGTCCACGCTCGGCCGCCTGCCACAGGTTGCCGGCGTCCACCGACATGAAGAGATCGGCGCGCGTGGCCTCGCCTTCGGCCGCCAGTCGCTCGATCAGCACCGGCGCCGAATCGGTGAGGTAGCGGATCTTCACGCCGGTTTCGGCGGTGTAGGTATCGAACATCGGCTTGATCAGCGGTTCCTGCCGCTCCGAATACACGATGAGTTCGTCCGCGCCGCGGACGATGCCGGAGGCCGCGAGCAGCAGGGCGGCGGTGACAAGCAGGCGCATGGCGCATCCTTTCGATCGAATGACCGAAAGATGATAGTCATTCTCATTTGCCAGGGCAATGCCGCGGCACCGCCCGCTCGGCGCGTTGCCCGCTCAGTCCACCGCGCTCACGCGCAAGGTCATCGCGTCGACCGCGTCCACGCGCACGCGCGTGCCCGACGGCAACTCCGGACCTTCGGCGATCCAGAACGCGTCGTCGATCTTGAGCCGGCCGCGGCCGTTCTCGATCGGCGTGTCGAGCGGGAACACGCGACCGATCAATTGCGCGGCGCGGCGATTGAGCAGCGGCTGGTCGGAGCTGCGCGGCGCGCGGCGCTTGCGCACTTCCCATCCCGCCCACACCGATGCCAGCGACAGGATGGCGAACACGATCCACAGGCCCGCGACGCCGAGCGAGGGCACCAGCACGTGCACGAGTCCCGTGCCGAGCGCGGCGAACCCCAGCCAGAGGAAAAACGTGCCCGGCGCGATCGCCTCCAGCGCGAACAGGGCCAGCGCGGTGGCCCACCAGAACCATTGCGAATCCAGCCAGTGCATGACGATCTCCCTGTGGCGAAACGTGTGGCGGCACGCCGGCCGCGGCGCGCGCTGCCGTCAGCCCTGCGGCACCCGCGGCGGAACCGGCTGCGTGGTGACACGCGACATGTCCGGCGCACGCGGCGCCGCTGCCTTCGGCGGCGGCACCGGCCTGGGCGCATCGCCGCGCACCAGTTCGGCGATGCCGGCGAGCGAGCCGAGGATGCCGGTGGTTTCCATCGGCAGCAGCAGCGTCTTCTGGTTCGGCGAGGTGGCGAACTCGCGCAGTGCCTCGACATATTTCTGCGCGACGAAATAGTTCACCGCCTGCACGTCGCCCTCGGCGATGGCGGTGGAGACCATCGTGGTGGCGCGCGCCTCGGCCTCGGCCAGGCGTTCGCGCGCTTCCGCGTCGCGGAACGCGGCTTCGCGGCGGCCTTCGGCGTCGAGCACGGCGGCCTGCTTCTCGCCCTCGGCCTTGAGGATGGCGGCGGCACGGAAGCCCTCGGCTTCGAGGATGTTGGCGCGCTTCTCGCGCTCGGCCTTCATCTGGCGCGCCATCGAATCGATGAGGTCGCGCGGCGGCTGGATGTCCTTGATCTCGATGCGGTTGACCTTGAGTCCCCACGGATTCGTCGCGTGGTCCACCACCGAGAGCAGGCGCGAGTTGATCTCGTCGCGCTTGGACAGCGATTCGTCGAGGTCCATCGAACCGAGCACGGTGCGGATGTTGGTCATCACGAGGTTGAGGATCGCGATTTCCAGCTGCGCCACTTCGTACGCGGCCTTGGCGGCGTCGAGCACCTGGAAGAACACCACGCCGTCCACCTTCACCACGGCGTTGTCCTTGGTGATGACGTCCTGGCTCGGCACGTCCAGCACCTGCTCCATCATGTTCATCTTGCGGCCGATGGCGTCGATCCACGGGATGATGAACCCCAGGCCCGGCGTCAGCGTGTGGGTGTAGCGGCCGAAACGTTCGACCGTGTATTCGTAGCCCTGCGGCACCGAGCGCACGCCCTTGATGATCGTGATCACCACGAAGGCGAGCAGCACCCAGATGAAGATGGTCATTTCAGTGGTGTCCCGAAGGTGGTTTCGAACGCGGATCTTAGCCGATGCCCCGAGCGGCCCGCGCGCTGCCGCCGCCCCCTCATGACCATGCGGCGGGCGCGATGTGACGGCCGACGGCGCTGACGCATCCGGACGCCTTGCGGCGTTCCTCTGTGCGAGGCGGCGCAGTCGGCCCGGCGGTGACACGAAATCGCTCCGTTTTGCGCATATGCACCGGGACGGCGGGCACCCGGCGCGCCGTCCGCCGCGGCCGGCACAACCCGCCAGGTCCGCCCGCACCATTCAAATTCCGTTAATTCCGGGCGTAAACTCGCCCTACAACCTGCCTGGAGAGTTCCATGAGCCCCCGTGCCCTCCCCCGCGCCGTTGCCCTCGTCCTGCTGGCCGGCTGCGGCTCCGCCGCGGCGATCACCAATGTCGAGAACAACGCCGGCATTCCTTTCAGTTTCTCCAACCCGGGCGCGCGCAGCCTGGGCATGGGAGGCGCGTTCCTCGGCCTCGCCGACGACGCCACCGCGGCCTACACCAATCCGGCCGGGCTCACCGGCCTGGGACTCGAACAGCAGGTCTCGATCGAAGGACGGCGCCAGGAGGTCGATACGCCATTCGCCAACGGCGGCTTCGCCGAGTTCGGTCCGCGCGGCGGCATTTCCGGCGTCGACTACGGCAGCGCGTCCGATTCGGTCAACGGCGTCTCGTTCCTCTCCTGGGTGCTGCCGCGCGAAGGCTGGTCGATCGCGCTGTACCGGCACGAACTGGTGAACTACGAATCGAGCTACCGCACCAATCCGACCGGATTCCTCGTCGACGATCTGGAATTCTTCCTGTTTCCGTACGATGCGCGCACGGATCTTGAGATCGTCAACTACGGCGTCAGCGTCGGCGTCGACGTCAACGACGTGATCGCGCTGGGCGCCGGCCTGTCGTACTACGACTTCGACATCGCCTCGAGCACCGCGCGTTTTGCCGCCGCCACCGCGGGCAATCCCGACGATCTGGTCTCGACCCAGCGCCAGAACGGCCAGGACAACGACATCGGCTTCAACCTCGGCGTGATGTTCCGCGTGTCGCCGCAGTTCAACATTGGCCTGGCCTACCGCAGCGCGCCGGAGTTCGACTACCGCGCCACCAATGTCGCCGGCGCGGCCTTCCAGCGCGACCTGCTCGGCGCCGGCGTGTTCACCGGCCAGACGCTCGCCGACAAACGCTCTCGATTCGAGGCGCCGGACATGTTCGGGCTCGGTTTCAACTGGCGTCCGAACGACAACCTCTCGATCAACCTCGACCTCAATCGCATCAACTATTCCAACCTGACGAACTCGGTGGACACCGCGTTCCTCAACAACCCCGGCGACCCGCTGACGCTCACGACCCAGATCGACATCGAATTCGACAACGGCGACGGCACCACGACGGTGATCCCCGCCGGCACCGAACTGCCGGACTTCGTCGCCTCGCAATTCCAGTCCGCCGTGGCGCGCACGGTGAAGGCGGACGACGTGTTCGAGCCGCGCCTGGGCGTGGAGTACTTCTTCTCCGAGATGAAATATCCGGTGTCGCTGCGCGCCGGCATCTGGAACGAAACCCGCCACACGCTGCGCTCGAAACTCGACCCGGGCCTGGACGCCAACGACGCCAGCGGCGAAGTGCGCGCCAACGCGATCCTGTTCTCCACCGGCCACGACGAAGTGCACTACTCGGCCGGATTCGGCATCGCGTTCCCGAGCTTCCAGCTCGACTTCGCCACCGACCAGTCCGACATGCAGGACATCTACAGCGTCTCGGCGGTGTGGCGGTTCTGAAGTACATTTAGCAACCTCAAACGGCGGTCATGAGGGCGCGGATTCGCGCCCTCCTCGCGACAAAGAGCGCTCCACAAAAAGCAACGGACACCTCGCGGTGTCCGTGCTTGTTCGATCCGTCGATCGCACCTTCGATGCCGCACGGCGGCGCGGCGTGCGCGCCGCCGTGCCTGGCATCAGAACTGGCGTCGGATGCCCAGCAAGCCCAGCAGCGCCAGCAGGGACGCGGTCAGCAGCAGACCGAGGGCAGACAGCGTCGGGATGTGCAGCGGCTGCGGAGTCGGCGGCGTGACGGTTCCGCCGCCGGTGCCGACGCCGTTCAACGTCACGTCCAGATCGCCGAATTCGGTCACGAAGGTCAGCGTCTGCGAGAACTCGCCCGCGTCCGTCGGCGAGAAGCCGTAGCCGACGATGCAGAACTCGCCCGGTTGCAGCGTGAACGGCAGCGCTGCGCAGGTGGTGCCGGCGTAATAGAACGGCGCGGTCGCTTCGCCGAATGCGGTCACTTCCACCGGCACGCCGCCGGTGTTGGTGATGGACACGCCCTGCTCCGTGACGGCGCCGCCTTCACCGACGCCGACTTCGCCGAAATCGATGGCGCCACTGAGCACCGCGCCGACGGTGAAGCCCGTGCCGCTCAGCGACACGTCGATGCTCGGAATGTCGACGTCCGCCGCGATCACGGTGACGCTCTGGTTGGCCGCGCCCGACGCCGTCGGGCTGAAGGTGAACTGCGCCGTGCAACTGTCGCCGGCGGCAAGCGAGAAGGCGCCGGCCGGGCAGGTGCCGCCGCCCGTGCGCGCAAACGGCGGGGTCGGGCCGGAGATGCCGTTGATGGAGGTCGCGGCATTGCCGGGGTTGCTGAGGGTGATTTCCTGCGGCGCGCTGGTATCGCCGACTTCGATATCACCGAAGTCGAGCGCAAGCGGGGCCACCGCGAGCTGACCGAGCAGACCGGTGCCGCGCAGGGTGAAGCCAGCGGAACCTCCGTTGTCGTCGCCGATGGCGATCGCTTCGCTGGCAAGGCCCGCCGCGGTCGGCTGGAACCGGTAGAACACGGTGCACGACTCGCCCGGCGCGAGCGCGAACGGCAGACTGCCCGGACAGCTACCGAAGGCCAGTTGCTCGAACGGCGCGGACGCCGTGGCGAAACTGACGACCTGCAGCGCGGCGTCACCGGTGTTGGTCAGCGTGACCATTTCCGATGCCGAGCTGTTGCCCACGGGGATGTCGCCGAAATCGAGCACGGCAGGCGCCACCGTCAGCTCGCCCAGCGTGCCGACACCCGAGAGATCGAAACTGCCGGCCCCCGGTGCGTCTGCGGTGACCGCGATCGTGTCCGCCGCCGCACCAGCCGCGACCGGTCCGAAGGTGTAGGCCAGATCGCAGCCGGTTCCCGGCGCCAGCGTGAACGGCACCGCGGCGCAGGTGCTGCCTGCATCGAGTGCGAACGGCGCCGTGGCGGCGTCGATCGCGGTGACCTCCAGCGACGCGGTGCCATCGTTGAACAAGGTGACCACCGAGGCGACACTGGTCGCACCCACCGCAACGTTGCCGAAGTCCACCAGCGCGGGCGCGATCGTGAGGTTGCCCTGCGTGCCGTTGCCCGACAGATCGATCGTGCCGCCGCCGGGCACATCGGCCGCCACAGCGATCGACGCTGCAGCCGGACCCGTGACCGCCGGCGAGAAGGTATACGCCAGCGTGCAACTGGCACCGGCCGCCAACGGGAACGGCGCCACAGGACAATCGCCGCTGCCGTCCGGCGCAAACGGCGCTGCCGCAGCATCGATCGAGGTGACGTTCAGCGGCGCATCGCCGATGTTCTCCAGTGTCACCGCCTGTGCGGCACTGGTGTCGCCCACCACCACATCGCCGAATGCGATGGCCGCAGGCGCGATCGACAGCTCGCCCTGCAGCACGACGAACGCGGTCGCGTCGTTGGGCGCGCCGGTGCCCGGGTCGTCGCTGAGCGCGTTGCTTTCGTTGCTGCCGTCGCGATCGGTGTCGAAGTTCACCGTGGCCTGGTTGTCGATGGACATGCCTGCCGTGCCGGCATCGATGGTCGCGGGGATGGTGATGGTCACCGTGGCGCCCGGCAGCAGGCTGCCGTTCCACGTCACCGGGTTCACTCCGGCCGCGGAGACCGTGCCGTCCGTCGCGGTGGGCGTGCCCAGCGTCAGACCCGCAGGCAGCGTATCGGTGAACTCGTCGCCGATGTTGTCCGGCTGCAGGCCGGTGCCGGTGTTGGTGATCTCCACCGTGTACGTGACGGCGCCGCCTTCCTCGAAGGTGCCGGCAACGGTCTTGGTGGCGGCCAGTTGCACGGTCTGCGCGGGGGCATCGCAGATCGCGGGCGTGACGGTGACCGACCAGGCGCGGATGTTGCCGGTGTCCCCGGAGAAGAAATCCTGCGCACGCAGTGTCCAGTTGCCGGTCATGTCTTCGCCGCGGAACGGGACAAACGAGGCATTCGGCACGAACGAGCCGGTAAACGGCGCGTTCGCCGTGAGCACCGTCTGGATATTCACACCGCCGCCGTCTTCGTCCAGGACGGTCTGGCAGAAGTTGTTGCCGCTGCCGTCGGTGTTGTTGATCGCGAGCACGGCGGTGCCGGCCGGCGACAGCAGGGTCAGCTGCAGGTCATTGACGAACGTATGGTCGAGGCCGACCGTCGTGCTGCCGACGTTGGCGTTGCAGGTGTCGCCATCGATGCTCATCGCGATGCGATAGACCGATCCCGCGTCGGCGACGGCGATCGCCGCGTCGACGGCTGCGCCCGGCGCCGTGCCCGTCAGGTCGGCGCCGTCGGGGATGACCACCGGAGCCCCGGCGTAGGACAGGGTTACGGGGGCGCCGGGAGCGCCGGCCTGGAAGCTGTGCACGAACGTCTGCGACGGTGCCCCACCGCCGGTGTACGTGACATCGAGGGTGAACTCGATCGACCCGCCGCACGTGACCGACGGATCCACGTAAAACGTGTAGGCGGTGGCGTTCGGCGCAGAGGCCGCAGCCGCCAGATCCGGATACGTCGACACACCGGAAAGGACGGTGACGCCGGGCGTGGCGCTGGACAACGTTGCCGAAATGTCGGTCGCCGTTGCGCCGCCGACATTTTCCAGCGGAATCACCAGCGACCAGTCCTCGTTGCCTTCGATGAAGGCATCGCCGTCGCCGACGATCTGCGTGGACACGACCGCACCTTCGGCCAGGAACGCTGCCGGCGCGACACCCAGTGTCTGCAAGGCAGGTGCCGGCATGACGATGCCGGCACCGGTGGTGCGATCCACACCCGGCACTTCGATGTCCAGTGCCGTGCTGATCAGCGCCGCGCGGATCTGTGCCGGTGTCGCCGCGGGATCGCCCTGCTTGAGCAGCGCGGCGATGGCGGCGGCATGCGGCGCGGCGGCCGAGGTTCCGTAGAACGGATTGAAGCCGGGGGCTGCCGTGGCAACACCGTCGGCCGCCGTGACGTCCGGTTTTTGCCGGACGACACCGCCGGTGCTGGTGCGATTGCCCGGCGTGAGTTCGACACCCGCCGGGTCGAGGATGATGCGACGCGGGCCGTCGGCGCTGAAGCTTTCGCTTGTGTCTGCCGTGGTGAACAGGCCGGGGAACGGGCCATCCCCCGACACGCCGTCCAGCGATGCCGCGGCAGGCGTCGCGGCGACGCTGTAGGCCTCGGCTGCGGCGCTGTGGCCGCGCGTGGTGCCGCCGGTGCTCAGGGCGTCGTCGAGTTCGCCGCGGAACAGGATCAGGTTGAACATCGGCGTGCTCGATGTCGCGCCAGCGGCGAACTGCGCCACGACCAGACGCTCGCCGGCGAACGCGCCGCCACCGATGAACTCGATCGGGAAATCGTCCCCGCCGGCACCGTCCTGCGTGTCCGTGCTGGCATCGAACACCGTCGTCAGCGCGGCATTCATGTCGTACAGGTCGTAGTCGGTCGAAGCAAGGCCCGTGGTTGCGTCGTAGTGCTCCGCCCAGATCAGGATTGCCGGCGTTCCGGATGACCCGGCCTCGATCAGAATCGATTGGCCGCCATCGCCGAAGTTGTGCACCGGCCCCGCGCCGGCGAGCGCGGGCGGCGTTCCGTTCGGCACGAAATCGCCTTCCCAGGTGCCCGAGGTGTTGTCGTCCTTGTTGCCTTCGTTGCCGGCCGAGGAAAAGTACAGCACGCCGCCGGCGGTGACCGTGTTGACTGCCTGCGCGATCGGGCCGTCCTGGAACGGCGACTCGGCCAGATAGATGATGTCGTCGACAATGATGTTGCAGCCATCGGCGGCCAGATCGAGGATGTTCTGCGCGAACTGCGCTTCGTTGGGCAGGGCGGTGGCGAAGCCGAGTTCCGCGTTCGGCGCCAGATCGTGGATGATCTCCAGCATGGCCGAGCCTTCGTCGCCGGAGCCGGCCTGGCCGGGCAGCACGTCCACGGCCGGCAGATCGTCGCTGCCCTGCAGCGTGGCGAGCGAATCGACACCGTCGGACAGTACGCACACCTTGACGCCCGCACCCGAGACGCCATAGACGTTGCGTGCGGCTTCCGCACCGTGGGTCAGGTCGCCTTCCGAGGTGTTGATCGCGTTGGTCATCGCCGGCACGGGCAGACGCACGCGCCGCACGTCCGTCAGCGCGGCGATCCGTTCCACCGCCTGCAACGGCATGCGCGCGAGCAGATGTGTGCGTGCGCTGCTGCGCCAGCTGACCTGTGCGTCGACGTTCTGCAGTTCGGTCAGCAGGCGCTTCATTCCGGTGGTGCCGGACAGGATGACCTCCACCTCGACGCGGCCGTCGGAGTCGGGCCGCACGAAGCGGAAGTCCGGCAGCGCGCGTGCACGCTGGTCGTCGCGGGCGTTGAGGATGCCGAGGAACAGCCGCGAATCGATCTTGCGCTGGGTGGCGCTCTTGTTGGCCTTGATCGAGCGCAGTACCGCCATCTGCTGCAATGCCGAGGCCTTGATCGCGGTGGCCGGCTGCATCTGCGCGGCGACGCGGGCACCGTCCGTATCGCGTTCGGGTGCGACGGCGTGTACCGGCATCGCCACGATGGCGGCGGCCAGCATCAGCGACGCGACCGGAAAATACGTCAACGCCCGCAGGCGCCCCGCGGCGCCTCGACCAATACCCTTCATGATGTCCCCATTCTGCACTGCTGCATTGCTGGTTGCGCTGCACCGCGGCATCCGCGCGGCGTGGCGTGCGATGTGCGGATCCGTGCGTCCTGACACGAACCGATCGATCGAGGTGCTCCCCCGCTCGAACCGTATCCAGCGAATGCACGACAGTCAACCCGGATGCGTCGACGCAGGCCCGGATGCACTCGCCGCATCAGGTGCGCTGCGCTGGCGCAGTCGATCCGCTCAGCGCGTGCGCTGCCACACGGCGCGGAATCGCGGCGAGAACAGCGCGGCATCCGGCTGCAACGAAGCGTTGGCGGCGCGCGCGGCGCGGATGTCGCGGCCGACGGCATCGAGTCGTGCGTCGAGGTCACCGTCGAGCACGCCGCTGGCGTGAAGCGCCGCGGCGCGCAGCAGATGGGCCTGGGCGCGCGAACGGCCATCGGCGAACCGCGCCGGATCCAGTTGCAGCAACGCGGCGTATTGGCCGCCCAGGTACTGCTCGACGGCGGTGACGAGGACCGCCGGTGCCGCGGACGCGGTGGCCTGCGCGGGCGCCGCAGCCGCAGCCGCAGCCGTGGGCGGCGGCGGGGCGGCAGGCGCGGTTTGCGTGGTCTGCGGCGAGGAGGGTGCTGGACGAGTCGGTGTCGCCGCCGCGGGTTTCGCCGTGCCGGAGGCCGCTGCTGCGGTGGCCGTTGCGTTTGGCTCGCTCGCACGCGTCGACGCGGCTGGCGGCGACGTCGATGGCGAAGGAGGTCGTGTGGATGTCGCAGCGGTGGTGCCGGAGCTCGGCGCAGCCGCGCTCGCGAGCTTGCGCCGGCAGTCGAGCATGCCGCGCTCCTGCTCGGCATCGAGCTTGGTGATGCCTGCGACGACGGCCGTGCTCGCGGCGTTGCTCCACAGCGGCAGCGCGCGCTCGCACGCCCCCTGGCGCCAGGCCGCGACGCCTGCGTAGTAGTGTGGAACGTAGACTGCGGTGCGCACGCCCTGGAACCGCTTGCGCGCATCCGGTGTCGGTTCCTCGGCGAGCGCGGCGCGGAATGCGGCCTCGGCGTCGGCCCAGTTCTCTTTCTCGAACGCACGCAGGCCGCGGTCGTAATCGCGTTTCCAGTCCGCGTGCGCGGGCAGCGCGCAGGCAAGACCCAACAACGCGATGCCGCACGCAAGCGAGCGCTTGCGGCGTGGCGGTCTACTGCGCATACCCTGCCCGCTTCAGATAGTCGGCCGCAGTGAGGGTGCGGAATGCGGCGCTCGTGGCCTGCGTCTTGCGCGCGTCGAGGGTGGCGACGACGGCCACCGGCTGCGCCACGTCGGGATGCCGGAAGCTCACCCGGTACGTGCCCGCGGGCGCGACCAGGCGCAGCGGCGTGCTGCGGTCGTCGGGCAGCGCGAGGGCCTTGCCGGTGCCCTGGTCGACGACCGATTCCACGTTCGCCCACGGCGTGGCATTGAGCACCAGCGTGCCGCTCGATGCGGCGATGCGTGCGTCCTCGGCCGCCTGCAGGCGCGTGCGCGCGGCGACGAAGCTCGCCTGCAACGCAACGATGTCGGCACTGGACGCGCCGAGCTGCTGCTGCAGCTGTTCGAGCACCGGCGGCAGCGGCGCCAGATCGGCCGGCGTCTTCGCCGCATCGATGACGGTGCCGATGCCGCGCAGGAAGCGCTCGCGCAACGCGCGCGCCTCGGCGTCGGCCGGGTCGAGGGTCTGCAGCGCCGTCAGCGCACTGCCGATGGCGCGGGCGCTGTCGGCGTTGAGCTGGCGGCGCGCGAGCAGCTCCTGCAATTCGGCCAGGCGCGCCGCACGCGAGGCGGCACGCTCGCCGCGATCGCGTTCGGCCTGGATCTGGCGCGTGGCGACGGCCAGCGCGCCGTCGTCCGGCCACGCGCCGGCGGCTTCGCGCAGCAATGCGAGGGCGTCGTCGTAGCGGGCTTCCTTCGCAAGTTCCTGCGCCGCATCGCGCACCAGCGACGGCAGTCCGGCGAGCAGGCGCGTGGCCTCGGCGTTGCCGGCGTCGAGGCTGCGCACGCGCAGCAGCGCATCGCGCGCGCTGGAGCCGGCCGGGGCGACGTAGCGCCGTGCATTGATCGCCGCACGCGCCTCGTTGAGGCCCTGCGCGATCTGCGCCTGGCGCTGGTCCAGCCGCTGCGCGAGGGCGTTGCGGGCGGCCGTGATGGCCGGATCCGGCTGCGCCAGCAGGGCCTGGTCGTAGCGTGCGAGTGCGGTGGCGATGTCGCCGTCGCCCGCCGCGGCCTGCGCCTGTTTTGCGAGCGCAGCCGCCACCGTGCCGCGCAGCGTGGCGGCGTCGGCGTTCGCGGCGTCGAGCTCGGCGAGCCGGGCGAGGCTTTCGAGTGCGTTGTCGCCGGCCGGTTCGGCGTAGTTGCCGGCGGCGATCTGGTTGCGCACCTGCGAAACGAAGCCTGCGATGCGGCTGCGCTGTTCCTCCCGTGCCAGGGCTGCGGCCAATTCCGCGTCGAGCGTCTGCCAGGCCGCTTCGCTCGAGAGATCGCTGGCGACGCTGCGCAGCTGCCGCGCTGCGTCGTCGAGCTTGCCGGCGGCAAGCGCGGTGCGTGCGGGTGCGAGGGCATCGGCGGCGATGGCGTCGAGCAGGGTTCGCGCCGGAGCGCTTTGCGCGTCCACCTCCATCGCCTGCCGCACCAGCGCAAGCGCGTTGTCGCCGCCGTCGCCGAGCACGCGCCCGGCGGCGCGCGCCGTCTGCGCCTGCGTCAGCAATTCGGCGACGCGGGCGTCGCGCACGGCGGCGAGTTTTCCGGTCTCGATGCGCTGGCGCAGCGACGCCAGCCGCGCGTCGTCCGGCCGCACCGCCAACGCCTCGCCGATGCGTGTTTCGGCGGCGGCGAAGTTGCCGTTCGCCAGCGCCTGTTCGGCCTGCGCCTGCAGCGTGTCGACGATGCGCTGCAGGCGTTCGTCGATCTCCGGCATCGCGCCGGTGGCGCTTTGCAGGGTCTGCAATTCCTCGAAGGCGTTGTCGCCGGCCGGCGCGATGAGCTTGCCCTGCTCCACCAGCAGGTCGACCTGCTTGAGCGTGTTGTTGGCGAGGCGGCGCATTGTGGGATCGAGTTCGTCGCGTCCGCCGAGCACGAACCACAGACCCGCGCCGACCAGCAGCAGCACGAGCGCGGCGGCCGCCGGCAGCAGCCACGCCGGGCGCTGCGGCCGGGCGCGCTTGCGCGTCGGTGCGTCCATGCGCACGCCCGGCCCGCTCGCGCGCGCGGCGGCACGCGCACCGTCGCTCGTCGCCGCACGCCGCACGTGCGAGGCATCGGCCGAGCCGGTGTTGATCTGGCTTTCGGAAAACCCCAGCAGGCGCAGCTGTTGCGAGGCGGTCTGGTTCGGATCGATCTGCAGGCGTGCGAGCATGGTCTCGCTGCCGGTCAGCTGCGCCTTGAGCTCGCGCACGAAGACATGCAGGTCGTCGTAGCGGTGGGCCGGCTCCTTCGCCAGCATGCGGTCGATGGTGGGCTGGAAGTGCACGAACTGCGGCGGCAGCGGCGGCGGCGGCGTGTTGATGTGCGCGAGCACCACGTTGAGCGGCGTCTCGCCGCCGAACGGCACGCTGCCGGTGAGCATCTCGTAGAACATCACGCCGAGGCTGTACTGGTCCGAACGGCCGTCGACATCGCCGCCCATCGCCTGCTCCGGGCTCATGTAGGTCGGCGTGCCGATCATCATGCCGGTCTGCGTGAGGCGCGTTGCCTGCGCGTCGCGCTGGCGGGCGATGCCGAAGTCGGTGAGCACCGGCGTGTGGCGGTCGCGGAAGAGAATGTTGGCCGGCTTGAGGTCGCGATGGACCACGCCATTGTCGTGCGCGAACTGCAGCGCGCCTGCGATCTGCACCACCACCGAAATCGCCTCGGCCAGCGACAGGCCGTCCTGCAGCTTGTCGCCGAGCGTGCCGCCGCCGAGATACTCCATCGCGATGTAGTTGATCGCGTCGTTCTGGACGATGTCGTACACGCCGACGATGTTCCGGTGCGGCAACTTCGCCATCGTGCGCCCTTCCATCAGGAAGCGCTTCTCGAAGTTGTCGTCGACGCCGGCGCGCCGCATCACCTTGATGGCGACGCGGCGCTCGAGCGAGGTCTGCGTCGCGAGGTAGACCGTCGCCATGCCGCCGACGCCGAGTTCGCGCACGAACTCGTAGCCCGGGATCTGGATGGACGGCTGGGTCATGCGCGCGCGGGGGCGAGGGACGGCTCGATCATAGCATCGGGTTGACGCGGGATCGGGCCGTCGCGTGTCATGGCGGAGGGCGCGGCAGCGGAGCGGAAATGGGTGGAGAGGAGTGAGAAACGAGTCGCCACGCCTCGCTCCGGTCCCACTCGTTTCTCGCTCCTCTCCACTCGCTCCCGCCGCACCTCGCCTG
Source organism: Chiayiivirga flava (assembly GCF_014202825.1). Lineage (GTDB taxonomy): Bacteria > Pseudomonadota > Gammaproteobacteria > Xanthomonadales > Xanthomonadaceae > Chiayiivirga > Chiayiivirga flava. The sequence goes on along the minus strand of NZ_JACHHP010000004.1, from coordinate 196,512 downwards.
CCTCGCTGCCGGGAGCGGCGCCATCGCCGCCCCCGGCACGTTCATCCACTCAGTTGCACACGCCGCCGTAGATGCACGCGACCCACTCGGGATGATCGACGAACGGATTGCGGTTGCCCTGGTAGCTGTACACCACTTCGTTGCGCAGCTGTTCGGCGGTGTCGACCGGGTCCTGCTGGTGCCACAGCAGCAGCGTCGAGAGCTTGCCCATGTAGGCCACCGACGCGTTGCCGCCGGTGCCGACCACGAGCGAGAGATCGCTCGTGAGGCGCAGGTCCGGTTCGCTCGTCCCGGTGACGGCGTTGGTGCCGCCTTCGTAGCGCAGGTCCATGTAGAACATCGCGCGCGCGACGTTGCCCTTGAACTTGTGCCACACCTGGAACACGCTGGAATTTCCCCAGTTCGAGTTGCCCGGGTAGGTGCCGCTGCCGCCGCCCGCGCCGTTGGTGGCCGCGGTCGGATACTCGGTGCAGCTGGCGTTGCAGTTGTCGTACGGCTTGTTGCCGCGCGCGCTGTTGTAGCCGATGTCCGAGACCATGAGCATGTGCAGGTCGGTGTAGGCCGAATTGCTGGCGACATCGTTCGGGAAACCGAGCGAGTTGGGCCAGGTGTGTTCGCGGTTGTAGAAGTCGTTGCCGCCGGTCTGCTTGGCGAGCGAGGCGTTGCGGTAGATGTCGAGCACGCGGCTTGCATTCATCGGATCCTGGTCGGCCACGGCGAGGACGTCCCAGGTGTCGGTGCCGGAACCGGTGTACGGAAAGCGCACGTGGTCGTCGATCACCGGATGCAGCGAGCTGCGCAGCGCCGCCGCCGAGCCCGTGTTCACCGCGCCGTAGTAGCCGCTGCCCGACCCGATGGTGGTGAAGCTGCGCACGACGTTGCCGGCCAGTGCCGTCGGCGTGCCGTCCTGGTCGAGCACCTGGCTTGCGACGATGGTGAGCGTGCAGGTTTCGAGCGGCCCGAAATCGATCGACGGATTCAGCGTGAACGTGGTCGGACCGCCGCTGCGCACGACCGCATGCGTGCCGCTGGCGCCGCACGCGAGCCCGAACGCGCCGCTGCCCGCGGTGACGGGCTCGCTGAACGTCACGACGAGATTGCTGTCGACCGCCACATTGCTGGCGCCGCTCGCGGGCACGGTGGAAACGACCGTCGGCGCGCTGTCGCCGCCGCCCGACGTGTAGCTGCCGGCCAGCGTGACGCCGGAAAACGCGCTGTAGGCGCGCACCATCACGTGCCAGGTGCCGGACGCGGGCGATGCGAACGTGCAGGTTTCGTTGTTGCCCGAGAGATACGGCCGGCAATCGAACGTGGACGTGGTCGGCGCAGTGCCGTGGCGCACGTACAGGTCCGCGTCGCCGCTGCCGCCCGAGGTGGCGACGACGAGATTGCCGGCACCCGACGGCACCACGATGGTGTAGTTCAGCGCCGCGTTCGTCGCCGCGCCCAGGCCCGACACCGGCACGCCGTTGACGAGCACGTTGCCGCCGCCTCCACCGCCGCCGGACAGCGTCTGCCCCGGGTTGCACGCACCGAAGCTGCTCGCCGCCGGTGCGGCCCATGTGAACTGCGAATACGCCGTGCCCGTGCCCGTCAGCCGCAGCGAATGCCCGACCGGCGTGTCGGTGGTTTCCGATTGCGCAATCGCGCTGCTCGTCATGCCCGCCGCCGGCCCGTTGCTCGCCGTGAACGTGCCTTCGTAGCTCAGGAACTGCACCACCGCGTTGCTCGCGTCGACGAGCGCGAGCCCGTCCGGCCCGCCGTTCTGCAGGCCGGGGCTCGCGGGCACGGTGACCACCGCCGTGCCGTGCCCGCCGCACTGGTTCGTGGTGGTGCCCGACAGCGTGTACGTGGCATAGGTCGCGCCGCCGCTGCCGTTGTACAGGACGATCTTCCAGCCGGCCAGGTTCGTGCCGGCCGGCGCGATGATTTCGATCTTTTCGTTGCTGTCCGTGCCGACGTTGTCGTAGTGCAGCTCGTTGATGAAGACATCGGCATTCGCCGTGCCCATCGCGATCCAGAACGCGGCCCCCGCCGCGCTGCGCAAGCTCCGATGCATCATGTCCCCAACCTTTCCAGCAAGGCCGCAGTGCGGCGGAAGCGGTTGGCCTGACCCCCCGTGAACCCCCGGCCAGATGGGGCGAGACTAGCATCTGTCCGCGGCGGATTCGTGACGACTCGGGTCTGCGACCGTTTTGCGCACGCGCGCATCCTTATCGATCACAGGCACGCACCGCGCCGGCGACGGTCGCCCCAGCAGAGGACAACGGGTTCCAGTGACAGGGTCGAGTTTCGCCATCGATGTGCCCGACAGCCTGCTGCGCCGCGCGCGCGGCGGCGAGGCGGCGGCGTTCGAACAGGTGTATCGCCGGTTCGAGCGGCCGGTCTACACGCTCGGGCTGCGTCTGCTCGGCGATCCGGAGGAGGCCATGGACATGCTGCAGGATGCAATGCTGAAGGTGTGCCGACGCATCGGCGAGTTCCGCGGCGAATCCCCGTTCTGGGGCTGGCTGCGGCAGATCGCGCTGAATGAGGCGCTCATGCGGCTGCGCCGTCGCGCGCCGCTGGATTTCGTTGCCGAGGTGCCCGAACCGCAGCACGACGACGACGCCGCGCTGCCGTCCCGCGCCGCCGACGGCGCCGCGCTCGAACGCGCCCTCGCGCAGTTGCCCGACGTGACGCGCAGCGTGCTGTGGCTGTACCACGCCGAAGGCTTCACCCACGAGGAGATCGCGGCGCAGATGGGACGCACGGTGAGTTTTTCAAAATCGCAGCTGATGCGCGGCATTCGACGCCTGCGCGTGCTGCTCGATGTCGATGTCGAGGTGATGGCCCATGTCTGACCGTCCCGAGTCCGGGCGCGGCCCGCTGCCCGCACAGGCCCTGCGCGCCCTGCCGCTGGCCACGCCGCCGCGCTCGGCGTGGCCGGCGATCGCCGCGCAGCTGCCCGCCGCCGCGCGTGCGGCGCCGCGCCCGCGCATGATGCGATGGGCCGCGCTGGCCGCGGCGCTGGCCGTGCTGTGCGCGCTGCCGCTGTGGCGCGACGGCACACCCACGGACCCCGTGCGCCCGACCACGCCCGTTTTGACCGAGGCCGGAACCGGGCCCATCTCCGATCCGCTCGACGCGCTGCTGCGCGAATCGGCACAACTGGAGGCATGGCTGGCGTGGAGCGGCAACCTCGCGAGCGAGTCGGGCGCAAGCGTGTCGGTGGAACTGGACGTTCGCGACCGCATCGCGACGATCGACGCACTGCTTGGGCGCCCCGACCTCGACCCCGCCGCGCAGCTGCCGCTGCTGCAGGAGCGCCTGGTGCGCCTGCGTCAGCTTGCCGGCCTGCACAACACGCGCCAGTTGCTCGCTGCCAACGGCGACGAGGCGATGGCCGCGCCGGTGGCCGTGTTCTGACGCGTCCCGCCGTTCCTTCCCATCGCATCCGCCGCCGCACGCGGCACGTCGCCATCCGGAGATCGACCATGTTGCACACCCGCCTCGCCATCGCCCTGTTCGCCGCGGTCGCTGCGGCGCCCGCGTTCGCGCAGACCGCACCCGCCGCGCCGTCCGCACCCGCCGCGCCCTCGGCACCGGCCGCTCGGGTCGCGCACGACGATCGCGCCGCGGTGCAGGCCGCGCTCGAACGTCGCGCCGCGGCGCTTGCACAGGCGCGCAGCGCTGCATCGCGGTCGCCGGAGGCGCGCGCCGCGGCTGCCGCGGCGGCGACACCCGAAGCGCGCGTCGCCGCGCAGGCCGCGCTGGCCGAACTCGATGCGGCGCGGCAGGAATTGCGCATCGCGTCGGCACGCGTGGCCGAACTGCACTCGGTGGCGGCGCGCGAACAGATCGAGACCGCCCTGCGACGCCCGGTGTTCGCGCGCCCGGCGCTGGGCATCGTGATGGGCCGGGACGAGGACAGCGGCGTGAAGCTGCTCGCCGTCACGCCCGACAGCCCGGCAGCGAAGGCCGGCCTGCGTGCCGGCGATCGCCTGCTGCGCATCGACGGCGAGGCCATCGCCGCCGACGGCGCCGACGCGCGCCTCGCCGCCGCGCAGGATCGGCTCGCCGACCTCGACGAAGGCGACACCGTGCGCCTGGAATGGCAGCGCGACGGCAAGCGCCAGGAGAGCGAACTCGTGGCGAAAACGCTGTCGGGCATCACCGTCTGGAACGGGGCGCAGCTCGAACGCCTGGCCGACATCGAACTGCCGCTGGACATGGACATGGCACTCGGTCGGCTCGCGCCGCTCGCAGGCTGCGGCGACGACGGCCGCCACTGCGAATTTTCCGCGTTTACCGAAGCCTGGCGCTGGCACGGACTGCAGCTGGCGCAGGTGGGTCCGGAACTCGGGCGTTACTTCGGCACCGATCGCGGCGTGCTGGTGCTCGCGGCGCCGGACGAATCGATGGCCGCGCTCCGACCCGGCGACGTGATCCAGCAGGTCGACGGCGAACGCGTCGACACCCCGCAGGAAGCGATGCGCGCGCTGCGCGGCAAGGAGCCCGGCACGGCGGTCGGCATCACCCTGCTGCGCGACCGCAAGGCGCAGCGCGCCAGCGTCGACGCACCGAAGAGGATGCGCTTCGCGTTTCCGGCGCCGCCGGCGCCTCCCGCGCCGCCTGCGCCGCCCACGCACGCAGCGCCCCCGGCCCCGACATCACCGAGCGCCCCGCCCTCCCCGCCACCGCCGCCTCCGCTGAGTGGCGAAGACCGCGGACGCGGCGTATTGCAGCAAGTGCTGCGCTGACATCGCGTCGCTTTGCGCTGCAGAAAAATGCGCGACAGCCTGACCCGTCTCATCGCATGCGAGCAGGGATCGGGCGACTTCGGGAGCAGCGGAATGAGACCTTCGATGCTCTTGCCCCGGGACAACGCTGGGATACGTTCGCAACGGTGACACGACGATTGGATACTTGCGTTGCCACCTTGCAGTTTGTTGCCGGCGTCAATGAGGGCGCGGCCTGCGCGGCGTAATTGACGCCACACGGGACCGGGCCCGGGGTTTATTCGAATCCGTCCGAGAGCACGGGTTCGGGCACGGGCTGCAGCGCCGCGTCGTAGCGCTGCACCGAGGTACGAATGCCATCGATCTCGGTCAGCACGATCAACTGGCCGCTGCGCGACACGAAAATGCGCTGGCCAAGATCGTCCAGCCACACGCGTTCGACTTCACTGCTGAAATCCGGGTGCGAAAGCACGCGCTCGTCGGCAAGCGTGAGCAGTTCGGCACCCCGCCACGTTGCATCGACGACGCCCGATGGCAGCGTGCCAACGCGTTCGAAGCCTGACGTCGCATAGACATCGCCGTTGCCGGTGACCATGGCGTCACCGCCGGGCGACACGCGCAACGGCGCCTGAACGCCGCCGACATAGTCACCGCCGTGCGCCTCGAAGCTACCGTCCTCGGCGATGGCGTGCCACGCGATGTACGCGGGATTGCTCACCCGCTCCAGGTAGTACAGCCTGCCCGACGATGCGCTCCACGCCGGCGCGTGCAGCGCGTCGCCGCTGTCGACACGCTCGATTGCCCGCCCGGCTGCGTCGATGCTGATGAACTGGGAGTAGTAGCCGTCGGGGTGCACGGCGCACACCACGAGGTACTCACCGGCCACGGCGATGCCGCAGCCTGATTCGGCGGTTTCGAACGGGAACGCGCCTTCCACTGGCGCGTCTGCCGCGAGACTGACCACCCCTACAGATCCATTCGCGTACTGCAGGTAGACGGCTGCGTTGCGTGGCGAGTACGCCATCGACGATGGCGCACCCTGCAGGCCGATGGACGCATCCCAGCGCTGGTGCGGCGTGGACCAGACGAAGAGCGTCTCGTGCTGGCGCGAGAGCAGGAACAGGCGCCCATCCTCGGCAAGCACCGCGTCGTCGGCACGCACGTCCACTGTCAGGGGCGCGACGCCGACGTTGCCAAGGCCTTCGAGTTCGACCTCCACCACGTTCGACCAGGCCGACGACTGCGCGCCGTTGCGCGCCCGCACGCGATAGCGGAAGGTGCCGACGTCGTCGATCGCGCGATCCATGTGGCCCAGTTCGTTCGCTCCGGCGACCCCCACCTGCGACCACGCGCCGCCGCCGCGCTGGCGCTCGACCACGTACCCGTTCTCGCCCGACACGTCGGACCATGCCAGCGCGACGGCCGTGAGGGATGCGCGATCCAGGCGCAGCACCGGCGGCTGCAGCACCGCGGGCGCCACGATGCCGAAGGCGGCATCCAGCACGCTGAAGCTGGGCATGCCGTCGACTGAGGTGATGAGCACGGCCCGGTTGCCGCGCACGAACATGTCCTCGTACGCGCCTTCGACGACCAGGCTGCGCTCCACGGCGTAGTACGGCGACCACTTCTGTATCGTGGTCGGAGACGCATACTCCGGCTCCCAGCCGCTGCCGACATACTCCGGCTCGCGCACGGTGAACAGCACGCCCTGCGCATTCCAGTGGGCGCGCACGATGTCGTTCGACAGCGCGTCGATGGTCTCGAACGTGGCACTCGAATAGATCAGCCCGTTGCCATCGACGAGCAACTGGCCGTTGTGCGACAGGGCAATGAATTCGCCGTTGAAGTAATAGTTGTTGTCTTCCGGCGCGCCAAGGACACCGTTGCCCAGATAGCTGCGGCGCGATCCACCGACGTAGAGCAGGTTCCGCGCATCGTCGTAGAAATGGTAGCGGTCGTAGCAGCACCCGAGCGGCGTCAGCAGCAGCGCGCCGGACGGACCGTACAGCCACTGGTCCTCCCAGCTGCCGTTGTTCAACGCAAGCAGGTCGTTGTCCATCGCGATCAACGTGTCGACGGACTGCGGCGTGACCACGTGCGGCACGGCCGTCGACCCTGCGTTCGCGAGATCGACGCGGTAGATGGTGCGACTGGCGGCACCGACGTACAGGCGATCGAGCGCCGGCGCGTACTCGATGATGCTGGCCGCTTCGGGCAATGCGATGGAGCCGAGGTAGGTCTGCGTGGTCATGTCCCAGCGGAACACGCTGTGGTGTGCCTTGCTCAGCAGATAGATCACGCCATCGCCGTCGATGGCAGCGTCGTCGACCGAATAGGCCAGGCCCAGCGGCGATATCGGCTGGCCCGGTTCGTTGGGCGTGAGGGCCGCCAACGGCACGATCTCGACGCCGACCTTCGTCGCCTGCGACGCGTCCTCGTGAAACGCAAAGACGTTGGCGCCGCGCACCACGATGTCGCGCGCGGCGCGCTGCAGCGTATGCCGACCGGTTTCGAGCAGGGTGTTCGAATAGGCGACGAGCATGTCGTCGTCCAACCCGATGGGAATGTCGCTGCCGTGGAACGCAAGATCGTCGAGCGACCGCGCCAGCGAGTTGGCGTAGGTCAGGTCGTTCGCGTGGTAGACCGTGCCGGAGTCGTCCACCACGCGGTCGCCGTCGGGGAAGGTCCAGGTCTTCGATGCGCCGGGGTAATCACCGTGATACGGGCTCGCGCCACCGGCGACGAAATTACCGGTGTTGTCGTACTCCACGTAGGTGATGTCGGAGGGACTGACCCCCTGCGAACGGCCGAACAGCCGGTTTGCGCTCGTGGAAATGGACGCGCCGTGGAGGCTGTCGATGTAGTTCTCGATCTCGTCGATGCGCTGCAGCGTGCCGATGTTCACCGACATCACGCGCGCGTAGTAATCCGACGTGGCATTGACGAACAGCAGCGCGCCGTCCACATGCAGGCTGATGATGTCGCTGGCGGTGTTCTGTACGTGCGTGAGCCCGCCGCCGGTGAGCGTCATCCGTTCGACCTTGCGCCCGGACGCGACGAAAAGATGGCTGCCTGTGACAACGAACGCACTCGGAATCTCGGCCAGCGGGATCGGCGCCAGCCACTGCCGCGTGGCGAGGTCGTACCGCATGATCTGCGCCGGCGACTTGCGCAGCAGGTAGGCGATGTCGCCCTGGGTCTGCAGGTCGTACCACACCGGGATCGGCTGGCTTTGCGCCTGCCCGGGGCCGGATGCTGCCGTCGCCGCGAAGGCGAGCAGCAGCATGGAAAGGACACGGCGCACGGGTGCGCACGCGCGCGCAGCCGCGTGGAACATGGATGTGATGCCTTGCATGGACGATCCCCGATCGTATCGGGCGCGGCCGTTGCGGCACCCCCCTGTCCTGCAAGTATATCGGCACGGGCCGGTGGCGCCTGCCCCCGCGCGGGGGGCAGGCGCATGTGGGAAATGTCGCTCAGGCTCCGCGACGCACGCGCAGGCACGCGAGCAGCATCACCGAAAGCGCCAGCAACAGCATCGCCCAGCGCCCGTCGACCGGGATGTTGAGCGGTTGCGGGACCGGCGTCGGGCCGGGCGTGCCGCCGCCCTGCACGAGGGTGCTGGCCGACGACGAGGTGTCGCCCGGGGTCGGGTCCGGCGTGTCGCTCGACACCGAGGCGATGTTCACGACGGTCGACGGGCCGGTGTAGTCGTCCGGCACCAGGAACGTGGCGAGCACGGTGCGGGCGTCGCCGACGGCGAGGGTGCCGAGCGCACACGGGAACGCCGTCGCGCAGTCGCCGCCGTTGCCGACGAAGACCAGACCCGCCGGGGTCGGATCGACCAGCACCACGTTGTCCGCCGCGTCGGGGCCGAGGTTGGTGACGACGATCGAGAACACGATCTGCTCGCCGGCGTCCGCGTTCGCCGGGCCGGTCTTGAGCACCGCGAGGTCGGCCGAGGTCGCGCCCTGCGGTACGGTGATCGTGACCACGGCGGTGTCGCACACCGGCGTCGGCGTCGAGGTGTCGCAAACGCGGTAGGTGTACATGGTCACGCCGAAGAAGTCCGCGTCCGGCGTGAACGTGATGCTGCCGTCCGGATTGACCACGGTGCTGCCGTCCGGCGACGGCACCGTCACCGTCACCGAGGCCGGATCGAGCGGCTGGCTGGCGCTGTCGTTGGCGAGCACGTCGGTGGTGACCGGCGTGTCCTGCGGCGTGGTGTCGCTGTCGTCCGCCGCGGCAATCGCGCCTTCGCCCACCTCGATCGTGACGACGGCGGTGTCGCAGACCGGCACCGGGATCGTGGTGTCGCACACCTCGTAGGTGTAGGTGGTTTCGCCCGAGAAACCGTCGTTCGGCGTGAAGGTGATGCTGCCGTCGGGATTGACGACGAGGTTGCCGTCCGGCGACGGCACCACGATGGTGACCGATCCCGGATCGAGCGGCGGGCCCGAGCCGGTGTCGTTGCCGATGACCGGCACGGTGACCGGCGTGTCCTGCGGCGTGGTGCCGGTGTCGTCGTTGGCGATCACGGTGCTGCCGCCGACCACGATGGTGACGAGCGCGGTGTCGCACTGCGGCGTCGGCGTGGAGAGGTCGCACACCACGTAGCTGTACGTGGTGGTGCCCGCGAATCCGGGATTCGGCGTGAAGGTGATGCTGCCGTCCGGATTGACCACGGCCGTGCCGTCGGCCGACTGCGCCACGATGGCGACCGAGCCCGGATCGAGCGCCGGACCGGTGCTGGTGTCGTTGCCGAGCACACCGAGCGTGATCGGGGTGTCCTGCGGCGTCGCGCCGCTGTCGTCGACCGCCGTCACGGTGCTGGTTCCGACGGTGATCGTGACCACCGCCTCGTCGCACACCGGCACCGGCGCAGACGTGTCGCACACCAGGTACGAGAACGTGGTAACGCCGGAGAAACCGGGAGTGGGCGTGAAGGTGATGCTGCCGTCCGGGTTGACCACGGTGCTGCCGTCCGGCGACGGCACGGTGACCACCACCGAGCCCGGATCGAGCGGCAAATCCGTGCTGCTGTCGTTGCCGAGCACGGGCACGGTGACCGGCGTGTTCTGCGGGGTTTCGTCGTTGTCGTTGAGTGCGGCGACGACGTTCGGCGGAATCGTGATCGTGACGAGCGCGGTGTCGCACACCGGCGTCGGCGTGGACACGTCGCAGACCTGGTACACGTAGGTCGTGGTGCCGGAGAAGCCCGGATTCGGGGTGAACGTGATGCTGCCGTCGGGGTTCGCCACGGCAGTGCCGTCGGGCGACGGCGTGACGATGCTGACCGAGCCCGGATCGAGCGACGCACCGGAGCTCGAATCGTTGCCGAGCACCGGCGTCGTCACCGGCGTGTTCTGCGTGCTGCTGTCGAAGTCGTTGTTGGCGACCACGGTGCTGGCGCCGACGGTGATCGTGACCACGGCGATGTCGCACAGCGGGGTCGGCGTCGAGGTGTCGCAGACCTGGTAGCTGTACGTGGTGACGCCGGAGAAGTTCGGCGCCGGCGTGAACGTGATCGTGCCGTCCGGGTTGACCACGGTGGTGCCGTCGGGCGACGGCGTGGTGACGACCACGGACCCAGGATCGAGCGGCGCACCGGTGACGGTGTCGTTGCTCAGCACCGACGTGGTGACCGGGGTGTTCTGCGGCGTGTTGTCGGCATCGTTCAACGCGTCGATGTCGTTCGGCGCCACGGTGATCGTCACCACGGCGGTGTCGCACACGGGCGTCGGCGTCGACAGGTCGCAGACCTCGTAGCTGTAGGTGGTGGTGCCGGAGAATCCGTCGTTCGGCGTGAACGTGATGCTGCCGTCCGGATTCACGACGGTGCTGCCGTCGGGCGACGGCACCGTGACGGTGACGCTCGAAGGATCGAGCGGCGCGCCGGTGGTGCTGTCGTTGCCGAGCACCACGGTGGTGACCGGCGTGTTCTGCGGCGTGCTGTCGGCGTCGTCGACGGCGACCACGAGGTTGTCGCCGACCGTGATCGTGACCACCGCGGTGTCGCACACCGGCGTCGGCACGGACGTGTCGCAAACCTGGTAGCTGTAGGTCGTGCTGCCGGAGAAGCCGTCGTCCGGGGTGAACGTGATGCTGCCGTCCGGATTGACGACCGTGCTGCCGTTCGGCGACGGCACGGTGACGACCACGGACGCGGGATCGAGCGGCGCGCCGGTGGTGGTGTCGTTGCCGAGCACGGGCGTGGTGACGGGCGTGTTCTGCGGCGTCGTGTCGCTGTCGTCGTTGGCGGCGACGAGGTTGTCGCCGATGCTCACCGTCACCACGGCGCTGTCGCACACCGGCGTCGGCGTGGACAGGTCGCAGACCTCGTACGTGTACGTGGTGGTGCCGCTGAAGCCCGGGTTCGGCGTGAAGGTGATCGTGCCGTCCGGGTTGACCACGGCGCTGCCGTCCGGCGACGGCACGGTGACCGCGACGCTGGCCGGATCGAGCGGCGCGCCGTTCGGCAGCACGGTGTCGTTGCCGAGCACGGGCGTGGTCACCGGCGTGTTCTGTTCGGTGACGGCGCCATCGTCCACGGCGGCGACCACGTTGGGCTCCACCGTGATCGTGACGAGCGCCGTGCTGCACACCGGCACCGGCGTCGACAAGTCGCACACCTGATAGCTGTAGCTCGTGGTGCCGCTGAAGTTCGATGCCGGCGTGAACGTGATGGTGCCGTCCGCGTTCGGCACCGCGCTGCCGTCCGGCGACGCGGCAACGACGGTGACCGAGGTCACGTCGAGCGGCGCGCCGGTGCTGCTGTCGTTGAGTAGCACGGTGGTGGTGACCGGCGTGTTCTGCGGCGTGGTGTCGCTGTCGTCCTGCAGGTCGAGCGTGTTGTCGCCGACAGTGATCGTGACCACGGCCTGGTCGCAGACCGGCGTCGGCACGGACACGTCGCACACCTGGTACGTGTAGGTGGTGGTGCCGGAGAAGTTGGTGTTCGGGGTGAATTCGACGCTGCCGTCCGGGTTCACCACGAGTGTGCCGTCCGGCGACGGCGTGACGATGCTCACGCTGCCCGGATCGAGCGCCGCGCCGTTCGGCAGCACGGTGTCGTTGTCGAGCACGGTGGTCGTCACCGGCGTGTTCTGCGGCGTGGTGTCGGCGTCATTGAGCGCCGACACCACGTTCGGCTCCACCGTCACCTGCACCACGGCCTGCACGCACACCGGATCCGGCACGGACGTGTCGCAGACCTGGTAGATGTAGGTGGCCACGCCCGAGAAATCCGGGTTCGGCGTGAAGGTGACCGTCCCGTCGGGATTCGGCACGGCGGTGCCGTCCGGCGACGGCGTGACGATGCTCACCGAACCCGGGTCGAGCGGCGCGCCGGTCGGATCGACGCTGTCGTTGCCGAGCACGGTGGTCGTCACCGGCGTGTTCTGCGGCGTGTTGTCGGTGTCGGGATTGGCGACCACGGTGTTCGGCTCGACCGTGATCGTCACCAGCGCGGTGGCGCAGACCGGCACCGGCGTCGAGAGGTCGCAGACTTCGTACGAGTACGTGGTGACGCCGCTGAACCCCGGGTCCGGCGTGAACGTGACGGTACCGTCCGGATGGGCGACGGCGTTGCCGTCCGCCGACTGCGCGACGATCGAGACCGAGCCCGGATCGAGCGGTGCGCCGGTGCTGCTGTCGTTGAGCAGCACGGTGGTCGTGACCGGCGTGTTCTGCGGCGTGGTGTCGCTGTCGTCCTGCGTGGCGATGGTGTTCGGGTCCACCGTGATCGTGACGATGGCCTCGTCGCACACCGGCGTCGGCGTGGAGAGATCGCAGACTTCGTAGGTGTACGTGGTGGTGCCGGAGAAATTGGTGGCCGGGGTGAATTCGATGCTGCCGTCCGGGTTCACCACGAGCGTGCCGTCCGGCGACGGCGTCACGATGCTGACACTGCCCGGATCGAGCGCTGCGCCGCCCGGCAGTACGCTGTCGTTGCCGAGCACGGTGGTGGTGACGGGCGTGTTCTGCGGCGTGGTGTCGCCGTCGTTGAGTGCGGAGACCACGTTCGGGTCCACGGTGATCGTGACCTGTGCCGCATCACACACCGGCGTCGGCGTGGACAGATCGCAGACCTGGTACGAATACGTGGTGGTGCCGGAGAAGTTCGGCGCAGGCGTGAACGTGATGCTGCCGTCCGGATTCACCGTGGCCGTGCCGTCGGCCGACGGCACGGTGATCGTAACGCTGCCCGGATCGAGCGCCGCACCGGTGGTGGTGTCGTTGCCGAGCACGGCGGTGGTGACCGGCGTGTTCTGCGGGGTGCTGTCGCTGTCGTCGACGGCCGCGACCAGATTGGCGCCGACCACGATTTCCACCGTCGCGGTGTCGCACACCGGCGTCGGGGTCGAGAGATCGCAGACCTCGTAGGTGTACGTGGTCGTGCCGCTGAAGCCCGGGTTCGGCGTGAAGGTGATCGAACCGTCCGGATTCGGCGTGGCGGTGCCGTCCGGCGACGGCGTGACGATGGCCACGCTGCCCGGGTCGAGCGGCGCGCCGCCCGGCGGCACGGTGTCGTTGCCGATCACGGGCGTGGTGACGGGCGTGTTCTGCGCAGTGCTGTCGCCGTCGTCGACGGCATCGACGGTGTTCGGCGCCACCGTGATCGTGACCGTCGCGGTATCGCACAGCGGCGTCGGCGTCGATGTGTCGCACACCTCGTAGCTGTACGTGGTGACGCCGGAGAAGTTCGGCGCCGGCACGAAGGTCACCGTGCCGTCCGGGTTCGGCGTGGCGGTGCCGTTCGGCGACGGCGTCACGATGCTGACGCTGGCAGGATCGAGCGGCGCGCCGGTGACGGTGTCGTTCTGCAGCACCACGGTGGTGACGGGCGTGTTCTGCGCGGTGCTGTCGCTGTCGTCGTTCGCGACGAGGGTGTTGCCGCCCACGGTGATGGTGACCGTGGCGATGTCGCACAGCAGCTGGTTCGGCGCCGGCAGGCAGACCTGGTAGGTGAATGTCACCGGGCCGCTGAAACCGGGCACCGGCGTGTAGGTGTAGCCGCCGTTCGGCCCGAGCACGAGACTGCCGCTCGTCGGCGGAGTGACGATGCTGTATGTCGAGCCCGGTGCTGCGGTGTCGTTGCCGGCGACCGTGGACACGAGCGGGGTGTTCTGCGGCGTGGATGCGGTGTCGTTCTGCGCATCGGGGCCGACCGCGATGGTCACGGTGGCCGGGTCGCAGAGGGTCTGGTTCGGTGCCGGCAGGCACACCTGGTAGGTGAACGTATCGATGCCGGAGAAACCCGGGTTCGGGAAATAGGTGTACGTGCCGTTGGCATTGAGCACCACCGAACCGCCGGCGGGCGCCGTCACCTGCGTGTACTGCGCGCCGGGTGGCGCGATGTCGTTGCCGGTGACGGTACCGGGCAGCGGGGTCTGGTAAGGCGTCTGCGCGTTGTCGTCGTTGGCCTGCGGTCCGACGGCCACGGTGACGGTGGCGGTGTCGCACACCGGTGTCGGCGTCGAGCTGTCGCACACGCTGTAGACGTATGTCGTGATCCCGGTAAAGCCGGCCGCCGGCGTGAACGTGATCGTGCCGTCCGGATTCGGCACCGCGGTGCCGTTGTTGCTGTTGACGATGGTCACCGAGGCCGGGTTCAGCGGCGGCGCCCCGCCGGCCAGGTCGTTGGCGAGGACCGTGGTGGTGACCGGCGTCTGGAACGGCGTCGTCGCGCTGTCGTCCACCGCCTGCGGCGCGGCACCGACCGGCGTGGTTTCGTTGTCGGCATTGTTGCCCGGCGACGGATCGGTGGTGCTGCTGGTCACGCTGGCGGTGTTCGACACCGGATTGGCACCGGCGTAACCCGCCGGCACGCCGAGCGTCAGCGTGATGGTCGGCGCCACGCCCGCGGCGAGCGTGGCGCGCGTGCACGTGACGGTGCCGGCGGCGAAGCCGCAGCTCCAGCCGGTGCCGGCGGCGCTGACGAAGGTGAGGCCCGCGGGAATCGTGTCGCTGACGCTGACCGCGCTGGCCGTGGACGGCCCGTTGTTGGTGACCGTCAGGGTGTAGGCGATGCTGCCGCCCGGCACCGCGGTGACGTTGCCGTCGGCCTTCACCAGCGCCAGATCCGCCGCCGCGATGGTGGTGTTGACGGTGGAACTGTTGTCGCCCGGCGTCGGGTCGACGATGCCCGGCGGCACCAGCACGGTGGCGGTATTGGCAATCGCCGTGCCCGTGCCGTTGACCGTGGCCTGCACGATCAGCGCGCAGCTCGCGCCGCTGGCGAGCGAGGCGATGCTGCCGGACAGCACCTGGCCGGCGAACGCGAAGCTGCCGGTGGCGCAGCCGGCGACGGTGCCGGTCGGCGTGGCCGAGACCAGGGACAGCCCGGTGTACTGCGACGGCAGCGTGTCGCTGATGGCGACATTGGCCGCGGTGGCGGGTCCGGCGTTGGTGACGGTGAGCTGGAACTGGATCGTCTGGCCGTTGTCGATCGTGATCGGCGTGCCGACGAAGGTGCCGCCGGTGCCGGCGCGCTGGGTCTTGACCATCTGCAGGTTGGCGTTGAGCAGCACGGTGTCGACCGCGCAGCCCAGGTACGGCTGTGCGGCGGATGCGCACTCGGCCGTGGTGGTGCCGGTGGGCGGTGTGCCGTTCTGCGGATCGCCGCCGCCGCCGGCCTGGGCGCGGTTGACCACGGGCGTCGCGGCCGACGCCGTGACCGTCGCGCTGAAGCTGATCGTGACGCTGGCGCCGGCCGCGAGCGACGCGCCCGAGGTGCAGGTGATGACCTGCCCGGCCACGGTGCAGGTGAAGCCGCCGGAGCTGAAGTTCGCCGGCGGCGTGACCCCGGCAGGGAGCACGTCGACCACCGTGATGGTACCGCTCGATGCGGTACCGCCGGTGTTGCTGACCACGAGATTGAACGTCACCGCACTGCCCGGATTCACCCCGCCGGCCGGATGCGACTTGGCGAGGCGGATCTGCGCGGCGTTCTGCGCCACGTCGATGTCGAGCGCGCAGCCGGCCGGGGTGTTGTCGGCGGTGCAGGCGTTGACGGCGGCATCGTCGGCCACCGCGCCCAGATCCGGATCCCCGCCGCCGGTGATGCGCGCCTTGTTGGTGTAGAGCGTGCCCGCGGTCACCGCGCTGGCGTTGGCGACGAGGCTGAACTGGCTGAAGCCGCCGGCCGGGATGCTCACCGGCGAGCTGCAGGTCACGGTGACGGTGTTGGCATCGCGCACGCAGGCCCAGGCCGCGGCGTTGGGGCCGCCGAGCGTGAGCGCCACCGGCCAGGTGAGGCCGGCCGGCAGCACGTCGCGCAACGCGATCGTGCCGGTGGACGCCGCGTTGCCGGTGTTGCGCACGATGAACTGGTACGTGGTCTGGCCGTTGACCGGGACGAAGTTCTGGCCGTCGTCCTTCTCCAGGCGCAGGTCCACGCGGCCGACCGGCGAAGTCAGCGATGCGCAACCCGACGCCACGTCCGAATACGCCGTCGCCGGCGGCACCGGCGCGGGGCAGGCGCCGACGGTGGTGGTGGTCGGCAGGCCCGGCTTGGTCGGATCGCCACCGCCGCCGACACCGGCGCGGTTGGTCAGCGCCGACGGCGCCGTGCCCGCGACCTGCACCGGGAACACCAGCGCCGCCGACGCACCGGCGGCAAGCACCGGCGTGCTGCGGTCGCACTGGAAAAAGGCCGGCGTGCCGGCCGTGTAGGTGCAGCTGAAACCGCCGGTGACGAAGGGCGAGGTGCCGGTGTAGGTGAGCCCCGTGGGCAGTACGTCGACCACGCGGATCGCACCGGCCGTCGGCGCGGCGCCGAGATTGGTGACGGTGACGGTGTAGCTGGCGTTGCCGCCGGCGATCATGTTCGCGCCGCCGGACTTGGTGATGCCCAGCAGCGGCGCGTTGATCGTGTCGGCATCGGTGGCGCAGCCGGCCGGCGTGTTGTCGCCGGTGCAGGCGCCGGCGCTGCCGGCCGTGGGGGTGGGCTTGCCCGGATCGCCGCCGCCGCCGACGCGCGCGCGGTTGACCGCGGCGGTGCCGTTGCTGCCGATCACGTTGGCGGCAAACGAGAAGCTGCTGCTGCCGGCCGCCGCGATGACGGTGGCGGACGTGCAGGTGACGACGTTGGTGGCCGCGGTGCAGGCCCAGTTGGCAGCCTGCGGCCCGGTCAGCGGCACCGCGCCGTTGGCGATGGACAGCCCGCCGGGCAACACGTCGACGATGGTGATGGTGCCGGCGCTCGCGGCGCTGCCCACGTTCGAGACCGTGAGGCTGTAGATCGAGGTGCCCGGCGACACCAGCGTGGTGCCGCCGTTGGACTTGGCCAGGCGCAGATCGGGCGCGCACAGCGCGCCGGGCACGACGCCGGGCGTGTCGGGCGTGACGAAGGCGCTGGTGCCGCCGTTGTAGCCGCTCGCCTCGTAGGTGTCGTTGGCGCCGTTGGTGGTGCGGCCGGGACGGCCGCCGTCGAGCGTGGCGTTGATCGCCATCGCCGCCGGCGAGAACGCGACGAAGCCGCCGCCGCCGCCGCCGCCCGGTCCGTGCCGGCAGGCCACCGCGCCGGTGCAGCCGGTGCCGGTCCAGTTGGCCCAGGCGTTGCCGCCGTCGCCGCCGGACGCGTTGATCGTGGCGGTGCCGCCTTCGATCGAGTAGATCACCACCGAACCGCCCGCGCCGCCGCCGCCGGCCGCGTCGTTGCCGACGTTGTAGGCGTGCGCGCCGCGCGCGTCGATGATGCCGGGGCCCGTCACGCTGCGTGCACGCAGGATCACCACGCCGCCGCCGGCCGCGCCGGACGAGCAGCGCGCGCCGGCCTGGTCGCCGTTGCCGGAGGTCGTGATCGGACAGGCCATGGCCTGGTTCTCGTGCACGCCCGGATCGACGGTGGCGTTGTTGCTGCCGCCCGAGCCGCCGCCGCCGCCGAGGAACACGCGGCTGAACGACAGCGTACCGGCATAGCCCGCGCCGCCGCGGCCGTTGGTGTCGTTCAGCGGCCGGTTGTACGGCCGTCCGCCGAGGCCGCCGGGCGCGTAGTTGCCGCCGCCGCCGCCGCCCGCGTTGTACTGGTTGTTGTTCGAGCCGCCGTCGGTGCCGCCGCCGCCCGCGTTGCCCGGCGCGCCGCGCGCGCGCGAGCCGTCCGGGTAGCCTTCCGCGCCGGTGTTGAGCCGCACCAGGTTGGTGCCGGCCGCGATCGGCGCATTCGTGTTCTGGAAGCCCCAGCTGTCCTTCACCGCGAGGAACCGCGGCGTGCCGGCGATGCCCTCGCCCTTGCCGCCGTGCGGGCGTACGGTGTCGGCGGACGACCGCCAGTCGGTGTCCGGACTGTTGGCCTCCGAGCCGAAGCCCGCACCGCCGCGGAAGCCCTTGCCCGCGACGAAGATCGCGCGGTTCGGATTGTTCTCGATCGTGGCGCCGACGCCGTCGCCGAGGGTCAGCGTGTCGCGCACGTCCATCGCCACCACGCCGCCGGTCTCGCCGGTGGCCCCGACGCCCAGCCCCCAGGCCGGCGCGGTCACGCCGCGCGCCGTGGTGCTGATGTACTGCGGCACCCGCACCACCTGGTAGCGGCGCTGGCCGAGCGTGGCGGTGGCGGGCGCCTGGGTGTAGGCATGGGTCAGCGCCGGCGAGAACGTGATCGCGTTCCCGACCACGGTGTCGACCCGCACGAATTCGTGCCGACCGGCGTTGCCGATTGTGGTGGTGCCCTGCCCGGTGCCGGTGCCGGCGCCGTAGTTGCTGTTGTTGGAGGCGTTGATCGCCCCGTCCTGCATCTGGATCACCAGCAGCAGGTCGCCGACCGCCACGCCCGTGGCCGAACCGCGCGTGTCGCGCGTGCCGAGCGTGAGGCCGGTGGCGCCGGCGGCGAGGTTGCCGTTGCCCTGGTAGTAAGTGTTGACGATGCCGGTCGCATCGCCCGAACCGCTGCTGCCCGGCAACGCGCACACGGCCTGCGCCTGTGCGGACAGCGGCAGCGCCAGCGAGGCCAGCAGCGCCAGGACCGCGACTGCTGTCGCGCGCCGGACACCGGAGACCGCCGCAAAAACGGCACGCAGGGAGACGGCGACGCGGAGGCGCCGATTCGGACTGAGCATGAGTTGGAACCCCCGGATCGCGTTTTTGGTGGGTGTCGCGTGCGATCGGGCGGCATTCTAAAGGCGTGAAAACGATTTCGTGATGACCGTCACACACGTTTGCACATGTGTGACGAAGCTCACGTTCTGCGCGGATCCCGCATCACGTCTGGGTTTCGCAGGCCGTGACCCGGCGCACGCTGCTCACCGCCAATTGAAAACAAATGTCACGGACGACAGGTTTTGTGCGGACCTTGCGTTTTGCCACGTACGTCCCCGTACCCGAGCCCTCGCGCCGGAGCAGTGCCCCGTCGCGAGGGCGGTGCGCGCTCGGACGCGGGTGCCTCACGGCGCGCGTTCGAAGCGCCGCAGCTCCCGGTCCACGTCGGCGCGCACCTGCGCGGCGTCGAAGCTGCGGGCGTTCGCGAGCGCGAACATGCGCTCGTACAGCAGGTCGTCGTCGACGGTCTCGAACATCGCCAGGCTGGCCGGGCCCCGCCACAGACGCGCATCCCAGGCCGCGCGCACCTCGCGCCAGAACGGGGCGGTGCGTTGCCAGTAATCGCGGCCGGCGGTGAAGTCGTGGTCGGTGATGCGGGTGTAGGTGTTGACGCCCAGTTCCTTCGCCAGCGGCGTGATGCTGCCGTCGGCGGCGAGGATGCGCTTGGTGTTGTCCTGCTCGTGCACCCAGCCGGCGGGCGTGACGATGTGGCGATTGATCACGTCGAGCACCTGGTAGTCGCTGCGCGTGGTGTATTCGCGGCGCGGCAGCGGGCGCCAGGTGGGCGCCGAGGTCCAGGTGGCGACGGCGCCGTCGTGGGTCCAGCGGCCGGTGCCGCCGTAACGCGGGGAATCGTCGACGTGGTAGACGATCTGGGACCAGGCGCCGGTGCGGTCTTCGGCGGCGATGTCGACGCGTTCCCACTGTTCCTCGCCGCGGAAGCTGACGATCTGCGCGGGTTCGTACTGCCAGTCCTGGCGCCAGTGCTTGATGACGTGGCGGTCGTCGTCGTCGCCCATCACGAGGATGTGCTGCAGCGAGATGAAATCGCCGCGGTCTTCGATGACGTTGACCCACTCGGTGGCGCCGCTGTGGTGGGGTTCGTGGAGTTTGTAGTTGGCGGCGAGGGCGACGGTTTCGCGGAAGTCGAAGTCGACGCGGTAGTCGCCGGCCATGGCGAGGATGGCGGTGCGGTCGCGGTTGAAGGCGGTGGTGTCGCGTTGCGGCGCGGGTGCGGCGTCTGCCTTCGTGATCGGCGGCGGTGTGGTGGCGCACGCGGTGAGCGCGAATGTCGCCGCGAGGGCGAGCGAGTGTTTGATGTTCATTGCAAGAAGTTCCGGATTCGTAAGAGTTCGCTCTTGAGCCCTTCTCCCTCGAGGGGGAAGGGCTCAGGGGCTTTCAAGCCAGCGCAGCGGCGCGCTGGCAGCAACAGTCATGCGGCAACGGTTCGAGCGTCGCGTGCTCCGCCAGCGCGAAGCGCCGCGCGCAGGCAAGGCCCAGCACCGACAGCCGCGCCGGTGTCTGCGCATCGAGCAGATCCACCCCACCCACCCTCGCCCGCTGCAGGCGCAGCACGCGCGCGGACGACGTCCGCATCGGCGCCTCGCGCCGACCACGCTCGCGCACGATCGCGTCCCCGGGCAACGCCGCCAGCAGCGTCTCCCACGCGAGGAAATCGCTGTCCGGCAGCAGCCACAGACTCGCCAGCGTGTCGCCGTCGGTGTCGAGAAAGCGCAGGCACTCGTGCGGCCCGTCGCTATCGACAGCCACCGACGCGACGACACGTTCCGCCGCCACCAGCCCGACGAGCTCGCGCCGTGCCGGCCACGGCGCCTGCGGTGCCAACCACGTACGGCTCTCGCGCTGCGCGTAGACGTACAGCACCACGCCCAGGTCGGCGAGTGCGTCGCCGAGCCACAACCAGCGACACGGCGTGGCGCCGGTCGCTGGCGGGGACAGCACACGCAGATGGGTCGGCGCGACGCTGCCCATGGCCGTTACCAGCGTAGGTCGAGCGACACCGAGGCGCTGCGGCCCGGTGCAGTGAAGCGGTCGAGCGCGGCGCTCGTCGAACTCAGCGACGACGCATCCGACCAGTCCCAGTAGTGCTTGTCGGCGAGGTTGAACACACCGCCGTTGAGACGCACGTGCTCGGAGAACTCCCAGTGCAGCAGCAGGTCGGCGACGCCGTACCCTGGCGGTGCAAACGTCGGTGCCGCACCGTCGGCCGGCGCTTCGATGCGCCGCTTGCGCTGCGCGAAGCGGCCGACGAGTTCGGCACCGAAGCGGCCGTTGTCGTAGCCCAGACCGAGCACGGCGCGCGTGGGATCCACCGATGCCAGCGGCACGTCCGCGGTCTTGTCGTCACCTTCGGCGTACGAGATCGCGGTGCGCAGCGACAGATTCTCCAGCGCATCCGACCACAGGCCGAGGTTCACGCCGGCCTTCAGCTCGATGCCCTTGATCTCGACCTCGGCGATGTTGCGCGACTGGAACTGCATCAGCCCGGTGAGCGGATCGTCGCCGACGTACATCAGCGATTCGATGAAGTCGTCGTACTGGTTGTAGAACGCGCCGAGGCTCATGTAGGCGTGCTCGCCGCTGGCGCGCAGGCTGATCTCGACGCCGTCGCTGGTCTCGGGCTTGAGGTCCGGATTCGGCAGCGCCGTGTACCCGAACGCGATGTTGGTGAAGCCGATGTTGGCATCGTCGTACGGCGGCGAGCGGAAGCCCGCGGTGTAGGCGCCGTAGAGCGACCACGTGTCGTCGAAGCGCCACACCGCGCCGAACTTCGGCGACACGCGCGTCTCGGTGATGCCGGTGGCGGCAACGCCCGGGTTGTCTTCCGCGAAGATGTTGTCGATGCGCGGATCGAGATCGTAGTGATCCACGCGCAGGCCGGGCGTCAGCGACAGGTTGCCGATCGTGATTTCGTCCTGCACGAACAGCGCGGCCTCGGTGGTGCGGCTGACCGGGAAATCGCGCACCGGGAACACGTCGGGCGAGATCACCGGCGTGGTGACGCCGGTGGTGAGGTTGGTCGCGGTGCCGTCACGCTTCTGGCGCGTGTCGGTCTGGATCACTTCGACACCGTAGGTGAGCGCGTGTTCGGCGCTGCCGGTGGCGAAGTCCTTGTGCAGCACGGCGTCGATGCCGTACACGCGCTGGTCGAAATTGAACTCGCGCTGGCGCAGTGTGACCGCACCGGGCACGCCGCCGGCCAAACTCTGGCGTTCCTCGCGCGTGTACTGCGTGGTCTCCGAATCCTGGCGGTAGACCTGCCAGTGGCCGCCGTCCGCAAAGCCGAACCCGAGGTTCTCGAACTCGTGTTCGAGTGCGATGCGCGCACGCGTCTGGCGGTCTTCGCCGAGCAGCGCCTGCGTGACCGCCGACGGCGACGGGCCACCGAGGAAGACCGGGCCGAGCGAGCTCTGCGCATCGGTGTCGGCGGTGCTTTCGTTGCCGTCGATGGTGAGGCGGAAGCGCTGGTCGTCGCTGGCCTTGTAGACGAACTTCGCCAGCACGTTGCCGCCGCCGGTGCTCTGCGGATTCGGCGTGGTGCGCGCGGAACCGGCAACATCGTTCTCGCCCTGGTTGTCGCGCTCCTGGCCGTCGCGGCGCGTGGCCACGAGCAAGGTCGAGAAGCGATCGCCGCTCCACGCGTGCGTGGCGGTGGCAAACGCGCTGTCGTCCTCGGTGTCGAAGCCGGTCTTGAGGCCGACGTAAACCGGGTTGCCGAACAGCGCGGTGTAGTCCTCGGGATCCTTGGTCACGAAAGACACGACACCGCCGAGGGCATCGGAGCCGTACAGCGCCGACGATGGGCCGCGCAGGATTTCGACGGACTTCAACTCATCCAGGTCGATCAGGTCGCGGCCGGCGGCGGAGAAGCTGCCGATCGAGAAGCCGTCCGACAGCGGAATGCCGTCCACGCGCAGTTGCACGCGGTTGCCGCCGAGGCCGCGGATGCGCACGTCCTGGATGCCGAAGCGGCCGTTCGAGAAACCGACCGAGACGCCGGGCTCGTAGCGCACGAGGTCTTCGAGGTCGTTGACCAGTTCGCGGTCGAGGCGCTCGCGGTCGATCACTTCCACCGTGGCCGGCACGTCGGCGATTTCGCGCTCGGTGAGCGTCGCGGTGACGGTGATGCGATCGAGGCTCGACGTCGAGAGGTCGGCGGCATCGGGCGCAGGCGCGGCCGAGGCGGCGGGCAGCACGGCGAGACCGCCGAGCAGGGCGAGGAACAGCGGGGTGTGACGCATTGAAACTCCAGGCGCGCAGGTTCCCGGGACAGGAACGGGTGCAGGAAACGAGGCGGCTGGCGCGCGGGAGGCCCGCGATGGGTGCTTGCGACCGTGTGGACAACGAGCAGCTTGAGCGCATCGCACGCGCCGGGCCACCTGGCGTGCATGCGATCGGCCGGCACAGGGCCGGCACGGCGTTGTTATTTCGTGAGGATCAGCTTGTCGTTCTGGGTATGGCGCAGGCGGTATTCCTGATCGCCGTGCTGGATGATCACCTCGCGCTCGCCCTGCAACAGCTCGCGGCTGTCGACGCGCTGGCGCGAGGCAGTGGTCATCGCCCGGGGCACGGTCGGAATGATGGACGGGGCAACGGAAAAGACGTGGCTCATGTCGCGGTCTCCGGGTCGACGCTGCGGCTGCAGCTGTTGGCGGAGACGATGATAATGATTCTCATTCGCCAGTCAAGCGGTGACAGATGGGTGCCTAGACGCGTACCCAGGCACGCGCTGGCCTGGGAGGTGGCTCCCTCATCCGGCTGCCGCCACCCTCTCCCGCCGGGAGAAGGGCTTCTGCGTGTCGCGCTCGCAGACGTTGAGCGCTCGTGCATGTCTCGTGAACAACTCCAGGCTTGTCGAGGTCTCCGACGGTGCAGTCCTTCTCCCGCCGGGCGAAGGTGGCGGCAGCCGGATGAGGGACGGCCTCGCACCCGCCCGGATGCTCACCCAAACACCGCCTCGATCCGCGTCAGCGTCGCATCATCGAGCTGTCCCATCACATCAATCGCCGTCAGGTTCTGCGTGATCTGCTCGGTGCGCGACGCACCAAGAATCACCGAACTCACGTTCGGGTTGTGCAGGCACCACGCGATGGCCAGCGGCGCCGGCGCCACGCCGAGCTCCTGCGCGATCGCGACGAATCGCGCCACCTTTGCCTCCCGCGTCTGCTTCTCGCCGCGGTAGAGCATGCGCTCGCGGAAGCCGTTGTCCGCGCGCGCCAGGCGCGAGTCGTCGGGCAGCGCCTGCGCCCCGTACTTGCCACTCAGCAGCCCGGACGCCAACGGCGACCAGGTCGTGGTGCCGAGGCCAAGTTCGGAATACAGCGGTGCGTACTCGACTTCGACGCGCTCGCGATGCAGCAGGTTGTATTCGGGTTGCTCCATCGTCGGACCGTGGAGACCGTGCTGGCGCGCGATCGTCGCCGCCTCGCGGATCTTCTCGGCCGACCATTCCGACGTGCCCCAGTACAGGATCTTTCCGGCGCGCACGAGGTTGTCCATCGCCCATACCGTTTCGGCGATCGGGGTGTCGGGATCGGGACGGTGGCAGAAGAAGAGATCGAGGTACTCCACGCGCAGCCGCCGCAACGCCGCGTCGCAGGCGTCGCGCACGTGCTTGCGCGAGAGCCCGCGCTGGGTCGGCGCCGGGTCGTCCACGGCGCCGAAGAACACCTTGCTCGACACACACCAGGCGTCGCGCGGCAGGCGCAGATCGGCGAGCGCATCGCCCATCACGCGCTCGGCCTCGCCGTTCGCGTAGGTTTCGGCGTTGTCGAAGAAATTGATCCCGGCATCGAAGGCGCAGGCGATCAGCTCGCGCGCCTCGCCGCGTCCGACCCTGCCGCCGAACGTGATCCACGCGCCGAACGACAGTGCGGACAGCCTCAGGCCGGAATTTCCGAGACGGCGGTACTGCATGGAACCACTCCGCGGGGACGATCCGCCGAGTGTACGTCCGGGCGGCGTCAGTGGGTCGTCGGCGCCGGCTCCGGCGCGGCGCAGCGCAAGCCGTCCGAGGTGGCGACAGCGGCCGGCTCCATCGGTGTCGCAGGGTCGCGCGGCACGAGCGCCGCGAACAGGTCCGGATCGTAGCCGACCACTACCGACTGCGCAGTGACAAGCTGCGGCACCGAATCGCTGCGCAGCGTGCGCAACACTCCTGCGGCGTAGGGGTCTCGATCGACCACGCAGTCGCGGTACGCGACGCGATTCGCCCGCAGCCACTGGCGCGTGCGCTCGCACCAGGGACAGGTGCTCGTCGACAGCAGCACCACCGGACTGCCGACGGCGGCAACGAGTGCCGCGAAATCGCCATCGCGGCGGGGGGGCTCCTGCGTCAGCCACTGCGTGGCGCGCAGCACGCCGCTTCCGGCAACGAACCCGGCCAGCGGCACGAGGGCACACACCACGACGATCCAGATCACGCGCTTGATCATGTTGTCTCCGGGTCGATGCGGGCGGTGCACCGCCCGCATCGAGGTTGCACTGTAGTTATGCGCCGCAGGACTTCTTGCACGCGGTGTATTGCGCGACACAGGCGGCCTTGCCCGAGCCGACGGCGTCGGAGAGGCAGGCGGCCTGATCGAGGCTGCAGCTCTTGAGGCAGGCTGTGTTGCCGGCCGCGAACGCCACGCCGCTGCCCAGGGCAAACAGGAAGGACAGGGCGACCAGCGCCGTACGGATGCGGATCTTCATGATGTGACTCTCCTTGATGAATGAAGCGAACTCCGACGCTCCGGCCGGAGTGCGGCGAATGCCGCCAGGCGCACGGCAGAATTGCAGTGCGCCTGACAAGGCATACGCTGCAATGCGTGACGCGGATCACGATTTTCGAGACAACCGTGATGTGACGCACAGTTTTTTGGGGTCTACGGGCGCAGTGCCCCGCCGGAGCCTGCTAGACTGCGCATCCCCATCGGGGAGTAGTCCCGGCCCGCCGTCTGCGGGCCGTCGCGGCGTCAACACACTTGGTCCACAGACCATGGCGCCGCGGGTGCGAATCGGACGAGACCGCTGGTTGATGCGATGCCGCCCCGCCGGGCCGGCGCCGTGTCGACCATCGCGTTTCCGTCGCCCGGCCCGCATCGAGATCCGCCCTTGGACACCCTGCTCGTTTCGACCTTCGCCGTCGCAATCGCTGAAATCGGCGACAAGACGCAGTTGCTGTCGCTGCTGCTCGCCGCGCGCTACCGGCGTTTCTGGCCGATCGCCGTCGGCATCTTCGTCGCGACCGCACTCAATCACTCGCTGGCCGGCTGGATCGGTGCGCTCGTGGCCTCGTGGCTGTCGCCCGCGACGCTGACATGGCTGGTGGCGCTGTCGATGTTCGCCGTCGCGCTGTGGACGCTCAAGTCCGACACGCTCGACGACGCGGATGCGCCGGCACCGCGTTTCGGTCCCTTCGTCGCGACCACGGTGGCGTTCTTTCTGGCCGAAATCGGCGACAAGACCCAGATCGCGACCGTGCTGCTGGCGGCGCAATACAGCCCGCTGTGGCTGGTGGTGGTCGGCAGCACGCTCGGCATGCTGCTGGCCAACCTTCCGGTCGTGGCGCTCGGCGCGCGGTTCGCGAACCGTCTGCCGCTGCGCGCCGCACGCTACACCGCGGCGGCGGTGTTCGCCGCGCTCGGCGTGTGGGTGCTCGCGACGCGGCTCTGACCTGCCGTCCGGCGGGCCGATCGCGACGCCGCGTCGCCGCGCCTTGCGCGCGGCGCGCGCGGCGGCATACCCTGCCGGTTGGGCCTCCGCGCGGGAGGCAGGGGATCGTCATGCTGCATATCCTGTTCGGGCTGTTCGGATTGGCGGTGCTGATCGGCATCGCGTGGCTTTGCTCCAACAACAGGGGCAAGGTCGACTGGGTGCTGGTGGGGACCGGCATCGGGCTGCAGATCGCCTTCGCGGTGCTGGTGCTGATGGTGCCGGGCGGGCGCGAGGTGTTCGATTCGCTCGGGCACGGCTTCGTCGCCATCCTGAGCTTCGTCGGGGAAGGCTCGAAGTTCATCTTCGGCGATCTGATGGACACCTCGAAATTCGGCTTCATCTTCGCGTTCCAGGTGTTGCCGACGATCATCTTCTTCGCCGCGTTCATGGGCGTGCTGTATCACCTCGGTGTGATGCAGGCGATCGTGCGCGGCATGGCCTGGGCCATCACCAAGGTGATGCGCGTGTCGGGTGCCGAAACCACCTCGGTGTGCGCATCGGTGTTCATCGGCCAGACCGAGGCGCCGCTGACCGTGCGGCCGTACATCTCGCGCATGACCGAATCCGAGCTGATCACGATGATGATCGGCGGCATGGCGCACATCGCCGGCGGCGTGCTGGCCGCGTACGTCGGCATGCTCGGCGGCGGCGATGCGGAACAGCAGGCGTTCTACGCCAAGCATTTGCTCGCCGCGTCGATCATGGCCGCGCCGGCCACGCTCGTGATCGCGAAGATCCTGATCCCGGAAACCGGCACGCCGCTGACGCGCGGCACGGTGAAGATGGAGGTCGAGAAGACCACCAGCAACGTCATCGACGCGGCTGCCGCCGGCGCGGCCGACGGCCTGCGTCTGGCGCTGAACATCGGCGCAATGCTGCTTGCGTTCATTGCCTTGATCGCGCTGCTGAACGCACCGCTGACGTGGTTGGGCGAAGTCACGGGCCTCGCGTCGGCACTGGGACGCCCGACCGACCTGGCCAATCTTCTCGGTCTTCTGCTGGCGCCGCTGGCGTGGGTGATCGGCGTGCCGTGGCAGGACGCCACCGTGGTCGGCGGCCTCATCGGGCAGAAGGTCGTGATCAACGAATTCGTCGCGTACCTGCAGCTCGCCGACATCGTGAACTGCAAGACGACGGGCGTGGCGCTGACCAATCAGGGTGCGCTGATCGCGACCTATGCGTTGTGCGGCTTCGCCAACTTCAGCTCGATCGCGATCCAGATCGGCGGCATCGGCGGGCTGGCGCCGGAGCGGCGGCAGGACCTGGCGCGCTTCGGCCTGCGCGCGGTGCTGGGCGGTTCGATCGCGACGTTCATGACCGCGACGATTGCCGGCGTGATCTACATGCTGCAGCACAGCGCCGAGGCGGCGAACGCGGTGGCGTGTGCGGTGACTCCGTAAGGACTGCATCGCGTCTGGATCGCGGACGGGCGTCAACGCCACAACACCCTTCCCCGTCGTCCCGGCGAAAGCCGGGACCCAGCGGCGTTCCTCCCGTTGTCCTCGGCAACGACCTGCGAAAGCAACGTCGCTGGGTCCCGGCGTTCGCCGGGACGACGGTAAGGTAGAGCGCGAACGTTCGGATCAGACCCGCGTTTCGATCCGCTTCAACCCGAACAAGGGCCGCAGCCACGCGACACGCCGCACGATCTCGTATCCCGCCAGACACCCGGCAAACGTCAGCGCCACCAGCAGCGGCCCCTCGGCCGCCGGACTCATCCCGAGCGGCTTGAGGTTGTGCGCAAACACCACGATCAGCGTCTGGTGCAGGATGTACACCGGGAACACCGCGTCGCGCAGGTAGCGCAGCGCGGAGCTGTCCCGCCGCAGGTGGCGGCGCGCGACACCGAAGATCGCCACGATCGTGCACCACTGCTGCACCGCCCACAGCACGCGCTGCAGCAGCTTGAGCCCGATGGCCGGGTCGTCGGCCGCGTACAGCCAGAAGTACCACACGATGTAGATCCAGCTCGCGCACGCCAGCCCGAGCGCGACCCGGCGAACGCGAACCATCGCATCCCACACCGGGGTCGCACGCGCAACGAGCCAGCCGAGCAGGAACAGCGGCAGGTACTGCGCGTGGTTGTACCAGTCGTCGACCAGTCCGTGCGTCGATTCGAAGCGCGCCACCAGCAGCAGCCGCGCCACGGCGAGGTACAGCAGCGGCCACAGCAGGACGCCCATTCCCGACAGCGCCCGTTCCGCAGCGGTGCGCGCGCGCTCGATCGCGCGTTGCGGCAGCAGCAACACGCCAGCCAGCACCAGCGTGTACACCCACAGGTAGGCCACGAACCACAGGTGATTCCACGTCGGCGTGTCGATGCACTCCTCGCCGCGGCAGACATTCGCGGTCACGTAGAGCCTGTAGAAGTGCCACCAGCCACCGTCGTAGCCCGCCTTCTCGACGATCTCGTAGTAGGTCTGCGGCGGCACCACCACAAACATGCCGAACAGCAGCGGCACCAGCAGCCGCCATGAACGCCGTCGCAGGAATCCTTCGCGCCCCTTGCCCAGAAGGAACGCCGTGGCCGCGCCCGACACGACGAACAGCAGCGACAGCCGCCACGGCGAACTGAGCAGCATGAACGGTTCCAGCGTGTCGCTTGCGTGCGGGCTTTTGACATGCCAGTCCCAGGTCACGTAGTACATGCCGACGTGGTAGAGCACGAGCAGCCCGAAGGCGCAGACGCGGACCCAGTCGAGATCGTAGCGGCGTTCCATGGACGTTCCG
This sequence comes from Chiayiivirga flava, assembly GCF_014202825.1. Taxonomy (GTDB): domain Bacteria; phylum Pseudomonadota; class Gammaproteobacteria; order Xanthomonadales; family Xanthomonadaceae; genus Chiayiivirga; species Chiayiivirga flava. The sequence continues at coordinate 167,305 of NZ_JACHHP010000004.1, read as the reverse complement.
GTGATGGCGAAGTCGCCACCCTGGCGCGGCCGCGACGCGCGACGCCATTGCCGGGTGACCGGCCGAGCGGGCCGAGGGACGAGCCGCACGCTGCCGGGGGCCAGCCGCGCCCGTCGCGACCAGCCGCGTCCGTAGAATGCGCGCCATGCCCGACGTCGCTCCGCCCCCGCGCAACGCCTACGAACGCTACCTGCCGTGGCGACGCTGGTTCGAGATCGGCTTCTGGCTGGCGGTGATCGTCGCCAACGCCGTCGGCAACAGCATCACCGTGCTGATGGACGTGCGCCGCGCGGGCCTGGACACGCAGGCCTGGGAACCGGCCGTGTGGGAAACCTCCAGCGCACTGCTTTGGATGGCCATCATCCCGTGCGTGGCGTGGTTCACGCGGCGCGTCCCGTTCCAGTGGCACGGCGTGCCGCGGTACCTCGCGCTGCACGTCGGATTTTCGGTGGCGATGTGCGTGCTGCACGTGGTCGGCATGGTGGCGCTGCGCATGCTGGCGTACCGCGCGATGGGATCGAGCTACGACTTCGGCGCCTGGCCACTCGGATTGCTCTACGAATACCTCAAGGACATCCGCGACTACGCCGGCATCGTCGTCACCATCGAAGCTTACCGATTCGCGTTGCGCCGTCTGCAGGGCGAAGCCACGCTGCTGGCCGCGCCGGACGAAGGCCCGCCGCTGGAACCGGTCGAACGCCCGGAACGCTTTCTCGTGCGCAAGCTCGGGCGCGATTTCCTCGTTGCCGCCAACGATATCGAGTGGCTGCAGGCCGCCGGCAACTACGTGAATCTGCGCGTGCGCGGCCACGACTACCCGCTGCGCAGCACGATCGCCGGCATCGAAGCCCGGCTCGACGGCGGCCGCTTTGCCCGCGTGCACCGCAGCTACATCGTCAACCTCGACCGTGTCGCCTCGATCGAGCCGCTGGACTCGGGCGACGCGCGCATCCACCTGCACGACGGCACCGCCCTGCCCTGCAGCCGGACCTATCGGCAGGCGCTGCGCGAACGCACCGGCGACTGAGCGGCGCGGCGGCACGCGGTAAACTGCGCGCATGTTGATCGGCCCGTACCGCATCGACCCGCCCGTCGTGCTCGCACCGATGGCCGGCGTCACCGACAAGCCCTTCCGCCAGCTGTGCAAACGGCTCGGCGCGGGGCTGGCCGTGTCGGAAATGACCACGTCCGATCCGCGCATGTGGTCGACGAAAAAAAGCCTGTGGCGCATGGACCACGTCGGCGAGCCGGACCCGATCAGCGTGCAGATCGCCGGCGCCGACCCGCGCGCCCTGGCCGATGCCGCGCGCTTCAACGCCGACCACGGCGCGCAGATCATCGACATCAACATGGGCTGCCCCGCAAAGAAGGTCTGCAACGCGTGGTGCGGCTCGGCGCTGCTGCAGCACGAAGACCTCGTCGCACGCATCCTCGATGCCGTGGTCGGCGCGGTCGAGGTGCCGGTGACGCTGAAGATCCGCACCGGCTGGGATCGCGAGCACAGAAACGGACTCACCGTCGCGCGCATCGCCGAACAGGCCGGCATCGCGGCGCTCGCGGTGCACGGCCGCACCCGTGCCGATCTCTACAACGGCGAGGCCGAATACGACACCATCGCCGCGATCAAGGCCGCGATCTCGATCCCGGTGTTCGCCAACGGCGACATCGATTCGCCGGACAAGGCCGCGTTCGTACTGCGCCATACCGGCGCGGACGCGGTGATGATCGGCCGCGCCGCGCAGGGCCGTCCGTGGATCTTCCGCGGCATCGCCCACTACCTCGCCACCGGCGACCTGCTGCCCGAACCCGACGCCCGCACCGTCGGCGACATCCTCCTCGGCCACCTCGACGCGCTGTACGCGTTCTACGGCGAAGAGGCGGGCGTGCGCATCGCGCGCAAGCACCTCGGCTGGTATGCGAAGGATCGGCCGGAGAATGCGGCGTTCCGGCAGGTGGTCAACCGGGCCGACAGCGCCGACGCGCAGAGGCGGCTGACGGCGGATTATTTCTCGGCGCTGGCCGCGGGTGCGCCGGCGGAGCTGCCGAAGGCCGCGTGAGCCCAGTGCCGGGCGCGCTTCGTCGCACCCCTCGCGATTCGTTCCACTGTGCGGTCGTGCAGCCTCAGTCGACTGCCGGATTCCAGATGCGCTGCCACAGCAACGGCAGGCGGTCGCCCGCGCGGACCGTCCACACGCGCTGCTCGGGCGGAATCGCCTGCCATGCACCGTCGCGGCGCTCGGCCACGACAAAGGTGAAGCTGTAGTCGGGTTCCTCGCCCATGCGCAGGTCCGACAGCACGAGGCGGTCGTCATCCACCGTGGCCTTCATGAAGCCGTGGTTGAACCAGCGCAGGCGCTCGACCGTCGGCACCTTGCTCGCAGCGGCGAGCGCGGCGGTGTCTGAGAGGTAACGGCGAAAACGCATCGGGCGGCCATTGTCGGCTACCAGCGAGTACTCGCCTTCGACGAAGCCGTCCGGCGTCATCGCCACGACGCGCCACAGCAGCGTGTTGAGCGGCGACGGCACCGAGAAGCGCGGCGCGTCCTGCAGGCCGAGTGCCGCGAGCGAGGCGTCCGCCACACGTTCGATCTGCCATTTCGCGATGAGCGACCAGCCCAGGTAGGCCGTGCTCAGCACGAGGCCGGCGACGACGAAACGCTGCGCCGCGCGGCGTGCACCGAGGAATGCCGCCGCGACGACGCCAAGCAGCAGCCACAGCGTGTACGCCGGATCGATGATGAACACGCTCGACCACATCGTCGGCGGCGGCATCAACGGCCACAACAGCTGCGTGCCGTAGACGGTGAAGGCATCGAGCAGCGGATGCGTGACGAGCGCGAGCTGGATCGCCCACAGCCACGCACGCGGCGCCCTGCGCACGGGCGTCCAGCGCGTGCGCAGCAGGCGCCACAGCAGCCAGCCGAACGGGATCAGCACCAGCAGCGAATGCGAGAAGCTGCGGTGCCAGGTCATCACCGCGACCGGGTCGTCGATCAACGCAAGCGGGAGCACGTCGAGGTCCGGCAGCGTGGCGAGTGCGGCGCCGACGGCAAGCGCGCGGCGGCGGTGGGCGGCGCGCACGACGACGGCGGCGACGCTCGCGCCGAGGACGATCTGGGTCAGGGAATCCATGGGTGGACTCTACCCAACCCACCGCGCTTTCGGTGCAGCGATCGCGCCGAAACGCCCCAGACTTGCCTCGGTCCGCACACCACATTCCTTCTCCCGTCGGGAGAAGGAATTCAGGCTGGCAGCGCTGGCTCCGAACGCGCCGGACTTGCTTCGGTCCGCACGACACATCCCTTCTCCCGGTGGGAGAAGGTGCCGGCAGGCGGATGAGGGCGCCACATCGCAATCGTGAGAGGCGCAGGGTCGGAGCGGACTCGCTCTCGATCATAGGTTTGCACCGGACGTCGTAGCGACGGAATGTTCGGGCCAGCACGTACCGACTCGTCCTCATCCGGCTGCCGCCACCTTCTCCCGTTGGGAGAAGGAACTCAGGCTCGAGCGTGCGGCTTTGAACGAAGCGAATGCGGAGCGAGCAAACTCAAGCGTCGCCCGACCACAACGCGCGGATCGCCGCGATGCCTTGCGCGCCGTGTTCGCGCGCGATCGCAAGGTCCTCCCGCCGCAAGCCGCCGAGCGCGTAGATCGGCAACGCCACCTGCTCGCGCAGCGCCGCGAATGCGGCCCAGCCGAGCGGCCTCGCATCCGCATGCGTCGGTGTCGGCGCGATCGGGCCCGCGACGGCAAAGTCCGCGCCCAGCGCCTGCGCATGGTGCAGTTCGTCGAGCGTGTGGCAGGACGCGGCAAACACGGCATCGAGCGCCGGCCGCCGCGTGAGCGACATCAGCTGCGAGGCGGTGGCATGCAGCCCGCAACCGTATGCGGCGCAGAGCGCAAGCGTGGCATCGAGATCGCCGCCGAGCCGGCCGCCGAGCAGCAGTTCGGCGCGCTGTTCGCGCAGCTGCGGCTTGAGCGCGGCGACCAGTGCCGCCGCGGCGTCCGCACCGAGCGCCAGCGCTCGCAGCTGCACACGCCGCACGCCGCCACGCACGGCTGCAAGCAGGGTGTTGGCGAAGGTGTCGAGATCCGGACCGGGCTCGGGCGTGATCAGGTACTCCGCAGGCTGCAGCAGCGCCGCCACGACCGGCCTGTCCGCCGCGGGCATCGCATAGGCGTGCAGCCGCTCGCGCGGCACCCATGCCAGCGCCTGCCCTTCGAGCCCGCGCGCACGGCCGGTGAAGCTGCGCACGCAGGACACGTCGAGCAGGATGCGTTTGTGGGGATACGCATGCGGCACCGCGATCAGCGGATCGATCGCACCGATCTCGATGCCGACTTCCTCGCGCAGTTCGCGCGCAAGGGCTTCGTGCGGCGTCTCGCCCGGCTCCACCTTGCCACCGGGAAACTCCCACAGCCCCGCCAGATCGCGCCCGTCGCCGCGACGCGCCAGCAGGATGCGGCCGCGCGCATCCTTGAGGATGCCGGCGGCGACGTGGATCGGTGCAGCCGTGATTCGTGATTCGCGATTCGCGATTCGTGCAGCGGTCACGGCAGCGTGGTCCGCCGAAGTGAACGCGTGAACAGCACGGTCCGCACGCGCGACGCCTTCGTTGTCGACGAATCCCGAATCACGAATGCCGAATCACGAGTCTCCAACCCTCAGGCCAGCTGCCCGTGGCAATGCTTGAACTTCTTGCCCGAGCCGCACGGACACGGGTCGTTGCGCCCGACCTTCGGCGCATCGCGCAACGTCGGCGAGACCGCGCCTGCCGCCTGCGCCGCCTGCACCTGCGCGGCTTCCTCGTCGGCGCCCAGGCCGCCGCTGTCCTCGTGCTGGAACTGCATGCGGCGCGCCTGCGCCTCCATGCGCTGACGATCGGCCGCTTCCATCGCGGCCACTTCTTCCTCCGAGCGGATGCGCACGCGCGCGAGCAAGGTCGTCATGTCGCGCTTGATCTTGTCGAGCATCTCCGAGAACAGCTCGTAGGCTTCGCGCTTGTACTCCTGCTTCGGCTGCTTCTGCGCGTAGCCGCGCAGGTGGATGCCCTGACGCAGGTAGTCCATGCGCGCGAGGTGCTCCTTCCAGTTGGAGTCGACCACGTTGAGCATCACGTGTTTTTCCAGCGAGCGCATCATCTCCGCGCCCATCTGCGCTTCCTTGTCGGCGAACAGCGCGTCCACCGCCTGCATCACGTGCGCGGCGATTTCCTCGGCGGTGATTTCCTCCTTCTCGCGCAGCAGCGACTGCAGGTCGAAGCGCAGGCCGAAGTCGGTTTCCAGCTCCTTCTCCAGCGCCGGCAGGTTCCACTGCTCGTCGATGGATTCGGGCGGCACGTGCTTGTGCACCACGCCGCGCACCACGTCCTCGCGCACGCCGGCCACGGTGTCCTGCACCGAGTCGGTGTCCAGCAGCTCGTTGCGCTGCTGGTAGATGACCTTGCGCTGGTCGTTGGCGACGTCGTCGTATTCGAGCAGCTGCTTGCGGATGTCGAAGTTGTGGCCTTCGACCTTGCGCTGCGCCTTCTCGATCTGGCGGCTGACGAGGCGATCCTCGATCCGGTCGTCCTCCTTCATGCCGATGAACTTCATCGCGCGCTGCACCCAGTCGGCGGCGAAGATGCGCATGAGGTTGTCTTCCAGCGACAGGAAGAAGCGGCTGGACCCCGCGTCGCCCTGGCGACCCGAGCGGCCGCGCAGCTGGTTGTCGATGCGGCGCGATTCGTGGCGTTCGGTGCCGATGATGTGCAGGCCGCCGGCGGCCAGCACTTCGTCGTGGCGCTTCTGCCATTCGGCCTTGACGCGGGCGCGGTCGAGTTCGGTCGCATCCTCGCCCAGCGCGTGCAGCTGCGCTTCGAGCGATCCGCCGAGCACGATGTCGGTACCGCGGCCGGCCATGTTGGTGGCGATCGTCACCGCACCCGGCGCACCGGCATTGGCCACGATGTGCGCCTCGCGCTCGTGCTGCTTGGCGTTGAGCACCTCGTGCGGGATGCCGGCCTCGCGCAGCAGGTTGGCGAGCAGTTCGGAGGTTTCGATGGACGTCGTGCCCACCAGCACCGGCTGGCCGCGCTTGTGGCAGTCCTGGATGTCCTCGATGATCGCCTGGTACTTCGCCGGCTTCTTGAGGAACACCAGATCCGGCGCATCCTTGCGCACCATCGGACGATGGGTCGGGATCACGACCACCTCGAGCCCATAGATCGACTGGAACTCGTAGGCCTCGGTGTCGGCCGTGCCGGTCATGCCCGAGAGCTTCGAATACATGCGGAAGAAGTTCTGGAACGTGATGCTCGCGAGCGTCTGGTTCTCGCGCTGGATCGGCACGCCTTCCTTCGCTTCCACGGCCTGGTGCAGGCCGTCGGACCAGCGCCGGCCCGGCAGGGTGCGGCCGGTGAATTCGTCGACGATGATGACTTCGCCGTCGCGCACGATGTATTCCACGTCGCGCTGGTAGAGCACGTGCGCGCGCAGCGCGGCGTTGAGGTGATGCACCACGGCGAGGTTGGAGCCCGAATACAGTCCGTCGCCTTCGGCGATGATGCCGGCCTCCAGCAGCAGCTCTTCCGCGTGCGACATGCCGGTTTCCGACAGGTGCACCTGCTTGGATTTTTCGTCCGCGAAGTAGTCGCCCTCGCTGTCTTCGGCCGCCTGCCGCTGCAGCTTCGGCACGATGCGGTTGACCTTGACGTACAGTTCCGGCGATTCGTCGGCCGGACCGGAGATGATCAGCGGGGTGCGCGCTTCGTCGATGAGGATGGAGTCGACCTCGTCGACGATGGCGAAGTTGAGGCCGCGCTGGAAACGGTCGTCCTTCGACAGCGCCATGTTGTCGCGCAGGTAGTCGAAGCCGTATTCGTTGTTGGTACCGTAGGTGATGTCGGCGGCGTAGGCACCCTTCTTGTCCGAGTGCGGCATGCCCGGATACACCACGCCCACCGTCAGGCCGAGCCAGGTGTAGACCTTGCCCATCCAGGCCGAGTCGCGGCGTGCGAGGTAGTCGTTGACCGTCACCACGTGCACACCCTTGCCGGCGAGCGCGTTGAGGTACACCGGCAGCGTGCCGACGAGGGTCTTGCCTTCGCCGGTGCGCATCTCGGCGATCTTGCCCATGTGCAGCACCATGCCGCCGATCAGCTGCACGTCGTAGTGGCGCATGCCGAGCACGCGGCGCGCGGCTTCGCGCATGGTGGCGAAGGCTTCGGGCAGCAGCTGGTCGAGGGTTTCGCCCTTGTCCAGGCGGGCGCGGAATTCGGCGGTCTTGCCGCGCAGGGTGTCGTCGTCGAGCTTCTCGAACTCCGGCTCCAGCGCGTTGATGCGCTTGACGTTCTTGCTCAGCTGCGTGAGCAGGCGTTCGTTGCGGCTGCCGAAGATGCTGGTGAGGAGCTTGTTGAACATGCGGGGTTCCGGAAAGGACGATGGGCGGGCGGCGCGACGCGGCGCGCCCGACCGGGCAAAGACGGGGATTTTAACCTGTGGGAGCCGGGAGGGCGAATCAAGGCGGGGGCGATGGGGAAATGCGGCGATCGGATCGGCTGCGCCGTCGATCGATCTGTCGCCCGGACGCCCGGCGCTTGCCGCTGTCCCCACTCTGGGTTCCTTCTCCCGGCGGGAGAAGGAATTCAGGCTGGCCGGGTTGGCGCTGGTTGCAGCGCTTAGCGTGGCGCGAGGCGCGGCGCCCGGAAGGAACTCACCCCCGCGCGTTGCGCAGGTACTGGCTCGGATTGACCACCTTGCCGTTCAACCACACCTCGAAGTGCACGTGGTTGCCGGTGGCGCGGCCGGTGGAGCCCATCTTGGCGATCACGTCGCCGGCCTTCACACGCTCGCCTTCCTTCACCAGGTTCTGCTGGTTGTGCGCGTACAGCGTGCGGTAGCCGTTACCGTGGTCGATCTCGACGACATTGCCGTAGCCGGACCGCTTCCCGGCGAAATAGATCACGCCATCGGCGACGCTCAGCACGTCGGACCCGCGCGGGCCGTTGAAATCGACGCCACGGTGAAACGCGCTGTAGCCGCTGAACGGATCGGCGCGTGTGCCGTAGCCCGACGAGGCATAGCCGGACCGCACCGGCAGGCCGGTCGGCAGCAGGGCTGCATCGAGGTCGCGATCGGACAGGAGGCTTTCGAGCAGCAGCAGCTGTTCGGACTGCATCGACAGGCGCATGCCCAGCTCGTCGATGGAGGAGTGCAGCTCGGTTCCGGTCGGCACCGCGGCCAGAGCGTCGGTCTGCGGACCGCCGACGGCGGGGGTGTCGGCGAAATTGAATTCGCCATCGTCCAGACGTGCGATCTGGGTCAGGCGTTCGCCGAGGGCGTTGAGCCGGGTGGCCTGGGCCTGCAGTTCGGCGAGCTTGATCGCCATGGCGTTGAGTTCGCGCTGGGCATCGCCGCGGGCGGCGTCGAGTTCGTCGCGTTGCTGCTCGATCTCCTCGCGCAGGGTCTGTGCCTGGACACCGTTGTCGCCAGCGACGAGGCTGGCTGCGTAACCCACTCCCGCACCGAGCGAGAGGATTCCCAACAGTCCCGCCGCAAACAGCGCGATGGTGCGGGGCTGGTCGAAAGAAAACTTCTGCGGAGCCCGAAGGAACTTCGCTACGATGATGACGTTCATCGATACCACACTGATTCTGATCGTTCGCCCATGCAGCGCTTCAATCCATCCACCGCCGGTCCGTCCACCTTCCGTGCGGCCCTGACGGCCGCCACCTCCGGCGATACGGGCAGCGTGGTCGAGCGTGCCGCGCATCTGCGGACACTCGACAAGCAACTGCGCCAGTCCCTGCCCGAACCGCTCGCATCCCACGTCAGATTGGGAAACGTGCGCGACGGCAGGCTTGTCTTTCTGGTCGATTCGCCGGTGTGGAAAGCCAAGCTGCGTCTGTACGCCGACGTCATCCGAGACGCGGCATCGGCAGCTGGAATTTCCGCCAGCGCAATGACCGTGAAAGTGGCAACGATGCTGCCCGTCCCCCCGGACGCGGCATCGCCTTCACCCCTAACCCAGGCCGCGCGCGATGCATTGCGGGCGGCGGCGGCAACAGTGGAAGACCCGGAATTGAAGTCGCAGCTGTTGACCATGGCCTCCGTGGCCTGATTGTTCGTCCGTGCGGGCCGATGGCCCGTGCCCCCGAGCGGGGGGCGTGTCTTTATTTCACACTTTCGGGCGGTTTGCTAGTCGCCAATTCGCAACACTGTGCATTTCGCGACAACGCTTCGTCGCAAATGTGAGACGTGTCACAGGCAAACGGCGTACGTCGGACCGGAACCGGTCGCGTGCATTGCACGCTGCCCGGCCGGCATCCGGCGAGCGAAGTGGATCGACACGCAGTCGCCCGGCCCGGGCGCGCGCTCAGAGCGCGGCGTGGGCCGGATGCGCGTACGAGATCGGCGCGGCGTCGTTGTCCTCGTAGGTGACCTCTTCCCAGGCCGTCTGGTCCGCCAGCAGCGTGCGCAACAGGATGTTGTTGAGCTGGTGGCCGGACTTGTAGCCGTAGAAGGCACCCACGAGGCTGTGGCCGAGCAGGTAGAGGTCGCCGATGGCGTCGAGGATCTTGTGCTTGACGAATTCGTCCTCGTAACGCAGGCCGTCTTCGTTGAGCACGCGGTAGTCGTCGAGCACGATGGCGTTGTCCATCGAACCGCCCATCGCGAGGTTGCGCTCGCGCAGCATCTCGATGTCCTTCATGAAGCCGAAGGTGCGGGCGCGCGACACTTCCTTCACGAACGAGGTCGTGGAGAAGTCGATCTCGGCCTTCGAGAGGTTCTTGGAAAACACCGGGTGGTTGAAGTCGATCGAGAAGCCGACCTTGAAGCCGTCGAACGGCTCGAAGCGGGCCCACTTGTCGCCGTCTTTCACGGTGATCGTGCGCTTGATGCGGACAAAGCGCTTGGCTGACGCCTGTTCCACGATGCCGGCCGACTGCAGCAGGAAGACGAACGGGCCGGCGGAGCCGTCCATGATCGGCACTTCCGGCGCGGACAGATCCACGTAGGCATTGTCGATGCCCATGCCCGCGAGCGCGGACAGCAGGTGTTCGACCGTGGCCACGCGCGCACCGTTCTCCATCAGCGTGGTGGAGAGCATGGTGTCGCCGACGTTTTCCGCGGTGGCGCGGATATCGACGGGAACGGGAAGATCGGTGCGGCGGAAGACGATGCCGGTATCGACGGCGGCGGGGCGCAATGTCATGTAGACCTTGTCGCCCGAGTGCAATCCGACGCCGGTGGCGCGGATGGCGTTTTTCAGTGTTCTTTGTTTGATCATTACGGTGCTATCTCCGGGGCAGGAGCGCGGCAAAAAGCGTCCGGAGAATAGCATGGCGCCACTGGCCGACAAATGCTCCGCGCGGCGGAATCGCCACGCCATGTCGCTTTTCTGCAACATCCTGCCGTCATGCTGGCCACCCCGTTCCGCCTCTCGGCGCCGTCCGCGTGCTCCCGTCCGCACGTGAAAGCCGCGCCGGCGCTCGAATTCGCGCCGCGCCGGCCGCGTCCGCGGTCCGGTCCGGGCAGGCGTTTGCACGACTGAACCGGACCTGACGCGCGTTTTGCACGATCAGTCCGCCTGGCGCCGGAGGAAGGCCGGAATGTCCAGGTAATCGATCGCAACGTCGTTCGACGGCGCCTCGTGGCGGTTCCGGGACGGTGCCGTGGCCACGTGCGAGGTGGTTCCGGGCATCGGCTCGGCCATCGCGCCGTAGTCGATGGCGCCGGTGGTGGCATTTCGCACGAGTTTCACCTGCGGGCGCTGGTGCATCTCGCGCTCGCCCCGCTCCGGCGTCTTGACCGGCTGGCGCACGGCGACGCGGTTGAGGCCGGTCGCCACCACGGTGACGCGGACTTCGTCCTGCATCTCGTGGTCGAGCACGGTGCCGATGACCACCGTGGCGTCTTCGGACGCGAATTCGTCGATGGCGCGGCCGACTTCGTCGAATTCCCGCATCGTGAAGTCCGGGCCGGCGGTGATGTTGACGAGGATGCCGTTGGCGCCGGCCAGGTTCACATCGTCGAGCAGCGGGTTGCTGATCGCCTTCTCGGCCGCTTCCATCGCGCGTTCGTCGCCGCGCGCCGTGCCGCTGCCCATCATCGCCATGCCCATCTCGGACATCACGGTGCGCACGTCGGCGAAGTCGACGTTGATCAGGCCCGGTCGGACGATCAGGTCCGCGATGCCCTGCACCGCGCCCTGCAGCACGTCGTTGGCAGCGCGGAACGCCTGCACCATCGTTGCCTCGCGGCCGAGCACGGTGATGAGCTTCTCGTTCGGGATGGTGATCAGCGAGTCGCAGTGGTGGCTCAGTTCCTCGATGCCCTTGAGCGCCACCTGCATGCGGCGGCGGCCTTCGAACGGGAACGGCTTGGTGACCACGGCCACGGTGAGGATGCCCATTTCCTTCGCGAGCTGGGCCACGACCGGGGCCGCGCCCGTGCCGGTGCCGCCGCCCATGCCGGCGGTGATGAACACCATGTCGGCGCCTTCCAGCGCTTCGACGATGCGCTCGCGGTCTTCCAGCGCGGCCTGGCGACCGACTTCCGGATTCGCGCCGGCGCCCAGCCCCTTGGTGACGTTGCCACCGAGCTGGAGGATCTGTTTCGCGCCGACGTTGCGGATCGCCTGCGAATCGGTGTTGGCGCAGATGAACTCCACACCGTCGACATTGGAATTGACCATGTGCGCCACGGCGTTGCCGCCGCCGCCGCCCACACCGATCACCTTGATTACCGCGTTGGGTGCCACTCGATCGACCAATTCGAACATTGCCTGTTTCCTCCGTAAAACAACTAGCCCTGTGTTTGGATGCGATGCCGGTCAGTTCCAGGAACCACACGGGCGTCAGCCTCGTCGCTGCGCTCGTCTATTCCCTGTTGCTGCCGGCAGCGCGTGATGTTTGGTGCGCTTGCCGTGTTGCTGTGTGTTGCCGATGTCTGCCCTGCCCGCTTCCGTCTTCTGCTTCCGTCTTCTGCTTTCGTCTCGCGCTTTCGTCTCGCGCTTTCGCGACCAACTCGCCGCTTGCCTCTACCCCTCTTCCGTCATTCCCGCGAATGCGGGAATCCAGCGCCCCTTCTTGGTGTTGCTCTCCGCTGCGTCGCCAACCGATCAAGTCAAAGTCAGAACCGAGAAGGGGCACTGGATTTCCGCATTCGCGGGAATGACGGGTGGGTGGTGTCGCGAGAACCGCGTTCCTGCGTCACACACCCGCTCGTCACGCCGCACGTATCGCGCAGACCTGTCGCGCCACGTCGCTCGTCAGAACTCCCCCCGATACCAGTTCTTGACCTTCGACCAGAACGTCCCCGCCCTGCCCGGCGCACTTGCCGGACGGCGCGGGTTCTCGATCTGGCTGCCCCACAACAGCAGGCCCACGCCGGTGGCATGCACCGGATTGCCCACCACTTCGCCCAGGCCCGTCACGTACTGCGGAATGCCGATGCGCACGGGCATGTGCAGCATTTCCTCGGCAAGCTCGGTGACGCCTTCCATCTTCGCGGCGCCGCCCGTCAGCACGAGGCCGGCGCGCACCAATTCCTCGAAGCCGGAGCGGCGCAGCTCCGCCTGCACCATCTCGAAGATTTCCTCGTAACGGTTCTGCACCGCCTCCGCCAGCGCCTGCCGCGCGAGACGCCGCGGCGGGCGATCGCCCACGCTCGGCACCTGGATCGATTCTTCCGCGGTGGCGAGCTGCGCGAGCGCGCAGGCGTAGCGCACCTTGATTTCCTCGGCGTGCGGCGTCGGCGTGCGCAGCAGGTGCGCGATGTCGTTCGTCACCTGGTCGCCCGCGATCGGCAGGCTCGCGCTGTGCCGGATCGCGCCTTGCGCGAACACGGCGATGTCGGTGGTTCCGGCGCCGATGTCGACCAGCGCCACTCCGAGTTCCTTCTCGTCCGTGGTCAGCACGGCCTGGCTCGATGCGAGCGAGCCGAGGATCAAATCGTCGACCTGCAGCCCGCAACGGTTCACGCACTTGCCGATGTTCTGCGCCGCGCTCAGCGCGCCGACCACCAGATGGGCGCGCACTTCGAGCCGCACGCCCGACATCCCCACCGGATGACGGATGCCTTCCTGCGAGTTGTCGACGATGTACTCCTGCGGAATCGCATGCAGGATGCGCTGGTCGCTCGGAATCGCCACGGCCTTCGCCGCTTCCAGCACGCGATCCATGTCGGCGTAGGTGACCTCGCCGTCCTTGATCGGCACGATGCCCGGCGAGTTCTTGCACTGCGTGTGGCTGCCGGAGATCGACGCATACACGCTGCGGATCTCGCAGCCCGCCATGAGTTCGGCTTCCTCGATCGCGCGCTGGATCGAATTGACCGTCGATTCGATGTCCACCACCACGCCGCGCTTGAGCCCGTGCGAGGCGTGCGAGCCGATGCCGATCACCTCGATCGGATTGCCCGGCGAAAACTCGCCGACCAGCGCCACCACTTTCGAGGTGCCGATGTCGAGGCCGACGATCAGCGATTTGTCGCCCTTGCGGTTCATGCGTTAACGCCGGGAATGGGGAATCGGGAGTCGGGACGCGGGGTGGAGCCGGGAATCGGGAATCGGGACTCTGGAGTCGTCGGGATCAGGAACGGCGCATGTGCGGGTCCGCGAAGGGGCGGGGTAACGAAGGTCAGGTCGGGCGTTGCCACCCGCTCTTCATCGATTCCCGACTCTCCATTCCCGACTCCCGGCTCCGCCGCCCAATGCACCGCGAAGCCGTTGGTGTAGCGCAGATCGATGCGCTCGAACGGGCGGCGTTCGGTGAGCAGCTGCGGCAACACCCGCACCAGCCGCGCGAGCCGCTCCTGCGGCTGTGCGCTGCGGCCCACCATCACGCGTGCACCGTTGCCCAGCACCAGGCTCCAGCTGCCGCGCGCGGACAGACGCGCACCGCGCACCTGCAGGCCGGTCCCGGCGAGGATGCGCAGGGCGTTGGCGTGGAACGCCACCACCTCGGCGATGCGCTCGTCCGGTCCGAACAGCTCCGGCAGGCCTTGCAGATCGTCGCCACCGGGGGCGCGGAACAGCTGGCCGTGATCCGACAGCAGGCGATCGCCGTCCCAGCGCGCGAACGCGCGGTGTTCGGCGACCGTGATGTCGAGCACGTCGGGCCAGCGCTTGCGCACCTCCACGCGCTCCACCCACGGCAGCGACGCAACCGCGGAGCGGACTTCGGCGAGATCGACCGCGAAGAAACCCTTTCCCAGCTGCGCCGACGCCGCGGCGCGGATCTGCTCCGCACTCACGCGTTCGTACTGCGCGGTGACGCGCAGGGTCTGCAACGGCCAGTGGTCCGAGGCGATCCAGCCGTTGAGCACGGCGACCACCGGCAGCGTCACCAGCGAGAGCGCGATGACCCAGGCAAGCAGGCGGGCGAGGCCGTGCATCAGCGGCCCTCCGGGGCGGGACTGGTGATTGGTGATTGGTGATTCGTGGAAGAGCGGGCGACATGCTCTTTCGAATCTCGAATCGCGAATCCCGAATCCCGAGAAACGGCGGGCAGCGACGTTTCCAGCACGCGCCAGCACAGTTCCTCGAAATCGATGCCGACCGCGCGCGCGGCCTTTGGCACGAGCGAGTGGCTGGTCATGCCGGGCGCGGTGTTCACCTCGAGCAGGAAATCGCGACCTTCGCCGTCGCGCATCAGGTCGACGCGGCCCCAGCCGCTGCAGCCGACCGCATGAAAAGCCGCGAGGGCGAGCCTGCGCATCCGAGCTTCGGCTGCGCCCTCGAGGCCGGGGCAAACGTATTGCGTGTCGTCGGCAACGTACTTGGCGTGGTAGTCGTAGTATTCGGTGGCCGGCACGATGCGGATGCTCGGCAGCGCGACGCCATCGAGGATGCCTACGGTGTATTCGCCGGCGCCGTTGTCCGTGCCCTGCTCCACATCACCATGGATCAGTTGTTCCATCAGCAGTTCGCCGGGGTACTTCGCGGCGAGTTCGACGGCGGCATCGAGGTCCTTGTCGTCGAACACGCGGCTGACGCCGACGCTCGAGCCTTCGCACGCCGGCTTCACGATCACCGGCAGGCCGAGTTCGCGTGCGGCGACATGCACATCGTCGCCTTTCGACAGGCGCCTGTAGCGCGGCGTCGGAAGATCAAGCGCCAGCCACACCTGCTTGCTGCGGATCTTGTCCATCGCGAGCGCGGTGCCGAGCACGCCAGAGCCGGTGCACGGCACGCCGAACGCTTCGAGCAGGCCCTGCACCACGCCGTCTTCGCCGCCGCCCTTGTTGCCGTGCAGGATGTTGAAGACGCGGTCGACCAGCTGGTTGCGGAGGGCTTCGATCAGCGCCGGAATGCCGTCAACCGGAAAGGCATCGACACCGCGCGCGCGCAGCGCATCGACGACGTTGCCGCCGGAGTCCAGCGAGACCTCGCGTTCGGACGAGGTGCCGCCGAGCAGCACGGCGACGCGACCGAAGTCGGCGCTGTTGGCGATGCGCTGCGGCGGGATGGTGATGCTGTCGTTCATGCCTTGCCTCCATGCAGTCCGTGCGCGGCGAGTTCCTGCGCCGCGTGGCCGATGTCGCCGGCGCCGGCGAGGATCAGCAGATCGCCGTCCTGCAGCACGCCGGGCAGCACGTCGGCGAGTTCGCGCGGATGCGGCACGAGCACGGGATCGACCTTGCCGCGCGCGCGGATGGTGCGTGCCAGCGCCTTGCCGTCGGCGCCGGGAATCGGCGTTTCGCCGGCCGGATAGACCTCGGTCAGCACCAGCGCATCGACCTCCGCCAGCACGGCAGCGAAGTCGTCGAGCAGGTCGCGCGTGCGGCTGTAGCGGTGCGGCTGGAACGCGACCACCAGACGCTTGTCCGGCCAGCCGGCGCGGGCCGCGGCGAAGACGGCGGCCAGTTCGCGCGGATGGTGGCCGTAGTCGTCGACCAGCGTGGCGCTGCCGTGTTCCAGGCTCAGTTCGCCGAGCAGGTTGAAGCGCCGGCCGATGCCCTGGAAGTTCTCCAGCGCACGCGCGATGGCGCCGGCTTCGACACCGAGCTGCCAGCCGATCGCGGCCGCGGCGAGCGCGTTCTGCACGTTGTGGCGTCCGGGCAGGTTCAGCGTCACCGGCTGCGGCGCGGCGCCGGGCAGGCACAGCGTGAAGCGGCTGAAGTTGCCCTGCTGCGTGACGTTTTCCGCGCGCACTTCCGCATCCGGCGCGTGGCCGTAGGTGATGACGTGGCGCGGCATCTCGGCGGCGAGTGCGCGCACTTCGTCGTCGTCGATGCACAGGATGGCGAGGCCGTAGAACGGCAGGCGGTGCAGGAATTCGGAAAACGCGGCCCGCACGTTGGCGAAGTCGTTGTTGTAGTTTTCGAGGTGATCGGCATCGATGTTGGTGACGACGGCGATGAGCGGGGTGAGGCGCAGGAACGATCCGTCGCTCTCGTCGGCTTCCGCCACGAGCCATTCGCCGCCGCCCAGGCGCGCGTTGGCGCCTGCCGACAGCAGCTGGCCGCCGATCACGAAGGTCGGGTCCATGCCGCCTTCGCTCAGCACGCTGGCGACGAGGCTCGTCGTCGTTGTCTTGCCGTGCGTGCCGGCCACGGCGATGCCGCGGCGGAAGCGCATGAGTTCGGCCAGCATTTCCGCGCGCGGGACGATCGGAATGCGCTGCGCGCGCGCGGCCTTCAGCTCCGGGTTGTCGCGCCGGATCGCGCTGGAGACGACGACCACATCCACGCCCTCGACGTTGACCGCGTCGTGTCCGAGCGCCACCGTCGCTCCCATCGCCGCCAGCCGTCGCGTGGCCGCAGACTCGCCCTTGTCCGAGCCCGACACGCTGTAGCCGAGCGTGCACAGCACTTCCGCGATGCCGCTCATGCCGACGCCACCGATGCCGATGAAGTGCACGCGGCGGAAGGCGCTGGCGAAATCGCTGCCGGCACGGAGACGTTTCATGCACTGGCCTCGGCAAGGATTTCGTCGGCGACGCGTTCGGCCGCCTCGGGGCGGGCCAGCGCGCGCGATGCGTTGGCCCACTGCAGGCGCAGGGCGGGATCGGCGAGCGGCACGCGCAGGCTGTCGGCAAGACGCTCGGCGAACGCGTCGCTCTCGGGCACCAGCGCGGCCGCGGCGTGGGTCACGAGAAATTCGGCATTGCGCGTCTGGTGATCGTCGGCGGCATGCGGGAACGGCACCAGCACGCTGCCGACGCCGGTGGCGCACACTTCGGCAAGCGTCAGCGCGCCGGCGCGGCAGATCACGAGATCGGCCCAGGCATACGCGTGCGCCATGTCGGCGATGAAGGGCTCGATCGTCGCCGCGATTCCGGCCTGCGCATACGCCTGCGCGGTGCGCTCGGCGAACTGCTCCCCGCACTGATGCAGCACCTCCAGCCGCGCCTCGGCGCCAAGCATCGCGAGCGCCTGCGGCACGCCATCGTTCAGTGCGCGCGCGCCTTGGCTGCCGCCGAGCACGAGCACGCGGACCGGACCGCTGCGCCCGGCCAGGCGTTCGTCCGGCGACGGCAGCGCGGCGATCTCGCGGCGCACCGGATTGCCCACCGTCACGGGCTGCAGCACGGCGGCGAAGCTGCCGGGAAACCCCTGCAGCACGCGCCGCGCGAGCCGCGCGAGCACGCGGTTGGTGAGGCCGGGCACGCGGTTCTGCTCGTGCACCAGCAGCGGCAGGCCCGAAAGCCGCGCGGCAAGGCCGCCGGGGCCTGCGGCAAACCCGCCGAAACTGATCACCGCGCGTGGACGATGCCGGCGCAGCACCGAGCGCGCCTGCCACACCGCGCGCAGCACGCGCAGCGGCGCGGTGAGCGTGGACAGCGACCCTTGTCCGCGCAGTGCGGAGATCTCGATGGTTTCCAGTGCGAAACCCTGCGCCGGCACCAGCCGCGTTTCCATGCGGCCGCGCGCACCGAGCCAGATCACCGGCACGCCGCGATCGCGCAGCGTCCGCGCCACGGCCAGGCCCGGAAAGATGTGTCCGCCGGTGCCGCCGGCGAGGATGGCCACGGGCGCGGCGCTCATCGCATCGCTCCCAACGTGGGTTCGACGCGGCCGCGCACCGGACCCATCACCGGCGTCGGCATGCCGGCGAAATTCGGCACGGGCGGTGCCGGATCGAGTTCGTCGGCGTCGAGCGTGGCCGCGTTCACGCCGTGGCGCAGGCGTGCCACCTGGCGCTCGGTGCGATCGATCTCGAAACTCACGCGCAGCAGCAGCCCGATGGCCGCGCACGTCATCAGCACACTCGATCCGCCGGACGAGATCAGCGGCAGGGTCAGGCCCTTGGTCGGCAGCACGCCGAGGTTCACGCCGATCGAGACCAGCGCCTGCAGCCCGATCCACAGCGCCACCCCGAAGGCACAGTAGCCCGCGAAATGGCGGCCCAGCTCGACCGCGCGCAAGCCCAGCCAGCAGGCGCGCCCCACGAGCAGCGCGAACAGTCCGATCACCAGCAGGATGCCGGCGAAGCCCAGCTCCTCGGCGATCACCGCGAAGATGAAATCGGTGTGCGCCTCGGGCAGGTAGAACAGTTTCTGCACGCTGCCGCCGAGGCCGACGCCGAGCCACTCGCCGCGGCCGATCGCGATCAGTGCCTGAGTGAGCTGGAAGCCGTCGTTGAACGGATCGGCCCACGGGTCGAGGAACGAGGTCAGCCGCTTGACGCGGTACGACTCCGACATCGCCGCCACCGCCATCATCGGTGCGGCCACCAGCATCGGTGCCACGAGGTTGCGCACGCGCACGCCGCCGAGCCAGATCATGCCGCCGGTGATCGCGCAGATCAGCAGCGCGGAACCGAAATCCGGCTGTGCAAGCAGCAGCACCACGAGCCCGCCTGCGATGCCGAGCGGCTTGATGATGCCCCACCAGCGCGTCTGCACCTGCTCGCGGTAACGCACGAGGTAACTCGCGAGCCACACGATCAGCAGCAGCTTCACCACCTCGACCGTCTGGAAATTCGACACGCCGAGGTTGATCCAGCGGCGCGCGCCGTTCACCGTCACGCCGAGCACCGGAACGAACACCGCCACCAGCAGCAGGAAGCACAGCAACAGCAGCAGCTGGCTGCTGCGCTCCACGTGCTTGAGCTCCAGCCGCGCGATCGCGAATGCGATGGCCACGCCGCCGCACAGGAACACCACGTGACGCAGCAGGAAATAGAACGGACCGACCTCCAGGCCCTCGGCGATCGCGATCGAACTGGACGCGACCATGATCAGCCCGAGGCTTGCGAGCGCCACCGCCGTGCCGAACAGCACGCGGTCGTAGCGGCCCTCGATTTCGCCGAGCCGGAACGCCTGGCGCACGCGCTCGGCGTTGAACAGGCCGTTGAACACCGGAGCGTCCATCACCGCACCTTCAGGGTCGCAAGACCCACGAGCACGAGCACCACGGTGATGATCCAGAAGCGCACGATCACGCGCGGTTCCGGCCAGCCCTTGAGCTCGAAGTGATGGTGGATCGGTGCCATGCGGAAAATGCGTTTGCCGGTGAGCTTGAAGCTCGCGACCTGCGCGATGACCGAGAACATCTCGATCACGAACACGCCGCCCATCAGCGCCAGCAACACTTCCTGCCGCACGATCAGCGCAATGGTGCCGAGCGCGGCACCGAGCGCGAGCGCGCCGATGTCGCCCATGAACACCATCGCAGGATAGGTGTTGAACCACAGGAAGCCGAGCCCGGCGCCGGCGATGGCGGCACAGATGATCGTCAGCTCGCCCGCGCCCGGCACCTGCGGCATCTGCAGGTAGCTGGCGAAGACCGCATTGCCCGCGACGTAGGCGAACACGCCCAGCGCGCACGCCACGAGCGCCGCCGGCATGATCGCGAGTCCGTCGAGGCCGTCGGTGAGATTGACCGCGTTGGAGAATCCGACGATGCCCAGGTAGGCCACGGCAACGAACCCGATCCCGAGCGGCAGCGCGAAATCCTTCAGCAGCGGCAGGTAGAACGTGGTGTTGGACGGCGCATCGGCCGTGTAGTACAGCACCAGCGCCGCGGCGAGCCCGAAGATCGACTGCAGCAGATACTTCCAGCGCGACTTCAGGCCGTTCGGATCGCGCCGCACGATCTTGATCCAGTCGTCGAGCCAGCCGATGGCACCGAACGCGACGGTGACCGCAAGCACGATCCAGATGTAGCGGTTTGCCAGATTGGCCCACAGCAGCGTTGCGATCAGCACCGCGAACAGGATCAGCGCGCCGCCCATCGTCGGCGTGCCTGCCTTGGAGAAATGCGACTGCGGGCCGTCGGTGCGGATCGGCTGGCCGCCGTGCTTGACACTCGCGAGTTTGCGGATCGCGTACGGTCCGAACAGCAGCGACACCGCCAGCGCGGTCAGCGCAGCCAGAATCGAACGCAGCGTGATGTAGTTGAACACGGCGAACACGCCGGCGAACTGTTCGAGCCAGCGTGCGAGTTCAAGCAGCATGATGCACCCCGCTGCTCTCCGCGCCCAGCAACATGGCGACGATGCGATCCATGCGGCTGCCGCGCGAGCCCTTCACCAGGCAGATCACGTTGCCGTGCAGCGCGTCGCGCAAGGCGTCGGCGAGACCGGCCTGATCGTCAAAATGCCGCGCGCCGGGACCGAAGGCCCGGGTTGCCGCGGCGCTGAGTTCGCCGACGGTGAACAGGCGGCGGATGCCCGCATCGCGCGCCGCGTCGCCGACCTCCGCATGCAGGTGCCGCGCGCCTTCGCCGAGCTCGCGCATGTCGCCGAGCACGAGCCAGGCTTCGGCGCCGGATTCGCGCCGTGCTGCGGCCGCAAGGCTCGCGATGGCCGCGGCCACGGAGCCGGGGTTGGCGTTGTAGCTGTCGTCGAGCAGCAGCGCGCCGCTCTCGAGCCGGTGCGGCTGCTGGCGTCCGGGCACGCGCGGCGCGGCGGCGAGCCCGGCCGCGATGGCCTGCAGCGGCGCGTCGGCCGCAAGCGCGATCGACGCCGCGGCGAGCGCGTTCATCAGCTGGTGACGCCCACCCAGCGGCAGCGCGACGGCAATCTCGCCGATCGGCGTGTGCAGCGTGAACCGCGTGCCCTCGTCCGAGGCTTCGATGGCGGTGGCGAACACCTCGGCGGTGGCGTCGATGCCGAAGCGCACTACCCGGCGCGGCGCGGCGCGCTGCGCGAAATACGGGCCGAAGGCGTCGTCGGCATTGATCACCGCCACGCCGTCCGGCGGCAGGGCGTCGTAGATCGCTCCCTTTGTCTGCGCCACGCCCAGCAGCGAACCCATGCGCTCCAGATGCGCCGCGGCGACGTTGTTGACCAGCGCGATGCGCGGCCGCGCGATGGCGGCAAGATAGGCGATGTCGCCGGGCTGGCCCGCGCCCATCTCGCAGATGCCGAAGCGCGCGTCTTCGGGCTGGTCGATCAGCGCCAGCGGCAGGCCCAGCTCGTTGTTGAAGTTGCCGGGATTGGCGTAGGTGCTGCCGACCTGCGACAGGATCGCGTGCGTGAGCGTCTTCGTCGACGTCTTGCCGTTGCTGCCGGTGATGCCGATGACGGTGGTGCTGCGCGTTTCGGCAAGCGCGGCGGCGATGTCGCCGAGCGCGGTCTGCGTGTCGCCGCAGACGATCTGCGGCAGATCCGCGTCCACCGGCCGCGCGACCAGCGCCCCCGCCGCACCGCGTTCGGCGGCCGCGGCGACGAATGCATGGCCGTCGACCTGCTCGCCGCGCAGCGCGACGAAAAGCCCGCCGGCCTCGACCGTGCGCGAGTCGATCCCGACGCCGCCCACCGTGGCGTCGGCGCCGAGCAGGCGGCCTTCGCACCAGCCGGCGGCATCCGATAGCAGGAACGGCCTCATGCGCGCGTCTCCAGCGCGGCGCGGGCGTGCGCGAGGTCGTCGAAGGGATGCTTGATGCCGTCGACTTCCTGGCAGGGCTCGTGGCCTTTGCCGGCGATCAGCACCGTGTCGCCGGGCAATGCGGCGGCGATGGCGGCGATGATGGCCTTGGCGCGGTCGCGCTGGATGAAGATCCGAGCAAGAGCCCCCCCTTCAGCCTGCCGGCAGCTTCCCCCGCGTTGCGGGAGAAGCGTTCCTTCGATGCGTGCCGCCGAAGGGTTCGAGGTGTTGGCGTCGAGGGGGACTGCTGCCGTGGCGAAGCCCGCGACGATCTCGGCGACGATCGCGTCGCCCGGTTCGCGTCGCGGATTGTCGTCGGTGACGATGACGACATCGGCGGCGGCGTCTGCGATGCGCGCCATCTGCGGACGCTTGCCGCGATCGCGTTCGCCGCCGCAGCCGAACACGCAGAACAGCCGGCCGGCGGTGTGCGAGCGCAGCGTCGCGAGCGCCTGTTCGAGTGCGTCGGGGGTGTGGGCGTAGTCGATCACCACCAGCGGTGTCGCGGCGTCGCCGCCGAGTCGGCTCATGCGGCCGGGCACGGGTTCGAGCGCGGCGAGTGCGTCGACGATGTCCGCGAACGCCCAGTCGAGCGCGAGCAGCGTGCCGGCGACCGCCAGCAGGTTGTCGACGTTGAAGCGGCCGAGCAGGCGGCTGCGCACCGGCAGGCTGCGACCCTCGTGGATCAGGTCGAAGTGCAGGCCGGCCGCATTCGGCACGATGGCGTCGGCACGCAGCGTCGCCTGCGCACCACGCGAGCTCAGCGTGATCTGCCGCGGCGCGGCGCCGCGGCGCGTGGCGAGTGTCGGGCCGAAGGCATCGTCGATGTTGATCACTGCCGCGTCGAGCGTGGGCCAGTCGAACAGCAGCGCCTTGGCCGCGCCGTAGGCCGCCATCGTGCCGTGGTAGTCGAGGTGGTCGCGCGTGAGGTTGGTGAACACGGCCACGTCGAACGCCACCGCGTCGACACGGCCCTGGTCCAGCGCATGCGACGAGACTTCCATCGCCACATGGCTGGCCCGCGCGTCGCGCATGCGTGCGAGCAGGCCGTGCACGCCGATCACGTCCGGCGTGGTGCGCTCGCCCGCGGCGATGGCACCGTGCAGGCCGGCGCCGAGCGTGCCGATGCTGCCGGCGACGGCGCCCGCATTGCTGAACGCCTGCGCCAGCAACTGCACGGTGGACGTCTTGCCGTTGGTGCCGGTGACGCCGATGACGGTCAGCGCGTGCGACGGTGCCCCGAAGAATCGATCGGCCATCGCGCCGAGTGTGGCGCGCAGGCCGGGCACGGGAATGGCGGCATCGGGCAGCACGATGTCGTCCGGAGCCGGCGGCTCGAACAGCACGCACGCGGCGCCGGCGGCCAGCGCCTGCGGTGCGTGGCGCAGGCCGTGCGTGCTGCCGCCGCCGAGCGCGACGAACGCGGCACCCGGCGTCACCGCGCGGCTGTCGAGCGTGAGCGCGTCGATCTCGATCGGCGGTGCGTGGCTGTCGCCGAGCAGCATGTCCAGGCGCATCACGGCGTCGCTCCGGGTGCCGAGGCGGCGGCAGTGGGCACGCCGATCGCCTCGGGCATGGGGTCCGAATCGGGCACCTGTTCGGCGGTTGGATCGGTTGGCGCCGGCGCCGCCGCATACCACTGCTGCACGTTGTCCGGCTGCACGTCCATGAGCCGCAGCGCGCCGTCCATCACGCGATGGAACACGGGCGCGGCCACCGCGCCGCCGCCGTACACCAGGGCGCCGGCGGCGTCGAACGAATTCGGTTCGTGGATCACCACCGCGGTGACGAACTTCGGTTGCGAGGCCGGCACCAGCCCCACGAACACGGCGGTGTATTTCTTGTCGGCATAGCCGCCGCCGGCGGCCTTGCGCGAGGTGCCGGTCTTGCCGCCCACGCGGTAACCGAGCACGTTGGCGCGCGTGGCGGTGCCGCCCGGCGCGGTCACGCCTTCGAGCATGGTCAGCATCTGCTGCGCGAGTTCCGGATCGATGATCTGCTCGGACGGATTGTTGGCGTCCTTCACGAAGGTCGGCTCGATCAGGCGCCCGCCGTTGCCGATCGCCGCGTACGCGCGCGCCAGCTGCAGCAGCGTGGTGTTGAGGCCATAACCGTATGAGATCGTCGCCTTCTCGGTCGGGCCCCAGGTGTTCGGGCCGGGCAACACGCCGGCCGATTCGCCGGGAAAGCCGCTGCCGCTCGCCTGGCCCAGGCCGAAGCGGCGGTACATGTCGTACTGGTGCTCGTTGCTCAGGGTCGACGCGATCTTCGTGGCGCCGACGTTGGAGCTCTTGGACAGCACGCCGGACACGGTGAGCGTGCCGTAATTCTTGAAGTCGCGGATCGGATAGCCGGCGATGGAGATGTAGCCGGGTGCGGTCGGCACCGGTGTGTCCGGCGTGAACTTGCCGGCCTCGATCGCGGCGGCGATGGTGAACGATTTCATCACCGAGCCGGGCTCGAACACGTCGGTGAGCGCGCGGTTGCGGTGGCTGCCGGCGTCGCCGGGTTCGCGCAGGTTGGGGTTGTACGAGGGCTGGTTGACCATCGCGAGGATTTCGCCGTTGGACACGTCCAGCACCACGATCGAACCGCTCGCCGCCTGGTTTTCGGTCAGCGCGGTCTTGAGCTCGCGGTAGGCCAGGTACTGGATGCGGCGATCGATGCTCAGCGCGAGCGCCTGCCCCGGTTCCGGCGCGCGGATCAGGTCGACGTTCTCGACGATGCGCCCGCGCCGGTCGCGGATCACGCGCTTGGCGCCGGGCGTGCCCGACAGCCAGTCCTCGAACGCGAGCTCGAGACCTTCCTGGCCGTGGTCGTCGATGTTGGTCTTGCCGAGCACATGCGCCACCACCTCGCCCAGCGGGTAGTAGCGGCGGAACTCGCGCTGCGAAAACACGCCCGGAATGCCGAGTTCGAGGATCGCGTCGGCGTCGTCCGGATTCATGTGCCGGCGCAGGAACATGAATTCCTTGTCGGCGCGCTCGGACAGGCGCTGGGTCAGCGTGTCGAGGTCGATGTCCACCGCCTCCGCCAGCTGCGGCAGGCGGTCGGTGTGCTGCAGCAGCTCCAGCGGGCTGCACCAGATCGACTCCACCGGCGTGGACACCGCCAGCGGCTCGCCGTTGCGGTCGGTGATCATGCCGCGCGAGGTCGGGATCTCGATCTCGCGCAGGAAGCGCGCGTCGCCCTGCTGCTGGTAGAAGTCGTCGTTGAGCAGCTGCATGTCGACCGCGCGCGCGATCAGCACCGTGGCGCCGAGCCCGAGCACGGCCACCACGGCCAGCAGCCTGGCCCGCGTGTTGACGCCGCGTGTCCGCCTCATGGCTTGATCACCACGATGTCGGCGCTGTCGGGAAACTTCATGCCCAGCTGCTGCGCGGCCACCTGCTCGATGCGGCTGGTCTCGGCCCACGTGGCCTGTTCCAGCTGCAGCCGGCCGAACTCGATGTCGAGCTCGTCGCGCTCGCGCTCCAGACGGCTGGACTGGATGAAGAACTGGCGGTGCTCGTGGCGCGTGTAGACCACGCCGATCGCACTGCCGATGGTGGCGAGGATCAGCACCGAGAACACGACGAGGCGCACGCTCACTGCAGCTTCTCCGCCACGCGCAGGACCGCGCTGCGGGCGCGCGGGTTGTGCGCCAGCTCGTCGGCGTCGGCGGTGATCGCGTCGCCGACAGCGCGCAGCGTCGGCACGAACGCCGTGGGTTCGGGCAGGCGGCGGTTGCCCGGCGGCGCCTTGGCGAGCTCGGCGATGAAACGCTTCACCGCCCGATCCTCGAGCGAATGGAAACTGATGACCGCGAGTCTCCCGCCGATGTGCAGGCGGGAGACCGCGGCGACCAGGCCTGTGTTCAAGTCGTCCAGTTCGCGGTTGATGAAGATCCGCAGCGCCTGGAACGTGCGCGTGGCCGGATGCTTGTGCGGATCGCGTCGGCCGATGGTGGCGGCGACGAGATCGGCGAGCTCGGCGGTGGTGGCAAGCGGCGACGGCGACGCGGCGCGCGCCACGATGGCGCGGGCAATCCTGCGGCTCTGCTTTTCCTCGCCGTACGCCCACAACACGTCCGCGATCTCCCGCTCGTCCGCCTGCGCCAGCCACTGCGCAACAGGCATCCCCGTCGCCGGGTCCATCCGCATGTCCAACGGACCGTCCTGCATGAAGCTGAAACCACGCTGCGGCTGGTCGATCTGCGGCGAGGACACGCCCAGGTCGAACAGCACGCCGTCCAGCCCGGCGTCCGTCTCGCTCCAATCCGCCAGCCCGGCAAAACTGCCCTGCCGCACCGCCACGCGCGCATCGCCGGCAAACTCGCGCTGCGCCACCGCAATCGCCTCGGGATCCTTGTCCATCAGCAGCAGCCGTCCCGCCGGCCCCAACCGTTCCAGCACGCCGCGCGCATGCCCGCCGCGACCGAACGTGCCGTCCAGATAGCGCCCGTCCCCGCGTACGTTCAGCCCCGCGAGGGTCTGGGCGTACAGCACCGGGACATGAGCGCGGGGGAGGTCGCCACCGGCGCTCATCCGGACTACAGCGTCAATCCGAGCATCGCCTCGCTGATCTCGTCTTCCCCGATGGTCTGACGGATCTGCGCGAGGTGCGCCTGCTCGCTCCACAATTCGAACTTGCTGCCCATCCCGAGCAGCACCGCTTTCTTCTCGATGCCGGTGGCGTTGCGGTGGCTGCCGGGCAGCAACAGGCGACCGCTGCCGTCCACGTCGACGAAGGTGGCCGCGCCGACCAGTTTCAACTGGAGGTTGCGATGCACCTTGATGGCCTTCGGCAGCTTGTTCACCTCGTCGCGCACCGTTTCCCACTCCGCCGGCGGATAGAGCCAGAGGCATCCGAGTTCGTAGGGGTTGTAGGTGACGACCAGGCGGTTGGCGCCCACGCGCGCGACGAGATCGCGATAGGCCGTCGGAATGGCCAGTCGCCCCTTGTCGTCGATGGTGATTGCTGTTTCGCCCTGGAACATACGCCACGAAAACCCACTTCTTCCCCGGATTTCACACGAGGCGCCACCTTAGCACTCGCAAAGGGGCTGTCAATCGAAATTTCGACGTGAATCACGTCACGCAACTGATTGGCGTGATTGGGGTTTTTCGACTCGTCGCAGGATCTGCGACAAAGCTGTTGCAGGACAGGGATTTAGCGGCTGTTTATGAGAAAAAGGGCGAGATTTTGCTGAACGGGATGGCAGGAGGCGCGACGCGCGGCGTGACGCGGCGTAGTGGTGGAAATGCGCGAGGTACGCGTGCGGCAACCCTCCTCTCCGCCATCCCGGCGAAGGCCCACTGCTGTCCGACAAGAACGTCTTGTTGCGTCGCGGACACCCCTCATGCCGCTGTTCCGGGCCAAGCGACGCTCGACCGACTCGATCGCAGAACCTCCCCACCGTCGTCCCGGCGAACGCCGGGACCCAGTGACGTTTCTTTGGCTTCAACCCGAAAGAGAGCAGTACCGAGCAACGCCGCTGGGTCCCGGCGTTCGCCGGGACGACGGTGGGGAGGAAATGCGAGATTCGA
Source organism: Chiayiivirga flava (assembly GCF_014202825.1). GTDB lineage: Bacteria > Pseudomonadota > Gammaproteobacteria > Xanthomonadales > Xanthomonadaceae > Chiayiivirga > Chiayiivirga flava. The sequence continues at coordinate 139,977 of NZ_JACHHP010000004.1, read as the reverse complement.
GTCTCACTCGGCGTTGCTGTGGTGAAGCGCGCGCCGCGCTGCGCTGCGTTGGCACGACGTTTCAACCAGACAGCAGTGGGCGAAGGCCGGCGTGCAGCACGCGCTGACGTTCCGCGCGCGCGGAACGTCAGCGCCCGGCAGGCCTTGCAGTGTCGAGCTGAGCGAGCGCCTGCTTCAGATCACGCACCGCACATTCGTCGACCACCGACGACGTGCCGCCGCGCGAGGCGCCGAACCACATCGCCGTGAAACCCGGCTGGGCGGCGGGGTTATCGATACCGGGCTTGAACCGGTACTGGCGCGCATTGGCAATCGCCCATTCCTCGACCAACGCGACCAGTTCGGCGTCGTTCGCACGCGCCTGCGGGCGCACGCGCACGTCGAGGATGCGATGGCCGGAGGTGGTGCCGTCGGCCTCGATGATCATGCCGACGGCCGCGCAACTCTCGACGCGCCGATGCAACAGCTTGTCCGAATACCGCGGCGGCTTGCCGCCGACGCGTTCCGCGACCCACAGATTGTCGCTGCCATGCTCGACCAGCAGCAGGCTTTCGTCGCTCGCGGCAACGCCCGACGGTTCGGACACCTGCTCCGCCAGCGCCGGCCCCGCAAGCAAACATGCCGACAACACGCATGCCGACAGCCCTCCCGCGATCTTCACAATCTTCATGTCCTGCTCCCGTTGCATGTGGTGTGCAAAACGATCGCTGCAGCGTAGCCGAAGTTCCGTCGCCGGAATGCCGGACGCGTCACGCTCCGGCGTCACGCTCCGGCATCATGCCCCGCCGCCGCTCAGAGCTCGCCCAGGCCTTCCGCCACGCCGTCCGGCCCCACGGCGAGCAGGCGCAGCGTGTTCGTCGCGCCGAGCTTCTCCATGTGGTCGCCGCTGGTGATCAGCACGCGATCGCCGTCGGCCAGCAGGCCGAGCGAGAACAGGTGCCGCACTGCGGCGCGCGCCGCCTTGCGCGGGGATTCGCCTTTCGAGTCGAACTCGATCGGGAACACGTCGCGCATCAGGCCCATGCGGCGGCGCGACGGCACGTGCTTGGACAGCGCATAGATCGGCACGCTGGAGCGGAAGCGCGAGAGGTAACGCGCGGTGCCGCCCGACTCGGTGAGCGCGATGATCGCGCGCACCTGGATGTGTTCGGCGAGGAACATCGAGGCCATCGCGATGGCCTGGTCGGTGCGCTGCAGTTCGCGCGGCGCGGATTCGAAATCGTGGTCGGGTTCGAACTGGCGTTCGGCGCCGAGGCAGATGCGCGCCATCGCTTCCACGGCCTTTACCGGGTAGCTGCCGGCCGCGGTTTCCTGGCTCAGCATCACGGCATCCGTGCCGTCGATCACCGCGTTGGCCACGTCGAGCACTTCGGCGCGTGTGGGAATCGGCGATTCCACCATCGACTGCAGCATCTGCGTGGCGGTGATGACGAGTTTGTTGCGCGCCAGCGATTCGCGAATGATCTTCTTCTGCAGGCCGGGCAGTTCGGCGTCGCCGATCTCGACGCCCAGGTCGCCGCGCGCCACCATCACCACGTCGCTGGCCTCGATGATCTCGCCGAGGTTCTCGATGGCCTCGGCGCGTTCGATCTTGGCCACGAGGTGGGCGTCGCTGCCGGCGTCGCGCGCCAGTGCGCGGGCTTCGTCCATGTCGGCCGCGGAACGGCAGAACGACACGGCGAGGAATTCGACGCCCAGTTCCGCCGCGAGCCGGATGTGGGCGCGGTCGGCCTGGGTCAGCGCGCCGAGCGAGAGGCCGCCGCCGAGGCGGTTCAGGCCCTTGCGGTCGGAGAGAAAGCCGTCGGTGAGCACGGTGGTGTGGATGGTGTCGCCGTCGATGCGGTCGACCTTCAGGCTCATGAGGCCGTCGTCGAGCAGCAGCGTGTCGCCGGCAAGCACATCGTCGACCAGGCCGAGATAACTCACGCCCACGCGCGTGGCATCGCCGGGCGCGGCGTCGGCGCGGCACTCGAGCGCGAATTTCTCGCCCGCCTTCAGCGCCACCTTGCCGATGGCGAATTTCTCGATGCGGATCTTCGGGCCCTGCAGGTCGCCGAGGATGGCAACCTCGCGCCCCGCGGCGAGGGCGGCCTCGCGCACGCGCGCCACGCGTGCGGCGTGTGCCTCCGCCGTGCCGTGGGAAAAATTCAGGCGCACGGTGTTGACGCCGGCGCGCAGCAATTCCTCCAGCACGCCCGGTGCGTCGGTGGCCGGCCCCAGTGTGGCCAGGATCTTGGTGCGTCGCTTCTGTGCGCTCATCGTGCCTCCCGGATACCATCGATAACGCTAGCACAGCCACGAGATCTCCCGATGGATTTTGTCGAACGTGCCGATGCCCTCGGCGCGCGCCTGCAGGCCCTGCCCGACCTCCCCGTGCTCGACGGCGCACGCGTTCGGCTGCGGCCGGTGCGCGACGACGACGTCGACGGCCTGTTCGCGATCTTTTCCGACGCGCGCGTGATGCGGTACTGGAGCCGTCCCGCGATGACGTCGCGCGAGGAGTCGGTGGCGTATGCAGCCCGGATGCGTGCGGGCTTCCGCGCACGCGAGGTGTGTGCGTGGATCGTGGCGGACGCGGCGGACGATCGCTGCCTCGGCCAGGTCACGCTGTACGAGATGCGTGCCCGGCATTTCCGCTGCGAGATCGGTTATGCGTTGCGCGCGGACGCGTGGGGCCGCGGCCTTGCGCAGGAATCGATCGGTACGGCGCTGGACTGGGCGTTCGGTTGGCTCGGACTCAACCGCGTGGCGGCAGACGTGGCGCCCGGCAACGACGCCTCGGCGCGCGTGCTGGAGCGGCTCGGATTCCGCCGCGAGGGCACGCTGCGCGAGAACTTCTGCAACCAGGCCGAACTGCAGGATTCGCTGGTGTTCGGTCTGCTGGCGCGGGACTGGCAGGCACGGCGCGCCGCAACGGGCACCGCGCGCCACGCACCCGCCGCCACGTGAGCGCAGGCCCGCACGAGGCGTCCCGCACCGCCGACGGCGACAGCGGTCCGGCGCGAAAAAGTGGCGAAGCCGGCCGATAAGCCGGGTTCTGTCTGGGACAGTCATTCCTCTAGGCGCTGCGTCGCCGCAGCGCTCAAGCAGCCTACCCGGATGCGCCACGGGCCGTGGCATCGCATCCCTATTTGGCCTTGCTCCGAGTGGGGTTTGCCGTGCCGGTCCGTTGCCGGACTCGCGGTGCGCTCTTACCGCACCATTTCACCCTTGCCGTCCTGCCTGCGCAGTCTTGGGCGGTATCTTTCTGTTGCACTTTCCGTCGGCTCGCGCCGCCCAGGCGTTACCTGGCACTCTGCCCTGCGGAGCCCGGACTTTCCTCGACATCCCGAAGGATGGCGCGACTGCCTGGCCGACTTCGCCGCGCGCAGTGTACCCCGATGGCGCGCCGCGTGCGGCACGGCGCGGCGGCGCTGTCCGGCGGCGACGGCGTCCGGCCGTGGTCCGCGTCGCGGTCAGTCCGAGGCCAGCGCGGGGCCGGTCGCCTCGGCGATGGCGCGCAGCAGCCGGTGCAGGCGCGAGCCCGCGTCCGCGCCGCGGCGTCCGTCCTGGTTGCGTGCGTCGGCCTCCAGCATGCCGATCAGTTCCTCGCGCACGTCCGGCGCGAGCTCGAGCGACGCCGCGTAGGCCGCCCGGCGGTGCACGGGCACCTCGACGGCAGCCTCGAACGCTGCGCGCAATTCCAGCCAGCGGGCGTGATCCATGTCTGCTTCCTGCGTGATCTGATTGACGTTCCGTCGTCGATCGGCCCGCGGATCAGGGTGCCGTCGCGCGCTGCAGCACCGTGCGCGCGGCGCCGCCCAGGTGCAGGCGGTTGCGTGCGGCGTCGTGCACGGCACGCAGCACGGCGACGCGATCGGCGGCGGCCGGGATGCAGGCGGTGGCGCCGCCGAGCAGGGCCTGCTGCGCCCAGGCCACCTCGTCCGGCACCAGCGCCACGATGCGGGTGCGCCGCGAGGCCCCGTGGATGCGCCGCAGCTGGGCCGCGACGCACGCCAGCGGCACGTCGCGCAGGTCGACCACCGCCACGTCCGGACCGAGCATCACGAGTTCGCGGATCGCCTGCGGCGTCATCGCAAGCTCGGCCTGCACGGTGATCATCGGACTCGGCGCGAGCAGCAGGTCGGCGTCCGCGCCGCCGTGGCCGAGCGCGACCACGCGCAGCGGAAACGGGCAGGGGCTGGTGCTGCGGCGCACGGACGCGGCGTCGCGCGCCGGCGCTGCCTGCGTCGCCGCGCCCCGGACGGGGGCCGGTCGCGTGCGGGCGGGCGGCGGACGCAGGTCGAACGGTGTGAGCGGAACGGCGCAAGTCACGGTGCAACCCCCTCGATGCTGTTAATGCTGTTACCTACGCGGGGGGCGTCGAGCGCGGATCATGCCTCGCGCGGGCGAGGCGGGGCTCTTGTGAATCAGGGCCTTGCGTGGGCGTTCAGCGGATCGGCACGTCGTGGGCGCGCTCGGGCGCGGGCTCGGGCTGCAGGGTGTAGTGCCACCATTCGAGCGGATAGTTGACGAAGCCGTGGCGCGCCATGGCCGCGCGCAGGCGGTCGCGGTGGCTGCGCTGGGCAGGGTCGAGGCCGGCGGCATCGGTGTGGGCGCGCGGATCGAAGAAATCGAAGTCCGTGCCCATGTCGAGCGCCACGCAGCTGCCGTCGGCATCGCAGCGCAGCAGCGTCACATCGAGCGTGGCGCCCCGGCTGTGACCGGACCGCTCGGCGATGTAGTCGCCGAGCAGCGCCGACTTGTCGAGGTTGGGGTAGTACGCCGACCGGGTGCGCTGGTCGTCCGCATCGCGCGCCCACGCGACGAAGTCGCGCACCGCCCGCTCCGGACGGTAGCAGTCGTACACGCGCAGCCGGTAGCCGTCGCGGCGCAGGTCCGCTTCCACGCGCGCGAGCGCGGCGGCGGCCGGCCGCAGCAGCAGGCACCGTGCCGCACCGTAACCGGCGATCGGGCGTCCGACGAAGTTGTCGCTGCCGGCGTACCGCATGTCGACCGACAGGTCGGGAACGAGCGCGTGCACGTCGACGAAGCCGGCGGGGCCGGGCTCGCCGGTCTGCGGCACGCGCGCGCAGCCGGCAAGCAGGAGCGCGGCGGCGGCGCCCAGTGCGCGAACGGCGCTCGCCGCACGCATCGCGTCAGTCGCAGCCGCGCACGCGGGTGAACGCGAGGTCGGCATAGTCGTAGCTGAAATCGGCCTGCGGATCGACGTGCGAGAGCGTCAGGCGCACGTCCGCACCGCCGTCGGCCGCGGCAAACGCGAGCCACGGCTCGGCATCGACGCTCGGGTCGTCCCAGTCGACGAGATCGCGCGCGCCGACGCGCTGCACGGTGCCGACCAGCCGCGGCGATTTGCGCGCGCGGAACACCACGCGCTCGCCCTCCGCGCACAGCCGCACCTCGCCGAACCACGGATCGCGGTAGACGCCGAGCCACGGGCCCAGTGCGGCCGGCGCCGTCGGCGCGCGTGCCGCCGCATCGCGCGGCGCGCTCCCGCCCGCGCTCGCCTCCGCCCGCTCGGCCGCCAGCGCGTCGGCGTAGTACGCCACGCCGCGCTGCTGCCCCGGCGCGGTGAAATGCTTGACCAGCGCTTGGCCGAGCACGGTGCGCGCATCGCTGCCGTCGCCGTTGATCAGGATCACGAAGCCGCTGCGCCGGTCCGGCAGCAGCGTCAGCAGCGAATACATGCCGGCGAGCGTGCCGGTGTGCGAGACGCGGTATTCGCCGTCGACGTCCGAGAGGCGCCAGCCGAAGCCGTAGGCGAGAAAGTGGCCGTCGTCCCAGGCGCGCTGCCGCGCCGACAGCGGCATCGGCATGTGTGCCGTCCACAGCATGCGCCGCTGTTCGGGCGAGAGCCACGGCGCGCCGGACGGCAGGGTGTGGTCCGGGTCGAGCCAGACGCGGGCCCAGCGCAACATCGCCCCGAGGCTGCAGCGCACGCCGCCCGCGGCCGCCGAGGTGCTGGCCGGCACCACCGCCGCGTCCTCGCGGATCACGCGGTTGCCGTCGCCCTCGCGCATGTGCGGTTGCGCGACATTGCCGACGGCGTCGAGCCCGAATTCGCCGACGCGGCAGCGCGCCAGTCCCAGGGGCTCGAACACTTCGCGCTGCAGCAGCGTCTCGTACGGCGCACCGCCCGCGGCCGCGGCCACTTCGCCAGCCACCACGTACAGCAGGTTGTCGTAGCTGTAGTGCGCGCGGAAGCTGTGGGTGGGTTTCAGGTGCGCAAGGCCCGCGAGGATGTCGGCGCGCGTGTAGGCATTCGGCTCCGGCCACAGCATCAGATCGCCCGCACCCTCGCCGAGGCCGCTGTTGTGGATCAGCAGATCGCGCACCTGGATCTCGCGCGTGACCCACGGGTCGTGCATGCGGAACGCGGGCAGGTGCCGGGTCACCGGGTCGTCCCAGCGCAGCCTGCCGGCATCGACGAGGCGCGCCAGCAGCGCGGTGGTCATGGCCTTGCTGTTGGACGCGATCTTGAACAGCGTGTCGCGGTCGATGGCCTTGCCCTCGCCCGCGCGCAACTCGCCGGCGGTGCGGACGTAGCTGACCTCGCCGTCGGTGATCACGCCGACGGCGAGCCCGGGCAGGCGGTAGCGTGCCATCGTGTCGTCGAACATGGCATCGAGGTCGGCGCGGGCATCGGCCCGGACCCCGCTCCACCCGAGCAGCGCGCAGCACAGCAGCAACGTCCGGCAGCCCATCCCGCACCTCGTTCTCATGGCGCCGGTTCGATACCCGGCCCGCGCGCGGCCTCGCCGGCCAGCATGGCCTCGACCGTCTGCCGTTCCCGCACCACGGCATGGCACCCGGCATCGACCAGCACCTCGGCGGGCAGCGGGCGGGAATTGTATGTCGACGCCATCGATGCGCCGTAGGCACCGGCGCCGAGGATCGCGACGAGATCGCCCGCGCCGCACATCGGCAGGTCCCGATCGACGGCGAAGGTGTCCGAGCTTTCGCACACGGGGCCGACGACGTCGTAGCGCCGCGTGGACGCCTCGCGCGCATGCAGCGGCACGATGCCGTGCCAGGCGTCGTAGAGCGCCGGTCGCAGCAGATCGTTCATGCCGGCGTCGAGAATCAGGAACGGCCGCTCCGCGCCCGGCTTCACGCGGATGACACGCGTGAGCAGGATGCCCGCGTCGGCAACGAGCCAGCGGCCGGGTTCGAGCACCAGCGTGCCGTCGAAGTCCGCGAAGGCGGAACGGATCGCGTCGGCGTAGTCCTGCACCGGCACGGGAGCCGGCGCGTGCAGCGCGTAACGCACGCCCAGACCGCCGCCGACATCGATGCTGCGGACCGGATAGCCGGCGGCATCGAGTTCCTTCCGGAAGCCGGCAACATGGCCCAGCGCCTCGCGGAACGGATCGAGTTCGACGATCTGCGAGCCGATGTGCATGTGCAGGCCGTCGAGCCGCACGTAGGCGCATTCGGCCGCGTCGGCGAAGCAGCGCCAGGCCTCGTCGCGGTCGACGCCGAACTTGTTCTGCGCGCGTCCGGTGGAAATCTTGGCGTGCGTGCGGGCGTCGACATCGGGGTTCAGGCGCAGCGCGGCGTTCACGAGCGTGCCCAGGCGCGAGGACACGCGGCACAGCAGATGCAGCTCGTCGCGCGACTCGATGTTGAAACGCCAGATGCCGGCCTCGACGGCCGCGACGATCTCGGCCTCCGTCTTGCCGACGCCGGAAAACACGATGCGTTGCGCGGGAATGCCGGCGCGCAGCGCGCGTTGCAGCTCGCCGCCGGAGACGATGTCCGCGCCGAGGCCGGCATGGGCCATCAGCGCGAGCACGGCGAGGTTGGGATTGGCTTTCACCGCGTAGCAGATGCGCGCATCGAGCCCGCGCACCGCCTGCTGCAGCTCCGCGATGCGCGCGCGGATCGTCGCGGACGAATAGACGTAGGTCGGCGTGCCGACGGCGTCGGCGAGCGCATGCAGGTCGACGCCGTCGAGCCGCCAGACGCCGTCCTGTTCCGTGATGGGGGTCAAGGCAGGTTTCCTGGGCGCGCGCGCCCGATGACGCCGCGGTCCGTCCCTGGACCGCGGCGGGGACGCTCAGAAATTCAGGGACACCAGCAGTTGCGCGTAACGCGGGGACTGGAAGCTCGTGGCCTGGAGGAAGGACTCGTTCGGCTCGCCGATATCGGCATCGGCCTCCTGATCGACCTCGATCTTGCGTTGCTGGTCGAACAGATTGAAGACCGAGAGCTTCACGCGCAGATCCACGTCTTCGCCCAGCTCCTGCAGATACGTCACGCTGGCACCGACTTCGTACGTCCACGGCAGGCGGCCGTAGCCGCCGCGCGGCGAGAGCCGGTAGACGCGTTCGGACGGCGTGTCGGACGTGCAGTTCTCCACGCAGACGTAGAAGCTGTGGTAGTTCGTGCCGTCGAAGGGGTTGCCGACGCCGAAGCCGGTGATCGGTCCGCCCGAACTGGCATTGAGCGTGGCACCGACCTGCCAGTGGTCGCCGAGCGCGTACGAACCGCGCACCTTGATCTGGTGGCGGCGGTCGCTCGGCAGGTAGCCGTAGCCATCGAGATTCACGAACGGATCGTCGAAGTTTTCGGTGCGGCCGGCATCGGCGAAGTCGGTATCGGAGTTCACCGGACCTTCGGCGTTGCCGCGGCTGTAGGCCAGCGTGTACGAGGCATTGAACGCCCAGACATCGTCCCAGACGCGGTCGATCTGGAATTCCAGCGCCTTGTAGTTGCGGCGCGGCTTGTCGAAGCCGCGCTCGCCGACGTAGTTGCCGTCGTCGTCGTACAGCGCCCACCCGGCCTGCGAGGTGTCGATGGTGACGTAGCCGTCGTTCTCGCCGTCGCAATCGCTGTCGGTGTAGACGGTGACCTCCTCGCCCGGGTTGCCCATCACGTAGCCGACCGAACCGGGCTCGCCGTCGCAGAGGATGCCGTTGGACGTGATCTCCATGTCGTCGATGGCGTTGTGCAGCTTGCGGTAGATGCCGCGCACGCCCCAGGACCAGCGTTCGCCGAGCATGCCCTGGTAGCCGAGGATCAGTTCGTCCTGGTACACCGGATCCATGTCGGCATCGACCTCGCCGCGCAGGTCGCCGACCGTGCCGTCGCCCTGCGAGTTGTCGACCGGTCCGATCTGTGCACCCAGGATCGGCAGCAGATACTCCTGGCCGTTGTTGACCAGTTCCTCGTAGCCCTCGAATGCGTAGAACACGCGCTCGTCGAGGAAACCGCCAGCCTGCTTGATGTTGATGACGTTCGCCACCGGCAGGAAATAGCGCCCGAGATTGCCGAACACCTTCGAGGTGCCCTCCCCGTTCACGTCCCACGAAAACCCGAGGCGCGGCGCGAACATGTCGTCGATCTTGATGTAGCTGTCGCCTTCGCCGTTCTTGTTGTCGAAACCTTCCAGGCGCGCGCCGAGATTGAGCACCACGTTGTCGGAGACCGACCAGTTGTCCTCGATGTAGTAGGCCGAGTTCTCGGTCTCGAACTCGCCGTCGACCTCCAGCCGTCGCGTCCGCACGTAGGCCTCGACGCCCTCGGGCACGACGCCGCCGTTCGCCAGCGTGGCACCGGGCGTGGTGGAGAACACGTCGTAGCGCAGCCCGCCCGGGCCCGGGTTGAAGCGGCTGTACTCGGACGTGTTCACTTCGCGATCGAGGCCGAAGCGCAGCAGGTGGTCGCCGAGCGCCCATTCGAAGTCGAAGCGCAGCGCTTCGCGGTCGTCGACGCGATCCTCGATGATCGAGCTGATCGTGCAGCCCTGGTCGCCGCGCAGCGGCGCCGGACGGTTGTCGAACACGCGGTTGCAGTTGATGTCGTTGGTGCTGTTGACCGAGCGGTTGCGCTCGTTGCCGCCGTACAGCACCTTCATCGACAGGTCGTCGGTGAGGTAGCCGGTGTAGGTGAGCGCGTAGTTGTCGCCGCCCGATTCGGTGAAGGTGGTGTTGCTCAGCGGGCCGCGCGTGCCCGTGTCGAAGTCGTAGCCGTAGACGTCCGTGACCGCCTCGTTGCCGTCGGAGAAGGCGAGCAGTTCGAGCAGGTGGTTGTCGGTGATCTGCCAGTCGAGCTTGGTGCCCCAGAACCCGTCGTCGTTGCTCTCGTCGCTGAAGGTGCTGCCGCTGTTGGAGGTGTTCACCGGCTGGTAGTCGCGCGCCTCGTACATCGCGAAGAAGAACAGCCGGTCCTGCACGATCGGGCCGGACGCGAACACGTTGAGGCTGCTGCGGTCGTATTCGTCGCGGCTGGCGGCGATGTAGCGGTTGCCGTCGGCGTCGTAGCGGTCCTCCGCGGCCGATTGCAGCGAGCTCGGCTCCCACAGCACTTCCGCGCCGAATTCGAACTCGTTGGTGCCGCTGCGCGTCACCGCGTTGATCACGCCGCCCGTGGTGCGGCCGAACTCGACCGAATAACCGCCGGTCTTGATCTGGAATTCCTTGTAGAACGCATACGGCACCGACGAGAAGCCGACGCGGTTGTAGAAGTCCGTGACGTTGAGGCCGTTGATGTAGACCGAGTTCTCCGCCGCCGACGAGCCGCCGAACGACATGCCGCCGAAGGCCGGATCGCCTTTCACCAGGCCCGGCGCGAGGAACGCGACCGCAAGCGGATCGCGCTCCACCGGCAACACCTGCAGCTGCTCGCGGGTGAGGTTGGTGGCCGATTCGGTCGAGGTCACGTCGATGGCGGCGAGCGCGTTGGAGGCGACCACCTCCACCACGTCGAGCGAGGTGGTGTTCAGCGGCACGGTGAGGTTGGTCGAGTTGCCGAGGCTGATGCGCACGTCCTCGACGCGGGCGGAGCGCACGCCGTCCTTCTCCACCTCGAGCACGTAGTCGCCGATCGGCAGGAAGGGGAAGCGGAAGCCGCCGTCGGCGTCCGCGCGCACGGTGCGGGTGAGGCCGGTGTCGGTGTTGCGCACCGTGACCGTGGCGCCCTCGACCGCGCTCTCGCCGGCGCCGAGCAGCTGGCCGCTCAGCGCGCCGTCGTTGCTCGCGGCAGCGGCGGGCTGCAGTGCGGCCAGCGAGGCCAGGCACAGTCCCAGCGCTGCGACCAGCGCCGTCTTTCGCAACGTTCCTGCGTGCATGTCGTTCCCTTCCCCGGAGCGGTGTTGATGGAGGCCTAGCGGGCCGCCGCGGCATCGGGTGCCGGCAGCGGTTCCCACGCGAAGTTGTAGTCCCACTGGTCGAAATAGAGGTTGCCGCCGTCCCACTCGACTTCGCCGCGCTGCGAGTCGACCGTTTCCGAGCGCGGGTGCCGCTTGGGCGGATCGAAGTCGCGCGCGTAGTCGTCGTTGAAGGCGATGCGGTAGCCGTCGAGGCCGCCGAGGTAGAACCAGCGCAGCGCCGGGTCGTCGCTGGCGAGCAGGCCGCGCGTCACGTCCATCGGCACCCAGCCGTGCGGCGCGAGGTACAGCCAGCCCCAGTCGTGCATCGAGTCGTAGCCGTCGCCGAAGAATTCCCAGCCCGACTGCCAGCGCGCCGGGATGCCGTTGAGGCGCAGCAGGGTCATCAGCAGCAGGGTCTGCTGTCCGCAGTCGGCGTGGCCGGCGTGCAGGGCGTAGTCGCCGATGTTGGAAAGGGTCGAGTACTCGCGCGCGACCGCCCACGGAATGCGATCGACGGCTTCGAAGAGTTTTCGCGCGATGTGCGCCGGATTTGTTTCGTCGCCGACGACGCGTTCCGAGAACGCGCGCATGGCCGGCGTGAAGACGATGTGCGGCGGGCGCTCGGCGGTGAACTCGGCGAGCTCGGCCGTGGACGGGGACGGCGTGACGCGCTCCGGATCGATGGCGTGGTACTGGCCGGACAGCGTGACCTCGTAGCGGATGGAAAACTCGGTGGGCTGGCCGGCGACGGCGGTGCGTTCGAGGTAGGCGGTGCGCTGCAGCGTCGCCTCCGGCGCGATGCGGGCGTCGGCAGGCGTGCTCGCCAGCAGGCGGATGTGGTCCTGCTGGCCGGCGATCGCACGCGGAAACGGCAGCCACGCACGCAGGGTACTGCCCGCCGGCGCCGCATCCGGGTCCACGGTCAGCGTGTAGGTCACGCGCACGCGCTGCGGCAGGGCGTGGCTGGCGTTCGCGGCGAGCGCCGCGCGGCGCAGCGCGGCGTGGTAGGGATGCAGCGCGTACAGCGGGCCGTCGGGCGCAGGCGCGAATGCCGCGGACCGGCGCGCGGCGGCCTCCGCGTCGAGGCGGAACAGGTTGGAGACGGCGCTCTTGAAGTAGAACGTGTCGCCGTCGATGACCTGCTTTTCGAGCAGGCCGGCCGCGTCCCAGCGCTCGAAATCGGCGTCGCGGTAATCCGGCACCTGCTCGCGCAGGCGCCGCTGCACGGCCGCGGCGTCGAGCGGAAAATCCAGCCGGATGCGGCGCATGCGTTCGCGTTCGAACGCGATGTCGCGCGCAAGCGGAGCGTCGGCCGGGACCTGTGCGAGCAGGTCGTCGATGCGGCGTTCGGCCAGCGCGAACTGGCCGGCATCCACGGTGGCGATGATGCGCCGCAGCGACTCGTCCGGCGACTCGGGCTGGCTGCGCCCGTGTGCGCCGACGGCGCCGACGCAAAGCACGCAGACAAGCGCGGCGCGCAGGATGGCGTGCTGTCGCCACTGCCGCTCCGGACGCCCCCTCGTGCGTGCGCTGCTTTTCACGGCGTGCTGGCCCTGCCAATCTGCCCCCGATTGGCACTGTGTAACACGCGCGTCACGGCGTGGTCAATAAATTATTCCTCGTTGCCAACTGCGGAGAAATTAGTATTCTGCATCGATACGGACGCGCTCCCGACGCCTCACGGCCGGGACCGGCGCCCACGCGCGCAACGGGGACTCGATGATCCGGACGGTGTGGCCTTTTCTGGCGGTGGTGCTGCTCGCGGCCGGTGCGTTCCCCGCGCTCGAACGGCGCACGGGCTGGCGCGTGTTCGAATTCCTGCCGCCGATCGTGCTGACCTACCTCGTCGTGATGCTGCTCGCGGTGGCCGGGACGTGGACCGCGACCGACGCGATCCGCGAGGCACAGGACGCGATCACCACGCACGCCCTGCCCGCGCTGCTGTTCCTGCTGATGGTCACGTGCGATCTGCGTGCCATCGTCGCGCTCGGACCGCGCGTGCTCGGCGTGTTCGCGTGCGCGATGCTGAGCATCTGCGCCGGGCTGCTGCTGACCTTCGTGCTGTTCCGCAGTGCATTGCCTGCCGACGCGGCGAAGATCTTCGCCGCGCTCAATGCCACCTGGGTGGGCGGCACGGCCAACCTGCTGGCGGTCAAGCAGGCGATCGGGTTGCCGGACAGCGCGCTCGCGTCGGCCCTGCTGACGGACGCGGTGTGTTATTCGCTGTGGGTGGTGGCGCTGTTCGCGACCGCGCCGCTCGCGCACGCGTTCGATCGGTGGTCGGGCGCCTCGCGACGTGTGCTGGCGGCGGGCGACACGCTGGAGCGGGTCGAACCGGTCGCGATGCTGTGCGCGCCGCCGCCGCCCGCCGACCTGCCGGGCGTGGCGCCGGGGCAGGTGCTCGCGTGGCTCGGCATCGCCTTGTCGGTGGCGCTCGGTGCCCAGGCCGTGGCACGGGCACTGCCCGGGATCGCGATCCTGTCGCCGACGACGATCACCGTGCTGCTGGCCACGCTCGCCGGCCTTCTGGTTGCGCGCACGCCGCTGGCCAGGATGCCGGGGCCGGCACCGATCGCCTCCTCGCTGCTGGCGCTGATCGTTGCGGTGATGGCATCGAAAAGCGATTTCTCCGGTCTCGCGGCGGCGCCGCTGTTCATCCTGTGCGGCCTGTGCGCGCTCGCGATCCATGCCGCCCTGCTCGCCGGCGCGGCGAAGCTGTTCAAGTTCGACCTGGCGCTGTGCGGCATCGCGTCGCTGGCGCAGATCGGCGGCGTGGCGTCGGCGCCGATCCTGGCCGCGGCCTACCGCCCGGCGCTGGTGCCGGTCGCGGTCCTGCTCGCGCTGCTCGGTTACATCCTCGGCACCGGCGTGGGTTTGGTCATGGCGCCGCTGCTGACGTCGCTTGCTCCCGCCGGAGGTGGATGATGCGTTTGCTGTTGCTCCTGATGGCGGTGTTCGTCGGCGGCTGCGCGACGCGGCCCGTGCCCGTCCCGCCGTCCGCCACGACGGCATCGCTCGTCGGCGTGCGTGCCGAACAGCTCGATCCGGCGTACTGGATCGCGCGCCAGGACGACGCGCAACGACGCCGCATGACCGCCGCCGCGATCGCCGCGCAGAACGCGCGCATGGTCGCCGACGATCCGGCCGTGCACGACCTGGCGGCGGTGCCCGCCACGCTGCCGCGCGCCGACATCGAGGCCGCGATCCGCGCGTTGTCGGCGCCGCCGACACGCGCGCTGTTCGACGGCGACGGCAACCCCGTGCCGCAGGCGACGCTGGACGCGCTCGCGGACGACCTTGCACTGGAGACCATCGGCGCCAACGTCGCGCCCGCGTTCGCCCTGGTCACGCAGCGCGCCGACCTGCGCACGTTCCCAGCGACACTGCGCGTGTTCAGCACGCCCGGCGACACCGACATCGACCGCTTCCAGGAAAGCGCACTGTTCCCCGGCACGCCGGTCGCGGTGCTGCATCGCAGCCGCGACGGTGCGTGGAGCTTCGTCGCGAGTGCGCTGTACCGAGCGTGGATCGAGTCGCGCTTCCTCGCATCGGGCGAGCGCGCGACGGTGCTCGACTACGCCACGCGCGAGCCGCACGTGGTGGTGACCGGCGCCACCGCGCGCACCGTCTTCACGCGCGAGCAACCACAGGTCTCCGATCTGCAGCTCGACATGGGCGTGCGCGTGCCGCTGCGCGCCGACTGGCCGGCGGACGTGCCGGTGAACGGCCAGCATCCGCTGTCCTCGTACGTGATCGAGCTTCCGATCCGCGGCGCGGACGGAGCACTCGCGCTGGTTCCTGCGCTGCTGCCGAAAACCGCCGACGTGGCGACGGACTATCTGCCGTACACCGAAGCCAACCTGTTGCGCCAGGGCTTCAAGTTCCTCGGCGAACGCTACGGCTGGGGCCACGCCGACGGCACGCGCGACTGCAGCGGCTTCGTGTCGGAGGTCTATCGCGCCGTCGGCCTGGTGCTGCCGCGCAACACCGGCGACCAGGCCCGCAGCCCGGCGCTCGATCGCATCGTGTTCGAACCGAACACCAGCCACGCGCGGCGCCTGGCGGTGGTGCGCGGCCTCGACGTCGGCGACCTCGTCTACATCCCCGGCCACGTGATGATGGTGATCGGGCGCGAGAACGACTCCACCTTCGTCATCCACGATGTCACCGGCGTGAGCGTGCGCGGTGCCGACGGCGCAGCGACACGCGTGCCGCTCAACGCGGTGTCGGTGACGCCGCTCGAATCCCTGCTGGCCGGCGACGGCACCCCGCTCGTCGACCGCATCACCGCCATCCAGCGCGTCCGCGCGCCGACCCCTCCCTGAGCACCGCATGCCTGAGCACCGCATGAAAATCACCGACATCCAGCTCGCCATGCTGCGCGTCCCGCTGAAGACGCCGTTCAAGACCGCGCTGCGCAGCGTGGCGGCGGTGGAGGACATCATCGTCACCGTGCACACCGACACCGGCCACGTCGGCTACGGCGAAGCCGCCGCCACGGCGGTCATCACCGGCGACACGCACGGGTCCATCGCCGAGGCGATCGGCCGCTACATCGCGCCGCGCCTGATCGGGCAGGACATCGCCAATCTCAATCGCAACGTGCACCTGATCCAGACCGCGCTGGAACGCAACACCAGCGCCAAGGCCGCGGTCGAGATCGCGATCTACGACCTGTGGGCCCAGCTGTACGACACGCCGCTGTACCGCATGCTCGGCGGCGGCGATCCGGTGATCGCCACCGACATCACCATCAGTGTCGACTACATCGACAAGATGGTCGCCGATTCGGTCGCCGCGGTGGAGCGCGGCTTCGAGTCGCTGAAGATCAAGGTCGGCAAGGACATCGGCGTGGACATCGAGCGGGTGAAGGCGATCCATGCCGCGGTCGAGGGCCGCGCGCTGCTGCGGCTCGACGCCAACCAGGGCTGGACCGCGAAGCAGGCGGTGCACGCGATGCACCAGCTCGAGGATGCCGGCGTGCACCTGGAACTGCTCGAACAGCCGGTGCGCGCGCGCGACATCGACGGTCTCAAGTACGTGGCCGACCGCGTGCACACGCCGGTGATGGCGGACGAGTCGGTGTTCGGCCCGGCGGAAGTCGTCGATCTCATCCAGCGCCGCGCCGCCGACATCATCAACATCAAGCTGATGAAGACCGGCGGCATTTCCAACGCCATCCGCATCGCCGACATCGCCGCGCTCTACGAGGTGCCGTGCATGATCGGCTGCATGATCGAGACCAGCATCAGCGTGGCGGCGGCGGTGCACGTGGCGGTGGCGAAATCGCACATCGTGACCAAGGTGGACCTTGACGGCCCCTCGCTGTGCACCTTCAATCCGGTGGACGGCGGCGTGCGCTTCGACGAATCGGAAATTTCCATCACCGACGCGCCGGGCCTGGGCATCCGCGGCGTGCGCGGGCTCGAACCGATGCCGGCGCCCGGCGAGTGATGCGCGCATGACGCCGCTGATCAAGATCCGCTCCGAGCGCGACCAGATGTCGGCGATCGAACGCCGCATCGCCGACTACGTGCTCGACAACGCGCACCTGCTGCGCGACTACTCGTCGCAGCAGCTCGCGAGCGCGCTCGGCATCAGCCAGTCGAGCGTGGTGAAGTTCAGCCAGAAACTCGGCTTCAAGGGCTACCCGGACCTCAAGTTCTCGATCGGCGAAGCGCTCGCGCGCGACGGCGGCGGCGATGCGGACGCGCCGATCGCGGCCGACGCCACGGGCGGCCACGCCGCGCTGGCCGACGCGCTGTGGCGCGAGAAGGCCGCCGCCGGCGAAGAGACCCGCCTGCTCAACCCCGACGCCACGATCGACGCGGCGGTCGACGCACTGCACGGTGCGCAACGTATCTTCGTCTGCGGCTTCGGCGCCGACGGCATCGCGGCGCGCGAGTTCGCGCTCAAGCTCGCGATGCTCGGCAAGCTCGCGCTGCACGAGACCGATCCCTTGCCGATGCTGGCGCATCTGGCCGGCGCGGGCCGCGACGACGTGCTCGTGCTCTTCTCCGAACAGGGCAAACACGCGGCACTCGCGCAGTTGGCGCGGCAGTTCCAGCTCGGCGGCGGACGCCTGCTGTCGGTGACGCGCCACACCGCCAATCCGCTGCGTGCGCAGGCGGACGTGGCGCTGGTGGTGTCGGCGCATTCGGCCATGCTGCACGTGGAACCGCTGTTGTACCGCGCGGCGCTGAACCATCTGCTCGATGTCCTGTTCGTGCTGCTGTTCCGCCGCGACGATGCGACGCAGGCGCGCTTCGCGACCCAGGTGGAACGCATCGCGCATCTGCTGGACCCGTGACGGCGTCGGCGTCACGCCCGGCGGCGGGAAGACGGCGCGGCGGTGATGCGGCGGTTGCGTCTGTCCGGATCTTCCGGTTCGATGTAGCGAAGTTCGCGAAGGAGTCGTGCATGCGCCACCCGCTTTCCACTCGTGTCGCCGTCCTGATGGGCATCGCGTCCGCGGCCCCCGCACTGCAGGCGGCCGACACTGCTGCCGACGCCCTGCCCTGGCACGACGCCGCGCAGATGGTCGTCGTCACGACGCCAAACTGGAACGCCGACCACGGCACGCTCCGGACGTTCACGCGGGAGGGCCGGCGCTGGCATGCGACCGGCGTGGCGTTCGACGTGACCGTCGGCCGCGCCGGCCTGGGCTGGGGCATCGGACTGCATCCGCCGCAAGCGGAGGGGCCGCGCAAGGCCGAAGGCGACGGCCGCGCGCCGGCCGGCGTGTTCGCCATCGGCACCGCGTTCGGTTATGCGGACACGGCCGACACCGCGCTGAACTACACGCCGATGACCGCGACCGACTGGTGCATCGACGTGGCCGACTCGCCGCTCTACAACAGCATCGTGGACACGCGCGAGGTCGGCGAGGCCGCGGTCGAGGGCAGCACCGAGCCGATGCGGCGCGACATCCACGTCGATGGCGACCAGCGCTACCGGCAGGGCTTCGTTATCGAACACAATCCGCGGCGCGAGGCCGCGGCCGGCAGCTGCATCTTCGCGCACCTGTGGAGCGCGCCCGGCGTGCCCACCGCGGGCTGCACGGCGATGGCGGACGCGCACATGCGCGCGCTGCTGCGCTGGATCGATCCGGCGCAACGGCCGGTGTTCGTGCAGCTCACCGCGGAGGACTATGCGCGGCTGCAGGCGGCATGGCGCCTGCCCGCGCTGCCGGACGCGTCGACGTGAGCGCGCGCGGCGAGCACCTGGCGGCGGCCGAGAGCGGCGGCGGCGCGGGCTTCGAACGCGTCGTCGGGCGCTGGCAGATCCTCGGACTGTCGATCAACGATGTGGTGGGCAGCGGCATCTACCTGCTGCCGGCCGCGACCGCGCTGCTGCTCGGGCCGGCCAGCCTGTGGGCGGTGCTGCTGGCGGGGCTCGCGGTGTGCCTGCTCGTGCTGACCTATGCGCAGGCGGCGAGTTATTTCGACCAGCCCGGCGGCTCGTACCTGTACGCCCGCGAGGCGTTCGGACCGTTCATCGGGTTCGAGGTGGGCTGGATGATCTGGCTCACGCGCGTGGCGTCGGCCGCGGCGCTGAGCAACGGGCTTGCCGCGGCGGTGGCGCATGTCTGGCCGGCGGCGAAGGACGGCCTCGGGCAGGCGACGGTGGTGACCGTGTCGCTGGTGCTGCTGACCGTGGTCAACGTGGTCGGGGTCAAGGCGGCGGCGCGCTTCGGCATTGCGCTCGTGGTCGGCAAGCTGGTGCCGCTGCTGCTGTTCGTGCTGCTCGGCGCGTTCCATGCGGACTGGTCGCTGGCGCTGGCGGTGGGCCTGCCGCCGCTCGGCAATCTGGGCGAGGCGGCGCTGCTGCTGCTGTTTGCGTATGCCGGCTTCGAGAACATCCCGGCGGCCGCCGGCGAGTACCGCAACCCGCGTCGCGACGTGCCGTTTGCGCTGGTGACGATGATCGTGGTGGTGACGCTGCTGTATGCCGCGGTGCAGCTGGTGGCGCAGGGCACGCTGCCCGGGCTTGCGCAGTCGTCGACGCCGCTCGCGGACGCGGCCGCGGGCTTCGGCGGCGCGTGGTTCGCGCTGTTGCTGACGGTGGGCGCCACGGTGTCGATCCTCGGCACCACGAGCAACACGATGCTGCTCGGCCCGCGCTTCCTGTACGCGCTGGCGGCCGACGGGTTCGGCCCGCGCGTGCTGGCACGCATCCATCCGCGCTTCCACACGCCGGCGGTGGCGATCGTGGTGCAGGGCGTCATCGCGCTGGCGCTCGCGCTGTCCGGATCGTTCGTCGCGCTGGCGCTGCTGTCGGTGGTGACACGGCTGGTGGCGTACATCGGCACCTGCGTGGCGGTGCTGGTGCTGCGGCGGCGTCACGGACACCGTCCGGGCGCGCTGCAGTTGCCGGGCGGCGCGGCGATTCCGGTCGCGGCGCTGGTGCTGTCGCTGGGGCTGCTCGCGAGCGCGAGCCTCGCCAATCTCGCGGCCGGCGCGGTGGCGATGCTGGTGGGGGCGGGCATCTACCTGGTGCAGCGCCGCGCCGCGGGCTGAGCGGCGCGCCGTCACGCCTGTCCGCGTGCCGCGTCCTGGTCCGTAACGGTATGCTTGCGTCTTCAACCAGAGGATTTCCGCGATGTCCTTCCAGACTGTTCCGGCCGGCCAGGGCCTCAAGTGGCTTACCGAATCGGTGAACCTCGTTCTGCGCAACCCGGGGCCCTTCGCGCTGATGGGCGTGGTGGTGGCCGTGGTCAGCCTCGTGCCGCTCCTGGGCAGCCTTGCGCTCGCCATCCTCGGGCCGGCGCTCTACGGCGGCATCATGTATGCGGCGCGCGAGCAGGACGGCGGCGGCACGGCCGACTTCAAGCACCTGTTCCAGGCCTTCAACGAACCCGGCAAGCTGCCGAAGATGCTGATGCTGTGCCTGCCGGGCATCGCGGCCGGCATCGTGATCGGCATCCTCGCGGTGATCTTCCTCGGCGGCGCCCTGCTCGGCGCGGGCATCACCGGCGCCACCAATTCCGGCGGCGCGGTGGTCGGCGCGGGACTGGGCGCGGGCTTCCTGCTGTTCTTCGTCATCGCGCTGGCGATCGGCGTGTTCGCGTACGCACTGACGTTTTTCGCGACCCCGCGCGTGATGCTCGACAACATCGAGCCGATCCCGGCCATGCAGGAAAGCCTCAAGGCCTGCCTCGCCAACATCGGCGCGATCCTGGTCTACGTCGGCATCCTGCTGCTCGTGGCGATCGTGGTGATGGTGGTGATCGGTTTCGTTTCGCCGATCCTGGCGCAGCTGCTGCTGACGATCGCGTTCGTCCCGGTGGTGTCGGTGGCGATGTACCGCGCCTGGCGCGACGTGTTCCGCGGCAGCGTCACGCAGGAAATCGCACCGGTCGACGCACCCCCGCCGCCGGCCCCGCCGTCGCCGCCGCCGAGTTTCGAAGCCTGACCGGTTCGTCGCTGCGCTGAAAACGACAACGGCTCGTCTCTGCGGACGAGCCGTTGTTCGTTGTGCGACGGCGAAAACCGGCCCGTGCCCGGATTCAGAACCCGTACTGCGCCAGCAGGAAGGTCTCGCCACGGTTGCGGCCGCCGGTGTTGGCGTTGGAGAGATGGCGCAGCGACAGCGCGACACGGCCGAAGTCGTAGCCGATGCCGGTCTGGAACTGGAAGTGGTTGGAGAGGATGTCGTTGTCGACGTCGGCGTAGGCGATGCCGCCCTGCGCAAACCAGCCGCGCCAGGTGAAGCGCTTCGAGGCCGAAATCCAGACCACGTCCGGGGTGCGGATGGCGGGGGCATCGCGCTCGTCGATGTAGCCGGCCATGAACTCCCACGGGTGGACCTGTTCGGTTTCCCAGCTCACCGTGGCGAGCCAGGAGCCCTCGCCGTCGATCTCATCGACCGGGCCCACGCCGACATGCCAGCCGGCCTGCGCGGCAGGGGACAGCAGGACGCCGGCGAGCAGTGCGCCGGCAAGATAGGTCAAACGCATCGCGCACATTCCTCGGGGTTGGAAGACCGCGCATCTTACGCCGCAGCGCAGCATGCGCAAATGCATGGCCGTGCGGCATGTCGCGCGGGGCGCGAATCCGCGACAATGCACGGATGCGACCGATCCGGCCTTCGACACCCAGCGCACGCGCCCTGCACACCGCGGTGGGGCGCGATGCGTGAGCCCGCGCTCGATCTCTCGCCCTCGCCCGGCGACGACGTCAGGCACACCACCTGCTACATGTGCGCCTGCCGCTGCGGCATCAAGGTGTGGCTCAAGGACGGCCGGATTCGCTACATCCAGGGCAACCCCGAGCACCCGGTGAACCGCGGCGTGCTGTGCGCCAAGGGCTCGGCCGGCATCATGCAGCACTACTCGCCGGCGCGGCTGTCGAAGCCGTTGCTGCGCGTGGGCGAGCGCGGGTCGGGCGAGTTCCGCGAGATCGAATGGGACGAAGCATTGCAGCTCGCGACCGACTGGCTGAAGCCGATCCGCGAACGCAATCCCGACGAACTGGCGTTTTTCACCGGTCGCGACCAGTCGCAGGCGCTCACCGGCTGGTGGGCGCAGCAGTTCGGCACCATCAACTACGCCGCGCACGGCGGGTTCTGTTCGGTGAACATGGCCGCAGGCGGGCTGTACACGCTGGGCGGCTCGTTCTGGGAGTTCGGCGAACCGGACTGGGAGCACTCGCGCTACCTGATGCTGTGGGGCGTGGCCGAGGATCACGACTCCAATCCGATCAAGCTCGGCCTGGGCAAGCTCAAGGGCCGCGGCGCGAAAGTGGTGGCGATCAATCCGGTGCGCACCGGCTACGGCGCGATCGCGGACGAGTGGATCGGCATCCGGCCGGGCACCGACGGCCTGTTCGCGTTTGCGCTGATCCACGAATTGCTGCGCAACGACCGCGTGGACCTCGAATACCTCGTGCGCTACACCAATGCGCACTGGCTGGTGATCCGCGACCCGGGCGCCGCGGACGACGGCCTGTTCGCGCGCGATGCCGAGGGACGCGCACTGTGCTGGCACGTGGCGCGCGACGCGGCGACACCTGCGTCGATCGACACGCCGGCAAGGCAGGCCGGCGTCGCACCGGCCGAGGGCATCGACGTCTCGCCCGCCATCGTCGGCGATTACACCCTGCCCGACGGACGCAGGGCGACGCCCGTCTTCCACCTGCTCGCCGAGCGCTATCTCGACCCGCAATTCGCGCCCGAGGCCGTCGCGGACACCTGCGGCATTCCGGCCGACACCATCCGGCGCATCGCGCGCGAACTCGCGGCGGCCGCGTTCGACGATCCGTTTTCGTTGCCGATCGAATGGACCGACAGCCACGGCCGCACCCACGCCGAGATGATCGGCCGCCCGGTGAGTTTCCACGCCATGCGCGGCATCAGCGCGCACAGCAACGGCTTCCACACCTGCCGCGCCATCCACCTGCTGCAACTGCTGCTCGGCGCGGTCGATACGCCGGGCAGTTTCCGTTTCCAACCGCCGTTTCCCAAGCCGATCCCGCCGGCGAACCGTCCCGGCAGGTCGCGCCGCGACAACGGCGCGCTCGACGCCGCACCGCTCGGCTTCATCCACTCGCCCGACGACCTGCTCGTCGACGAACACGGCCGTCCACGCCGCATCGACCACGCCTATTCGTGGGCCTACCCGCTGGCCGCGCACGGCATGATGCACAGCGTGATCCGCAACGCCTGGGCCGGCGACCCGTACCGCATCGACACACTGCTGATGTTCATGGCGAACATGAGCTGGAATTCGTCGATGAACACCACGCAGACGATGCACATGCTCACCGACAGGGATGCCGACGGCGCGTACCGCATCCCGCACATCATCTATTCGGACGCGTATGCGAGCGAAATGGTGGCGTACGCGGACCTCGTGCTGCCGGACACCACGTATCTCGAACGGCACGACTGCATCAGCCTGCTCGACCGCCCGATCTCCGACGCCGACGCCGCGGCCGACGCGATCCGCCAGCCGGTGCTGGCCACCGACGCCGAGAATCCGGCGCGCGATGTGCGCCCGTTCCAGTCCGTGCTGCTCGATCTGGGCGCGCGGCTCGGCCTGCCCGGCATGGTGGACGCGAACGGCGCGCCCGCGTACCGCGACTTCGCCGACTACATGGTGCGGCACGAACGCGCGCCCGGCGTCGGCCTGCTCGCCGGCTGGCGCGGCGCGGACGGGCAATCGCACGGCAAGGGCCCGCCGAATCCGCAGCAGCTGCAGCGCTACATCGAACACGGCGGCTTCTGGCACCTGCCGGTTCCCGCATCGGCGCGGTACTACAAGATGGCCAATCGCGACTACCTGCAGTGGTCGCAGCAGATGGGCTTCATCGGCAATGCGGAACCGATCGTGCTGCAGCTGTATTCGGAAACGCTGCAGAAATTCCGATTGGCGGCGCAGGGCCATGGCGCCGTGCAGCCGCCGCCCGAGCATCGCGCGCGCGTGGCGACGTATTTCGATCCGCTGCCGATCTGGTACGAGACGGTCGACGCATCGGCACCCTCACCCGCCTCAAAAGCCCCTCTCCCCCCGGGAGAGGGGTTGGGGAGAGGGTTCGGTACGGACTCGACGCCCGGCTCTCGCCCCGACCCATCAAGTCGCGTAGCCCCATACGCCCATGCGGCATCCGTCGAGGTTGAACGCACGACTCCGCCCGAACCCTCATCCGCCGCTGCCCGTTCGGCCGATGGCAATCGGCCTCACCGTTCTCCCGCCGGGAGAGGGGAAGCAAACGCTGCGGCGAATGACGGGAATGCGTCGAAACACGAACCCTTCCCGCTGTACGCCATCACCCAACGCCCCATGTTCATGTACCACGCCTGGGGCTCACAGAACGCGTGGCTGCGCCAGATCGCCACGCGCAACTACCTCTACCTGCACCCCGACACCGCGCGCGCCCACGGCGTGGCGAACGAGGACTGGGTCGACGTCACCTCCCCCAACGGCACCATCACCGTGCAGGTGAAAGTCGCCGCCAACGTGCAACCCGACACCGTCTGGACCTGGAACGCGATCGGCAAACGCAAGGGCGCCTGGCGCCTGGCAAAAGACGCCCCGGAATCCACGCAGGGCTTCCTTCTCAACCATCTCATCTCCGAACGCACCCGCGCCGACGACTACGCCAATGCCGATCCGGTCACCGGCCAGGCCGCGTGGTTCGACCTGCGCGTGTCGATCCGCAAATCCACGCGCACCGATCTGGCCGAACCGCAGTTCGCCCCGCTCGACCTCGGTACTGCGAACAACGCACCACTGCGCTACGGCGCAGGTTTCCGCCGCAAGGACCACGCATGACGATGCTGCCGCCGCCCGCATCGCGGACGGGCGCAAAAAAACTCGGCCTCGTCATCGACCTCGACACCTGTGTCGGGTGCCACGCCTGCGCCACCGCGTGCAAGCAGTGGAACTCCGGCGGCGTCGCCGGGCCGGTGACGGACGAAGACCCGTACGGCAAGGAGCCGTTCGGCGTCTGGTTCAACCGCGTGCACAGCTACGAGGTGGAACCGGCCGCACCGGACACGCCCGCGATGACGGTGCATTTCCCGCGGTCGTGCCTGCACTGCGAGACGCCGGCCTGCGTCACGGTGTGCCCCACCGGCGCCAGCTACAAACGTGCCGAGGACGGCATCGTGCTTGTCGACGAGGACAAGTGCATCGGCTGCAAGCTGTGTTCGTGGGCGTGCCCGTACGGTGCGCGCGAGTACAGCGCGGTCGAGGGCGTGATGAAAAAATGCACGCTCTGCGTGGACCGCATCTACAACACCCACCTGCCCGAGGCCGAACGCGAACCGGCCTGCGTGCAGGCGTGTCCCACGCGTGCGCGGCATTTCGGCGATCTGGGCGATCCCGAATCGGACGTGTCGAAGCTCGTCGCGGCACGCGACGGGGTCGACCTGATGCCGGAGCTCGGCTACAGGCCGGTCAACAAGTATCTGCCGCCACGGCCGCGGCGCGGTGCGACCGGCACGCCGGAGGCACCGCGCGACGACGCGCTCGATCCGGCCAAGCTCCCGCCGGTGCTGCGCTGGCTCGATCGGGTGCTGTCGCGGTGAGCGGTTGTCGCGTGGACACCTCGAAGTTCCGTCATCCCGGCGTTTGCCGGGATGACGATGAGGACAAATCCAACGTCATTGCGGAACACGTCATCGGTCAACCGGGAGCCCAATCATGCTGATCTCCACCACCTCCACCGTGCAGCCGCACACGGTCGAAAAGTACCTCGGCCTCGTCAGCGGCGAAGCCATCCTCGGCGCGAACGTGTTCAAGGATTTCTTCGCGGGCATCCGCGACGTGCTCGGCGGCCGTTCCGGCAGCTACGAAAAGGTCCTGCGCCGCGCCAAGCAGGAGGCGATGGAAGACATGCTCGACCAGGCGCGCGGGCTCGGCGCGAACGGCGTGATCGGCGTGGATCTGGACTACCAGACCATCCAGCTGCAGGACGGCGGCGCGATGATGATGGTGTCGGTGTCCGGCACCGCCGTGCGCGTGACGGGCGCCTGATCGACGATGCATCCTGCGCTGTCGGTCATCCTGTTCACCACGCTGTCGGGCACCGGCTACGGGATGCTCGCCTGGTTCGGGCTGCGCTGCGCATGGTCGCCGCTTGTGCCCGACCGCACGCTGCTGGTGATGGTGTTCGGCACGGCGCTGGCTCTGATCACCGTCGGCCTGTTCGCCTCGGTGGCGCATCTTGGAAAACCGCTGCGCGCGTGGCGCGCCTTCAGCCAGTGGCGCAGTTCGTGGCTCTCGCGCGAAGGCGTGCTGGCGGTGCTCGGTTATGCGCCGACGCTGCTGCTGTTCGCGCTGCTGTGGCGCGGCGGCGACGGTGCGTGGACGCGGGTCGCCGGCGGCGCGACGGCTCTGTTCGCGCTCGCCACGGTGGCCTGCACCGCGATGATCTACGCTTCGCTCAAGCCCGTTGCCGCATGGCGCCACCGCGGGGTGGTTCCCGGGTATCTGGGCTTTTCGCTGCTCGGCGGCGCGTGGATGCTGGGATTCCTGCTGGCACTGCGCGGCATGGTGCCCGCGCGCGATGCGCTCGGCGCGAGCGCGACCGTGCTGCTGCTCGGCCTTGCCTTGCTGGCGCTCAAGCTGCGCTACTGGCGCGACACCGACGCTGCGCCGTTTGCCAGCGATGCCGAACGCGCCACGGGCCTGGGTGCGTTCGGCACCGTGCGCAGTTTCGAGGCGCCGCACACCGAAACCAATTACCTGCTGCGCGAGATGGGATTCGTGCTCGCGCGCAAGCATGCGACGCGCCTGCGTACCCTCGTGCTGCTGCTCGCGTTCGCGCTGCCGGCGCTGGCGTTGGCCCTGGCGCTGCTGTGGCCCGCGGCGTCGCTGCCTGCGCTGATGGTGGCCGCAGCGACGTTCCTGCTCGGCGCCTTCGTCGAGCGCTGGCTGTTCTTCGCGCAGGCACGCCATACCGTGGCGCTCTACTACCGCGCGGGCGAATCCTGACGCGCGCCGGGCAGCGCATGGCCGCACAATCGGTCCGAGTTCACAGGGGATTCACCCCCGCACACCGCCCTGCACCTAGCATACGCGGCGCGCCACGCCGGCCTCGCTGCCCGTCCTTCGGCGCCCTTCCGCTGTCTGTCCTCCGGAGATCTCCATGACCAAGCCCCTCGCTCTCGCGATCGCGCTGCTGTGTTCCGCACCGTTTGCCGCCACCGCGCAGGAAACGTCCCCCACCGGCTGGACCGGCACCGGCGAGCTCGGCCTCGCGCTGTCGCGCGGCAACTCGCGCTCGGACAATCTCAACGGCAAGCTGCAGTTCCAGAACGAGGACGCGGAGTGGAAGCACAACTACTATCTGTCGGTGCTGCGCTCCAAGGGTGAGGTCAGCGGCGATTTCGACGGCGACGGCACCCCCGAGGAGCGTTTCGAACTCACCGCCAACCGCTACGAGGCCGGCGCGTCGAGCGCGATCAAGGTCAACGAGATCAGCTCCTGGGTAGCGGCGCTGCGCTACGAGAACGACGACTTTGCGCCGTTCGAAAGCCAGGCCACGTTCTCGATGGGCTACGGCCACAACTTCATCAAGAACGAGGTCACCACGCTGAGCGCGGAAGTCGGTCCCGGTTACCGCCGCGCCAAGAGCGCGGAGACCGGCGAGACCGAAAACGACGTCATCGCGCGCGGCCTGCTCGACTTCAAGCACAAGCTCACCGACAACACCGAGCTGTACAACACCTTCCTGGTCGAGTCCGGCGACGACAACACGTTCGGCCAGAACGACACCGGCATTTCGGTGGCGATGAACGAATCGTTCGCGCTCAAGGCCGGCGTGCAGGTGCGGCACAACACCGAGGTCGGCCCGGCAACGAAGAAGACCGACACCCTCACCAAGGTGAACCTCGTCTACAACATCAAGTAGGCCGCGCCGCCGGCGATCAGCCGCCGGCCAGCAGTGCGCCGGCGCCCGCGTCGAGCAGGCGCTGCGCGACCGCCTCTCCCACCGCCGTCGGTGACTTGCGTGCACCGGAGGCCTCGGCCCGCACGCAGCGGCCGCTGGCGGCGTCGCCGACGAGGCCCGATAGATGCAGGGTGCTGCCATCAAGCGTGCAGTAGGCGGCGATCGGCACCTGGCAGCTGCCGTGCAGGCGGCGGTTCATCGCGCGCTCGGTCTCCACGCAGAGGCGCGTGGCCTCGTGTTCGAGCGCGCCGACGAGCGCCTGCGTGGCGCTGTCGCCGGCGCGGCATTCGATCGCGATCGCGCCCTGCGCGCCGGCCGGCAGCCAGTCGGGGGCGACGAGGCGTTCGCGGATGCGCGTGTCCAGGCCCAGCCGCTGCAGGCCGGCGCACGCGAGCACGATGGCGTCGTACTGCCCCGCGTCGAGCTTGCCCAGGCGCGTGTTGACGTTGCCGCGCAGATCCACGAGTTCCAGATCCGGCCGCCGCGCGCGCAGCTGCGCCTGGCGCCGCAGCGAGGACGTGCCCACGCGCGCGCCGTGCGGCAACGCCGCCAGGGATGCGTGATCGTTCGAAACGAACGCATCGAACGGGTCGGCCCGTTCCAGCACCGCCGCAAGCACGAACGGCGGATCGAGCTCCATCGGCACGTCCTTGAGCGAGTGCACGGCGATGTCGGCGACACCGTCCAGCATCGCCACTTCCAGTTCCTTGAGGAACAGGCCCTTGCCGCCGATGGTGGCGAGCGAGCGGTCGAGCACTTCGTCGCCGCGCGTGGACAGCGGCACCAGCTCCACCTGCAGCTGCGGGTGCAGGGCGCGCAACCGCGCGGCGACGTGTTCGGTCTGCCACAAGGCCAGCGCGCTCTTGCGCGTGGCGATCCGCAACGGCGTCACGCGCGCTGCGCCGTCACAGCTGGCGCATCCGCTGGCGCAGGGTCGGCAGGCAGCGGCGGCTGACTTCGATTTCGTGCGTGTCGTTGCGCATGCGCACGAGGTCGCGTCCCTGGGAATCGCGCCCCAGTTCCTTGAGCTCGGTGCAGGCGATCAGGCAATTGCGGTGCACGCGCACGAAGGTTTCGGAGAATTCGGTTTCCAGCGCCTTGAGCGAATCCTCCACCAGATCCTCGCCGCCGGCGTGGTGCACCACCACATATTTTTCCTCGGCCTGCAGGTAGCGGATGTCGCGCACCGGGATCAGCCGCAACTCGCCGCGCAGGCGCGCGGACAGATGGGTGCGGCGCGGCTTCTGCGGCAGCGCGTCGCCGATCGCGCGCAGCCGGTCGGAGGTGAAGCGGCGCGCGCGTTCGAGCGCGGTGGCGAGCCGGTCGGCGCGGATCGGCTTGACCAGGTAGTCCACCGCGTTGGCGTCGAAGGCGGCCAGCGCGTGGTCGTCGTAGGCGGTGCAGAACACGATGGCCGGCGCGGGGTCGAGCGTGCCGATGTGCTGCGCGGCTTCGAGGCCGTCGAGCACCGGCATCGCGATGTCGATCAGCACCACGTCCGGGCGCAGGTGCGCGGCCAGTTCGCAGGCTTCGCGGCCGTTGCCGGCCTCGCCCAGCACCTCGTGTCCGCCGAGGTCGGCGAGCAGGTCGCGCAGGCGCTGGCGGGCAAGCGGTTCGTCGTCGGCAATGAGCAGTTTCATGCGGCGTGGGTCGTCGTGCGGGCGGGGATGCGGCGCGGGCTCAGTCGAGCGGCAGCCACAGGGTGGCCACATAGTAGCCGTCGCGCGCATCGGTCGTCATATGCGCGAGCGGCCCGAAGCGGTGCCGCAGGCGCTGCGCGATGCTTCCCTGCGCATGGCGGTTGCCTCCGTCCAGGCCGCTGCGCTCGGCCGGGTACGGATTGCGTATGTCCAGCCGCAGCACGGGGCCGTCGACATGCGCCGCAATGGTGATCGTGCCGCCGCCGTCGAGCCGTGCCACGCCGTGCATCACCGCATTTTCCACCAGCGGCTGCACGATCAGGCGCGGCATCGGCAGCGCCCGCGGCAGGTCGGCATCGAGTGTCCACGCGACCTGCAACCGGTCGCCGAGGCGCAGTTGCTCGATCGAGAGGTAGCGTTCGGCCAGATGCAGCTCCTCGCCGAGCGTGGATTCGCCGTGGCCGGCGCCGAGCGCGGCGCGGAACAGGTCGGCGAGATCCTCGATCGCGCGCTCGGCGGTGCGCGGATCGTGCCGCACCAGGCTCGCGATGGAGTTCATGCTGTTGAACAGGAAGTGCGGCTTGATGCGCGCCTGCAGCGCGCGCACTTCCGCCTGGGCGTGCGCGGCCACCTGGGTGCGCCACTGTTCGCTGACGTAGAAGTAGCGCAGCAGCGCCGCGCCGAGCAGCAGCGCCACCGCCCCGCACACCAGCACGAAGGCCGCCGCGTCCTCGCGCGGCACGGTCCACTGCGCGCCGAGCGCAAGATCGATCATCACCACCAGGCTCGATCCCGCGAGCGCCACCAGCACCGGAATGGCCAGCGCGATCGCCACGCCGCGCAGCAGCGGCTGGGTGTCGATCCACGGGCGCACGCGGCACAGCGCACCCACCGACAGCGATGCCAGCCATTGCGCGAACAGGCTCGCGGTGAACAGGTTCACCCACGCGTCGGGCGTGGTCGGCAAGCGGATCAGCACGGCGGTGAGCACGGCCACTTCCACCGCCACCATCACGCCGAACAGCGTCGGCAGCCGGCAGAAATCCGGCAGCCACGGGCGCACGCTGGACCAGGCGGGGGCGGGGCTGTCGTCGGTGCCGGACATGCGTGCAGCCTAGCCGGTGTCGCGCCCGTTGCGCAGCGCTCAGGGCGCCGCGGCGGCGAACCGCTCGCCGAGCCAGTCGCCCAGGTCGGTGATTTCCTTCGGACTGACCGAATGCGGCATCGGGTAGTCGAACCAGTCCACGCGGTAGCCGAGGTTGGCGAGGTAGTCGCGGCTCATCTGGCCGAGCGCCACACCCACCACCGGATCCTGCGTGCCGTGGCCCATGAAGATCGGCACGGCGCGGTTGGCCTCGCTGCGTTCCGCGTCCGTGCGCTCGGCCATCGGCAGGTAGGTGGACAGCGCGACGATGCCGCCCAGCGGCCGCGCATGCCGCACGCCGGCCGCAAGCACGATGGCGCCGCCCTGCGAGAATCCGGCGAGGATCACGCGTTCGCTCGGAATGCCGCGCGCCGCTTCGCGCGCGATCAGCGCATCGACGGCCTTCACCGACGCGTAGATGCCGTCGACATCCTGCCGCTGCGCGATTTCCAGCCCGAGGATGTCGTACCACGCACGCATGCGCACGCCGTTGTTGATGGTCACCGGGCGGATCGGCGCATGCGGAAAGACGAACCGGATCGCCGGCCAGTCGCGCCGCGCGAACTGCGGCACGATCGGCTCGAAGTCGTGCCCGTCGGCGCCGAGGCCGTGCAGCCAGATCACAGCCCACGCGGGGGTGTCGCCGGTGGTGAGTTCGATGCCGTCGAAGGCCTGGGCCATGGTGCGGGAGCTCGCGAAGAGAAAGACCGCTATGAAAACACAGGCGAGCCGGAGATGGCTGGATCCGGGACTTCGGACGCTGTCGCGGCCGACCCCCTTCCGGCTGCCGCCACCTTCCCCCGCTGCGCGGGAGAAGGACTCCTCCGCTGCAGTTTTCGGCATATCCGGGCTGGTTTGCATCGCACACCGCCGCGGGGCATCGCGTTGCTGCTTCGTGCCATCCTCCTGCAACGCGGCGGCATTGCCTCGCAGCCGCATACCGGAATCCTTCTCCCGCAACGCGGGGGAAGGTGGCGACAGCCGGAAGGGGGTGCTCTTCCTCCCCGCACCGACCACCACCCCGATCAAGACACTACCTCACTCCCCCTGCGACGCCACCAGCGCCCGCCAGTCCGGCGCCGCCGGCCACGGCCCTTCGAACGTCCCTTCCAGCGCACGCCGCAGATCGCGCCGGTCGAGCTGCGGCGCAAGCGTGGTCAGCAGGCCCAGCGTGTAGTCGCGCGGCACGCGTTCGCGCGGCAGGATGGCCCAGGCCACGCAGTTCGAAAAGTGCGGATCGCCCGGCAGCGTGGCGAGGTCCGCGCCGTCCTCCGGCAGGATCGCCATCTCGGCCAGAATCCCGACCCCGAGCCCGGCGCGCACGTAGGTCTTGATCAGGTCGGCATCGCGCGCGGTGAACGCGATGCGCGGCGTGAGCCCGGCCTGCGCGAAGGCCTGCCGCAGCGAGGACTCGGGCTTGAGCGAGGACTCGTAGCTCACCAGCGGTTCGTCGGCGAGCTCGGCCAGCGTGGGCGCGCGCGCGAGTCGTGCGAGGTGGTGGCTGTTCTGCACCAGCACCACGCGCTGCCAGCGGAACAGCGGCACCGCGATGCCGCCGCCCGGCGCCTGCCCGGAGCTGCTCACCAGCGCCACGTCGGCGCCCTTGCCCAACTCGTCCAGCGCCTCGCCTTCGCCGGTGGGCGTGAGATGCACGCTCACGTCGGGATAGGCGCGCTTGAGCCGCGCGATGGCGCCGGGCAGCACGTAGCGCGCCTGGGTGTGGGTGGTGCTCAGGAACAGTTCGCCGACGCTTTCGCGGCGCAGGTTGGCGGCCAGCGCGCGGATGTTGTTGGCCTCGTTGAGCACCAGGCGCGCGCGCGCGATCACCTCCACGCCCGGCGGCGTGACCGATTCCAGGCTCCGCCCCTTGCGCGCGAACAGCGGAAAGCCGAGCTCGTCCTCGAGTTGCTTGAGCTGTTTGGACAGACCCGGTTGCGTGGCGTGCACGCGCTCGGCCGCCAGGGTGATGTTGAGGCCCGAATCGGCGATGGCGACGAGGTAGCGCAGCTGGGTCAGGGTCATGGGGCGGGATTCGGGATTCGGGATTCGGGATTCGGAAAAAAAGCTGGGTGGGTGGGTGGGCGGACGCTAGCCCGACGGTCGCGATGCGTCCAAGAAGGCTGCACGGCGAGCTTATGCCAGAAAGGCATAAGAAGGTGCGGGGCGGCCATTTCCGGCGGCGCGGCGCGGCGCGCAGGATCGTGATCCGTCCGGCCGCCGCCCCATCCGCATGACCTCCCGCCTGTTCCCGCTGTTCCTCGATCTGCGCGGTCGCGCCGTGCTGGTGGTGGGCGGCGGCGAGGTGGCGCGACGCAAGATCGCCGCCCTGCTCGACAGCGACGCGGCCGTGCAGGTGGTGGCCCGCGCACTGCACCCGGCCGTGCAGGCCTGGGTGGATGCAGGACGCATCGCCTGGCGTGCCCGCGACTTTGCCGACGAGCATCTCGATGGCGCCTGGCTGGTCGTCGCCGCCACCGACGATCGCGCCGTCAACGCGACGGTGGCCGCCGCCGCCGCGGCGCGGCACCTCTACATCAACGTTGTCGACGACGCCGATCTGTCCAGCGCGCAGGTGCCGGCGGTGATCGACCGCAGCCCGCTGCAAATCGCCATCTCCAGCGGCGGCGCCGCGCCGGTGCTCGCGCGGCAGCTGCGCGAGCGCATCGAGGCCATGCTCGACGACACCCTCGCACCGCTCGCAGCGCTGCTGCAACGCTGGCGCGAGCGCATCCGCACGCGCCTGCCGCACCTGCCGACGCGGCGGCGGTTCCTGGAATCCCTGCAGCACGGCGCGGTGGCCGATCGCCTGCGCCAGCAGCGGCCGGACGCGGCCGAGGCCGAGCTGGCGCGCGCGCTCGATGCGGCGGACACGGCGCCACGCGGCTTCGTGTCGATCGTCGGCGCCGGCCCGGGCGATCCGGGCCTGGTCACGCTCAAGGCCCAGCGCCGCCTGCAGGACGCCGACGTGATCCTGCACGATCGCCTGGTGCCGCGCGCCGTGCTCGCGCTGGCGCGGCGCGACGCCGAACTGATCGAAACCGGCAAGCAGGCCGGCCATCACCACACTGCGCAGGACGCCATCCACGCGCTGATGCGCGAACACGCGGACGCCGGCAAGCGCGTGGTGCGGCTCAAGGGCGGCGACCCGTTCGTCTTCGGCCGCGGCGGCGAGGAGCTCGAATACCTGCGCGCGCACGGCATCGACTACGAAGTGGTGCCCGGCATCACGGCCGCGCTCGCCTGCGCCGCCCACGCCGGCGTGCCGCTCACCCACCGCGACCACGCGCAGTCGGTGCGCTTCGTCACCGCGCACTGCAAGGCCTCGCTCGACACGCTCGATTGGCAGGCGCTGGCGCAGGAACGGCAGACACTGGCCGTCTACATGGGCGTGGCGGGCCTTGCGGCCCTGCGCGAACGCCTGATCGCGCACGGCCGCGCACCGGGCACGCCGTTCGCGCTGGTGGAAAACGGCGCGCGGCCGGACCAGCGCATCGTGCTCGGCACGCTGGCCGACCTGCCGGCACGGGCGCGGGCGCATGCGGTGCAATCGCCTGCGCTGCTGCTGCTGGGCGAGGTGGCGGCCCTCGCCGCGGACCTGCACTGGTTCGGTGCCGCACCGCTCGGTGCGCCGCAGGCCGCGGCCCCGGACGACGGCGCCGCGATGGCGCACGCGGCGTGAAAACAGCGTTTCCCGACGGCATGCGGCGCAGCGCCCGTCCGCCGCCGCCACCCGCCCCGCCGCACTGCTAGGCTCGCATCGCCGCGCCGACCCCGTTTCCACCGGAGATCCCTCCATGCTCTACGACACCATCCTCGACACCATCGGCAACACACCCATCGTGCGCCTGCACCGGCTCGCGCCCGAGCACGTGACGCTCTACGCCAAGGTGGAATCGTTCAATCCCGGCGGCTCGGTGAAGGACCGTCTCGCGCTCGCGATCGTGCTCGACGCCGAGCGCAGCGGCGCGTTGCAACCCGGCCAGACCATCGTCGAGGCCACCTCCGGCAACACCGGCGTCGCGCTCGCGATGGTGGCGGCCGCGCGCGGTTATCCGTTCGTCGCGGTGATGACCGAAACCTTCTCGATCGAACGCCGCAAGCTCATGCGTGCGTACGGCGCCAAGGTAATCCTCACGCCGGCCGCCGAACGCGGCAGCGGCATGGTGCGCCGCGCGAAGGAACTGGCCGCGCAGCACGGCTGGTTCCTCGCCAACCAGTTCGACAACCCCGCCAACCCGGCCTACCACCGCAGCACGACGGGCCCGGAAATCCTGCGCGATTTCGCCGGCAAGCGACTGGACACCTTCGTCACCGGCTGGGGCACCGGCGGCACGCTCACCGGCGCGGGCGAGATCCTCAAACTCGCGCGACCGGATCTCAAGATCGTGACGTGCGAACCGGCCGGCGCGTCGCTGCTCGCCGGCGCCGAATGGAAACCGCACAAGATCCAGGGCTGGACGCCCGATTTCGTGCCGGGCGTGCTCAACCGCAGCGTCGCCGACGACATCATTCCCATCGACGACGTGCTGGCACGCGACACCGCGCGCCGCCTCGCCGCCGAAGAAGGGATCTTCGTCGGCATCTCCGCCGGTGCCACCGCCGCCGCGGCGTTGAAGGTGGCCGAGACGGCCGAACCGGGCAGCGTGATCCTGACCATGCTGCCGGACACCGGCGAGCGCTACCTCAGCACCTTCCTGTTCGAAGGCGTGAACGAAGCCTCGGACGACGAGTGGCTCGGCACGTTGCCCTGATCGAATGCCTTTCTCGAAGCGGCGCGAACACGGCTGCACACGCCGCGGAACGTCGTCCCGCGGCGCGGTGCGTCACGCCGCTGCGTCACGGTGCGGCTTCAGGTCGATGGTCGCCTGGTCGGAGAGGCTGCCGGCTTCGCCGGTGACGCCGGCCACGAGCAGATAGAGCGCCTTGCCGAAGATCGAGCCCGGCCCGTCCCAGTATTCGGCGCTTTCCGCACGCACGCGGATCAGCACGAGGTTGGGGTCGTCCTTGCCGCCGGGGAAGAAGATCTTCATCGCCGGCGACCAGAGTTCGTCGATCTTGGCGCGGTCGCGGACGATGGTTGCGGTGCCCGCGACCGACACGTAGCTGTTGCTTCCCTTCGACGCATACGCCGCATTGACGCGCGGGTCGGCCTGGATCTCGGCGACCTTCTCGCTGTCGGCCCCGGTCGCGAACCACAGATCGCCGTCGAATTCGACCTCCTGCGTGCCGAGCGGACGGCTGACGAGACTGCCGTCGGCCTTGCGCGTGGTCAGCATGGCGATGTCGACGCCCTTGATCAGTTCGGCGAGTTTCCTGATGTGTTCCGCGCGGGTGGTTGCATGTCGATCGCTCATGATGCGCTCCTGGCAATGGATGATGGGTCGATGCCGTGCGGCCGGCACGGCGCGGGCGGGACGAGGCGGTGCCGCGGACGATCAGGCCGCGCGGCGGGCGTGCCGGCCCTCGGCGATCTCCTCGATCACCTTGGCGCTGAACTGCTCAAGATCCTTCGGCGTGCGGCTGGTGACGATTCCGTTGTCGGTGACCACCGCCTTGTCCGCCCACAGCGCACCGGCGTTCTCGAGATCCTTGCGGATGCTGGCGACGGAGGTGACTTCGCGGCCTTCGAGCAGGCCGGCGTCGGCGAGCACCCACGGGCCGTGGCAGATCGCCGCGACCGGCTTGCCGGCGGTGGCGATGGCCTTGACGAAGTCCAGCGCGGAGCGTTCCGTGCGCAGCGCATCGGGGTTGAACAGACCGCCGGGAACGAGCAGCGCGTCGTAGGCATCGGCACGCACCTCGGACAACACGCGATCGACCTTGACCTGTTCGCCTTTCTCGAAATGGCGAAAGCCCTGGATGCTGCCGGCCTTCAACGAGATCACGTGCACCTGCGCACCGGCGTCGGTCAACGCCTTCAGCGGGTGGGTGAGTTCGGATTCCTCGAACCCGTCGGCGGCGAGGATGGCGACGGTCTTGCCGTGAAGCTGCTTGCTGGCCATTTGGAACTCCCTTGTGTGGACGCGACTTCTGTGTCGCCTCCGCAAGGTAGCTGTCGCCGTGGCGTTGCAGGTGAAACGCGGGTGAACCGTGGCTCCGCGGTCGGTGCGGATTCATCCGCGGCCACGCGGGCACGGGCCAATTGCATGCCCGTGGCGATCGGCGCCTCGCAAAACGCCCTGCGCGCGTGTTGCGAACGACCCCGCCGTGGCGAGAAACCCGACCATTCTGCTGAAAACGATCACGCGCCGCTGCGGCGATTGTGCGGATGTCCGCGGCACGATGTCGACGACACGATGCCCACGCCAGCCACCATCGCATACAGTAGCGCCGGCATCGCGGACAGGGAGCGCGGCAACGTGGGCATGGGCGACACCTCGACGACGGCAGCATGCGCAGGCGACCGCGGCACGCTCGCGCGATGAACCCGGCCGCACCCCGGTTCGCATCCGTCGACGCACTGCGCGGCAGCACGGTGGCGGCGATGCTGCTGGTCAACAACCCGGGAGACTGGGGCCATGTCTACGCGCCGCTGCAGCATGCGGCATGGCACGGCGCGACGCCGACCGACCTGGTGTTCCCGCTGTTCCTGTTCCTCGTCGGCGTGTCCACCGCGCTGGCGATTTCGCCGCGCGTCGAACGCGGCGATGCACCGGCGGTGCTGATGCGTGCCGTGCTGGTTCGGGCCGCACGCATCGTGCTGCTGGGGCTGCTGCTGCATCTATGCGCGTTCGTGCTGCTGGACCAGGCGCACTTCCGCCTCTGGGGCGTGCTGCAGCGGATCGGAGTGTGTTTCGCCGCGGCCGGACTGGCTGCGATCTTCATCGCTGCGCGGCGGCAGTGGGCGCTGTTCGCCGCGCTGGTGCTCGGCCATTGGGCCCTGCTTGCCGCCGGCGGCACGCTCGCGCCGTTCGACAATGTCGCGAGCCGCGTCGACACCGCGCTGTTCGCGCCGTGGCTCTACCAGTTCGACCCCGTCACCGGCCGCGGACACGACCCCGAGGGACTCGTCGGCACCGTGCCCGCCATCGCGACCACCGTGCTCGGCCTGCGCGCCGGCGCGTGGTTGCGCGCGGGCGACGTGCGTGCGCTCGTCGCCGCGGGCGCGATCGCACTGGCTGCGGGTCTCGCGTGGTCGCTGGTGCTGCCGCTCAACAAGAACCTCTGGACATCCTCGTACGTGCTGTGGAGCGGCGGCATCGCGATGCTGGTGCTTGCGGCCTGCCACGCGGCGATCGATCGCCGCGGCTGGCCTGCGCTCGGTCGGCGGTTCGGCGTCAACGCCATCGCGGCGTATGCCGGTTCGGCGCTGATGGTCTACGTGTTCGTCGCACTCGGCGGGTGGCAGGCGCTCTACGATCACGCCTTCGCGCGCTGGATGACGCCGCTGTTCGGACCGTACGTGCCGTCGCTCGCGTTTGCGGTGGCGTTCGTGGCGTTGTGGTGGGCGATTGTGCGGTGGATGGACCGCCGAGGGATCCACGTCAGGATCTGACCTGCTCGCGCACCCCGCCGATGTAGGTCGCGACCACATCGAGCCCCGCGTCGAGCACGGCAAGATCGGCGCGCATGCCGGCCGCGATGCGGCCACGTTCGCTCGCAAGGCCGAGGAACTGCGCGGGATACAGCGAGGCCATGCGTGCCGCCTCCGCCAGCGACACGCCCAGCGTCCCCACGCTGTTGCGCACCGCCGCGGCCATGTCGAGCGCGGAGCCGGCCAATGCGCCGGCGGCGTTGCGGCAGATGCCGTCGACCGCGGTGATGGTCTCGCCGTACAGCACGAACGCCGGATCGTCGCTGCCCACCGGCGGCATCGCGTCGGTGACGAGGAAGACCTTGCCGCACGGCTTGGCCGCAAGCGCCACGCGCAGACTTGCGGCGTGCACGTGGTGGCCGTCGACGATGATCCCGCACCAGCTGTCGCGGTCGTCGAGCGCGGCGCCGACCGCGCCCGGTTCGCGTCCCTGCAGCGGCGTCATCGCGTTGTAGAGATGGGTGAAGCCGCGCACGCCGGCATCGAGCGCGGTGCGCATCTGTTCGAAGGTGGCGGCGGTGTGGCCGGCGGCGAGGATCGCACCGCCGGCCTGCAGCGCGCGCAGCGTGTCGACCGGCAGTCGCTCGGGTGCGAGCGTGATCAGCGTGACGCTACCACGCAACGACGTGGCCAGCGCGATCTCGTCGGCATCCGGCACGCGGAATTGCGCCGCATCGTGCGTGCCCTGGCGCGCGGGCGCGAGGTACGGCCCTTCCAGATGCACGCCGATCACGCCCGGCACACCCTGCGCGATCGCCGCGTCCACGGCCGCGAGCGCGGCGCGCATGGTCGCGGCATCGTCGCTGATCAGCGTCGGCAGGAACGCGGTGGTGCCGAAGCGCCGATGCGCCGCGCCGATGCGGCGGATGCCCTCGACGCTCGGATTTCCGTTGAACAACACTCCGCCACCGCCGTTGACCTGGCAATCGATGAATCCCGGCACGAGCCACGCACCGCGCAGATCGTGCCGCGTCGCCGAGGCGTCGCGCAGCTTCGCATCCGCATCCACCGCGACGATGCGCTCGCCTTCCAGGCGCACCGTCACGCCGTCGACGAACTCCTCGCCCACCAGCACGCGTCCGTTGACCAGGTGCACCGCCATCACACGGTTTCCGTAACCTTGTTCAGGTGCGGCGGCACATCCGGGTCGAAGCCACGCCGCCGCGCCAGCGATTCGATCGCGCGATAGAAGCTCTGGATCGCCAGCAGTGGCGCCAGCGCGGGATGCGGCGACGACGCAAGCCGCAGGTCCCCGTGCGACGACGCCAGCCACACCTGCGCTCCACGCGTCCGGAACTCCTGCGCGAGCGCGATCGTTCCGGCTTCGGTCTCGTCCGGTTGCGCGACACACAGCACCGGGAACCCCGGCCCGACCAGCGCCATCGGCCCGTGCTTCACCTCGGCCGAACTGTAGGCTTCCGCATGCAGGCCGCAGGTTTCCTTGAACTTCAGCGCGGCTTCCTGCGCCACGGCAAGCCCCAGGCCGCGCCCGAGCACGAACAGGTTGCGCGCGTCGACCAGGCCATCCGCGAGCGCGGTCCAGTCGATGCGCCACGCCTCGCGCAGTGCCGCCGGCAGCGCGGGCAGCGCATTGCGCAGGTCAGGCTGCGGACTCCACAGCGCCGCAAGATGCGCGATCGCGGCGAGCGATGCGATGTAGCTCTTGGTCGCGGCCACGCTGCGCTCGGGACCGGCATGCAGCGGGACCACGGTGTCTGCGAGCTGCGCCAGCGGCGAATCCTCCACGTTCACCAGCGCCACCACGCGCGCGCCGCCATCGCGCGCGGCTTCCGCGTTGCGCAGCAGGTCCGGGCTCTTGCCCGACTGCGAGATCGCCAGGAACAGGGCGCCGTCGAGCCGCTGCGGCACGGCGTAGACCGAGCCCACCGAGGGCGATGCGGACGCGGTGACGATGCCCAAGCGCGTCTCGAACAGGTACTTGGCGTACGTGGCGGCATGGTCGGAACTGCCGCGCGCACACGTGACCACGAAGCGCGGCGGCGCGTGCCCGAGCGCCGACGCGAGTGCGGCAACGATGTCCGCGTTGCGCTCGAACTGGCGTGCGACCACATCGGCGGCCTCGGCCGCCTCGGCAAACATCAGCGTCGGCGCGGCGGCGTTTCCTTCCGGGGTTCGGATCATTGCGTACCTCCTTCGCTGTGCAGTTCGGCGACGAAATCGTAGGCATCGCCGCGGTACCAGGAACGGGTGAACTCGACCGCACGGCCATCGGCGAGGAAGGCACGGCGTTCGATCAGAAGGCCCGGACTGCCGACGGGCAGCGCCAGCTGTCTGGCCTGGCGCGCATCGAACGCGACCGCGCGCAGCCGTTGCAACGCACGCACGGGGCGATGGCCGCGCGCCTCGAGCGCGTCGTAGAGCGAGTGCCGCACCAGCAGCGGATCGGGCAGCAGCGCCTGCGGCACGACGCTGCGTTCGATCGCGAGCGGCTGACCGCCGCCGTGGCGGACGCGGTGCAGGCGCACGACGCGCGTGCCGGGCGAGAGATCGAGGGCCATCGCTTCGTCCGGCGTGACCTCGCCGATGCCGCGTTCGAGGACCTCGCTGCGCGGATCGAGGCCGCGTGCGCGCAGGTCGTCGCTGAAACTGGTGAGGCGCGAGAACGGTTTGACGATGCGCTCGCCGGCGACGAAGGTGCCGGCGCCGCGGCGCTGCACCAGCAGGCCGGCATCGACGAGGCCGGACAGCGCCTTGCGCACGGTCACGCGCGAGAGCTTCAGCGCCTCGGCGAGATCGCGCTCGCTCGGCAGCGGCTGACCGGCGGTCACGCGACCGCCGTCGATGGCCTGCTGCAGCACCTCGCGCAGGCGGGCGTAGGCAAGCGCGCGGCCGCCGTCGGCCCGGGCGAGACGCGAGTAGTCCTGGCGGAGTGCGCGAAGCATACCGATACAATACCACTACAATACCAATCGCGCACATCTGAGGCGGGTTGTCGCTGCCCCTCACCGTCGTCCCGGCGAACGCCGGGACCCAGTGGCTTTGCTCGATTCCGACATGGCGGAGCAACGTCGCTGGGCCCCGGCGTTCGCCGGGGCGACGGTGGGGCGCGGGTGGCGAAGTTGATTGCGGCAATGCATACGTTTGCTAAACACACATTCAGGCCACAGGCGGTCGCACGATCCGGCGATCTGGTATCTAATTGGTTTTCCCGCCCCCAAGCGCCCGCCGATGACCAGCCACACCCTCCCCGTCGACCGTTTCGATCTCGCCATCTTCGGCGGCACCGGCGACCTCGCGCTGCGCAAGTTGCTGCCGGGCTTGTTCCGCCGGTTCCTCGACGGGCAGATCGTGCCGGGCAGCCGCATCCTCGGCATTGCGCGCGATGCGCTCGACGACGACGCCTACCGCGCGCGGGTCGGCGAGGCGCTGGAGCGCTCGGGCTGCGGCGCCGGTCCGCGCACGGCCGAATTCCTCCAGCTGATCGGCTTCCGCACGCTCGATGCCACCGCCGACCAGGGCTGGGACGCGTTCGCCGGCGAGCTGAAGGCGCGCGAGCCGCGGCCGGTGCGCGTGTTCTACCTCGCCGTGGGCCCGGCGCTGTTCGTCGACATCTGCGAGAAGCTGCGCACGCACGGCCTCAACGGCGACGATGCGCGCATCGTCATCGAAAAGCCCATCGGCAAGGATTCCGCGAGCGCCGCGCGCATCAACGACGCCATCGGCGCTGGATTCGACGAACGCCACATCTTCCGCATCGACCATTACCTCGGCAAGGAAACGGTGCAGAACCTGCTGGCGCTGCGTTTCGCCAACGCGCTGTTCGAACCGCTGTGGAACGCCGCGCACATCGACCACGTGCAGATCACGGTGGCCGAAACCCTCGGCATGGAGCAACGCGCGAGTTACTACGACACCGCCGGCGCGCTGCGCGACATGGTGCAGAACCACCTGCTGCAGCTGCTGTGCATGGTGGCGATGGAACCGCCCGCCACCCTCAATGCCGACGCGGTGCGCGACGAGAAACTGAAGGTGCTGCGCGCGTTGCGCCCGATCGACGCGGGCAACGCCGCCGCCCTCACCGTGCGCGGCCAGTACCGCGCCGGCGCAGCCGCCGGCAAGGCCGTGCCGGGCTACGCCGAGGAACTCGGACGCAGCGATTCGCGCACCGAAACCTTCGTCGCGCTCAAGGCCGAGATCGGCAACTGGCGCTGGGGCGGCGTGCCGTTCTACCTGCGCACCGGCAAGCGCCTGGCCGAGCGGGTGTCGGAGATCGTCGTGAGTTTCCGCCAGGTGCCGCATTCGATCTTCGATGCCGCCAGCGGACCGGTCACGCGCAACAAGCTCGTGCTGCGGCTGCAGCCGGACGAGGGCGTGAAGCTCTTCCTGATGATCAAGGAACCTGGCCCCGGCGGCCTGCGCCTCAAGCGCGTGCCGCTCGACATGACGTTCGCCGAAACCTTCGGCGTGCACCAGCCCGAAGCCTACGAACGCCTGCTGATGGACGTGGTGCGCGGCAATCCGACGCTGTTCATGCGGCGCGACGAAGTGGAAGCGGCGTGGCAGTGGATCGACCCGATCCTCGCGGCGTGGAACGCGGATCGCGAACCGCCGAAGTCGTACACGGCGGGCTCCTGGGGGCCGGGCGCAGCGGTCGCACTGATCGAGCGCGACGGGCGCACCTGGCACGAAGAATCGGACTGAGGCTAGCGTCCGGCCGCCTCCAGACGGGACAGCCATGCGTCCGCGCTGAGGATGGGGCAAGCGAGTTGCCCCTGCAGGCACAGCAGATCCCTGTCGCCGCTGATCAGGACATCTGCCTTCGCGACGACGGCCAGATGCAGGAACGGCAGATCGAAACGATCGCGGCAGCGCGGCACGGGCGGCAGGATCTCCGGCAGCTCGACGGTTTCGCACAGCGGAAGGTAGTCGGCCAGCAACTCGGCCTGATCGTCCGCGGCGAGACGGAACTTCGGGTAGGCAAGCACCCGCAACAATTCTGCGGCCGTGGCACGCGATACCAGAGGAATGCAGCGCCGCGCCTGCCAGGCCGCGCGCAGCGGCGCGCAGCGTCCGCCGGCGAAGAGCAGCGCCGACAGCACGAGATTGGTATCGATCACCACGCGCGGCGGCCGCCGCGGCCGGCTCATTTCGCGGCGCGACGTTTGGCCGGTGCGCCCTGCGCGTCGGTGCGCGCCCATGCGACTGCGGCGGCGATGTCGTCTTCGTGCAGATCGAGTTCGGCCAGCTTGGCGCGCACCGCGTCGCCACGCTGGATGCGCACCGGCGTCAGGACGATCTGGCCATTGCGCGTTTCGACATCGAAGTACTCCGACGCACCGACCGCCGCCGTCACGCTCTTGGGCAGCGTGAGCTGATTCTTGGAGGTCATCTTCGCGAGCATCTGCTGCGGCCGAAAGTAAGGAATCCTTACTTTAAGGCCGATCCCGGCGCGAATCAACCCGCCGCCGGCTTCATCGGCGCCGTCGACCCGCGCACCACGAGCTCCGGGCTGAACCCGCGATTCGCGAGCCCCGCGCCACCCTCGCCGCGCCCCTCGCGCCGCAGTTGCGCGATCAGCAGTTCGGCGGCGTGGCGCGCCATGTCTTCGGTCGCCTGTTTTGCGGTCGTGAGCGGCGGCCACGATTGCTTCGAGAACGGCGAATCCTCGAAGCCGGCGATGGACAGATCGAACGGCACATGCATGCCGCTCGATTTGGCCGCCGCCAGCACGCCGGCGGCGATCTCGTCGTTCGAGCCGAAGATCGCGCTCGGCCGCTGCGCCAGCGCGAGCAGCTTGCGCGCACCGCGGAAGCCGTCGTCGAACGAATAGTCGCCTTCGACGATGAGGCTTTCGTCGAGCGCGATGCCGTAGTCGTGCAGCGCCGACTCGTAACCCCTGTAGCGCTCCCAGCTGGAGCGGTGCGACTTGCCGCCCCACAGAAAGCCGATGCGCTGGTGACCGAGCTGCACGAGGTGTTCGGTGATGTCGTAGGCGGCGTCGCGGTCGTCGAGGAAGACGCAGTCGGTGCCGTCCTTCGGATCGTCGGCGGCGGAAATGATGCGCACGAAGCGCACGCCGGCGGACGTGAGCGCAGCCAGCAGTTCCGCGCGTTCGGACATCGGCGGCGCGAGCACCAGACCCGCGAGGCGCGAGTGCGCGACGAGTTCGATCAGTTCCTGCGCCAGGGTCGGCGACGACGAATCGCAGGGATGGATCTGCAGGCCGTAGCCG
This sequence comes from Chiayiivirga flava, assembly GCF_014202825.1. Taxonomy (GTDB): domain Bacteria; phylum Pseudomonadota; class Gammaproteobacteria; order Xanthomonadales; family Xanthomonadaceae; genus Chiayiivirga; species Chiayiivirga flava. The sequence goes on along the minus strand of NZ_JACHHP010000004.1, from coordinate 95,977 downwards.
CGCGCGCGGCAGGCGCCGAGCACGCCGTGCTGGATGCCGATGATGTAGTACGGGTTCGGGTTGTCGTACACCACGCCGATGGCGTACGACTGCGCACTGCGCAGGCTGCGCGCGGACGCGTCCGGCTGGTAGCCGAGATCGGCCACGGCCTGCAGCACGCGTTCGCGCGTCTGCTCCTGCACGGCGGGTTCGTCGTTGATCACGCGCGACACCGTCTTAAGCGACACGGCGGCGCGGGCGGCAACGTCTTTGATGGTGGGTCTGCGCAGCAACGTGGGGCCTTGGTGGGGTATCTGATGACGACAGCTTACAGACGGATGCTCAGCGGAGTCAGCGAGTCGATCCCTACCGAAACCACTCCAACGTCATTCCCGCGAACGCGGGAATCCAGTGACCTTGCTCTGCTTTGTTTGTTGGGGAGAGCCAGACCGGGAAACGTCACTGGATTCCCGCGTTCGCGGGAATGACGGGTGGGAGGATGCGGGCTCCATCCGCTGCAGCGTCACGTAGCGTAGTCGTGCTGCAGGGGCTTGGGAATGACACGTATGTCGGCGTCATTTCCTCCTCCCATCAAACAGCGCCCACCGTCACGCCGCAGCCGCCATCAATCATGCATGCCCGCCCTGTGCCCCCGCAACGCGAAATACAGGATGTACAGGTAACACGGCGCCATCAGCAGCAGGAACACGAGCTGGAAGTCGTAACTCTGCTTCAGCCACGCGAACAGCTGCGGCACGATCGCGCCGCCTGCAATGCCCATGACAAGCAGCGCCGAGCCCTTCTCCGTCAATGCGCCCAGGCCGCGGATCGCCAGCGGAAAGATCGCCGGCCACATCATCGCGTTGGCGAAGCCCAGCGCCGCCACGAAGCCAACCGACACGTAACCGGTGGTGAGATACGCGCCCAGCGCAAGCAGCAGCCCCAGCACCGCCGAATAGCTCAGGTAGCGCTCCTGCGACACGAAGCGCGGAATCACGATGAGCCCCACGATGTAACCCAGCAGCATCGCGGTCAGCGTGAACGAGGTGAAGAACTTGGTCTCGTCCAGCGGCAGGCCGAAGCCGTTGCCGTAGGTGCCGATGGCGTCGCCCGCCATCACTTCGGCGCCGACGTACATGAAGATGCACAACGCACCGAGCCACACGTGCGGATACGCGAACAGACTGCGCGACGCACCGTCGCCGGACGACGCGTTGACCTTGGACGCCTCGATGTCCGGCAGCGGCGAAAACACCACGCCCACCGCCAGCAGCACGAGGATGCCGGCCATCGCCAGGTACGGCAGGTGGATCGTCGCGGCGAAGTTGTCGAGCAGCGTCTCGCGCGTGGCGGCGTCGGCTGCGGCCACCTGCGCCGACAGATCGCCGATGCCGTGCAGCACCAGCGCGCCGATGACGATCGGCGCGAGGATGCCGGCGATCTTGTTGCAGATCCCCATCACTGCGATGCGCTGCGCGGCGCTGTCGATCGGACCGAGGATGCTGATGTACGGATTCACCGCGGTCTGCAGCAGCGCGAGCCCCGCGCCGATCACGAACAGCCCGCCGAGCGCGCCGGGGTACCAGCGGCGCAGCGTGAATTCGCCGAACAGCGCCGCGCCGACCGCCATCACGAACAGGCCGAGCGCGATGCCCTTCTTCATGCCCGTGCCCTTGAGGATCCACGACGACGGCAGGGCCAGGAAAAAATACGAAAGGTAGAACGCGAACGGCACGAGGAAGGCGTTGATCTCATCCAGATCGAACGCGAGCTGCACGAAGGTGATCAACGGTCCGTTGAGCCAGGTGACGAAGCCGAAGATGAAGAACAGCGCCCCGATGATGCCGATCGACACGAGGGTGCCATTGCGCGGCGCCGGCGCCGCAAGTGTGCTGCTGACCATGTCTGCTCCCCGCGCGCCGCGATGACGCGCTCTGTCCTGTTTCGTGTCTTGTGACGCTGAATTGTCTCATCACGCCACCGACCCCACCGCCGACGACGCACCGCATCCTTGCACAGCCGGGCAGGCCGCGCCACGTCCGGCAATGCCGATACAGACCGATGCTGCACAGCGGCATCGCAGGCCTCGATGAGGAAAATTCCGCTAATTGCTGATTAAGAACGATCATCCCGATGTCCGGTTCGGACGATCCGGGAAACGCGGCGCCACCCTGCTGCGGCGCAACCACGGGCCTGTCAAAAAACTGCCACAGACCTGTTGACAACGTTGTCATCGCATGTCCCAATCTGGCGCCACGGGCATCGGGGGATGGCCGCTCGGCATCGGAACGGGGAACCACACGTGGTGCGAATCGTCAGCCAACGCGACGTCGACAGCCTGCCGCAGCACTTCATCGCGGCCGACGTGGGCGGCACCCATGCCCGCCTCGGCCTCGTGCGCACCGGCGGCGACGCGGGCACGCGCGGCGGTACGCTGCAGGTCGCGCACTACCGCAAGTACGCCTGCGCCGCGTACGCGAGCCTTGCCGACATCCTCAACGATTACATGGGCACGCTCGACGTGGGCCCGGTCACGCAGATCGTCATCGGCCTGCCCGGCTACGCGCTCGACGGCGTGGTCATCAACACCAACCTGCCGTGGCCGGTGTCGATCGCGCAGATGCGCGCGGCGCTGGGCCTGGACGCGATCGCGCTGGTCAACGACTTCGAAGCGGTGGCGCACGCGGTGCCGCGCATCGACCCGTCCGAAACGGTGATCGTGGCGCCGGGCACCGGCGACGTGCTGCGCAAGCCGGTGATCGTGGTCGGGCCGGGCACCGGGCTCGGCGCCGCGTTGCGCATCCCCAACGGCGCGCGCGATCTGGTCCTCGCCACCGAAGCCGGCCAGGCCGCGTTCGCGCCGACCACGGACCTGGAAATCGAAATCCTGCGCGTGCTGCGGCGGAAGAACTCGCACGTCTCGGTGGAGCATCTGCTGTCCGGCCCCGGCCTGATGAACCTCTACGCCGCGCTGTGCGCACTGCGCGGCGAACTGCCGACGCTGCACGCGCCGGTCGAGATCAGCGACGCGGCACTGCGCGCGGGCGATTCGGCCGCGGCGCAGGCCCTGCATGCGTTCTGCGGACTGATGGGCAGCATCGTCGGCGACCTGGTGCTCACCACGGGTGCGCAGGGCGGCGTGTACCTCGCCGGCGGCATCCTGCCGCAGATCCGCGATTTCCTGCTCAAGAGCGGATTCACCGCGCGCTTCCTCGACAAGGGCGCAATGCGCACCGTACTCGAACGCGTGCCGGTGCGGCTCATCGAACACGGCCAGCTCGGCGTCATCGGCGCGGCGAGCTGGCATCTGGACCACGCACGAACGGATCACCAGCGCGGCCAGTGACGGGCGCGCGGCAGCAGGTTTCGACGGACACGACGTCCGCAGCACGAGTTGCAACACACGGGGCCGGTGCGGACGGGGGACGTCCGCCGGAACAGACACGCAGGAGTCCGACCATGAACCACACGTACCGCAAGCGCATCCTCGCCGCCAGCATCGTCGCGGCGCTCAGCCTCTCCGCCGCAGCGAACGCGCAGACCGCGCGCGATCGCGACGCGGCCGAGGAACTCGACACCATCGTCGTCACCGGCATCCGCGGCAGCCTCGCCGAATCGCTCAACACCAAGCGCGAGGCCGACGCCATCGTCGACGCCATCACCGCCGAGGACGTGGGCAAGTTCCCGAGCACCAACGTGGCCGAGGCGATGACCATCATCCCCGGCGTCACCATCGATCGCCTGTTCGGCCAGGGCGAGCGCATCAGCATCCTCGGCACCGATCCGGCGCTCAACCGCACCCTGCTCAACGGCCAGACGGTGGCGTCCGCCGACTGGTTCATCCTCGACCAGCCCGGCCGCACCTTCAACTACACCCTGCTGGCGCCGCAGATCGTGGGCAAGGTCGAAGTGTTCAAGTCGCCCGAGGCGCGCATCGACGAGGGCAGCATCGGCGGCACCGTGATCGTGTCCACGCGCAAGCCGCTCGACATGGAGAAGAACTTCATGGTCTCCGGCGCGCTCGGCTACTACTACAACGACCGTTCCGAGGAAGGCGATCCGCAGGGCTCGGTGATGGTGGGCTGGAAGAACGCGGCGGAAACCTTCGGCTTCACCTTCTCCGCCAACACCTCCACCGAGGAATTGCGCCGTGACGGCCTGGAAGCCTACGGCACGGTCTCCGCGCTCGACTACCGCGACGGCCAGGGCGGCGGCGGCTCGATCAACAACCCGCCGATGAACTGGGGCACGGGCGAACCGTATCCGCCCAGCTGCACCGGCGCCTGCGCCGACGAGATCAACAACAACCTCACCGCGCGCGGTCCCAATTCCTGGGGCACGAGCTACTTCGAACAGAAGCGCGAGCGCGACAGCTACACCGCGAGCCTGCAGTTCCGCCCGAACGACAACCTCGACATCGAGTTCAACGCGCTGCGCGTGGACGCGAGCTACGACAACACCAACCAGAGCCTGTTCGCGTTCATGGGCAATGCCTGGAATTCGCTGATGCGGCTGGACGAGGTCGACATCGAGAACGGCATCATCCAGCGCGCGCACTTCACCAACGCGCTATCGGTGCTCGACGTGCAGTACCGCGAAGCCGAAGTGCAGACCGATTCCTACGACCTCAAAGGCACGTGGACCGACGACTACTGGTTCCTGTCCGCGCACATCGGCACCACCAAGGCCGACGGCGGCACGCAGCGCCAGCTCTTCGGCGAATTCCTCAACTGGTCGGACTACAGCTACGACATCAGCGGCGCGCCGAACAATCCGGGCACCATCACGTACGACAACGGCAACGTGCTCGGCAACCCCGACGCGTTCCGCGTCGACGGCGGCTGGGGCACCGATCCGAGCAGCCCGGCCACGTGGAACACCGGCTGGGGCGGCAACCTCGTGTCGAAGCCGACGGAAGATTCCGAAGACTACGGCCAGATCGACTTCGGCTTCGACCTCGACTCCACCGTCAACCGCCTCTCGTTTGGCTACAAGCTGCGCAAGCACAAGACCGCGCAGGTGATGAGCGGCGTGGCGGTGGCGGCCGTGGCCGGCTACGGCGATGCACTGGCGTCGCTGTTCAACGCAGGACGCGTCCCGGACAACTATCTCGACGGCTTCGGCGGCGTCAACGACCAGATGCGCAACCGTTTCATCATCGACGGCGACGCGATGGCCGACTGGATCGCGAGCGGCGCGTGGCTCGCACCGTGGCAGACGATGCCGGTGCCGGGCACCTTCATCGACCCGAGTTTCGTCGCGGAAACCTGGAGCGTGGAGGAAGATGTCGACGCGTACTACGCCCAGGCCGACTTCGCCGGCGACCGCATCCGCGGCAACTTCGGCGTGCGCTACGTGCAGACCGACCTCACCTCCGACAGCTGGATCTGCACCGCCGGCGTGAGCCCGTGCCCGGTCAACGGCTACGCGCCGGTGAGCCGCAAGCGCGACTACGACAACATCCTGCCGAGCTTCAACATCGCCTTCGACGCGAGCGACGATTTCGTGCTGCGCTTCGCCGCGGCCAAGGTGATGGCGCGGCCGAACTATGCGGATCTGTCGAGCTATCTGTGGCTGTCGGACCAGATCCTCAACGGCGGCGGCGGCAACCCGGACCTCGATCCGTACCGGTCGACGAACTTCGACCTTTCGGCGGAATGGTATTTCTCCGAGGACGCGATCTTCGCCGCCTCGCTGTTCTACAAGGACATCAGCGACTACATCCTGATCACCACCGCGCCCGAGACGCACTACAACCAGGCGCAGCAGACCGACACGGTGTACCAGATCGGCCGTCCGCAGAATGCCGGCACCGCCGAAATCAAGGGCGCGTCGTTCGCGTACCAGCAGAACTTCGGCGCGGGCTTCGGCCTGGTCGCGAACTACACCTACGCCGACGGATCGTCGAGCACCGGGCGCGATCTGCCGTACAACTCGCGCGACCAGGTCAACATCAGCCCGTTCTACGAGTACGGCGATTTCAGCGCGCGCATCAACTACGGCTGGCGTTCGGAGTACTTCACCAGCGTGGACCGCGGCGACGAGATGTACGCCGACGATTACACCTCGGTGGATGCGACGATCGGTTACCGCTTCAGCGACAACTGGTCGATGACGGTGGACGGCATGAACCTGCTCGACTCGGAGTACTACACCTACGCCAACACGCCGGAGCTGCCGCGCGGCACGTACCGCACCGGCAAGCGCTACATGGCGACGGTGCGGTTCCAGTTCTGATCGGCGCAAGCGTGACCCGTCGCCGCGCGTTGCGGCGGCGGGCGCGGATCCGGCACGGCGCACCGTCCCCGCGTCGTGCCGGGTTCGCGGTCCTGCGAACGTCGAGTCGAACTCCCCGCGTCGAGGCGAAGCCATCATGCAAGCAACCAGCACGAACACCTGCACTCTTCAAGGCCCCGCGACTCGACGCGCTGCATCGCTCACGATCACACTCGCGCTCGGTATTGCGCTCGCCATCGCCGGCTGCGCGGCAACCGACCCACCCGCTGCATCCGCGGTCGCCGGCGCGGCCGCGTCGGCACCCGCGCCCACAAGCGCCCCGCTCCCGCCCGCGCTGATCCCCGTACCGAGCTCGCTCGCACTGCGCGCCGGTGCGTTTGTCCTCGATGGCGCCACGCGCATCCACGCGACGGGCGACGCGACGACGGTCGCTGCACACATCGCCGCGTATTTCGAACACACGCGCAAATTCGCTCTCACCGTATCGGCGGTGCCGACGGACCGCAGCATCGCGCTGACCGTCACGCCTGATGCGGACGCAAACCCGGAGCGCTACACCCTCGACATCACGCCCGAGCGCATCGCCATCGATGCACCGACGCCGGCCGGGCTGTTCCGCGGCGCGATGACGCTGTGGCAATTGCTGCCCCCGTCCGGACCGCAGACGGTGCCGGCGCTGCGCATCGAGGACGCACCGCGCTTCGGCTGGCGTGGCCTCATGCTCGACAGCGCGCGCCACATGCAGACCGTCGACGAGATCAAGCGCCTGCTCGACGCGATGGCGCAGCACAAGTTCAACCGCTTCCACTGGCATCTCACCGACGACCAGGGCTGGCGCATTCCGATCGACGGCTGGCCGAAGCTCACCGACACCGGCGCCTGCCGCATCCCGCTCGGCGATGCGGGGCGCAATGCCGACGGCACGCCGCGGCAGTACTGCGGTCACTACACGAAGCAGCAGATCCGCGAGATCGTCGACTACGCTGCGGAGCGCCACATCGAGGTGGTGCCGGAGATCGACATCCCGGGCCACGCGCAGGCCGCAATCGCCGCGTATCCCGAACTCGGCGTGCTCGACACGCCGCCCGCGGTGTCGGCCGAATGGGGCATCCACACGTACCTGTTCAATGCCGAGGAATCCACGTTCGCGTTCCTCGACGAGGTGTTCCGCCAGGCGATGGACCTCTTCCCCGGCACCTACATCCACGTCGGCGGCGACGAGGCCGCGAAGGATCAGTGGATCGCGTCCGAACGCGTGCAGGCGCGCATCCGCGAACTCGGCCTCGAGGACGAACACGACCTGCAGGCGTACCTGATGGCGCGCATCGAACGCGTGCTTGCCGAGCGCGGCCGGCGCCTGATCGGCTGGGACGAGATCCTCGAAGGCGAGTTGCCGGTCACGGCGACGGTGATGTCGTGGCGCGGCAGCGAAGGCGGCATCGAGGCCGCGAAACACGGCAACGATGTGGTGATGTCGCCGTACACCGACCTGTACCTCGATTATCTGCAGAGTACCTCGCCGAACGAGATCCCGGGCCGGCCGCTGCCGCAGGTGACTCTGCGCAAGGTGTACGACTACGAGCCGGTGCCGGCGGAACTGAGCGCGGACGAGGCAAAACACATTCTCGGTGCGCAGGGCAACCTGTGGACCGAGCACCTGCGCAGCATCGAACGCGTCGAACGCGCGTACTTCCCGCGCGCCGCGGCCCTGTCCGAAGCGCTGTGGACGGCGGATGCGCAGCAGGACTGGCGCGGATTCCTCGCGCGGCTGCCGGCGCAGTTCGCGCGTTACCGCGCGCTCGGCGTGACATGGTCGACCACGGCGTTCGAACCCGCCATCGCGCTCGCGGCGGACCCGGCCGCCGGCCGCGTGCGGGTCACGCTGGCCAATCAGGTCGATCTCGGCGAGATCCGCTACACGCTCGACGGCAGCGCGCCGACGCCGGCGTCGACACGCTACGCCGCGCCGTTCGACGCACCGATCGGCGCGTCGCTGGTCGCGACGACGTTCGTCGATGGCGTGGCGATCGCGCCGGCGCAGTCGCGCGCGCTCGACCGCACGAGCCTGCTGCGGCGCACCGACGAAGGCTTGACATCGTGCACCGACAGCCTGCGTCTGCGCCTGGAGGACGACGGTCCGGCGGACGGCGAACGCGCGTTGTTCGAGGTGGACATCTTCAACCCGTGCTGGCTGTTCGAAGACGCGCCGCTGGACGGCATCGCGACGGTCGAGGTGCGTGCGGCACAGCTTCCGTACGCGTTCCAGCTGTGGAACGACGAGAAGAATCGCCGCAGCCGACCGAAGACGACGGCACATGGCGAGCTCGAGCTGCGCGCCGGATGCGAAGGTCCCCTGCTCGCGACGGCCGCGTTGCCGGCGCGTGCGGGCGCGGACGGATTTTCCACGTTCCGGTTGCCGATTGCGGCAAGGCCCGGCGCGGAGGATCTGTGCCTGTACTTCACCGGCGACACGCGGCCCACGTACTGGGCCATCGACGCGGTGCAACTGGTCCCGGCCGAATAGCCGGGGCCAGCGTACCGGCGGTCACCGCCGGCGGCCGCTCCGCGCGGAGCGGCCGCGGTCCGGGAGACCGGTTCAGCGGTTCTTGTCGCTCTTGTTGCGCAGTTCCTGGTTGCCGCGCGCGTGGCTGCCGAGTTCGGCATGCAACGCATCGGGCGACGGCCGCGTGGAGGTGACTTCGCCGCTGCGCGGCTCGCCTGGCACATGCGGCTGCGGCGCGCCGGTGTCCTTCTGGCCGGTGTGCGCGTTCGGCGCGGGGTAACTCGGCGGCTGGCGTGCGCGCTCGTTCTTGGCTTCGAGCAACTGCTGCATGTGCCGCAGGGCGGTGTCCGGATCGTGGGTGCCCGCGACGACGGGCAGCGGCTCGATCCGCGGTGTCGGCGCGCGTCGGGCGGGCGTCGACTGCGGCGCGGAAGCACGGCCGGTTGCGGCGGTCTTCGCCGGGCCCCTGCTCGCCGCAGCCTGGCGCGCCGGGGCCTTCTTCGCCGCAGCCTGCTTCGCATCGCCGCGCCCGGCAGCCGGGCGCTTCGCCGCGGACTTGCCTGCAGTGGACTTCTTCGCCTCCGTTGTCCGCGTCGCGGCCTTCGTTGCCGGCGCCTTCCTGCTTGCGGGTGCCTTCTTCGCCACGGTCTTCTTCGCGGTGATCTTCTTTGCGGCGGAGGCTTTCTTTGCTGCGGCCTTCTTCGCAGCGGGGACCTTCTTCGCTGCGGCTTTCTTCACAGCGGGTGCTTTCTTCGCTGCAGCCTTCTTCGCGGCGGGGGCCTTCTTTGCTGCAGCCTTCTTCACGGCGGATGATTTCTTCGCCGCGGCCTTGCCGGCGCCGGGTTTCTTCTTCGCCGCCGACTGCTTCGCGCCGGTCCGGGATGCAGCGGTGCGGGCGGCCGGGGTCTTCTTCGCGGCTGCCTTTTTCTTCGCGGGTGTCTTGGCCATGAACTCGTTCCTCCGGTGGGTGGGCGAGCGTGCGCGGACGGGACATACGTGGCGACGGCTCGACGCGTTCTGGTTACCACGCGATGCCTTTACCAGCGTTAAGCGAAACGCCGGTTTCGCTGCTGCGCTGCAGCGTGTCAGTGCTCGGCGGCCACCGTCGGAGCACCGCCGCGCGCAGGTCCGCCGCGCAGGAAGAGCACGAGCGGAATCACCGCCAGCGTCAGCACCAGCATCACGTGGAAGTCGTTGACGTAACCGATGACGGCCGCCTGCCGCGTGACCTCGGCGTTGAGCGCGCTCGCGCCGGCGGCGGTGGCCGGATCCCACGCCGACGGCAGCAGCGCCGCTTCGGCGCCCCAGCCGGGCACGCGCGCTCCGATCTCGGCGTGGTTGATCTGCGTGTTGCGCGCCAGCAGCGTGATCACCAGCGAAATGCCGATGCTCGACCCGATGTTGCGCATCAGGCTGAAGAGGCTTGCCGCCTCGGTGCGCGCCTGCGCCGGCAGGGTGCTGTACGCCACGGTGGAGATCGGCACGAACACTAGCCCGAGTCCGAGCCCCTGGACGAGACCGATGGCGACGATGCTCCGCTGCGACACATCGACGCCCATCGCGGTCATGTCGTGCAGCGAATAGGCGGTGAGCAGCAGTCCCACCACGATCGGCACACGCGTGTCGACACGGCCGATGAGACGGCCCACCAGCATCATGCCGAGCATCGTGCCGACGCCGCGCGGGGCCAGCATCAGGCCCACGTCGAGCACCGGGTAGTGCATCAGCTGGTTGAGGTACGGCGGCAGCAGCGCGAGCGTCGCGAACAGCACGATGCCGACGACGAAGATCAGCGCGCTCGACAGCGCAAAATTGAAGTTCGCGAAGAGGCGCAGGTCCATCACCGGATGGCTTGCGCCGCGCCAGTGCACGGCGTAGAGGTACAGGCCGAGCAGCGCCAGCGCGAGTTCGATCCGGACCTCGAACGCGCCCAGCCAGTCCTGCGATTGCCCGCGATCCAGAAACAGCTGCAGCGCACCGATGCCGATCGCCAGCAGCAGGAAGCCGGTCCAGTCCATCGGCCGGCGCACGGTGGTTTCGGTCTTCACGCTTGCGGCCACGCCCAGCAGCGCGAGAATGCCGACCGGCACGTTGATCAGGAACACCCAGCGCCAGCTGTAGTCCTCGGTCAGCCAGCCGCCGAGCGGCGGGCCGAGGATCGGACCCACCATCAGTCCCATGCCCCACATCGCCATCGCCGCGCCGTGTTTCTCCTTCGGGAACACATCCAGCAGCAGCGATTGCGACAGCGGCACCAGCGCCGCGCCGAACACGCCCTGCAGGACGCGGAACAGCACCATCTCGCCGATGCCGGTGGCCAGGCCGCACAACACCGAGGCCACGGTGAATCCCGCGATGGACACGAGCAGCAGGCGTCGGCGTCCGAGCACGGCCGAGAGCCAGCCGGTAAGCGGCATCATGATCGCCGACGCCACGATGTACGAGGTCAGCACCCACGCCGCCTGGTCCTGCGTGGCCGACAGCGAACCCTGCATGTCCGGCAGCGCGACGTTGGCGATCGTGGTGTCGATCGCCTGCATGAGCGTTGCCAGCATCACCGACACGACGAGCAGGCCACGGCGCTGGGTGGCGGTGCCGAGTGGAGGGATGGATGTGGTGGTGGTGGCGGCGCTCATGCGTGTCTCCTTCCCCCTTGACGGGGGAAGGCCGGGATGGGGGTGGCTTTTGCTCTGATTCTGGGAGCGCGTTTGCTTCGAGTTGCTTCGGAACCGGGAGGGCGGCAGCAGGAGCAAGAGCCACCCCCATCCCAACCCTTCCCCCGTCAAGGGGGAAGGGCTAGAAGCGGCGTCAGCTTGTGGCGACGGTGTCGCTGGCGTCGTCGAGTTGCACGCGCACGTCCGCGCTCATGCCGGCACGCAGCGGCGGGCCGTCGGCGGGCACGTCCTCGAGCTCCAGCCGCACCGGGATGCGCTGCACGATCTTGACCCAGTTGCCGCTGGCGTTCTGCGGCGGCAGCACGCTGAACTCGGCGCCCGACGCGGGACTGATCGACCCGATGCGGGCATCCCACTCGCGGCCGGGATAGCTGTCGATGCGGATCCGGGCGTGCTGTCCCACGCGCATGCGTTCGAGGTCGGTTTCCTTGAAGTTGGCCTCGATCCACACCGGCGCCGCGGCCACCAGCGGAAACGCGGCCTGGCCCACGTTGAGGTATTCGCCCGGTTGCAGGTCGTGGCTGCCGACGATGCCGGCGACCGGCGCACGCACCTGGGCATGCGCAAGATCGAGTTCGGCCTGTTCGACGGCGGCCTTCGCGGCGCGATAGTCGGGCAGCGACTCGATCGAATCGCCGGGCTTGCCGCCCAGCGTGAGGCGCGACTTCTCCACCGCCGCCGCGGCGCGCTCGCGTTCGGCCTTCGCGCCGGCGAGCGCATGCGCGGCGTCGTCGAGCGCCTTCTGCGCCACGAGCCCGCGCCCGCGCAATTCCTGCTGGCGTTCGAACTCCTGTCGCGCCCAGCGCTCGGTCTCCGACGCCGCGCGCAAGGCGGCGTCGGCTTCGCGCATCGCGGCGCGGTTCGCGCCGCTGCTGTCGGACACATGCGCGAGCTGCGCCTGCGCCTGTTCGAGCGCGATGTGCAGCGGTGCGGTATCGAGTTGGAACAGCAGGTCGCCCTGCTCCACGCGCTGGTTCTGCGCCACCAGCACCTGCGTGACGCGTCCGGCCACCTGCGGCGCGATCATCACGCGGTCGGCCTTCACGTAGGCGTTGTCGGTCGAGACCGCATCGGCGCCGGCGACCCAGTTCCACGCGAACACGCCGGCGACGACGAGCGGGCCGGCCAGCCACAGCAGCAGGCGCGTGCGGCGCGGCCGTGCCGCGGGCGCGACGGCCGGGGACGCGACGTTTGCGATGGCGGGCGCGTCGACGATCTCGGCGGTGGCCGGGTCGAGCGCGGCGGCGGACGCAGTGCGGGGGTTCGGAGCGTTCATCGTGTGCTGGTCCGGGGTGCGGGGATCGCGCCGGCGTCGCCGCGATCCAGGGTCTGCAGGTTCTGCTTGATGGCGTTGAGGGTGCGCTCGGTCACGGCCATGTCGGCGGCGGGAATCGCGCCGAGCACGGCCTCGCGCATCTCGCCGGACAGGCGATCGACCGCGCGCATGACCTCGTGCGAGGCCGGGGCGAGGTGCAGGCGCCACTTGCGCCGGTCGGCGGGATCGGCGCGGCGCTCGACGAAGCCGGCCTTCTGCAGCCGGTCGATGACGCGGCCGATCGCGATCGGCTCCATTTCGAGCTCCTCGGCCAGCGCGGCCTGGGTCAGGCCGCTGTCGCGCCCGATGCACTTGAGCGCGCGCCACTGCGCGCGAGTGAGGTTGAGGTGGGCCACGCGGCGGTCGAACTCGCGGCGGAAGAGGCGGGTCACGTCGGCCAGGAGGTAGCCGAGGGAGATTTCCGATGCCTTGTTCATGATAAACGGAATTATCATGTCCTAGGCATCTATTTGCAAGCGGCGATCCGGCGCCGCTCAGGTGGCGTTCGGAGTTGCATGCCGCACAAACGACAACGCCGGCACGAGGCCGGCGTTGTCGGTCGTCACGCTGGATCGGCGCGGATCATTTCTTCCACTGCCCCAGCGCCGCGAGGCCGTTGTCCCGGGCGCGGGCGTACACGGTCTGCTGCGCCTTGGCGACGTTGCCGGCCATGTCCCTGGACCAGATCTGCAGCGCCGCGGTCTGCATCGCGCGACCGTACGAGAACGACAGCGGCCAGGGCTTGGAGCCCATCTGGTTCATCGCGTTGAGATGCGCGGTGGCCTGCTCGTCGCTCTGGCCGCCGGACAGGAACACGATGCCCGGCAGCGTTGCCGGCACGGTGGACTTCAGGCAGCGCAGCGTGGCCTCGGCCACCTCCTCGACGTCGGCCTGCTCGGGGCAGTCCTTGCCCGACAGCACCATGCTGGCCTTGAGGATGGTGCCTTCGAGCAGGACGTTGTGCTCGTACAGCGCGCCGAACAGCGAACGCAGCGTGGCTTCGGTGACCTCATAGCAGATGTCGATGTCGTGGCTGCCGTCGATGAGGACTTCCGGCTCCACCATCGGCACGATGCCCGCTTCCTGGCACAGCGCGGCGTAACGCGCGAGCGCGTGGCAGTTGGCTTCGATGCAGGTGCCGCTCGGGCTCTCGTCGCTGATCGCGATCACGGCACGCCACTTGGCGAACTTGGCCCCGAGCCTGGCGTATTCCTTGAGGCGATCGCGCAGGCCGTCGAGGCCTTCGGTGACGACATCGCCCGGGAACCCCGCGAGCGGCACCGGGCCTTTGTCGACCTTGATGCCCGGCAGGATGCCGGCGTCCATCATCACCCTGGTGAACGGCACGCCGGCCTTGGTGCTCTGGCGCAGGGTTTCGTCGTACAGGATGGCGCCGGAGATGTGGTCGCTCAGCTTCGGCGTGGTCAGCAGCATTTCGCGGTAGGCGCGGCGATTCTCTTCCGTGCTCTCGATGCCGACGCCGTCGAAGCGCTTCTTGCAGGTGGTGTTGGATTCGTCGATCGCGATGATGCCCTTGCCCGGGGCCATCATGGCCTGGGCGATTTCTTCGAGTTGATCGATGCTCATGCAGTGCTCCGGATGGGGACGACGCGGGATGTGGCGACACGGAAATCACGTCGCCGCGATCGGGCGCGGGACGAGGGGTCTGCAATTATAGCGGTTCCCGGCACGGGCGACCGACGCCTGCATGGCGTCGCGCCTGCGTGCTCGCGACCACCGGCATCCGCAGGACGTGACCGCACTCGTGCAAGGCCGCCGGCGACGGCGGCGCACCGCTGCGCCGATCCGCCGCCGCACGCGTGACGGCACGCGCCCGGTTCACGTAGGCTGCGGCCAGCCTTCCAGCTTCCACAACGCATGCCCGGCGACGCGTCAACTGCACCGCTCGACACCCTGCTCGCGTCCGTGCGCGCCTGCCGCCTGTGCGCGGCGCACCTGCCCTTCGAACCGCGCCCGCTGCTGCGTGCCGGCGCCTCCGCGCGTCTGCTCATCGCCGGCCAGGCGCCGGGGGCCCGCGCGCACGAATCGGGCGTTCCGTGGAACGATGCCAGCGGCATCCGCCTTCGCCAGTGGCTGGGTCTTGAACGCGAGGTGTTCTACGACGACAGCCGCATCGCCATCGTGCCGATGGGCTTCTGCTTTCCCGGCAAGGGCGAATCCGGCGACCTGCCGCCGCGCCCCGAGTGCGCGCAGACCTGGCACCCGCACTTGCTGCCGCTGCTGCCGCGGGTCGGACTGACTCTGGTCATCGGCCACTACGCACAGGTGTTCTTTCTCCGCCAGCGCCGCAAGACCACCCTCACCGACACCGTGCGTGCCTGGCGCGACTACCTGCCGCACGCCCTCCCGCTGCCGCACCCGAGCCCGCGCAACCAGCTCTGGTTCAAGATGAATCCATGGTTCGAGGCGGAGCTTGTGCCCGAGCTGCGGCAGCAGGTGGCGGCGCTGCTGTAGCGTGCTGCGTGCGTGGGCAGAGCGGGATCCGCCGCGCTGTCTGCGGCAGCCGGCGGCTGGCGCGCACCGGCGAACTTCCTGACGCCTCCAAGGTCCGACCCACGCCGCATATCGGCGACATCGGAGAGAGGCTTTGTCGACATCGACACCAACGTCTCCACCCCCGACACGCTGGAAACGCACGCTTCGCTGGCTTGCCGCCGGGCTGAT
This sequence comes from Chiayiivirga flava, assembly GCF_014202825.1. GTDB lineage: Bacteria > Pseudomonadota > Gammaproteobacteria > Xanthomonadales > Xanthomonadaceae > Chiayiivirga > Chiayiivirga flava. The sequence continues at coordinate 80,583 of NZ_JACHHP010000004.1, read as the reverse complement.
CGGTGTCGTGCTGCTTGCTGTCGCAAGTGCTCTGTTCATCGCGGTGTTCGGCTCCGCCTGCAGCCTCCGTCGCGTGCACATGGCGCGCGCGCAACTGGCGTCGCTGGAAGGAAAGATCGAACAATTCCGGCTCGACACGGGTCGCCTGCCGTCGACGCTGCACGAACTCACTCTGCCCGGGAACGCGGGGCTCGGACCGTATTCGAGACCGAGCGAGCTGCGCGACCCGTGGGGCGAACCGCTGTACTACCGGGTGTTGAACGCGCGCGCGTTGAGCGCGTCGCCCGACTACACGCTGTTCACGCTCGGATCGGACGGCAGGCTCGGTGGCAGCGACGACGCAGCCGATTTGCTGGTGCCGGATCCCGATCCGTGACGTGGTGTCGATCGCGCATGCCGGCGCTTGCCGCTGCCGTTGTCCGCACGTGTGCCCTCTCGGTCGATACGTGCGACCGCGCGCCGCGTCAGGAGCGGACGCTCAGGTCGCCGCCGACTCGGCGAAGTGCCGCCAACCGCGCGGCACGGGCAGCGGGTTGCCGGCGGGATCGAGCAACGCCACGCCGTCGCCGTCGCGCACGCGCCCGATGCGCGTGGCGGGCGTGCCGGAGGCGATCAGGTCCGCGAGCAGCGCGTCGCAGTCGATCTGCGCCACGGTGAAGGCCAGTTCGTAGTCGTCGCCGCCGGCCGCCTGCAGCGGCAGACGGCCGGCGGCGTCCGCAAGGCGACGCAATGCGTTCGACGCCGGCAGCGCGGCGGCGTCGATGTCGATCGCCACGGCACTGGCGCGCGCGACGTGGCCGAGGTCGGCGACGAGACCGTCGGAGACGTCGATGCAGGCGCGCGCGCGGCCGCGCAAGATTGCGGCGGCGGCGACGCGCGGCGTGGGCCGTGCAAGGCGCCGGCGCAGGAAGGCGTGTGCTTCGGCATCGGCCGACGCGCCTGCGTCCGGTGCGGGATGTTCCCAGCGCTGCAGCCCCGCCGCGGCATCGCCGAGGGTGCCGGTGACGCAGACGATGTCGCCCGGATGCGCATTCGCGCGCTTGAGCGCCTGGGCGTGCGGCACGAAGCCGAGCGCGGTCACGCAGATCGACAGAGCGCCGCGGGTGGTGTCGCCGCCGACCAGGGCGACATCGTGCCGCGCCGCGAGTTCGGAAAACCCGTCGAGGAAGGCGTCGAGCCAGGCCGCGTCCGGCTGCGGCAGCGACAGCGATAGCAGCGCCCACGCCGGCGTCGCGCCCATTGCCGCGAGGTCGGACAGGTTCACCGCGAGTGCCTTCCAGCCGATGTCGGCGGGCGCGGTGTCGGGCGGAAAGTGCACGCCGACGTTCATCGTGTCGCATGCGGCGACGAGGCGCTCGGTGGCATGCGGCACCAGCAGCGCGGCGTCGTCGCCGATGCCCAGGCGCACGTCGCCGCGACGCACGACGCGTGCGCGGATGCGGTCGATCAGGTCGAATTCCATCATGGGCGCCACGCCTGCGGACCCGTTGCGTCGGATGGGCGCCGCTGCTGCTGCACGCTGCTGCGTCCGCACGATCGACGCGCGCCCAACAATGCATGCCAGCCCGAAACTCCGGGTATCACGTCGCTGCATTCCTTCTCCCTGCGGGAGAAGGTGCCGGCAGGCGGATGAGGGCGAGTCACGTCAGGCGACCGTGCATCGGCGGGCAGATTCAAGCGGGCAATCACGGCGCCACAACACACACGTCGCCGTTGGCTCGCTCGATGTGAGCCCGACCGTGGCGCCCTCATCCGGCCCTGCCGGGCCACCTTCTCCCGACGGGAGAAGGAAGCCGTCGTCGAAGGCTCGCTGCGGAATGGCTGGACCCGTGCCATGTACACCGGCGCGCAACGGCCTGGCTCAACCGCGACGCGCCGAAGCCTCTGCCGCACGCCACGTGGCCGCCGCCTTGTCCAGCACGCCGTTGACGTAGGTGTGCCCGTGGTCGGCGCCGAAGCGCTTGGTGGTTTCGATCGCCTCGTTGATGACGACGCGGTACGGCACGTCCGGCCGGTGCAGCAATTCGTAGGCCGCGATGCGCAGCACGCCGCGCTCGATCGGATCGACCTGCGCGATCTCGCGGTCGAGGAACGCGCGCAGCTCGCCGTCGAGCTGGTCGAGGTGGCGGTCGATGCCGCGCACGATGTCCTCGAAGTACTCGAGGTCGGCCACTTCCATGTCCTGCTCGGCACGGAACTGCTCGATCACCTGCTCGATGGTCTGCCCGGACAGTTGCCACGCGTAGATCGCCTGCAGCGCGCGGCGGCGCGCGCGCGAGCGTGCCTGGGGGTCCACACCGTCGGGGCGCGGACGCCGGTGTTCGTTGCCGCTCATGCCAGTTGCTCCAGCAGATCCGCCATTTCGATCGCGGCCAGCGCCGCCTCCTCGCCCTTGTTGCCGTGCGCGCCGCCGGCGCGGGCGACGGCGTCCTCGTGCGCCTCCACGGCCAGCACGCCGTTGGCCACCGGCACCTCGTGCTCCAGCGCCACGCGCATCAGGCCGTCCGCGCAGCCGTCGGCCACCTGCTCGTAGTGCCGCGTGTCGCCGCGCACCACGCAGCCGAGCGCGACGATGGCCGCGTGCCTGCCCTGCCGTGCGATGCGCCTGGCCGCGAGCGGGATTTCCCACGCGCCGGGCACGCGCACGAGGTCGATCGCGTCGGCGCCGATGCCGTTGGCCGCAAGCGTGGTGCGCGCCCCGTCCACCAGCGCATCGACGATGCGCGGGTTCCAGCGGCTGGCGACGATCGCGAATCGCGCGCCCGCGCGTACGCGGATTTCGCCCTCGTATCGGCTCATGCGGCACTCGACCGGGAAAGGACGGACAGTGTACCCGGCTCGACGTAACCCACCACTTCCAGGCCGAAGCCGGCCAGCGCCACCTGCCGCCGCGGCGTGCCGAGCACGCGCAGGCGGCGCGCGCCGAGGTCGGCGAGGATCTGCGCGCCGACGCCATTGCGCCGCCACTGCGCGGGGCCCGCGGCGGCGCTGGTGTCGGCATCGCCGCGCAGGCGCGCGAGCACGTCGTCGGCCTCGTTCTGCGCCGCCAGCACCACCACCACGCCGCACGGCGCTTGCGCAACGGCGTCGAGCGCGTGCGCGAGCGAGATGCCGAGGTCGGCACGTTCCAGATGCAGCACGTCGCTGAGCTGGTTCTTCACGTGCACCCGCACCAGGGTTTCGTCCGCCAGCGCCGGATCGCCGTGCACCAGCGCGAAGTGCAGATCGTGCGAGAGGCGGTCGCGCCAGGTGACGAGGCGGAACGGGCCGCGATCGGTGTCCACGTCGCGCGCGTCGACGCGCTGGATGGTGGCTTCGGTCTGCAGCCGGTACTGGATCAGATCGGCGATGGAACCGATCTTCAGTCCATGCTGCCGGGCGAAGACTTCCAGCTGCGGCCGGCGCGCCATGCTGCCGTCGGGATTGAGGATTTCCACCAGCACGCCGGCCGGCTCGAGGCCCGCAAGCAGGGCAAGATCCGATGCCGCCTCGGTATGGCCGGCACGGCTGAGCACGCCGCCGGGTTGCGCCGCGAGCGGAAAGATGTGCCCGGGCTGGTGCAGGTGCTCGGGCCGCGCATCCGGCTGCACGGCGGTGCGCACGGTGTGGGCGCGGTCGTAGGCCGAAATGCCGGTGGTCACGCCTTCGGCCGCCTCGATCGAGACGGTGAAATTGGTCCGGTACTGCGAGCGGTTGTCGCTCACCATCGGCGGCAGGCGCAGCTGCTCGCAGCGCTCGCGCGTGAGCGACAGGCACACCAGGCCGCGCGCGTGCGTGACCATGAAGTTGATGTCTTCCGGCCGCACCTTGCACGCGGCCATGATGAGATCGCCTTCGTTCTCGCGGTCTTCGTCGTCGACGACGACCACCATGCGGCCGGCACGGATTTCTTCGAGCAGTTCGGGGACGGAAGCGAAGGGCATGGGAGAGCTCACCGGGTTGTACGGATGCACGTCGTGGTGCTCGGGGCGACCGGACACGCGCGGACTCTGGGTGCCGTCATTCCCGCGCACGCGGGAACGAGGCCGCGGTAGTCAGGCGTTCGACATAGCGCGCCACCTGGTCCACTTCGATGTTGACCTGCGTGCCGACCCGCGCGGCACCGAACGCCGTGTGTTCCATCGTGTGCGGCACGAGATTGACCTCGAACGTCGCGCCGTCGGCGGTGTCCTCGACCCGGTTGACGGTGAGGCTGACGCCGTCGATCGCCACCGACCCCTTCTGCGCGATGTAGCGCGCGAGCGCGCGCGGCACGGCGAAGCGCCAGCGCAGCGAACGCGCGTCCGCGTCGATGGCCAACACGGTGCCGAGGCCGTCGACGTGGCCGGAGACGAGGTGTCCGCCAAGACGCGTGGTCGGCAACAGCGCGCGTTCGAGGTTCACCGCGGCGCCGTCGGCCAGCGCGCCGAGCGTGGTGCGCGAGAGCGTTTCGTTCGAGACGTCCGCGGCGAAGCCGTCGGCATCGAATGCGACCACGGTCAGGCAGACGCCCGAGACCGCGATGCTTTCGCCCAGCGCGATATCGGCGCGCGGCAGGGAGCCCGCGTCGATCCACAGGCGCAGGTCGCCGTCGCGTGGCTCGCGCACGCGCAGCGCGCCGACCGCTTCGATCAACCCGGTGAACATGCGGGCCTCACGAGACGACCGGCGTCGCGCCTTGCGCCGCCGCAGAGGGCTGCGGCTGCAGCCGCAGGCGCAGGTCGGGGCCGATCTGGCGCTGTTCCAGCACCATGAATCCCTGGCGTTGCGCCATCGCCACCGGGTCGATGCCGCCGAACAGCGGTCGTCCCGACTCGCCGAGCAACACCGGCGCGATGTAGAGCAGCAATTCGTCGACAAGGCCCGCGCGCAGCAGTGCGCCGGCGAGCGTGGCGCCCGCTTCCACCTGCACCTCGTTGATCTCGCGTCGCGCCAGTTCGGCCAGCGTGGCGGCAAGATCGAGGCCGCCGTCCTGCATCGGCACCCAGGCACGTTCGCGTGCACGCCAGGGTTCGGACACCTTGGCATCGGGTGCGTGGATGAACAGCGTCGGCGCCTGACCGTCCTGCAGATGGCTGTCCAGCGGCGTGGCAAGGCCGATGTCGAGTACCACGCGCAGCGGCGGCGCGAACGGCGTGTCGTCGCCCAGGCGCACGGTGAGATGCGGATCGTCGGCAAGCACGGTGCCGCTAGCGGTGAGCAGCGCACCGGCGCGCGCGCGCCAGCGCTGCACGTCGGCGCGTGCGGCCTCCGAGCTGATCCATTTCGAGGTGCCGTCGCGCAACGCGGTGCGTCCGTCCAGGCTCATCGCGAGCTTGACCCGCACCCACGGCCGGCCGCGCTCGATGCGCGAGAAAAAGCCGCGATTGAGCGCGCGCGCCTGCGCCTCCATCAGCCCGGACACCACGTCGATGCCGGCTGCGCGCAGCGCGTCCAGGCCCTTGCCGTCCACCTGCGGGAACGGATCGCGCACCGCCGCCACCACGCGCGCGACGCCGGCCGCGATCAGCGCTTGCGTGCACGGCGGCGTGCGGCCGGTATGCGCGCACGGTTCGAGGGTGACGTACGCCGTCGCCCCGCGCGCGCGATCGCCTGCGATGCGCAGCGCGTGCACTTCCGCGTGCGGCTCGCCGGCGCGGGCATGGAACCCTTCTCCCACGCGCTGCTCGCCGAGCGCGATCACGCAGCCCACCATCGGGTTGGGCCGCGCGGTGTAGGCGCCGCGCTCGGCCAGACGCAGCGCGTGCGCCATGTGTGCGTGGTCGATGGCGGAGAATCCGGTCATGCGGGGTCGATCCCGTGGCGTTGCGCGCTGCAGTCGAAGGCCATGACGAACACGTCGTCGCCGCTCGCCACGGCGACCACGTGCACGCGTGCGACCACCGTCCAGCCCAGCCGTGCGTAGTAGTCCACGAGCGACAGCACGCAGTAGAGATACAGCGTCACGATGCCGAGCGCGCGGGCGTCCTCGACGCAGCGGCGCACCAGCGCCGTGCCGATGCCGCGTCCGCGCATGTCGTCGCGCACCACCAGGGTCGCCAGCCACGGCGAGTAGTCGCGGATGCGATCGTGGTCGTTTTCGAGCAGGCTCACCGTGCCGAGCCAGCGTTCGCCGTCCAGCGCCAGCAGTGTGGTCGGAATGGTGCGCGTGCCGGTGTGCGTGCGCAGTTCCGCCAGCGCCTGCGCCTGGCTCCAGTCCGGCAGCTGGTGCGCGAACGCGGCCGACTGCGCCGCGGCCACCGCCGGCGCGAGCGCCGGATGCTCCGACAGGTAGGCAAGGCGCATCAGCGTCTGCGCGGCGGTGCCGCGACGTCCGGCTCGGCGAGCAGCGGCAGCTGCACCTTGTCCAGCCCCGGCAATTCGCGTTCGAGGCGTTCGATCTCCTCGCGGAAGGCCTGCACGTCCTCGAAACTGCGATACACCGACGCAAACCGCACGTACGCCACCTGATCGAGCTTGCGCAGCTCCACCATCACGTATTCGCCCACCCGCAGCGACGGGATCTCGCGCTCGGCACTGGTGCGCAGTGCGTGGATCACGGCACGCACGGCGGCGTCGATGTCGGCCTCGGACACGGGCCGCTTCTGCAGCGCGCGGTCGAAGCTCACGCGCAGCTTGCGTTCGTCGAAGGCCTCGCGGCGCCCGTCGTTCTTGACGATGGCCGGCAGCTTCAGTTCCGCGGTCTCGAAGGTGTTGAAACGCTCGGCACACTTCGGGCACTCGCGCCGGCGACGGATCGTGGTTCCGTCATCGCTTTCGCGCGAGTCGATGACGCGGGTGTCGTCGTGCTGGCAGAACGGGCAGTGCATCAGGGGTGGGGAGTCGGGAATCGGGAATCGGGAATCGGGAAAGCGCGCACGGCGACGTCGGGATTCGCGTCTGCGACTCCCGACTCCCGACTGCCGATTCCCGGCTCCCTCACGCGTAGACAGGCAGACGCTTGCATTGCGCTTCCACGTTCGCGCGCACGCGGGCGATCACGTCGGCATCGGCCGGGGCGTCGAGCACGTCGCAGAGCCAGCCGGCGAGGTCCGTGCAGTCCTGCTCGGTGTAACCGCGCGTGGTGACCGCCGGCGTGCCGATGCGCAGGCCCGAGGTGACGAACGGCGAGCGCGGATCGTTCGGCACCGCATTCTTGTTGACCGTGATGTGGGCGCGGCCGAGGGCGGCTTCGGCGTCTTTGCCGCTCACGTCGCGGCCGATCAGGTCGATCAGCATCAGGTGGTTTTCGGTGCCGCCGGAGACGACCTTGTAGCCGCGCGCGATCAGCGTCTTCGCCATCGCCTGCGCGTTTTTCACCACCTGCGTCTGGTAGGCGGAAAACTCCGGCGCGAGCGCCTCGAGGAACGACACCGCCTTGGCCGCGATCACGTGCATCAGCGGTCCGCCCTGGATGCCGGGGAACACGATCGACTGCAGCTTCTTTTCGAGTTCTTCCCCCGCTCCCCTGGCCAGGATGATGCCGCCGCGCGGACCGCGCAGCGTCTTGTGCGTGGTGGAGGTGACGATGTGCGCATGCGGCAGCGGACTCGGGTACACCCCGCCCGCAACAAGACCGGCGACATGCGCCATGTCCACGAAGAGGTACGCGCCGACCTTGTCGGCGATCGCGCGGAAGCGCGCCCAGTCCACCACCTGCGAATACGCGCTGAAACCTGCCACCACCATCTTCGGCGTGTGTTCGACGGCGAGCGCCTCGACCGCGTCGTAGTCGATGAGGCCGGTGGCCGGATCGATGCCGTACTGCACCGCGTTGAACAGCTTGCCGGAGATGTTGACCTTGGCGCCGTGCGTCAGATGGCCGCCGTGCGCGAGCGACATGCCGAGAATGGTGTCGCCCGGCTGCAGCAGCGCCAGATAGACCGCCTGGTTGGCCTGCGAGCCCGAGTGCGGCTGCACGTTGGCGTAATCGCAGTCGAAGAGCTGTTTCACGCGCTCGATGGCGAGTTTTTCCGCCACGTCGACGTACTCGCAGCCGCCGTAGTAGCGCTTGCCCGGATAGCCCTCCGCGTACTTGTTGGTCAGCACCGAGCCCTGGGTTTCCATCACCCGCACCGAGCAGTAGTTCTCCGAGGCGATCAGTTCGACATGATCCTCCTGTCGGCGCGCCTCGTCGGCGATGGCGCGGGCGAGCTCGGGATCGAAGTCGGCGAGCGGCGTCTTGGACTGGGCGAAGGTCATTCGGGATTCGGCCGGCGGCGAGAGGACCCTTATGATAGCGGGCTTGGCGTCGCAACGCGCCGTTTGCAGGGTTTGTCGATGTCCCAAGGCACCTCCGACATCGCCGCTTCCGCGCCCGATGCGCTCGACGCCGGGAGACCGGGCGCGGCGGAAGCGGCCGCGCTCGCGGAAGCGGAGGCCAACCCGTCACCGGCGCGCTGGATGGATGTGGCCCTGGAAGCGTTCAGCGCCTATCGATTCGACGCCGGACATGCCGCTGTGGCGCGAGCGCTGACGCTCGATCCCGATGCGCTCATGGCGCGCTGGGCCGCGTTCCAGTTCCCTCGCGCGGCAGCCCCGGCCACGGCGACCGATGCGGACGCTTTCGTGGCGCGCTGGTCTGCCGGACTGGCCGAATTCGAGGCCCTGGATTTCGACGATCCGCGCTGGGCGGCGCAGGTCTGGAGTTGCATCGGCCAGTGCACCGCGTTCTACCTGCACTATGTCACGGATGCCATCGCCGAGCAGGCGCGCTACGGTGCGCTCGTGCATCGCATGATGGCCGCGCTGTCGCCGTCACCGGCTCTATCCGCGCCACGGATGCGCGCGCGCCGACGCATCGTCTTCGTGTCGGCGTACCTGCGCGAACACACGGTGGCGAGGCTGTTCCTGCCGCTGTTCGCACGTCTCGATCCGGCCAGTTTCGACGTCCATGGCATTGCGCTCGGCGGCGCGCCGGATGCGCTGGTGCACGATCTTCCGCCGCACGTCACCTTGCACCGCGCCAACGTCCCTGCCGACATCTGGCGCGACCACCTGCGACGGCTGGCACCGGACGTGATCGTCTATCTCGACATCGGCATGCATCCGGTGTCGCAGGCGTTGGCGGCGCTGCGCCTGGCACCGGTGCAGGCGGTGCTCTGGGGCCACCCGGTCACCACGGGGCTGCCCACGATCGACTGGGTGCTGAGCCCTGACGCGATGGAGCCCACGGACGGCGCCAGTCACTACACCGAGCGGTTGTTCCGCCTGCCCGGCCTCGGGCACGCGCTGCGCCGTTCGCCCCCGCCCGCAGCGGTGGCATCGACGCTGCGCCGCGCGCCGGGCAATATCGAATTGCTGTGTCCGCAGAGCGTCTACAAGCTGTTGCCCGGACACGACGCGTTGTTCGCGCGCATCCTCGCGCGGCTGCCGCGTGCGCGGCTGCACCTGATCGCACACGAACAGGCCCACGTGCGCGAGTGGCTTGCCGCGCGCATGGCGCCGACGCTCGCCGCGCACGGGGTCGATCCAGTGGGGGTCGTGCTGCATCCGATGCTGCCGCTGCCCGAGTACCTCGCGCTCGCGCGCGACTGCGACCTGGGGCTCGACTCCGTCGGCTGGTCCGGTGGCATGAGTTCGATCGACCTGCTGAGCCAGGGCCTGCCGATCGTCACCGTGGCGGGCCGTCTCATGAGAAGCCGCCAGACCGCCGCGTTGCTGCAACGGCTGGGCGCACCCGAGCTGGTCGCCATCAACGAGGAGGATTACGTCGAACGCGCCGTGGCCCTCGCCAACGACACGCCGCGACGCGACGCACTCGCCGCCCGCCTGCGCGAAAACGCCCCTCGGCTGTACCAGAACGACGACGCCGCAGCCGGTCTCGCCGAATTCCTGGCCACGGTGCAAGCCACCGGCTGACTCGTAACCCCGGTGCGCCTGCAACGCGCGGGGAAAACATTCCGCGCCGATTCCCGCCGTGGCACGAACGCGCCGCATGCGCGATAATCCGCAGGTTGGCTGCAAATCCCCCGCGTCAAACCGCGCGTTTACCTCGAATCCCGCGCCCGTTGCGTGCCCCGCACGCGACGGCGGCGCCGATGCCGCAGCAAAGCGCCCTGCCGAACACCAAGAGACTTCCCATGCAATACATCTACACCATGAACGGCGTGTCGAAAGTGGTCCCGCCGAAGCGCCAGATCATCAAGGACATCTCGCTGTCGTTCTTCCCCGGCGCCAAGATCGGCCTGCTCGGACTGAACGGCTCGGGCAAGTCGACCGTGCTGCGCATCATGGCCGGCGTCGACACCGATTTTCAGGGCGAATCGCGCCCGCAGCCCGGCATCAAGGTCGGCTATCTCGAACAGGAGCCGCGCCTGAACCCGGAACACACGGTGCGCCAGGCGGTCGAGGAAGGCGTCGGCGAGGTGCTGAACGCGCAGGCCGCGCTCGACGCGATCTATGCCGCCTACGCCGAGGACGGCGCCGATTTCGACAAGCTCGCCAAGGAGCAGGAACGCCTCGAGGCCATCCTCGCCGCCGGTGACGCGCACACGCTGGAAAACCAGCTCGAAGTGGCTGCCGATGCGCTGCGCCTGCCGCCGTGGGACGCGATCTGCGGCAAGCTCTCCGGTGGCGAGAAGCGCCGCGTGGCGCTGTGCCGGCTGCTGCTGCAGAAGCCGGACATGCTGCTGCTCGACGAACCGACCAACCATCTCGACGCCGAATCGGTCGAATGGCTCGAACAGTTCCTGCAGCGCTACACCGGCACCGTGGTGGCCGTGACGCACGACCGCTACTTCCTCGACAACGCGGCCGAGTGGATCCTCGAACTCGACCGCGGCCGCGGCATCCCGTGGAAGGGCAACTACACCGAGTGGCTCAAGCAGAAGGACGAGCGCCTCAAGCAGGAAGAGAACCAGGAAAAATCCCGCCAGAAGGCGATCGCGCGCGAGCTCGAATGGGCGCGCAGCAACGCCAAGGGCGGCCGCAGCAAGGGCAAGGCGCGCCTGGCGCGCATGGAAGAGCTGCAGTCGGTCGACTACCAGAAGCGCAACGAGACCAACGAGATCTTCATCCCGCCGGGCGAACGGCTCGGGCAGAACGTGATCGAGTTCAGGAACGTCAGCAAGAGCTTCGGCGATCGCCTGCTGATCGACGACCTGAGCCTGATCATCCCGAACGGCGCCATCGTCGGCATCATCGGTCCGAACGGCGCCGGCAAGTCGACCCTGTTCAAGATGATCACCGGACTCGAGAAGCCCGACAGCGGCGAGGTGGTGCTCGGGCCGACGGTGAAGCTGGCCTACGTCGACCAGAGCCGCGAGAAGCTCGAAGGCGACAAGAACGTCTGGCAGGAAGTGTCGGGCGGCTCGGACATCCTCAACATCAACGGTGTGGAGATCCAGTCGCGCGCCTACATCGGCCGCTTCAACTTCAAGGGCCAGGACCAGCAGAAACTCGTCGGCACGCTGTCGGGTGGTGAACGCGGCCGCCTGCATCTGGCGAAAACCCTGCTGCAGGGCGGCAACGTGCTGCTGCTCGACGAACCCTCGAACGACCTCGACATCGAAACCCTGCGTGCGCTGGAAGACGCAATCCTCGAATTCCCCGGCTGCGTGCTCGTGATCTCGCACGACCGCTGGTTCCTCGACCGCATCGCCACGCACATCCTCGCGTTCGAAGGCGATTCGCACGTCGAGTTCTTCCAGGGCAACTACCGCGAGTACGAGGAAGACAAGAAACGTCGCCTCGGCGAGGAAGGTGCGAAGCCGCATCGCCTGCGGTTCAAGGCGCTGAAGTAGGCCGCAGTGACGTCGCGATTGCGCAGCATGTCAGCCAACTCCGCATCCGCGCTTTGCGGGCGGGTTCGCCGCCGATGAGCCCGCCATTGGTCTCGATCCTGATCCGAAGCATGGATCGGCCGTCGCTGCAGCGGGCGCTCGACTCGGTCGTCGCGCAAACGTGGCCTTCGATCGAGATCGTGGTCGTTGCCGCCTCGGGCGCGTCACACCGGGATTTGCCGCCAGAAATTCGCGGCCGCACGGTCCGCCTCGTGCATGCCGCTTCGGGATTGCCGCTCAGTCGACCCGATGCGGCGAATCTGGCAATCAGTCATGTGCGCGGCGAGTGGTTCAACTTTCTCGACGATGACGACGAATTTCTTCCGCACCACGTCGAGACACTGGTCACAGCCAGCGGGCTGGCGGCACAACGCGTCCGGTACAGCCGTACCGCCGTCCGCGACGAGCACGGCCATGTCACGGGCCACAGTGGCAGCCCGGGGTTCCATGCGCAGCTTTATTTCCAGGCGCGGGGAACGTTCATCGCAACGATGTTTCATCGCAGCCTCCTCGATGAAGGCGTCCGGTTTGATCCGGCCTTTCTGTCGTTCCAGGACCGCGACTTCATGGTCAACTGCGCCACGCGTACCGCCTTCGGATTCGTGGATGCGGTGACCTGCGTCTGGAATGCGCACACCGGCGAGTCCGGCAGCGGGCATGGGCAGAACCGTCGCAGCACGGTGCAGGACACCTACCTTCCCATGCTGCGGCAAAAATGGGCTGCTGCGTTCGATCAATGGCTGGCCAAGCCGGAGGCGCTGCTGTTCATGGGCCAGCATTTGCTGCGTGAACAGAAGCCGCAACAGGCGCTGCGTTATCTGGAGCAAGCCTTGGCAGACGCACCTCGCGACGTGAATGCGTTGAACCTCTGCGCGATGGCGAATTTCCATGTCGGCAATTTCGCGCGAGCTGAAGCGTTGCTGCGCAACGCGATCATGTTGTACCCCGATATCGACAGCATCCGCTCCAATCTCGCGCTGGTGCTGAGCGGGAGACGTGCTCCGTGACCTTCCTGCGTTCGCTGCTGCGTCGCTCGCATGCCAGGAACTCGCTGCTCTGTGCGGGACTCGATCCGGAACCCGCGAAGCTGCCCCACGCTGTGGTGTCGGGCTCTGATGCGGTGTTCGAGTTCTGCCGCGCCATCGTCGACGCCACGGCCGACGTCGTCTGCGCCTTCAAGCCGCAGATCGCGCACTTCGCCGCGCTCGGTGCGGAAGACGCGTTGCGCCGGCTGATCGCGCATATCCACACGCGCCATCCCGGTGTGCCGGTGATCCTGGACGCCAAGCGTGGCGACATCGGCAGCACCGCGTCGCATTACGCGAGCGAAGCGTTCGACCGCTACGGCGCCGACGCGGCAACGGTGAATCCCTACCTCGGCCGCGATTCGGTGCAGCCGTTCCTCGACCGTGCCGATCGCGGCGTCGTGATCCTGTGTCGCACGTCCAACCCAGGCTCCGGGGAGTTCCAGGACCTGCTCGTCGACGGCCGCCCGCTGTACCAGCACGTGGCGCAGCGCGTTGCTGCCGACTGGAACGGCAACGGCAATTGCATGCTCGTGGTCGGTGCCACCTGGCCGAAGGAGCTGGCGCAGGTGCGCGCGCTGGTCGGCACGATGCCGTTCCTCGTGCCGGGAATCGGCGCGCAGGGCGGCGACGTCGAGGCCGTGGTGCGCAACGGCGCCACGCCGGACGGCGGTGGCCTCGTCATCAGTTCCTCGCGCGCGATCCTCTACGCCGGCAGCGGCCGGGATTTCGCCGACGCGGCGCGCGCCGCCGCGATCGAGCAGCGCGACGCGATCAATCGCTGGCGCTGAACGTCGCTCGGCGTGCGCGGCGCGCGGCGCGCCACGCGCGGAATGCCGCGAGCGGAAACCGCATCGCGATGCCGGCCGGTACCAGCGCGCGCAACCACGGCGGCGACGTGGCCGCGTCGAATTTGCGGAAATAACGCAGCATGCCGCGGTGCTTCTGCCATTCGACCCACACGGGCCGACGCCGGCTCGATGTGCCCTTGTGGTGCGGCACGCGCACGTCGTTCGCGATGGCGACCAGATGCCCGCTGTCGAGCACGCGGCGGCACAGGTCGAGATCTTCGCAGTGGAGAACGTAACCGGTGTCGAATCCGCCGAGCCGCTCGAACAGTGCGCGCGGCATCAGCATCAGCGCACCGGACACGGCGTCGACCGCTTCGACGGCAGGTGCGACTTGCGGCACGAACGGCTCGCTCGCCGGCGACGGCCGCAGTCCGAGCGCCAGGCGCAGGGCCTGCGCCGGCCGCGGCGTGCTGCGGCGCGAGGCGGCCTGCGGCGCGCCGTCGGCATCGAGCAGCTGCGCACCGAGCGCACCGATGCGCGGGTCGCGCGCGGCGTGATCGCGCAGCGCGGTCAGCGCGCCGCGCGGAAGTTCGCAGTCGGGATTGAGAAACAGCAGCCAGTCGCCGCCGCATCCTGCCGCCCCCTGGTTGCATGCGGCGCCGAAGCCGCGGTTGTCGGGGTTGCGCAGGATGCGCAGGCGCGGATCCCGGGGCAGGCGTTCGATGCTCCCGTCACGGGACGCGTTGTCCACCACCACCAGTTCCAGCGCCGGATCCTGCGCCAGCACGGCCGCCACGCCACGCAACAACCAATCGCCGCTGTCGTGCGCGACGATCACCACGCGCAGGGCGTCGACACCGGTATCGGCCGAGGCCGCATCGTGCCGCACGCTGGCAGCGCCACCGGTCACGGGTCAGCGCACGCCTGCGCGCTCGACCCATCCCTCGCCGCGTTCGCGCGCCAGTGTCCACAGCGCCGGCCAGGCCTCGAGTCCCGCAGCCAGCCGGCGTGCGGCATCGCGCAGCAAGGCCGAGCCTTCTTCGGCATCGACGGTGTCGGACCATCCGCCAAGCCGCGGCACGCCGCCCTGCGTGAGAGACTTTCCGTTGGCCTCGATCTGCCCGCGCAGGTCGGCACGCCACGCGTCGGGAGCATCGGTGGCGGCGGCATAGGCACGCTGCAGGGCCTCGATCCGCGTCGAGCGGCGGTGCCCGAGATACTCGCGCAGATACGCCTGCAGCGCGCGCGTGTCGGCTGCGCCAAGATCGCGCAGGCGCGACGCCGCGCCGGACAGACGAGTGGCCGGATCGGAAGCGACCAGCACGTCCCCGAGCGGGGCGACCAGATCGGCAAAACACTGCGCAACGCTAGGCCGTTCCGGTTTCGCAAGCGTATTGCGCCGGGAGCGGCTGCCTTCCTGCACGTGACCGATCGCAAACGGCATGTCGACCACCACGTCACGGCTGTAGGCGAGCTGCGCAAGATTGGCGAACAGCGCATCCTCGCCGCGGCCGTCCGGTGCGGTGCACGGCAGGACACGCGTGTTGTCGAGCATGAAGGGCGTGTAGCCGCCGCGCGGCGACACGGTGTGGCGTGCCGTGCCCGACCACACGGCGGGATTGTCGAGCCACGACGAATAGGTGTCCGGATCGCGCAGCATGGCCGCACGCGCCACCGGGTCCAGGCCGAACACCCAGCCCAGGCTCGCCGCGCCGCTGTGACCTCGGTGACCGTTGACGGTGGCGAGCACGCGCGCGTCGGCGCGCAAGGTCGGCGTGCGGCTCAGATCCAGCCCGCGCAGTTCGTCCACCCCGAGGCGGCAGCCGTCTGCGTGGTGGGTCACGCTGGCGAGGGTTTCGCCGCAGATCGCAAGGTGCAGATCGAACGGGTCGCGCGCATCGGGCTCGCCGGCCTGCACCGCGGCATCGACATCGGAAAACGTGCGCGAGGCCCAGCCGCCGCGCCCGAACACCAGGCCCGCGCGATAGGCCGGATGCCGGTGCAGCGGCAGCACGAAATCGTCGTCGAGCAGCGCCATGCGCGAGCCCGCCGACAGCAACAGCGCGAGGTTCATGCCGATGCCGCCGCCGCTCGCCGCGCCGCGCGACAACACGCCGCGTGCGGCGTCGGCGTGCTCGGGCGCCTCGCCCGCGAGCGCGTCGACGATGCTCTCCCATGCGTCGCGGTGCACATGCGACACCGGCGCGGCACTGCGTTCGGCGAATTCGCGCAGCAGCTGCGCATGGCGCGCGACCGCGGCGGCGGCGGTGGAGTCGTCGATGACCACGTAACGCCGCTTCGCGCCGACACGCGTCTCGCAGTCCAGCAACGATCGCAGCAATCGCTCCAGTTGCGCCGGTCGGTTGCAGGCGCGGATGAACACGCCCGCGAACGGCGCGTTGCGCGGCGTGGTGTCGGCCTCGAACCGATCGAGCACCGTCACGTCCGACACCAGCAGCCCCTGCGAACGAAGGCCTTCGAGAACGCGCCGCACGGCCGTCTGCTGCCGCTCGAGCGCGGGCAACGCCTTCACGATGGCGGCGACGTGCGCATCGAGCGTGCGGAACTCGCGACACAGATCCATCGCCTGCAGCACCTGCATCGTCATGACGTGGGTGCGGTCCAGGCCCTCGTCATAGAACACCACTTCCTCGCCGCCGAGCGCGGCGGCGCGGCCGGGCACCGAGGCATACAGCGGCGCGTTGGCCGACGCCGTCGGCGTGAGTGACTGCGTGCCGAAATCGATCTTGAAGTCCATGAAACGTCCTCGTGCTAGACGCGCTGCTGTTCCAGCGCCAGTCGGCGCGCGCGTTCGGCTTCCAGCTGTTGCTCGAGCTCCGCGATCCGATGCCCGGCCGCGATGTTCTTGCGGATCTCGTGATCGTAGTGGCTGTACACCGACTGCGCCGCGTCGCCGAACAGCGACAGCGACGGCAGCGCGTCGAGCGCCTGCGCGGTGCGGGCACACGCGGCCACGTAATAGAGCGGAGCGTAGCGCAGACCGTCCGCGGCGGCCGATGCGTCCGCCGACATGGTGGTGGCGGCCCATGTATCCGTCCGCCGCTCGTCCCACAGCACCGAAGCGAACAGCAGCTTCTGTCCGAACAGGCGATGGTGGGGAAAACGCACGCTCAGCAGCGACTCGAATTCGTCGCGGTACAACTCGCGCACGTGGTGCTCGTTGGTGGCGCCGGAGAGATCGGTGTAGGTGCGCTTGTCGGGCGTGGAGATGAGCAGGATGCCATCGTCGGCGAGCAGACGCGCGAATCCGTCGAGCATGCGTTCGTGGTCGTGCAGGTGTTCCAGCGTCTCGAAGCTGACGATGAGGTCGAACCCGGCATCCGGCAATGCGTCGAGTGCGGTGCAGTCGCCCTGCGCGAAGTGCACGCGCTCGCGCGTGCCGTAGCGTGCCCGTGCGTGCGCCACCGTGGTGTCGGAGATGTCCACACCGAGCACCGACGCCGCCTCGCCGGCCAGCAGCGCGCTGCCGTAGCCTTCCCCGCACGCGGCGTCGAGCACGCGCCGGCCGCGTGCGAGCGGCAACGCGAACGCGTAGCGGTGCCAATGCTCGTACCAGATCTCGCGCACGCATTCGGGCGTGAAACGCTCGCCGGTGAATTCGAGGACGCTGGGGTTCGTATCGGACATCAGGCGAAGAGGTCGCGCTGTGCGGACTGCGGACGCTGCGCATCGATGCGGGCGGCAAGTCGGTCGCGCAGGGGTTTGAGGGGATCGCGCAGGATGAACTCCGCGACCAGGCGATTGTACTCCGGATAACGCGCCGTCAGCCGCGCGAGGTTCTCGCCACCGGGACGGTGACCCTCGCTGCCGAAG
Organism: Chiayiivirga flava; assembly: GCF_014202825.1. Classification (GTDB taxonomy): domain Bacteria; phylum Pseudomonadota; class Gammaproteobacteria; order Xanthomonadales; family Xanthomonadaceae; genus Chiayiivirga; species Chiayiivirga flava. Next base: position 63,192 of record NZ_JACHHP010000004.1, on the reverse strand, counting down.
GACGCCCCGCCGCGATGCACCACGTACGCCGTGTCGCACAGCACGTTGCGCCAGCCGTGCGCTGCAACACGCAGGCAGAAGTCGTTCTCCTCGCCGTAACCGCGGCCGAACGTGGCTGCATCGAAGTCGCCCACGCGATCGAGCGCGGCGCGGCGTACGTACATGCAGAATCCGACCCCGGTGGGCAGATCGGGATACGCGGGCGCATCCTCGTCGGCCGCCGCGCGCGCGATCGCATCGGCATCGTCCGGCACCGGGCCGGCACGGCAGAAGTCGGGGAACGAACAGATCTCCGCGTTGTTCGACCACGGCGTTGCGGTAGCGACCCGCGGGTCGGTCTCGGCGCAGGCGACAAGTGCCTGCAGCCAGCCGGGCGTGGCAATGGTGTCGGAATTCAGCAGCACGACATCGCTTCCGGCGGTGCGTGCAAACGCGCGGTTGACGTTGCCGATGAAGCCGAGGTTCACCGCACGGCGTTCGATGTGCACCTCGAACGCCGCCTGCCGCGCGAACGCGTGCAGCATCGGCGCAATTTCCGGCTGCGGCGACGCGTCGTCGCACAGCAGCACGCGGGCATCCTGCGGCAGCGTGCGCAGCAGGCTCGCAAGGCAGGCATCGAGCACGTCGGACGCACCGAAAATGGGCACCACGACGATCGGCAACATCGCCCTGCTCAGGCGTCGGGCGCGTGCCAGCGCCGCGCGAGGTTCAGCATGCCGAGTTCGCGCGTCGCGCCGCGCACGATGAAGCCGCGCTCCACCGTGTCGAACAGCCGCACGCCCTCCGGATCGAGCGCGTGCAGCTTCAGCGTGTAGCTGCCGGGCAGCAGCGGCATGTGCTGCAGGTCGATCTTGTATGTTACGTGCCGTGCGTCGGATCGATAGGCTCGGGCCCCGTCGATTTCGGACGTCGTTCCGAAGACGGCCGTACCATCCGCTCTGAGCAGGCCGATACCGAGTTGCGGGATCCTGTCGTCCGGGCAATAGATTTGCGCTTCGATACAAAGGCATGCTCCGGATGCCAGCATGCGAGGCAGCTCGCTTTCGCCGCCGTCGAGCAACACGCGGGTCAACCGATACTCGCTGCCAACGTAGGCGGAATCGATTTCTGACCCGAGACGGGCTGCCACTTTACGCTCATGATAGGCAAGATAATCCTGCGTGACGTCGAATACGTCGCCGTAACTCTCAGGCCGCCCGTCCTTGATCCAAAGGGCATGACTGCACAGCTTTTGTACGTGATACATCGAGTGTGAGACGAGGAGAAGCGTTCCACCACTCTCGATATACCCTTCCATCCAGCGTACACATTTTTTCTGGAACGATTCGTCACCAACGGCAAGCACCTCATCGGTGATCAGCAGATCGGGACTGATCGCCGCGACCACCGCGAAACCCAAGCGAACCACCATACCCGAGGAATAGTGCTTCACCGGCTCATCGAGATAGCGGCCTATGTCCGCAAACTCTTCTATTTCTGCACGGCGCTGACCTATTTCGGCTTCGCTCCAACCCATCAGCGCCGCCGCCACGACGATGTTTTCCCGACCGGTCTGCTCGGGATTGAAACCCGCACCTAGCTCGAGTAGCGCCCCGACCGTTCCAGCGCGGCGTATATTGCCGCTTGATGGATGCAGCACACCGCAAAGCAGTTTCAGCAGCGTAGATTTTCCAGCCCCGTTTTCGCCAATTATCGCCAGGGACTCGCCACGCCTGACCTCGAACGAGACGTCGCGAAGCGCCGGCATGCGGGGCACGTCGCGCCCAAGGAGCGCTCGTCCGAGCGCGCTGAGACGAGAAACTCCGCTTGAACCTGCCGGGTAGGACTTCCCGAGGCCATTGACCGAGAGTAGCAACGGACTGGTCACGCATAGTCCTCGAACCAAGGCTCAAGGCGTCGAAATATCCAGATCCCCGCGGATGGGAAAAAAATCGTGGAAAGTGCGAGGACTTGCCAGCCTGGCAGGGACGCATCCGGGAAAAGCAGTAGCCTCTGCGCCTCCACGACGCTGGCGATCGGATTCCAGTAAAGAGCGGCTTGCAGGGCAGGAGGCCCCATGTCGGCCGAATAAATTACTGGGGTGAGGAAGAACCAGAGCGACATCGCAGGCCCTATGCCCTGGCCAAGATCGCGGACAAATACCTGCACCGACGCCGTCAACAGACCGATGCCCACGGCGATTGCAAATAATGGAACCCATGCGACGACCGCAACGGGCAGCAGGCGCCATTCCAGCAGGGGGCTTGCAACACCAATGACGACAAGAACCGCGACGAATCCGATCCCGTGCAGTATGAAGCACGACAGTACGCGGGAGAACACAAGCACTGTTTTTGGCAGCGCGACCTTTGCCGCAAGGGCTGCATGATCCTGCAGCGTGGTTGTCGCCCGCACCACACTTTCTGAAAATGCAAACCAGGGCCAGAAGCCAAGCGCGAGAAAGGCAAGATATGCGTCCGGAGCTAAGCCAGGCACGCGAGCCTTGAAGATATGCAGAAAAACGACGTAGAACACAGCGAGTTGCGTCAGGGGCGAGACAAGCGTCCATGCAACGCCCAGGATGCTCCCTTCAAAGCGCGAGCGAAGATCCTGCACGACAAACAGGCGGCACAAAGAAACACTTCGCCGCCAGCGCAATTTGTCCGGCATCATACCGTCTCGGATCACTCGGCTTTTGAGCTCTGCCCTCGCGTTGCGCCTGACATCAACGTTGGTCCGTCTGCTTGTCCCCGGCCTTGCCGGTGTCACGATCACGCTCGACGGGCGCTCCTTTGGGCCCGTCCGGGCTATATCGGGAGCGCAGCGAAGCAACGAGCTCGGGATTCGCTTCGATCTTGAGGCTGCGCAGGTTGTCCGATAGGCCAGACTTATTTCTCTCGATATATGCTTTACGCAGATCTTCGATAATCTTTCCCTTGACCTGGTCGAAAGGCGCCTTGACGGCCGGGGCGCGCGAGTCGAGCTTGATCACGTGGTACCCGTATCGGGTCTCGACGACACCGGAAATTTCCCCCGCCTGCTTCAGAGCGAACGCGGCATTTTCAAACTCGGGCTCCATCACTCCGCGCGTGACTTTACTCAGAACCCCGGAAGACTTCTCCCCATTGCGGACCTCATCCGTGTAACTCTGGACGAGAGAGGAAAAGTCGACATCGCCCTTTTTGGCGAGATCGCGAACCTCTTCCGCAATCCGCATCGCATCTTCCTTGGAGCGACCTGTCGTCGTGATGAGTATGTGCGTAAGATCCAGAGTTTCGGGCGTGGAATACTTCTCCGGATGCGCCAAGTATTCTTCCTCTGCCAGGGCGTCGAATTCAGGCAGTGCAAGCTGCTCCTCGTTCAGCTTTCTAGCTCGCGCAGCGAGGAAGCGATTCTTGGCTTGCTCGATTTGAAGCTCGAGGTACGGATCGCCGTACGCGCCCAAGTCGACCGCTTTGGCAGCCAACTGCTTTTCGAGCAGTAGTGCGCTGACAGTCTCCTCGATACGCGTTGGGCTATTCAGGTACTCTGCCCGCAGTTGCGCGGGCAGCTCCATGATACGTGCATCGATCTCCGCGAGGGTGAGGCTGACACCCCCACGGGAAGCGACAACGGCACCGTCGCCTTGCAGTACGCGATCTACATCCGCGCCCCATGATGGGTGCACTGTAAAACCGCACAGCACAAAGAACGCATACAGGCTGCGCTTGCTTCCTGCGAGCGCAATCTTGCCTCGAGTACTCATCATCCCTGTCAGTTTCCGTTGAAGTTCGCTTCGCACCGGTTCCCGGCGGACGCAACACACGTGGTGGTCGTCGTCGACAGAGCGCCACTGACGGTCGTGTCCACGAAGGCAACGTTCAAGAAATACTGCTGGCCCGGAGACAGGGCGCATTGTCCAACGGCGCCGGTTGTACCGAACTTGAGGCTACCACTGTTCAGTTGAGCGCGACACAATTTGAGGCTGGCATCACCAAACTGGCTGGGTGCTCGAAGGTCTCCAGCGCACGGGCTGATGGACACGAAGACGTTCTGAGCCACGCGCGGCGACAAATAGCTCACGACGTTCTGAACGAATACCGGCTGGACGCCGAGCCAGGAAACCGAGTAAGACGAATTGGCGGACGGCTGGAACGGAATCGTCAAGTACCTTGCGTTCATCATCGGACCGTTCGTCGACGGAGCGAGCGACTTCAAGGTGAACGCACCGTTCGGTGAAAGATGGGACGGGCCATGCGGAAACTGCTGCCCGTAGAAGAACTGGCTCCACTGCACGAGGTGGCCCGTGAAGCCGGTCGGCTGTACACGACCGGTCGAGACAAGCGCCTGATCCGTACACGCCGGAATTTGGTTCACGTCGGGAAGCCCCACGACCGTGACCGACACATTCGCCAGATTGCTGACGCCGAATTCGTTGTAGCACTTCAGGGACAGCGCAAAGGTTCCGTTGGTGCTCATCGAGAGATTCGCCGAACCCCCCGCGGCCGACACGACCGTATTGTTCCAGCCTGGAACGGCCGGCGACGAAGAAGCAACGCAGATGTCAGCAGCGGGCTGTACGGTCCAGTTCAGTGTGAGAGTACTGCCCGTGTTGATGTTGCCAGTGCCGGTCCGGGTCAGGGACACTGCTGGCACAGGACCAGCCACGGCATTGCTGAGACCTTCGCAAACGGTTCCATCGAGTACGCACTGCGCCGAGAGATTGCCGTTCCCGTCGATACCGACCGTCGTGCCGTTCAGAAGCTTGATGGGCTCAAGATCCGTATTGGTGAACTGCAGGGAGGTCGTCTGCGCACCTGACATGCCAGGCGATGCAAGCATGATCGAGAACAACAAGGGAGCCATCGCGGCTACATGCGGTCGGCTACGGAACATGGTTTCACTCCTGAAATTCAAAAAAGTCCTGGTCCGGAAGACCTGCATTGCCATTGTCGACGCGTACGGAGCTCCGGTCAAACCGGCAATTTTGCAACGCCCCGGCGCGTCTGCGCCGACGAGGCGTCCGCCGTACATTGTGGCTGGAGACGGCTGCAATGCCTACAACGTGGGTTACGAAATTAGCCCCGCGCGTCGTCGAATAGGTGCCGCCCATCAAAAAGGAGGGCCCCTTGCGGGGCCCTCCTTCAACAGCGAATGACGAGAATCGTCAATTCGTCGTTAAGCTGCTTTATTCGCCGGAACCACCGAAGACGGTGTAGGTCAGCGTATCGCCATCCACCGAGCCTGCGACAGTCAGGCGATCGGCACGATGCTTGTGGATACCCGAGTAGTTCGCCAGCAGACCCGGCTCAGCGTCGGAGTTCACGTAGTTCGCCGCCCAGAAACCAGTCGCCGGCAGGCCGACCAGGATGTTCGGCTCAGCCGGATCGGCCGACACGGCATCCGTGAACATGAAGTTCAGGGCCGGATCGCCCAGCACCATGCGCAGCCAGCCTTCCGTGTAGACGCTGTCGTCCGCGCAGGAATCGTCCGGCGCATAAGTCTGGCACAGGTTGATGTTGCGCGGGAAGAACGAGCCGAGGATGCCCGACGGATCGTTGCCCGTGAGCACTTCACCGGCCGTCACCTGGTTGAAGGTGATGACCTGAGCCTCGAAGCAGAGGTTCAGACCAGGCGCTTCGACGTTCGGCGGCGGGGGCGACGGCAGCACGCTGTCCGGGATGAAGCCCGACGTGTTCTCTTCGCGGTCGAAGAATTCGACATCGATAGGCTCGCACGCGCCGGCAAGGTTGGCGTACGGCGGCACGTTGTCACCGCGGTAGATCTCACGGAACGGCAGACGCGACGGCAGGAGTTCTTCGATGTGCAGACGCTTCGTCGGGAACGTGATCACCCACTCCGACTGCGCGCCGATGCCGTCATTGGTGACGTATTCGTTGTAGATCTCGTTGTGCATGAACACAGCCGAGACAGCGTTGCGGCCGGCATCCGCGCCGGTGAACGTGAACTGGTACAGCGTGCCGTTGTCGAAGATGACCGCAGTGGCTTCACCGCCGTCCGACGACTGCGCAAATGCCAGGGACGGATCCACCGAGCCCGGGAACGCGTGCAGGTTCGCACGGCTTTCGGACACGAAGAAACCTTCGATGGCATCGGCGTTGTACGACAAATTGGTGCCGTTGCTGGTGTCGATGATCTGACCACCACCAAAGAGACCGCCGTTCGGCGTATCGATGTCGAGGTTGGCATTGGAGCGCCACTGGCCACCGGCATCCCATGCACGAGCGACCGCCGCGCAGTTCACCGGAACGCCATCGTCGTGCGTCGCAAACGACGCGAGAGTCGAACCGGCGAACGGCGCCGGATTGCCGCCGAGCACGTCGATCGCGCTGACGGAGGTGCCATCGCTTTCCGACACGTCGCCGTCATCCACCACGCGACCCATTTCGATCATTTCGATATGACCTTCACGGGTGCGCTCGAGATGGTACGGGCCGCCGTCCTTGTTGGTACCAGCGTACTGGTAGTCAAGGAAGTTCTGACCCGCCTCGGTGCGGATCGCGTTGTAGACCGTGATCGGCGCGATGCAGCTGGTATCGAAGCTGCGCAGGATCGCACGACCGGTGTCGTCGCCCTGCGGATCGGTGACAAGACCAGTCCAGACATCGAACGGCGACAGGTACAGGTTGAAGTCGAGGACTTCCTGCGAGTTGCGGCCTTCGAGGAAGCGGACCTTGACTGCCTTGACATCATCGGTCGTGTTCACGATCGAGACGAGCGTCGAATTCTGGCCGTTGACGGTGTAGTACGGGTAGATCAGAACCTGGCCGAGACCGTCGGGATTGACGTTCAGGGCGCTCGAGACATTCACGAGACCGGCGACGCCGGCGAGGCCGGCGACCACGGACGTGGTCAGAGAACTCTTTTTCATCACAACACTCCTAATCAAACCACAGGGCTTTTTGCTTACGGCTAACCCCACTCCGCCGTAGCGGTTTTCACCCGCCTTTCATGGGCGAGGTTAGGCAACAGCGCACGCAGTCTGCCATAACCCGCCCGGGGCGTGCAATCCCCGCTGGAGACGCCTTCCTGAGGGCCTTCTGCCGTCAGCTCGCGTCCTGAGGAACCAGGTACCAACGTCCCTTGACCTTGATCCAGCTCTCCTTGACGACACTGAAGTTGTCGATAAGACCAACACTGGTCAGATGGGAGCGGATCTTGAAGTAGACCCGGAGTCTCAGGTCGCAGACGGTGCCCTCCTCGTTGCACTGAACCGCACCGATTCCTTCCTCGTCCGGAGCCGTCTGATACGGCTCGACTTTCGTCCAGCGAACCGGGCGCCGGGACATCTCCTCGGCATACACATCCTTGGGGTGCACCTCGCGGTAGCCTGGAGACAGGTACTCCCAAGCAGCCCCCGCCTCGTGCTTGATCAGAAGGCTCCAACGCTCCAGCGCCCGTTGCATCGGATCCTCCGTAGCCCCGCCGCCGCCCTTTGACGGACTTGACCCGGTTCCGGCGCAGCCGACAAGCGCAAGGACACACGCACCGAGCAACGATCGCATCGCAAATTTCATGGGGCTTCTCACTGTTGTTGATCCGAGTTGTTGTCGACCTTCACGCGCAACGGCTCCAGGCCGCGGAACTGACGCGTGTATTCCTCGGTGAGGCGTTTGGCGTCTTCGCCGTTGCGGATCACGGTCGGAGTGAGGACGACAAGCAGTTCCTGACGCGCCGACGAAGTGTCCTTGGTCCCGAACAGTGCGCCGAGAACGGGGATCCGTTGCAGGAACGGTACGCCAGACGACCCCTTGCTGTCGGTCTGCTTGATCAATCCACCCAGCAGAACGGTTTCCCCGCTCTGCACCGCGATCTCGGTCTTGATCTTGCGCTGATCGACGGGAACGTTGGACTGCCCCTCGACCGCGGCGCCCGGGGTGCTGTCGGTCTGATCGATCTCCATGAAGACTAGACCGCCCGGGTTCACCCGCGGCGTCACGTTGAGCGTGATGCCGGTATCGCGGAACTGGACATAGGTCGACTGTCCGACGCCGGTGTTCGGGTCGGTGCCGATACCACCGGTGTTGATGAAGGAACTGTTGACCGGGATCTGGGTGCCGACATTGATCGACGCCGACTTGTTGTTGAGTACCACCAGGGATGGCGCAGACAGCACTTGAACCGTCGAGACGGTGTCGAGCGCATTGATGACTGCCGCCAGGTTGGGACCAAGGAACGTCCATCCCAGCCCCGAACTGCCCACCGTCCCGGAGATATCGCCCCAGATATGACGATTCGCAGCGATGTCGCGCAGGCTGGGGTCGAGCGCCGGCGTGTCGTCGCCGCCATCATCATCGCCACCGCCACCCGTCGACGCACCGATCGCGTTCTCGAAGTACCACTGGACACCGTACTTGAGAGAGTTGTTGAGATTGACCTGCAGGATCTTGGCCTCGATATGCACCTGGAGCGGAATGGTGTCGAGTCGCTCGATCACGCGGCGAATCGATTCCCACTGACCTGAAGTCGCAAGAACCAGCAAGGCGTTGCTTTCCTCGACCGCAGACACCCGAACTTCGTCGGTGGCAGCCAATGCGATGCCGCCACTGTTGTCGACAACCGGCCCACCCGCAGCGCCACCGCCTGCTTGATCGGAACCACGAGCGTTCCGGTTCCGGTCATTGCTCCGCTGAGCGCTGTCCTGCGTTGCTCGCGACGGGGGCGTGGTGCTGCCATCCGCACCGACGGAACGAATTTCGACGGATTCGAGCCCCGGCGCGACCCCGGATGACGTCTCGCGCGGCGTGATCGTCTGCCCGGTATCGAAGACATCGGCAAGCGTGCCGGCCAGATCGATCGCCTTGACGTTCTTGACGTCATAGACGTAGAGCCGCTGGCCCGCCTGACCGCCACCGATGTCGAAGCGCTCCATCCACTCCTCGATGGTCGCGAGGTACTTCGGCTGCGGGGTGATCACGAGCACGCCGTTGATGCCTTCAAGCGGCATGAAGCGGAACATGCCGGCAAGCGGGGTGTTGCTGCCTTCGCCGAAGATCTTTTCGAGCTCGGTGACGGTCTTGGCGGCTTCGGCCTGTTGCAGCGGGAAGACGCCCACCGACATGCCCGACAGCCAGTCGACGTCGAACACGGCGATGGTCTGCAGGTAGTTCTCGATCTCCGCGCGCGAGCCGGCGAGCACCAGCATGTTGCGCGCCGGGTCGATGCTGACGATGCCTTCGGGCTTGGCGTAGGGCTTGAGCAGCTTTTCCATCTCCACTGCGGAGATGTATTGCAGCGGCACGGCACGCACTTCGTAGCCGCGGATGTTCTGCGGGGGGCCGATGCGCGGGCTGAGGTTGCCGGGCAGCGCCTGCGCCACCGGCAGGATGGTGTAGCGGCCGTCCTGCCAGACCATCGTGGCGTTGTTCCAGCGCAGCAGCATTTCCAGCACGGAGATGACCTGCTCGCGGCGCAGCGGCTTGGCCGTGGAGAAGGTGACGGTGCCCTGCACCCCCGGCGCGATGACGTAGTTCTGCTGGAGGAAGTCGCCGAGCAGGGTCTTGACGACGGCAAACAACGATTCGCCCTCGAAATTGAACGTGGCCTCGGCATCGCCCGCGGCGCCGGCGCTGGCGGGCGGGCGCCTGGCGGCCTCTTCGTTGATGAACCTGCCGCTGCCCATGCGCACCGACCGCAGCGGGTCGTCCTCGCTCGCGACATAGTCCTCTTCGGACGGCTGCTCGACCGCCGGCATCGGCGTAACCACCTGCGCCTGCGGTGGGTTGGGATCGTAGGCGCGCAGCGGCACTTCGGCGTCGGGCACGGTGGCACAGCCGGCGAGGATGACGAGCGCTGCCATCGAGAAGAACGCGAGATGCGCCTGCAGGCGGGCCGGAGTGGCGGCGCCTGCGGCGGCGTGGCGATGGAGGTCGGGGCTGTTGCGCATGCTCATTCCTGCTCTTTGTTTGCGCGTTCGGCTTCTTCGCGCATCTGTCGTCTACGTTCTTCGATTCGCTTGCGGATCAGTTCGGCGCGGGATTCCGGCGTCTGCGCTTCGCCTTCGGGGGCTGCGGCGGGCTGGGCGGACGCATCCTCCGGCTTGGGTTGGCCGGGCGGCGTGGCGAGCGCGGTGGGCGGCTGGCCACCGGTGCCGTCGAACACGCGCAGATCGAGCTCGCTGCGTCCGGTGGGGCCTTCGAAGACCGCCTTTCGCGGCGCCAGTTCCACCAGCTTCCATCCGGCCTGGTCGCCCTCGAGCGACGATCCCACGCGCACCGACTGGGTGCGCTGGCCCTTATTGTCGAGCACGATGGCCACCTTGAATTCGCCGCTCATGACGACGCTGGTCAGCACCACGTCCAGCGGCGCGGGCGGCGGCGCCGCGTCTTCCACGGGCGCGTCGCTGGCCGGCGGCGGGAGCGGACGCCGGTCGGCATTGAACAACGGGCGCTCGCCGATCACGGCGTAGGCGTCGATGGGTTCGAGCGGGCTGCGCGCGCGTGACAGGTCCACCTGCGGCAGCGGCGGCACGCGCGAGGCATCGTCCGGGTGCAGGCCGTAGCGCGAGCCCAGGCCCGCGAACGCGGCGATCGCCACCATCAGGCACCAGCCCGCGAACGCGGCCAGCAGATACGTGGGCAGGCGCTGGTTCGGGGTGAGCGTCATTTCGCGCCCCCGGGTTTGCGCAGGTAGCCGTACAGATCGAACGCCAGGTCGAGATAGCCGGCTTGCGCCGCCTGCTGCGCGTTGCCGCGCGCCACCGAGGGCGTGCCACGCCGTCCGGTGACCGTGAGATCGGACACGAACAGCTGCGGGCTGCCGCTTTCGAGACCGTGCAGGACCTGGCTGAAATATTCCATTTCGCAGCGCATGCGCACCTTCACGGTGACGCGCTCGAACGGTTCCTCGTTGTTGTTGCGCGAGGGTGTGCGGCTGACGAGGGAGCAGCGATCGCCCGCGCCCACTTCGTTCACTTTTTCCTGCAGGCGCTGGGTCAGCGCGGACGCTGCGAGGTCGAAATTGGCTTCGGCGAGAAATCCGGGGTTGCCGGCTTCGAACGCGCGCACTTCCTCCAGGCGCGCCTCGATCTGCGCGCGCTGCTGGGCGATGGCGCGGAAGCGGGCTTCCTCGTCGCGCAGGTCGATCAGGTCGCGCCGGTACTGCAGCTGCGGCGCGACGAACCACCAGTGCACGCCGACGAAGTAGATCAGCAGCAGGGCGATCAGAAGCAGGATGACGGCGAGCGGCCGTCCGTGCTTCGCGTCCGGAAGCAGCTTCATTCGGCGCCCTCCGTGGCGTCGGGATCCGGGCCGTAGCGCGCGGTGATGTTGAAGCGGTCCTTGCCGCTGCGGGCGTCGGGCTGGATCGGGCCGCTGAGCGAGGGCGAACGCAACAGCTTGGAGGCCTGCAGCAGTTCCACGAGCTTGGGCGCCTGTCCGCTTTGTCCGTTGATGCTCAGTTCGCCGCGGCTGACGCTGAGGCGTTCGAGGAAGGTGTCGTCGGGCAGCAGGCGGGTGAGTTCGTCGAGCAGCAGCAGGGTGGAGGGCTGGCGTTCCTTCTCGATCGCGAGGAAGTTCGCGCCGCTGGCGGCGCTTTCGAGTTCGTCGCGCAGGCGCGTGACCTTGCGCGCCTCCTCGCGCTGCGCCTCCACCTCCGCGGTCAGCCGCTCGACAGCCGCCGCGCGGTTGTCGGTGATGCGTGCCAGCGCAATCAGCAGGAACAGCACGCTCGCCGCGGCCAGGCCGAACATGATCAGCAGCCAGGTGTTCCGGCGCCCGATGCGCTGGTCGGCCGGCAGGAAGTTGAAGCCCATGCGCCGGCCGCTGGTGTCGACGGCGTCCACGCCGCTCAGTGTGCCCGCGAGTCCGTCGATCTCGGTCAGCGCGGCCTGCATGCGCTCGCGCGTGACCAGCGCCAGTTCCACCGGAATCTGTTTGGCCGCCGGGTCGTGCGGGAGCACGCGGCTGTCGAAGTTCACCTGCTCGGGCTTGAACGGCGTTTGCCGGTCGAGCTCGAAGCCCAGCACGGTGCGCAGGTTTTCCTGCACGGCAGCCGGCAGCGTCAGGAGGCGACGCAGGACGATCTGGCCGGGCAGCAGCAGGATGCGGCGCAGATTGCGATCGTTGTCGGCGAGAGCCCCGTCGATCGCGGCGGGCAAGGCGTCCGCCGGCACCAGGTCGAACCGCCCCAGCTCCGCGACGCGCGTCCCGCGCTGGCGTTCGAGCAGCACGCTGTCACCGTCGCGCCGCAGCAGCAGGACCGACTCTTCCACCACGAACTGCTGCCGCCAGCGCTCGGGCAGACAGGCGCGCAGTTCCCCGCCCCACCAGCGCAGGAAGCGCGGAACCGGGCTCTGGACGTAGCGCGCTCTCAGGCGACTCAGCGGTTGTGAGAGGAAGTCGAAGGCAGGCATCTGGGATCAGAGGTTTTCCCCGTCCTGCCAACGCAGAACGGTGTAGGCAAGGCCCGACACGCCGGCGCCGCCGAGGCGCACCGTGGTGTCGAGCTCCGTCCACGCGCCATTGGGGAGGGTGGCGCGGGATCGAATACTATACGTGCCGGTGCCCCCCTGCGCCACGAGCGGGGTCCCGTCGGGCATCACCGGGGGCGGTCCGCCCAGGGCCGGATCCCAGGCATGGCGCTGGTCGATGATCTGCTGCGCAAGCTCGGGCGTCATGCCCGGAATCGCGAGAATCACCTCGTAGGGGGCGAACGCGAGATTGGGCGAGGACTGGCCCGAATAGATCGTCAGCGCGGGCGAAACCCGCTCGTAGATCTCCGGCGTCACGCCCATCACCTGTTGCAGCTCCGACACGGTGTCGAACAGGCCGTCCTTGGCGCCGTAGGTGAAACCGGCGGCCTCGTAGTCGCCGTCCTCGGCGCCGTTGGGCGAGATCAGGTCGTCGGTGTCGCGCCAGTCCTGGATTGCATCGGCGATGGCCGCGGCCACGTCCATCTCGACGCCGGCGCCCATCAGCAGGTTGTTGAGGGTCTGGATGTCGGCGACGTTGAGATCGATCAGGCCCGATTCGTCGGTGATCTCGATCGCGATCGCCGCATCCTCGAATTCGATGTCGTAGGCGCGGCCGTCCGGCAGCCAGCGCAGCATCGGATCGGCGATGGCCATCTGGTACACCGCCCAGTTCACGCCCGCCTCGGCCGCGTAGCGCGCGTGCGTGGAGTCGAACAGATGGCGCGCTTGCATGCCCTCGGAGCGCGCCACCAGTGCAAAGCTGCCGAGCAGGATCGTGAGCAGCGCCAGCAACCAGAGCACCACGATGAAGGCGACGCCGCGCTGCGGCGCCTGGTCCGGCCGTGCGCTCATTGCCGGCCGTCCCCGCCGGTGCCCGGTTGCGGCTGGCCCCGGTTGCGCAGGCCGCCGCCGAACATCGCGGGCACGGCGGTGCCGGCCAGCACCGGGATCTCGAGCGTCGGCCACACACGATTGTCGTCCGGGTCGAACTCGGCCACGAGCCGCACCATGATCGGCAGGCGCTGCGGGTCTTCCCAGACATCGGACCAGTCGGTGAGTTCGCCGTTCTCGTCGAGCGTGCGGTATTCGAAGCGCGCATCGCGCATGCCGTCGAGCAGCAGCACCGGCGGGCGTTCGTTGCCGGCTTTCGGGTCCTCGGGGTCGTAGCCGTTGAGCTGCGCGTGATCGAACTCGAGCGTGGTGCCGTTGGCGTCGGACCCCAGCGCCAGCCACTGCACGTGCGGACCGCCGCGCGACAGATGCCCGGGCATCGGCGCGACGAAGCGCATGCTTTCGCCATCGGCGACGAACATGCGGTTCTCCCCGCTGTCCTCCAGCCGCTCGAACGGCAGCGCCATCGCGTGCGACAGCTGCCGGCGCAGGAATTCGTGCACGGTGCGGGTTTCGTTGGTGCGCGTGATGAGCCTCTCGCCGCTGCGCGTTGCGCTGACGGCGGCACGCAGCGTGGCAACCGCCAGGCCCATCAGCATCGCCAGCAGCGTCATCGCGATGAGGATCTCGAGCAGGGTGAAGCCGCGCTGGCGGGGACTGCGCATGGTCACAGGTCCGGTGTCAGAGCGCGCAGCGTGACGAAGCGCGCTTCCTGCTCGCCGCGTCCGCGCTGCCAGCGCACGACCAGTTCGAGGCGGTAGAGCTCCACCGGCGCGATGCCCGGCTCGAGCGGCGAGTCGGTCTGGATCTCGTACGGCTCGGACCGCAGGCTCCAGCTGAAACGCTCGTCGAATTCGCCGGAGTCTTCGCTTTCTTCGAGGCGTTCGCCGACGCCGACGTTGTCGAGCAGCGACTGCGCATACAACGCCGCCTCGGTGTAGTCGGAGGCACTGCGCGACTGGCGCATCGCGCCGGTGGCGATCTGCATCGCGATGCCGAGGCCGACGGCAAGGATGGAGAACGCGACGACGATTTCGATGAGGGTGAAGCCCGATTGCCGCCCGGAACCGCGCGCCGCGCCGCCGTGGAATTGCGTGGCGATGGCGGGATGCGGCGGCATGGGCGGTCTGACCGCGGCGACGCGCGGCGAGTTCACGGGCTGTCGTCTTCGATGATGCGGATCTCGCCGGTGAGCCAGTTCACGTCGACACGCCACACCGCTTCGCCGCGGATGAGGTCGATGTGGCCACCGGTGGAGGCGCCGTCGGGAAAGAACCGGATGCGGCCCACGCCCTCTTCTTCGAGCTCCGAGCGCGCGGTGAAGAGCTTGATGTCCATGTCCTTGGGCAGCTCGACCCAGGAGCGGTCCGCCGCGCGATAGCGACGGCCGTCGACATCCACGCTCAGGGTCTTCTGCTCGCGCTTCACGATGGCCTGGCCGCGCGTGTAGCGCAGCGCGGCCGCGAGATCGCGGCTCGCGGCGCGCACCTTGGCGCCGGTGAGCCCGTCGCCCACCGAAACCGCGACCAAGGTCACGGCGAGCGCGATCAGCGCGACCACCGCGAGGATCTCGATCAGCGTGAAGCCGCGCGCGCGCCGCATCGGCATGGACCCTGCGTGCGGCGCGCGGGATCGGATCAATCGTTGCTGTTGATGTCGGCGTCGACGCCGGTGCCGCCCGACTTGCGATCCGCGCCGAGGCTGATCAGCGCGAACGGCGCGTTCTCGCCCGGCACGCGCATCTCGATCGGCGTGTTCCACGGATCCTTGAGTTCGGATTCCTTCGAATACGGACCGAGCCAGCCCTTGGTGCTGCCGGACTCGCGCACCAGGTCGTTGATGTTGTTCGGCAGCGAGCCGGTGTCCATCTCGTACTGCTCGATCTTGCCCGACAGCGATGCCAGCTGGCTCACCGCCATCTTGACCTTGGCGCGGTCCTGGCCGCCGAACACCTGGTTGGCCACCATGCCGGCGATCAGCGCGATCAGCGCCACGACGATGAGGATTTCGATCAGCGAGAAGCCGGCCTGGGCGCGCGCCGCGACCTGGCGCCGGAGACGGGATGCGTTGTTCATTTCATTACCCCACTGCATTGGTCAGTTCGAAAATCGGGATCAGGATCGCCATCATGATGAGCGCGACCACCACCGCCATGAAGATCGTCACCACCGGCACCAGCGCGGCCAGCAGGCGTTCGACCGTGTTCTTGACTTCCACGTCGAAGGTGTCGGCCACCTTCGTGAGCATGCCGTCCAGTTCGCCGGACTCCTCGCCCACCGCCACCATCTGCAGCGCCAGGCGCGGGAAGAGTTTGCTCTTTGCCAAGGCCGGCGCAAGGCCGCCGCCGGTCTTGACGTCGTTGGTGGCCACGTCGATCGCCTCGGACATGGCCAGATTGCCCATCACGTTGCGGGCGATCGACAGCGCGGTGAGCAATGGAACGCCGTTGTGCACCAAAGTTCCCAGCGTGCGGGCCAGGCGCGCGGTCTCCAGCCGCGCGATCAGCCCGCCGACGAGGCCGCGGCGCAGGACCCAGCCGTCGAAGCGCAGCCGCCGCTCCGGTTCGCGCAGCATGCGCCGGAACGCGATGGCGCCGGCCACCAGGCCCACGATGATCAGCCACCAGTAGCCGCTGACGAAGTTGCCGGCGGTGAGCACGATTTTTGTCAGCAGCGGCAGCTCGACGTCCATGTCCTCGAACAGCGGCAGGAACTGCGGAACGACGTAACCGAGCAGCAGCAGCAGGGCGCCGAACACCATCAGCACGAGGATCGACGGATAGATCAGCGCATTGATCACGCTTTCGCGCAACGCCTTGCTGCGTTCGAGGTACTCGGCGAGCCGTCGGAGGGTGTCGTGCAGCGAGCCGCCGACTTCGCCCGCGCGCACCATGTTCACGTACAGGCGCGAGAATACTCCATGCTGTTGCTCGAGCGCCTGCGACAGCGGTGTGCCGCCGCGCACCGATTCGCGGATGCGGTCGATGACCTTGCGCGCCGCCGCGGACTCCGGCAGATCGAGCAGGATCTGCAGCGCGCGGTCCAGCGCCTGGCCCGCACCGAGCAGGGTCGAGAGCTGCTGGGTGAATTGCAGCACCTGCGCGCCGCCCATTTCGGCGCGCTTGAACACCGCCTTCAGCCCGCCGCCGTCGGCATCGGCCGGCTTCGCGTTGATCGGAATGTTGCCGGCATCCTGCAGCTTGGCGATCACCTCGTCGGCGGATGCGGCCTCCATCACGCCGTCGAGCGCTTCACCGGCCGGGCTCAGGGCCTTGTAGCGGAACAGGGCCATGCGTCAGGCGCCGAGATTCGTGATTCGTGATTCGTGATTCGGAACAGCGCGCACGGGCCCACCGAAACGTCGACGCGCTTCTGCGAATCCCGAATCACGAATCACGAATCTTGGCTGCATCGTCAATTCTCCTGCGTCACGCGCAGGACTTCCTCGATCGTGGTGATGCCCTGCAGGGCCTTCACCAGCCCGTCCTCGTACATGGTGCGCATGCCTTCCTTGCGCGCGGCCTCCTCGATTTCGCCCATGCCGGCATGCTGCATGATGAGTCGGCGGATGGGTTCGGAGACGACAAGGAACTCCATGATGGTGGTGCGTCCGATGTAGCCCGTGGGCGTGATCGGCGACGGCTTCGGACGATAGAGGTAGATCGTGCCCTCGGGCTGGAAGCGGCGCAGGCCGTATTCCTCGATCACCTCGGGCATCGCCTCGTATTTTTCCGCGTGCGTGGGTTCGAGCTGGCGCACGAGGCGCTGCGCGAGGATCCCGTTGACGGTGGACGTGAGCAGGTAATCGTCCACGCCCATGTCGAGCAGACGCGTCACGGCGCCGGCGGAATTGTTGGTGTGCAGGGTGGACAGCACCAGATGGCCGGTCAGCGCGGACTGGATCGCGATCTTCGCGGTTTCCAGATCGCGCATTTCGCCGATCATGATGATGTCGGGATCCTGTCGCACGATCGAGCGCAGCGCGTGGCTGAAGTCGAGCCCGATCTGCGGCTTGGCCTGGATCTGGTTGATGCCGTCGATCTGGTATTCGACCGGATCCTCGACCGTGATGATCTTCACGTCGGGCGTGTTGAGCTGGGACAGCGCCGTGTACAGCGTGGTCGTCTTGCCCGAACCGGTCGGGCCGGTGACGAGCATGATGCCGTGCGGCAGTTCGAGCACGTCGATGAAGCTCTGCAGGAACTGGTCGGTGAAGCCGAGTTTCTTGAAGTCGAACACCACCGATTCGCGGTCGAGGATACGCATCACCACCGACTCGCCGTGCGCGGTCGGCACGGTGCTGACGCGAAGATCCAGCTCCTTGCCCTGCACGCGCAGCATGATGCGGCCGTCCTGCGGCAGGCGGCGTTCGGCGATGTTCAACTTCGCCATGATCTTGATGCGGCTGATCACGGCGGCGGTGAGGTTGCCCGGCGGCGATTCGGCTTCTTCCAGCACGCCGTCGATGCGGTAACGCACCTTCAGCCGGTTCTCGAAGGGTTCGACGTGGATGTCGGACGAGCGCGCTTCCACCGCGCGCTGGATGATGAGGTTCACGAGGCGGATGACGGGCGCCTCGGACGCGAGGTCGCGCAGGTGCTCGACGTCGTCCTCGCTGCGCGCATCGCCTTCGTTGAGGTTCTCGACGATGGTGCCCATCGCCGAGCGGCCGGAGCCGAAATAGCGCTCGATCAGGTCGTCGATTTCCGAACGGATGCCGATCTTCGCCGTCACCGGCTTGCCGATGGCCATCTCCACCGCGGCCATCGGATAGGTGTCCTGCGGATCGGCGATGACGAGCTCGACCGCGGTGTCGGTTTCGGCGATCGGGCAGATGTGGTGCTGCTTCATGAAGCGCGGCGACAGCGTGATGTTCGGCGGCGATTCGGGAAAATCCTTCGACGACAGCAGCGGCAGGTCGAACACCTCGGCGCTGGCCTCGGCCACGTCGCGCTCGGACACAAGGCCGATGCGCGTCATCAGCGCGATGAGGCTGCCGCCGCCCGACTCCTCGTGCAGGCGGCGCGCGCGGCCGTAATCGGCCTCCTTCAGCCGGCCACGCGCCAGCAACTGCTTGCTGATGCGGTCTTCGAGCGCGTCCGGCGCGTCGTGGGCCGGCATCTCGGCGATCTGGGCGTTCACGCGGGTCTGTCTCCACTGTCTTGCGCCGGCACCGCAGGCGCGGCGGGATCCGCACTCGGACCGTCGCCGGCACCGTCCGGTTCCCGGCGCCAGCCGACCAGGGTTTCGAGGAAGCGCTGGTTCTGCAGGATCCACAGCGCCACCGGGGTGACCGCCGGAAGGATCAGGTAGCCGAACTGGTAGCCCAGCGCGATCGCGTCTTCCGACCAGCCGTTGCGTGCGAGTGCCGCGGCCCCGAGCGGACCGGCCTTGAACTGTAGCAGGTAGAGCACGTCGAACACCGCGCCCCAGCTGACGACGATCCACAGGATCGGGAACGCGATGGCGATCTGCAGCACGCGACGCCGGCCGGACAGCGGCGTTGCCATCACCAGGCCCGCGAACAGCGGCAGGCACCAGGCATAGATCATTGGCGTGGCCTGCAGCACGATGACGCCGACCCGGCCCTGCGGGTCGGGTTCGGTGCGCAACGTGGTTTCGATCTCGAGCTGGGCCTTGTTCTGCTCGACCTTCGTCACCGTGTCGGGTAGCTGGCGCGTGAGCACGGCGTTGCCGATCTTGGCCGGCGGCCAGATCACCGGGCTCGCGAACACCGCCCAGAGGCAAAAGCTCAGCGGCAGCCAGAGCACGGCCTGCAGGATGAAGCGGCGCAGCGGCGAAAGTGTCATGTCGGTCCACCCATCTCAGTTCACCCACGCGCGCGCATTGCGGAACAGGCGCATCCACGGGCTGTCCTCGCCCCACTCGCGCGGGCGCCAGGACAGCTGCACGCTGCGGAACACGCGCTCGGGATGCGGCATCAGCAGCGTGACCCGGCCATCGGTGCTGGTCAGGCCGGCGATCGCGTCGGTCGAACCGTTCGGATTGGCCGGATAGGCGATGGCACTGGCGCCGGACGCATCGACGTAGCGGAATGCGACGTGCGCGGCGGCCTGCTGCGCGGTGTCGTCGAAGGTCGCGCGCCCTTCGCCATGCGCGACCACGACCGGCAAGCGCGAGCCGACCATGCCGCGCAGCAGGATCGACGGCGAGTCTTCGATCCGCAGCAGCGCGAGCCGGGCTTCGTACTGCTGGCTGCGGTTGCGCAGGAACCGCGGCCAGTGCTCGGCCCCGGGAATCAGCGGCTTGAGCTGGCTCAGCATCTGGCATCCGTTGCAGGCTCCCAGCGCAAACGTGTCGCCGCGCGCGAAGAACGCTTCGAACTGCGCGCGCAGGGCGCTGCGCTCGAGGATGGACGTGGCCCAGCCGCGACCGGCGCCCAGCACGTCGCCGTAGCTGAAACCGCCGCACGCGGCGAGGCCCCGGAATTGGGCGAGCGTCGCGCGGCCGTCGATGAGATCGGTCATGTGCACGTCGACCGCGGTGAAACCGGCGCGGTCGAACGCCGCCGCCATTTCGATCTGCCCGTTGACGCCCTGCTCGCGCAGGATCGCGATGCGCGGGCGGGCGCCGCGGCCGATGTACGGCGCGGCGATGTCGTCGGTCGCATCGAAGGTGAGCGCCGCACTTGCCGGTGGCGCGTCGAAGTCGCGCCGTGCCTCGCGCTCCTCGTCGGCGCACTCGGGGTTGTCGCGCAGCCGCTGCATCGCGTGCGTGGTGGACCACCATGCATCGAAGAGATCCTGCCAGCGCCACTCGGCGAGCTGGTCGCGCCCGGACAGCACGCGCACGCGCGGCACCGGAACGGGCCGGCCGATCCGCTGCGCGCAGTGGGTCAGGCCGTGCCGATCGACGAGGTCGGCGAACGCGGCGCGGTCGTCGACCGCCACCTGCAGCACGGCACCGAGTTCCTCGCAGAACAGCGTGCTGAACGGGTTGTCGCCCCAACGGTCGAGCTGCAGCTCGAGCCCGCAGTGCGAGGCAAACGCCATCTCGCACAAGGCCGCGAACGCACCGCCGTCGCTGCGGTCGTGGTAGGCCAGCACGAGTTCGTCGGCGCGCGCCTCCTGCACCAGGTCGAACAGCCCGCGCAGCAGCGCAGGCTCGTTGACATCCGGCGCGGGACCGCCGAAACGCTCGTAGCACTGCGCGAGGATCGAGCCGCCGAGGCGCCGCTTGCCGGCACCCAGGCCGATCAGCCACAGCTCGGAGTCCACGTCGCGATCGAGCACCGGCGTCAGCTGCGTGCGCACGTCCTCGACCCGCGCGAACGCGGTCACGACGAGCGACACGGGCGAGGCGACGGTCAGCGTCGCGCCTTCGTGCTGCCAGCGCGCCTGCATCGAGAGCGAGTCCTTGCCCACCGGAATCGAGATATCGAGCGCCGGGCACAGTTCGAGACCGACGGCACGCACGGCGTCGTAGAGCAAGGCATCCTCGCCCTCGAAGCCCGCAGCCGCCATCCAGTTGGCCGACAGCTTGATCTCTTCCAGCGATGCGATCGGCGCCGCCGCGATGTTGGTGATCGCCTCGCCCACGGCCATGCGCGCGGACGCCGCGGCATCGAGCAGCGCCAGCGGCGTGCGCTCGCCGAGCGCCATCGCCTCGCCCGTGCAGCCCTCGAAATCGGCGAGCGTGATCGCGCAATCGGCCAGCGGCAGCTGCCACGGCCCGACCATCTGGTCGCGCGCGACAAGGCCACCGACGCTGCGATCGCCGATCGTCACGAGGAAGTTCTTGGCCGCCACGCTCGGATGCGCGAGCACGCGCAGGCCGGCCTCGTACAGGTCGAGCGCGGCGGGATCCAGGCGCGGCCAGCGCTGCGGCGCCGGGTGCGCGGTGTCGCGGTGCATCTTCGGCGCCTTGCCGAAGAGCAGATCCATCGGAATGTCGATCGGATGGAGCGGTGATTCGTGATTCGTGATTCGTGATTCGTCGACGCCGACGATGTGGCCGACGATCAGACGCGCTTCTGTCGTCGCGTGTCCGACGACGGCGAACGGGCAGCGCTCGCGCGCGCAGATCGCGGCGAATTCGTCGAGGCGGTCGGCCGCGATGCCAAGCACGTAACGTTCCTGCGATTCGTTGCACCACAGCTGCATCGGCGACAGCGACGGGTCGTCGCGCGGGATCTTCGTGATGTCGATGCGGCCGCCGACGTCGGAATCGTGCAGCAGCTCCGGAATCGCGTTCGAGAGACCGCCCGCGCCGACATCGTGCGCACTCAGGATCGGATTGTCCGCGCCGAGCGCGAAACATCGATCGATGACTTCCTGACACCGGCGCTGCATCTCGGGGTTGTCGCGCTGCACCGAGGCGAAATCGAGGTCTTCCGAACTCTGCCCGCTCGCGACCGAACTGGCGGCGCCACCGCCGAGCCCGATCAGCATCGCCGGGCCGCCGAGCACCACCACCGCGTCGCCGTCGCGCAGCGACAGCTTTTTCACCTGCTCCGGATCGATCGCGCCGACGCCGCCGGCGAGCATGATCGGCTTGTCGTAGCCGCGGATCACGGTCGCCTCGGGCGTGGCGAGTTCGAAGCTGCGGAAGTAGCCGGTGAGCGCGGGGCGGCCGAATTCGTTGTTGAACGCGGCCGCGCCGAGCGGGCCGTCGGTCATGATCGACAGCGCCGACGCCATGCGCGGATTCAGCGGACGGGCATGCTCCCACGGCTGCGGCAACGACGGAATGCGCAGGTGCGAGACCGAGAAGCCGCTCAGGCCCGCCTTGGGCTTGCCGCCGCGGCCGGTGGCGCCCTCGTCGCGGATTTCGCCGCCGCTGCCGGTGCTCGCGCCGGGAAACGGCGCGATCGCGGTCGGATGGTTGTGCGTTTCCACCTTGATCGCGAACGCGCCCGGCAATGCGGCGCCGGCCGCGAACTCGCGCGTGACCGGGTCCGGCCGGAAGCGTGTCGCGGGAAATCCCTCCACCACCGCCGCATTGTCCTTGTACGCGCTCAGCGTGAGCTGCGGCGACTGCGCATGGGTGTGCTTGATCATGCGGAACAGCGACTGCGGCTGCGGCTCGCCGTCGATGGTCCAGTCGGCGTTGAAGATCTTGTGGCGGCAGTGCTCGGAGTTGGCCTGCGCGAACATCACGAGCTCGGCGTCGCTCGGATCGCGGCCGAGCGCGCCGTAGCGCTCCACCAGATACTCGATTTCGTCCGCCGACAGCGCCAGCCCCAGCTCCGCATTGGCCGCGGCCAGGGTCGCGAGCGGGATGCGCCGCACCTCGCCGGCCGTCGGCGCGACGAACAGGCGCGCGGCGTCGGCGGCATCGGCGAGGACCGACTGCGTCATCGGATCGTGCAGCGCGCGCAGCACCGCGTCGGCGTCCGGCGAGCCATCCGGCGGCAGGCCGCCCAGATCGAAACGCGTGCCGCGCTCGACCCGGTGTACGGGCAACCCGGCACCGCGCAGGATTTCGGTCGATTTGCTCGCCCACGGCGAGATCGTCCCCAGCCGCGGCACCACGAACACCGCGCGAGTGCCGGGCGCGACCGGGGCGATGCCGTCGCCGGCCGCGAGGATGCGCAGCAGCGCGGCGCGGTCCGGCGTGGCGCCCGGCTCCGGATCGATGAAGTAGGTCTCGCGCGCGGCCACGATGCGGACCGCGTCCAGATGCGGGCGCAGGCGGACTTCGAGGCGATCGCGCTGGTGCGGCGACAGGGCCGGCTGGCCTTCGAGCACGATCATGAAAAGCTGGCGATCATTGGGGGCTTGTGCCGCGGAACGGACCGCCATTTTAACGAAACGGGCCCGCCGGCGTGGCCGGCGGGCCCGGAATACATCGCGGTGGCCGAAGGAGGCCGGAAATCAGGGGCTCTTGGCCGCCAGCTGGTCCAGGCGCTGCAGCATCTGGTCCGGCGGCAGGTAGCCGCCAAGCTGGGTGCCGTCCGGCGCGAACACCGCCGGCGTGCCGGACACGGCGATCTTCTGTCCGAGCGCGTAGTCCTTCTCGACCGGGTTGGCGCACTCCTTCTTGTCCACCGCCTGGCCGGCCTTGGCATCGGTCAGCGCCTTGGCGCGATCGTCCGCGCACCACACCGAGACGGCCTTGTCGAACGATTCGGACCCGATGCCGGCGCGCGGAAAGAACAGGTACTCCACCCGGATGCCGAGCTTGTTGTACTCGGCCATCTGCGCGTGCATGCGGCGGCAGTAGCCGCAGTCGATGTCGGTGAACACGGTGATGGTGTGCTTGGCGTCGCCTTCGCCGTAGACGATGCGCTGGTCCTTCGGCGCCCCGGCGAGCGCGGTCTTGCGGATGCCGGCACGGGCGTTCTCGGTCAGGTCGGTCTTGTTGGCGATGTCGAAGATCGAGCCCTGGATCAGATACTTGCCGTCCGCGCTGACGTAGACGATCTGGCCCTGGACAACCACCTCGTAGAAGCCCGGCACCGCGGCGTCGGCGATGCTGTCGATGGAGGCGCCCGGCACCAGGGACTGGATGGCCGCCTTGACCTTGGCGTCCTCCGCATGCGCGGACAGGGAGAGTGCGCCGAATAGCGCGGCTGCCAGAAAGCGGACCATGGACGTTCCTTGCGACAAGACGGAGGGAGGGCGGAGCGCTGCAACGGACCGCGGCGCGCGGCGGAAGTTCCCTAGGATACGGAAAGTGGGCGGCGCTCGGCCAGCGGACGGCACCCACCCCTCACGCGGGCGTCCCGGGACTGCCGCGCTCCGCTCGGCGGGCCGCGGAAGGCGTCAGGGGTCGGTCGAAGCGATCTGGTCGAGCCTCACACGCAGCTGCGCGGGCGCCAGGTAGCCGCCCAGGTAGCTGCCGTCGTCCGCGTACAGCGCCGGCGTGCCGGAGAAGCGCATGCGCGCACCCGCCGCGTACTGCTCGTCCACCGGGTTGTCGCACTGCAACGGGCTCGGCACCGCGCCGCGCATCGCCTCGGTGAGCGCCGACTTGCGATCCGCCGCGCACCACACCGACACCGCCTTGTCGTACGACGGCGAACCGATGCCCGAGCGCGGATAGAACAGATAATCGACCGCGATCCCGAGCGCGTTGTATTCGGCGATCTGGTCGTGCAGCCGGCGGCACACGCCGCAGTCGAAGTCGGTGTAGACGGTGACGCGGCGCTGCGTCTTGCCGGTCGCGGGATCGGGCTCGAACGCGATGCGCTGCTCGGGTCCGATCCTGTCGAAGGCCGCCTTGCGCACGTCGGTGCGCGCGGCTTCGGTGAGGTTGGCGCGCGTGCGGGTGTCGACGAGATTGCCTTCGAGCAGATACGTCCCGTCGCGGCTCACGTAGACCACCTGCCCGTCCACCACCGCCTGCGCGAAGCCCGGCACCGGCGTGTCCGCCACCGAGTCCACGGTCGCATCCGGCGCAAGCCGCGCCACGGCCGCGCGCACTGCGGGTTCGTCGACCGACGCCGCGACCACCGTGCCTGCCACCAGCCAGCCTCCCACCACAATTGCGTACCGCATTGCATTCTCCGGAGCGTCGCCACGATGGCGGCGAGGCTCGGACACGGCCGTACAGGCAAAGTTCATGGCGGGCGACGAACGGCGCCGCGACGCGCGTCAGCCGCGCGGATGGTGCGCCTGGTGCAGGCGCTTGAGGCCTTCCTTCGCGACCAGCGTGTAGATCTGCGTGGTCGACAGGCTGCTGTGGCCGAGCAGCAGCTGCAGCGCGCGCAGGTCGGCGCCGTGGTTGAGCAAATGGGTGGCGAACGAGTGGCGCAGTCCGTGCGGCGTGACCCGCGCCGCATCGATGCCGGCGCGCAGCGCGAGGCGCTTGATGCCGTGCCAGAACGTCTGCCTGCTCAGCGCGGCGCCGCGACGCGACAGGAACAGCGGCGCGCGTGGTCGCGTACCGGCCAGGGCCGGGCGCGCCTCGGCCAGATACCGCTGCAGCCAGTGCTGGGCCTCGTCGCCGATCGGCACCAGACGTTCCTTCGCGCCCTTGCCGAGCACGCGCAGCACGCCCTGGCGCAGGTTCAACTGCAGCGTTTCGAGACTCACCAGTTCGCTCACGCGCAGGCCGGCGCCATACATCAACTCGAGCATGGCGCGGTCGCGCAGGCCCAGAACGGTATCGATGTCCGGCGCGCGCAGCAGCGACTCGACATCGCTCTCCGACAGCGCCTTCGGCAGGCCGCGCCCGAGTTTGGGACTCTGCAGCAAGGCGGTCGGATCGGCGCCGATGCGGCCGAGCCGCACCATCTGCGCGTAGAAGCGGCGCAGCGTCGACAGCAGCCGCGCGTTGCTGCGTGCGTTGTAGCCGTGGCCGGTGCGGTCGGCGAGGTAGTCGAAGACGGTGGCGCGGTCGGCACGCAGCAGGGCCGCGCCGCGCGGCGCGAGCCAGCGCGCGAAGCCGTCGAGATCGCGCCGGTAGCTGTCCTGGGTCTGGCGCGCGAGCCCGTGTTCGGCCCATGCGCGTTCGAGGAATTCGCCGATCAGCGCCGTTTCGTCGTCCGGCGCCGCGGGCGCGGCGCGCGCGCGCAGGCGGCGTTCGGTGACGGACATGGCGGGCATGGGTGCAGTCTACCCGCTGCTAGACTGCGCGCCGCATGAACCCGCCCTCGCCCGCCGCCGCGCACGCGCACGCCGTCGCCGCCCATCCGGCCGCCCTGCAGTGGCGCCTGTTCGCGATGGTCTACGACCTGCTGCCGCTGCTCGGCATTTTTTTCGCCACCGCGGCATTGACGCTGCTGCTGCGCGGCGGCACACCGGTGCAGCCGGGCTCGCTCGGCGCGTGGCTCGAATTGTTGCTGATGCTGGCGGCGGGCTTCGGCTACTTCGGCCTGAGCTGGCGACGCGGCGGACAGACGCTCGGCATGCGCGCGTGGCGACTGCGCGTGCTGCGCGCCGATGGCGGCGTGCCGGCGTGGTCGGCGCTGGTATTGCGTTACGTGGTTGCGGGTATGTCGATCGCCGCATGCGGGCTCGGCTATCTGTGGTCGCTCGTCGATGGCGAGCGGCGCACGTGGCATGACCTCGCTTCCGGCACCGTGACGGTGCGGCTGCCGAAGCCGCAGAAGCCGCCGACCAGCACGCTGGAATCGTCGGCGAACTGACACGCCTCCCGCGCCTCGCGCTGGTCCCTTCTCCCGCGCAGCGGGGGAAGGTGCCCAGAGGGCGGAAGGGGGCGCACTTGCCGGTCGTTTCGGAGGCGGGAGTTGCGAAGACGCTCGCTGCGCTCGCACCCCCTTCCGCCCTTCGGGCACCTTCCCCCGCTGCGCGGGAGAAGGAACGGCGGCGCGTTCTTGTGGCGGAGGGCGGCGGGCGCGGCGGGCGGCGGGCAACGTCAGCGAACGTTGTCGACTACACCCGCTTGCGGAAATACAGCCAGCATCCCAGCGCCACGAGCAGCGGCGGCAAGGCGTTGCCCAGGCGCAGGTCGAAGCGGAACACCTCGGCCATGTTCACCGTCAGGGTCTGCAGCATGAAGTAGCCCAGCCCGAACACGATGCCCAGGAACAGCCGCTTGCCGAGGCCACCGGACCGCAGCGTGCCGAATGCGAACGGCAGCACCGCCAGGCACAGCACCAGCGCGTTCACCGGGTAGAACCAGCGCGACCAGTACGCGTTCTCGAACGCGCCGATGTCCAGGCCATTGCGCTGCAGGTACGCCAGGCTCTCGTTGAGATCGGCCGTGCTCAGGTAACGCGGCCGCGTCACGCCCAGGCTCAGCACGTCGGGATTGAGCGCCGAATCCCAGCGCTCCTGCGCGACGGTGCTGCTTTCCACCGAATTCTCGCGGAAGAACGAGCGCCGCACGTCGAACAGCGTCCACGCGCCGCCGCTGTGCTGGGCGCGCGCGGCCACGGCGATCGAGAGCAGGCGGCCGTCGCCGTCGAATTCGTAGAGCCGCACATCGTCCAGTTCGATTGTCGCTTCCGCGCCGATGCCCACGCTGCGGCCGCGGTGCGCGTTGAGGAAGGTGTCGCCTTCGCGCGCCCAGACTCCCGATCCCCCGGCGACCGCCACGTCATTCGACTTGGCCGCGACTTCCAGCGCCTGGGAACGCTGATCGCCGAGCGGTCCGATCGTCTCGCCCACGACCACCATCGCCAGCGTCAGCGTGCCCACCACGGCCACCGCGGACAGGCAGATGCGCAGCCGCGAGAGCCCGGCCGAGCGCAGCGCCGTGAGCTCGGACGTGGCCGCGAGCGCGCCCATGCCGAGCAGGCAGCCGATCATCGCGGACGTCGGAAACAGCGTGTAGGCGCGGCGCGGGATCTGGTAGGCGATGTAGAAAAACGCGGTGAGCGCGTCGTAGTTGCCCTGCCCGATCTCGTCGACTTCCTCGATGAAACCGCCGATGAGGTCGAACGCGAGCAGCGTGCCCCACACCAGCAGCAGCGCGCCGAGCACGTTGCGCGCGATCAGCCGGTCGCTCAGGCGCGGCAGCATGTCGCTCGGCCGTGCCGGGATCATGCCGCACTCCGTGGACGCGGCAGGCGTTCGTCGCGCCACAGCATCCACAGCGCCGCGCCCAGCGCCGGACCGTGCACCCACCACAGTCCGAGCCAGCCCGGCAGCGAGCCGTCCGCCAGCCATGCACGCCCGAGCGAGAGCAGGTTGAGGTAGACGATGTAGCTCACCAGCGCGAGCAGGATGCGGCCGTAGCGCGCCGCGCGCGGCTGGGTGCGCGACAGCGGCAGGGCCAGCAGCGCCAGGATGGCGGTGGCCAGCGGCGTGCCGATGCGCCAGTGGAATTCGGCGCGTGCGATCGGCTCGTTGCTGCGGAACAGTTCCGGCGTGGTGTTGCGCTCCTCGCTGCGGCCGCCGTCGGTGGGTTCGCTGTCGGGCACGCGGATATCGTTGCGCTCGAAACGCATGATGCGGAATGCGTCCTTGCCCAGTTCGCCTTCGACGCGGAAGCCCTGCGACAGGCTGAGATAGCGTTCGTCGCCCTCGCTTTCCTGATACAACTCGCCGCTGCGCGCGGTGACGACGTCGATGCGACCGTCGCGTTCGGTCTGCACGAACATGCGGCGGAACCTGCTGCCGTCCGGATCCATCTCGGCCATGTACACGATGCTGTCGCGCCCCGGGATCTGCACGAACCGCCCGGGCTCGAGCCCTGCGACCAGCAGCGACTTGTTGGCCGCGTCCACCATCGCCTTGGAGGTGCGCAGCGCCGCGGGCGCAAGCCACAGCGAGGTCATGCCCACGGCGACCGCCACCGGAATGGCCAGCATCAGCAGCGGCCGCGCGAGCCGCTTCGTGCCGAGGCCGGCGGACGCCAGCACCGCCATTTCGCTGTCGCGATAGAGCCGCCCGTACGCCAGCAGCACGCCGATGAACAGCGCCAGCGGCAGCAGCACCGGCAGCAGTTCCAGCGACCGCAGGCCGAGCTGCGAGAACAGCAGCGCCGCCGGCAGCTTGCCGCGCACGATCTTGCCGAGAATGTCCGTGACCAGGCCACTGGTGCTCACCAGCACCAGCACCACGGTCGAGGCGAAGAACGCGCCGATCAACTCGCGCAGCAGATAGCGGTCGATGCGGGGAAGGAAGGAGGAGTCGTGCACGGCTGGCCGGTGAGTGAACGGTCTTGCGGTCCGGTGCGGCGCGATCGGCGGCGTTGGGAATTTCGCCGACGTGACACTAGAATCCGGACCTTCTTGTTCCGCCGCCGCTTGGCATCGCTGTCGATGCGAACGAGCGGCGCCCGCCAGTATCGCCCGTCCGTCCCGTTCCAGGAAACCCATGAGCCTGAATCTGAGCCTGCTGCGCACCCGGCCCGCCGAGGTGAGCGCCGATGCGATCGTCGTCGCCGTGTTCGAGGACACGGGCCTGTCGCCGGCAGCCGCCGACATCGATGCGGCGTCCGGCGGCAAACTCGCGCGGCTCGTGGAGAGCGGCGACATTTCCGGCAAGCCCGGTCGCGTCGCGCTGCTGCACGCGCTCGACGGCGTCGCGGCGCCGCGCGTGCTCGCAGTGGGCGTGGGCGAAGCCGGCAAGCTCGACACCGGCCGCTACCTCAAGGCCTGCAGCGAATCGCTGCGCTCGCTCAAGGGCGGACCGGTCAAGCACGTGCACACCACCCTGCCGGAGCTTGCGGTATCGGGTCGCGACGATGCGTGGAAGCTGCGCCAGGCCGCACTTGCCGCGTTTCACGTGTCCTACACCTACACCGCCACGCGCAAGGCCGGCAACGGCGCGCGGCTCGAACGGCTCACGCTCGTCGGCGACGACGCCAGCGCCGACGCGCTGCGCGTGGCCGACGGCATCGCCGCCGGCGTGCGCTTCGCGCGCGAGCTCGGCAACCTGCCGCCGAACATCTGCAATCCGGCCTATCTTGCCGCGCAGTCGATGCAGCTCGCGCGCGAGCACGCCGCCAGCGTCACCTGCGAGGTGCTCGAACGCGCCGACATGGAAACGCTCGGCATGGGCTCGCTGCTCGGCGTGGCCCAGGGCAGCGCGAATCCGCCCAAGCTCATCGTGCTGCGCTACACCGGCGCGGGCGACGCGAAGCCGCACGTGCTGGTCGGCAAGGGCATCACCTTCGATTCGGGCGGCCTCTCGCTCAAGCCCGGCGCGGGCATGGAGGAGATGAAGTTCGACATGTGCGGTGCCGCCACCGTGCTCGGCAGCTTTCTGAGCGCGGTCAAGCTCGCGCTGCCGATCAATCTGGCGGCGGTCGTCGCGGCCGTGGAAAACATGCCCGACGGCAACGCCTACCGTCCGAGCGACGTGCTCACCTCGATGAGCGGCCAGACCATCGAAGTGCTCAACACCGACGCCGAAGGCCGGCTCATCCTGTGCGATGCGCTGACCTACGCGCAGCGGCTGAATCCGGCCACGCTGATCGACGTCGCCACGCTCACCGGCGCCTGCGTTGTGGCGCTCGGCAAACACGCGCACGGCCTCATGAGCAAGCACGACGACCTCGCCGACGAACTGCTTGCCGCAGGCCTCGCCACGCACGATCGCGCCTGGCGCCTGCCGCTGTGGGACGACTACCAGCCGATGCTCGATTCGGGCTCGGCCGACATGGCCAACATCGGCGGCAAGTGGGCCGGCGCGATCACCGCCGGCTGCTTCCTCGCACGCTTCACCGACGGCCAGCGCTGGGCCCACCTCGACATCGCCGGCACGGCATGGGACGAGGGCCGCAAGGGTCTTGCCACCGGGCGTCCGGTGCCGCTGCTGACGCAGTGGTTGATGGATCGCACGTGATTCGGGATTCGGGATAGGAGATTCGAAAAAGCCGCGCCGCCGCGCCGAAACGGCTCTGACGAATCACGAATCTCGAATCGCCAATCACGCCCCCTCCCATGCCCCGCGCCGATTTCTACCTCATCGCCAAGCCGCGTTTCGCCGACGATCCGCTGTTGCTGGTCTGCGAACTTGCACGCAAGGCGTACGAGACCGGCCAGCCGGTGCTGATCCTCGCGCGCGATGCGATGCAGGCCGAGGCGCTGGACGAGCGCCTGTGGGACTTCGACGAGGACGCCTACCTGCCGCACCAGATCGCGGGCCAGCAGGAAGATGACGACGACGAGATCACGCCGATCGTCATCGCCTCGCCGGAGTTCGACGTGCCGGATCGGCCGCTGGTCATCAACCTGCGCGATGCGCCGTTCCGCGGCACCTGCGAGCGGGTGCTGGAGGTGGTGCCCGCCGATCCGTCGGCGCGCGAACCGCTGCGGGCGCGGTGGCGCGATTACCAGGCGCGTGGGTTCGAGCTGAAGAAGATCGATATGTAGCGTGCCGGGGAGCGAAGAGCGCCCCCTTCCGGCTGCCGCCACCTTCCCCCGCTGCGCGGGAGAAGGACGTTTCGATGCATGCCGGCGACGCATGCGCGCATTCGCGTCCTAGAGAAGATCGCCGGGAGGCCGCGTCATCGCGCAGCGGTGTTGGCAGACGGGAAACAGTGGCATCACCCGGCGCGGTATCGACGGCGATGTGGCTTTCTCGACATCGGAGCCAGCAGACCCGTCGTCGCGAACGCACCACCCACACCGTCGTCCCGGCGAACGCCGGGACGACGGGCGGGAGGCTTCGTGGCGCCTTGTGCCGCTGTGTGCGAAGTGTGCGAAGTGTGCGAAGTGTGTGGCGGGCGCCGGAAGCGCCCGCCATACCGCATCGTCAATCGCGCGAACCCGCGGCGCGCACGCCGCCGAGCCCGAGCAGTCCCAGCATCAACGCCAGCCCCAGAAGCGCCCACGTCGACGTGGCCGGAATGACCGCCGGCGCACTGGCCGGCGGCGGATCCACCACGCCCTGCGCCACCGCGAATCCACCGACGAGCGGAATCACCGCGTTCGCCGACACGTCGCCGTCGCCGTTGCTGCCGTCGGTGGGCTGCAGCGTGACGACATTGCCCGCCACCGTCACCGGCAGCACCTGCCAGTGCGGTGTGGGGTTCCCGGCGCTCGGCCCGTACACCTGGAACTGCGCGCCCGCCGGCACCGCCTGCGCGAACACGATCTGCACCGATGCCGTCGTGCCGGCCTGCCCTTCCACCAGCACGAAATCGATCAGTCCGGTCGGGAACACGACATCGGCCGGCAGCGTCGCCGGGCTCTTGGGATGGCCGCTGGCCGGGATGAAGCCCGCGCTTTGCATCGGCCCGTTGCCGGTCTCGGCGAAGACCCAGTCGCCACCCACCGACGCCGTCGCCGGCCCGGCCGGCGTGGTGCCGGTGATGGTGCGTTTCACGAACGTCGCCTGCACGGTGCAATCGGCATCGATCGCGCCGGTGACGTACTGCGTGCCGACGAGGTTGCCGTCGCAGCCGGTCATGCCCGCGATGTCGTAGCCGGTGTCGGCCAGCACGTCGAACGTGGCGGTGTCGCCTTCGGCGACGGTCTGCGGCGTGCCCGGATCGAGCGTGCCGCCCGCGCCGGCCGACGGCGTGACGGTGAACGTGTTCGCCGCGCAGTCGACCAGCACCGTCGTCACGTCCGCACCGGCGAGCGTGCCGCTGCCCGCGGCCACGCTGCAGCTCTGGCCGTCCGGCTGCGCCGACACGGCGACCGAGTACGCACTGCCGTCGTCGAGCGCCGTGGCGAAGGTGAAGGCACCGTCGGCCGAGAGCATCAGCATGTCGCCGCCGTTGTTCGTCAGGGTCACGCTGTTGCCTGCGTCGAGGCCGCTCACGCTGCCGCCGACGGTGTACTGCTCCGTTTCGCAGGTGACGGACACCGTGGTCACGTCCGCACCGGCGAGGTTGCCGCTGCCGCCGGCCACGCTGCAGACCTGGTTCGGCGACGTCGGCTGCACCGACACCGCGACGGCGTAGGCGCTGCCGTCGGCAAGCGCGCTCGCGAAGGTGAAGCTGCCGTCCGCGCCGACGACCAGCGCATCGCCGCCGTTGTTGGTCAGGGTGACGCTGTTGCCCGCCGCCAGGCCGCTCACCGTGCCGCCGACCGTGTACGTCTGCGTCGCGCAGCTGACGAGCACGTTGTCGACACCGGCACCGGCGAGCGTGCCGCTGCCGGCCGTGACGCTGCAGGTCTGGTCCGGCGAGGTCGGCTGCACCGACACCGCCACGGCATAGCTGCTGCCGTCGTCGAGCGCGGTGGCGAAGGTGAAGACGCCGTCGGCGGTCACGACGAGCGCATCGCCGCCGTTGTTGGTCAGCGTCACGCTCGTGCCCGCGGCAAGGCCGCTCACGGTGCCGCCGACGGTGTACGTCTCCGTCACGCAGGTCACCGTCACAGACGTGATGTCCGCGCCGCCGACCGTGCCGCTGCCGCTGCCGCTGGCGACCGTGCAGGTCTGGTTCGGCGAGGTGGGCTGCGTGCTCACGGTGACGGCGTAAAGCGAACCGTCGGCGAGCGGCGTCGCGAAGACGAACGTGCCGTTCGACGAGACCACGAGCGCATCGCCGCCGTTGTTGGCAAGCGTCACGCTGTTGCCCGGCGTAAGACCCGACACCGAACCGCCGATCGCGTACGTGTCGGTGCTGCAGGTCACGGCGATGTTCGTGACGTTCGCACCGTTCAACGTGCCGCTGCCGGCACCGACCGTGCAGGTCTGGTCCGGGTCGGTCGGCTGCGCCGACACGACCACGGCGTAGCCGCTGCCGTCGTCGAGCGCGGTGGCGAAGGTAAACACGCCGTCGGCGGACACGACCAGCGCGTCGCCGCCGTTGTTGGTCAGCGTGACGCTGTTGCCCGGCGCCAGGCCACCGACCGTGCCGCCGATCGTGTAGGTCTGCGTCACGCAGGTCACCGTCACCGACGTGATGTCCGCGCCATCGACCGTGCCGCTGCCGTTGGCAACGGTGCAGGTCTGGTTCGGGGTGGTCGGCTGCGTGGTGACCGTGACCAGGTAGGCGCCTTCGTCCTCGACCGAGGTGGCGAACGCGAACGCGCCGTTGGCCGAGACCGTGAGCGCATCGCCGCCGCTGTTGGCAAGCGTCACGCTGTTGCCCGGCGCAAGGCCCGAGACCGTGCCGCCGACCGTGTACGTGTCGGTGCTGCAGCTCACGGCAATGTTCGTGATGTCGGCACCGTTCAACGTGCCGCTGCCGGCACCGACCGTGCAGGTCTGGTCGGGATCGGTCGGCTGGATCGACACGGTGACGGCGTAGCTGCTGCCATCGTCGAGCGCGGTGGGGAAGACGAAGCTGCCGTCGGCCGGCACCGCCACCGTTTCGCCGCCGTTGATCGCGAGCGTCACGCTGTTGCCGGGCGCGAGGCCGGCGACGTTGCCGCCGACCGTGTGCGTGTCGGTGACACAGCTGACGGCGACAGTCGTGACGGTCGCGCCGTCGATCGTGCCGCCGCCGTTGGCCACGCTGCAGACCTGGTTCGGCGAGGTCGGCTGCACCGACACGGCCACCAGATACGCGTCGCCGTCCGCCACGGGCGTGGCGAAGGTGAAGCTGCCGTTGGCCGGCACCACAAGCGCATCGCCACCGTTGTTGACCAGGGTCACGCTATTGCCCGGCACAAGGCCCGACACCGTGCCGCCCACGGCATGCGTCTGCGTCACGCAGCTCACGCCGATCGAGGTGACATTGGCGCCCGCCAGCGTGCCGCTGCCGCCGGTCACGCTGCAGGTCTGGTCCGGATCGGTCGGCTGCACCGACACCGTCACCGCGTATGCGCTGCCGTCGTCGAGCGGCGTCGCGAAGGTGAAGGCGCCGTTGGCCGGCACGGTCAGCGCATCGCCGCCGTTGACGAGCAGCTGCACGCTGTTGCCCGCCGCCAGGCCCGACACGCTGCCGCCGATCGTGTACGTCTGCGTCACGCACGTCACGGCCACGGATGCAGGCGCCCCCATGATCGTGCCGCTGCCGCCGGACACGGTGCAGACCTGGTTCGGCGATGTCGGCTGCGCCTGCACCGTCACGTTGTACGCGCCCAGATCGGGCACCGGCGTCGCGAAGGTGAATCCACCGTCCGCATTCACCACCAGCGTGTCGCCGCCGTTGTTGGCCAGCGTCACGCTGTTGCCGGGCGCCAGGCCGCTGACCGTGCCGCCCACGGCGAAGGTCTGCGTCACGCACTGCACCGCGATCGAGGTCACGTCGGCCGTCGCCGTGCCGCTGCCGTTGGCGATCGAGCAGACCTGCGTCGGCATCGTCGGCTGCACCAGCACGGTGGCGTCGTAGGTGAAACCGTCCGGGATGCCGTTCGCGAACGCGAAGCTGCCGTTGGCGGACACCACGAGATCGTCGCCGCCGTTGTTCTGCAGCGTCACGCTGGCGCCTGCCGCAAGGCCCGACACCGTGCCGCCGATGCTGCGCAGCGGACCGCACGCGACCAGCACGTCGTCGATGTCGGCGTCGTCGATGATCCCGCTGCCGCGAGCCACGGTGCAGACTTCGCCGGCCGGCTGGGTCGCGATGGTGACGTCGTAGGGGCTGTCGTGCCCGAGGATCGTCGCGAACTGGAAGGCGCCGTCGGCGCTCACCGCCAGATCGTCGGCGCCGTTGAGCTGCAGCACGATCGTCTCGCCGGCATCGAGGCCGACGACATCGCCGCCGACGCGGAACGGCACCGTGCACACGTCCACCGCGCAGCCGTCCTGGTACACCGGACATCCCGCAACCGCGCCTTCCGGCGCCGTCTGCAACTGGTCGAGGGCAAATTCGCCGTCCGGATCGGTGATGACGATGCGTGCGATGCCCGCCGCGACGATCTGCGCCGCCGCACCGGCGGGAACGCTGCCGAGCGATGCGCCGCCGGCAGCGAAGGCCTCGACCGTGGCGCCCGCGCCGGCCTCCAGCACGTCGATCCGCACGTCCGAGACGGTCGGCGAAAATTCGATCGTCACCGGGCCGCTGTCGGAAAACAGGCCGACGCTGCCGCTGCTGCCGAAGCGCCCGTCGAAGGCGACCGCCACGGGCGGACCGCCGGGCGTGCTCAGCGTTGCCACGCCGGCACAGGCGATCGCGTCGAGCGCCGCGCCCGAGGGGCAGGTCTCGAATCCGATCGGATCGACCAGCTGCGCCTGCGCGGCCGGCGCCAGCAGCGTGCCGCCCAGTGCCAGACCCAGCAGCCAGCGCCGCGCCGTCCTGCTGCGGTGGCCGCCGCGAAGGCCGGCGCCGCTGTGATCGGTGGCTTGCATGCGTGTCCCCTGCTCGTCCGCGCCGCGGACGGTGTGCTGTCGTCGAAGGCTGGTCATGGCGGTCATTTCGTCCGCACCACGGCAACCCGCAGAGGCGTGATCGGCGCCCCGGGACCGACCGAATATTCGAACGTCGCGGTCGGATCGACGCCGGGCGTGCCGGCGTCCACGCCGAAGCGCAGCCAGCGGATGCCGCCGTTGCGATGCAGGTAGGTCGGCGTGTACGGCACTCCATCCGTGAGCTGCGCCGCCGACAACGGGAATCCGCCGAGGCCGCCGTACACCGAACGGTAGTTCCAGCTCGCGGTCCGGTAGGGCGCGGTCACGGCAAAGGCATTGTCGTCGGCGTACATCGCGGCGGCGAAGTCGCGCATCCAGTCGCGCATGTCCGCACCGAACAGGCTTTCGAGATTCGCAAGCCCCGTCTCGTCGGACTCCACCAGCGCACGCAACGCCACGCTGTCGTCGCCGTTGCGCCGGTCCAGCGCGTAGCGCAGGAACATCGCCGCAACGCCGTAGTAATACGAAATCCGCTCGTTTTCGGTCTCGAACGCCGGCGCGTTTGGCGGGTTGGGATGCAGCACGTTGAAGCGGCCCGGGTACCAGCCACTCGCGGTCGCCAGGTAGTACATGCGCAAGGCGGTGAACGCCTGGTTCGCGTATCCGTTGAACGCCGCCACGCGGCGCGACGCGTTCGGCCCCGTCGTCAACGCCGTGAGGTTGATGTTGCCGCGCGGCACCAGACCGACCGAGGTGCGGTAGAACAGCAGCTCGCTCGACATCCAGCCCAGCGTCTCGTCGAGCCAGGGCTCCTCGAGCGCGGCGCCGGTCTCGTAGATGCGCCGGCCGGCATTGGTCAGACGCGTCATCTGGTGCGCCATCGCGCGGACCACGTTGCCGACGATGAACGACACCGTGCGCACGTTCGAATTGACCAGGCCGGTGGGGTCCGGCACCGCCATGTAGATGATCTCGCCCTCGTTGCTGCGCGGACACGAGCCCGGCGCCGACGAGAAAAAATCCCGCGCCTCGAAGCGCGAGAAAATCACGCCGCTGGACGCAGGCGGCACTGCCTCGTTCAGTCGCCGGGTGAAGAACACCACGGTGCCGCCGTTGCCGTCGACGTCGGTGAGCTGTCCGAAGTTGTTCACCAGCACGTCGCGCGCGCCGGACGCGCCGATCGAGGTGGGTGAACCTCCGCCGACGATGGGGTACGTCGGCGCGGGATCGGTGAACGGTTCCTCGTACGCCGCACGGATGGATTCGAAGTCGGCGCGGGTGAAGCCACCGGGCACCGCCGGCACCCAGGTTCCTTCATCGTCGATCACCTCCTGCGCGATGTAGAGCCGGCGTGTGGCACCGACGGGCGACACGGCTTCGACACGCGCCTTGCGCAGATCCAGCGCTCCGCTGCAGCCCGGCGCGACCTGGATATCGAAGACATCGTCGACCTGCAGCGTCGACGGCAGGACTTTCCCGCGACGATCGGGCCGCACCAGCAATTCCTCGCGCGGTCTGGTGGCAAGCAGTTCCGCCGCCTCGTCGCGCAGCGCGGCGCCGGGTTGCACGGCATCGGCATCAACGCCGGCGTCCGGTACGGCCAGCGACGCAAGCGCCTTGCCGGGGGCCAGCGGTCGCGGCGTCGGCGGGCCGGTCACGGCCACCACGTCGGCCGCGAGGAAGGTCGGAATCACGTCCGCCGCGGGCGCGTAGTTCGCGGGCACCACGGTGAACTCCTGCTGCGCGGCGCCGGGCTCCACGCACAGCACCTGCCCCGGCTGCAGCGTCTGCACGCTGACTTCGCCCACGGCCAGCGCAAGGCAGGCCGGCAACGGCGGCGGAATCGGACAGGTCTGCGCGAGCGCAAACGGCGAAAAGGACAGCGCAGCCGCAATCCCCAAACGACACATGGTCGACATCATCGAATTCCCCAGGTCGCGACCGCTGCGCGCGATCGCATGAATCCCCTGCACGCGACAAGCCCGCCGCACGCCTCCTGCCCGGAGTCTAGCGCCCTGTGTCGGCGATTTTCCGTACGTGTTGCACATTTTTTCGTTCCGCCAACGCACCTGCGTACAATGCACGCCCCCTCGTTACCCGCTCTCCGGCCCGCTGCGCCGGCCCACGCCATGGACAAAAGCTTCGAACCCGCCGCCTTCGAAACCAGGTGGTACAAACACTGGGAGGACAGCGGCTGCTTCAAGCCCAGCGGCATCGGCACGCCGTACACCATCCTGCTGCCGCCGCCCAACGTCACCGGCACGCTGCACATGGGCCACGCCTTCCAGCACACGCTGATGGACGCGCTGGTGCGTTACCACCGCATGCGCGGCTTCGACACGCTGTGGCAGGTCGGCACCGACCACGCCGGCATCGCCACCGAAATGGTGGTCAACCGCAATCTCGCACTGGCCGGCAACGGCGAAACCCGCGACGGCCTCGGCCGCGACGCCTTCATCGAACGCGTGTGGGAGTGGAAGAAGGAATCCGGCGACACCATTGCCCGCCAGATGCGCCGCATCGGCGCCTCGGGCGACTGGTCGCGCGAAACCTTCACGATGGATCCGATGCCGTCGGCGTCGGTGGTCGAAGCCTTCGTGCGCCTGCACGACGAAGGGCTCATTTATCGCGGCCAACGCCTCGTCAACTGGGATCCGGTGCTGAAGACCGCGATCTCCGACCTCGAAGTGGTGAGCGAGGAGGAACAGGGCGCGATGTGGTCGATCCGTTATCCGCTCGCGGATGGCGCCACCTACGACCACGTCGAACACGATGCCGACGGCAACGAGACGCTGCGCGAATCGCGCGACTACCTCGTCGTCGCCACCACGCGCCCGGAAACCATGCTTGGCGACGTCGCCGTGGCGGTGCACCCCGACGACGCACGCTACGCCCACCTCATCGGCAAGCAGCTGCGCCTGCCGCTGTCGAATCGCCTGATCCCGATCATCGCCGACGACTATGTCGACCGCGACTTCGGCACCGGCTGCGTGAAGATCACGCCCGCGCACGATTTCAACGACTACGCCATCGGCCAGCGCCACGCGTTGCCGATGATCAACATCTTCACGCCCGACGCGAAGATCAACGACAACGCGCCGCAGAAATACCGCGGCGAAGATCGCTACGCCGCACGCAAGCTCGTGCTCGCCGACCTCGTCGCCCTCGACCTGCTGGTCGAGGAGAAGAAGCACAAGCTGCAGGTCCCGCGCGGCGACCGCACCGGCCAGGTGATCGAACCTTACCTCACCGACCAGTGGTTCGTGAAGATGGATGCGCTGGCCAAGCGCGGGCTGGAGCTCGTGGAAAACGGCAGCGTGCAGTTCGTGCCGCCGAACTGGATCAGCACCTACCGCCACTGGATGGAAAACATCCAGGACTGGTGCATCTCGCGCCAGCTCTGGTGGGGCCACCGCATCCCCGCGTGGTACGACGACGCCGGCAACGCCTACGTCGGCAGCGACGAAGCCGACGTGCGCGCGAAAAAAAATCTCGGCCCGGATGTGTCGCTGCGCCAGGACAGCGACGTGCTCGAAACCTGGTTCAGCTCCGCGCTGTGGCCGTTCTCGACCATGGGCTGGCCGAACGAGGAAACGATGAAGGAGCGCGGCTGCGACCGCTACCTGCCGAGCAGCGTGCTGGTCACGGGCTTCGACATCATCTTCTTCTGGGTGGCCCGCATGATCATGATGACGGACCACTTCACCGGCCGCGTGCCGTTCGAACACGTCTACATCACCGGCCTCGTGCGCGACCGCGACGGGCAGAAGATGTCGAAGTCCAAAGGCAACGTGCTCGATCCGCTCGACATCATCGACGGCATCAGCGCCGACGCGCTGGTGACCAAGCGCACCACCGGCCTGATGAAGCCGACCGACGCGCCCAGGATCGAAAAGGCCACGCGCAAGGAATTCCCCGAAGGCATCGCCGCCTACGGCGCCGACGCGCTGCGCTTCACCTTCGCCTCGCTCGCCACGCACGGTCGCGACATCAAGTTCGACCTGCAGCGCTGCGAGGGCTACAAGAACTTCTGCAACAAGCTGTGGAACGCGGCGAACTACGTACTCAGAAGCCTTCCTGAAGTTCCGAGCCCGGAACAGGCCGAGGCTCGTGGCGACCTTATTTCTCCAACACAAATCGTCAGCAAGCCTGAAAACTGGCCTGCCACCGCATTTGAGAAGGCTCTTCTAACGAAGCTTTCAGCGATGCTTCGTGAAACCGAAAATCAATACTCCGCATATCGCTTCGATCTGGTTTCTCAAGCCCAATACGATTTCGTTTGGACGGAATTTTGCGACTGGGCGATTGAGCTTTCCAAGCCATATTTGAACGCGAAGGTTGCCGTTGATCTCGCCGGCGACGGCGAGTTGTTCACCGACGTTGAGAAGAGCAGCTCCGTTCAATACACGCTTCTCTACGTGCTCGAAGCGAGCCTGCGTGCGCTGCACCCGCTGATTCCGTTCATCACCGAGGAAATCTGGCACGCAGTCGCGCCGCGCCTTGGCATCGAGGGCGACAGCATCAGCCGCCAGCCGTATCCGCGGTTCGACGAGACGCAGCTGTATCCGTCGGAAGCGAGCGATGTCGAATGGCTGCGCGCCGCCGTCATCAAGCTGCGCTCGATCCGCAGCCAGCTCAGCATTGCGCCGCTGAAGACCGTGCCGCTGCTGCTGCAGGGCAAGCTCGACGATCCGGCGCAGATCGAACGCCACGCGGCCAGCCTGAAATTCCTCGCCCGCCTCGAATCGATCGACTGGCTCGCCGGCGACGCGCCACCGGCTGCGGGTGCCGTGCTCGGCGAACTGAAATTGCTGATCCCGCTCGCCGGCCTCGTCGATCTCGACGCCGAACGCACGCGTCTCGCGAAGGAACTCAAGCGCGTCGAAGGCGAACTCGCGAAGAGCCAAGGCAAGCTCGCCAGCGACACCTTCGTGCAGAACGCGCCGGCCGCGGTGGTGGAGCAGGAACGCCAGCGGCTGATCGAATGGACGCAGCAGATCGAAGGTCTGCGTGCGCAGCAGGACGCGCTGTCGCGCGGCTGAACCACCGCGTAAAGCCCCTCTCCCCGTGGGAGAGGGGTTGGGGAGAGGGTCCGGGCGGACGCCGTGCGTGGGACGTGATGCAACGGTCGGACGCGTACTTCATTCATGCAGCGTTCCTGCTTGCGCCGCGTTCGACTCACAAAAAGAACGGCCTCATGCATCCGGCTGCTCCATCAGGCGAACGTCCGCCTTGGTGCTCCGCCCGGACCCTCATCCGCCCTTCGGGCACCTTCCCCCACGGGGAGAAGGGCAAGCAGGCGCGGTGTTGTTCGAGGTCCGCCGCACGAGCGCAGCTGCACGCGTCGACCTACCTCTCCGGCGGCAACAACTCGATCGCCATCACGATCGCATCCTCGCGCCCGCCCTTGGCCGGGTAGTAGTTCGGGCGCCTGCCGATTTCGTTGAATCCGAGGTCGTGGTACAGCGCGATCGCCTTCGGATTGCTCGGCCGTACCTCGAGGAAGACGCGTTCGGCCCGATGCCAGC
This sequence comes from Chiayiivirga flava, assembly GCF_014202825.1. GTDB lineage: Bacteria > Pseudomonadota > Gammaproteobacteria > Xanthomonadales > Xanthomonadaceae > Chiayiivirga > Chiayiivirga flava. The sequence continues at coordinate 21,869 of NZ_JACHHP010000004.1, read as the reverse complement.
GCGAGAGGTCGATCAGCCGTTGCACCAGCCGCCGCCCATGCCCGCGGCCCTGCGCTTCGTTCGCCACGCAGACGTTGAGGATGTGCGCCTCGCCGGCGGCGGCGGAGAGAATGCCGTAGCCGAGCACCCGCTCATTGTCCGCCAGCACCCAGCAGCCGTAGCCGGCGCGCAGGCAGTCGTGGAAGATGCCCATCGTCCAGGGGAATTCGTAGGCGCGCGTCTCGATCTCGAACACGCGATCCAGATCCTGCGGCTGCATCGCACGCAGTGCCGGCAGGGCGTCGCGCGCCAGCGCGCTCATGCGTGATCGCGAAGCCGGCGGCGCAGGCGCCGCAACGCCGGCCAGGCGGCGCGTTTGGCATCGGCGGTGCGCAACTGCTGCAGCGAGGGCATCGCGATGGCGGTGTCGCCGGCGGCGACACCGAGCGCGATCACCGGCATGCCGGGCTCGGCCTCGAATCGCACTTCCGCCACGGACACGCCCAGCGCCTGCACGATCTGGCGCAATAGTCGCTCCTGCGCCTGCGCTTCGCCCGCGCCGAGCACGCACACGCGCGCCGCACGCGGACCGAACAGGCCGGCGTCGGCCCCGTCCTCGCGGGCGTCGGCCGTACCGTCGGCGCCTGCGGCCGGACGCCGGGATGGCGTCTTCGCCGGGCGCGGCGGTGCCTCGGCCGATACGTGCGCCGTGCCGGCATCGGCGCGGTGTGCGGCGTCCGCGCCCCGCAACTCCAGCGGCTCCAGCCCCAGCGCGACGAGGTAGTCGGTGCGCAGCATCGACACGGCCCCTGCCACCGTCACTGCGGCCGCGCACCCGCGGCAAGATCGGCGACGAACTGGGCATAGATGCGATCGATGGCCACGCCCATCGCGTCGACCGAATCGCGCACGGTCGCACCCTGCACCGGCAGCGTCAGTATGTAGTCCTTGAGCACGAGCGGCGGCTTGCCGTCGTCGCGCGTGTCGGCGCGCAGCGAGAAGCCCACCGCCACGCGCCAGCCGTTGCCGTCGCGCACGCGCTCCAGGCGCGTGATGCGGCCTTCCACGCGCAGCGCGACGACGTCGCTCGGCAGGCGGTCGGCGACGATGCGCGAGGCGTTGGCGTCGCGCAGCGTCGAGATCAGCCGCCGCTGCAGCAGCCGCACCGGCGGATCGATCCACAGCTGGTAGTGGTAAGTGCGCAGGCGCGCGCCGTCCGGATCGAGCGTGTAGATGATGGCCTGGTCCGAGTACAGGCCGTCGGCGTAAAAGGTGTCGACGACGATCGGCTGCGCCACGGCCGGCTCCGGCAGGCGCGCGATCTCCTGCCGCGCCGGCAGGCGGAAATACGTCGTCTCCGGGATGCCCGGCGCGCTCGCGCATGCCGCGAGCAACAACAGTGCGACCCACGCGGCAGCCCGCCCCGCGGCGCGTGCATGCCAACCTCGCTGGCTCATTGTTCCTCCACGTCGTCGGCTTTGGGCGTGAACAGCAACCGGTTCGGATTGCGGCGGATCTCGCGGCTGAATTCGTCGATGTTGCGGCTCGACGACTCCAGATGATGCGCGATCGAATCCATGCGCTGCGCCACCGCGCTCACCGCGCGTTCGAGGTCGACCACGGTCTGGCGCAGATCCGGGCGGTTCTCGGCGATCGTGGCGTTGATCGACTCGAGCAGCCGGTTGGTGTGCGCCTGCGTGGTCTTGAGTTCGGCGGCGACGTTGCGGATGTCGCGCAGGCTGGCGGCGACCGCGTCGCGGTTCTGCTCGCCGAGCACCGCGTCCAGGCCTTCGGCCGCGCTGTTCAGACGCGTCATGAGCGCGCGTGCGTCCTGCACCAGTGCCGGCGCGTTTTCGTCGATGACGCCGGTCAGCGAATCGACGCGGTCGGTGAGTTTTTCGAGCAGCGGACGGATGCGTTCGCGCGTGAGCAGGTTGAGTTCGCCGGCAAGGTCGTTCACCGCGGCGAACACGTCGCCGCCGGCCAGGCCGCGGATCTCGGCGCCCGGCGCCAGCATCGTGGCGCTGCTGCCCTCCTTGATGCCGATGCGCACATCGGCGAGCAGTCCGCTGGACTGCAGCTGCGCGATGCTGTCGTCGGGGATCGGCCAGTCGCTGCGCACGTCGAGTTCGACGCGATAACGCGTGGTGGCGCCGCGTTCGGGTTCGATGCCGCTCACCTGCCCGATGCGGAACCCCTCGTAGAACACCGGCGCGCCGTAACTCACGCCGGTGACGTTGTCGTAGTAGACGTGGTACGCGGTGGCCGAGCCGCTGCGACCGGTGATGGCGAGCAGGCCGGCCACGAGCACGCCGAAACCGATGACGACGGCGGCGCCGACGATGACGTAGTTGACGGTGTCGCGTTTCATCGCGGGGGCAGGCTCCGCAGGACGAGGGGACTATTGTGGCCGAATCGGGGCCGCCGGGCGGAACCGGACACGCACGCGTTCATGCGTCCTCCTCGGTCAGCCGGCGCAGGTACTCGTCCACGTTCACTTCCACCTCGCGCGGACGGCGGTTGAGCAGGTCCTGGATGCGTTCGTTGTCGGCCGCGCGCACCTCGTCCACGGTGCCGGTCATCAGCACGCGGCCCTGGTCGAGCACGGTGATGGTGTCGGCGATCTTGAACGCCGATTCGAGCTCGTGCGTGACCACCACGATGCTCATGCGCATCGCGTCGCGCAGCTGCAGGATCAATTCGTCGAGCTCGGCCGAGACCACCGGGTCCAGGCCCGCCGACGGTTCGTCGAAGAACAGCAGCTTCGGGTCCATGACGATGGCACGCGCGAGCGCCGCGCGCTTGATCATGCCGCCCGAGAGCTGGCTCGGCATCAGGTCCTGGAAGCCGCCGAGGTTCACCACCTCCAGCTTGAGCCGGCTCATGATGCGCACCGTGTTTTCGTCCAGGCGCAGGTGCTCGCGCAACGGCAGCGCGACGTTGTCGCCCACCGTCATCGAGGTGAACAGCGCACCGCCCTGGAAGCTCACGCCGATCTGGCGCCGCAGCTGCACCATCTCTCGTGCGCTGGCGCGTGCCACATCCACGCCGAGCAGGCGCACCGCGCCGCCGCGCGGGCGGTTGAGGCCCAGCAGCTGCCGCAGCAGCGTGCTCTTGCCCGAGCCCGACCCGCCCATGATCACGCGGATCTCGCCCGGCATCACGCGGAAATCCACCCCGTGCAGGATGCGGCGGCGGCCGTACCAGGCATCGAGCCCGGTGACGTCGATGACGGGGTCGCCGGTGGAGCCGGGATTCGGGATTCGGGATTCGGGATTCGTCATGCAGCACGCTTGCAATTGGGCACAGATCGCACATGGACACCATCGCGACAGCATGCACCCGCTTTCACGAATCGCGAATCACGAATCACGAATCACCGTTTCACCGGTTGAGGAAAAACGAGAACAGCATGTCGGCGATGACCAGCGCGCTGATCGACAGCACCACCGAGCGCGTGGTCGCACGGCCCACGCCTTCCGCGCCGCCGGTGACCGAGAAGCCGGTGCTGGTGCCGATCAGCGTGATGAGCAGCGCGAACACCACGCTCTTGGACAGGCCTTCCCAGATGTCGCGCGGTTCGAGCAGATGCAGGGTCTGGTTGAGATAGGCGCCGAGCGTCATGTCGAGCGGACCCATCGAATACAGCCCGGCGCCGACCAGCGCGACCACATCGGCGATGATGGTGAGCACCGGCAACATGATCAGCATGGCGATCAGTGCTGGCGCCACGAGATAGCGCACCGGCTCGATGCCGATCACCGCGAGCGCGTCCACCTCCTGCGACACCACCATCGACCCCAGCCGCGCCGCGAACGCCGAACCCGAACGCCCCGCGACGACGATGCCCGTGATCAGGGCGCCGAACTCGCGCGTGATCGATTTCGCCGACGCGATGATCACCTGGCTTTCGGCACCGAACTCCGACAACGCCGCGATGAACTGGATGCCGAGCATCACGCCGATGGTCAGCGACAGCAGCGAAACGATGGGGATGGCATCGACGCCGACCTGTCGCATCTGCTCGAACACCATGCGGATGCGCACCGGCTGCCCGCTGCGCCAGCCCCAGAACGTGAAGCGCAGCGAATCGAGCAGCAGCATCGCGGCGTAGCCGATCTCGGCAACCGCGTTGACGGTCCTGCGGCCGATGCGTTCGAGCGGGCGGAGGATGGCATCCATCGGACTCAGGCTCGCCCCGCCTCGCCGTTGCCCGCTGCATTCACGGAGTTTTCTCCGCGTCCTCGATCGACGCGTGGATCGCGAACACCTTGTCCAGCCGCGCCAGCCGCAGCACCGCGAGCACCGCGTCGCTGGCCTCGATCAGCACGAAGCGCTGGCCCTTGCCACGCGCGCTCTGGAAGCCTTCCACCAGCGCCGCGATGCCCGACGAATCGATGTAGCTCACCTTGGCAAGGTCCACCGCCACCTGCTGGCTGGTGCCGAGCGCGTCGAGCACCGCGCGCCGCACCTGCTGCGACCACGAGAGATCCACTTCGCCGCCGAGCCGCACCACGGCCCAGCTGCCCTGCATGTCAGTGCTGCACTGTTTCATCGGGAATCCCGCGGGTGATGAGGCGTTTGACCATGCGCAAACGGTTGCCGCCGCCCGGCACGGGGTCGAGCGACCAGCGATCCATCAGCGTGTCGATGAAATGGATGCCGAGGCCGCCCGGACGGCATTCGTCGAGCGAACGCGGCTTCAATGTACCCGGATCCACGCACGGCGCGTAGTCGCGCAGTTCGAACCGCAGTTCGTCGGCTTCGCGCGCCAGGCGCAGTTCGATGCGCTGGTCGCAGGCGCCGCCGTACGCGTGGCGGATGATGTTGGCGCAGGCCTCGTCCACGGCCAGGACCAGCGATTGCCGCAGCACCGCCTCGACCCCCGTGCGTGCGAGCGCGGCCGCCAGGCTGTGCCGCATCGCTCCCAGCTCCTGCGGCTGCGCCGGGAACGCGATGCTCAGCAGCACGGTCTCGCGCGAGGCCAGCGGCGTGTCGCCTTCGATCAGCATCAGCGTGGTGTCGTCGGTGACGGTGAGCCGGCGCAGGCGCCGCACCAGCGCGCGCAGGCGCGGCTCGGGCGCCATCGCGCCGAGGGTGCGGATCGCATCGCACACGCCGTCGACGCCGAGCGTGCTGCCGTCCGGGTGGCGCACGTCGGTGACGCCGTCGGAAAACAGGTACAGCGAGGCGCGGTCGAGCACCGTGCTCTGCTCGGGAAACTCCATGCGCCGCAGGATGCCCAGCGGCGGGCCCTCTGCCTCGAACTGTTCGATGCCGCCGTCGGCGTCCACGCGCAGCAGCGGCGGAAAGCCCGCGTTGGCCCAGACCACGCGCTTGCTGGCCGGATCGAACTGGCCGGCCACCGCGCACACGAACATGCCCGGCGCGATGGCTTCGCCCAGCTCGTCGTTGGCGCGCGCCAGCCAGTCGGACGGGCGCAGGCCCTCCTTGCCGGCCCAGCGCAGCAGGCTCGCGCAGCGCACCATCAGGAACGCGGCGTCCAGGCCCTTGCCGGCCACGTCGCCCAGGGTGAAGGCGATGCGCCCGTCGGGCAGCTCGAAGAAATCGAAGAAATCGCCGGAGATCTCGCGCGCCGGCAGGTTCAGCGCGCGGATCGGGAAATCGCCGCGCCGCCGCCGCGGCAGCAGCGAGCGCTGCAACCGGCGCGCCATGCCGAGTTCGCGCTTGATGCGGTTCTGCTCCACCAGCTCGCCGGCCATGCGCGCGATGTTGAGCGCCAGCGCCGTGGGCGCGGCCAGCAGGCGCAGCGCGTCGCGGTCGACATCGTCGAACAGGCCGCCGTCGCGTTTGTTGATGACTTCGATCGCGCCGATCACGCCCTGCGCGGTGGCCAGCGGCGCACACAGCACGCTGCGCGTGACGAAGCCGGTGGCGGCATCGACCTTGCCGGCGAAGTCCGGATCCCGATGCGCGTCGCGCACCATCTGGCAGGCGTTCTGCGACACCGCGCGCCCGACGATGCCCTGATCGAGCGGAATGCGCAGGCCCTGGATGTCGACCGGCCCGACGCAGGCGCGGCACTCCAGCGCCCCGTGCACGCGGTCGACCAGGAACACCGCCGCCGCCTCGGCCTTGAGGTATTCGGTGATGTACGCCACCGACTCGCTCAGCGTGCGCTGCAGGTCCACCGACACCGCCAGCTGCTGGCTCACCTCCGCCAGCACCGGCAGGAAATCGGCCGGCAGATCGGTGCGCAGCGGCGGCGGGACCGGCAGCGGCTGCATCATTCGGCCGGGGTCGCGCCGCGCGGGCGCACGCGGCGCACCAGCCAGTGCAGCGGGCCGGACAGCAGGTACACACCCGCGATCGCCAGCAGCACTCGCGGGGTGTCCACCGCCAGCGCCACGAGCACCAGCAGCGCCACCAGCACCGCGACGAACGGCACCCGGCTCGCGAACGGCAAGGTCTTGAAGCTGTAGTAGCGCACCCGGCTCACCATCAGCAGGCCCGCCGCCACGGTCACCGCCAGCGCCACGTAGCGCACGTCCGCGCCACCGTAGCCGAAATCGTGCAGGGTCCAGATCAGCGACATCATCGTCGCGGCTGCGGCCGGGCTCGCCAGGCCAATGAACCAGCGCTTGTCGACCACGCCCACCTGGGTATTGAAGCGCGCCAGGCGCAACGCGGCGCACGCGGCGTACAGGAACGCCGCCGCCCAGCCCGCCTTGCCCCAGACAGGCCCCAGGAACTGCAGCGTGGACAGCGACCAGTGGTACATCACCAGCGCCGGCGCCATGCCGAAGCTCACCAGATCGGCGAGCGAATCGTATTGCGTGCCGAACTCGGTCTGGGTGTTGGTCAGGCGCGCGATGCGGCCGTCGAGCCCATCGAGGATGGCCGCCACGAACACGGCGATGCAGGCATCGACGAAGCGGTCCTGGCTGGCGGCGATGATCGCGTAGAAGCCGGCGAACAGACCGCCGGAGGTCAGCAGATTGGGAAGCAGGTAGATGCCGCGCGCCGGACGCGCGCGGACGGGCTGGTGATCGTCCATGGTTCCCCTCGTGCGACGAAGCGCGAGTTTACCCCACCCGCTTGCCTCCGCCCGCGCGGGGTGTTACCTAGGCGGCAGGAATCGTCCCGCGATGGAGAGTGGCCATGCGTTCTGCCCCGTGTCTGGTTTTGATCGCCCTGGCTGCCGGCCTGGCCCTCGCCCCGCGCGGCGAGGCCGCCGAGGTCTACAAGTGGACCGATTCGAAGGGCGTGGTGCACTACGCCGATGCGCCGCCGGACGGCCAGAAGTACGAGCGCATGAAGGTCGGCTCCGGCACCACCACCGCGTCCTCGCCCGATCCGGTGCCGGTGCAGGCGCCGCCGCCCGAGCCGGGCAGCACCGAGGAAGCCATCGCGCGCTACAAGGCCACGCGCGCGCAGAACTGCAAGATCGCGCGCGACAACATCGCGCAGATCCAGAGCTCGCCGGACGTGCAGAAGGATTTCGACGGCGACGGCGTGCCCGAACCGATGACGGCCGAACAGCGCGAGGCCGAAATCAAGGCCAACGAGGATCTGGTCATCCGTTCCTGCGACTGAGGTCAGCGTACGGCCGGCGCGGCGGCGATGAAGCAGTTCCTGCTCGGCATCCTGTGCGCGCTGGCCCTCGCCGGCGGCGCGGCGGCTTACGTGTGGTACCGCGCGCCGGAGTGGCTGCCGCACGACTGGCGCCGCGACAACCCGCGTTCGCGCGACTACGCGCCCGCCGTCTACCGCTGGCGCGACGCCGACGGAGTGCTGCAGCTCACCGACACGCCGCCGACGGATCGCCCGTACGACACCGTGCGCGTCGATCCGGACACCAACATCGTGCCCGACACCCTGCCGCGCCGCTGACGGCCGCGGACGGGGGTCGCCCGTCGCTGTCCCCGCCCCGCGGCCGCCCGCTACAATCGCCGGCTCCGTCATCTCCAGCGAATCGCCGATGCGCCTGTCGCAGTTCCACCTCAGCACCGCCAAGGAAACCCCCGCCGACGCCGAAATCGTCAGCCACCAGCTGATGCTGCGCGCCGGCATGCTGCGCAAGCTCGCCGCCGGCCTCTACACCTGGAGCCCGCTCGGCCTGCGCGTGCTGCGCCGGGTGGAAGCGGTGGTGCGCGAGGAAATGGACCGCGCCGGTGCCATCGAACTGCTCATGCCCACGATCCAGCCGCGCGAGCTGTGGGACGAAACCGGCCGCTGGCAGAAATTCGGACCGCAGCTGCTGAAGATCAAGGATCGCAAGCAGGCCGAATACTGCTACGCGCCGACGGCCGAGGAAGTGGTCACCGATTTCGCGCGCTCGGAGCTGAGCTCGTACAAGCAGCTGCCGGTGAATTTCTACCAGATCCAGACCAAATTTCGCGACGAGATCCGCCCGCGTTTCGGCGTGATGCGGTCGCGCGAGTTCCTGATGAAGGATGCGTACTCGTTCCACCTCACGCCCGACTGCCTGGAGCGCGAATACCGCAACATGCACGCGGCGTATTCGCGCATCTTCGAGCGCCTGGGACTGAAATTCCGCGCGGTGCAGGCCGATTCGGGCGCGATCGGCGGCGACGCCAGCCAGGAATTCCACGTGCTGGCGGACTCGGGCGAGGACGCGATCGTGTTTTCCGACGGCTCGCAGTACGCCGCCAACCTCGAAGCCGCCGAAGCCGTGGCGCCCTCCGCACCGCGCGCCGCCGCGGGCGAAGAAAAACGCGATGTCGCGACGCCCGTGCAGAAAACCTGCGAGGAGGTGGCCGCGCTGCTCGGAATCCCGCTGCAGCGCACGGTGAAATCGGTCGCCGTCGTCGGCGAACAGGGCTTCGTGCTCGCGCTGCTGCGCGGCGATCACATGGTCAACGAAATCAAGCTCGCGAAAGTGGCCGGCCTCGGCGATTACCGCCTCGCCACCGAAGCGGAAATCGCCGACCACCTCGGCAGCGAACCGGGCTTCCTCGGACCGGTCGCGCCACAGAAACCGATCACCGTCGTGGCCGACCGCACGGTCGCGGCGATGGCCGATTTTGTGGTCGGCGCCAACCGCGTCGGCTTCCACACCGCCGGCGTCAACTGGGGCCGCGATCTGCCCGAACCCGACGTCGTCGCCGACATCCGCAACGTCGTCGCAGGCGATGCTTCGCCGTGCGGCCGCGGCCGCCTCGCGTTCGCGCGCGGCATCGAAGTGGGCCACGTGTTCCAGCTCGGACAGAAGTACGCCGACGCGATGAAGGCCACCGTGCTGGACGAAACCGGCAAGGCGCAGACGATGTTCATGGGCTGCTACGGCATCGGAGTCACGCGCATCGTCGCGGCCGCGATCGAACAGAATCACGATGCCGCCGGCATCGTCTGGCCCGAGCCGATGGCACCGTGGCGCGTGGCCATCTGCATGATCAACCCGAAACTGCAGAACGCCGAGGTCACCGCCGCGGCGCTCGCGCTGCAGGCCGACATGCAGGCCGCCGGCATCGACTGCGTGCTCGACGACCGCGGCCTGCGTCCCGGCCAGATGTTCGCCGACATGGAGCTGATCGGCATCCCGCACCGCGTGGTGGTGTCCGAACGCGGTCTTGCGGCCGGCACGTTCGAATACCGCGCGCGCCGCGCCGGCGACAACGAGAATCTCGACCGCGAGGCGCTGTTCGCGCGACTGCGCGGCTGAGCCCGGCAATCGGGCACCGCCCCGCAGCGCGGGGCCACGCCGCGCCGGTCAGCCGCGGCGTTTGCCGAACACCCGTCCGATCGCGAGCCGCAGCCGCCCGGCCAGCGCCGCGGGCGACGCGCCCAAACTCATCAGCGACACGACCCGCGCCTCGTCCTCGATCAGCTGCCGCGCGAGGCGCTGTTCCCAGTCGCGCCGTACCTGGTCGCGCTGCACCTGGCTCTGCAGCTGGCGACGCACGTCGTCCGCGATCTGCTCCCGCGCAAAACTCGCGTCCTCGCGCATCAGATACCGACCGAGCGAATCGAACAGGTCGGGCGTCAGCTGCTCCGCGCCGAAATTGCGCGACGTGGTGCCGAAGGCTTCGATATTGACGAACTGCATGCGCGCCACGCCGCTGTCGCGCGAGGCGGCGATGTTCACGCTCAGCGGAATGCGGCCGCGCGCCTGGAATTTCGCCGCGGTGACGTCGCCGTTGGCGTTCTTTCCGGTCTCCTGCATGCCGGACAGGCGATGCTGCTGCAGCACGCCGTTGATCATGCGCACCTTGGCCGCGCTGTCGGCCTGCGTCTGAGCGCTTTCCTCCGGCGCCACCTGCGCCACGCACTCGAACACGATCTCGTGCTGGTGCTTGCCCGGTGCGGCGTCCCGCACCTCGAACGGGCCATCGGCATACGCCACGACCTCGCCGTAGCCCGGCAGCAGATAGGTCACGCGGATCCTGCGCTTGAGGAACGCGAGGTTCTGCGCGAGTTTTTTCAGATAGTCGCCCAGCTGCTCCATCGCCGGGCGCAGCTGTTCGGTCCACAGCCGCTCGCGCGCCTCGCGCTGCGCGTCGGCCTCCTGCGCGTCGCCGCGCAGCCGCGCGGCTTCCTGTTCGAGTTCGTCGAGCAATCCCATCGCGCCGCCACACCCCCGTGCCCACCGCCGAAACCTACCGCCAGTCGCCGCGCGAGACAAGCGTCGCGATGCCGCCGGCAGCGCATGCGGACACACCGCGACCGCGCGCACATATTGAAAACCGTGACCGCATTCGCAATAATCGAAGCGTCCGGGCATTAACTCGGACAAAAAACAGAGGATTTTATGGCCATCGATCTCACCTCACTCAGCCCCAAAGAACTAGAAAAACTGATCAGCAATGCCAGCCGCGAAAAGAAGCGCAAACTCAAGCGCGCCCCGCTGGCTGCCGTGCGCAAGAAGCTGACCCGGCAGGCAACTGCGGAAGGTTATTCGCTGTACGAACTGTTCGGCGTGGGTTCGCCGGCAGCCGGTACGGCCAAGCGCGCGCCGCGCAAGGCGGCAAAATCCACCGGCAAGACGTCGGCCCGCAAGGGCACGAGTGGCCGCAAGGTGGCGCCGAAATACCGCAACCCGGACAACGCGGAGCAGACCTGGACCGGTCGCGGCAAGCAGCCGCTGTGGTTCGCGGCGTTGATCAACGCCGGCAAGACGCGCGAGGATCTGCAGATCTGATCCGGCCGGCGGCGCAATGAACGTTCGAATCGAAGCGGCGCGATTGCGCCGCTTCGCCATTGTGGCGACGAAAATCCCGTCCGCCGCCGATCGCCTCAGAGATTGCGCCGCGCCGGATACAGCAGATTGCCGAACAGCACGCCGGCCACCAGCGACACCAGCAGCGCGATCAGCAGGAATCCGGTATCGAGTCCGAGCGCCACGTCGCGTTCGAGCACCAGGCTCATGCCGCGGAATCCCACGCTGCCCGGCACCAGCAGGATGATGCCCGGCACGCGCACCAGCGCACCGGGCCGGTTCATCACGCGCGCGTACACATTGCTCAGCGCGGTGATCGCCATGCTGGCCAGGAACACGCCCGCGCCGCTGCCGAAATAGTGGCCGCCGATTCGCGTGATGGCGTATCCGGCCACCACCGCGAGCATCACCGTCGGATAGTCGCGCCGATCGGCCTTGAACAACACCGCGAATGCATACCCGGCCAGCGCCAGCGCCGTCCATTCGACCCATGCCGGCGCAAGACCGGTGTCCGGCCGCTCCTGCGGCACCCATCCGAGCAACGCCGCAAGCTGCGCCGCGGCGACGCTGCCGAACGTCAGTTTGAGCAGCACCGCGAACGCGCCGGCGAACCGCGCCGTGCCCGACACCAGATGCTGGCTCGTGAGTTCCTGCACTGCGTTGGTCAGCATCAGGCCTGGCATTAGAACGATCACCGATGCGACCACCACCACCTTGGTCGCGAGCGGCACGACGAAGGTCGCCACCGCGGCCGCGAGCAACGTCGCGATCAGGGCGGCGATCGCGTCGACCGATTCGGCCAAGCGCGGCCGTTTCGCACCCATGGTGTACATCGCGCCGATGAGCCAGCCGATGATGCCGGCCGTGGCGATGTCGGCCCAGCTCGCACGAAGCAGCCCCGCCACCGAGGCCGACGCCAGTCCGAAACAGACGATCGACAACGCCTGCGCGCGCCAGCCCGGCTCGCGGTCGAGCGCGAGCAGGGCGGCGGTGGCCGCCTCGATGCCCAGTTCGCCGGACAGGGTTTTTTCGGCGATGGCATCGGCCTGGCAGAGTTTGCGCAGATCCGTGTCGCCCGGTTCGAGCCGGATCACCTGCGTCGACTCGGCCATGCGATTGGGCGAGGCGAGATCGGAAAACGACAGGATCAGCCCGGTGGGATTGGACCACGGGCTGCAGCGCAGCCCCAGGCGCGTCGCGACTGCGGTGATGGCACCTTCCAGACGCTGCGCCGTGGTGCCGTAGTTGTGCAGTCGCGAGGCGAGCTGCAGCACGAATTCGACGCGGGCGGAGAAGGAGGATTCGGTCATGCGGGGCGATGATAGTGCGCGGGAGTTGCGGGTGTATGGATTGCAACGCGGGCGCGCTGAATCGGCCCGTACTTCGCCTGGATTGCAGTAGCACGTTGCGCGGGATGGCCCCGCCCGGACCCTCATCCGGCGCTGCGCGCCACCTTCTCCCACAGGGAGAAGGGCAAGCGGGCGCCGCGCAGTTGCCCAGTCATTTGCAATCGCAAGCCAGACAGCTGACCTCGATCGCGAAGGCCCGCCGCGTAGTCCCTCTCCCGCCGGGAGAGGGGTTGGGGAGAGGGTCCGGCGGAGTTCGCCCCGATTCAAACCGCCCGAGCCGGCATACACGTACTACGCGACAAGCGCAGCATCCCTCGGCCACACGCCCGCCCATCACCGCCCCGCAACACACCGAAACGTCAGATTGATCCGCGCCCCGTGCACCCGCGCGCTGCGCGGCAGCGCGTGGCGATAGCAGCGCTGCGTCCGCCCGGCCATCACCAGCAGGCTGCCGTGTGAAAGTTCCAGCGCCAGCGTGCGCTGCGGCACCTGTCGATGCTTCAGCACGAAGCGCCGCGTCGCACCGAGGCTGAGCGAGCCGATCACGGGGGCCGGACCGAGCTCGGGCTCGTCGTCGCTGTGCCAGCCCATGCTGTCGCGACCGTCGCGGTAGAGGTTGGCAAGCACGCTGTCGAAGCGCGTGCCGCAGGCCGCTTCGATGTGCGGCCGCAACGCGGCCAGTGCCGCGGGCCACGGACGCGGCTCGAAGCGCGTCCCGGAATAGGTGTAGGCCGCATCCGGGTCGCCGATCCAGCAGCTCAGGCGCGGCGAATCCACCTCGCGTCCGAACAGCCGGATGCGATGCACCTCCCATGCGATCTGCGCGTGCAGGTCGGCGAACAGCGCGTCCGCGGCGTCGGGTGCGAGCCATGCGGGCGCGAACCGCAACGTGGCGTCCGGCAGCGCGATCGGCTCGAGCGCGGCGCCGCCGAAGAGCGTCACGCGGGCGCTCACGCCGGCAGCAGATCGCGCGGCGTCGCGGCCAGGCGATCGGCCCCGGCCTCGATCAGTTCCGCCTCGTCGCCGAAGCCCCACAACACGCCGACGCAGGCCATCGCGTGATGCCGGGCGCCGGCGATGTCCATGCGGCGGTCGCCGATCATCGTGCATTCGCGCGGATCGCGGCCGAGCCGCTGCAGCGCCTCGGCGATGAGTTCCGGCTTCTGGCTGCGCACGCCGTCGGCCGTGGCGCCGATCACATCGTCGAACAGGTGGCCGAAGGGCAGGTGCGACACGATGCGCCGCGCGTGCGGCTCGTTCTTCGCGGTCACCACGGCGAGGCGATGGCCGCGCGCATGCAGCGCGGCCACCACCTCGGCGATGTCCGGATACAGCGCATGCTCGGTCCAGCCGACGCTGTCGAAACGCTCGAGATACGCGTTCACCGCCTCCTCCACACGCGAGACATCGTTGAGCAGCGGCGCGAAGCTCGTGCGCAGCGCCGGGCCGATCCACGTGCGCAGCACCGCATCGTCCGGCACCGGATGGTCGACGCGCTCCAGCGCATAGGCCACGCAGCGCGTGATGCCGATGGCCGAATCGATCAGCGTGCCGTCCAGATCGAAGAACAGCGTCGGCGTCATGCGCCGCGCGCGGCCAGTGCCGCGACGGCCGGCAGTTGCTTGCCCTCGCAGAATTCGAGGAACGCGCCGCCGCCGGTGGAAATGTAGGAAATGCCGTCCTCGACCCCGTACTTGTCCACCGCCGCCAGCGTGTCGCCGCCGCCGGCGATCGAGAACGCGGCGGAGTCCGCGATGGCGCGCGCCAGCGTTTCGGTGCCGCGACCGAACGCGTCGAACTCGAACACACCGACCGGACCGTTCCAGATCACGCTGCCGGCGTGCGCGACGAGCTCCGCGTAGCGGGCGGCGGTGTCGGGGCCGATGTCGAGGATCATGTCGTCCGGACCCACGTCCTGCACACGCTTCACCGTGGCCGGTGCGTCGGCACTGAATTTCTCCGCCACCACCACGTCGGTCGGCACCGGGATATGCGCGCCGCGGGCGTCGGCGTCGGCCTGGATGCGGCGCGCGGTGTCGAGCAGATCCATTTCCACCAGCGACTTGCCGACCGGATGCCCGGCCGCCGCGATGAAGGTGTTGGCGATGCCGCCGCCGACGATGAGCTGGTCCACCTTCGCCACCAGGCTCGACAGCAGTTCGAGCTTGGTCGAGACCTTGGAGCCGCCGACGATGGCGAGCAACGGCCGCTTCGGCGCATCGAGCGCGCGAGCCAGCGCATCGAGCTCGGCCATCAGCAGCGGGCCGCCGCACGCGACCTTCGCATGGCGGATGGCGCCGTGCGTCGACGCCTGCGCGCGGTGCGCGGTGCCGAAGGCGTCCATCACGTAGATATCGCACAGCGCGGCGTATTTCTTCGCCAGGGTGTCGTCGTCGCTGCCTTCGCCCACGTTCATGCGGCAGTTTTCCAGCAGCACGATGCGGCCGGGTGCGATATCGACGCCGTCGGTCCAGTCGCGCACCAGCGGCACCTCGCAGCCGAGCAGTTCGGCGAGCCGCCGCGCCACCGGCGCGAGCGAATCGTCCTGCGTCCACACGCCCTCCTTCGGGCGCCCCAGATGCGAGGTCACCATCACCGCGGCGCCACGTTCGAGCGCCAGCCGCAATGTCGGCAGTGCGGCGGTGATGCGCTGCTCGGACGTCACCACGCCGTCCTTCACCGGCACGTTCAGATCCTCGCGGATCAGCACGCGACGGCCGGAAAGGTCGAGATCGGTCATGCGAAGGATGGGCATCGAGGCGGTCCGTCGGAGGGTGAATGCGTATTGTCGCGGAATCGTGCGCATGCGCACAGCGACGGGGTTGTGTACTTTCTCGCGCCCACGGTGCGATTCACCGACGGTTTACCCCGGGCGGGCACAGTGGCCGCCTCGTTGCCGCCGAGGACTGCCATGCGTCGTGTGTGTTCTGCCCTGGTCGCGTGCCTGACGCTTGCGTGCAGCGTCGCTGCCGCGCGCGAATACCGCTATGCCGACGCGCACCTGCACTACGTCGACTTCTTCCAGGACAGCGAAGGCAGCGCGAAGCTGTTCGAAGCGATGGACGCGGCCCGCATCGACTCGGTGGTGCTGATGGGCATCCCCGTGATGAAGAAATGGCACGAGGACGAACCGAAAAAGCCGCGCTACTACCAGGGCGACGACGCGCCGCTGTACTGGTACAGCGCCACCGACCCGATTCTCGCCGAGGCCGTGCGTGCGATGACCCCGGCGCAGCGCGAACGCGTGCATCCGTTCCTCAGCGGCTTCAATCCCAACGACAAGAACGCCACCGCCCACATCGAAACGATGCTCACGCTCTACCCTGACGTGTGGCAGGGCATCGGCGAGGTCTTCACCCGTCACGACGACCTCACCGCGATGA
Organism: Chiayiivirga flava; assembly: GCF_014202825.1. GTDB lineage: Bacteria > Pseudomonadota > Gammaproteobacteria > Xanthomonadales > Xanthomonadaceae > Chiayiivirga > Chiayiivirga flava. Next base: position 6,018 of record NZ_JACHHP010000004.1, on the reverse strand, counting down.
TCCAGGGCGAAGCCCCGCGCGCCAACAACGAGGCGATGCAGCGCGTCTACCGGCTCGCGGCCAAACACGACCTGCCGGTGTTGCTGCACAGCAACCTTACCTCGGTGCGCGAACGCGAGCCGCTGTATCTGGAGGAACTCACCGAGGCGTTGTCCAAGCACCCGCAGACACGCTTCCTGTGGGCGCACGCCGGCACCAGCGCCGAACTGCACCGCGCGCAGGGCAAGCTCGCCTTCCTGCGCGAGACGCTCGACGACTTGCTGGGCACCTACCCGAACCTGTGGATCGACCTCAGCTGGTCGGTGCTCGATCCCTACATTCTCGACGCCGACGGGGCACCGCGCGCCGCATGGCTCGCGCTGATCGAAAAATACCCGGACCGCTTCGTGCTGGGCTCCGACCTCGTCGGCCATTTCGACAGCCTCGGCGAGAAGCTGCACGCCTTCGATCGGCTGCTGGATGCCTTGCCGGAGCCCGTCGCGCAGCAGGTTGCGCACGGCAACCTGCGCGCGCTGCTGCGGCGCCGCTGAGCGCACGCGGCCGGGCGTCGGGCAGGCACGCTCAGGGCCGTTCGAACGTCGCCGTCTCCGACGCGTAGTCGACGGTGACGCGCAGGCCGGCGAGGGCGTTGCCGCCGAGCGCACCGTCGAGCGGCTTGTCCATCCACTGCGCCATCCACGTGCGGAAATTGGCATCGGGACGCAGCGTGAACCACACCGGTCCGACGGTGTGGCCGGCAAACACCATTTGCGGCACTTCGAGCATCGCCAGCCCCGTACCCGTCTCGGCGGCCTCGACATAACGCCAGTCGGGATGCGCCTTGCGCCAGCGCTGCGCGATGCTGTCGATCAGGAAGCTCGTGGCCCGCTCCGCAGGCTGGCCGTCGGCGATGACGCCCAGCGCTGCGGGTTCGACGCGGGTGCTGGCGCCGGTGTCGAACAACAGGTCGAGCTCCTCCTCGCCGACGCGGACGGTGATGCGCGGGAAATGCGAAGCGTGCTGCCCGGCGTCGTTCTTCAGGAATCCGAGGTTGATGCGATGCGCCGCATCGACGCGCGGAAGCGCGCCGTCGGGCAGCAACCGCAGCGTGCCTGCAACGTAGTCGAACTCCCAGCAGCGGCCGCCGAACCACGGAGCGCCGAGCATGCCGTTGGCTAGATGCGCGGCGGCGGCCGGCAGCGCGCCGCGTTGCAGCGGCACGGTGTCGCCGTTCGCGCGCGAGACCGGGATCCACGCGTTGCGCGACCACACCGGCCAGCGCACCAACACCGGGGGAGCATCGGGGTCCGGCGCGGCGCCCTCGTCAAACTCGATTCCCAGTGCACGGGCGCCGGCCTCGCCGAGAAAGTAGCCTCCACCGGTGTCGGTGAACAACTTGAGCGGTCCCCGGCCGTCGGCCGTCACCGGTGCGACGAAGAAGCGGCCGCTTTCGAGCGTGGCGGGCAGCGTCACCGGCAAGGCGGGCGTCTGCGCGGACACCGGCGCACCGGTCACGAGGGCGAACAGGACGAAAAAACGCAGGATCATGGCGGCACCGGTCGGGTTTGCACGAGCCACGCAGGGTGCATGCCACGCACCCGCCGGGAATGTGCCGGAGTGCACCCGGACCGATGCCGTCGAAGCGCTGCGCCGATCGACGGCCGCAGAACCCCTTGCCTGCGTCGGCACGCTCATCCCGAGTCGACACGCCCGCCGGCGCGCCGGAACGGGCGATCGCAGGCAGCCCGTCGCACGACCGTTCGCGGTGGCGAATGCGCCGCGATCGCGGCGTTCGCCGCACGGCCCGCGACGCAGGTCACGGGCCCTGCGATGCCGCTTACTTCGCGGCCATCAGCGCCAGCGTGGTATCGAGCATGCGGTTGGAGAAGCCCCACTCGTTGTCGTACCAGGAGAGCACCTTGACCATCGTGCCCTGCATCACGCGGGTCTGCGTGCTGTCGTAGACCGAGCTGCGCGGGTCGTGGTTGAAGTCGACCGACACCAGCGGCTCGGTGTTGTAGCCGACGATCCCCTTGAGCGCGCCTTCGCTCGCGGCCTTCACCGCGGCGTCGACTTCGTCCTTGGTCGTCGCGCGCGACGCAACGAAGGTGAGGTCCACCACCGACACGTTGATCGTCGGCACACGCATCGAGAAGCCGTCGAGCTTGCCGTTGAGCGCCGGCAGCACCAGGCCCACGGCCGCGGCGGCGCCGGTCTTGGTCGGAATCTGGCTCATCGTGGCCGAGCGTGCGCGGCGCAGATCCGAGTGGTACACGTCCGTCAGCACCTGGTCGTTGGTGTAGGCGTGGATCGTGGTCAGCAGGCCGTGTTCGATGCCGATGGCCTCGTGCAGCACCTTGGCCAGCGGCGCGACGCAGTTGGTGGTGCAGCTGGCGTTGGAGATGACGGTGTGCGCGGCCTTGAGCGTGTCGTGGTTGACGCCGTAGACGACGGTGGCGTCGACGTCGTTGCCGCCGGGTGCGGAAATGATCACCTTCTTCGCGCCGCCGGCCAGGTGCGCGCTCGCCTTGGCCTTGCTCGTGAACAGGCCGGTGCATTCGAGAACCACGTCGATGCCGTGTTCGCCCCACGGCAGCTTGGCCGGATCGCGTTCGGCGAAGACCTTGATGCGGTCGCCGTTGACGACCAGATCGCCGCCGTCGACCGCCACCTCGCCCGGAAACTTCCCGTGCGCGGTGTCGTAGCGGGTCAGGTGTGCGTTGGTCTGCGCGTCGCCGAGATCGTTGATCGCGACGATCCGGATTTCGTGGGTGCGCTTGCTTTCGTACAGCGCACGCAGGATGTTGCGGCCGATGCGGCCGTAGCCGTTGATCGCGACCTTGATTGCCATGGCGGAAACTCTCCGGACGGGGATGGGAACACGGCGCGGAACGCCGGGCCGCGCATTCTACCAGTGCCGCCACGGCGCAGCCGCGCTGGCACGCGGATTGCTGCCGTTCCGCCGCCATCATCGCGGACGCACCCATGTCGATCACCGGACGCTTCTCGCCTGCCCCGTCGTCTTGCGGGCCCTGCCTCGCGCACGCAGCCCGTCGCATGATCGGCGTCGGGACAAGCGAGGCACTCCGGCCGCCGCTGCCGCGCGATCTGCATGCGGGTGGGTGCATGGAGTCGGGCATCCGGCCAGGCGGCGAGCACGCTGCGGCCGCGCCAACCGATCGCAACGGATCCGTCGCCGCAACGCACGTGTGCGGGTGGTCGGCGTGACGCGCAAACGTTCGGCTCGCGGCACCACGTCGATGCTCACCGAGCTCGCGCTGGTGTCGCCATTCATCGTGGCGCAGCGCATGCAGCAGGCGGCGTTGCCCGGCACGCGGCCAACCGCAGCGCAGCGACGCGAACTCCAGCGCATGGTCGAGGAAAAGTCGCTCGCGTTCGGCGCCGGCGGGATCGCGGTCGGCCTGCGGCTTTTCGACAGCTGGCAGCGCGCCTGGTGGCAGGCATGGACGCAACCGTTGTCGCCGGCGGCATGGCCGTCGATGCTGGCACTGCTCGACGACGGCCTGCGTCCCGCACATCGTACGGCGATGGCCAATGCGCGCCGCCTCGCTCGCACGCGCAGCCGCCCGACGAAGAAGTAGGCCCTCACGCACATCCGCCCCGCGCGGCCCGGGCGCAGGGCAAGCCGCGCGATCTGCGGTGAGTCTGCCCTCCCCGGCACGCGTCGCTGCCGCAACCGAACCGATACCAGCCCACGGACATGCCCGGGACACTGCCCCGCGCCGGGCGGACGTTCGGCAGCATGGTGGCGCCTCCACGGACAATGCGCGCGCCGCACGCGTCCGAAACGAAGAAGCCCCCGATCGCTCGGGGGCTTCGACGATGTGGCTGGGGGACTAGGATTCGAACCTAGATAGGCAGAGTCAGAGTCTGCAGTCCTACCATTAGACGATCCCCCAAGAACCGGCGGGAAACGAAACCGGCCAGCCGGCCGGTTTCGATCCGAAGCGCTGTGCGGCTTAGCGCTTGGAGAACTGGGTGGCGCGGCGAGCCTTGTGCAGGCCGACCTTCTTGCGCTCGACTTCGCGCGCGTCGCGGGTCATGAAGCCCGCCTTGCGCAGTTCGCTCTTGAGGCTTTCGTCGTATTCGACGAGGGCGCGGGCGAGGCCCAGGCGGATCGCGCCGGCCTGGCCCGTGGTGCCGCCGCCTTCCACCGTGACCTTCAGATCGAACTTGTCGCCGAGCTTGGTGAGCTCCAGCGGCTGGCGGACGATCATGCGCGCGGTTTCGCGGCCGAAGAAGTTGTCGAGGCTGCGGTCGTTGATCGTGATGTTGCCCGTGCCCGGACGCAGGAACACGCGTGCGGTGGACGACTTGCGACGGCCGGTGCCGTAATTCTGCTGGATTGCCATGTTCGGATCGATCCTGGGACTCAGATGTCCAGCACTTGCGGCTGCTGGGCGGTGTGCGGGTGGTCGGCGCCGGCGTAGACCTTGAGCTTGCGGTACATCTGGCGGCCGAGCGGGTTCTTCGGGAGCATGCCCTTGACGCCGATCTCGATCACGCGCTCCGGGTGGCGCTCCAGCGCCTGGCCCAGCGATTCGGTCTTGAGGTTGCCGATGTAGCCGGTGAAGCGGTGGTACTTCTTGTCCTGCAGCTTGTTGCCGGTGACGTGCAGCTTCTCGGCGTTGATCACGACGATGTAGTCGCCCGTGTCGACGTGCGGGGTGTAGACGGGCTTGTGCTTGCCGCGCAGGCGCGTGGCGATCTCCGAGCACATGCGGCCCAGGGTCTTGCCCGTGGCATCGACGATGTACCAGTCGCGCTTGACGGTTTCGGACTTGGCGCTGAAGGTCTTCATACGGCTTCCAAAGCTGTTGGAGCAAAACGTGGAACGAAAGAGGCGGAATGATAGCCGGCACCGGGCGGGCGCGCAAGCGCTGCCGGGGGCGGACGATCATCGTTCGGCGAAACCGCAGGGGCGGTGCGACGGGCGCCGGAAGGCGCTGCATCGCGGTTTCCGTGGCCTGGCGCGGGTCGGCGCGGGGCCGGAACCACCCGCCACCGGGTGCGGTGGGGCGCGCATTCTACACCGGGCTCGGACGCTTGTCTCGGGGTCCGCTGCCGGCGTGCCCCGGGCGCGCCGGCGTGGCTAGACTGTGACGCCGCCGCACTTCGCCGCCCGAGCCCTCCGGATGACACCTTCCGCACCGCGCGCCTACTCGCTGCTCGACCGCCTGCTGATCGGGCTCGACCATGCCCTGCTCACCAGCCTGTCCGACGCCGCGCACGCCGAACGCGCCAACCCCGCGCGCGGCACGCCCGATCTCGAACTCACCGACGCCGAACGCCGCCACGCGGCCGGGCTGATGCGGGTCAACCACACCGGCGAGGTCTGCGCGCAGGCGCTGTACGTCGGCCAGGCGGCGGTCGCGCGGGATGCGGCGACGCGCGCGCAGCTCGAATCCGCCGCGCAGGAGGAAACCGATCATCTGGCGTGGTGCGCGGACCGCCTGCGCGAACTCGACGCGCGCCCGAGCCTGTTCAACCCGCTGTGGTACGCGGGCAGCTACGCGCTCGGAACGCTCGCGGGACTGCGTGGCGACGGCTGGAACCTGGGCTTCGTGGTCGAAACCGAGCGCCAGGTGGAGGCGCACCTGGCCGAGCACCTGGAATCGCTGCCGGTGGCCGACGCACGCAGCCGCGCAATCCTCGCGGTGATGAAGGCCGACGAGGCGCGCCACGGCGACCACGCCCAAGCGGCCGGCGCGCGCAAGCTGCCGTTTCCGGTGCCGCAGGCGATGGCGGCGATGTCGAAGGTGATGAAGGTGGTGGCGTATCGGGTGTGAGGTGCATGTGCACATGGGCCTTTGCCGCGGAGGATCGCCGGGCAGGACGGAGCCTCGCACCCGCGGCATACGGCGCACGGCAAGCAGCAAGCAGGTCTCGAAGCCCTTCTCCCTGCGGGAGAAGGTGGCCGGCAGGCCGGATGAGCAACTGTCTTGCGCCGACCCGTTGGTGCTATGCCCTTGCAGTGGCCCGCATCTCATCGCGACATCGCGCATTGAGGACGGTGAG
>NZ_JACHHP010000003.1:84228-567400 GCF_014202825.1 Chiayiivirga flava | reverse complement strand
AGCGCCATCCATGCGGGCCACCGCCCAGCCCACCGGCGCCAGCGTCGATCCCGACAGCCCCGCCGCCAGCACCGTCCACGCAAGCAACGACCGCATCCCCCAACCACTTCCCGCGGACAGCTTCGACATTCCGTGTTGCATCTGCATTCCTTCCTTGGCAGCGGGCTGTTCTTGGCCCGAATCTGCTCTTCCTACGCGGAACTTTCCGAGCGGAGCGCAACATCGGGTGCACATTCGTACAAGCCGCTCCGACGCAACCCGATCACGACACAGACGCCGATCGTGTTGCGCTTTCCATCAATAACAGGCTTGATCGAAATTGCGATGGCAAACGAAAAAACGGTTAGCCCACGTGTCCAGATGACGATCAACGCGCTCTACCCGCCCACATCCGCGCTCTGCCGCAATGCCGAACGCCAGCGTCAATCCGGACTGCGTCACGCATCCTGTGCGCCCACCGGAAACGTCAATCTTCCTTCGATGGCGTATCCTGCCGCGGTTGCCCCCCAACACGCGTTCCGGAGACGTGTCCTGACCATCGCCGCCGAATCACCCACCGTCAACCTGCGTGCGCTCTGCGCGCGATTCGCGAAGCCGCATCACGGGCGCGCCCTTTGGCAACTGTTCAACACCCTGCCGCTGTTCCTCGGACTGTGGGCACTGATGGCGTGGAGCGTGATTGCGGACTGGAACTACGGATGGACCCTGCTGCTGGCGTTGCCCGCCGCCGGTCTCTACGTGCGCACCTTCATCATCCAGCACGATTGCGGGCACGGCTCGTTCTTCGCGAGCCAGCGCGCGAACGATGCCGTGGGCCGTCAGCTCGGTCTCATCACGCTGTTCCCGTACGGTTACTGGAAAAAGACCCACGCCGTGCACCACGGCACCTCGAGCAATCTCGACCGCCGCGAAATGGGCGACATCGACACGCTCACCGTGACCGAATACAGGGCCCGTTCGTGGTTCGGACGCGTCTGCTACCGCTTCTATCGCAGCACGCCGGTGCTGCTGGGCATCGGGCCGATCTACCAGTTCGTCATCAAGCACCGCTTTCCGTTCGATCTTCCGTTTTCGTGGAAGAAGGAATGGGCCAGCGTGCTGCTCAACAACCTGATGCTGCTGGTGGCCGGCGGCCTGCTGAGCTGGTGGCTGGGCTGGCAGACGGTGCTGCTGGTGCATCTGCCCATCGTGCTGGTCGCGGGTGCGCTGGGGGTGTGGCTGTTCTATGTGCAGCACACGTTCGAAGGCGCGGTGTGGACGCGGCAGGAGGGCTGGGATTCGCAGCACGCGGCGATCGCGGGCAGCTCGTTCTACGACCTGCCGCAGGTACTGCACTGGTTCACCGGAAACATCGGCTACCACCACGTGCATCACCTCGCGAGCCGCATTCCCAATTACCGGCTGCGCGAGTGCCACGAATCGCACCCGGCACTGCGGACGGCGCCGCGCATCACGCTGTGGACCAGCCTGCGAAGCGCACGACTGAAGCTCTGGGACGAGGACGCACAACGCATGGTGGGCTTTCGCAACGTGCGCGCACGCGCGCGCTGAGGGCGCGGGCGATCGCTTCCGGTCGCCGGCCGATCGGCGGGCTGCAGACTCGCTGAATCGCGCCGCTGCCCGTCGTGCCGGGCCGGCACGATCCATGCTTTGCGTCGTCCATCCGACGCCGACGCCTCCGCATGGACACCAATATTCCGCCCGACAGCTGTGGCACCGCCGACACCGCCCGGTTCGGATTCCGGACCGCGTGCTGGTTGCGCATTCTGCATCCGACCACCGCGGTCCGATCCTGCTTCGAACCCCTGCCGTCCGCGCGCGTTGTGCGCCACGGCGATTATGTGCACGTGCTCTACGATGTCGACGCCTGGAGCGCCACCGGCGTCATCACGCGCGAGGACGTCGTCGCCCGGCTGCGCAGCGCGCTGTTCGCCTGCGAGATCTCGCACGATCTGGCACTGGGTCACTTTCTCTGCGAAACCGGCAGCGCCGCGCACGACGGCGCGGAAATCGATCGGGCCATGCGCACGAGCTGACCGCATCCGGCGAAATGCGGCATGTTCCGACGCGGGCCGTTCGATCGCCCGCGAACGCGGCCTTCACTGCAGCCGCACCGGCTCCAGCGGCGGGATGACGCCCGGACGCATCGGCGGCACCGGGTCGCTCGCGAGTTTCTGCTGCAGGTAGGCGATGGCACGGTCGAGCTGTGCGTCGCCGCCGTTGAAGGTGGCGTGCGGCAGGTTGTCGACCACGATGTCGGGCGAGACGCCGACGTTCTCGACCAGCCACTGGCCGTCGATGCCGTACTGCGGGTATTCGGCCACGCGCGCGCGTCCGCGGTCGACCAGCGCGTTGCCGTCCGAGAGCCACACGCCGGCGCCGGCGGTGCGCGTACCGATCAGCGGTGCGATCTTCAGTGCCTGCACGCCGGCGGCGAAGGTTTCGCCGTCGGAATAGGTGAGCGCGTCGGTCAGCACCACGAGGTGGCCGCGGAAGGTCTGCTGCATGTTGCTGTACGGCAGGCCGTCGGGACGCGACCAGAAGGCCCACGCGCGGCGCAGCAGTTTTTCGATGATCCAGCTGTCGATGTTGCCGCCGCGGTTGCGGCGCACGTCGATGATGAGGCCGTCGCGGTCGAACTGCGCGTAGAACTCGCGCACGAAGGCGGCCATGTCGCCGCCGCCCATCGCGCGCAGGTGCAGGTAGCCGAGCCTGCCGCCGCCGGCCTGCTCCACGCGGGCGGCGCGCGACTTGGTCCAGTCGATGTAGCGCAGGTCTTCCTCGCGTCGCGCGTCGACCGGCACCACGACCACCTTGCGTGCCTTGCCCGCGCGCTCGACCTGCAGCAGCACTTGCTGGCCCGCGGTGTTGCGCAGCAGTTCGGAGATGTCGGCTGCATCGCGCGCCGGCACGCCGTTGATTGCGGTGATGGTGTCGCCTACACGCACGTCCACGCCGGGGGCCTGCAACGGCGCGCGCTCGCTCGGCAATTCGGCCTCGGTGCGCGCGATGTGCGTCACGCGCCAGCCACGGGCCACCTTGTCGTAGCGCGCGCCCAGGCCGGCGTAGGCCACCGTGTCCTCCACGCGGCGCGTGTCGCCCGGGACGATCTGCGAATGCAGCGCGCCCAGCTCGCCCATCGCCTGCGCCAGCACGTCGTCGAGTTCGTTGCGGTCGGTGACGCGTTCGAGCAACGGCGCGTAGCGCGCGCGCACGGCCGGCCAGTCGACGCCGCGCAGGTGCTTGTCGAAGAAGTGGTCGCGGTGCATGCGCCAGGCGTCGCCGAACATCTGCGTCCACTCGGCGCGCGGGTCGATGCGCAGACGCCAGTCGTCCAGGCGCACCGTGACCTGCGAGAGGTCCTTCGGCGCGGTGGCGGCGGCGTTGACGATGTGCAGCGTGCCGGGCGTCTTCTCGTCCTTGGCCGGCGTGCCGAACAGCACCTTCCCGCCGTCGGCGGAGACGGCGAAGTACGCGACGTTGGTGGCGAACTCTTCGGTTTTCGGCGGCTTGTTGCCGATCTCCAGCGTGCTCAGCGTGCCGGACTCGCCGTCGCGCGCGAGCAGGTAGAGACGCTCGCCGTCGGTCTGCAGCTCGCGATAGTCGCCGGCGGGCAGCGGCACTTCGTAGAGGCGGTCGGCAAGACCGTCCCAGGTGACGGGCAGCGAGGGTGGCGCGGTGTCGTCGCTGTCCTTGGCGTCCTTGTCGCTCTTGTCGGCATCGTCGTCTTTGCTGCCCGCATCGTCGCCGGCCAGTTCGTCGTCTGCCCGGAACGGAAAGCGATTGTCGGCCTGCAGCGCGATCGCGTAGACCTTGCTGCGTTCGTCGAAGAACGGACCGGTGTTGCGGTCGCCCCACGGCGCGCCGTTGGCGAGCGCGAACTGCCGCTCGGACAGGAACCACAGCCAGCGGCCGTCGCGTGAAAATGCCGGCGATGCGGATTCGTATTTTTCGCTGGTGAGCCACTGCATGCGGCTGCCGTCGCGCGCCGCCAGCGCAAGGCGCTCGCGGCCGCCGGCCTTGGTCGCGCGCGCGAACGCGAGGTGCCGGCTGTCCGGCGCCCAGGCGATGGCGGAATACCCCTCGTTGCCGTCCTTGCCGCCGTCGTCGAGCAGGGTGTTGCGGCCGCTCGCGATGTCGAGCAGCCAGAGTCGGCCGCGCTTGTCGTCGTGCGCGATGGTCTTGCCGTCGGGCGAGAGGTGCAGGTTCCAGCGCTGCGTGTCCGCGTCACGCGTGAGCTGCTTGCCACCGGGGCTGCCGTCGGCCGGAAACTGCCAGACTTCCTCCTCGCCGCTGGCGTCCGAGATGGCGTAGACGAACTTTCCGTCCTTGCCGACCGTGCCGCTGGTCAGGCGCGTCCCGAGCGGCGCACCGATGTCGACGCGGCGACGTGGCCCGATGCCTGCGACGGTGACGCGGCCGCGCGCGGTCAGCGCGACACGTTCGCCGTCGGCCGCAAGGTCGGTCCACTCCACGTACCGCGCCGGGCGGTCGATCCAGCGCTCGCGGCGCTGGTCGAAATCCGATACCAGGTCGATGTCCAGCGTGGTATCGGCGCGCGATGCGAGATCGAGCGCGTGAATGTCGGCGCCGAGCTGGTACACCAGCGCGTCGCCGTCGAGACTGGCCGAGCGCACGCCGAAGTCGGTGTGCTGCGTGAGCGCCTGCATCGCGCCGGTGGCCGGGTCGAGCAGAAAGAGGTTGTCGCGGCCGCCGCGGTCGGCGATGACGATCAGGCGATCCTTCCACCACAGCGGACGCCGGAGGTTGACGTCCTGCGGACCGATGCGCTCGCCTTCGCGACCGCGGGCAAGGTCGAAACGCCACAGCTGCGACAGTGCGCCGCCGCGGTAGCCGCGTGCGTTGTCGCCGGTGACGCTGAGGCCGAAGCGCACGAAATAGACGGTGTTGCCGTCGGGCGAGAGCACGGCGTCGTTGGCATCGGCCAGCGGCAGTACGCGGCGCGTGCCGGAGGCCGGGTCGACTGCGGCCACCACGCGCATCGAGGCCGGTCCGCTGACGTCGGAGGTGGCGTAGAGCACCTCGCCCTGCGCGGTCCAGCCGAGCGTCAGCGCACGCGTGTTTTCGAAGCTCACGCGGCGCGGATCGCCCCCGGCGAGCGGCATCACGTAGACCTCGAGCGGGCCGTGGTACGACGCGGAGAACGCCACCGAGCGGCCATCGGGCGACACCGCGGCCCGACTCTCCTCGGCCGCATGCGTGGTCAGCCGGCGCGCGGCCCCGCCGGCGCGCGCGACCGACCACAGATCCCCTTCGGCCGTGAACAGCACGGTGTCGCCGTGGATCGCGGGGTAGCGGAAGTAGCCGGGCTCGGCCGCCCCGACGCCGGAGCCGAGCGCGACGAATCCGAGCAGCAGCGCGATGCGTTTCATGCAAGACCCTTCCGAAGGCGACCAGCCCCCGATGGTAGCGTGCCCGCATCGCGGCGCGCGTGCCGAAAGCCGGGGCCCGGCGACAGCGGCGAGGAATTCCACCACACTATCGCCTCCATCAACGCCGCAGCGAGCCAGGACGCGACGTGCTTCCAGACGAACCATCGCCGCCGCGCGCCGACGACGATCTCGCCCCGCTGCTGCAGCGTATCCGCGCACGCGAGCAGGCTGCGCTGAGCGAGCTCTACGAACGGACCTCGTCGCAGGTCTACACCACCGCGTTCAACATGCTGCGCGATCCGAACGACGCGGAAGAAGTGGTGGGCGACGTCTACCAGCAGGTGTGGGAAAAGGTCGAGTCGTACGACCCGGCGCGCGGTCGCGTGATCGCGTGGCTGCTGACCCAGGCATGGACGCGCGCGATCGACCGCCAGCGGCGCGAGCGCCGTCACAGCCGCGTGCTGCACCTCGACTCCACCGACATGGCCTCGGTGCCGGACGACACCCTGTCGTCGGCGCGGCTGATCGATGCGCTGGACGCGGAGAGCGCGGTCGGCAAGGCCTTCGATCGCCTCTCGGCCGCGCAGCGCGAGATGGTGGCGCTGGCCTTCTACGAGGATCTGTCGCACCCGGAAATCGCCGAGCGCACCGGCATGGCGATCGGCACCGTCAAGTCCCACATCCGACGCGGGCTCGCCGCGCTGCGCAAGGCCCTCGGCGGCGGGCGTTCCAACGACTGAAGCCATCGGCTCGAACGCGTCGATGCGGGCGCGCGATCGCTCGACGAGACCGCAGCGCCGACGCCGGCGGTCCGTGCGCCCCCGCGAGCACACTTTTTTACATTCCCCTGCATCCGCGGTTGCGGACCTGCGCGTACTGGACCGAAGGAGAACGGTTCGGACGCGCGTTCTCCGCACGCGCTTGCAGCCCGGGGGCGCGCAAGACGCGGCCGTCCTCCCATCGGAACCGTGACACAGCTCACATAAACCAACGATTCGCCGCCCATGTGCGGCGACATGCATGTCGCGATCGATGCACACAGGGGTATCGCGCATGGCCTGCCATCCAAGCCGCAGCACCGCAACTCCCTTTCAGGAGACGCCAATGAAGTGCATCCCCCGCTGCATCGTGCTGGCCGCGCTCGTCGCCGCCAGTCCCGCCGCCTTCGCGCAGACCGTCATCGGCCTCAACGATGGCAACACCCTCGTCCGGTTCTCCGCCAGCGCCCCCGGCGCCGTGCCGGCCACCGTGCCCGTCTCCGGTCTCGACGCCGGGGAAACCCTGCTCGGGATCGACTTCCGCCCCGCGACCGGCGCGCTCTACGGCGTCGGCGATGCAGGCAACCTCTACGTGATCGATCCGGTCACCGGCGTCGCTACCACCAGTGCCACACTCGATGTCGCGCTCGACGGTAGCGTGTTCGGCGTCGACTTCAATCCCGTTCCCGATCGCCTGCGCGTGGTCAGCGACACCGGCCAGAACCTGCGCATCAATGTCGACACCGGTGCGACCCTTGTCGACGGCCCGATCAATCCCGCCGGTCCGCAGCTGGTGGCCGCCGGCTACATCAACAGCGTCAATCCGGCACCGATGACGACCGCGCTCTACGTCGTGGACGTGGTGACGAGCGACCTCCTGCTGCAGGCACCGCCGAATGACGGCACCGTCACTGCCGTCGGCGATCTCGGCGTGGTGCTCGATGCCTCCGGCGACCACAGCCTCGATGTGCTTACCGTCGGTGCGGTGAACACGGCGTATGCTGCGTTCCGCGTCGGTGGCACCACGACGTTCTACACCATCGATCTCGCCACCGGCGCGGCCACGTCCCGCGGTGCGGTCGGCGGCAATCCAGCGCTGCGCGGCATCGCGGTGACCGCCGCGACCCTTCCGCCCGCAGCGGTGCCCGGCACGGCGATCGGGCTCGACGGCGCGAACGGCCTGGTGCTGTTTTCCTCGGCGGCACCGGCCGGCGCCGCCACGGTGCGCGCGGTCACCGGCCTGACCGGCGGCGATCAACTCGTCGGCATTGATTTCCGTCCCGCGACCGGCGCGCTGTACGCGCTGGCATCGTCCGGCCGGCTCTACACGGTGGACCCCCAGACCGGCGCAGCGACGCTTGCCTCCACGCTCAGCGTCGCGCCGTCGGGCACGAGCTTCGGCGTCGACTTCAATCCGGTGCCCGACCGCCTGCGCGTGGTGAGCAACACCGGACAGAACCTGCGCGTGAACGTGGACACCGGCGAGACCCTCGTCGACGGCCCGATCAATCCCGCCGGCCCGGCCGTGGCGGGCTCGGCCTACATCAACAGCGTCAATCCGGCACCGGCCGGCACCGCGCTGTACGACATCGATCCCAACAGCGACACGCTGTTCCTGCAGAACCCGCCCAACGACGGCACCGTGGTGGCCATCGGCGCGCTCGGCGTCGCGGTGGACGCCAACACCGGCTTCGACGTGCTCAGCAGCGGCGGCACCAACACCGCCATCGCCGCGCTCACCGTCGGCGGCGCCACCGGCCTGTACGGCATCGACCTAACCACCGGCGCGGCCACGCTGATCGGCAACGTGTCCGGCAATCCGACCCTGCGCGGGCTGGCGCTCAGCGCCGCGGTCATCGGCAATCCGGCGCCGCCGACGGCGTCCATGCCCAATGTGGTTCCCGCCACTTCGCCGCTGTTCCTGCTGCTCGTCGGCCTCGGCGTGCTCGGCCTTGCAGGCTTCGCGATGCGCCGCGGCAGCTGACGCCGCGTTCCCGTCACTCCCACTCCCGGGCGCAGTCCATCGCGCCCGGCTTTTTTTGCTCAGTTCGCGAAGAACCGGGCGAGCGAGTCGACGCTGCGTGCAATCGCCGCATCGTCGATGTCCAGATGCGTCACGAGGCGCACCGTGGGCAGATAGCCGATGCTGACGCGGATGCCGTCGCCGGCCAGGTGCGCGGCGAGCGCGGCCTGGCGCGCGACCGGCACGTCGACGAACACCATGTTGGTGTGGCAGCCGAGCAGTTGCAGACCCTCGATGCCCGAGAGCGCGTCGGCCAGGCGCGCGGCGCGGGCGTGATCGTCGGCCAGGCGCGCCACGTGATGATCGAGCGCGTGCAGCGCCGCGGCCGCCAGCACGCCGGACTGGCGCATGCCGCCGCCGAGCATCTTGCGCCAGCGCCGGCCCTGCCCCATCAGGGCCGCGCTGCCGAGCAGCACCGACCCCACCGGCGCACCAAGCCCTTTCGACAGGCACACCGACACACTGTCGAACGGTGTCGCAAGCGTGCGTGCCGGCACGCCGCTCGCGATCGCCGCGTTGAACAGCCGTGCGCCGTCGAGGTGGCAGGCAAGGCCGCGGCTGCGGGCCCAGTCGGTGGCCTCCTGCACATAGCGCTGCGGCAGCACCCGTCCGTGCCAGGTGTTTTCCAGCGCCAGCAGACGCGTGCGCGCGAAGTGCGGATCGTCCGGCTTCACCGCACGCTGCAGTGCGTCGAGCGGCAGCGTGCCGTCGGGCGCGTGTGCGATCGGCTGCGGCTGGATCGAGCCGAGCACGGCCGCGCCGCCGCCTTCGTACTTGTAGGTGTGCGCTTCCATGCCGACGAGGTATTCGTCGCCGCGCGCGCAGTGGCACAGCAGCGCGATGAGGTTGCTCTGCGTGCCGCTCGGCACGAAGAGGCCGGCCTCGAAGCCCAGTTCGGCGGCGAGACGTTCCTCGAGCGCGCGCACGGTGGGGTCCTCGCCGTAGACATCGTCGCCGACGGGGGCGGCGGCCATCGCCGCACGCATGGCCGCGGTGGGACGGGTGACGGTGTCGCTGCGCAGGTCGATGGGCGTCATGGCGTGCGGGTCCGGGGAAAAGGCAACTGTGTGCAGCTGCGTCGCGCGGCGCACGTGCCGATGGTCGCGGCGCCCGTGCGGACGCGGGAGCGAGTCCGCGCGCATCCGGGCGACGCCGGTGCGCACGGTGCGCACGGTGCGCAGGCGCGACGACGTCGCATCGCCGCGCTGCGGCTCAGCGCAGACCGGTCTCGTTGCGCGCGATGACCAGACGCTGGATCTCGCTCGTGCCCTCGTAGATCTCGGTGATCTTGGCGTCGCGGAAGTAGCGCTCCAGCGGCATTTCCTTCGAATAGCCCATGCCGCCGTGGAGCTGCACCGCCTGGTGGGTGATCCACATCGCGGCTTCGGATGCGAACAGCTTGGCGATCGCGGCCTCGTTGCCGAACCGTCCGCCGGTCCTGTCCGCCTCGGCCTTGGCCCAGCCGGCGCGCAGCGTGAGCAGCGTGGCGGCATCGAGCTTGCACTTCATGTCGGCGATCTTCGCTTGCGTCATCTGGAACGTCCCGATCGGCGCGCCGAAGGCCTTGCGTTCCTTGACGTAGGCGAGCGTGGCCTCGTATGCCGCCCGCGCAATGCCGACCGCCTGCGAGGCGATGCCGATGCGGCCGGCATCGAGCACGCCCATCGCGATCTTGAACCCCTCGCCGTCCTTGCCGAGCACGTCCTCGGGCGCGACGCGGAAATCGGCGAACTCGATCTCGCACGTGGCCGAGGCGCGAATGCCGAGCTTGGGTTCGGTCTTGCCGCGCGAAAAACCGGGAAGATCGGTATCGATCAGGAACGCGGTGACGCCGCGCGCGCCCCTGTCCGGTTCGCTCATCGCGAACAGCACGATGTACTTGGCCACGGGACCGGACGTGATCCAGCTCTTCTTGCCGTTGACGATGTAGCTGCCGTCGTCCTGGCGCACGGCGCGGCAGCGCATCGCGGTGGCGTCGGAGCCGGACTGCGGCTCGGTCAGCGCGAAGGCCCCGATCTCGCGGCCTTCGGCAATGGCACGGACATACTTCTGCTTCTGTTCCTCGGTGCCGTACTTGAGGATGCCGTTGCAGAACAGCGAATTGTTCACCGACACGATGGTGGAGTGCGCGGCATCGCCGGCGGCGATCTCGATCATCGCCAGCACGTAGCTGACCGGGTCCATGCCGGCGCCGCCGTACTCGGCCGGCACCTCGATGCCCATGAGTCCGTTTTCGCCGAGCAGGCGGATGTTCTCGCGCGGGAATTCGCCGGTGCGGTCGTGGTGTTCGGCCGAAGGCGCGATCTTTTCCTGCGCGATGCGGCGCGCCACGTCCTGGATCATCAGCTGTTCGTCGGTGAATCGGAAATCCACGGCTCGCTCCGTCGTGCGGAAGAAAAGAACGGCCATTCTACCTTTCCCGCGCCGTCGGGTGGCGCGGCGCCCGGGACGATGCACCACCCGGCCGCGGACATGCGCTGTCCGGATCGCGCCTGCTTCGCTGTCATTGCATGGACGTAGCATCCTGCCCTTCCCTCTCGACCCGGAACCCCCGCCATGATCCGTCGTCCGTTGACCGCCGCCGTTGCCGTCCTGCTGCTCGCCACCGCCGCGTGCAGCGACACCACCCCGGCCGACACCGCCCGGCCAGACACTGCCCGGCCCGACACCGCCGTCGCGCCGCCGCCCGCCGCGGCGACGGGCACCGATGCGCCACCGCCC
Organism: Chiayiivirga flava; assembly: GCF_014202825.1. Classification (GTDB taxonomy): domain Bacteria; phylum Pseudomonadota; class Gammaproteobacteria; order Xanthomonadales; family Xanthomonadaceae; genus Chiayiivirga; species Chiayiivirga flava. The sequence continues at coordinate 556,505 of NZ_JACHHP010000003.1, read as the reverse complement.
GACCTGCCCGCATTGCCGGAGCCCTACCGCCGCACGCTCACGCGCGCCTTCGGCACCGCCGCCGAAGGCCGCGATCCGACGATGGCGTGCACCAGCGTGATCGCGCGCGCCGCCGGCAATCCGCCACCCGATGGCGGCGCGCCGACGGCCGACGCGGTGCGTGCCTTCGAGCTGTGCTACGTCGACGTGCGCGCCCGCTACATCGAACACGTGATGGACGAGATCACGCCCCAGACGCCGGCCGACGTCCGCGACACCGCATGCCTGAAAATCATCTCGCACGCGATCATCGCGCGCAGCAGCCTCGGCACGTTCGCGAAAAACGTGTCCCTGGACGTCGCCACGCTCGACCGCACGCTGGCCGACCGCGTGCGCGGTTCCGTGCAACCGCTGTGTCCGGACCAGTTCGCCACCCTCGAAGGCCAGCGCTGAGGCCCGCAGCCGCGCCGGCTTGACCCCCGCGGCCCGCACCGGGACAATTCATCCCTGAATCGCGATAAAGGGATGAATGCGTGGATCTGGATGCCTGGTCGGCCTGCCTGCGTGTGCTGTCGGACCCCACGCGGGTGCGGCTGCTCGCGTTGCTCGAACGCGAGGAGCTGACCGTCGCCGAGCTCTCCGCGATCACGCGCCTCGCCCAGCCGCGCGTTTCGACCCACCTGGCGCGGCTCAAGGAACACGGCCTGGTGCGCGACCGCCGCGCCGGCGTCTCGGCCTACTACCGCTTCGCCGAAGACGACATGGACGCGGCCCAGCGTGCGCTGTGGAAGGCCCTGTCCGACGGCGCGGACGATCCGCTGCTGCGTTCGGACGCCGAGCGCGTGCCCGACGTGCTCGCCGCGCGCGCCTCGGAGCAGAACTGGGCCGACACCGTGGCCGGCGACATGGAACGCCACTATTCCCCCGGTCGCACCTGGGAGACGCTCGCGCGCGCAGCGCTGCAGCTGGTGGAGCCGGGCGACGTGCTCGACATCGCCTCCGGCGACGGTGTGCTGGCCGAGCTGCTGGCGCCGCGCGCGCAGCGCTACGTGTGCATCGATTCGAGCCCGCGCGTGGTGGCGGCCGCACGCGAACGCCTGCGCGGGTTCGCCAACGTCGACGTACGCGAGGGCGACATGCACGCCACGGAGTTCCCCGACGCCAGCTTCGATCTCGTGCTGCTGATGCACGCACTCACCTACGCCGAAAAACCCGGCCAGGCGCTGGTCGAGTCCTCGCGCGTGCTTCGCCCCGGCGGTCAACTCATCGCCACCACGCTGGCAAAACACGAACACCGCGGCGTGATCGAGCCCTACGGCCACGCCAACCTCGGCTTCACGGCGAAGGAACTCGCGAAACTCGCGACCAGGGCCGGTCTCGACGTGATCTCGTGCGAAATCATCACGCGCGAAAAACGCCCGCCGCATTTCGAAGTGGTGTCCCTGCTCGCGAGGAAGGCATGAAACCGCTGCCCTGGCTCAACCCGGCGCGTGCGCAGGCGCTCTTGCAGGCGCTGCGCGAGCGCATCCTCATCATCGACGGCGCGATGGGCACGATGATCCAGCAGTGGCGCCTCGAAGAAGCCGACTACCGCGGCGAACGTTTCGCCGGCGGCTTCGACGCGCAACACGCGGACCCGGCGCATCCGGCATGCGGCCACGACCTCAAGGGCAACAACGACCTGCTGCTGCTCACACGCCCGGACGTGATCGCCGCCGTGCACACCGCCTACCTCGAGGCCGGCGCCGATCTGATCGAAACCAACACCTTCAACGCGACGGCCGTCAGCCAGGCCGACTACCACCTCGAACACATCGTCTACGAACTCAACAAGGCGGGCGCGGCCCTCGCGCGCCGGTGCTGCGCCGCGATCGAGGCGACAACGCCGGACAGGCCACGCTTCGTGATCGGCGTGCTCGGCCCCACCAGCCGCACCGCGTCGATCAGCCCGGACGTCAACGATCCGGGTTTCCGCAACACCAGCTTCGAGGAACTGCGCGTCACCTACCGCGAAGCGGTCGACGGCCTCATCGACGGCGGCGCCGACACCATCATGGTGGAGACCATCTTCGACACGCTCAATGCAAAAGCCGCACTGTTCGCGGTGGAAGAAGCCTTCGATGCGCGCGGCGGCCGTCTGCCGATCATGATCTCCGGCACCATCACCGACGCCTCCGGCCGCACCCTCTCGGGCCAGACCGCGGAAGCGTTCCACGCCTCGATGGCGCACGCGCAGCCGCTGTCGATCGGGCTCAACTGCGCGCTCGGCGCGAAGGACCTGCGCGAGCACATCGAAACCCTCGCACGCGTGTCGGACGGCTACGTCTCCGCGCACCCGAATGCCGGCCTGCCGAACGCCTTCGGCGAGTACGACGAAACCCCGGAAGAAATGGCCGAAACGCTGCAGGAATTCGCCCGCTCCGGCCTGCTGAATCTCGTCGGCGGCTGCTGCGGCACCACGCCGGCGCACATCGCGGCCATCGCGCAGGCCATGCGGGGCATCGCTCCGCGTGCCCTGCCCCGCGACCCGGAGCGCCGCGCCGCATGAGTGCAGGTCCGCGTCACACCCGCCTCTCCGGCCTCGAACCGCTCGTCATCACGCCGGAGCTGCTGTTCGTCAACGTCGGCGAACGCACCAACGTTACCGGCAGCGCGCAGTTCCGCAAGCTGATCAAGGAAGAACGTTACGCCGAGGCCGTCGAGGTCGCACGGCAGCAGGTCGAGAACGGTGCGCAGATCCTCGACGTCAACATGGACGAGGGCCTGATCGACTCCGAGGCCGCGATGACACGCTACCTCAACCTCATCGCCGCCGAACCCGACATCGCCCGCATCCCGGTGATGGTCGATTCGTCCAGGTGGAGCGTGATCGAAGCCGGCCTGCGCTGCCTGCAGGGCAAGGGCGTGGTGAACTCCATCTCGCTCAAGGAAGGCGAGGCGCAATTCCTCGAACACGCACGCAAGGTGCGCCGCTACGGCGCCGCCGCGGTCGTGATGGCCTTCGACGAAGCCGGCCAGGCGGACACGTGCGAGAGGAAGGTCGAGATCTGCACGCGCGCCTACCGCCTGCTGGTCGACGCACTCGATTTCCCGCCCGAAGACATCATCTTCGACCCCAACATCTTCGCCGTCGCCACCGGCATCGAGGAACACGACAACTACGCGGTCGAATTCATCGAGGCCACACGCATCATCCGCGCCACGTTGCCGCATTGCCACGTCTCGGGCGGCGTCTCGAACGTGTCGTTCTCGTTCCGCGGCAACGAGACCGTGCGCGCCGCCATCCATTCGGTGTTCCTCTACCACGCGATCCGCGCCGGCATGGACATGGGCATCGTCAACGCCGGCGCGCTGCCGATCTACGACGACCTCGATCCGGAACTGCGCGAACGCGTCGAGGACGTGATCCTCAACCGGCGCCGCGACGGCACCGAACGCCTGCTGGAGATCGCCGAGCGTTACAAGCGCGGGAGTCGGGAATCGGCACTCGGGAATCGGGAAGAGCAGGCATGGCGAACGCTACCCGTGGCGCAGCGTCTTGCGCATGCGCTGGTGCACGGCATCGATGCCTACGTCGACGCCGACACCGAGGAAGCGCGCCTGCAGTCGACGCGGCCGCTGGACGTGATCGAAGGCCCGCTGATGGCGGGCATGAACGTCGTCGGCGACCTCTTCGGCGCCGGCAAGATGTTCCTGCCCCAGGTGGTGAAATCGGCGCGCGTGATGAAGAAGGCGGTCGCGTGGCTGCTGCCCTGGATCGAGGCGGAAAAGCTGCGCACCGGCGACGCGGGAAAATCCAGCGGCAAGATCGTCCTGGCCACCGTCAAGGGCGACGTGCACGACATCGGCAAGAACATCGTCGGGGTGGTGCTGCGCTGCAACAACTTCGACGTGATCGACCTCGGCGTGATGGTGCCCACCCAGAAGATCCTCGACACCGCGCGCGCGGAACAGGCCGACATGATCGGCCTCTCCGGTCTGATCACGCCGTCGCTGGAGGAGATGAGCCACGTCGCGAAGGAAATGCAGCGGCAAGCCTTCCACGTGCCGCTGTTGATCGGCGGCGCGACCACGTCGCGCGCGCACACGGCGCTGAAGATCGAACCGCACTACAAGTGTCCCACCGTGTGGGTGAAGGACGCGTCGCGCGCGGTCGGTGTGGCGCAATCGCTGATCAGCCCGGAGCTGCGCGATGCGTTCGTGGCGGCCAACCAGGCCGACTATGCCGACATCCGCACCCGCCACAAGGACCGCGGCGCGGCGAAGAAACTCGTCACCCTGAGCCGCGCGCGCGCGCAGCGTTTCGACGGCGGCTGGGACGGCTACTCGCCGCCCGCGCCGACCACGCCCGGCATCACCGTCTTCGACGACTATCCGTTGTCCGACCTGGTGGAACGCATCGACTGGTCGCCGTTCTTCAATGCCTGGGAACTGGCCGGCCGCTATCCGGCCATCCTCTCCGACGCCGTCGTCGGACCACAGGCGAGCGAACTGTTCCGCGATGCGCAGGCCATGCTCCGACGCATCATCGACGAACGCTGGCTGATCGCGCGCGGCGTGCTCGGCTTCTGGCGTGCGGCGGCGGTGGGCGACGATGTCGAGGTGTTAGGCGCCGACGGCGCGCGGATCGAGACCCTGCACTTCCTGCGACAGCAGGCCGACAAGCCGGTGGAGCGCCCGAATTTTTCGCTGGCCGATTTCATCGCGCCCAAGGCGGCCGGTGTCGAGGACTGGATCGGCGCGTTCGCCGTCACCGCCGGCATCGGCATCGACGCGCACGTGGCGCGGTTCGAGCGCGAGCACGACGACTATTCCGCGATCATGCTCAAGGCGCTGGCCGACCGCCTCGCCGAAGCCTTCGCCGAACGCCTGCACGAGCGCGTGCGGCGCGAGTTCTGGGGCTATGCGCCGGACGAGGCGCTGAGCAACGAGGACATGATCGGCGAGAACTACCGCGGCATCCGTCCGGCGCCGGGCTATCCGGCGTGTCCGGACCACACCGAGAAGGACACCCTGTTCCGCATGCTCGATGCGACGAAGCATGCCGGCATCTCGATCACCGAGAGTTTCGCGATGCTGCCGACGGCCGCGGTGTCGGGCTGGTATTTCTCGCACCCGGGCAGCCAGTACTTCGTCGTCGGCCGGGTGACGCGCGAGCAGGTCGAGGACTACGCGAAGCGCAAGGGCTGGTCGATGCGCGACGCCGAGCGCTGGCTGGCGCCGAACCTGGATTACGATCCGGAGTAGCTCTGGCACTTCCCCCGTCGGAGGAAACGTCGGTCAAGGCGGAAGTAGCAACTGCTAGAGCACCGCCACCGGATACGAGCCCAGCACCTTCACCTGCACCGCGGCCTTCTCGAGCTCGCGCAGCGCGGCGCTCAGCGCGTCGTCCTGCACGTGGCCCAGCACGTCGATGAAGAAGGCGTATTGCCAGCGTCCGGTGTGCGCCGGGCGCGATTCGATGCGGTCCATGCTCACGCCGTGCCGCGCCAGCGGGCTCAGCACGTCGAACAGCGCGCCGGGGCGGTCGCTGATGAACACCAGCAGCGAGGTGCGGTCGTGCCCGCACGGCGGCAGCAGCTCGCGGCCGATGACGAGGAAACGCGTGGTGTTGTCCGGACGGTCCTCGATCGGGCCCGCAACCACCTTGAGCCCATACACATGTCCCGCCGACGCACCGGCGATGGCGCCGGCATCGTCGGAGCCGCGCGCGCGGCGTGCGGCTTCGGCGTTGCTCGACACCGGCACCTTCTCGGCCTTCGGCAGGTTCTGCCGCAGCCAGCTCTTGCACTGCGCCAGCGACATCGGATGCGAATACACGCGTTCGATGTCCTCGAGCCGGCCCGAACGCGACATCAGGTGCTGGTGCACGCGCAGCTCGACCTCGCCGCAGATCTTCAGCGGCGAGGTCAGGAACATGTCGAGCGTGACCTGGATGGTGCCCTGGCCGGAATTCTCCACCGGCACCACGCCGAAATCGGCATTGCCCGCGGCCACCTCCTGGAACACCTCCTCGATGCTCGCGAGCGGCAAGCCGTGTGCGGAGTGGCCGAAGTGCTTGTGCACGGCCTGCTGCGAGAACGTGCCTTCCGGTCCGAGGTAGCCGATCTTCAGCGGCTCCTGCTGCGCAAGGCACGCGGACATGATCTCGCGGAACAGGCGCACCAGCACCTCGTCCGACAGGGGGCCATCGTTGCGGTCCACCACCATGCGCAGCACCTGCGCCTCGCGCTCCGGGCGGTAGTAGTCGATCGCGGCCTTGAGCGGGCCCTTGGCCTTGCCGACCTGCAGCGCGAAGTTGGCGCGTTCGGCGATGAGGGCCTGGATCTGGCGGTCGATTCCGTCGATGCGTGCTCGCACGTCCGCGAGCACCGGCGCGCGCTCGGTCGCTGCAGGGGCGCCGCCCGTCGATCGCTTCGCCTCGCGCGTCGACGCGGCGGCGGGTCTTGTCGCCGCCTTCGGCGCGGTCGCGGCGGATTTCGACACGGCCTTGCTGCGTGACGGCTTCGATTTGCTCGGACTCATGCGGATCTCGTGAGGTGCAGGCGAATGGCGTTCAACCGTGGCGGCGTGCGAAGTCGTGCATGAACGCAACCAGCGCCCGCACGCCGTCGAGCGGCATCGCGTTGTACAGCGAAGCGCGCATGCCGCCGACCATCTTGTGGCCCTTCAGCGCGAGCAGGCCCGCGGCGCTGGATTCGGCGAGGAAGGGGGCATCGAGCGAGGAATCGTGCAGCGTGAACGGCACGTTCATGCGTGAACGGCAGTCGCGCTGCACCGGGTTCGAATAAAAGCCGCCGGAGCTGTCGATGGCCGAATACAGCAGTGCCGCCTTCTGACGGTTGATTTCTTCGATCGCGGCCAGGCCGCCCTGCGCCTTGAGCCACTTGAACACGCGGCCCGCGAGGTACCAGGCGAATGTCGGCGGCGTGTTGAGCAGCGAATGCTGTTCGGCGTGGGCGCGGTAGTTGAGGATCTTCGCCATCGGCCGCGGCTGCCGGGCAAGCAGATCGTCGCGCACGATCACAATCACGAGACCGGACGCGCCAACGTTTTTCTGCGCGCCGCCGTACAGCAGGCCGAAGCGCGACACGTCGAGCGGACGCGAGAGGAACATCGACGACACGTCGGCCACCAGCGGCGCGTCGCCCACGTCCGGGATCTCGAAGAACTCAACGCCGTGGATGGTTTCGTTCGGCGTGTAGTGCACGTAGGCCGCGCCGTCGGTGAGCTGCCACTGCGTCCGCGGCGGGATCGAGCGGAAACCGCCGGCTTCGCTGCTTGCCGCGGTGTGCACGCGCACGTACGGCGCCGCTTCGGCGACGGCCTTCTGGCCCCAGGCGCCGGTGACGATGTAGTCCGCGGTCTGGTCCTGTGCCGCGAGGTTCATCGGGATCTGCGCGAAGTGCTGGGTCGCGCCACCCTGCAGGAACAGGACGCGGTAGTTGTCCGGGATCGCGAGCAGGTCGCGCAGGTCCTGCTCCGATTCGGCCGCCATCGCCTCGAACGCCGCGCCGCGGTGCGAGAGCTCCATGACGGAGGCGCGTTCGCCGTGCCATTCGAGCAGTTCCGCCTGGGCTTCGCGCAGCACCGCGTCCGGCACGGCGGCCGGTCCGGCGCTGAAATTGAAGGCACGCGACATCGCGCAAATCCACGCGGTTCGGGCCCGCGAGGCTATCATGCGGCGGCGCAGCAGAATAGCGTCGCTCGGCGCGCGGCGATGACTCGCGGCCAACGCGGTGCGCAGCAGTGCGTATCTTTTGCGCCGTGCGAACGTATAGGGTGGGAACAGGTCCGCCGGAGGTCCCGCATGCGTCGAGTCGACATTCCTACCGTGCCCGCGTCGGAGATCACGCCCGAAGCGGTGTATCTGAACCGCCGCCGCCTCGTCGCCGCGCTGGCCGCGACGCCGCTGGCGAGCCTCGCCGGCTGCGCCCGGGCCGATCCCGAGCCGCCCGCGCCGCCGGCAGACGCGGCCGCCCCGGTCGCGCCCGGCGAAGAGGCGTTCCGCACCACGGAAGAGCAGACGCGCTACGAGGACGCCACCGCCTATAACAACTTCTACGAGTTCGGCACCGGCAAGGACGATCCGGCGAAGTACGCGCATCGCCTGCGCACCTCGCCGTGGAACGTGGAGATCGCCGGGCACGCGGAAACGACCGGCGTCGTGGCGCTTGAGGATCTGCTCAAGCCGCTGGCGGTGCAGGAACGCATCTACCGGCTGCGCTGCGTCGAGGGCTGGTCGATGGTGATCCCGTGGTCCGGCGTGCCGCTGGGCGAGCTGCTGGCGCGGTTCAAGCCGACCGCGCAGGCGAAGTACGTGGCGTTCACCACGCTGGCCGATCCGGAGCAGATGCCCGGCCTGCGCTACCGTTCGATCCGCTGGCCCTACGTCGAGGGCCTGCGCATCGACGAAGCCATGCACCCGCTGACGCTGCTCGCCACCGGCATGTACGGACGCGAACTGGCCAAGCAGAACGGCGCGCCGCTGCGCCTGATCGTCCCGTGGAAATACGGCTTCAAGAGCATCAAGTCGATCGTGAAGATCGAATTCGTCGAGAACATGCCGCCGACGAGCTGGAACGAGCTGCAGCCGTCCGAGTACGGCTTCTTTTCCAACGTGAATCCGGACGTCGACCATCCGCGCTGGAGCCAGAAGACCGAACGCAGGCTTGCCGGCAGCGGCAGCCGCGTGTTCGCCGACCGCATCCCGACGCGTCCTTTCAACGGCTACGCCGAGCAGGTGGCCTCGCTCTACGCCGGCATGGACCTGCGCAAGTGGTTCTGAGGGCGCGGCGCGGATGACGAAACTGCAGATGATCGCAGTCAAGACGGTGCTGCACGTGCTGGCGCTGCTGCCGTTCGCGTGGCTCGTTGCCGACATCTATCTCGACCGGCTCGGTGCCGACCCCATCGCCGAGCTCACCCACGCCACCGGCCTGTGGGCGCTGCGGTTCCTGCTGCTGGCGCTGACGGTGACGCCGCTGCGGCGGGTCACCGGATGGAACGTGCTGGCGCGGTTCCGTCGTCTGATCGGGCTGTACGCGTTCTTCTACGCGAGCGTGCACCTGTCGATCTATCTCGTGCTCGACCTGGGCGGTTACTGGAGCCAGATTCTCGAGGACATCGTCAAGCGCCCCTACATCACCGTGGGCTTCGCGGCGTGGTGCGGCCTGCTGGCGCTGGCGCTGACGTCCACGCGCGGCATGATGCGGCGGCTGGGACGACGCTGGACGCAGCTGCACCGGATCGTCTACGGCATCGGCGTGCTGGCCGTGCTGCATTTCTGGTGGCTGGTCAAGTCCGACGTGCGCGAGCCGGCGGTCTATGCCGCGCTGCTGGCGCTGCTGCTGGTGTTGCGCCTGCCGCCGGTCGCACGCCGCATCCAGCGCCGGCCGCGCGCGCCGGCGCCGGTTCAGCGCGGCGCGTAGATCAGGATCGCGACGAACGCGAGTGCGATCGCCGCCGCGGCCAGCAGCAGCCAGCCGTAGTTGAAGCGCGAGGCCGGCGTCGACCCGGCGTCGGCACGCGGCGCTGCGACGGGCACCTGCACGGCGGGCATGGCCTGGGTGGTGCCGGCGCGCGGCGCGGGCGCGAACGTCGCGCTGCCGCGCGGCGGCAGGCCCGGCGCCTCGAGCACGAAGCGATGCTGCGCCACGACGATCTGGTCGCCGGGATGCAGCACGGCGTTGCGCAGCGGAATCCCGTTGACCAGCACACCGTCGCGCGCGCCGAGGTCGCGCATCAGCACACGGTCGCTCAGCTGCTCCAGCCGCACGTGCTGGTCCGCGAGCGCGGGCTCGTCGAGCCGCACGTCGGCCGCGGCGCCGCGGCCGATGACCAGCGGATCCTGCAGCGAAAACGTGCGGCCGTGGTAGGCGCCGGCGGTGCCGCGCAGGACCACGCGGGCGGCGGCGGCGCGGTGCGTCGGATCGGGGTTTGCGGCTGCGGCTGCCGGCAGCTCGCGCTGGATGCTGCGTTCGTCGTCGGGACCGATGCGCAGCTGCACGCCGCCCAGGCTCACCACGTCGCCGAGCCGCAGCATGGCGAATTCGCGCACCGGACGCGCGTTCACATGGGCACCGCCGCTGCCCGCCGCCAGGTGCAGCAGGATGCCGCGCTGCGCGTCGACGCGCAGCACGCCGTGGCGCACGGCAAGGCCGGCGCCGGCGATGCGGATGCCATCGTCCGTGCCACTGCCGATGCTGATCTCCCCTTGGTCGAGCGACACGTCCGCGTGCTCGCCGTTGGGAAAACTCATGCGCATGTCAGCCTCCCCTCCGCGTAGCGGCCGCACACTAGCAGGTTGGCGCGCGGCGCATGGTCCCCGCGCACCGACCGCGTCGCGCCCGCCCCGGCGCGGCCGTCTCCACAACGCAAACGTGAAAACGTGCCGGGACACGCCACGGCGGCCGGCGGCGGGACGGCGGTCACCAGCGCGCCTCCACGTCCAGCAGCAGACGCCGGGTGCGCTCGCGCGGTGCATCGCGGGTCTCGACGAAGCCGGCCAGACGCAGCGACCAGGTCGAATCCAGGCCGACGCCGAGCCACGGCATGTGGCCGCGCATGCGGCTGTGGAACCACCAGTCGTCGTCGTTGACGGCCGCGAGCACGGCGTCGCGCTGGATGCGCTCCCAGGCCCAGCCGAACTCCCAGCCGCCGGCGCGGTTGCGATCGCCGACGATGGCGCTGGCACGCAGGCCGTCGCGTTCGCTGTCGGCCGCGGTGTTGCGCACCAGATCGAGGTTGAACAGCAGCGGCCAGCGTTCGTCGCGCCGGCGCAGGTAGAGCTGCAGGTCGAGCGGCTCGTAGGCGGTGGCGTAGCGGCCGCCCGCCACCGCGTTGCCGCGCCCGAGGCCGGCGCGCGCCAGGGTGTCGATCGATTCGAAACGCAGCCCGGTCAGCACCGCGCCGCCGCCCCACGCGGCGCCCTCGTTCCAGTGCCAGGCACCCTGCACGATGCCGACCCGGGCACCGCCGGCATCGAGCGGATCCGGCGCGAACCAGCCCGCCTGCAGTTGCCAGCGGTCGGTGAGCCCGCGCGTGCCGCCGAGCGCGAGCGCGACGCCGGTCGGGCGCAGGTCCGCGTCCCACAGCATCGGGCTGAGCTGCATCGGCAGCGGCGCCTTGCCGGCCTGCAGCCGCAACGCCGGCGTCGCCTGGAACGCGACCCAGACCTGGTCGAGGTTGAGGTCGTCGCTGACTTCGACGTCGTTGTTGATGATGTTGTCGGCGTTGTCGTCGGTGCCGAGCGCAGCCTCGACCGCGACGGCGGCGCTCCAGCGTTCTCCGGCAACGAAGCGCGTACCGGCGCGGGTGCGAGCGCGCAGCCGGTCGAGATCGTCGCGACCGCCGGGCAGCCCCTGCACGTGGTCGCCGCGCAGGCGCAGGTCGACGAACGGTTGCCACGCGGCCGGCACGGCGTCGTCGAACTCGAACTGCGGATCGAACGGGTCCGCAGCCGCCGCGTCCTGCGCGGCCAGCGGCGGCGCTGCCCACAGCAGGGCCAGCAACGGCAGGCGGAGAAGCACGGCGGCTGTCGTCATGCGCGCAACTGCGAGAGGTCGGCGCCGAGCTCGGCCACGCTCTGGTAGCGCTGCGCCGGATCGCGCGCCAGGCAGCGCAGGATGATGCGTTCCAGCGCCGGCGGCACCTCGGGCCAGAGCTGGGACGGCTGCACCGGCGCGTGCTGCATCTGCTGCAGGTAGATTTCCGCCGTGCTGCCGCCGCCGAACGGCAGGCCGCCGCAAAACATTTCCGACAGCATCGCGCCGGTGGAGAAGATGTCGGCGCGCGCGTCGACCTCCTGCCCGGCCAGCTGCTCGGGTGCCGAATACAGCGGCGTGCCGACGAACATGCCGGGCTGCGTCTGGCCCGGCTCGACCCGCCGCGCCGGCCGCGCAATGCCGAAATCCATCAGCTTCGCATTGCCGCCGGCTTCGAGGATAACGTTCTCGGGCTTGATGTCGCGATGGATCACGCCCACCTCGTGCGCGGCCGCGAGCCCCGCGCAGAACTGGCGTGCGATGCGCAGACCGGCCGAATACGGCAGACGCCCCGATTCGTTGAGCAGCGCGCGCAGCGTGGCACCGCGCACGAACTCCATCGAGATGAAGACGCGGCCGTCGGACTCGCCGAAATCGAACGTGCGCAGCACGTTCGGATGGGTGATGCGGCGCGCGAGGCGGATCTCCTCCTTGAAGCGTTCCAGGTGCTGGTGATCGGCCAGCACGCCGGGGCGTAGCATCTTCAGTGCCACCACGTCGTGCAGATCCAGGTCGTGCGCCTTGTACACCACGCCCATGCCGCCTTCGCCGAGCAGGCTGAGGATCTTGTAGCGGCCACCGAAGCGCGCGCCGGGGCGCAGATCCTGCGCGACGGCGGGCAACGCATCGTTGGGCGTCGGCAGCACCTGGGTCTGGCGCGGATCGCTCGCCGGCACGGCATCGAGCGCGGCGAGCGCCTCGGGATTGAGCGCGAAGAAACGCTTGTTGCTGAGCGCGCCATGCGCGATGTTGAGCCACGCGGTACCGCGCTCGCCCTGCAGACGCTCGCCGATGTCGCGCGTGAGCAGCACGCGCCCGGCGCCGGATTCGCACAGCAGGCGCTCGATCTGGTACATCGGAATGCCGACCAGCACCGGCCAGGTCCGCTTGCGCGCGGCGGCGGTGCCGCTGTCGGTTTCGCCCTCGATCAGCGCCAGTGCCGGACTGCGGAAGCCGGCCCGCGGTACCGACTCGAGCAGTGCGCGCGCCGCGCGCATGCCGTTCTCGAGCGCCAATGCGCCCTCGAACGCCAGTACCCAGCGCTGCCCATCGCCGCGCAGCAACTGCCCGCCGAGCTGGCGCGCGGTGCCGGCCAGCGCCTCGGCCAGGCGCGTGGCCTGGGCAAGGCGCGTGGTCGCGTCGACGGACTCGGGCGCGGGCGCGTACTCGGCGCCGAGATAGCAGGCCAGGCGCCGTTCGGGCGGCACGGCCTCGGGTTCGGGTTCGGCGCGCGGCACCCGTTCCACATCGGGCAGGAAACGCGAGAAATTCGCGACATATTGCTCGATGTCGCGCTTCTCGCGCAGATCCGACAGCAGCGAATCGACCGCCCGCGACAGACGCGCGAGTTCGTCCTTGCCGTCGAGCGCGACATCGGCCTGGTAATCGCCGCCGGCGGCACGTTCGGCTGCGTCCGCCAGCGCGCGTGCGTCGCGCAGCAGCCGGCGCGACAGCCAGTACGACAGCGGCAGCGCGATCAGCATCGCCGCGATGCCCGCGAGCAGCAGGCGATCGAGCATCTGTCGGTACACTGCCATCGCCCCGTCCGGCGAGGCGAGCGCGCTGACCGCGCCGAGCGAGGCTTCGCCTTCCACCGCCGTCGGGCGGATGCGCGCAAGCCACTCGCCGCCATCGAACGCAAGTGCGATGCCGTCGATGGGTTGCCCCAGCCGCACCGCCTCGATCAAGTCCGGGCGCGCGGAAAATGCCTGCTGCAGGGCCGCAGCGCTGGCCTCCGGCAGCGAGGTGGCGGCCAGCGCGAGGCCACCGTCGCGCGGCAGCCAGAACGCCACCTGCGCGTCCGACGAGCGCGCGATGTCGGCCGCGAGCGCGGCATCCACGCGCTGCGCCAGCAGCAGGAACCCGACCAGGGCGCCATCCTGCGCCAGCGGCATCGCCGCGGCCTGATAGAGCGTGTCGCCCTCGCGCCAGAAGCCGCTCTGCGGGGCCAGCTTGTCGCGCGTGGCGGCCACCAGCGGATCGGCCGCGAGGCTCTCGGCGAAGGCTTCGGCCGTGTCGCTGCGTGCGAGCACGCCGCCGTCGGCGTCGAGCACCAGGCCCAGATCGAAACCGAACTGCTCGCGCCGTTCGACGAGCAGGTCGCGCAGCGACGCCACGTCCGGGCCGCTGCCTTCCCCGAGCCCGAGTTCGTCCGCGCCGATCGACGCCGCCACGTAGTTCACCAGCGCGCCGTCGCCGCCGAGCAGCAGCAGGCTGAGCTCCAGCAGGCGCAGGCGCTGCTGGGTCTGGCTGGTCTGCGCCTCGGCGCTCTTGTCCAGTGCGGTGCCGGCGGCGTCGAGCGCGAGTCGATGGCCGGTGATCCACGTGAGCGCCACCGCGCCCGCGATCGCGGCCACCACCAACGCCGCACACAGCAGGAAGATCCGCAACCCGAGCGGCATCCGCCAGCGCACGCGCTCAGTATCCGGAAGCGCGCTCGTCGCCATAGGGTTTGCCGAATTTGTTGGTGTGCGGCGGGACGCGCGGGCGGCTCAGTTCGAGCTCGATCCGCAGCGGCTCCATGGCCTGGGTGTCGATCGCCTGTCGCCACAGCCTGGCGCGTTCGTGCCAGACGAACAGCTCGCCGTCGGCGTCGTCGGGCACCTCCAGGCGGAAGCCGCCGTCGGCGTCGGGGCGTGCGAAATGCGGCGTATCGAGCACCAGGATGTGGCCGACCATGTCGTGGTGCACGTTGCAGTAGACGCGCACCAGACCGGGCGTGTCGAACAGCTGGGTGCGGCCGTCGCCGCGGCCGTAGAGGCCGAGGTCGAAACGCTCGCTGCCGCTGCCGGAGAACACGTTGTGCAGGATGGGATCGAAGTTCGGGAAGCGCACTGTCGCGCCGACCGGCACCGGCAGCGCGCGCGGCATGAACTGCTTGCCCTCGGTGCGCATCTCGTAGTCCGCGCGCGGGGTCGGGGCCGCAAGTCCCGGCGCGCGGAAGTAGACCACGGCCTCGCGTGCTTCCTCGGCGCGCAGCGGCTTGCCGTCCACCGTCAGCGCGACGCGGCCTTCGACCACGGCGGCGCCGGCCGGCAGCGCCAGCAGCAGCGCGATCGACATGGCAACCGTTCGCAGCATCGTTCGTGCGCCCCTCGCTGGCATCGTGCACCCCTCGTCCGCGGCGCTCATTCGCCCGGACCGTCGGCATGATAGCCAAAACCGCGCCTGCGCCGTGCCGCCGCTGGCGGCGCGACGCCGTGCGTAGCAGAATCGACCGCTTCCGACCGGAGCCTTCCATGCCGAGCATCGACATCGTCCAGCGGCACAACAAATCCATGAAGGACGCGAAGGCGTCCGTCGATCGTGTGGCCGAGAAGATCGGCGAACGCTTCCAGGTGGCCTGCGGCTGGAAGGGCAACACGCTGGAATTCACCCGCAGCGGCGTCAACGGCGAGATCCGGCTGGCGAAGGACGAGGTGCGCGTGGTGGTCAACCTGGGCTTTCTGCTCTCGGCGCTGAAGGGTCCGATCGAAAGCGAGATTCACCGCGTGCTCGAGCGCGAGTTCGCCTGAGGTTTGCCGAAGCCGAACGGATCCGCATCGCGCGCGAACAGCCGACGCGACGCCTCGCGTTCGCGCGCGGCGATCGCCTGCATGAAGGCCGGCGCGTCCTGCATCGCGTGGAACGCGGCGAATCCGCGTTCGAGGAAGGCCTGCAGATCGCCCAGGCCCGCGGCACGCGCGGGCAGGCGCGAAATGCGCAGCAGGCGCGACAGCCAGGGCTTGCGCACCGCGCGTTCGAGCGCATCACCGATCGCCACCACCAGATCGACCTGGCGACCGCGCAGCCGGCGCAGACCGGCGCGGCGGTAGGCCTCGGCATAATCCTGCGTCTGCAGCGGCGCGGCAGGATCGGCGATGGCTTCGAGCTCGGTCGCCACGCGCAGATCGAAGGCGTGGCTCAGCACCGCAAGTTCGATCGCGTCGGCCGCGGTGGCCAGCAGTTCGGGCGGCATCAGTTTCTTCATCATCGGCATCACGCGTTCGACGCCGCGGTCGCGCGCGGTGACGTCGTGATCGCCGTACAGATCGGTAAGAAAGAATTCGGCGCCCGGCCGCGTTGCGGGCGACGCGACGAAATCCTCGAACGTGCGCGCCAGCCGCGTTGCCTGCCAGCGCTGCAGCTTCTTCAACCACGGCGAGCGGTTGCGCGGTTCGAGCTTCGGATCGCGATGCCGGCGGTTGGCTGCCAGCAGTTGCGATAGACGATGTTCGAGGGCAGGTGAGCTGGTCATGTGGGGCTGCAAATGACTTCCGGACAGAGCGCGGCGGTGGCGCCGAAGCGCATCAATGTGGCAGCAGGCGATCCAAGTCAAGCATGTGCATGGTGAAAATTCATCCACGGTCGCGCTATATGAAACCATCCCGTGAACCATGAAATGCAGCCCATCGCTGCGAGCGTCGGGCAATCTTGTCAAGGACCACGTTCGCCCCGTCCGAGGCATCGTCCTGCAACGCCCTGCCCGACTGCACCCGCATTCGCTATGATTGCCAACCCCATTTCGGCGCCTCGCGCCAAGGTTCAAGGCATGTCGGTTGTCAGCGTCCAGCAGGCGCTTGCGGGCGGTTCCATCGCCGGCAGCGAAGTCACCGTCCGCGGCTGGGTGCGCACCCGGCGCGACAGCAAGGCGGGGCTGTCCTTCGTCAACGTGTCCGACGGCTCGTGCTTCGATCCGATCCAGGTCGTGGCGCCGGCCACGCTGGCCAATTACGAGAACGACGTGAAGCACCTCACCGCCGGCTGCGCGGTGATCGCCACCGGCACGCTGACGCCGTCGCAGGGTCAGGGCCAGTCGTTCGAACTGCAGGCCACGTCGATCGAGGTCAGCGGCTGGGTCGAAGACCCGGAAACCTATCCGATCCAGCCCAAGGCGCATTCGCTCGAATTCCTGCGCGAAGTGGCGCACCTGCGCCCGCGCACCAATCTGTTCGGCGCGGTCGCGCGCATCCGCCACTGCCTCGCGCAGGCGGTGCACCGCTTCTTCCACGAGCAGGGCTTCTACTGGATCAACACGCCGATCATCACCACGTCCGATGCCGAAGGCGCCGGGCAGATGTTCCGTGTCTCCACGCTGGACATGGCCAACCTGCCGCGCGACGCCTCGGGCGCCGTGGACTTCAGCCGCGACTTCTTCGGCAAGGAAACCTTCCTCACCGTCTCCGGCCAGCTCAACGTCGAGGCCTACTGCCTCGCGCTCAGCAAGGTCTACACCTTCGGCCCGACCTTCCGCGCCGAGAACTCGCACACCACGCGCCACCTGGCCGAGTTCTGGATGATCGAACCGGAGATCGCATTCGCCGATCTCAACGACGACGCCAACCTCGCCGAAGCCTTCCTGAAATACCTGTTCCGCGCGGTGCTCAACGAGCGTGCGGACGACATGGCCTTCATCGCCGAACGCGTGGAGAAAACCGCGGTCTCGCGCCTGCAGACCTTCGTCGATGCACCTTTCGAACGCATCGACTACACCGAGGCCGTGTCGCTGCTGCAGAAGAGCGGCCACAAGTTCGAATTCCCGGTCGAATGGGGCCTGGACCTGCAGACCGAACACGAGCGCTGGCTGACCGAGCAGCACGTCGGCCGCCCGGTGGTGGTGATGAACTACCCGGAGCACATCAAGGCGTTCTACATGCGCCTCAACGACGACGGCAAGACCGTCGCCGCGATGGACGTGCTGGCGCCGGGCATCGGCGAAATCATCGGCGGTTCGCAGCGCGAGGAACGCCTCGACGTGCTCGACGCGCGCATGGCGCAGTTCGGCCTCGACCCGGCGCACTACGGCTGGTACCGCGACTTCCGCCGCTACGGCACCGTGCCGCACGCGGGCTTCGGCCTCGGCTTCGAACGCCTCGTCGTGTACGTGGCGGGCCTGTCGAACATCCGCGACGCGATCCCCTACCCGCGCGCGCCCGGCACCGCGGAGTATTGATCCGCGATGGGCATGTTCCTCGCGCTCATCTGCATCGCGGTGGCCATCTCCGGCGCGATGGCGTTCGCGTTCTTCTGGCCGATGGCGCTGGTGCACTTGCGCGATCGGCACGGCGCGCTGCATTCGAGCTTCGGCGACTTCGCCTTCGCCTCGCCGGCGGCACTGGCATGGCTGCTGCGCGGCCGCTATCGCGGCCTGCGCGACACGGGCCTGAGCGGACTCGCCACCCCGGCCTTCCTCGCGCTGTGGAGCATGATCCTCGCGCTGGTTGCGGCGGGCGTGCTTTACCTGATCTTCGGCACGCGCTGATCGGAGCACTCGGATGTCGCATGTGATCGAACAATGGTGGATCGCCGTGCTCGGCCACACGGCGGTGTGGGCACGCCTGCGCGTGCTCGACTCCGGCGTGGCGCAGGTGTTCGACTGCGACGGCCGCACCCTGCCGTACGACAGCGAGGACAGCGCGCGCAACGCGCTGCTCGACGCCGAGTTCCGCGCCTTCGACGGCCTCGACGAAGAGGACGCACTGGCGATGGGTTTCTCGCTCGACGAGATCTCCCCGCCGCGCGCCGACGACGACGAAACGCTGCGAGAAGCGATGATCCAGCCGCTCGGCGGCCACGCCTGAGACGAGGCGTTCGTTCTGCGCCCCCCCCCCCCCGCGGCACCGTCGTCGCGATGCCGGGAGCGCGAGTTTCGAGCGCCCCATCCCCCGCCCTCCGCACCCCGTTGTCCACCCGCATGACCTACCTGCCGCGCAGCTTCGCCGAAACCGACCTCGCGGCACTCGACGCCCTGCTGGCGCAGGACTCCTTCGTCACGCTGCTGAGTGTCGACGACAGCGGTGCACCGTTCGCCTCGCATCTGCCCGTGCTGTACCGCCGCGATGGCGACGACGTGCTGATCGAAGGCCACCACGCGCGCTCCAACCCGCAGGTGAAGCACCGCGGCGAGGTGCTGATGATCGTGCACGGCCCGCATGCCTATATTTCGCCGGGCTGGTACGCCGACAAGCTCGAAGCCGCCCGCGTGCCGACGTGGAATTACGCCGTCGCACACCTGTACGGCACGCTCGAGCCGTTCGACGACGAAGCCTCGCTCGCCGACCTCGTCGATCGCCTCAGCCAGCGCTTCGAAGCCAGCATCGGCGGCGACTGGCGTTTCGATCCCGGCAACGAGGCCGAGCGCGTGCAGCTGCGCGGCATCGTCGGCTTCCGCTTCCGCCCGCAACGCATTGCGCTCAAGTTCAAGCTCAACCAGAACCACCCCGCCGCGAACGTGCGGGGCGCCATCGACGGCCTGCGCCGCACCGGCAGCGAGCGCGAGCAGGCCGTCGCCGACCTGATGCAGTCGCGCCTGCATCGCCGCGGCAGCTGATGCGAGATTCGCCCACAAACGTCTTTTCCACGCGCGGTGACATCCACCCCGGCCGTACAGCCCGCCTCCCCGTCGTCCCGGCGAAAGCCGGGACCCAGTGGCGTTTCCTGGTTTAACCGAGGCGACGGCAAACCGAGAGCGTCACTGGGTCCCGGCTTTCGCCGGGACGACGGGAGATTGGACAGCAGCCGCGTCCATCGCTCCGCGCGCGCAGCAAGACGCGAAACAATATGATGACAGCACCCTGCGCCGCCTCCCGCACGTACGCCGCCCGCGACAATCCCCGCATGTCCACCCTGCTCCTCCACTTGCGCAACGTTCCCGACGACGAAGCCGACGCCATCCGCGCCCTGCTCGATGAAGCCGACCTCGCCTGGTACGAAACCCGTGCCAGTCTCTGGGGCGTCTCGCCCGGGGGCATCTGGCTCAAGCATGCGGACGACCTGCCGCGCGCCCGCGAACTGCTGGCGACGTTCCAGACCGAGCGTGCAGCGAGCGCCCGCGCCGAACGCGCGGCGGCACGCGCCGAAGGCCGCGCCGAGACCTTCCTGACGGTGCTGCGCCACCACCCGCTGCGCGTCGTCGTGTTCCTGCTCGCTGCACTGTTCTTCGCCGCACTCACCGCGTGGCCGTTCTTCGTGCTGATGTGATGCGCCGATGATTCTCAACATCGCCGCGTACCGTTTCGTCGCAATCGACGATGCCGCCGCCTTGGCCGGCCGTATCCATGCACGTGCCAACGCACTTGCGTTGCGCGGCAGCGTGCTCGTCGCGCCGGAAGGGCTGAACCTGTTTCTGGCAGGCGCAGAGGGGGCCATCGACGATCTCCTGGGGATGTTGCGCAACGACACGCGCTTCGCCGATCTCGTCGTCAAGCGCAGCTGGAGCAACCACGTGCCGTTCGCGCGGCTGAAGGTGAAGTGCAAGCGCGAAATCATCGCCTTCCGCCGCGACGACGCGATTCCGCTCGATCATGTGCGCCCGGCGTCGGTGGCCCCCGCCGAACTCGCACGCTGGATCGAACGCGGCACTGACGACGAAGGACGCCGCCTCGTGCTGCTGGACACGCGAAACCGCGAGGAATTCGGGCACGGCACCTTCCGCGACGCGCTCACGCTGCCGATCGACAACTTCACCGACCTGCCTGCCGCACTCGAATCGCATCGCGACGATCTCGCCGATACAACGGTCGTCAGCTTCTGCACCGGCGGCATCCGCTGCGAGAAGGCCGCGCTGTGGATGCAGCACAACGGCTTCGACCACGTGCTGCAACTCGACGGCGGCATCCTCAACTACTTCGAACAGGTGGGCGGTGCGGGCTACGACGGCCGCTGCTTCGTCTTCGACGAACGCATCGCACTCGACCCCGACCTGCGCCCGCTGCACGACACCGGAGCCTGACCCGATGGACCTCGATCTCACCGGCAAACACGCCCTCGTCTGCGGCGCCTCCGAAGGCATCGGCCGCGCCGCCGCGCTTGAACTCGCAGGCATGGGCGCGGATGTGACCGTGCTCGCGCGACGCGAGGACGCGCTGCGTGCGGTGGTGGACGCGCTGCCGCGCACGCATGCGACGCAGCGGCACGGCTTCATCGCCGCCGATGCCAACGATGCGGCCACGCTGCGCACGCTGCTCGATGCGGCCGCGAGCGCGCACCCGTTCCACATCCTCGTCAACAACGGCGGCGGCCCGCCGGGCGGCGCCGCGCACACGGCGGACGCTGCGGCCTTCCTGGCGGCCTTCCAGCAACATCTGATCGCCGCGCAGACCTGCGTGCAGGCGCTGCTGCCCGGCATGCGGACGGCGGGCTGGGGCCGCATCGTCAATGTCATCTCGACCTCGGTGCGCGAACCGATCGCCAATCTCGGCGTTTCCAACACCATCCGCGGCGCGGTCGCCGCGTGGGCGAAAACGCTGTCGAAGGAACTCGGTGGCTTCAACATCACCGTCAACAACGTGCTGCCCGGCTACACCCGCACCGGCCGCCTCCACCAGATCCTTCACGACCGCAGCGCGAGCACCGGAAAGCCACAGGACGAGATCGCGAAGACCATGCTCGGCACCGTGCCGCTGGCGCGATTCGCCGAACCGTCGGAAATCGCCAACGCCATCGCCTTCCTCGCCTCGCCTGCGGCAGGCTACATCAGCGGCGTGAGCCTCGCGGTGGACGGCGGGCGCATGCAGTCGATCTGACGCCACGATGCCCGAAGGCCCCGAAATCCGCCGCGCCTCCGATGCGCTGGCCGCCGCCGTCATCGGCAGGCCGCTGCGCTCGGTGCATTTCGCGCCGCCAGCGCTTCAGAAATACGAGGACGAACTCGTCGGCCAGTGCATCGAGTCGATCACGCCGCACGGCAAGGCGCTGCTGATCCGCTTCGAGGGCGGGTTGACGATGTACTCGCACAACCAGCTGTACGGCATCTGGAAGGTCGCCGCCGCCGGCAAGCGCCCGAAGACGACGCGCTCGCTGCGCGTGGCGTTCGAGACCGACGACAAGGCGATCCTGCTCTACTCCGCCACCGACATCTCGATGTGGCCGACGAAGGACGTGCACAAGCATCCCTTCCTCGCGGGACTCGGCCCGGATGTGCTGGACGAATCGCTGACGTCTGCCGAAGTGGCCGAGCGGCTGCGCGCTCCGCGCTTCGCCGGACGCGGGCTGCCGGCATTGCTGCTGCAGCAGGCGTTCCTCGCCGGCATGGGCAATTACCTGCGGTCGGAAGTGCTGTTCCGCGCGAAGATCGCGCCGCAGCAGCGGCCGCGGGATCTGGGGAAGCGGCAGATCACGGCGTTGTCGAAGGCGTTGCTGGTCGTGCCGCGGGAGAGTTATCGCAGCCGGAACAAGCGTGGTGCGCATGGGGCGGTGACGCGGACGGCGGATGCGTTTCGCTTTCGGGTGTTCGATCGCGCGGGGTTGCCATGCGAAGTGTGCGACACCGCTATCAAACGCGAGGAGCTTGCGAGTCGGCGGTTGTACTGGTGTCCGCAGTGTCAGGTGTGACTTGGTCAGATGCGCTCTGACCTCTGTGCCATCCTTTACAGTCACGCTGTTTCGGCTTTCTACGGCGGAAACGAAGCCCCGCATCCCGCACGACCCCGCACCACCCCCAACCGTCATTCCCGCGAATGCGGGAATCCAGCGCCCCTTCTTGGTTTTGACTTGGCCAGCGAGCCGGAAAACCGAGCAAGGGCGCTGGATTCCCGCATTCGCGGGAATGACGTATGAAAGGATTCGGCAGAACCAACTGCACTGACTTCGTTGCGACGCATAAGGCGGCATCGAACGCGTGGCACGCAATAACCTGACCGACCATCCCGGTCAATGACCACGCGACAGCCGCGCCCAATCGCCCCCGCCATGCTCCGCACGAACCGCACCCCGCTACACTGTACCGATGACTCGGGACACAACCCTTCCGGACCTGCACCATCTCGTCGGCGGCGATGCGCACGGCGTATCCGCCACCGACTGGCTCGACGTCTTCGACCCCTCCACCGCCACCCCGATCGCACGCCTCGCCAGCGGCACCGCCGATGACGTCGACGCCGCCGTCCGCGCTGCACGCAACGCGTTCCCCCCGTGGTCCGCGCTGCCGAACTCGCAGCGCGCCCGCTGGCTCGACCGCCTCGCCGATGCCCTCGAAGCACGCATCGACGCCTTCGCCCGCGCCGAATCGCAGGACGCCGGCAAACCGCTCGCCCTCGCCCGCGACATCGAGATCCCGCGCGCCGTCGCCAACCTGCGGTTCTTCGCTGCCGCCGCCACCCAGTTCGCGAGCGAGTCCCACCACGGCGAAGCCGGCCTGAACTACACGCTTCGCACCCCACTCGGCGTCGTCGGCTGCATCTCGCCGTGGAACCTGCCGCTGTATCTCTTCACGTGGAAGATCGCGCCTGCACTCGCGGCCGGCAACTGCGTGGTCGCGAAGCCGTCCGAGGTCACGCCGCTGACGGCGACGATGCTCGGCCGGCTCGCGACGGAAATCGGATTCCCGCCCGGCGTGTTCAACATCGTGCACGGCCTCGGCGGGCGCGTCGGCCAGGCGCTGGTCGACCATCCGCAGGTGAGGGCGATCAGCTTCACCGGCAGTACCGCCGTGGGCCGATCGATCGTCGCGGCGTGTGCCCCGGCACTGAAGAAAACCTCGCTCGAACTCGGCGGCAAGAACGCCACGCTGGTCTTCGCCGACGCCCCGCGCGACGGCCTCATCGACACGCTGGTGCGCAGCGCATTCCAGAACAGCGGCCAGATATGTCTCTGCGGCTCGCGCCTGCTGATCGAACGCAGCATCTACGCCGAAATCCGCGGCGCCCTCGTCGAGCGCGCCCGCGCCCTGCGTGTCGGCGATCCGCTCGACGCCAGCACGCAGCAGGGCCCGCTCGTCTCGCAGGCGCATTTCGACAAGGTGATGCGCTGCATCGACGTTGCACGCGAAGAAGGCGGCACCATCCTCTGCGGCGGTGAACGCGCGTCGCCCGCCGGCCGCTGCGCCGACGGCTGGTTCATTGCGCCCACTGTCATCGAAGACCTCGGCCCCGACTGCCGCAGCAACACCGAAGAAATCTTCGGCCCCGTCGTCACCCTGCAACCCTTCGACGACGAAGACCACGCCCTGCACCTCGCCAACGCCACCGACTACGGCCTCTCCGCCTCGGTTTGGACCACGAACCTCGCCCGCGCCCACCGCGTCGCCGCCCACCTCGACGCCGGCATCGTCTGGATCAACACCTGGATGAAGCGCGACCTGCGCACACCGTTCGGCGGCATGAAACAATCCGGCCTGGGCCGAGAAGGCGGCTTCGAGGCCATGCGATTCTTCACCGAGGCAAAAAATGTCTGCATCGAGGTATGACGAATGAGGAAGGACGCGGTCATCGATGGTCTTTCGATCGCGCTGCGCGTAGGCATCGCGCTGATCGTTTTCGGCGTCATCGTCGCCGCTGTCGTACTGGCGCTCATGATGATCGGGTGGTGGAATATTCCACAGCCCTACGGGACGTCTCGTGCGTTTTATCCCCAAGCGGTCGTGCTCGCGTTCGGCGTGGGCCTGACCCCCATGCTTGGCGGAGCTGCCATCGCGTTCACTGCCTGGTTCAGCCGTCTCCTCGTCGCTCGCATGTCGTTCCGGTCGAACTGATGGACGCAGAAACCCGCCAGCGCCTCGCCGCGATCCTCGCCAACAACCGCAGCTGGTCGGACGGCGTGCGCCGCGACGACCCGGCATTCTTCCGCCGCCTCTCGCAGCAGCAGGCGCCCAAGTACCTGTGGATCGGCTGTTCCGATTCGCGGGTGCCCGCCAACCAGATCCTCGGCCTCGCGCCGGGCGAGGTGTTCGTCCACCGCAACATCGCCAACGTCGTCGTGCATAGCGACCTCAACTGCCTTTCGGTGATGCAGTTCGCAATCGACATCCTGCGCGTCGAACACATCCTCGTCGTCGGCCACTACGGCTGCGGCGGCGTGCACGCGGCGCTGCACGGCACGCGAGTGGGGCTGGCCGACAACTGGATCCGCCATGTCGGCGACGTGGCGCAGAAGCACACCGAACTGCTCGGCACCTTCGACCTCGACACCGTGCGCCACGGCCGCCTGTGCGAACTCAACACCATCGAACAGACGCTGAGCGCCTGCCAGACCACGGTGGTGCGCGACGCGTGGGACCGCGGCCAGCGCCTGAGCCTGCACGGCATGGTGTACGGCCTGCACGACGGCCGCCTGCATCGCCTCGGCATGGACGTATCGGCGCCGGACGAAGTGGCAAGCGCGTACGACACCGCGCTCACCACCGTGCGCAACTCGGGCCGCGACGCGTGAGCGAGGCCATCCGCACCGACACCGCACCCAGGCCCGTGGGCGCCTACCCGCACGCCCGCCGCGTCGGCGATCTGCTGTTCCTCTCCGGCATCGGCCCGCGCACGCCCGGCAGCGACGCCATCCCCGGCAACGAATACTTCGCCGACGGCCGCCTGCGCCGCTACGACATCGCCGCGCAGACGCACTCGGTGTTCGCCAACGTGCGCGCCGTACTCGAAGCCTCCGGCGCCCGCTGGGAAGACCTCGTCGATGTCACCGTCTACCTCACCGACATTGCCCGTGACTTCAAGGCCTACAACGCCATCTGGGCCGAGCATTTCCCCGACATCGACACCGCACCCTGCCGCACCACGCTGGGCATCACCGCGCTGCCGACGCCGATCGCGATCGAACTCAAGTGCGTCGCCTCGCTCGCGCCGCGCAAGGACTGACGCCATGCTGCCGATGCCGCTGGATTTCCAACGCTGGATCGACGAGCACCGCCACCTGCTGCAACCGCCGGTGGGCAACAAGGTGGTCTACGCCGGCGATTTCATCGTCATGGTGGTCGGCGGCCCGAACCTGCGCATCGACTATCACTATGACGAAGGCGCGGAATTCTTTTACCAGCTCGAAGGCGCCATGACACTGCGCATCCAGGAAGACGGCGCCCCGCGCGACATCCCCATCCGCGCCGGCGAAATCTTCCTGCTGCCCCCGCGCGTGCCGCACTCGCCGCAACGCGAAGCCAACTCCGTCGGCCTCGTCATCGAACGCCGTCGCCTTCCGCACGAGCTCGACGGGCTGCAGTGGTACTGCCCGCGCTGCAACCACAAGGTGTACGAGGAGTTTTTCCCGCTCGTCGACATCGAGAAGGATTTTCCGGCCGTGTTCGAGCGTTTCTACCGCTCGCTCGACCACCGCACCTGCAGCGAGTGCGGCACGGTGCATCCGGCGCCGCAGAAGTACGAATTTCCGGACACCTGATCCGCGATCGACCCCGGCTCCCCACCGTCGTCCCGGCGAACGCCGGGATCCAGCGGCGTTGTTCTACTCGAACGGCCGGACGCAATACCAAGCAACGTCACTGGGTCCCGGCATGCGCCGGGACGACGGTGAAAGGCTTCTACATCTGACACGCACGGACTTTGCTCAGGACGTCGCTCGTCCAGTGTCGGCGGTAACGGCCACGATGCTGATCGCCTGCTGTGCGGAACTGATCGCATCGCACAACAGCATCGCACTGCGAACCCACTAGAATCGCCCGATGCTCAAGATCGACACCCACGCCCACTACCTGCCGCGCGACTGGCCGGACCTCGCCGCAAAATTCGGCGACCCGCGCTTCCCGGTGATCCACCACACCGACGACGGTCGCCATCGCATTTACAAGGACGGCAAGTTCTTCCGCGAGATCTGGTCGAAGACGTGGGATGCACAGGAGCGCATCGACGACTACGAGCGCTTCGGTGTGCAGGTGCAGGTGATCAGCACGGTGCCGGTGATGTTCAGTTACTGGGCGCCGGGGCATCAGGCGCTCGCGCTGCATCGCGCGTTGAACGATCACACCGCGGAGACCTGCAATGCGTTTCCGCGGCACTACGCGGGTATCGGCACGGTGCCGCTGCAGTCGCCGTCGCTGGCGGTGCGCGAGCTGGAGCGCTGCATGGATCAGCTGGGGCTGCAGGGCGTGCAGATCGGCTCGCACATCAACGACTGGAATCTGGATGCGCCGGAGCTGTTCGAATTCTTCGAGGCGGCGAACGATCTGGGCGCGGCGATCCTTGTGCATCCGTGGGACATGATGGGCACGGACACGATGCCGAAATACTGGCTGCCGTGGCTGGTCGGCATGCCGGCGGAGCAGTCGCGTGCGGCGTGTTGCCTGATCTTCGGCGGCGTGATGGAGCGGCTGCCGAAGCTGAAGGTGTGCCTGGCGCACGGCGGCGGGAGTTTTCCGTACACGATCGGGCGCATCGAGCACGGGTTCAATATGCGGCCGGATCTGGTGGCGACGGACAATCCGCGCAATCCGCGGGAGTATCTGCCGCGGTTGTTCTTCGATTCGTGGGTGGCGGATGCGCGGGCGTTGCGGTATCTCGTCGATACGGTGGGGATCGAGCGGGTGATGCTGGGGACGGACTATCCGTTTCCGCTCGGGGAGCAGACGCCGGGATCGGGCATCGATGCGTTGCAGCTCGATGCGCTGTCGCAGGCGCAGCTGTATCACGGTACGGCGCTGGAATGGCTCGGCCTTCCCGCGTCGCGT
The DNA here is from genome assembly GCF_014202825.1 of Chiayiivirga flava. Lineage (GTDB taxonomy): Bacteria > Pseudomonadota > Gammaproteobacteria > Xanthomonadales > Xanthomonadaceae > Chiayiivirga > Chiayiivirga flava. The sequence continues at coordinate 529,388 of NZ_JACHHP010000003.1, read as the reverse complement.
TTCGCGTAAGTCGAACGGAGTCCGCCCATCCACTCCACTCCGTCACCTCCCCCACCGTCATTCCCGCGAATGCGGGAATCCAGCGACCTTGCCTTCCCGTACCCGCCAGCCCGCCGTCTACATCCTTGCGAGCGATCGCAACGGCACGCTGTACACCGGCGTCACGAGCAATCTCGTGCAGCGCATCTGGCAGCATCGGGAGTCGGAGGTGAGCGGCTTCACGAAGTCGTATCACGTCGCGCAATTGGTCTGGTACGAGCTGCACGAAACGATGGAGTCCGCGATCCTTCGCGAGAAGCGGATCAAGAAATGGCGGCGCGCCGACAAGATCGCGCTGATAGAGCGGGAGAACGTGTGGTGGCGGGACTTGTGGTCGGATATCGCGGGATAGGAGCAAGGTCGCTGGATTCCCGCATTCGCGGGAATGACGTTGTTGGATTGATTCGGATTCGTGGAGGTTGCGGTGATTGTTGAGACAAAGAGCGAGACGATCGGGAAGGACAGTGCTGCGCTGGATACGGCCGATCCACTCTCGACCTACCGCAACGAATTCCTGATCCCACCCCACGCCGACGGCGAGACGTTGTACCTCTGCGGCAACTCCCTCGGCTTGCAACCCCGTGCCACGCGCCAGCTCCTCGTCGACGAACTCGACTACTGGGGCACCCTCGCCGTCGAAGGCCATTTCCGCGGCAAATTCCCGTGGATGGACTACCACGAATTCGTCCGCGACGGCCTCGCTGCCGTCGTCGGCGCCAAACCGGCCGAAGTCGTCGCGATGAATTCGCTGACGACCAACCTGCACCTGATGATGGTGAGCTTCTACCGCCCGACCGCCGAGCGCCCGGCGATCCTGATCGAAGCTGGCGCCTTCCCGTCCGACCGCCACGCGGTCGAGTCGCAGATCCGCTTCCACGGTTTCGATCCCGCCGACGTGCTGATCGAACTGGCACCCGACGAACCCGGCGGCACCTTCTCCGACGCCGCGATCGCCGACGCCATCGCGACACACGGCAAGCGCCTCGCGCTCGTGTTGTGGCCCGGCGTGCAATACCGCACCGGGCAGGCCTTTGATCTCGCAGCGATCACGCGCCTCGCGCACGCACAAGGCGCGGTCGCGGGCTTCGACCTCGCCCACGCCGTCGGCAACCTCGCGCTGCAGCTGCACGACAGCAACGCCGACTTCGCCGTGTGGTGCAGCTACAAGTACCTCAACTCCGGCCCGGGCGCCGTCGCAGGTGCCTTCGTGCACGAGCGCCACGCGAACACGGACCGACCGCGCTTCGCCGGCTGGTGGGGCCACGACAAATCGACGCGCTTCCGCATGGGCCCCGAGTTCGTGCCGACGCCCGGCGCCGATGGCTGGCAGCTCTCGAATCCGCCGATCCTCGCCCTCGCCCCGTTGCGCGCCTCGCTCGACATCTTCCAGCGCGCCGGCATGGCCGCGCTGCGCGAACGCTCCGAGCGCCTCACCGCACATTTCGACGCGCTGATCCGCGCACGCCTCGCCGACACGCTCGACATCCTCACCCCGCGCGAACCGCAACGCCGCGGCTGCCAGCTCTCGCTGCGCGTCATCGCAGGCCGCGAGCGCGGGCGCGATCTGTTCGCGTGGCTCGAAGCACGCGGCATCATCGGCGACTGGCGCGAACCGGACGTGATCCGCGTGTCGCCGACGCCGCTCTACAACCGTTTCGCGGATGCCGAGCGTCTCGTCTCGGCCATCGAGGCCTGGCGCGATGCAACCTGATCTTCGCATCACCATCATCGGCGCGGGCCTCGCCGGCGCGCTGCTGGGCGTGTTGCTGGCGCGGCGTGGCTGGCAGGTCGAGATATTCGAGAAGCGGCCCGATCCGCGACTCGCGGGCTACGAAGGCGGCCGCTCGATCAACCTCGCGCTGGCCGAACGCGGCCTCGACGCGCTGCGCCAGGCAGGGCTCGAAACGCAGGTGATGGAGCAAGCCGTGATGATGCGCGGCCGCATGGTGCACTTCGCCGATGGCCGCACCCAGCTGCAGCGATACGGTCGCGATGACAGCGAAGTGATCTGGTCGGTGCATCGCGGCCGGCTGGTGCTGATGATGCTCGACGCAGCGGAAGCCAGCGGTGCCAAGGTGCATTTCGATCAGCGCTTCGATGGCGTCGACTTCGAAGGCAAGACGTTTGACACCTCTACCTTCGACGGTACGCGTGAAACACGTCCGTTCGACGTCCTGCTCGGCGCCGACGGCGCGGGCTCGTCACTTCGCGCCGCGATGCAACGCGACACGCCCCTCGGCGAACGCTTCGAACCGCTCGGCCACGGCTACAAGGAACTCGAAATCCCGCCAGCCGCCGACGGTGGCTGGCGCATCGAGCCGAACGCGCTCCATATCTGGCCGCGCGGCGGCTACATGTGTATCGCGCTGCCGAACACCGAACGCACGTTCACGGTGACGCTGTTCCTGCCGAACGAGGGCGATCCGAGCTTCGCGACGATCGACACGGTGCCGGAGGCGCGCGCGCTGTTCGAGCGGGATTTCGCCGATGCGCTCGAACACATTCCTGAGCTGGGCGAAGACTTCGTCAACAATCCCGTGGGCATGCTCGGCACGCTGTATCTGGATCGCTGGCACCGTGGTGGCGCTGCGGTCCTGCTCGGCGATGCGGCGCATGCGATGGTGCCGTTCCACGGCCAGGGTATGAACTGCGCCTTCGAGGATTGCGTGGCGCTGGTGCGGCATATTGATGCCGCGAGCGACTTCGGTGCGGCGTTCGCGGCGTTCGAAGCGGAGCGCAAACCGAATGCGCTGGCGATCCAGCACATGGCACTGGAGAACTACATCGAGATGCGCGATCGCGTGGACGACGCGGATTACCTGTTGCAGCGTGAGCTCGAACGGTTGCTGGCGGAGCGGCATCCGGGCCGGTTCGTGCCGCGGTACGCGATGGTGACGTTCGGCTTGACGCCGTATGCGGTGGCGCTGGAGCGGGGAAATCTGCAACGGGCGTTGCTGGTAGAGGCGACGCGGGGAGCCGCGAGCATCGACGACGTCGATCTTGAACGGGCGGATACGCTCGTGCGTGAGCGCCTCTCGCCGCTGTCGTGACTATTTCAGCTCATCATTTCTTTAGGTCGTCATCCCTGCGAAGGCACACCGCTGTCCGGTTAAAAATCGGTGCCATGGGCCGCGTTGCGTGTTGTGATGAGGCTTCCATCACTACGAAGCCGGAGCACAACTCGACGTCCGGACCATCCCATCCTCGTCGTCCCGGCGAAAGCCGGGACCCAGTGACGTTTCCTGGTTCCGACTGAAATCGCGGGCAAACCGAGCAACGTCACTGGGTCCCGGCTTTCGCCGGGACGACGGATGATGGGGCTTGGTTTTTTCCCCGGACAGCAGTGTGCGAAGGCAGGGATCCAGCCATTGGGGCCTCGCAATGGTGGCGAAGAACTGGATCCCAGCCCTCGCAGGGATGACGAGCGAAACGGGCGCCGGCGCTGCTGTAGCGCGCCGCTACAGCGTCGGCCGCAACGCCGCCTGCGCCACCACCGGATCGGTGCCGCGCGCCCGCGCCACGACCCGCGCAGACGCCAACCGCAGATCATCCAGCATCGCGTAGATCGTCGGCAGGAACAGCAGGCTCACGATTGTCGAGAACGCCAGGCCACCCGCAATCGCCCGCGCCATCGGGTAATACGGCGGCCCGCCACCACCGATCTGCGTGTTCGACAGCGCGATCGGAATCATGCCGAGGATCGCCGTGCCCATCGTCATCAGAATCGGGCGCAGGCGGTCGCGCGAGCCTTGCACCAACGCGTCGGTGCGGCTGAGGCCGGCGCGCCTGAGCGTGTTGATGTGCTCCACCATCACGATGCCGTTGTTCACCACCACGCCCATCAGGATCAATATGCCGATCGATGCCATGATCGAGAACGTGGTGCCGGTGAACGCGAAGACCCAGAACACGCCGAAGATCGAGAACAGGATGCCGCTGAGGATCGCCGCCGGGAACAGCAGCGATTCGAACACCGCGGCCATCACCACGTAGATCATGACGAGCGCGATCAGCATGTTGAAGCCCATCTGCGCGCCGGCCTCGTCGTCGCGCTGGAACGCGCCTTCGAAGGTGTAGCGGTAGCCGGGCGGGAGCGCGACGGTCTTCATCGCGGCTTCCATGATCTTGCGCGCATCGGGCGTGGTGACGCCCTCGCCGAGGTTGGCCTGGATATCGAGCGTGGTCTGGCGGTCGACGCGATTGACGCGTGTGGCGGAGGGCCGCACGTCCACGTCCACCACGGACAGCAGCGGAATGGATTCGCCGTTCGGCGCGCGCAGGGTGAAGCCCGCGAGATCTTCGATGCGGAAATCGTCCGCGCCCGCGAATCGCACCTGCACCGGCACCTCGACATCGCCGCGACGGAACTCGCGCAGCGGCGTGCCGCGCAGGGCAATGCCCACGTACTGCGCCACTTCCTGCGCCGAGAAGCCATACCTGGCGGCGCGTTCGCGGTCCACGCTCACGGCAAGCTCGCTGTTTTCGTCGCCGGTGTCGACGCGCACGTCGCGCAGTTCCTTGTGCTCGGCCAGCATCGGTACGATCGCTGCGGACAGTTCCTTGAGCGTCTGCGCCGAGTCGCCGACCAGCGAGACGCGGATCCCTTCCTCGCCACCGCCCATGCCGTTGCCGCCATCGAAGCCGATGGTGGCGCGCGCGGACTTCGGCAGCTTCTCGCGCATCGCTTCCTTGATCTCTTCCACGTCGCGCAGGCCGCCGCCTTCGTCGCGCAGGGTGAGCTTGGTGCTGGCCCAGCCCTGCTCGCTGAACCAAGAGTAGACCTGCGTGATCTGGTATTCGTCGCGATGCTGCTGCAGCCAGTCCTCGACGTTCTTCACCTCGTCGGACATCTGCTCCAGGGTGTACGCGCCCTTCCACTGGTAGAAGATGTTGAATTCGCGCCCGCCGTCGTTCGGGAACATGTCGAACTTGGTCATCGTCATCGGCACGATGCTCACGCCGATGATCAGCAGGATGCCCAGCACGCTCCAGCCGCGGTGTTGCAGCGTCCAGCGCAGCAGGCGCGCGTAGCGGTCCTGGAAGCGCGCGATGGCGCCGACTTTCGCCGTCGCCGCGGGCGGTGTCTTGAGGCGCGCCGACAGCATCGGGATGAGGCTGATCGCCACCAGCCACGAGGCCAGCAGCGAGACGGTGATGGTCACCGCGATCTGCACCATGAAGATGCTGATCTGGTTGGTGTCGCCGAAGAGGTTCGGCACGAACACGATGCAGTGGCACAGCGTGCCGGCCGACAGCGCGATGGCGACGTTCCTGGTGCCGACGATGGACGCGCGGCGCGGATCGTCCGGATATTTTTCGCGCTCCTGGTAGATGCTCTCGACCACCACCACGGCATTGTCGACAAGCATGCCCACGGCCAGCAGCAGGCCCATCATCGACAGGATGTTGAGCGTGATGCCGAAGAAATACATGAAGCCGAGCGTGATGATGAAGCACACCGGGATCGCGAGCGTCACCATCAATGTCGATGGCCAGTGGCGCAGGAAGAAGAACAGCACCGCCACCGACAGCACCAGGCCGATGATGCCGGCCTCGCCCAGGCTCATCAGCGACGAGGTCACGCTTTCGCCCTGGTCCTGGATCAGCGTGAGCTGGATCCCTTCGAAGTCGGGTTCCTCGCCGATCGCGTTGATTTCCGCCAGCGCACGGCGCGACACGTCGACGAGGTTCGCACTGCGTTCCTTGTACACGTCGATGCCGATCGCCGGCCGGCCTTCGAGCCTGCGGCCGTAGTCCATGCGCGCCGGCTTGAGCCGCACGTCGGCCACGTCCTGCAGACGCAGGCCGTTGGCACCGATGACGAGCTCGCGCAGCTCGTCGAGGGTGCGCATCTCGCCGATGGGCTGCACGCGCAGGCGGCGGTCGCCTTCGTCGATGGTGCCGGCGGACACGGAAAAGTTCACCGCCTGCAAGGTGGCGGCGAGTTCGTTGAGACTGATGCCGTGGGCGGACAGGCGATCCTGATCGAGTGCCACCTCGATTTCGTTCGGCGACACGCCCGAGATTTCCACGCGCGCGATGCCGGGCAGGCGTTCGAGGCGGCGCTTGAGCCGGGTATCGATCAGATCGTATGAATCGCGCAGGTCGCGCGTGGGTGCCGCAAGACGGACCTGCAGCACCGGCTCGTCGCTGGTCGAGAATTTCTGCACGAAGTAGCGCTGCAGATCGTCGGGCAGGTCGGCGCGGATGGCATCGATGCGATCGCGCGCATCGGAGGCCGCGATTTCGATGTCGCGGTCCCAGTCGCTGAACTCGATGAAGACGTCGCCGCCGTCCGCGCGCGAGCTCGATTGCAGCCGCTTGATGCCCGGCAACGTGGCAAGCGTTTCCTCCACCGGCCGCACCAGGGTGCGCTCCACTTCCTCCGGCGTCGAGCCCGGGTACGGGAGGTTGATGCCGAGGAACGGCGCGTTGATCTCGGGAAACTGTTCCAGCGGCAAGCGCATGCCGGCGATGAGCCCGATCACCACGAGCGACACGAAGAACATCACCGTGGTGACGGGCCGCCTGAGGCTGAGCTCCGCGACGGTCACGCGGGCTGCTCCGCCGCGCCGGCGTCCATGATCGGCTTCGCGCGCTGCACGTAGAACGCGTCGGGCCTGCGGTCGAGCAGCTTGTAGACCACCGGGATGACGAACAGCGTCAGCAGTGTGGACACGGCGAGCCCGCCGATCACGGTGATCGCCATCGGCGCACGCACTTCGGTGCCCTCGCCGTGGCCGATGGCGAGCGGCAGGAAGCCGAGCAGCGCGGTGAGCGTGGTCATCACGATCGGACGCAGGCGCGAGGTGGCCCCGCCGATGATGGCGCGCACCTTCGGCACGCCCTCTTCGCGCAACTGGTTGACCTTGTCGATCAGGATGATGGCGTTCTTGACCACGATGCCCACCAGCAGGATCAAGCCGATGAAGACCACCACGGAAATCGACGAGCCGCTCAGCACCAGCGCCAGTACCGCACCGACGATCGCCAGCGGGATCGTGAACAGGATCACGAACGGATGCAGCAACGATTCGAACTGCGAGGCCATCACGAGGTACACGAGGAAGATCGCAAGCGTGAACGCGAAGATCAGCGAGTTCAGCGAATCGGTCAGTTCCTCGCCCTGCCCGCCGATGTGCATGCCGACACCGGCCGCGAGCGGATTCTGCGCGACCAGTTCGCGGACTTCGGCCACGGCGCTGCCGAGGTCGCCGTAGCGCAGGTTGGCCGAGATCACGGCCACGCGCACCTGGTCGGCGCGGTGGATCTCGCTCGGGCCGGTGGTGGCGACCACCTCGGCCACCGCATCGAGCGTCACCGGACGCGCGCTTTCCGGGTTGACGATGAGACGGCGGATGTCGTCGACCGAGGCGCGGTCGGACTCCTGCGCGCGCACCAGCACGTCGATCTTGCGATCGCGGAAGCTGTAGCGCGTGGCGACTTCGCCGCGCACCTTGCGCACGACGTTGTCGGCGATCTGGCGCGTGGTGAGGCCGAGCGCGGCGGCGCGTTCCTGGTCGAAGCGGATCTGGATTTCGGGAAAGCCGTCTTCCACGGTCGACTTCACGTCGGCGAAGCGGTCCGAGCCCTGCAGCAGCTTCGACAACTGCGTGCCGGCCTGCTGCAGCTCGCCGAGGTCCTGCCCGCGCAGTTCGATTTCCAGCGGCGTGGAGAAGCTGAAGATCTCCGGCCGGCCGAACTTCACTTCGGCGCCCGGGTACTTGCGCATCGTCTCGCGCAGGCCTTCGGTGAGGCGGGCTTCGGTCTGCGCGTCGTGGCCGCGCTCCATGACGATGGTGAGCTTGCCGATGTTCTCGCCGGACTCGGTCGGATTCGCATCGAGGCGCGTGCCGGTCCCGCTCACGCCGTACAGCGCCTGGATGCCGTCGTCGGATTCGTGTTCGGACTGGATGCTGCGTACCAGCGCATCGGTGTCGCGCAGCTGGGTGCCGGCGGGCAACTTCACCGTCATCTCGAAGCGGTCCTGCGCCAGCTGCGGGATCAGGTCCAGGCCGAGCGTGGGCACTAGCGCGAGCGCGCCGAGGAAGGCGGCGAGAGCGACGCCCAGCACCAGCGCCGGCCGGTTCAACGCGCCCGGCAGCAGCCGTGCGTAGGCCGCGGCGGCGTGGTTGTACGGCAGCATCACCACATCGCCGATCCGCGACAGCACGGTGCCGAACACCACGCGCAGGCCGCGGAAGAGTTTCACCACGAGCCACGAGACGGCGAAGGCGATCGCACCGAGCCCGCGCGCGATGCCGTGGCTTGCGGCGTTGAAGCCACGCGCCACCGCGTTGTGCGCCGGCGGGCGCACGTACGGCGCTTCGGGCGCGTAGCCGAGCGGCGACGTGGCCTTGAGCGCCGACAGCATCGGAATCAGCGTCAGCGACACCGCGAGCGACATCAGGATCGCGAGCGACACCGTCAGCGCCTGGTCGCGGAACAGCTGCCCGGCCACGCCTTCGACAAACACCAGCGGCAGGAACACCGCGACGTTGGTGAGCGTGGACGCGATCACCGCCATGCTGACTTCCTGCGTGCCGGTGACGGCCGCCTGCAGCACGCCGAGGCCGCGTTCGCGCGCCTTGGCGATGGATTCGAGCACGACGATGGAATCGTCGACGACAAGGCCGGTCGCGAGCGCGAGCCCTCCGAGCGACATCACGTTGAGGCTCAGGCCGAACTGGCCCATGAAGAAGAACGTCGCGACGATCGAGATCGGCAGCGAGAGCGAAATGACGAACGTGCTCCAGCCGTCGCGCAGGAAGAAGAAGATCATCAGGATCGCGAGCGTGCCGCCGATGAGTGCGTCGAAACGCACGTCGTGCAGGGCCTGCCGGATGAAGATGGCCTGGTCTTCGACGACGGTGAGTTTCGCACCGGCCGGCAGATCGTTTTTCAATCGGTCCAGTGCCACGTGCACCGCGTCGGCCACATTCACGGTGTTGGCGTCGCCTTCCTTGTAGATGGCCAGCTCCACCGCCTCCTCGCCGCCGAGCCGGATGATGGCCTCGCGTTCCTTGTAGCCCTGCTCCACGGTGGCGATGTCGCGCAGGCGCACGGGCAAGCCGCCGGCCGGACCGGCACTGGTCGGCTGCGCGGCTGCGCTGGCGGCGGCGGACGCGGCGGCGGCTTCCGGCGACAGCGCGGCGATGCGCGACGCGGCCGCGGCCGCTTCCTGTGCGGCGCTGTTGTCGGTGCCGCCACTGCCGGTGGTGACGAGCAGGTTGCGCATTTCCTCGATGCCGGCGAACTGGTTGATCGTGCGCACGAGGTAACGCTGCGTGCCCTCGTCGAGGCGACCGCCGGAGATGTTGACGTTTTCCTTGTTGAGCCGATCGATCACCGTTTCGATCGGCAGGCGCAGCTGCGCGAGCTTCTGCTGGTCGATCAGCACCTGCACTTCGTCTTCGAGACCGCCGCCGACCTTGACCGCGGCGACGCCGGCCACCGGCTCCAGGCGCTTCTTGAGTTCGTCGTCGGCGAAGCGACGCAGGCGCATCAGCTCGGCCTCGGCGTTGCCGGTGGCCGCCTCGGTGCCGGTGAGCACCAGACGCACGATCGGTTCGGTGCTGGGATTGAAGCGCAGCAGGACCGGCGGCTTGGCCTCGAGCGGCAGGCTCAGGATTTCGAGTTTGTCGCGCACCTCGAGCCCGGCCTGGTCCATGTCCGTGCCCCAGGCGAATTCGAGGATCACGTCGCTCTGGCCGGTGCGCGAGACCGAGCGCAGCTTGCGCAGGTTCTTGACCACGCCGACGGCCTCTTCCACCGGCTCGGAGATCAGCGTTTCGATTTCCGACGGCGCAGCGCCCGTGTATTCGGTGCGCACGGTGAGCGTGGGGTAGCTCAGGTCCGGCAGCAGGTTGACCTTGAGGTCGGACAGCGCAATCAGGCCGAACAGCACCACCGTGATCGACACCATGAACACGGTGACGCGGCGGCGCACCGAAGTTTCGACCAAGCCGCCCCCGTGCCCCGCGCGGCGGGGCGGATTCGACGGATCGGGGCTCATGGCGTGACCGAAGCGGTGCTGGCGCCGTTGCCGCTCTGCGCGATGGCGGCTTCGGGAACGGGCGCGGCGTTGAGCACTTCGACCTTTGTCCCGTCGCGCAGCGTGATCTTGCCGGCAGTCACCACCGATTCGCCTTCGGCCAGGCCGCTGCGGATTTCGGCAAGGTCGCCGGACAGATAGCCGATCTGCACCGGCACGCGCACGGCGGTGTTGTCGCGCACCGCGAACACGGCGGTTTCGCCCTGGTCTTCGAGCAGCGCGCTGCGCGGCACGGTGAGCGCATCGGCGCGTTCGTCATACACCACGGCCACGCGCCCGAACATGCCGGGCTTGAGCTGGTCGTCGCTTGCGAACGCGCAGGTGACGCGGAAGGTGCCCGAGCCTGCGTCCACCACCGGGCTCACGCGGTCGATGATGCCGTTGAAGGTCTTGCCCGGCAGTGCGTCCACCTGCATGGCGACGGCGGCACCGGCCTTCATCGTGGCCAGTTCGCGTTCGGGCACGTTGAGCACGGCTTCGAGCTGCGCGGCATCGACGATGCGGAACAGGCTCGAGTTGAGCTGAATCAGATTTCCGAGCTTGACCGACCGCTGCGCGATCACGCCGTCGATCGGCGCGACGATGTCGGTGTAGGAGAGTTCGAGGCGCGCCATGTCGTACGCGGCCTTCTGCGTGGCGACGTCGTAGCGGATCTTCTCGTACAGGTCGGCCGCGACCAGCTTGCGGTCGTAGAGTTCCTTCGAGCGGTTCATTTCCGCTTCGAGCTTGCGCAGCAGCGCTTCGGCGCGCTGCACTTCCAGGCGCGGGCGCTCGGGGTCGATCTTCGCCAGCACCTGGCCGGCGCGGACACGGTCGCCTTCTTCCACCAGCAGCTTGAGCAGCACGCCGGAGGTCTTGGCCACCACCTGCGCCTCGTTCGGCGCTTCGAGCGACGCGGTGCCGTTGTAGCTCGCCTGGATCGGCCGCTTGGCCACCTGCGCGGTTTCCACCGGCACCGACGTTTGCGTCTTCTCGTCCTTGCCGGCCGCACCGGCTCCGGCGTTCGCGCTGGCGTCCTTTGCGGCGTCCTGGGTGCCGCCGCCGCAGGCCGCGAGGCCGGCAATGGCCACGGCGAGGACGATCTTCCTTAGGGTATTCATGGAGTTGGCCGAAGTCAGGGGATTCATGGGGACGCCTTGGATGGGCTTGCACTGGTGATATAGTTATCTACAACACCGAACGTGTCAATCACTGGCGACCGGAATGCGCGCAGTCTGGTGTCCGATTCGTTTCGGCGCGCGTGTCGCTAGTCACAGTGACTGGCCTCGGTTCTGTTCGTGACGCGCCGGGAACAGATGCCTCGACGCGGCCGACGGTTGCGTTGCAGCGGACCGCGGAACGCGGCGTTCGTTCGACAGGGTGACGCAGCCGCATGACGATTGCTGCGGCGGGCACGGGCGCGGCACGGACGATGTCTGGTCGAGTCGTGACGGCCGCCGTATAATTCCGGACTTTTGGTGTGCACGTGTTTGCGCGCCGCCCGTCTCCCGTTCACGCGCCGGAACCCAGCCGATGATGCCGACCCTCCGACTTGCCGCCTGCCTCGCGCTCGCCGCGTTCGTATTGCCCGCGTCCGCCCAGCAGCCCGTTTCCGTCAAAGGCGACGCCGCCGCCGGCGAGCTGAAGGTCTACACGTGCACCGGTTGCCACGGCATCCCGGGCTACAAGAACATCTACCCGCACTACCACGTGCCGAAGATCGTCGGCCAGAACTACGACTACATCGTGGCGGCGCTGACCGAATATCAGAAGGGCGAACGCAGCCATCCGACCATGCGCGCGCAGGCCGAGAGCTTCACCGCGCAGGACATCGCGGACATCGCCGCCTACCTCTCCACGCACAAGGTGGGAGACCACAAGTGAGCCGGTTCCATTCCATGATCGATTCGAGCAACGTCCGCCGGCTCTCCTTTGCCGTGGCCGCCGCGTTCCTGTTCGCGGGCGGTGCGGCGACCGCCGCCGACATCGAGGCCGGCAAGGCCAAGTCGGTGGTCTGCCAGGCCTGCCACGGACCGGACGGCAACGGCATCGGCGATCCGCAGTATCCGAACATCGCCGGCCAGTACGCCGACTACCTGGCCAAGGCCCTGCACGACTACAAGTCCGGAGCGCGCAAGAACGCGATCATGGCCGGCTTTGCCACCACGCTGAGCGACGAGGACATCGCCAACCTCGCGGCCTACTTCGCGAGCCAGACGGGCCCGCTCGACGATCTCAGCCATCTGAAGTAACGCGCGGCGCTGAAGCTGCAGAGCGAGTGGAGAGTGAAGAGGAGTGAGACGTGAGTAAAGGCGGCGCTGCCGAGCGCGCCGCACTCCGACGCTCTCACTCGCTTCTCACCCCTCTTCACTCTCCACTCGCTTCACTCTTTCCGCTCGATTCACTCCTGTCGGGCAATCGCGGTCGCGTCTCCGGCGGCTTGCGGCAATTCGCATCGTAGAGCTTGCGGGTCTGCAGCCAGGCCTGCTGTTGCGTGGCAGTGGTGATCTTCTCCCACCAGGCCGCGCACTGCGCTTCCTCCTCCGGGTTCAGCGTGTCCGGATCGTCCTCCTCGACAAACCCGGTAAAGCCGGTCATGCCGCAGCCGCCGCCCATCGCGAGGATGGCCACCTTGCATTCGATGCGGCGATGCGGATCGCCGGGAATCGGAATCGACACGCTCATCGTGGTGGCGGCCACGGCGCGGTCGAGCAGCTCGGTCAGCATGTCCTGCGTTGGGCGCATGCCGGCTTCGAAGCGGCTCGGTTCGTAGACGAGCGGCGATGCCCGGTCGAACGCGGTGGCCGCCTTGGCGAGGCCGGCGATCTGGTAATCGAACACGCGATCGTCCGCGACGTTGCGCCGCAGTTCCTCGATCGCGGCATCGGGAACGACGATGCTGCCGGTGTCGTCGAACAAGGCGGCACGCGCGGCCACGGCCTCGACCGCCGACGTGCGCGGCGCCACCTCGACGGCCTGGAGCGCAGCGTCGCTCGGCGGCGCGGACTGCGGCGCAGGTGCGGGCGCAGCGCGAGGCATCGACGCCTGCGCCGGACGTGTCGCCGCGCGGCGCGGGGACGGCGACTGCGGAGGCGGTGCCGGGGCGGTCGCAGGCACGTTGATGAATTCGATGCGCAAGCCGGACTGCTGCGATGTATCGCGCGGCGCCGGCGGCCACAGCAGCGTGATCAACACCACCAGATGCACGGCCACCACGAGGCCAAGCACCCGCCGCCGCAGTCGTGGCCGCGGCCCGAAGGTCGGCACGGCGGGCCGGGCGGAGAACACGAAACCGGACGCGTCGATGGCCGCTGCTTCAGCGCTGAGATGCGTCCCCTGCCCGCTCAAGCCCCGCGCCCCGGATGGAAAGCGCGCAAGCGTAGAGAGGCGTCACTGAACGAAATGTTTCGCGGCCGCGGCCGCGCGGCGCGCTACTCGCCGATGTCCTCGTTCCACAGTTGCGGCGAGCGCTCGATGAACTCGTGCATGAGCTGCACGCAGCGTGCGTCGTCGAGCACGGTGAGCTGCACGCCGCGGCTGCGCAGCAGGTTCTCCTCACCGAGAAAGGTGCGGTTCTCGCCGATGATCACACGCGGGATGCCGTACAGCAGGATGGCACCGGAGCACATGGAACACGGCGACAGCGTGGTGTAGAGCGTGCATTCGCGGTAGGTCTGCGCGCTCTGGCGGCCGGCGTTCTCGAAGGCGTCCATCTCGCCGTGCAGGATCGGGCTGCCGTTCTGCACGCGGCGATTGTGCCCGCGGCCGATGATGCGGCCTGCGTGCACGATCACCGACCCGATCGGGATGCCGCCCTCGGCGACGCCGAGTTCGGCCTCGGCGATCGCAGCGCCCATGAACTCGTCCATCGGTCGGCCTCAGGCAGTCTTGTCAGGCAGTCTTATAGTACGGCGTCTGGCCGCTGGCGTGGTCGGTCGCGTCGCGCACCGCGGTGACGCCGGGCACCTTTTCCAGCAGGGTTTTTTCCACGCCCTGCTTGAGCGTGACATCGACCATGCCGCAGCCGTGGCAGCCGCCGCCGAAACGCAGCACCACCACGCCCTGCGCGGTGACCTCCTCGAGGCTGACGCGGCCGCCGTGCGAGGCAACCTGCGGGTTGATGTCCGCGTCGAGCACGTAGCGCACGCGCTCGACGAGCGATGCGTCCGCGCCGGGCACGCTGCCCTTCATGCGCGGCGCGCGGATGTTGAGCTGGCCGCCGGTGGCGCTCGGGACGTAGTCGATGTCGGCGCCATCGAAGAACGGCACGCTGCGGGCTTCGACATACACCGAGAAGCCGTCGCAATCGATGATCCATTCGTCGCCGAGCAGATCGACCGGCTCGCAGAACTCGAGCCGCGCGTCGGCGGCGGGCGTGCCCGGGTTGAGCGCGGACAGGCGGATGCCGACGGCGTCGCCGCCCTGGGTCTGCAGCAGGCGGCGGAAGTGGGTCTGCGCGGCGGCGCTCAGTTCGATCATCGCTCGGATATCGGGGTGGACACGCGCCAATTCTAGGCGCATGCGCGCGATTGTTATACTCGGCGTCCACGCACACGCACGAAGACGCACGCCATGACCGATCTCGTCGATCAGCACTGCCAGCCGCGCAAGGGCGACGCCCATCGGCTCGGTGCGGACATCGTGCGCAACCGGCTGCCGCCGGGCTGGGAGATCGTCGACGACGGTGCCGCGATCCGCAAGACATTCCGGTTCAAGGACTACTACCGCACGATGGCGTTCGTGAACGCGCTCGCGTACGTGGCGCATCGCGAAGACCACCATCCGGACCTCGGTGTGCACTACGACCGCTGCGTGGTGACGTTCTCCACGCACGATGTCGGCGGCCTGTCGCAGAACGATCTCATCTGCGCGGCCAAGACCGAGCGCCTCGGGGCCGACGCGCCCGCTTGACCGCCGCACCGGCGCCATCGGGGAGACGCCGCGCGCTGGCGGCCGCGGTCGCGGCGCTCGGCGTCGTGCTCGGGTTCTGGGCGCTGTCGCACGCCATCGTCGCGACATGGCTGGAACGCGAAGCGCTGCAGCGCGCGGCACTGTGGTCGAGCGGATCGACGCCGTGGCGCTGGGCGTTTTCCGACCGCGGCGCGGTGATCGCGCCCGCCAGCCGCAATCTGGACATCCTCGCGCGCGACGGCGACGGACTGCGCGTGCGCGTGCTGCCGCCGGCGGGCTCGCTGGCGCTCGCGCTGCACGGCGAGCGCATCGATCCAGCGCTGGTGACGACGGCGAGCCTGACGGCGGGCAGCGATGCCGGACTCGCGATCACGCTGCTCGGCGAACGCGACGGCACCTATCCGGCCTGGGCCACGGCGCCGCTTCCGCCGCAGCCGGACGCGCGGACGCTGCCGCTGCGGGCCATCGGCGATGCGCCGCTGCACGGCCTGCAACTGCATTTCGAAACCCCCGTCCCCGCGCAGGTGCGGCTGACGTCGCTGGCGCTGCAACCGCCGAGCCAGCTCGCGCCCGGTGTCTGCGCGACGTTCGAATCCGTCGACGAGACGCTGGCGCGCTGCCCGGTGCGACTGGCGCGATTCACCGCGCCGCCGATGGCGACACCGGAGCGCATGCTGTGGTGGCGCGACGCGCTGTTGCTGCAGCGGCCGGGCAGCGTCGTGACCGCGGCGACCGGCGGTCTCTCGCTGGCCGCATTGCTCCCGCTCGATGCCGTGGGCGCACTGCCGTGGCTGCTGTTGCTGACGGCCGCCGTTGCGTTCGTGCTCGCGCTGGCCACGCGCCGACACCCGGCCGCACGCACCCGGCGCGCCGCGGCGTTCGAACTCGCGCTCGCGCTCTGCGTGCCGGTGGCGCTGCTCGGCGCCGGCTGGCCCGGCGACGACGTGCCGCCGCCGATCGCCGCCGTCTTCGTGCTGGCGCTGGCCACCGCCTGCGCGCTGCGCGATCCATCACCCGGCTGGCGTGTGCTAGGCACCGTACCTGCCTGGCGCGCCAGCGCCATGTTCACGCTGCTGGCCGGGTTGGCGGTGATCGGCCTGGGGCTGTTGCTCGGCGACGGCGAACCGTCGCGCACCGCGGCGCCGGACCGCTACTGGCGGTATCCGCTGTGGGCCGTGCTGCAGCAGTGGCTGCTGCTCCGCACGCTCGCGCCGCGCACGCGTCGCCTGTTCGCCGATCCGCTGCCGGCCGCCCTCGCCGCAGGTGCCCTTTTTGCGCTGCTGCACCTGCCCAACTTCGGACTGATGCTGGCAACCTTTGCCGGCGGCAGCGCCTGGGCCTGGCTCGGTTACCGGCATCGCGCGTTGCTGCCGCTGGCGGCGAGCCATGCGGTGCTCGGTCTGCTTCTGGTGGGGCATCTGCCGCCGTGGCTGCTGCGGTCGGCGGAAGTGGGCGGACGCTATCTCATGGCACCGTGAGCGGAACGCCCGCGACGCGGTCAGTCCTTGTCCAGCCGTTCCAGCACGTTCTTCAGCTCGTCCGGCAGCGGCGCGTTCAGCACGTACTCCTGTTCGCCGTCCTTCAGCGCGAACTTCAGCGACGCGGCATGCAGGAACAGGCGTTTGAGTCCGGCCTGCTTCAGCACGCGGTTCGCCGCCTTGTCGCCGTACTTGTCGTCGCCCGCGACCGGGTGACCGGCAAACGCCGAATGCACGCGGATCTGGTGCGTGCGGCCGGTGTCAATCTTCACCTCGGTGTAGCTGTGCGCCCCGGCCCCTTCGATCAGGCGGAAGTGGCTCAGCGATGCCTTGCCCTGCGGATCGACCCGCACCATGCGCTCGCCGCCCTGCAGCGTGGACTTCAGCAGCGGCTGGTTGACGCTGAACTTTTTCTGCGGCAGCGCGCCCACAAGCAAGGTCAGGTAGCGCTTCTCGAGCAGGCCTTCGCGGATGAGCCGCTGCAGCTCGGTCAGGGCCGAGCGTTTCTTGGCGATCACCAGCAGCCCGCTCGTGTCCCGGTCGAGCCGGTGAACCAGTTCCAGCGGTTGGTCCGGCCGCAGGTTGCGCAACAGTTCGATGACGCCGAAGCTGATGCCGCTGCCGCCGTGGGTGGCGATGCCGCTGGGCTTGTTCAGGGCCAGCAGGGCACGGTCCTCGTAGACGATGCTCTCGGCCACGCGCTCCATCGGCCCGCTCGGTGGCTCGCCGTGGTCGGTCGGGGCCTCCAGGCGCACGGGCGGAATGCGCACCTCCTCGCCACCGGCAAGGCGCGTGTCCGGCTTGGCCCGGCGGCCGTCGATGCGCACCTCGCCGGTACGCAATATGCGATAAATCAACGACCTGGGCGCACCCTTGAGCTGCCCGAGCAAAAAATTGTCGATGCGCTGTCCGGCCCGTTCAGGATCGACCCGGACCAGACGCACCCCCGTCGACGGGGTTTTGGGCCCGTTTGCCGCCATTGTCATTCGATTGCTACACTGAAGGGGCGAGAAAGGTCTGATTTCGCTTCACGCTCAAAGATTTGCACAACAAATCTTCAGCGGGTGGCGCGAGTTTCGGGGCAGGTCCGCATGCGTTCAACCACCGCGTCGTGCCCGGCACGACAGCGAGTTTAAACGCATCGCGACTGTTCCGAAGCAGGCAGTCCGCACGGGCGCTCCGACGCAAGGGTGTCCGGCAGGGATCCGGTCGTGCGCCAGGCGCGCGATCCGGAATTTGGTTTTTTTGTTTTGTTTTGAATAGCGCTCCCGCGGGTGAATGCCCGGCGGTTTGAGGCGCTGGTGAATCTGCACGGCGACGGCCTGCGCCAAGGCGCGGCGGTCGCCTCCCGATGTCGGGCGCGGACCCCCGGCGTTCCTCGCGGTGAGAGCGCGTGAGGAATGACAATCCAATGAAGAGAATGCTGATCAACGCGACGCAGCAGGAAGAGCTGCGCGTCGCCATCGTCGACGGACAGAACCTGTACGACATCGACATCGAGCAACCGTCGAAGGAACAGAAGAAGTCCAACATCTACAAGGGCCGCATCACGCGGCTGGAACCGTCGCTGGAAGCGGCGTTCGTGGAATACGGCGGCGAGCGCCACGGTTTCCTGCCGCTGAAGGAAATCTCGTCGGACTACTTCATCGACGGGGTGAATCCGAACAAGGCCACCATCAAGGAACTCCTGCGCGAAGGCCAGGAAGTGGTGGTGCAGGTCGACAAGGAAGAACGCGGCAACAAGGGCGCGGCCCTGACCACGTTCATTTCGCTGGCCGGCCGCTACATGGTGCTGATGCCCAACAGCCCGCGCGCCGGCGGCGTGTCGCGCCGCATCGAAGGCGACGACCGCGCCGCGCTGAAGGAGGCGATGGACCAGCTCAACATCCCCGACGACATGGGGATCATCATCCGCACCGCCGGCGTTGGCCGCGACGCGGAAGAGCTGCAGTGGGACCTCGACTACCTACTGCAGGCCTGGAAGGCGATCACCGACGCCGCGCTGTCCAAGCCCGCCCCGTTCCTGATCTACCAGGAATCGCGCCTCATCATCCGCGCGCTGCGCGACTACCTGCGCGCCGACGTGGGCGAGATCCTCATCGACAGCGAGGAGGTCTACAACGACGCCCGCGAGTTCGTGCAGCAGGTGATGCCGCAGAATCTGAAGAAGCTCAAGCAGTACAAGGACAGCACGCCGCTGTTCAACCGCTACCAGATCGAATCGCAGATCGAGGGCGCGTACGAGCGCACGGTGCGGCTGCCGTCCGGCGGCTCGATCGTTGTCGACCAGACCGAGGCGCTGACCGCCATCGACGTGAACTCCGCGCGCGCCACCAAGGGCGGCGACATCGAGGAAACGGCGTTCAACACCAACCTCGAAGCCGCGGAAGAGGCCGCCCGCCAGATGCGCCTGCGCGATCTCGGCGGCCTCGTGGTCATCGATTTCATCGACATGAGCTCCAACAAGCACCAGCGCGATGTCGAGAACCGTCTCGCGAACGCGCTCAAGCACGACCGCGCGCGCGTGCAGGTGGGGCGCATCTCGCGTTTCGGCCTGCTGGAGATGAGCCGCCAGCGGTTGCGTCCGAGCCTGGGCGAATCGAGCCAGATCGTGTGCCCGCGCTGCGAGGGCCACGGTCGCATGCGCAGCGTGGAGTCGCTGTCGCTGTCGATCATCCGCCTGATCGAAGAACAGGCGATGAAGGACAACACCGCGCAGGTGCTGGTGCAGGTTCCGCACCAGATCGCGAACTATCTGCTGAACGAGAAGCGCCGCGGCATCGCCGAGATCGAGAAGCGGCACGACGTGCCGGTGATCATCGTGGCCGACTCGCAGATGGAAACGCCGCACTTCAACGTGCAGCGCCTGCGCGAGAACGAACTGGTCGAGGAAAACGCGCGCCCGAGCTACCACCGAGTGACGCCGCGCCGCCAGGAAACGCACGCGCTGACGAAGGCGCAGCTGAACATCCCGGTGCTGCCGGCGGTGACTGCGGTGAAGCCGCATGCGCCCGCGCCGGTGCGCGCCGAACGCGAGGATGTGGCGGAGCCGGCGCCCGCGCCGGTGGCGACCGCGCCCGTGGCCGTGCCGACATCGAGCGAAGGCCTGTTCTCGCGCATGATCCGGTTCTTCCGCGGCGCCCCTGCCCCGGCGGCGACACCCGCAAAGCCCGCTGCCGGCGGCGAGAAGCGCCATGAAGCGCGCGGTGGCCGCAACGATTCGCGCCGAGACGGGCGCGATGGCGGCCGCGACGGACAGCGCCGCGACGGTCACCGCGGCGAACGCAACCGCAGCGGCTCGTCGTCGCAGGGCGGACGCAACGCGCAAGGCGCGCAAGGCGGCACGCAGCAGGCAGCTGCGTCGCAGAAGGCGCAGCCCGCCGCCGCTCAGAACGGCAGCGGCCAGAGCGAGGCGCAGAAGCAGCGCGAACAGCAGCGTCGCGAACAGCGTGAAGCCCGCCAGCAATCGCGCCAGGCGCGCGAGCCGCGCGCGGCCGATGCGCAGCGCAACGATGGCGGCCGCAACAAGGATGCCGGCGACGCCCGCAAGGACACTCCGCGCGAGCCGCGTCCGGCAGCGGCGACCGCATCGCTCGCGGTGGCGGACGAGGCTCTGAGCGCCGCCGGCACGGTGTCGCTTCCGCCGTCGGCGGCGCCCGACGCGTCCATTGCCGCGGAGGCCGCGCAAGCGAGCGGCACCACGGCCGCAACCGAGAACACCGACGCGCCAGCGCATGCCGACGGCGACGGCACGCCGGCACGCCGCCGTCGCGGCCGCCGCGGCGGTCGCCGCCGTCGACGCCAGGATGGCGCAACGACCGACAGCGGCACCGCCGGCGTCGCCGGCCAGAGCGAGCTTGACTTCGACGACGAGGACGAGGACGACGAGGAAATGACGCTCCCGACGGCGGCAACGTCGGGCGCTGCAACCGCGTCGGCGCCGCGTCCCGTCTCCACCGCGCGCACGGGTGATGCGGCCGATGGCGTCGTCCCGGCTGCATCGACTGCATCGGCACACGCGCCGCGGCCTGCGCCGGCACCCGCGCCGGCACCCGCACCCGCGCCGGCTCCGGCTCCTGCATCCCGCGCTGCCGTGGCGCCGGCTCCGGTTGCAACGGCCGCAGCCGCGACGACGACGGCCGCGGCAGGCTCGACCGACGTTCCGGTGGCGGCAGATGCGGCGGTCGCTTCGACCGCACGCGCGAGCGCCACGCCGCCGTCGGTCGACGCATCGGAGAGCGGCAGCACCGCGCGACCCGCGTCGCGGTCGACCGCAGACAGCCCGGCACCGGCGTCGCACGATGCCGAGGCGAATACTGCGTCCGGCGGCGTCACGTCACCGGCCTCGGCGGTCGCAGCACCGCCAGCGTCGGCATCGCCGCACGTTCCGGCCCCGTCCCGCGTGCCCGCACCGGCGCCGGCGCCGGCGGCGGCTCCGGCTCCTTCGCCGACGCCGCCCGCAGCATCGACCCCGCCTGCCGACCGCGCCTCCGTGCCCGAGGCGGCCTCCCTGATCCCCGCTTCGCCGGTCGCGCCTGCGCCGAGCGCCGCGGTTAACGCGCCATCGCTGTCGTCCGCGTCGGAGCGGGCCGTTGCGAACGCGGCCGCGGTCGCGGCACCGCGTGCGTCGCCGACAACGCACGCGGCCGAGGCACCGGCAGCCGCCGTCGCCTCCATCACGGCGAGCAGCACCGCGTCCCGGCCGGCCGGCGGCGAAGCGAACGCGGCCGAGGGCACGGCAGCACCCGCCTCCGCGCCACGCGCCGCCGTTCCGCCCGCGGGCGACGCACCGGCCGTGCCGTCGCGGGAGCCGGCACCGCGCGCCGCGGCGCCCGATGCGCGTCCGGGGACCGCGCCGACGTCGGTCGCACCGGCGCCGGCGCCGGCGCCGACACCACGCGCCTCGATCGCGCACGCAGTGGCGAGCGCGCTCTACGCACCGCCGCTGCGCAGCGAATCGGCCGTGCTCGTCCCCCCGCCCGACATGCCGAAGGCAGCCGTCGCCGCGACGGCAGCGGCGCCGCAGCCGACACCCGCGCCGCCGAAGGATGCGGCGCCCGACGATCTCGCTGCCGACCCGGCGGACGCGCCGAAAAACGTCTGATGCGCCACGCCCGGCCCGCGCACCGCGGGCCGGGACCGCATCCGAGGCGTAGACCTGCTCTGCCCGCTCTGCGCCAACGGTCGACGCGCTGGCCACGGTCTGCGCGCGCCCGGACCTGGGCCGCGCAGCCGCACACTAGGCGTTTCCGGTCTCGATCAGTCCGTGCTGCAGCGCAAGCTTCGTCAGTGCGGCGACGCTGTCGTGGCCGAGCTTCTCGAACAGGTTGTACTTGTGCGTGGCGATGGTCTTGGCACTGAGGTTCAGGCGTTTGCCGATCTCGGCCATGCGCAGCCCCTGCACCAGCATCATCGCCACCTCGATCTCGCGCGGCGACAACGCATCGAACGGTGACGACTCGGCCGCGAGGCTGCCGAACGCCAGCTGCTGCGCGATGGACACGCCCAGGTACCGCTTGCCGCGCGCCACGTCGCGGATCGCGCGCAGCAGCTCGCTGGCCGGCGCGCCCTTGCTGAGGTAGCCGCTGGCGCCGGCTTCGAGCAGGCGGCGCGGCATCGGGCCGTCTTCCTGCACCGACACGACGATCACGCGCATCTGCCAGCCGCCGCGCACGATGCGCTCGGTCACCTCCAGGCCGCTGATGCCGGGCAGATGCAGGTCGCACAGCACCACGTCCGGCTTCACGTCGCGCAGCGCCGCGAGCGCGTCCTCGCCCGTGCCCGCCTCGCCGCACACGACGATGTCGGTCTGCTGCGACAGCACCAGCCGGAAGCCGGTGCGCACCAGTTCGTGGTCGTCGATCAGATAGACGCGGATCATGTCAGCCCCGGGCTTCCGCACGGACGGCCGTCCGCGCAGATCGTGCCAAGGATAACGTGCCGGCCCTCGCGCGGCGCGGCATCGCCGCGGCCCGGATCACGCGCCGCCGACGCACAGCGCGCGCTGGCGTTTGGCGCGATAGGTCACCTGCCGCTCGCCGCGCAGCAGGTTCACGGCGATGGCATCGGATATGCCGTTGAACGTGTCGCTCCAGATCCAGCCGTCTCCGAGCTTCAGCGGCGACGCTGCGGCGCAGGCCGTGCCACTGCAGCCGGCGGTGACGGCGCGAACGGCTTCGCCGATGCGGTCGAGCTCGTCCGCCGCGGGCAGGCGCCAGCCGGGGCCGAGCTTGGCGCAGTAGTCGCGCGCGGCGAACCAGTCGACCGCGTAGCCGCTGTCCTTGCGCATCCAGCGCAGTCCGGTCGTGCTGTCGCGCAGCACCTTGTCGTCCACCGTCTCCAGGCGTGTCGATGCGGTCGCCGCGTGCGCCGCAAGCTGCGGCAGGAGTGCGATGCACAGACAGGCCAGCATCCGCGTTTTCGTCGTCATGGCGGTCCCCTCGTGGTGTCGTGGTGTCGTGTTGGCGTCGTGGTGTGATGTGTCGGACGGAGCGGCGCAGCGCCCGTTCTGCGCCGTCGTTGCCAAGGCGTACGCAGCAAGGCAGCGCGCGGCTCAGCGAGTGCCCGCCTGTCCCCGCGCCGTGCCGTTCCGCGTGGGAAGGTGGCGGCCGTCACGTTCGCGGCGAAACCGCGTCCTGACAGGCATCTGCGCCCACTTCGCGGCCGGAAGCTGCGAGAATCCCCGCGTCCACCCTCCGACGGAGCCGGCATGTTCACCCGATTGGCCAATATCGTCCGCGGCTTCTTTTCGCTCTTCATCAAGGGCATCGAGAAGCGCAACCCCGAAGCCCTGCTGGAGCTGGAGCAGGAAAACCTGCGCAAGCAGATCGGCAGCTACAACCAGAGTCTGGCCGCCCACGCGGGGCTGGCCGAGCGTCTGATGAGCCAGGTGCGCAAGCTCGAGGCCGACGAGGCGGACCTGCGCGCCAAGACCAAGGCGCACCTGCGCGCCGGCAACCAGGCCGCGGCCGCGCAGCTCGCGCTGCGCCTGCAGACGGTCACGCGCGAGCTCGACGAAAACCGCAAGCAGGCCGCGCAGGCCGACGAGACCTACAAGAACCTCGTCAAGGCCCGCGACGTGGCGATGAACGCCGCGCGCGCCAAGATCGAAAGCCTCAAGGGCGCGATCAACGACATGAAGATGAAAAACGCGCTGGCCGAAATGAACGAAATGGCCGCCGGCATGATCGGCACCATCGGCGGCTCCGGCGACACCCTCAACCGCCTGCACGAGATGGTGGAAGAGGAACGCACCAAGGCCGCCGGCCGCGCGCGCGTGGCGAAAGATTCGGTCGACATGACCGACATCAACCTCAAGGAATCCGAGCAGCAGGCACTGGCGGACCAGGCGCTGGCGGACTTTGCCGCGGCCGAAGGCCTCAGCATCGAAGGCGCGGCGCCGGCGGCACCGGCGACATCGCGCACGATGGGCGCAGCGACGCCGCAAGCGGGCAGCGAATCGGCGTAGCGTCCGCGTCGTGTGCGCGTCACCGCCCGCCCAGCGAAAGCCCCTCTCCCCCCGGGAGAGGGGTTGGGGAGAGGGTCCGGCGAAGCCCGCCACGTGGCGTGTCCTGACCGATCCACCCGTGGTTACTACACCATCGCGCCTGCCTGAACATTGATTGCCGCCCGCCGCTGATTTCCAACGCGAGTCGTTCGAGAACCAGGATCAAGAGCCACCCCCATCCCAACCCTTCCCCCATCAAGGGGGAAGGGAAAGGGCTCAAAAGCCAAAGCAAGAGTCAGCCTCCGCCATCGTTCCTGCGGCCCTCCGTCCTTTCCATGACGGCGAGAAGCACCTCAAGAGCCACGAAACCGACCGCCCAATGACGCTCGACGCCGACTGCCCCGCCTGGATCCGCGAGCTCGCCCTCGCCTACGAAAGCGGCGCGCATAGCCAGTTCGTGCTGTACGGCGCGGTCTCCGACCGCTTCCCGCTGCAGGGCCACCTCGTCGGACTCACGAAATTCATCGATGCGCAACTGCTCGCCGGCTTCCACGTCGTGTTCTCGTACGACGCCGGCAACGGCCTCGCGGTGCTGCGCGGCGCCGACCGCGTGCAGCAGTGGCCCGCGGCGAAGGAACTGCAACCCTGGCCGCGCGATCCGCGCGCCGCGGTCGAGGTGGTCGCGCGCTACGTGCGCTACCGCGCCAACCTGCGCGCGCTCGGGCGCGGCGACGACGAACACATCGCCTTCATCGTGCGCGGCGCCGACCAGCTGATGCCCGGCAGCCGCCAGGGCGATTTCGAGGTCGCGGGCCTTGCAAGCCTGGTGCGCGATCTCGCCTCCGAGGCACCGTTCGCCGAGCAGCACTTCGTCACCCTGCTGATCGCCGACAACCTCAACGACCTGCATCCCCAGGTCGCGTTCAACCCGCGCGTGTCGCGCATCCGCGTGCCGCTGCCCGATGCCGCCGTGCTGCAGCGCGCGCTCGCACAGTTGCGCGTGGACCATCCCCGCGCCTTCGATGTGAACCAGGGCGATGCACAGGCCGCCGACGCGCTGTCCGGCGTCAGCGTGAGCGCGCTGCAGAGCTTGGTGAAACGCCGCGCGCACGAGGGCAAGGTGCTCGGGCCGACGGACTGGGCGCTGGCGAAGAAGGAGCTGATCGAAGGCGATGCCTCGAATCTCATCGAGTTCATCGAATCGCACCGCACCTTGGACGACTATCACTCCACACCGGCGCTGAAGGCCTGGCTGCGCCAGGACATCGCACTGTGGCGCGCGGCCGACCTGCGCGCGCTGCCGATGGGTTACCTGTTCTGCGGGCCGGTCGGCACCGGCAAGACGTATCTCGTCGAATGCCTCTCGGGCGAGGCCGGCGTGCCGGTGGTCAAGCTCAAGAATTTCCGCGATCGCTGGGTCGGATCGAGCGAAGGCAACCTCGAGAAGATCTTCCGCCTGATCCGCGCGCTCGGTCGCTGCATCGTGTTCGTCGACGAGGCCGACCAGACCCTCGGCCGGCGCGACTCGGGCAGCAGCGACAGCGGCCTGTCCGGCCGCATCTACTCGATGATCGCGCAGGAAATGAGCGATTCGGACAACCGCGGCCGGCTGATGTGGATCCTCGCCTCGTCGCGCCCGGACCTGATCGAAGTCGATCTCAAGCGCCCGGGCCGCGTCGACGTGAAGATTCCCCTGCTGCCCACCACCACCGTGGCCGAGAGCGCAGCGCTGCTCAACGCGCTGCTCAAGCGCTTCGACATCGCGCCCGGTGCCGACGCGATCGCGCATCTGCCGCTGCCGACCCTGCTCACGCCGGGTGCCGCCGAAGCGCTGGCGGTGAAGGTGTATCGCCTGGTGCGCACCGGCCCGATGCAGTCGTTGGCCGCACTCGAACAGAGCCTGCACGGCTACCAGCCGCCGGTGCCGCCCGACACGATGGAGTTCCAGATGCGCATCGCCATCCGCGAAGCCACCGACATGGCCTTCGTGCCCGAAGAGCTGCGCCACCTCGGAGGCGCCGCGTGACGACGAAGCCGCCGTCGTACTGGTGGGCCGCGTTCACCGCGCGGCCGTTCGGCATGCCGATCCCGCCGAACTGGTTCGGCTTGGCCACGTTCGCGATGCTCGGCGCGGTGCTGAGCCCGGGCTTCTTCATCGTCGGCGCCGGGCTCGAGATCGCGTACCTCGCGTGGCTGGCGAACAACAAGCGGTTCCGCGCCACGGTGGATGCGAAGGTGCGCGCGCTGCAGCCGGACGAGCAGCGCTACCGCGCCCTGCTCGATCCGCTCGACGCCGCCGACCGCGCGCGCCAGGCGGCGCTCGAGCAACGCGCCAGCGACATCGTCGCGAGCCTGGACAAGAGCCCGGTGATGGCGGCGCACGCCGACAGCGTGGAACAGCTCGTCTGGCTGCATCTGCGCCTGCTGTCGGCACTGGAGGCGATCTCGCGCGTGGTGGCCACCGCCAAGAAGGAAAGCGCGCGGCTCGCCGACCAGGAAACCTCGATCGATGCACGCCTCGCCGCGAGCGATGTCGATCCGGACCTGCGCCGCAGCCTGGAGCAGCAGAAGGCCGTCATCGACGCACGCCAGGCCGCGCACATCGAAGCGGCGCGGCGCAAGGAGCGCATCGACGCCGAGCTTTCGCGCATCGACCAGCAGGTGGCGCTGATCCGCGAACAGACCCTGCTCGCCACCGACGAATCGCGCATCGGCAGCTCGCTCGACGCACTCACCGCCTCGTTCAACGAAGCCAACCGCTGGCTCGACAGCCAGCGCGACCTCATCGGCTCGCTCGATTTCAACGACTCCGCCTCGCTGCCACGTCACGTGCTGCGCGGCCGCACGTCCCGCACCGCCGTATCCGAAGGAGAATCGCGATGAAATCCTGCACGCGTCACACGCGCCATCAAGGCGGCAACGCCGCCGGCAAGTTCATCACCGTGCTGCTGGTGCTTGCGCTGCTCGGCCTGGGCGGCTGGCTGGCGCTGAAGGACATGGGCGGCGACGACACGCCGCGCGACCGCACCACGGCCAACACGCCCGCGGACGACCGAGACGATGCGCCCGCGACGCCGCCGGGCGACGCGCCGGATCCGATCGAACCGGTCACCGGCACGCCCACGCTCGACCAGCCCGCGCCGTACCAGCCGCAGGGCGACATCGTCGATGTCGACATGAGCGAGTACGCAGGCTATGCGGGCCTCATCGTTGCCAACGGCGGGCTCGCGCCGAACCCCGATTCGTTTTTCGCGCGCAACTATGGCTTCCAGGTACGCCTGACGCTGAGCGAGGAGGAAGGCTGGTCGAAACTCAACAACGGCCGCGTCGCCGCCAGCGTGACGACCGCCGACGTGCTCGCCGTGCTCGGCCGCCAGTTCGACGTGACGGTGCCGGCGCAGATCGGCTTCTCGCGCGGCGCAGACCAGGTCGTGGTCGACAGCGGCATCACCAGCATCAACCAGCTCAAGGGCAAGATCCTCGCGGCCTCGCAGTTCAACGAAAGCGAATTCTTCATCCGCTATCTGGCCTCGGAAGCCGGCGTGCCCGTGAAGGTGCTGCGCGATCTGGACGCGCGCCCGGCCGCCGGCGAGTTGGGCCTGGTGTTCTACGAAGACGCGTTCGTCGCCTGCGACGCGTACGAAGCCGAACTCGGCACCGGCCGGCCGCGGCTCAACGGCTGCGTGGGCTGGTCGCCGCGCACCGACGAAGTGGTCGCGGCGTCCGGCGGCAGCGCGAAGACGCTGGTCTCCAACCGCAACCTGCTGATCGTCGCGGACCTGCTGCTGGTCAACAAGGGCTTCGCGCAGGCCAAGCCCGAATGGGTCAAGGGCCTCGTGCACGGCCTGCTGGACGGCAACCGCCGCGTGCGCGACGAGCCCGAGCGCAACCTCGCCGTGATCGCCAAGGCCTTCTCGTGGAGCGAGGCGGACACGAAGGAAGAGCTCGCCAAGGTGCACCTGTCCAACCTGCCCGAGAACCTCGCGTTCTTCAGCGGCCAGATCGACGCCGCCGGCTCGTTCCAGGGCATCTTCCAGTCGTCGGTGCTCGCCTATGGCAACGTGATCCGGAACCCGGCGGACCCGGCGCGCTTCGTCGACACCACGGCGCTGGATGCGCTGCAGAAGGCCAGCGAATTCGCCGGACAGACCATCGCCATCGCGCCGATCAAGACCGGCGGCAACGTCTCGCTCGAAGGCGACGCGCTGCTGTCCAAGGACATCCGCTTCTTCTTCGAGCCCAACTCGTCGAACCTCGACAACAGCGCGCAGGAAAACGTCGGCTACCTGGAGACGATCAAGAACTTCCTGCAGGTGAGCCCGGGCTCGATCGTGCTGCTGCGCGGGCACGTGGACAACGCGCGCCTGGCCGAATTCGAGAAGCAGGGCGGCCAGCCGCTGGTGCGCAGCATGGCGTTGAAGGCGATGGAACTGTCGCGCCAGCGCGCGCAGGCCGTGCGCGACGCGCTGGTGAAGAAGTATCCGAACATCGGGCCGGAGCGCATCGAGCTCGTCGGCCGCGGCTGGGAAGAACCGGCAGGACCCGACAGCGACCTCAACCGCCGCGTCGAGGTGCAGTGGTTCACGCTCGAATGACGCCCTGAGTGTCCGCGCGGGCCACCGCGCATGGCTGCACACCCGCACACGCGTTCGCTCCGGCGAGCGCGTGTGTCGTTTCCGGGCCCCGAAAATGGCGCTCTGCGCCCTGGCGCGTCGACCATGCGACGCCCGCCGGCACTTTCTGGCGTGCCCGGCCACACACTGCCGACCGATGTCAGAGAACGGATTCACACTTTCCGATAACGTGATGTTTCTTCACACTTAACCGCTTCAATTTCACGATTTGGTGCGGGAAGATTGCACAACGCGGGAAATGTGATCGGCTTCTCATAAATTTTCGCCCCGGTTGATCCGCGCAACCGCGACATCAAAACGCCAACAGATCGACAGGGGGTCTGCTTGCAGAAGATCACGCCACGGTGCCTGGCACCGCCGGACCGGCCGTGCGCCGGCCTCGCCCCGGACCCGCGCGGCATACCGCCCAACCGCTAGCCCGCGCGAATCCCGCCGCGGCCCGCCGGCCGCATTCCGCAACGCCTCCACGCACGGCCCCGCGCCGCGCGGCGGTCCCGGCTTGCCCGCAATTCACCGAAACGACGGCGGTTGCCTGCGGCAGCCGCCCACAGGGGACACGGATGAAACCACCCAGCACCCGGCGACATGCGAGACGTGCGTTCGCACTGCTCGTCGCCGCCTCGCTCGCCGGCTTCGCGTCGGCCGGCGACGGCGGCTACACCCTCAGGAACGGCACCACCGCCAGCGGCGGCGCCGTGTCCAGCAACGACTGCTACGCGCTCGTCAGCACCGTCGGCGAACCCGCCGCAGGCACCGTGTCCGACGGCACCTACCGGATCACCAGCGGATTCCCCGCCACGGTCGGTACCTCCCCGATTTCCACCGGCACTTTCACGCTCTTCAAGGACAGCTTTGAAGGCAACGACCAAGAGGGTTGCACACCATGAACCACCGCACACTGTTTCTTGCGCTGTCGCTTGCGCTCACCGTGCCGGGCGCCGCCGCGCTGGCGGCTCCGGGTGCGGACAAGGCCATGCAGCTGCCCGACTTCGTCTACCAGGGCCGCCTCGAGCAGAACGGCGCCGCCGTCAACGGCACCCGCGACCTCGCCTTCTCGCTCTGGACCGAGCAGAACGGCGGCACCCAGATCGGCAGCACCATCAACGAGCCGGACTACCCGGTGGTGCGCGGCGTGTTCAGCATCAATCTCGCGTTTCCCGGCGCCTTCACCGGCGAACAGACCTACCTGCAGGTGAGCGTGGACGGCTCTGCACTGCCGCGCCAGCCCATCTCCACCGCGCCGGTGGCGCAGTGGGCTCTCAACGCGGCCGAAGGCGCGATCGGGCCGATTGGTCCGCAGGGGCCCCAGGGAGACATGGGCCCTCAGGGCGAGGCCGGCGCGCAGGGCGAGGTGGGCCCGGCGGGCGCGGACGGGGCGGCCGGTCCGCAGGGCCCGGCTGGCGAAGCCGGCCCGGCGGGACCGCAGGGCGACACCGGGCCGGAAGGTCCGCAAGGGCCCATCGGCTTGACCGGTGATGTCGGCCCGGCCGGTCCGCAAGGCCCGACGGGTGCCGAAGGTCCGCAGGGACCAATCGGTTTGACAGGCGCGGTCGGTCCGGCCGGCCCGCAAGGCCCCGCCGGTGACACCGGCGCGACAGGTCCGCAGGGCCCGGCCGGCGCGGAAGGTCCGCAGGGACCAATCGGTTTGACCGGTGCGGTCGGTCCGGCCGGCCCGCAAGGCCTCGCCGGTGACACCGGCGCGACAGGTCCGCAGGGCCCGGCCGGTGCGGAAGGTCCGCAGGGGCCGATCGGCCTGACCGGTGATGTTGGTCCGGCCGGCGCGGAAGGTCCGCAGGGACCAATCGGCCTGACCGGTGATGTCGGCCCGGCTGGCCCGCAAGGCCCCGCCGGTGACACCGGCGCGACAGGTCCGCAGGGCCCGGCCGGTGCGGAAGGTCCGCAGGGCCCGATCGGCCTGACCGGTGATGTCGGCCCGGCCGGCCCGCAAGGCCCCGCCGGTGACACCGGCGCGACCGGTCCGCAGGGCCCGGCCGGTGCGGAAGGCCCCCAAGGTCCGATCGGTCTGACCGGCGCTGTCGGTCCGGCTGGCCCGCAGGGCCCTGCCGGTGACACCGGCGGGACCGGTCCGCAAGGTCCGGCCGGAGCGGAAGGTCCACAGGGACCAATCGGTTTGACCGGCGCGGTCGGTCCGGCCGGCCCGCAGGGCCCCGCCGGTGACACCGGCGGGACCGGTCCGCAAGGTCCGGCCGGAGCGGAAGGTCCACAGGGACCGGTCGGCCTGAACGGTGGTGTCGGCCCGGCCGGCCCGCAAGGCCCCGCTGGTGACACCGGCGCGACGGGTCCGCAGGGTCCGGCCGGCGCGGAAGGTCCGCAGGGACCGATCGGCCTGACCGGTGCTGTCGGCCCGGCCGGCCCGCAGGGCCCCGCCGGTGATATCGGCGCGACAGGTCCGCAGGGCCCGGCCGGCGCAGAAGGTCCGCAGGGACCAATCGGTTTGACCGGCGCGGTCGGTCCGGCCGGCCCGCAAGGCCCCGCCGGTGACACCGGCGCGACGGGTCCGCAAGGTCCGGCCGGCGCGGAAGGTCCGCAAGGACCCGTCGGCCTGACCGGTGATGTCGGCCCGGCTGGCCCGCAAGGCCCCACCGGTGACACTGGCGCGACAGGTCCGCAAGGTCCGGCCGGCTCAGAAGGTCCGCAGGGACCGATCGGCCTGACCGGTGCTGTCGGCCCGGCCGGCCCGCAGGGACCCGCCGGTGACACCGGCGCGACAGGTCTGCAAGGTCCGGCCGGAGCGGAAGGTCCGCAGGGCCCGGCCGGTGCGGAAGGCGCCCAAGGCCCGATCGGTCTGACCGGCGCCGTCGGTCCGGCCGGCCCGCAAGGCCCCGCCGGGGACACCGGAGCGACCGGTCCGCAGGGCCCGGCCGGTGCGGAAGGTCCCCAAGGTCCGATCGGCCTGACCGGCGCTGTCGGTCCGGCTGGCCCGCAAGGCCCCGCCGGCGACATCGGCGCGACAGGCCCGCAGGGCCCGATCGGCCTGACGGGTGCTGTCGGTCCGGCCGGTCCACAGGGCCCCGCCGGTGACACCGGCGCCCCGGGGCCGCAAGGACCCGCGGGCGCCGACGGCGAAACCGGCGCCCCGGGCGCACAGGGTCCGGCGGGTGTGGCAGGCCCTCAGGGTCCGATCGGTCTCACCGGCGCCGTGGGCCCGCAAGGTCCCATCGGCCTGACCGGCCCGGCCGGCCCGCAAGGTCCGGTCGGTAACACCGGCCCCGCCGGTGCGGTCGGTCCGCAGGGTCCGCAAGGCGCGCAGGGTCCGGGCGGCAACTTTGCCCAGACCACGGTCAACATCGTGACCGCGACCAACAGCAACACCGATCTGGACAATCTGGAAACGCTGTCGGCAACGGCCACCTGTCCGGCGCAGACTCCGCGCGTGATCGGCGGGGGGATCAACACCACCAATACGTCCTACTACCAGATCGCCCGCAACTGGCCGTCGACCAGCGGCGCCTGGACCGGGACGATCGTGGCCTACAACAACAACCAGAACATCGGCATCACGGTCTACGCGATCTGCGTCCCGTAGTCGCCGCGTGTCCGGGATGCCGCGCGCATCCCGGGTCGTGTGCTCCGGCCCCCGGCGTCTTGCCGGGGGTTTTTTTCGTCTGCGGAACGCACCCGCGCCGGTTGCCGGAGCCACGACGTTCACGCGCCGCGCCGATCCGATCACCCCTGCCGGTCGCGCAATGTCTCCAGTACGTCGACCAGCCCCAGCCCGCGCGCGCGCAGCACCACGAGCAGGTGGTACAGCAGGTCGGCGGACTCGTTGCGCAGTTCCGCGTCGTCGCCGGCGACGGCGGCCAGTGCCGTCTCGACGCCCTCCTCGCCCACTTTCTGCGCGATGCGTTTCACGCCGGCGTCGAACAGCTTCGTCGTATAGCTTCCCGACGGCCGCTCGACGCTGCGCGACGCGATCAGCGCATCGAGGTCCGCCAAGGCATCGCCCGGCGCATCCGGAAAACAGCTGGTCCGCTGCAGATGGCACGTCGGTCCGCGCGGCGTCGCCTGGACGAGCAGCGTGTCGGCGTCGCAATCGGCCCGGATCGACACCAGCGACAGCACGTGCCCGCTGCCCTCGCCCTTCATCCACAGCCGCTGCCTGCTGCGGCTGAAGAACGTCACGTGGCCGCTCGCGAGCGTGGCCGCGAGCGCCGCGCGGTTCATGTAGCCGAGCATCAGCACGCGGTGCGTGGACGCATCCTGCACGATGGCCGGCAGCAAGCCGTCCGGTGCCTTTGCCCAGTCGAGCATGTCGCCGTCGAACGCGACCGGGCTCATGCCCGCACCTCGATGCCTGCCGCGCGCAGCGACCGTTTCAGCGCCGGGATCGCGATCGACCCGGAATGGAAGACGCTGGCCGCGAGTGCCGCGTCGACGTCGGCCTGCTCGAACACATCGCGGAAGTGCGTCATCTCGCCGGCCCCGCCGGACGCCACCAGCGGCACGCGGCACACGGCGCGTGCGGCACGCAGCTGCTCGATGTCGTAGCCGCCGCGAACGCCGTCCGCGCCCATGCAGTTGAGCACGATCTCGCCCGCGCCGAGCGCCTGCGCCTCCTCCACCCAATCGAGAGTGCGGCGCTGCAGCGCCTGCGTCATCGACGGATCGCCGGTGAACGCGCGCACGCGCCACTGGCCGTCCGCATCGCGCTGGCTGTCGATGCCCACCACGACGCACTGCACCCCGAACGCATCGGCCAGTTCGCCGATCAGCGCCGGCCGCTGCAGCGCGGGCGTGTTGATCGACACCTTGTCCGCGCCCGCATGCAGCACCGCGCGAGCGTCGTCGACGCTGCGGATGCCGCCGGCCACGCAGAACGGGATGTCGATCAGCCGTGCCACACGCTCGACCCAGCCGCGATCCACGCTGCGACCTTCGGGACTCGCCGCGATGTCGTAGAACACCAGCTCGTCCGCACCCTCGTCGCGATAACGTTGTGCGAGCTCGGCGATATCGCCCATGTCCACGTGATCGCGGAAGCGCACGCCCTTCACCACGCGGCCGTCGCGCACGTCCAGGCACGGCACGATGCGCCGGCTCAGCATGCGAGCGCCTCGCGCAGGTCCAGGCGGCCGTCGAGCAGGGCCTTGCCGAGCACGACGCCGGCGCAGCCGGTGGCGCCGGCCGCGCGCACGTCGCCGACATCGCGCACGCCGCCGGACGCCTGCAGCTGCAGCGTCGGCGCGCGTTCGCGCAGGTAGCCGTACAGCGCAAGGTTCGGGCCGGCGAGCATGCCGTCGCGCCCGATGTCGGTGCACAACACGTGGCGAAGATCCGAGGCGGCGTAGACGTGCAGCAATTCGTCGAGCGTGGTCGGCGAGGTTTCGGTCCAGCCGTGCAGCGGCATGCGCCAGATGCCGTCGGCGTCCTGCCGCGTGTCGAGCGCGACGGTGATGCGCTCGGCACCGAACCCTGCGATCCAGCCCGCCACGCGTGCCGGGTCGCGCACGGCCACGCTGCCGAGCACCACGCGGTCGGCGCCGGCGTCGAGCACATGCCGCACGTCGGCTTCGTCGCGCACGCCGCCGCCGGTCTGCACGCGCAGCGGCGTGGTGGCCTTGATCGCGCGCACCAGCGGGGACAGCGTGTAGCCGCCGTGGCGCGCGGCGTCGAGGTCCACCAGATGCAGCCACGTTGCGCCGGCGGCGGCATAGTGCTGCGCAAGCTCGAGCGGATTGTGGGCGTAGCGCGTCTCCTGCGCGTAGTCGCCCTGCCGCAGGCGCACGACGCGGTGTTCGCGCACGTCGATCGCGGGATAGACGGTGAGGCTCATTCGAAGTCCATGCGAAGGAAATTCTGCAGGATGCGTGCGCCGACCTGCGCCGATCGCTCGGGATGGAACTGCGCGCCGGCGATACGGCCGCGCCGCACCACGGCGGCGAACGACGTGCCGTGGGCGCACGTCGCGATGCAGTCGTCGGTGACCGGCGCGGCGTAGCTGTGCACGAAATAGGCATGGTCGCCCGCGGCGATGCCGTCGAGCAGCGCGTCGGCACGGCGCGGCAGCAGCGTGTTCCAGCCCATGTGCGGGATGCGGATGCCGGCGGCCGCGGGCAGCTTCGTCACCGTGCCCGGCAGCAGGCCGAGGCAGGCCACGCCGGCGCCCTCCGTCGCCATGCTGCCCGCCTCGTCCGAGTGCTCGAACAGCAGCTGCATGCCGAGGCAGATGCCGAGCAGCGGCCGGGTGAGGCTGCGGATCGTGTCGACCAGGTCGAGTGCGCGCAGCCGCTCCATCGCCGGTGCCGCGGCACCGACGCCCGGAAGGATCACGCGCTCGGCGCGGCGGATCGTCGCCGCGTCGCCGCTCAGCTGCGCGTCGACGCCCAGGCGCTGCAGCGCATAACGCACCGAGCCGATGTTGGCGCCCCCGGCATCGATGAGCACCACGCCGCTCACAGCGTGCCCTTGGTGCTGGGCAGCTCGCGCCCGTCGCGGCGGATTGCCTGACGCAACGCGCGCGCGGTGGCCTTGAAGCAGGCCTCGACCATGTGGTGTGCGTTGTCGCCGCGCACCGTGAGGTTGAGGTTGAGACCGGCGGTTTCGCACAGCGAGCGGAAGAAATGCGGGACGAGCTCGGTCGGCAGTTCGCCGACGCGTTCGCGCGGGAAGACGCCGTCGAACACGAAATACGGGCGCCCGGAAAAATCCAGCGCGGCGCGTGCGATGGCTTCGTCCATCGGCAGCAGGATCTCGCCGCGAGCGTCGAGGTCGCCGAGCGTCGCGTCCGCCGCCTGGGCCGCGGCGCCGTAACGACCGATCCCGCGTTTGTCGCCCAGCGCCTGGCGCAGCGCCTGACCGAGCGCGAGCGCGCTGTCCTCCACCGTGTGGTGCTCGTCGATGTGCAGGTCGCCCTCGCAGGTGAGCGTGAGCGCGAAACCGCCGTGTTTGCCTATCTGTTCGAGCATGTGGTCGAAATAGCCGAGCCCGGTGGCGATGCGCGGCTCGGCGCTGCGATCGAGGTCCACCTCGACGCGGATGCGCGTCTCGCGCGTCGCGCGCGCCACCGCCGCCGTGCGCGGCGCATCGGCGAGCACGTGCGCGATGCTGTCCCAGGTGTCGAGGCCCGGGCCGAGCTTGAAGCCGCGCACGCCGAGGTTGGCGGCGAATTCGAGATCGGTATCGCGGTCGCCCACCATCGCGGAACCCGCCAGATCGATCGAACGGTCGCGCAGATAGTGCAGCGCAAGGCCGATGCCCGGCTTGCGCGTCGGTAGGTTCTCGTGCGGAAAGCTCGTGTCGATGAGTTCCTCGCGGAACACGATGCCCTGCGAGGCGAGGATCTGCTGCATCAGCGCATGCGGGCCCTCGAAGGTCGCGCGCGGGAAACTGTCGGTGCCCAGGCCGTCCTGGTTGGTCACCAGCACGAACTCGAACCCCGCATCGCGCAGCCGCAGCAGCGCCGGGATCACGTTCGGCACGAAGCGGAGTTTCTCGTACGCATCGATCTGGAAGTCGTGCGGCTCCTCGATGAGGGTGCCGTCGCGGTCGATGAAGAGGATGCGGGTCATGCGGCGGCTCGTTCGGTGTGCAGGGCGGCGATCACCGCGTCGTTTTCGTCGGGCGTGCCGATGCTGATGCGCAGTGCGTCGTGCAGCGCCGGGTTGGCGCGCATGTCGCGCACCACGACACCGGCGGCGAGCAGGCGTGCGAACGCGCCGTCCGTGTCGTCGAACCGCACCAGCAGGTAGTTGCCCTGCGAGCGGTACACGCGGCGCACGCCGGCGACATCGGCGAGCCGGACGCGCAGGCGCTCGCGCTCGGCCACGAGCCGCGCCACACGCTCGCGCGTGCGCACGAGCGACGCGGGCGCCAGCGCATCGAGCGCCAGCGTCACGCACGGTGTCGGCAGCGGATACGGCGCCTGGCAATTGCGCAGCACGGCGATCAGCTCGGGCGCCGCGATCAGCGTGCCGATGCGTGCGGCGGCAAGCGCATGCGCCTTCGACAGGGTGCGCAGCACCGCCACGTTCGGGTGCGTCGCAAGCAGCGACACCGCCGATGGCTGGTCGGAGAATTCGCCGTAGGCCTCGTCCACCACGACCACCGCGCGGCCATCGAGGCGGCGCGCCAGTGCCGCGATGGCCTGCAGCGGCACGGCCTCGCCGGTCGGATTGGACGGGCTGCACAGGAACACCAGGTGCGCACCGCGCGCCAGCGCGGCAGCGCCGATGGCATCCAGATCGGCGGCAAATCCATCCGCACCGTCGATCAGCGGCACGTCGACCAGCGGCGCGTCCTGCAACCGCGCGCTGACCGCGTACATGCCGAACACCGGCGACGCGATCACCACCGCATCGATCCGCGGCCGGCACAGGGCGCGGACCAGCAGGTCGATCGCCTCGTCGCTGCCGCGGCCGACCAGCACCTGCTCCGGCGCCGCGCCGTACAGCGTGGCGAGCGCGTCGCGCAACGCCGCCGGCTGCGGCTGCGGGTAGCGGTTCAGGCCCTGCCCGGCGTCCACCGGACCGGGCCACGGGTTTTCGTTGGCGTTGAGCCACACCGTTCCGCCGACACCGGCGCGGCGCGCCGAGCTGTAGCCTGCGAAGTCGCGCAGATCCGGCCGCACGAGGTCGAGCACGCTCATGCCGGCGTCTCCGCGATGCGCACAAGGCGGCGCGTGACCGCGCGCTCGTGCGCGTGCAGCTGCTCCACGCGCGCAAGCGTCGCGGCGTCGCCGCCGATGCCGCGCAGACCCTCGGCGTCGACCTGCTGCAGCGTGATCGACTTCTGGAAGCTCGCCACGGACACGCCACTCCATGCCCGTGCGAAACCGTAGGTCGGCAACACGTGGTTGGTGCCGCTGCAGTAGTCGCCGAGCGCCTCGGGTGCGTAGTCGCCGAGGAACACCGAGCCCGCGCTTTCGATCGCATCGATCCACGCGCGCGGTTCGCGCAGCGCGAGGATCAGATGCTCCGGCGCGTAGCGGTTGGACACGTCCAGTGCCTGTGCGATGTCGCGCACCCGCACCAGCCGCGCGTGCGCCAGCGCCGCATCGACGATCTCGCGTCGCGGCAGCGTTTGCGCCTGCGACGCGATTTCCCGCGCCACGCTGGCCAGCATCGCATCGCTGTCGCTGAGCAGCAGCACCTGCGAGTCCGGACCGTGCTCGGCCTGCGACAGCAGGTCGGCCGCGACGAATTCCGGGTCCGCGCCCGCGTCGGCGATCACCAGCACTTCCGATGGGCCGGCCGGCATGTCGATCGCGGCGCCGTCCGGGTCGGTGGACACCTGCTGCTTGGCCTCGGTGACCCATGCGTTGCCCGGTCCGAACAGCTTGTCGCAGCGCGGAACGGTGTCGCTGCCGTAGGCCATCGCCGCGATCGCCTGCACGCCGCCGAGCTTGAACACGCGCCTGACGCCGCACAGCCGCGCGACCGCGAGCACGGCCGGATCGACACTGCCGTCGGCACGCGGCGGACTGCACAGCACGACCTGCGGACACCCGGCCAGCTGCGCCGGCACGCCGAGCATCAGCGCGGTCGACGGCAGCGGCGCCGAGCCCGCCGGCACGTACAGGCCGACGCGCGCGATCGGCCGCAGCACCCGCTCGCAACGCACGCCGGGCGCGGTTTCGATCACGTACGGCTGCGCCATGCCGGCGCGATGGAAGGCTTCGATGCGCGCCTTCGCGGCAACGATGGCGGCCCGCAGATCGGCGGGCACCCGGGCCTCGGCCGCGTCGAATTCCTCCTCGGTGACGTCGAGCGGCCCGAGCTGGCAGCCGTCGAAGCGCCGGGTAAGCGCCCGCAGCGTACTGTCGCCGTCGGCGCGCACCTGCGCGATGAGGCGTGCCACGTCCGCGCGCAGCGCCGACGCATCGCGCTGCGCCGGTCGGCGCAGCAAGGCGTCGCGGGCGGGTTCGTCGAGGGCGTTCCAGTCGTGGATGTGCATTGGTTGGGTCGTGATTCGTGATTCGTGATTGGTGATTCGTGATTCGCAAGAGCTGAAGCAAGGGTCGCGGTGACTTCGTGATGGCGGGCGTGGGATTGTCGAATCTCGAATCTCGAATCACCAATCCCGAATCCCGAATCCCGACTTCAAGCCAGCATCTGCTCCACCGGCAGCACGAGCATCGAACGGGCGCCGGCGCGTTTCATGTCTTCCAGGTGCTGCCAGGTGATGGCGCCCTGGCAGACGGCCTGCAGCGCCACCGCATCGCTGCGGCCGTCGAGGGCGGTGACGATGGGCGTGGTGTCGATGCCGGGCAGCAGACGGATCACGGCGTCGAGCGCGGTTCGATCCACATGCAGCATCAGCAGCTTGCTGTCGCGCACCTGCAGCGTGCCGTCGAGGCGGCGCAGCAGCAGGTCGGCGTGGTCGCCGCGTTCGTCCGCGAACGGCTGCGCGGGGCCGATGAGCACCGCTTCGCTGTCCAGCACGGTGGCCACCTCGCGCAACTGGTTTGCCGCGAGCGTGGCGCCGGAGGACACGAGGTCGCAGATCGCTTCGGCCGTGCCCAGACGCGGCGCGATTTCGACCGAACCCGACAGCATCACCACCTGCGCCGCGATGCCGTGGCGATCGAGCCAGTCGCCGAGCAGCTGCGGATAGGACGTGGCGATGCGCAGGCCGGCGAGGCTCTGCGGACCGGCCCAGGCCATGTCCTGCGGCACGGCGATCGACAGCCGGCAGCGCCCGAATCCCAGTGCGCGCAGTTCGCGGAACGGCGCCGCCTCGCCGCGGCGCGTGCGCTCCAGGCGCTGCTCTTCCAGCACATTGCGGCCGACGAACCCGAGATCGCAGGTGCCCTCGGCGATGAGGCCCGGAATGTCGTCATCGCGCACCAGCAGCAGATCGATCGGCAGCGATTCGCCGTAGCAGAACAGACGGTCGCGGCTTTCGCGGAACGAAAGCCCCGAGCGGGTGAGCAGATCGCGGCCGGCATCCGTGAGCCGGCCGGATTTCTGCGTGGCGACGCGCAGGCGGTCGCGGGGTTTGTTGCTCATCGGGCGTCGATTCCGGTGGCGGACAGGATGGAGGGATCGGCCAGGCCCAGGCGCGCGGCCGCGCTGCGGTAGCCGCCGGCGCCGTGCATCAGGCAGCGGGCGACGCGGCCGATGGTGGTCACGCTGACGGCGGTGCGATCGTGGATTTCGCGGTACGGCAGGCCGTCGAGCAGCAGCGGGATGACATGCCAGCGGTCCGACAGCGCTTCGAGTTCCGCCGGCGTGCACAGGTCGACCAGCAGCGCGCGCACGTCGGCGCGCGAGCGCGCGGTCAGCAGCGCATCGCACAAGGCGTCGAGCGCATCGGTGGGGGCGGCATCGGGCTGCAGGGCGCGGCGCTTCATTCGCAGCGTGGTCCGGGGCGGGACGCGCATTGTATTAATGCGCTATTACAATGGCAAACATCTTTCGCGCCGACTGCCTCCGGAGCTGCAAACTCTTGTGTCGGCGGGCAGTTGCGCGCGAATCCGTGCACTCCGCATGGCGATACCTGCGTATGCTCGCAGCGGGAATCCAGAGTCACCGACCTCACCATGAAGCTGTTGCGGGCTGGCGCGCTTGCGTGCCTGCTCCTGCTGGGCGCGTGTCCGGACGCGGACGCGCGCGTACTGCTCGACGCGGGCACGCCGCCCGTCCTCGACCTCACCCCCGCCACGCAGGTGCTCGAAAACGCCGACCATGCCGCAGATCTCGACGCCGTCCGCGCGCCGGGAACAACGGCGCGTTTCCGCGCGCTCGCGCCCGGCGAAACCACGTTCGGCTATGCGCAGGGGGCGTACTGGTTCCGCTTCGAGGTGGAGAACACCCTGCCGGAGGCGGTGCGCCGCGTCCTCGTCATCGACTATGCCCTGCTCGATCACGTGACCCTGTTCCGCATCGATGCCGCCGGCACCGTCACCCGGC
Organism: Chiayiivirga flava; assembly: GCF_014202825.1. GTDB lineage: Bacteria > Pseudomonadota > Gammaproteobacteria > Xanthomonadales > Xanthomonadaceae > Chiayiivirga > Chiayiivirga flava. The sequence goes on along the minus strand of NZ_JACHHP010000003.1, from coordinate 488,976 downwards.
GCGACGGCGGCGACCGCACGCCGTTCGCCACGCGCGATCTGGCCGATCGCCACCTCAACTTCCTCGTCGATTTTGCGCCTCGCGCGTCGGCGACGTTCTACCTGCGCGTCGAGTCGCAGAGCTCGATGCAGGTGCCCCTGCTGCTGGCCGATCCGCGCGCCTATCTCGCCGGACAACTGACCAGCCGTCTCCTGCTCGGCCTCTACTACGGCATCCTCGTCGCGCTCACGCTCTACAACCTGCTGCTGTTCGCTTCGGTGCGCGACGGCAATTTCCTCTGGTACGCGCTGTATGGGGCCAGCTATTGCCTGATGCTGCTGTGCCTCAACGGCCTCGCGTTCCAGCACCTGTGGCCGCAGTGGCCGCACTGGGGCAACCTTGCAACGCTGCTGAGCGTGTCGTTCTCGATGATCACGGTGATGCAGTTCAGTCGCCGCTTCCTCGACCTTGCACGACGCGCGCCGCTGTTCGACCTGCTGCTGCGCCTGTGCATGGCGTTTGCGCTCGCGCTGGCGCTGGCCGCGCTGGTCGCGCCGTACAGCGTCGTCATCCGCCTGCAGACGCTGCTGTCGCTGGCGGTGGCGCCCGTGATCCTGATCGCCGCGTTCGGCAGCATGCGCTCGTACGCGCCGGCGCGGCAGTTCGCGCTGGCGTGGAGCATCCTGCTGATCGGCACCATGATCTACGCCGCGGTGGCGCTGGGCATCCTGCCGAAGGTGCCGCTCACCGAATACAGCATCCAGATCGGCTCGGCGGCGGAAATGATCCTGCTCTCGCTGGCGCTGGCCTACCGCATCAACGCGCTCACCGCGGAGAACGAGCGCATCCAGCGTGAAGCGCGCAGCGAACTCGAATCGCGCGTGCAGGCGCGCACCGCCGATCTCGACGCCGCGCTGCAGCACCTGGAGGACGCGAACCGCCGGCTCGACGATTTCTCCCGCCGCGACGGCCTCACCGGCCTGTACAACCGCCGCCACCTGGACGATGCGCTGGCGCGCGTCTGCCGCGACGTGGACGCGCAGCGCACGCCGATGGCGCTGATGATGATCGACATCGACCACTTCAAATCGATCAACGACCGCTACGGCCATTCCGTCGGCGACGCCTGCCTGCGCGCGACGGCGGCGGCCCTGTCGCAGGCGGTGGCGAACGACGACGCGATCCTCGCGCGCTACGGCGGCGAGGAATTCGCCATCGTGCTGCCGCACATCGATGCCGACGCCGCGATGGCCGTGGCCGAACGCGTGCGCGCCGGCATCGAGCAACGCCCGATCCTCACCGACCCGCACCGCGTGGATCTGACGATCAGCATCGGCCTGCACATCGTGCCGACCGGCACGCCGTGCGAGGCGCAGGACCTGCTGCGCCGCGCGGACGCCCGCCTGTACGCGGCCAAGCGCGGCGGACGCAACCGGATCGAGATCTCCACCTACGGCGCGTCGCGGAAATAATGGGCGCAGCGCGCGGCGCGGCAGCGGCTGCGTTGCACGCCGGGCAACCGCACCGGCGGGATCGAACGTCAGCGTGGCCGTCGCTGCACGGGCTTGACCATCAACACGGACGACGCCGGGCACAGCTGCGCGAATTGCGCGGTCGATCGGATCGCCGGCGGCGCCGCGGCGCGCTCGATCTGCGCATAGCCGCGGGTGGCGAAAAATGGCGCGGCCGATGTCGTCAGCAGGAACAGGGCGGCAATCCCGCGCGCCTCGGCGGCGGCTTCCGCGGCATCGACCAGCGCAGCACCCAGGCCCGATCGTTGCCTCTGCGGTGCGACCGCGAGCGACCGCAGCAGCGCGGCGTCGCCGGCACGCTGCAGGCCGACGACACCGACCACACCGCCCGCGCCGCGGACCACGAGAAAATCCGCGAGCAACGCGATATCGACATCGTCGATCGGCAGACCGGCCGACACGAGCAGGGCGTGAATGGGCTGCAGGTCATCCGCGCGTGCGGCGTCGATGCGCGGGGGCGGGAACGGCGTCATCGTCACGCGCAGCACGCCCGCGCGCCGGCAACCGGTGGCTTGCATGCGATCTGCTTCGGAGGCGGCTCGTCGTCCGCTGCCAGCGGTCGGGGTTCCACCACGCCCGCCGCGGCCGTGAGCACCGTCGACGCGTTCGCACCGTTGCGTTCGCTGTAGCGATCGACGAGGTAGGCACTGCGGTCGCGGACCAGCCAGGTGAACTTCACCAGTTCCTCCATCACGTCGATCACGCGCTCGTAGAACGCCGACGGCTTCATGCGGCCGTCGGCGTCGAATTCCTGCCAGGCCTTGGCCACGGAGGACTGGTTGGGGATCGTCACCATGCGCATCCAGCGCCCGAGCACGCGCAGCGCGTTGACCACGTTGAACGACTGCGAACCACCGCACACCTGCATGACCGCCAGCGTACGTCCCTGCGTCGGGCGTACGCTGCCGTCCTCGAGCGGCAGCCAGTCGATCTGGTTCTTGAACACGCCGGTGACCGCGCCGTGACGCTCCGGGCTCACCCACACCTGACCCTCGGACCACAGCGACAGCGCGCGCAGCTCCCGCACCTTCGGATGGTCCGCGGCGACGCTGTCGAGCACCGGCAGGTCGTGCGGATCGAAGACGCGGGTCTCGCACCCCAGATGGCGGAGCAGGCGTTCGGCTTCCAGCGCGAGCTTGCGGCTGAAGGACTGCGGCCGCAGCGAGCCGTACAGGAGGAGGATGCGGGGCGGATGCGTGCTGCCGCCGGGCGGGGCCAGCAGTGCCGGATCCACGACAGGCAGACGGCGGGGATCGAGATGGGGAAGTTCGGCCGACACGTGAAACCTCCAAGAAGATTCGATTATTCTACAACAATGGAAACGACACATGCATTGGCGGCCCTGACCGCGCTCGGCCACGCCACCCGGCTCGCGGTGTTCCGGCTGCTGGTCGAGGCCGGTCCGGCCGGACGCCTGGCCGGCGAAATCGCCGAGGCGCTGCAGGTTCCGCCGGCAACGCTGTCGTTCCATCTCAAGGACTTGAGCCAGGCCGGCCTGGTCGACGGCGAGTCGCGCGGCCGTTACGTGCGCTACCGCGCCAACTACGCTGCGATGAACGGCCTGATCGAGTACCTGACGCGCAACTGCTGCGCCGGCTCGGGCGATATGACCTGCGCTCCGGTCGGCGGCTGCGCCCCTGCCCCCCTGCCCGCCCCTCCCGAGTCCCCCGCCATGCCGCATCGCGTCCTGTTCGTCTGCACCGGCAATTCCGCCCGCAGCGTGTTGTCCGAAGCCACCCTCAACGCCTGGGGGCGCGGCCGCTTCGAAGCGTTCAGCGCCGGCAGCCAGCCCACCGGCCGCATCCATCCGTTCGCCGTCGCGCAGCTGCAGGCCGAGGGCATCGCGACCGCCGGCCTGCACAGCAAGTCCTGGGACGCGTTTTCCGGCGACGGTGCACCGCGGCTCGACGTGGTGGTCACGGTCTGCGACAGCGCCGCGGCGGAAGCGTGTCCGGTGTTTTTCGGCGACTTCCACCGCAGCCACTGGGGCCTGCCCGATCCCGCCGCCGTCGAGGGCAGCGATGCGGACAAGGCAGCGGCGTTCGCGCAGGCGCACGCCACGATCAAGGCGCGTCTGCGTGCCCTGATCGACCTTCCCGACGCGGTGTGGTCCGAGCCCGACGCGCTCGGACCGGCGCTCGATCGCATCGGTGCGATCCAGGCGGGGACAACCCGTGACTGAGTCTCGCGTCTCCGCGCCACGCATGGGGGTCGTCGAGCGTTACCTGAGCCTGTGGGTCGCGGCCTGCATCGTGGTGGGCACGGCGCTGGGCCACGTCTTCGCACCGACATTCGCGCGCCTGGGCGCGATGGAAATCGCCAGGGTCAACCTGCCGGTGGCGCTGCTGATCTGGCTGATGATCATTCCGATGCTGCTGAAGATCGACTTCGGCGCGATGCGCACGGTCGGCCGGCACTGGAAAGGCATCGGCGTGACGCTGTTCGTGAACTGGGCGGTCAAGCCGTTCTCGATGGCCCTGCTGGCGTGGATCTTCATCCGCCACCTGTTTGCGCCCTACCTGCCGGCGGAGCAGATCGACGCCTACATCGCCGGCCTGATCCTGCTCGCGGCCGCGCCGTGCACGGCGATGGTCTTCGTGTGGAGCAACCTGTGCGACGGCGAACCCAATTTCACCCTGAGCCAGGTGGCGCTCAACGACGCGATCATGGTGGTGGCGTTTGCGCCGCTGGTGGCGCTGCTGCTCGGCCTGTCGGCCATCACGGTGCCGTGGGACACGCTGCTGCTGTCGGTGCTGCTCTACATCGTGGTGCCGGTGGTCATCGCGGCGATCGTGCGGCGGCTGATCCTTGCACGCGGCGGCGCGGCCGCGCTGGCGCGGGCGCTGGCAGCGCTCGGACCCGTGTCGCTCGCGGCGCTGCTGCTGACGCTGGTGCTGCTGTTCGGTTTCCAGGGCCGGCAGATCCTCGAACAGCCGCTGGTCATCGCCCTGCTCGCGGTGCCGATCCTGATCCAGGTGTATTTCAACTCGGGCCTGGCGTACCTGCTCAACCGCAGGCTCGGCGTGGCGCACTGCGTGGCGGGACCGTCGGCGCTGATCGGCGCAAGCAATTTCTTCGAACTGGCCGTCGCCGCCGCCGTGAGCCTGTTCGGCGTGCAGTCGGGCGCGGCGCTGGCCACCGTCGTCGGCGTGCTGATCGAGGTGCCGGTGATGCTGTCGGTGGTCCACATCGTCAGGCGCTCCAGGCGATGGTACGAGTCCGGACGCGGCGGCGTCCGCGACGCGTAGCGCGCAAGTTCGCAGCACCGCGGCGGACACGCTGCCGCCACGATGCAGGGCGATGTCGTCACCCGAACGGGTGCCTCACAGGTCCCCGCATCAGCGGATGTTCCGCCCCGGCGCCGGGCGCATGCTGCCGACGGAGCGCGACGGCGTGGCGCGCCCGAGCGATTCCGCTCTTTTCTTCAATGTTGTTCCGCGGCAGCCGCCGATGCCCCGGCCGCGGCGCAACCGGCACCCAGCGAGGCTCACGCGCATGCTCGGCATTACCGCCTTCGGGCTGTTCCACACCGCCATCAGCCTGATGTCCCTGGGCCTGGGTCTTTCCTACCTCGTGCGCCGGCGCGACATCCGCTGGAACACGGGCCTGGGCAAGGCGTACGTCGCGTGGACCGCGGCGGCCGCCATCACCGGCCTGTTCATCTTCCGCCACGGCGGATTCAACGAAGCGCATGTGCTGAGCATCGTCACCCTGCTCACACTCGCCGCAGCCATCGTCGCCGAGCGCGGCGCCGCGCCGGGAAGCTGGCGCGACTGCTTCGCCGCCCTCGCGTTCTCGCTGACGGTGTTCTTCCACTTCATCCCGGGCTTCAACGAAACGCTGGTGCGGCTGCCGGTGGACGCGCCGTACATCACCGGCCCGGACGATCCGAAGCTCAAGACGCTGGTCGGCGGCACCTTTCTCGTGTTCCTGGTGATCGCGACCCTGCAGCTGCGACGGCTGCGGCGGCTGCGACGAATCCACGCCGCGGCGCCTTCGCCGGCCTGACGAGCCACGGCGCCGCGCTACGGCGCGACGCTCTTGCCGCGCTTGCGCCGGAAATACGCGGTGAGCCGCGCGCCGGCCTCGTCGCCGAGCAGGCCCGCATCGATGCGGATGCGATGGTTGTGGCGTGGCGAGCCGAGCAGATCGAATACGCTGCCGGCGGCGCCGGTCTTCGGGTCGGGCGCGGCGTACACCACGCGCGCCACGCGCGCATGGACGAGCGCCATCGCGCACATCGCGCACGGTTCCAGCGTCACGTACAGCGTGGTGCCGACCAGGCGGTAGTTGTGCAGCGCCTGACCGGCGGCCCGCAGCGCGACGATTTCCGCGTGCGCGGTCGGATCGTGGTCGCCGATGGTGCGGTTGTGGCCTTCCGCGAGCAGCGCGCCGTCGGCGCCCACAAGCACCGCACCGACCGGGATCTCGTCGAACTGCGCTTCGGCGCGCGCGGCAAGATCGAGCGCATGGCGCATCCAGCGCGCGTCGGCGGCGTCGAACGGCGACGCGGGCGCGGGCTCGGCGGCGTCCGGCGCGGACGCCATTTCAGCTCGCCGCGCCGCGCTTGCGCCGCACGTACAGCACCAGCGAATGCTCCTCGATCACGTAGCCGTGGCGCTCGGCGATCTCGTGCTGCAGGCGCTCGATCTCCTCGCTGGTGAATTCGATCACCTTGCCGCTGTCCAGGTCCACCATGTGGTCGTGGTGGTGGCCGCGATCGAGCTCGAACACCGCCTGCCCGCCCTCGAAATTGTGCTTGAGCACCAGGCCCGCCGCCTCGAACTGGGTCAGCACGCGGTAGACGGTGGCAAGGCCGATGTCCTCGTCGTGCTCGATGAGCTGGCGATAGATGTCTTCGGCGGTGACGTGGCGCGGACTGGCGCGTTCGAGGATGTCGAGGATGCGCATGCGCGGATGCGTCACCTTCAGGCCGACCTTGCGCAGTTCCTGGGATTCCATGGCGATGCTCCATCGTCGTGGCGCGCGGCGCCGGCGCGCCGCACGGAAGTGATCGAATCGGGCCGGGACCGGCGCGCAGCGCCGGTCGGCGGAGGACGGTCGGAGCCTCGGAACGGCGCGCTGGCGACGCGTCGCGCGCGGCTGGCCATTCAGTTCCCGAGCGGGCCGTAGTGTATCATCCGCGCGATTCGGAACCGCGGATTGCACGCATGCCCAAGCTTTTCCTCGCCCTGCTCGTCGCCATGCTGTGTGGCGGCTGCGGCCTCATCTACAAGGTGGACGTGCACCAGGGCAACCTGCTCGACGAAGCGAGCGTCAAACAGCTCGAACCCGGCCTCAACAAACGTCAGGTGCACGCGCTGCTCGGCTCGCCGATGGTGGCCGATCCGTTCCACCAGTCGCGCTGGGACTACATCGCCACGGTCAGCCGCCGCGGACGCGATCCGGAAATCAAGAACCTCGTACTCACCTTCGACGGCGATGCGCTCGCCACCATCGAGGGCGACTATTTCCCGGAGCAGGACGAGGAGCTGATGCGCGAATCCCGCCGCTACGGCAACCTGCCGCGCGACAAGGAAAAGGACAACGCCCGCCGCCAGCAGCGGCGCTAGCGTTTGCCCAGCCGCGCGCGTTCGCGGCGCACCTGCTTGGCATCGGCCACGAGCGGACGGTAGAGCTCCACCCGGTCGCCGTCGCGCAGCGGCGTTGCGGCATCGCAGCGACGCCCGAAGATGCCGACACCGTCGTGGGCCAGTGCCACGCGGTCGTCGCGCAGGAACACCGCCACCGCGTCCGCCACCGTGCTTCCCGCCGCCATGCGCAGCGTGCGTGCGTGCACGATGTGCGGCAGCGCGTACACCACCTCGATCCGCAGGTCGTCGGCCGGCTCAGTCGCAGACACGCGTGGCTTCGCGCACGAAATCGTCGACCATGCGGTCGGCCAGATGCTGGAATCCGAGCGCGAGTGCCGAGCCCACCAGCTTGCCGGCCACCTCGAAGTCCATCGTCAGACTGACCTTGACGCCGATGTCGCCCAGTGCCCGGAACTCCCAGACGCCGGCGAGCGCACGGAACGGCCCGTCGACCAGGCGCATCTCGATGCGCTCGGGCGGCAGCAGCGTGTTGCGCGTGGCGAACGCGGTGCGCAGCGCGCCCAGGCGCACGTCGAGATGAGCCACCTGCGCATCGGCCGTGCGCTCGCGCACCTGCGCCGCTTCGCACCACTCGAAACGCTGCGGATACGCCTCCACATCGTTGACCAGGTCGAACATCTGCTGCGCGCTGCAGCCGACCAGCGCGCTGCGTTGGATACGTGGCATGGTGCCCCTTCCACCCGCACTCGCCCGCGCCGGCCGCTTCGGCGACAATCGGACGATTCCAGGAACTCACGATGACGAAGAAAAACAGGAACGGCAAGGATAGCGGATCGAGCGGCAGCTCGACGATCGCGCTCAACAAGCGCGCACGCCACGAGTACTCGCTCGAGGATCGCTACGAGGCCGGCATCATGCTGCAGGGCTGGGAGGTGAAGGCCTTGCGCGGCGGGCGCATCGCGTTCGCCGAGAGCTATGCGATCGTCAAGAACGGCGAAATCTTCCTGTTCGGCGCGCAGATCGTGCCGCTGATCTCGGCCTCCACCCACGTGCTGGCCGACGATCGCCGCACGCGCAAGCTGCTGCTGCATTCGCACGAGATCGATCGCCTGATCGGCCGCGTGGAGCGCGACGGCTACACCCTGATTCCGACGGCCATGTACTGGAAAAGCGGCAAAGTGAAGGTCGAGATCGCGCTGGCCAAGGGCAAGCAGGAACACGACAAGCGCAACGCCAGCAAGGAACGCGACTGGAAGCTCGAGAAGCAGCGCACCATGCGCCGGCACAACCGCGAAGCCTGATGCGGCCCGTGCCGCGCGCTCAGTAGCCGGGCGGCACGTACTTGAAGCGCGCCATCTGCACACGATGCGCCGCCACCACGCGCTCCACCTGTGCCCGGCTCAGCACCTCGCGCCACTGGTTGGCGCGACCCACGCGGAAGAACTGTTTGGTCGATTTGGCCGAGCGCTCGGCGAAGCCGTCGCGCCGCTCCAGCTGCGACAGTTCGCGGAAGCTCGCGTGCTTCATCGCGCGATCGATGCGCGCCGAATCCGCCGTGGGTGCGACCAGGCGCGCCGCCTTCGCCAGCGTCTTGCCAGGCTTCTCCAGCATGTCCTCGTAGCGCAGCACCAGCAGGCGCGGCCCGGCCTGGTCGGCCCAGCTCGCCACGTGCTGCGACCACGCGCCGAGCGACTGCGACACGTATAACGCATCGTTGAGCGTGCCGGCGTTGTCCGCGCCGAGATAATCGATGGCCTCGTCGAGCGTCAGGCCGAAGTGTTCGGTCATGCTCACGGCCACGTCGAGCGGATTGCGCACGATGTAGATCGCCGCCGCGCCCACGTCCGGGTTGTGCAGCGGGTAGCCGTCGATGCTGGCTGCGCGGTTGTGCGTCTTCACCAGCACCGTCCCGGCGTGGCTGGCGGCGATCCGTGCGTGCACCTGCGGGCGCAGGCGGGTGATCTCGTCGAAATCGAGCTCCGCGCTCGGCCGCCCAGCCAGTGCCGAATAGTGCTCGGGCAGCGCCTCGTCCTCGCAGTAGCGCGCAAGCTCCGCCAGCGGCAGCGGGTCGCGCCGGTCCGCGATGAGATTGGCCAGGAACGCGCGCAGCCAAGTGTTGCCGGACTTCGGATACGACGCCAACCAGACGATATGCCCCACGCCCACCTCGCTCGATACTCAAGCCGCACAGTGTAAGCGCGTCGCGGCGCTGAACCGCATCCGCGTCGACGCGCGCTGCCCCTTGAGTCCACCGCACCCCGCCCCTACACTCGGTCTTGTCAGTTGCAGTGATTTCCCCCGGGGGTGTACCGGTTTCGACGGGGGTCGCGAAATCACCTGGCGCATGCCGAGGGGGTAGCTTTCCTCGTTAATCCAGCTGCAAACCTTTAGACGCGAACGACGACGTCTACGCACTGGCCGCTTAAGGCCTAGCCCCGAACCCACTTGTGTCCGTGCTCGTGGATGTAGGGTCATTATCACGGAATCGCCGGGGGTGGCTGTCTGTCAGCACCTGGCTAGATCACAACAGACTGGTCTTCGGGTGCGCCTTGCACGGTGTGCTGCCCGCGGACGAGACCTAACACCGAGCTAAGCATGTAGTGCCGGGGATGGAGTGCTTCCGGACGCGGGTTCGACTCCCGCCACCTCCACCAATCGAATGGGCCCGGATCACCTCCGGGCCTTTTCTTTTCCGGGATTCGGCGCACACAGCGGCCACGCGACAACATCGATCGGCTGTTCGCCGGCGCCGGCGTGGCCCCACGCCGGGCGATCGACCGGATCGGCTAGAGTGCACCCGGGCTCCCGATCGGCGTGCGACCGAACGGCGCAAACCCAGGCAGCCACCGGGGCACAACCTTGAAACAACAGCTCGTCATCAAACTGTGGCGCAAGTCGCTCGCGGACGAGGCTTTCCTCGCCACGGTCGAGGATGCGCTGCGTGCGGCGCTCGGGGCTGCGGTGGAACTGGAGGGCTACGACATCAGCGCGAAGGAGATCAATCTCTTCATGCTGACCGCCGATCCGCGGCACACGTTCCGCCGCGCGCGCGAGGTGCTGCAGGGGTTCGGCGTCGACGCGGGGGTGTCGGCCGCGTATCGCCTCGTGGGCGGCGTGAAGTTCACCTCGCTGTGGCCGCTGCGAGCGACGCGCAGGTTCACGCTGCCGTAGCGGACGCGGTCGCGACGCGGCGATCCCCGCATCGCGCACGCGGTATGCTGTCACGATGTAAGGCCAATTCTGGTGGTTGCGATGAAGATGACGCGCATCGTCCCGATGCTGCCGGTGCGAAGCATGCCGGCGAGCGTCGCGTTCTATTGCCTGCTCGGCTTCGAGGTCGAGCAGCGCAACGACGGCTGGCGCTGGGCGATGCTGCGGTTCGACGCGTGCCGGATCATGCTCGACGAATCGATCAACGTGGCGCCGTCGCTGCCGCGCGCATCGGTGCTGTACCTGTATCCGGACGACATCGTGGCGTACCACCGGATGATCCGCGCCAACGGCGTGCAGGTTCCGGACCTTGAGGAATCGTTCTACGGCATGACCGAGTTCCGGTTCGACGATCCGGACGGCAATCGCCTGTGGATCGGCCAGGCGACGGCGCCGACGGAATGAGCCCTGCCCGCCGACGAAGCGCCGACGCGCCCCGATTGCTGCAGCGCGGCCGGCGCCCGCCGCCGCACGCAGCGCTTGACAGGCCGCACCCTGCCGGGTTCTTCTAGCCCGATGCTGCCCCGCAACACGTCACCGACGCCCACGTCGATTACCGCGACCACCACCCGTCGCAGGGTGCGTCCGGCCGTGGACAGATAAACGAACCCGGCCCCGCACCTCGACGAGGATGCGGGCCGCGGCAGCGAACCCCGTCCGACGCGAGCGGGGCCTCAACCGGAGGTCCGATGAGCGCGCTCGATCCAGCACCGTCCCCGCAGCACGCGGCCGTCCTATCTCTGGCGACGACGGTCGCGCACAAGTTCGGCGGCTCCAGCCTCGCCAGCGCGCAGCGCTACGCGCACGTGGCCGGCTTGCTGCGCGGGCGCGACGACGCCGTGCAGGTGACCGTGGTGTCGGCGATGCAGGGCGTCACCGATGCGCTGATCGCGCTCGGCGACGCCGCCGTGGCCGGCGAGGACTGGCAGCCGCACTGGGATGCGCTGCACGAAAAACATCGCACCGCGGCGGCAACCCTGCTCGGCACGCACGCGGACATCACCCTGGCATGGCTCGATGCGCAGTTCCAGGATCTGCATGCGATCCTCGCCGCGCTCACCCTGCTCGGCGCGTCGGGCGAACCTGCGCTGGCACGGGTGCACGGCCTGGGCGAGGTCTGGTCGGCGCGGCTGCTGGCCGACGCATTGCGCGCCGCCGGCGACGACGTGGCCGTACTCGATGCGCGCAACGTGATGGAAGTGGGCCGCAACGAGCTCGGCGTGGTGGTCGACTGGGACGCCAGCGCGCGCCGGCTCGCCGCGTGGCGGCACGAACATCCGCAGGCACGCGTGGTGGTCACGGGCTTCGTCGCACGCGACGCGAAAGGCGCGGCCACCACGCTCGGGCGCAACGGCAGCGATTTTTCCGGCGCGATCTTCGCCGCGCTGTTCGAGGCCGCCGAACTGCACATCTGGACCGATGTCGACGGCGTGCTGTCGGCCGACCCGCGCGCGGTGCCGGACGCGGTGTACCTGCCGAAGCTCTCCTACGACGAAGCCTGCGAGCTGGCCTATTTCGGTGCCAAGGTGATCCACCCGCAGACGATGGCGCCGGCGATCGCGCGCGGCCTGCCGATCGTGATCCGCAACACCTTCAATCCCGCGCACCCGGGCACGCGCATCGACGCGGCCGGCGACACCGCCGCGCTGCTGCCGGCCAAGGGCCTGTCGCTCGTGTCCGATCTCGCGCTGCTCAACGTCGAGGGCAGCGGCATGATCGGCGTGCCCGGCACGGCCGAACGCGTGTTCGCGACCTTGCATGCGTCGAACGTCTCCGTGGTGATGATCTCGCAGGGCTCGTCGGAACATTCGATCTGCTGCGTGGTGCGCGCGGCGCAGGCGCAGACCGGCCGTGCGGCGCTGGAGCGCGCGTTCGCGCCGGAGCTGGCGCAGGGCCAGATCCAGAAGGTGACGCTGGAAGCGGGCATCAGCGTGCTCGCGGCCGTCGGCGACGGCATGGCCGGCACGCCGGGCGTCGCGGCACGCTTTCTCGGCGCGCTGGCGCGTGCACGCGTGAACCTGCGCGCGATTGCGCAGGGCGCGTCGGAACGCAACATCTCGGTGGCGATCGCCGCGGCCGATGCCACGCGCGCGCTGCGCGCCGCGCACGCCGGGTTCTGGTTGTCGCCGCAGACGATCTCGCTCGGCGTGATCGGTCCGGGCAAGGTCGGTGCGGCGCTGCTCGACCAGATCGCACAGTCCGCGCCACGGCTGCTGCGAGACACAAATCTCGACCTGCGCCTGCGCGGCATCGCCGACAGTCGCCGCGCCTGGCTCGGCGAACACGACAGCGGCGACTGGCGCGCCAAGTTCGACGCCGCGACGCCGAGCGATCTCGACGCCTTCGTCGCCCACGTCCATGCCGCACACCTGCCGCACGCGGCCATCCTCGATTGCAGCGCAAGTCCAGCGGTCGCCGCGAAGTATCCGGACTGGCTCGCGGCAGGCATCCATGTCATCACGCCCAACAAGCAGGCCGGCGCCGGGCCGTTGCCGCATTACCACGCGATCCGCGCGGCGGCGGCGGCGGGCGGCGCGCGATTCCGCTACGAGGCCACCGTCGGCGCGGGCCTGCCGGTGATCCAGACCCTGCGCGACCTGCTCGACACCGGCGACGAGCTGCATAGCGTCGAGGGCATCTTTTCCGGGACGCTGGCGTGGCTGTTCAACCGCTACGACGGCGTGCTGCCGTTCGCGCAGCTGGTGCGCGAAGCGCACGCGCTCGGCTACACCGAACCGGACGCGCGCGACGACCTCTCCGGCACCGACGTGGCGCGCAAGCTCGTGATCCTCGCGCGCGAAGCCGGATACGCGCTGAGCCTCGACGATGTGCAGGTGGAATCGCTGATCCCTCCGGAACTGGTCGCCGTGTCGGCGCAGGAATTTCTCGATCGCCTCGGCGATTTCGACGACGCGATGCGGGCGCGCTTCGCCGCCGCGCAGGCGCAGGGCAACGTGCTGCGGTACGTGGCCGCGTTCGATCGCGAAGGACGCGCGCAGGTCGGGCTGCGCGCGCTGCCGGCGTCGCATGCGTTCGCGCACTTGCAGCTGACCGACAACATCGTGCTGTTCAGCACGCGGCGCTACTGCGACAACCCGCTCGTGGTGCAGGGGCCGGGGGCCGGGCCCGATGTGACGGCGGCCGGGGTGTTTGCCGATCTGCTGCGCGTGGCGACGGCGTTGGGGGCGCGGGTCTGATGGCGTTTGCGTGGCGGAGACTGTGTCGCTGCGCTTGCCCCCTTCCGCCTGCCGGCACCTTCCCCCGCTTTGCGGGAGAAGGATTTCTTCGCTGCAAAGCCGGGTAACTTGGAGTCTCTTCGCACCACTTATAGAAACAACGGCTCCCGGCGCGTGTTGCCTGCCCTCACTGGAATCCTTCTCCCGCAAAGCGGGGGAAGGTGCCGGCAGGCGGAAGGGGGCGCGCTCCTGAGCCATCACGAAACGACCACGAACGATCCCATGCCCCACCAAGCCACCGCGTTCTCCCCCGCCAGCGTCGGCAATGTCGCCGTCGGCTTCGACCTGCTCGGCCACACCCTGCGTGGCCCCGGCGACACGGCCACGGTGCGCCGCATCGACGAGCCGCGCGTGCGCATCGCCGCGATCCGCGGCACTGATGCCGCGCTGCCGCTCGATGCCGAGCACAACACCGCGGGCTGCGCGCTGATCGCGCTGCGCGAGGCGCTGGCCCTGCCCTGCGGCTTCGAGATCGAGATCGACAAGGGCATCGCGCTCGGATCGGGCATGGGCGGCTCCGCCGCGTCGAGCGTGGCCGCGCTCGTCGCCGCGAATGCGCTGCTCGACACACCGCTGACGCGCGCCGAGCTGTACGGTTTCGCGGTCGATGGCGAGGCCGTCGCGAGCGGCGGCCGCCACGGCGACAACGTCGGCCCGATGCTGCTCGGGGGCCTCACGCTGGCCACCGCAACGCAACTGGTTTCGATCCGCGTGCCGGACGACTGGCACTGCGTGCTGGTGCATCCGGAGCAGGTGCTCGAAACGCGCCACGCGCGCGAGGCGCTGCGCGGCGCGTACGAACTCAAGGACTTCGTCGCGCAGAACGCGAACCTTGCGCTGACGCTCACCGGCTGTCTGCGCGGCGATGCCGCACTCGTCCGCGCCGGACTCGCGGACGTGCTGGTGGAACCGCGCCGCGCGTCGCTCATCCCGGGCTTTGCGGCGGTCAAGCGCGCTGCGCTCGACGCAGGCGCGATGGGTTCGAGCATTTCCGGCGCAGGACCCAGCGTGTTCGCCTGGTTCGAGACGCGCGACGCGGCGCAGGCCGCGCTGATGCCGATGCGCGCAGCCTTCGACGCCATCGGCGTCGCGAGCGAAGGCTGGGTGTCGCCGATCAACGGCCCGCGCGCGGAGGTGCTGTGATGCGCTTCGTCAGCACGCGCGGCGGTGCACCGGCGGTTACGCTCTCGCAGGCCATCGCCGCGGGCCTCGCGCCGGACGGCGGGCTCTATGTGCCGGACACCCTGCCCTCGCTGTCGCCCGCGGATTTCGCCGACTGCGTCACGTTGCCGCAGATCGCCGCCACGCTGCTGCGGCCGTTCTTCGCAGGCGACGCGCTCGCGCCCGAGCTCGACGCGATCTGCGACGAGGCCTTCGACGTGCCCGCGCCGCTGCGGCCGCTGGGCGACGACACGCACCTGCTCGAACTCTTCCACGGCCCCACGGCCGCGTTCAAGGATTTCGGCGCGCGCTTCCTCGCTGCCTGCCTGACACGCCTGCGCGCGGGCGCGCAGACACCGCTCACGATCATCGTTGCGACCTCGGGCGACACCGGTGCGGCGGTCGGAGGCGCGTTCCACCGCGCGCCCGGACTGCGCGTGGTGATTCTCTATCCCGACGGTCGCGTCTCGCCGCGCCAGGCGCATCAGCTCGGTGCCTTCGGCGACAACGTGCGTGCGCTGCGCGTGGCCGGCAGCTTCGACGACTGCCAGGCGCTGGTGAAACGCGCGCTGGGCGACACGGCACTGCAGGCGCGCGTGGCGCTGAGCTCGGCCAACAGCATCAGCCTGGGTCGCCTGCTGCCGCAGATGAGCTACTACGCCAAGGCTGCGCTCGAGCACCGGCGCGCGCACGGCGGCGTGCTGAACTTCGCGATTCCCACCGGCAACCTCGGCAATGCCATGGCCTGCATCCTCGCGCGGCGGATCGGGCTGCCGATCGGCAAGGTGCTGCTCGCCACCAACGCCAACGACGTGCTTCCGCAGTTCTTCGACGGTGCGCCGTACACGCCGCGCGCGAGCGTGGCGACGCTCGCCAACGCGATGGATGTCGGTGCGCCGAGCAATTTCGAGCGCCTGCGCTGGCTCACGCCGGACGACAACGCGCTGCGTGCCGGTCTGCGCGCGATCGCGGTCGACGACGACGCCATCGCGCGAACCATCCAGGACGTGTGGGACGCGCACTTCTTCGCGATCTGCCCGCACACCGCCACCGCCGTGCACGCCCTGCAGCGCGAACGCGCAGCAGGGCGCGCGCACGGCATCTGGGCGGTGGCCGCGACCGCGCATCCGGCGAAGTTCGACACCATCGTCGAGCCACTCGTCGGCGCGCGCGTGCCGCCGCCGCCGGCGCTCGCCGCCCTTCTGTCCCGACCCGCGTCCGCCACGGCGATGCCCGCCGACGATGCGACCTTCGTGCAGGAACTGCTGCGCGGCTGAGCGGCACATGCGTTCTGCATGGCGCATCGACCGCCCACAGTGCAGCGTGCGCGACGCGTGCGCCGAAGACGTAACGAACCATGAAGGTTTTTCTTACGGCGCGCTAACGCGTGCGCGTGTGCGCCGTGCGGCATGCAACACTCGATGTCGATTCGCCGGCGCGGCCGGCAGCTTCCGGAGTGATTCCATGCGCAGATTCGTCTTTCTCGCCGCCTGCGGCATCGCACACAGCGCCCACGCCGAGGTACCGCTTCCTGCCGAAGGCGTCTGGCGGTTCCCTGCGTCCAACGGGTCGGGCCTCACGCTGGATGTGCGCGACCGCACCGTCGGCATCGGTCTGTACACCTATGACGAAGACGGCGACAGCGTGTGGTACTCGGGTGCGGGCCAGCTCGTCGACGGCGTGCTCGACACCGACCTGTCGCTCTACCGGGAGACGGCGCCCGGCGTGGTCGAGGCGGTGGGTGCGCCGCGCGAGTTCCGTCTGACCTTCTCGGACAGCACGCACGCGACGCTGAGCTTCGACGGCACCAACAACATCGCGACCGAACACCTGGCGTTCGGTGCCGACTACATGAGCGGCTGGACACCGCAAGGCCTCCCGGCCCACGCCTTGCCCGACCTGCGTGGGCACTGGCTGTTCGCCACGCGACCGAGCGAAGCGATGGGTCTGTCGTCGGCCTACGACGTCGAGTTTGCGGTTTCGTCCGTGTCCGAAGACGGCCGCACCGCACTGTTCCGCTCGATCGACTACCCCGTCGACGGGCGTCCCGATGCACTGCGCACGTACGAGATGCGCTGTGCCCCGTTCGAAGCCAGCACGCGTTGCGATCTCGTCGCCGGCATCCTGCCGGTCGAATCGGGCGATGTGCCGCGCCTGGTAGGCAGCTTCGATCCGCGCGACCTGTCGCCGAACCGCGCCGCCGGAACCGACGAATTCGGCGACGTGTTCGGCTTCCGCATTCCCGCCGATGTGCAGGCGGCGCCGCAACCGGGCATCTGGCAGATCGTGGGCCGCAACGGCTCGGGCATGACCCTCGACGTGCGCGAGAACGGCGCTGCCGTCGGACTGTTTTCCTACGACGCCGAGGGCAACGCCACGTGGTCGCTCGCACAGGGTCCGATCGTGCAGAACACGCTCGCCGCGACGCTGACGGCATTCAGCGGCGGCAGCTGCCTTGCGTGCGAGCAGCAGGATCCCGAGGCGCAGACGGTCACGCGTGCGCTGTCGCTGCAGTTCGTCAGCGCCACGCGCGCCCTTCTGGTGATCGACAACGCCGATCCGATCACGCTCGTGCTGTTGCCGTACGGCACCGGCTACGTGCAGTCGCCCATGGAGAACGATCCGCTCGAGATCGACTTCGGTCCGCATCCGGTGCCGCGGCTGAGCGGCCGCTGGGCCTTCACGCAGAGCGATGTCGCGACGCAGCGCGAACCCGATGCCGGCGTGGCACTCGACTTCATCGATCACGAGGTCACGCCGGCGGACGACGGCGTGCACGCGGCGCGCATCTCCGCCCGCGCCGCCGACATCGCGCGCGGCCTCGTGCCCGAACCGTTCAACGAACAGCGCTCGCTCGACTGCGGCACCTTCGGCGGTGCGGCCGTGGCCACGTGCGAGATGTTCTACCGCGCCGTGGAGGACAGCGAGATCGACGATCCGCCCGCGTTCGAATCGCACGCCGTCGGCGATCTCTCCGACCTCAGCGGCACACGCTACATCGGCACCGGCACGGGCGGCCTCGATGCCACGGTGTGGGGCTTCCAGCTGCCGACGGCCAGCGATACGCCGTGACCTGCGTCGCAGGACGCCGCGTTCACACGGTGGGAGAATCGCTGCAATCGCAGCAGTACCGGAGGCCGACCGCTGCGACGGTGACGGCCCTCGCATCCGATGGAGACAGAACGATGGCAACCAAATTACCGCTGCTCGCCGTCCTGCTTGCAGGCCTGTCCGCCACCGCGTCGGCGCAGGTGTGGGTTCCCGCCGACGGCGTCTGGCAGATCGACGGCGCCAACGGCTCCGGCCTCACGCTCGATGTGCGCGACGATGCCATCGGCGTTGGGCTCTACACCTACGACGATGCCGGCAACGGCACCTGGTACTCCGGCGCCGGGGCCTTGGTGGACGGCGTGCTCGCCGTCGAATTGACGCGGTTCGCCCGCGGCGATGGATCGCCTGCAGCGGTCGATTCGCTTGCCGTGACGCTGCAGTTCCAGGCCAGTGCGGCCGGCACCGTGTCCATCGGCGACGGCCCGGCGCGTCCGATGCGGCAGCTTGCGTTCGGCGCGGACTACGTCGAGGGTCTGGATCTTGCGGGCGCGAGCGGCACGACCGACGCGATTCCCGACCTCTGCGGGCGCTGGGTCTTTTCCGACACCGCGCCGGGCGGCATGGGCAGCATCGATGTCACGTTCATCAGCATGCAGATCACCGACGAAGGCGCGAGTTTCGCCACCGAACCTGCGGATGGGACTCTCGACGGCGGCGACTACTCGGTCGCGTGCGGTGCGAACCCGGCCGCGGAAGATCCACCCAGCCTGTGCCTGCTGTACGCACACCACGACACCTTGCCGCCCAGCGAGCGAGCACGGTTCGATCCCGCCGACCTGTCCGCGATGCGCATCGCCGGCGCACCGACCACGGCCATCGGCTTCCGTGTGCCGTCGACTCCGAACGAACCGCAGTCGGGCATTTGGCAGATCGCCGGTCGCTTCGGAGAAGGCGTGACCATCGACGTGCGCCCGGACCTGATCGCCGTCGGTGTCTACGGCTACGACGCCGACGGCAACGCCACGTGGTCGCTCGCCACCGGTGCCCCCGTCGGCGACGTGCTGGAGGCCGACCTCGTCACGTTCGCCGGCGGCAGCTGCATCGCGTGCGAACACACCGATCCGCAGATCGATTCGACCCGGTCGATGCGCCTCGAATTCGTCGGCGCAACGCGTGCGCGACTGACCATCGGCGATGACGCGCCGCTGGCGCTGTCGTTGCTGCCGTTCGGGGCGGACTACCTGGACAAGCCGCTTGCCGGCGATCCGCTGGCCGAGGAATTCGGGCCACATGCGCTTCCGGCACTCGGGGGCGCCTGGGCGCAGACGAGTGTCTACGCGACGACGCCGATCGACGCGCCTCCGTTTTTCAAGTCGTCGGCCTACACGTTCGCCGATGTGGAAACCGTCAGCCTCGATGGCGAAACCTACTCCGCCCTGATCGCGGTCCCCGACGAGCAGTGGGGCCCGCCGTCCGAGTTCGGCGGCGGGTCCTATGCCTCGTCGATCGCATGCGAGGTCGGACTCGGCGACGACACGGCCGACTGCAGCCTGATCAATCTCGGCGGGTTCGGCTCGCCACCATCGGGGCCGACGGACATCGCCGACATCCTGCCGTGGAACATGAGCGCCACGCGCATCAGTGGCGTGAATCTCGACGGGCCGTTTCCGGAACCGGTCTACCTGTTCCGCATCCCGCTGCGGCCCGCGGTCGACACCACGCGCTGACCCGCAGTCACGCCCCGCACGCGTGTGCACGCGTGGCGTGCGCGAGCCGCTATGCTTCCGGGATCGCCATCGCGGGAGCGTCGCATGAAGGCATCGGACCTGTTCGTCCGTGCGCTTGAAGCCGAAGGTGTCGAGTACGTGTTCGGCATTCCGGGCGAGGAGAACCTCGATCTGCTCGAGGCGCTGCGCACGTCCACTATCCGCCTGATCCTGACCCGGCACGAACAGGCCGCGGGTTTCATGGCGGCCACCTACGGCCGCCTCACCGGCAAGGCCGGCGTCTGCCTCTCCACCCTCGGACCCGGCGCCACGAACCTCGTCACCGCGGCGGCGTATGCGCAGCTCGGTGCGATGCCGATGTGCATGCTCACCGGGCAGAAGCCGATCAAGTCGAGCAAGCAGGGGCATTTCCAGATCGTCGACATCGTCGACATGATGAAGCCGCTGACCAAGTTCACCCGCCAGATCGTCTCGGCCGACACGATTCCGGCGCGCGTGCGCGAGGCGTTCCGGCTGGCCGAGGAAGAACGGCCCGGCGCCACGCATCTGGAGCTGCCCGAAGACATCGCGGGCGACCCGACCGATGCCATCCTGATCCCGAAAAGCGCGTCGCGCCGACCGGTGGCAGACGACAAGGCCATCACCAATGCGGTCGAGGCGATCGACAACGCGAAGCGTCCGCTGTTGATGGTGGGAGCCGCCGCGAACCGCCGCACCACCAGCAAGATGCTGCGCGAATTCGTCGACAAGCTCGCCATTCCGTTCTTCACCACGCAGATGGGCAAAGGCGTGGTCGACGAAACCCATCCGCTCTGGCTCGGCAACGCGGCACTCTCGGACGGGGACTTCGTGCACCGCGCGATCGAGCGCGCCGACTGCATCATCAACGTCGGCCACGACGTGATCGAGAAGCCGCCGTTCTTCATGAACCGTGGCCGCCGCACGGTGATCCACGTGAACCACTTCAGCGCCGAGGTGGACACGGTGTACTTCCCGCAGATCGAGGTCGTGGGCGACATCGCCAACTCGGTGTGGCGGCTCAAGCAGCGGCTCGAACCGCAGCCGCACTGGGATTTTTCCTGGTTCGACACCGTCCGCGCCGCGCTCGCCGGGCAACTGCGCGACGGCGCCGACGACGCGCGCTTTCCGATGTACCCGCAGCGCATCGTGGCCGACGTGCGGCGCGTGATGGGCGAGCGCGACATCGTCTGCCTGGACAACGGCATCTACAAGATCTGGTTCGCGCGGCAGTACCGCTGCCGGCAACCGAACACCCTGCTGCTCGACAACGCACTCGCCACGATGGGCGCGGGGCTGCCGTCGGCGATGGCGGCCAAGATCGTGTTCCCCGACCGGAATGTCGTGGCGGTGGTGGGCGACGGCGGCTTCATGATGAACTCGCAGGAGCTGGAAACCGCCGTCCGCCTGCATCTGAACCTCGTCGTCATCGTGTTGCGCGACGATGCGTTCGGCATGATCAAGTGGAAGCAGGCGCACATGGAGTTTCCCAACTTCGGTATGGACACGGGCAACCCCGACTTCGTGAAGTACGCCGAGAGTTACGGCGCGCGCGGGCACCGGCCGGCATCCGCCGACGACTTCGCCGGGCTGCTGGAACGTGCGCTGGCGATGCCGGGCGTGGATCTGATCGAGGTGCCGGTCGACTATTCGGACAACGACCGTATCCTCAATCACGAGATTCGCGCGCTGAGCGCGAGCGTCTGAGTTCCGTCGCCTCGCGTCGCACCGGGTTGCAATTGCAGGACCGTCCACCGCCCTTTTCGATCCGATGGAGGATGAGCACATGCTCAACGACACCTATCCCTACTACCTCGCCGGCAAGCCCGTCTTCGCCAACACCGATCTGGAGGTGACCGACAAGTTCTCCGGCAAGGTCGCGACCCGCGTCGCGCTTGCCGACACGCAGGCCATCGATGCAGGTATCACTGCGGCGGTGGAGTCGCAGGCGGCGATGGCCGCATTTGCGCCATACCGCCGCCAGCAGGTGCTGATGCACTGCGTGCAGCGCTTCACCGAGCGCGCCGAGGAGATGGCGATCGCGCTTTGCATCGAGGCCGGCAAGCCGATCAAGGATTCGCGCGGCGAAGTCTCGCGCCTGATCGACACCTTCCGCGTCGCGGCCGAGGAAGCGGTGCGCATCGGCGGCGAGGTGATGAACCTCGAAATCTCGGCCCGCGCAAAAGGCTACCGCGGCATGTGGAAGCGCGTGCCGATCGGTCCGTGCTCGCTGATCGCACCGTTCAACTTCCCGCTCAACCTGGCCGCGCACAAGATCGCGCCGGCCATCGCCGCCGGCTGCACGTGGGTGATGAAACCCGCGAGCCGCACGCCGATCGGCGCGCTGATCATCGGCGAGGTGCTGGCCGAAACCGACCTGCCCGACGGCGTGTTCTCGATCCTGCCCGCGCACCGCGACGGCGCCGATCTCTTCACCGAGGACGATCGCCTCAAGCTGCTCAGTTTCACCGGCTCGCCGGACGTTGGATGGATGCTCAAGGCAAAGGCCGGGCGCAAGAAGGTGGTGCTGGAACTGGGCGGCAACGCCGCCGTCATCGTCGATGCGGACCAGAAGAACAATCTCGACCATGTGGTCGAGCGCGTGATCTTCGGCGCCTACTACCAGTCCGGACAGAGCTGCATCGGCGTGCAGCGCGTGCTGGTGCATGCCGACATCTACGACCAGTTCCGCGACAGGTTCGTCGCCGCGGTGAAGGCGCTGAAGATGGGCGATCCGCGCAAGGAAGAGACATTCATCGGTCCGATGATCTCCGAGTCCGAGGCCGTGCGCCTGGAAGGCTGGATCGACGCGGCGGTGACCGCCGGCGCACACCTGCTGCAGGGCGGTTCGCGCGACGGCACGATGCTCGAACCCAGCGTGCTGGAGGATGTGCCGACCAACGTGAAACTGCACGCCGAGGAGGCGTTCGGCCCGGTCGCCTCGCTCTACCGGTTCGACGATTTCGAAGACGCGCTGGAGCAGGTCAACGCCAGCCGCTTCGGCCTGCAGGCCGGCATCTTCAGCAACGACGTGCACAAGGCGATGCGCGCGTGGGACGTGCTCGAGGTCGGCGGTGTCGTCATCAACGACGTTCCGAGCTGGCGCGTAGACAACATGCCGTACGGCGGCGTGAAGGACTCGGGCCTCGGCCGCGAAGGCGTGCGCTTCGCGATCGAGGACATGACCGAAATCCGGCTGCTGGTCATCCGCGACCCGCAGTGAGGCCGCGCGCCCGGCCGACGCCTCGGCGCGCCGGGCGTCACTCGAAGGTGTTGCGGAACAGGTCGTCGGTGTAGATGGTGCGCAGCTGCATGCCGTCCAGGTCGCCCGGGCCTTCGCTCGAACCGACCACCACGATGCGGCCCTGCCCGTCCACGGCCACGTCGGCCGCGCGCTCGCGCAGCACGACGAACGGCGAGCCGCCGGCCGAGATGTCGTAGCCGTACGTCGCCTTGCCGCCCGGCGCGAATGCCGTGTCCGGCTGGCCGGCGGGCGTGAAGCGCGCGATCGCCACGTCGTAGTTCACCTGGCCCTCGAACGGCGGCATTTCCGCGTGGCCGATCACGTAGGCGCGGCCTGCGGAGTCGACGTGCAGCGCGGCGGCGGTGTCGTCGCTGTCCGGGTTGCCGGAGAGGTCGAAGGACACGCCGGCCACGCCGCCGCTGCCGAAGCTCGCATCCGGCGTGCCGTCGGCGAGGAAACGCGCCGCCACGAAGGCGCGCACGCCGCTGAGGATCGCGACCGCGCCGACCATGATGCGGCCCGTGCGCGTGAGCCGCAGACCGCTGGCGATGAAGGCGTCGCCGATCTCGGTCGGCACGAGCGTGGCGCCGCCATCGCCGAACGCGGTGTCCGGCGCAGCGTCGGCACGGAACTGCGCGAGCGCGATCGTCGGCTGCTCCGAACCTGCGGCGATGCCGCCGGTGGCCAGCAGCAGCCGCCCGTCGTCGCGCCGGACCAGCGACGTCAGCAGGCCGTAGAACACCGTGTCCGGGTGCCCGGGCACGTGGCCGTAGAAGCGCCGCCCGGCGACGCCGAAGCCCGGATCGGGGGTGGCGTCGGGCCGGATCTTGTATAGCAGCACGCCGGCTCCGAAGCCGACCAGACCCTTGGCCGCGCCCGCCGGCTCGGGCTGCGTGGCACCCCCGGCGAGCACGACGCTGCCGTCCGGCAACAGCGCGACCCCGCAGCTGGTTGTCACACTGTCGAACGCGAACGGAAAGCCGCAGAACGCACCGATGTCCTCGCCGAAGCGCGCGCGACCGTCGATGCTGAAGGTGGTGTCGAATTCGCCGTTGGCGAGCAGGCGGATCACCACGATCGACACGGTGGCGGTGTCCGGGTCGACCACGCTGCCGACGATGACGATGCGGCCGTCGGGCAGCACGCCGATCCAGCTCGCGATGCTGTCGGTGTCGCCGCCGAAGCCGACGCGGCGCTGGCCGCCGTCGGCAAAACCCGCGTCCGGCGTGCCGTCGGGCAACGTCCGCGCGAACGCGATCTGCACGCTGTCGCCCACGCGCGCACCGCCCGCGAGAAGGATCTTGCCGTCCGGTTGCACCGCCACCGCCACGGCGCCTTCGACGTCGGCCCCGGCGATGTCGACGAAGGCCGGCGAACCCTCGGCCTCGTCGCCGGGCACGGCCGCGACCGCGATGAAGGGCAGGCACAGGGCTGCGGCAAGCAGCCAGCGCAACGGATTCGGATGCATCGCGGACTCCCGGCAGGACGTGTGGGCCACGCCGCCGTCCCCCGGCCGGACGCGGCAGCGCCGCATGCTGCCACAACGCTCCGCCGCATGCCGCCTTGGCGTATGTCGCGCGTTGCTACCATGGCGCTTTCCCGCTGCGCCCGCGCCCATGCCCACACTCCGCACCCTTGTCGCCGCCACGTGCGTGGCGCTGCTGCCGGCACTCTCGCCGGCCAACGATCTGGCCACGCTCGGCGAGCGCTCCGCGTACCGGCAGACCGGTCGTTACGACGAAACCGTCGCGCTGTGCGAGGCCTTCGCGCAGCGCCACCCGGACGCGGTGCGCTGCGAAACCTTCGGCACAACGCCGGAGGGCCGCCCGATGAAACTGCTGGTGGTCTCGCGCAGCGGCGCGCTGGACCCCGCCGCCGCGCGCGCGAAGCAGTTGCCCGTGGTGCAGTTCCAGGCCGGCATCCATGCCGGCGAAATCGACGGCAAGGATGCGGGCTTCCTCGCGCTGCGCGAGGTACTCGACGGCGACGCGGCGCGCGGCGCGCTCGACAAGGTCGTCGTGCTGTTCGTGCCGGTCTTCAACGTCGATGGCCACGAACGCTTCGGACGCTGGAACCGTCCCAACCAGAACGGCCCCGAGGCGATGGGCTGGCGCACGACGGCGCAGAACTTCAACCTCAACCGCGACTATGTGAAGGTCGATGCACCCGAAATGCAGGCGATGCTGGCGCTGGCGAACCGCTGGGAGCCGATCCTGACGGTGGATCTGCACGTCACCGACGGCGCGAAATTCGAACACGACATGTCGGTGCAGACCGAGCCGCTCTACGCCGGCGACGCGGGCCTGCGTACGGCCGGCAAGGCGCTCACCGCGGACCTGCTGCGCACGCTGACGGCGCAGGGGTCGCTGCCGCTCGCGTTTTATCCCTCGTTCGTGAAATCCGACGATCCCATGTCGGGCTTCGCCGACAGCGTCTCGGCCGCGCGTTTTTCCACCGGCTACTACTGGCTGCGCAACCGCTTCGGCATGCTGCTCGAAACGCATTCGTGGAAGCCGTACCCGGTGCGCGTGCGGATCACGCGCAACCTGATCGTCGACACGCTCGCACTGGCCGCGCGCGACGGCGCGTCCTGGTTGCGTGCCGCCGGCGCGGCCGATGCCGCGGCGAGTGAACTCGGCGGCACGCCGGTGGCGCTCGAATATGCCCCGGGCGATGCAGTGCGCACGATCGCGTTTCGCGGCTATGAATACACCCGCATGCCGTCGGAAATCTCGGGCACGCTGATGACGCGTTACGACGACAGCAAGCCGCAGGTGTGGAACGTGCCCATGCGCGACGACATGCGGCCCTCGCTCGCCATCGAAGCACCGCGCGGCGGATACGTGGTCCCGGCGGCGTTCGCAGACCTCGTGGCGCGCAAGCTCGATGCGCACGCAATCGCCTACCGCCGCCTCGATGTCGCAGGCCGCGCGGTGCCGCTGCAGACGTTCCGCGCCACGAAGACGACATTCGCCGCCGCGCCGCTCGAAAGCCACCAGACCCTGGTGCTGGAGGGCGAATGGCGCGAGGAGCGGCGCGATGTCGGCGCGGGCGCGCTGTTCGTTCCGATCGCGCAGCCGAAGTCGCGGCTGCTGATGACGCTGCTGGAGCCGCGCGCGCGCGATTCGCTCGCCGCCTGGGGATTCTTCAACCAGGCCTTCGAGCAGAAGGAGTACATGGAAGCCTACGTGGCCGAGGACGTGGCGCGCGTGCAGCTGGCGGCCGATCCCGCGCTGCGCGAGGAATTCGCGCGCAAGCTCGACGCCGATGCGGCCTTCGCCGCCGACCCGAACGCGCGCCTGGATTTCTTCTATCGCCGTCATTCGGCGTACGACGAGCGCCTGAACCTGTATCCGGTCATGCGCTCGGAGCGCGTGCTGGACTGAGTGCGGCGACGCTCAGCGCCGCCGGCTGCGCTCGGCCGGCGGAGCCTGAGCGGGTGGCTCCGCGTTTGGTGCATTGCCCGGCGGCGCGTCCGGCGCCTGGCGTGCCGGACCCGCAGGCTCGGCGCCGCGTTCGATGGTTTCGATGACCGGCTCCGCCCACGTGCCCTGCACCCGGTAGTACTTGCGCGTCATCTGCTTCAGCGGGCGCTGCAGCACCGCCTGCGCCACCGCGCCGATGGCCGCGCCGGCCGGGCCCGCGGCGAGTGCGCCGATGGCCGGCAGCATGCTGCTGGCCTTGGGCAGCACTTCCATCGTCTGGTCGTAGTCCTTGGCCTTGAGGCCGGTGCGTCCGCGCACCTGGATTTCGGCGGCGGGACCGTCGATGCGCAGGTCCTCGGTGTAGGCGTTGCCGCCGTCGAGCACGAAGCTGCCGGAGATCTGGTTGAACGCGAGGCCGGACTTGAAGAAATCGCTGAAGTCGAGCGCGAGGCGACGCGGGATTTCGGTCAGGCTCAGCAGCCCGAACAGGCGACCGGCGCCGGGTTCCACTTCGAGCACGCGACCCTTGCCGACCGTGGTGGACAGGCGGCCGTCGAGCCGCTCGAAGTCGAACGCCGAGGGCGCACCGGGCCACGTGGCTTGCAGTTCGGCCACGGTGTCGCCGCCGTCGATCAGTTCGGAGAAGCCGAGTGCGACCAGCATCGCGCCCAGATCGTGCGAGGAGAAATCGAGGCGGAAGTTCGAACGTTCGCGGCCGTCGATGCGTGTCCAGTCGCCGCGCGCGTGCAGTTCCATGTCCTGCGATTTGGTTTCCAGCCGTTCGACGTGCATGCCTTCGGGCGTCGGATAGGTTTCAAGGCGCGCCTGCCCCAGCCGCGCATCGCCGAACTTCAGGTCCGCGATCTGCAGATGCAGCGGCGGGATGGCTGCGGGATCGGTCGCCACCGGCGTCGCGCCGGCGCCGGGCGCGGCGCTGGGCCAGTGCAGACGTTCGAAGTCCGCGCTGATGCCGCGGGTCGGCAGGTCGCGCAACGGCACGGTGACGTTGCCCTGCAGGGTGGCGCCGGCAAGATCGAAGCGGATCGATTCGTCGCCGTCGCGTTCGAAGCGCAGGCGGGTTTCGGCAAAGGCGCGGTCGAGCACGTCGAGTTCGCCGGCGTGCAGGTCCGCCCGCAGGAGTCCGCCGCCGCCGGAGCCGCTGCCCGACAG
Source organism: Chiayiivirga flava (assembly GCF_014202825.1). Lineage (GTDB taxonomy): Bacteria > Pseudomonadota > Gammaproteobacteria > Xanthomonadales > Xanthomonadaceae > Chiayiivirga > Chiayiivirga flava. Next base: position 461,668 of record NZ_JACHHP010000003.1, on the reverse strand, counting down.
CGCAACGCCAGCCCAGCCTGCGGCATCGAGCACCGGGACCTGGCCGACGGCGATCAGACCGGTGGTCGGGATCGGCACCTCGGGCGCATCGCCGAACGCCGCGACACCGGCAAACCCCGACGCATCCGACAGCCTGCCGCGCAGGCGCAGCAGTTGGCCCAGATGCAGATCGATGGCGCCGTCGGTGGTGGGCAGTCCGACATCGAGCACAAGGCGCAGGCGTTCTTCGGCAGGTTTGCGCAATGGCGCGGGAAGGTCGATCGCGGTGCCGACCAGATCGGAGGCAACGCGCAGGTTCTGCACCGCCGCGCGCGCGCCGTCGCCACGCGGCACGCTCAATTCCAGCACCCAGTTCGATTCGCCGCGCAGCCACGGGCGCAGCCAGTGCAGTGCCTCGCGCGGCGCGAGCAACGCATCGACGCCGAAGCGCCCGCGCAGGCTGGCCTGCGCGATCCACGCCTCGGACGAGGTGTAGTCGCCCACCGCCACGTTGAGCGTTGCCACGGCGCCGCCGAAACCGACATTGAGTTCCTCGGCGGAGAATCCCTTCTCGGAAAAGCGCACGCGGCCGCTGGCGCCATCGAATGCCAGATCCCACTTGCTGTCGCGCAGGTCCGCGCGCACGAGGTCCGCTTGGCCTTCGACGCGCGGCTCGCCCAGTTCCTTCTTCAGCGGCAGCACCAGGCCTACCTGCACGCGCGCCTCGCCGCCGATGCTCAGGCCGTCGAGATAGCTGCCGAATTTCTCCTGCAGCGGACTGCGGCGCAGCAGCGTGAGCAGGGTGCCGCCGGTGCCCTCGCCTTCCGCGTCGATGGCGAGGATGGGGTCGCGCAGGTTCTCGATGCCGCCGCGCGCGAACGCGATGCTGTTGCCGGTCAGTGTGCCGCGTACATCGAACGTGAGGCCGGCGTTGACGAACGTGGCGCTTCCGTTGACGTTTTCGCCCACCGGCCAATCGTTGCGGAAGCGCAGGCGGGTGTCGGCCACGTCGGCGTGTGCCTCGAAGCGACCTTCGCCGGCGGCAAACGGCCAGTCGTCGGCGTCGCCGCGGAACAGCGCGCTGCCGTGCGTGACGCGGCCCTGCTCGAAGGCTTCGTCGAGCCATTCCACCGCCTTCGGCGGCATCTTGTTGATGACCCAGAAACGTTTCGCCGCGGTGATCGGCGCGGCGCCGACATCGGCGCGCAGATCCAGCAGCGGGCGCGATCCGTCGTCCTGCAGCTCGATGCCGCCCGCCAGCGCGATCTGGTAGTCCGGTTCCATCAGATGCAGCGCAGGCGTCTCGATGCGCCACGCGTCGGCCGTGCGGAAGGCGAGGATCTCGCCATCGACCTGCGGCACGAACGGGCCGCGCAACACGCCCGGCACCTCCACCCGCCAGGCGCCGGGCGTCAGTTGCAGGCGCAGCGCCTGCGCATCGCCGTCGATGCGGCCGGTCACGCCCTGCAGCACCGGCATCGATCCGGCCGGCTGCCAGCCGAGCCCCGTCACGGTCGCCCGCACGTCGAACTGCGCGCGATCGCGCCAGTGCAGGTCCAGGCCATCGATGCGGCCGCGCGGAGAAGCCTCGAACAGCCAGCGGCGCAAGCCCGGCGCGCCCCGCTCGCTCAGCATGAACAGCGACAGCAGCGGCGACACTTCCAGCGCGTCGGCGCGCACGCGCCAGCCGTCGGCGGCGCTCGATCGCACCGCCAGCGCGCCGACCGTCATCGCGGTGTCGCCGCTGTCGAACACCAGATCGGCGGCGTCCGCGCGCCAGCCGTCGGCGTCGCGCTGCCAGCGCAGCGCACCCCGCACGCTCTCGATGCCGTAGCGCGGCTCGAAGCTGCGATCGGCGATCTGCACCGGCGCGGCGCCACGCAGCACCAGCGGAGCGAGCGCGAGTTCGGCACGCGCCGACTGCAGGGCGCCGTCGCCCACGTCGGCCCACACCTGCACGGTGCCGCTCGCCTGCAGTACGTCGATTCCGGCGATGGCGCCGTCGCCGAGCAGCGGCAGCCAGTCGCGTGCGCGGCCCTCCAGGTAGAGGCGGCCGCTGCGCAGATCGTGCGTGACGTCGGCGACGGCGTGCAGCGTGCCGTCGTCGCCGCGGCCCGCGGCACGCACGCCGAGCCGGAAGCGGCCGCCGATCGCGCGCAGGCGTGCGTCGATGCGCGGCAGGTCCCAGCTGCGGCCCGACTCCGCATCGCTCAGACGCAGGCGCGCCTGCTCCACGCGCAGCTCGCCGACGTTTTCCAGCCGCTTGAGCGGCGATGCCTGCTGCGGCGCGGCGCTCAGTCCGTCGAGCTTCCACCTGCCGTCGGCATCGCGTGCCAGGCGCAGATCCAGGCCACGCAGGCGCAGCTCGGTCAGCGGCACGTTCGGCAGGACGCCGGCATAGATGCGGATCAGCAGATCGGCGTGGGCCACCTCGAACGCGTCGTCGCCGCTGCCCAGGCGCAGTCCGTCGACCGTCAGCAGCGGCCCGGAGCGGCTCCAGCGCGCCGTCACCGCATCGAGCGTCACCGGCTGCCCGATGCGTTCGGACAGCCAGGCCGCGACGCGCTCGGGATGGCGCGCGATCAACGGCAGGAACTGGTTGGCGAGTGCCACCGCCACGGCCGCGAGGATCAGCAGCGTCGCGGTCCCGTACGCCAGCACGCGGCGCGTGCGGCGGGCGCGCCGCCGCCAGGGCGTGGTCATGCGCGACCGGCGTCGCGGCGGCGCGCGGACTCAGAGCAGCACGACGTCATACTGCTCCTGCGCATACTGTTCGTCCGGCTGGAAGCGGATCGTCTTGCCGATGAACTCCTCGAGCTCGGCCACCGCCGCGGATTCCTCCTCGAGGATCTTCGCCACCACCTTCGGCGAGGCCAGCACGAGCAGTTTCTCGGCATCGAACTGCCGCACCGCGCGGGTGATCTCGCGGAAGATCTCGTAGCACACCGTTTCGCTGGTTTTCACGCTGCCGCGCCCGCCGCAGGTGCCGCACGGTTCGCAGAGCTGGCGCTCGAGGCTCTCGGTGGTGCGCTTGCGCGTCATCTCGACCAGACCCAGCGGCGAGAATTCGTACACGGTGGACTTGGAGTGATCGCGCGTGAGCGATTTCTCCAGCTGGCGCAGCACCTGGCGGCGGTGCTCGGCGTCGGTCATGTCGATGAAATCGATGATGATGATGCCGCCGAGGTTGCGCAGCCGCAGCTGCCGCGCGGCAGCCTGCGCGGCTTCGAGGTTGGTGCGGTAGACGGTGTCCTCCAGGTTGCGGTGCCCGAGGAACGCGCCGGTGTTGACATCGATGGTGGTCATCGCCTCGGTCTGATCGACGACGAGGTAGCCGCCGGACTTCAGCGGCACCTCCTTCTGCATGGCTTTCTGGATCTCGTCCTCGACGCCGTAGAGATCGAAGATCGGGCGTTCGCCCGGGTAATGTTCGATGCGCTCGGCCAAATCGGGCATGAACTGGTGCGCGAACTGCTGGATGCGTTCGAGCGTCTCGCGCGAATCCACGCGCACCTTCTCGACCTCGTCGCGCATCAGGTCGCGCAGCGCGCGCAGCGGCAGCGACAGATCCTCGTACACGCACTGGCCGACGCGGGAGGTGCCGATCGCGGCCTGGATCGCGCTCCACGCCTTGCCCAGGTACGCCACGTCCTCGGCCAGCGCCTCGCCCGGCTGGCCTTCGGCGTTGGTGCGCACGATGTAGCCGAACGGCGCTTCGCGGATGAGCTCGCCGAGCATGGACTTGAGGCGGGCGCGCTCGGCTTCGTCCTCGATGCGCGCCGACACGCCCAGCACGCGGCCGTACGGCAGCAGCACGAGGTAACGCGACGGGATGCTCAGCTGCGTGGTCAGGCGCGCACCCTTGCTGCCGATCGGGTCCTTCACCACCTGCACGACGACGTCCTGGCCTTCGCGCACGAGCTCGGCGATCGGCGGCGTGGGCTGCGGCGGGAGCGGCGGTTCGTCGCCGGCGAGGTCCAGCGGCGCGGCGCGCAGCACGTCGGACGCGTGCAGGAACGCCGCACGCTCCAGGCCCACGTCGACGAAGGCCGCCTGCATGCCGGGCATCACGCGGATGACGCGGCCCTTGTAGATGTTGCCGACGTAGCCGCGCCTGGAGGTGCGTTCGATGTGCACTTCCTGCAGCATGCCGTTTTCGACCACCGCGACGCGGGTCTCGCGCGGGGTGACGTTGATCAGGATTTCTTCGGACATGGCGGCCGGGCGTGGTGCGTCGGAAAGGGGGAATCGGCGTGCGGCCGGACCGTGCGGGTGCGGAGGCGGGGGTCAGGCACGCGGCGTCAGGCCGAAGTCGCGCAGCAGCGCCGCGGTTTCGAACATGGGCAGGCCCATGACACCGGAGTGGCTGCCGGAGAGGTGCTCGATCAGCGCCGCGCCGCGGCCCTGGATGGCGTACGCGCCGGCCTTGCCGAACGCTTCGCCGCTGGCGACATAGGCCGCGATGGTGGCATCGTCGAGCGCGGCCATGCGCACGTGCGACACCGACACGGCCTGGCGTTCGCGTCCGGCGCCGACCAGCCAGACGCTGGAGATGACCCGGTGCGTCTTGCCCGAGAGCTGGCGCAGCATGCGGTGGGCGTCGGCGGCATCGACGGGCTTGCCGAAGACGGTGTCGTCGAGGACCACCTCGGTGTCCGCCCCCAGCACCACGGCACCGGCCACGCCGCCGAGCTGCAGCAGGCCGGCGCCGGCCTTTTCGCGTGCGACGCGGCTGACGTAGTCCTGCGGCGGTTCGCCGGGGGCGCGGTGTTCGGGGATGTCGAGGTCGAGGGTGCCGAAGTCGTAGCCGAGCAGGTCGAGCAACTGGCGGCGGCGGGGCGATTGCGAGGCGAGATACAGCATCGCGTGAGCTTAACAAGTCGGGCTGTGCGGCGTGTTGCGGAAACGTTGGGACGCACGCTCGCGACGGCCGATGTGGGCGGCATCCGGCCGCCGCCCGGTCACGCCCGATGGTAGGGATGGTTGGCCAGCATCGATGCGGCGCGGTAGAGCTGCTCGGCCACCACCAGGCGCACCAGCATGTGCGGCAGGGTCAGCGGTCCGAGCGACCAGGATTCGCTCGCGGCAGCCGACACCGCCTCGGCATGGCCCTCGGGCCCGCCGACGAGCAGTGCCAGATCGCGCCCGAGGCCGCGCCAGTGCTCCAGCCGCTGCGCCAGCTGCTCCGACGAATGCGGTCTGCCGCGGCCGTCGAGTGTCACGATGTGCGCCTGTTTCGGCACCGCGGCGAGCACGCGTGCGCCCTCGTCCGAGGTGGCACGGGCGGCGTCGCGGCCCTTGCCGCGCAGGCCGGGCGCGATCTCGATCAGTTCGAGCGGAAGCCAGTGCGAGAGGCGCTTGCGGTACTCGGCAAACCCCTCGGCCACCCACGCCGGTGCGCCCTCGCCCACCGCGACGAGCTTCGCCTTCATCCCGGCTGCGCCGCATGCCGCGGCCCGTGCGGCGCACCGCAGGTCGCTACGGCGGCGTGCGGACGTCGCAGCGCCGCCTGCCGCCGGTGGCGCGCGGACAGCGCCACGCCGATCAATGCGTGGAAACGAACTCGTCGTCCGACGGCGGCGCGTCGTCGCCGACCGTCCACAGCCGCTCGAGCAGGTAGGTTTCGCGCACGCGCGGGAGCATCACATGGACGATCACGTCGCCCAGGTCCACGAGCACCCATTCCGCCTCGCGCTCGCCTTCGACGCCGATCGGCGGGTTGCCGATGCGCTTGGCGTAACGGATCACCTCGTCGGCGATCGATTTCACGTGGCGGGAGGAGGTGCCCGAGGCGATCACCATGAAGTCGGTGATGCCGGTCTTGCCGCGGACGTCGATTTCGCGGACGTCGCGCGCCTTCAGTTCCTCGAGGGCGGCAAGGACCTGCTGGCGCAGGTCGGGGGCGGGAGCGGGGGCGTTGCGGGGCACTGCGGCCAGGCGCGGAGTCAAATTGGGGCGACCTCTCGGGTGTCGGCACAGCGCGGCGCGCCATCGCCGTGGTCAGTATAGGGCCAGAATTTCCCACCCGATGCAAGCCTGCGCGCCGTCCGTGCGGCCGGCGCCACCGCAGGTCAGCGGTACAGTCCGTGCTGCGCGATGTAGGCGGCCACGGCCGGCGGAACCGCCGTGGCGATCGACGCCCCGGCCGCCACCGCGGCCCGCACGGCGCTGGAGGATTCGGGCTGCAGCGGCAACCACAGGCGCAGCAACCCGCCGCCCGGCGCCGCGCGCAGCGCCGCCGCGCTGCCGAGCCAGCGGCCGCGCACCGCGTCGCCGAGCTCCCCGCCCGCGCAGGCGGCGTCGAGATCGACGCCGGGCCGTTCGGCCACGACGAAATGCGCGAGCCCGAACAGTTCGCGCCAGCGGTGCCAGCGCGGCAGCCCGAGCAGCGCATCGGCACCGACGATCAGCGCCAGCGGCGCCTCGTCGCCGAGTTCGCCGCGCAGTTCGCGCAGGGTGTCGAACGAGTAGCTCGCACCTGCGCGATCGATCTCGCGCGTATCGACCGTCAGCTCCTGGCTGCCCGCGACCGCCAGGCGCAGCATCGCGACCCGGTGCGGCCCGCTGGCATGCGCCGGCGCGCGATGGCGCGGATCGCCGGTCGGCAGCAGGCGCACGTCGGCCTCGAGCGCCGCCGCCGCGGCACGCGCCACCGCGAGGTGTCCGTTGTGCACCGGATCGAAGGCGCCGCCGTAGAGTGCGGTGAGCACGGCCTCAGCCGGGCAAGGCGCGCGGCGCACCGATGCCGACGATCAGCCGCTCCAGCTCCAGCCAGGCGTCGCCCCCGGCGCGCCCCTTGGCGATGCGGTCGATGCGCGCGCAGTCGGCCAGCAGCCGTTCGAAATGGCGCGCGTTGCCGCGCCCCAGCGCGCGCCGGAACAGGCCCTGCTTCGAATCCCACATCCGTGCCTGCTGCATCGCCTGGCCGAGGTTGCCGCCGCGCTCGGCCACGGCCGAGAACTGCGCCAGCAGCTGCACCTGCGAGGCGATCCACGACAGCATCGGCGGCACCTGCTCGCCCTCGCCGCGCAGGCCCGCGAGCATGCGCAGCGCATGCGTGGTGTCGCCGGCGAGCGCGGTGTCGGTGAGGCGGAACACGTCGTAGCGTGCACTGTCGGCAACGAGCCCGAGCATGGTTTCGGCATCGAGCCTGCCCGGCGGCTTCAGCAGGGCCAGCTTGTCGACCTCCTGCGCCGCCGCCAGCAGGTTGCCCTCGACCCGTTCGACCAGCGCCGCGACGGCGTCGGGGCCGGCATCGACGCCGCGCTGCCGCAGGCGCCGGCCGATCCAGCCCGGCAGTTCGTTCGGCTTCAGCGGCCACAGCGGGACGAACCAGCCGGCCTGCTCGACCGACTTCACCCATGCGGTCTCGTGCGCGCGGCTCCACTGCGCGGCGCTCACCAGCAGGCACAGGTCCGGTACGGGGTTGGCGCAGAACCCGGCGACGATGTCGCCCCCTTCCTTGCCCGGCTTGCCGGTGGGCAGGCGCAGTTCGATCAGGCGGCGCGCGGAAAACAGCGACAGGCTGGCGAAGCTCGTGCGCAGCGCGTCCCAGTCGAAGCCGGTCTCCACGTCGTGCACCTCGCGCTCGGCAAAACCGAGCGTTCGCGCGCGGGCCCGGACCGCGTCGGCGGCTTCGAGCAGCAGCAGCGGCTCCGCGCCGGCCAGCAGGATCGCCGGCGGCAACGTGTCGCCGCCAAGGCGCTGTTCGAACTGCGGCAGGCTCAGCGGCACGGCACGCGGCGCAGGCTCAGCGCAGCACCGCGTCGACGCGGCGCAGGATCGCCTGCACGATCTCGCGCTCGAGCTCGGCCCGCATCACCTCTTCCTCGCCGGGCGTGCCCTGGGCCTGGATCGTGTCGAAGCTGTAGTCGCGTTCCAGCTGCACGTCCTGCCGCGGCACGACCACCAGCCCCGACGCGTCGACCAGCTCGAACGTCACCACGTAGCGCAGCACGTACTCCTGCACGCGGCCGGTGTCGCCGACCGACAGCGGCAGGCGCTGCAGGCTGTTGCGGAACACGCGCAACACCGCCACGCCATCGGTGCCCTCCGCCACCGTGGCGCCCGAGCGACGCAGGGCGACCTCCAGATTGCGCTGGAGCGGGCTGTACGGATCGGCGACGCTGACCTTGATCGCGGACAGCGACGACGGCAGGGCGATTTCCTGCCGCAGCTTGAAGCCGCAGGCGGACAGCAGCAGGCAACCGGCAATCAGCAGGCAACGCAGGACGGGGCTCGGATTCATCGATGCGCGGACACGGGCGGAAAGCGCACAGTATGAAGCACGACGACGCCCGACGTCCGCCCCGCGGTCCGCAGACCCGGCGGTCCTTCGATGGCGGCCGCGAAATCGAGGTGGTCCTGTCGACGGTCCGTGCACCGATCGATATCGGCGCGAGTCGCCGACCAGCGGCACCCGGCCTGCGCCGCCCGGCTGCGCTTCAGCGCTCCGCGCCGAGGTCGACGAAGACCTGCGCCGGCGAACGGAAGCCGTCCAGCGCTTCGATCCGCCCGATCCACGCCTTCACATTGGGCCAGCGCGCCAGATCCGGGGCGTGCCCCGGCCAGAGCAGGTACGCCACGCAGGCCACGTCGGCGATCGTCACGGCATCGCCGACGAGGAAACCGCCGCGTTCGAGCACGCGCTCCAGATGGTCCAGGTCCGCCTCGCTGCGGGTCTCGTACCAGGCCTGCACCTGCGGCACGTAGCCGCCGCGCGTGCGTGCCGCGCCGGCGTGCGCGAGGTTCAACCCGATCCGGTTGGCTTCCCACGCCAGCCACTCGCGCACGCGGATGCGTTGGCTCTCGTCGCCTTCGTGCAGTCGGCTCTCGCGCCGGGCGAGGTACTCGAGGATCACGTTCGACTGCGCGATCGCAAGCCCGTCGACGAGCAGCACCGGCACCTCGCCGAAACGCGCCACGGCGCGGAAATCGGCGCGGCGCTCGGTGCGCGGCACGGTGAGGTCGACGATGCGCAGCTCGTAGTCCAGCCGCATCAGGCCCATCGCGAGCGCGGGCTTGTAGGAGAAGCCCGAGAGCGGACTGGCGTAGAGGATCGGGGTGTCGCTGGTGGTGCTCATTCGGTCCGCCTTCCGGTGTGGATTGTTTCCCGCCGCGCGAGAAGGACGATCCGCTACGACGCGACGATGTTGACGATCTTGCCCGGCACCACGATGACCTTGTTCACGGTCATGCCGTCGAGGAACCGTGCGACGCCCGGTTCCGCGAGCGCGAGGGCCTGCGCCTCGTCCTTCGACACGGTCGGCGCCACCTCGATCGTGCCGCGCAGCTTGCCGTTCACCTGCACGGCCAGCGTCACCGCATCGCGCACGAGCGCGGCGGGATCGGGCGTCGGGAACGGCAGATCGTCGATCAGCGTTTCGCCGTGGCCCAGCGCCTGCCACAGCGCGTGGCTCACGTGCGGTGTGATCGGGTTCAGCAGCAGCACCACCGCGACGAGCGCCTCCTGGCGCAGGGCGCGGCCGTTGGGCGTGGCGTCGTCGAACTTCGCCAGATGGTTCAGCAGTTCCATCACCGCCGCGATCGCGGTGTTGAAGCTGTGGCGGCGGCCGTAGTCGTCGCCGACCTTCTGGATGGTTTCGTGCAGCTGGCGGCGCAGGGTCTTCTGCGACGGCGTCAGCGACGACACATCGAGCGCGGGCGCCGCGCCGTCGGCCACGTGCCTGTGCACCTGCGCCCAGACCCGGCGCAGGAACCGCGCCATGCCTTCGACGCCGGCCTCGTTCCACTCCAGCGACTGTTCCGGCGGCGCCGCGAACATCGAGAACAGGCGCACGGTATCGGCACCGAACTTCTCGACCATCACGCGTGGGTCGACGCCGTTGTTCTTCGACTTCGACATTTTCTCCGTGGCGCCGATGTGCACCGGCGCGTCGTCCGCGATCAGGCGCGCACCGATCACGCGCGCGCGCTCGTCGCGTTCGATCGCGACGTCCGCGGGGTTGATCCAGTCCTTCGAACCATCGGCGTTGTCGCGGTAGAAGGTCTCGGCGATGACCATGCCCTGGCACAGCAGGTTCGTCGCCGGCTCGTCCGTGTGCACCAGCCCCGCGTCGCGCAGCAGCTTGTGGTAGAAGCGGAAATACAGCAGATGCAGGATCGCGTGCTCGATGCCGCCGATGTACTGGTCGACCGGCAGCCAGTAGTTCGCACGTGCATCGACCATGTCCGACGCACCGGGCGAGGTGTAGCGCGCGTAGTACCAGCTCGACTCCATGAAGGTGTCGAAGGTGTCGGTCTCGCGCTCGGCCGGGCCGCCGCACTTCGGGCACGTGGTCTTGCGCCACTCCGGATCGGCCTTGATCGGCGACACCACGCCCGAAAACGCAACGTCCTCCGGCAGGCGCACCGGCAGCTGCTCCGCCGGCACCGCGACATCGCCGCAGGCGGTGCAGAACACCATCGGGATCGGGCAGCCCCAGTAGCGCTGGCGGCTCACGCCCCAGTCGCGCAGGCGGAAGTTGACGCGACGCTGGCCGGCGTTCTGCGCTTCCAGTTGCGTCGCGATCGCGTCGAACGCGGCGCGGAAATCCAGGCCGTCGAACGCGCCGGAATTGACCAGGATGCCGTGCTCGGTGTAAGCGCCCTCCTCCATCACGCGGCGCTCGAATTCCTCCACCTCGCGCACCGCCTCGCCCGTGTCGTACACGTCGAGCGCGTCGCGTTCGCCGAGCGCGGCCTGCATCGGGTCGGCATGGGTGCGCACATCGTGGCGCACCTCGCGCAGGCCCTCGGCGGCATCCGCGCTCAGGATCACCATGCGGATCGGCAGCTCGTACTTCTGCGCGAATTCCCAGTCGCGCTGGTCGTGACCGGGCACGGCCATGACGGCGCCGGTGCCGTAGCCCATCAGCACGAAGTTCGCGGCCCAGATCGGCACGCGCTCGCCGGTGATCGGGTGGATCGCGTAGCGCCCGGTGAAGACGCCGCGTTTTTCCTGCGTTTCGAGGTCGGCCTCGGCGGTGCCGCCGCGGCGGCACTCGGCGATGAAGTCGCGCAACGCGTCATAGCCCTCGCTCGCGGCGAGCGCGATCGGATGCTCGGCGGCGACGGACAGGAAGGTCACGCCCATCAGCGTGTCCGGGCGCGTGGTGAACACGTGCACGCTGTCGTCGGAGTCCTCCAGCCGGAACGCGATCTCGAGCCCTTCCGAGCGTCCGATCCAGTTGCGCTGCATCGTCTTGACCGCATCCGGCCAGCCCGGCAGGTTGTCCAGTTCGTCAAGCAATTCCTGCGCATACGCGGTGATCCTGAGGAACCACTGCGGGATTTCGCGTTTTTCGACCAGCGCACCGGAACGCCAGCCGCGGCCGTCGATGACCTGCTCGTTGGCCAGCACGGTCTGGTCGACCGGATCCCAGTTGACGATGGAATTCCGGCGGTAGACGAGGCCCTTCTCGAACAGGCGCACGAACATGCGCTGCTCGTGCTCGTAGTACTCGGGCTTGCAGGTGGCGAACTCGCGCGACCAGTCGAGCGCGTAGCCGAGCGTGGCGAACTGCGCGCGCATCTGCTCGATGTTGGCGTAGGTCCACCTGGCCGGCGCGGTGTTGTTCTTGATCGCGGCGTTTTCCGCCGGCAGGCCGAACGCGTCCCAGCCCATTGGCTGCAGCACGTTGTGGCCGGTCATGCGCTTGTAGCGGCTGATCACGTCGCCGATGGTGTAGTTGCGCACGTGACCCATGTGCAGCGCCCCGGACGGGTACGGCAGCATCGACAGGCAGAAGAATTTCGGTTTCGACGGATCTTCCGTCACCTCGAAGGCGCGCGTGGTCTGCCAGTAGTGCTGCGCTGCGGTTTCGACCGCGTTCGGATCGTAGGTGTCTTGCATGGGGGCACGCGAAAAAACGAGTACGCCAGCGTACCGCAGTGCATCAAGACGCTCAACGCAGGCGCCGGGTTTGCGCCTCAGCCGGCGAGGAAGCGCAGCCCCACGCCCGGTTCGGTCGCGACGTAGCGCGGCGCGGCCGGGTCGTCGCCCAGTTTCTGGCGCAGTTTCCCGACCAGCACGCGCAGATAGTGCGTGTCCTCGTCGTGGTCGGCGCCCCAGACCTCGCGCAGCAGCTGCGGCTGGGTCACCACGCGGCCGGCGTGGCGCAGCAGCGCGGCCAGCAGCGCCCATTCCTTGCGGGTCAGGGTCAGGGTGGCGCCGTCGAGCGTGGCGCGGCGGGCGGCGAGGTCGATGCGCAGGCGGCCGTCGTCGAACACCACCGGCGTGCCGGCGGCGTCGGCGCTGCGCTCGCGCAGCAGTGCGCGCAGGCGGGCGGCGAGTTCCTGCACGCCGAAGGGCTTGGTCATGTAGTCGTTGGCGCCGGCATCGAGCAGCGCGACCTTTTCCGATTCGCTCGAACGCACCGAGAGCACGATCACCGGCGCCTTCGACCAGCCGCGCAGGTCGCGCAGCACGTCGCGGCCGTCGCGGTCCGGCAGGCCGAGGTCCAGCACCACGGCGTCGGCGCCGCGCGTGGCGAGGTCCGCCAGTCCGGCGCCGCCGCTGTCGGCCTCGCCCACCTCGAACCCGAGCGCGCGCAGGCTGATGCCCAGGAAACGGCGGATCTGCGGTTCGTCGTCGATCACGAGGATGCGCTGCGGCATGGCGGATCAGTCGTCCTGCGCCGCTCCCGGAGGCGGGGCGACCAGCGGCAGGGTAATGCGGATGGTGGTGCCGACACCATCGCGCCCGGCCAGCGCCTCCACGCTGCCGCCGTGTGCACCGATCATGCCCTGGCAGATCGCAAGGCCCAGGCCCGTGCCCTTGGCGCCACGGTCGCCGCGCGCGACGCTGTAGAACATGTCGAAGATGCGGCTGCGCTCGGCATCCGGAATGCCGGGGCCGCGGTCGCCGACGTCGATGCGCAGGCGGCCGTCGACGAGCGACGCGTCCAGCGTCACCGCCTCGCCCGGCGGCGAGAATTTCGCGGCGTTTTCCAGGATGTTGAACAGCGCCTGCTCGATCAGCGCCGGATGCACGTACAGGAGCGGGAGGTCCGGCGCGAGCGCGGCGTGCGCGGGCTGCTGCGGGTGCAGCTTGCGCAGCCGGGCGAGCGCCGTGCCGACGATCTCTTCGAGCGCCACCCAGTCGCGCTCGAGCTTGAGCGCGCCGTGCCCGAGCCGGGTCATGTCGAGCAGGTTCTGGATGTAGCGGTCGAGGCGCTGGCCTTCGCTGAGGATGGCTTCGGCGAGCTGGCGCTGGTCGTCGACGCTGAGGTTGTCGCGGTAGGCGATCAGGCTCTCGGCGCTGCCGACGATGGCCGACAGCGGCGAGCGCAGGTCGTGCGAGACCGATGCCAGCAAGGCCGCGCGCAGGCGCTCGGTTTCGCCCTGCAGGCGCGAGGATTCGAGCGCGTCGCCGAGGCGTACGCGCGCGAGCGCCTGAGCCACGTCCTGCAGCATCGCGCCGACGAGGGCTTCGACTTCGGGCGCAAGGCGCGGGCTGTCGTCCGGCCAGCGCAGCGCGGCGACGGCGAGCGTGGTGTCGTTGGCGACGACCGGCTGCAGCCACCAGTGCGCGGCCTGCAGCGTGTCGGTGTAGCGCCCGGCGGGCTGGCGGTGTTTTGCGGCCCAGTCCGCGGCGGCAAGCGCGACGGCGTCGAGGCGCGCGCCGGAGGGTTCACTGGCGATGGCGCGCAGGTCCGCGCCGTTCGGATCGGGCTGCAGCAGCACCACGTCGGCGTCGACGTTCTCGCGCAAGGCTCGCAATGCGGCGGCGATGATCTCGCCGTCATCGCCTGCCGTGGCAAGGCGCCGCCCGAGCGTCTGCAGCGCGTCGGCATGCGCATTCGCCGCACGCAGGCCCAGCACCTGCGCGCGCAGGCGAGTCGCGAGGCGGCCGGCGATGAGTGCGGCGGCGAGGAACAGCAGCACCGTCACCATGCCGCTGCGCGCGCCGATGGTCAGCGTCAGGCGCGGATCGATGAAAAAGAAGTTGTAGGCGACGAAACACAGCAGCGCGGTCAGCACCGCCACTGCCATGCGCGTGCGCGTTGCAACCACCAGCACCGCGGTGATGAAGATCGCCGACAGATCGTCGAGCGAAATGAAACGATCCGACAGCCACGCGATGCCGGTCGCGAGCGCCGCACCGGCGATGCCGATGCCGTATTCGCGAAGCGTCGGGCGCTCGCCCGCCGGCGCACCGAGCAGGCGCCGCGACTTGGCCCGCGCCGCCGGCGTATTGAGGATGGTCAACTCGAAATGCGCGCCCTGCTGCAGCAATTGCTGGGTCAGCGTGCGGTTGAACATGCGCGCCAGCGGCCGCTCGCGCGTGCGGCCGATGACGATGCTCGACACCGCATGCCGCCGTGCCCACGTCAGCAGCTCCTGCACCACCGACGCGCCGCGCAGCAAGGCCGTTTCCGCGCCGAGCCTGCGCGCGAGCGCGAGGCAGCGCTCCACCGCGAGACGACGCTCGGCGCCGACGCCGGTATCGACGAACGCGACCGTCCACGGCGACTGCCGGCGTTCGGCCAGCTTGCGCGCGGCGCGCACGAGGTACTCGCTGTTGTCGCTGCCGTCGATGGCCACGAGCACGCGGCGGCGGATCGGCAGCGGTCCGATGCCGCGCGCGGCGAGGTGCTCGCGCAGGTCCGCATCGACCCGGTCGGCCACCTGCTGCACGGCAAGTTCCCGCAGCGCGGTGAGGTTCGACGGCGAGAAAAACGACTGCAGCGCGGACGCCGCCATCTCTGGCACGTAGACCTTGCCCTGCCCCAGCCGCTCGATCAGTTCGCGCGGCGGCAGGTCCACCAGCACGATGTCGCCGGCACGGTCGAGGAAGGCATCCGGCACGGTCTCGCGCACGCGCACGCCGGTGATGCGGAACACGACATCGTTCTGGCTCTCCAGGTGCTGGATGTTGACCGTGGTGTAGACGTCGATGCCGGCGTCGAGCAGTTCCTCGATGTCCTGGTAGCGGCGCTCGTGCCGGCTGCCGGGCACGTTGGTGTGCGCGAGCTCGTCGATGATCGCAAGCTGCGGGCGGCGTGCGAGCAGTGCGTCGAGATCGAACTCGTCCAGCGTGCGGCCGCGGTACTCGATGCGGCGACGGGGCAGCACGTCGAGTCCGTCGAGCAGCGCGGCGGTATCGCTGCGGCCGTGCGTCTCGACGACACCGACCACCACATCGACCCCGCGCGCCCGCAGCGCCTGCGCGGCCGACAGCATTGCGTAGGTCTTGCCGACGCCGGGCGCGGCGCCGAGGAAGACCTTGAGCTGGCCGCCGCGCTGGCGCTGCAGGGTGCCGAGCAGGGCATCGGCGCGATCGGCGCGGGGCTCGGTCATGGCGGCGCGCCGAGGTGCGACACGGCCGTCGGATATGGCGGCGATGCGATCTGCCGCGTGATGCCCAGACCTCCCGCGACGCCCGGCTCTCCCGTCGTCCCGGCGAACGCCGGGACCCAGCGACGTTGCCCGCTTCGTATTGCCTGATCGGTGAAAAAACAAGAAAAGTCACTGGGTCCCGGCGTTCGCCGGGACGACGGGCGGGGGCGTGCGTGTGTCCCCGGACGGCTGCGGGCGTTCGCCGACATGACGGAGACGTGGATCGCCGCAGGCAGCATGCGCGCATTGTGCCTGATGGGCGGTTCGCTTCGACTCATCGCGAACGCGCATCGAGTGCGAGGTTGAGGTGCAGGACGTTGACTCGCGCCGCGCCGAACACACCGAACTGCTCCGTTTCGGTATGCGCCTCGACGAGCGCCAGAACCTCGTCTTCGCGCAGGCCACGCGCCCGCGCCACGCGCGCGATCTGCTGCCTCGCGCCCGCCGGACTCAGATGCGGATCGAGCCCACCGCCGGACTGCGTCAGCAGGTCGGGCACCACGTCCGCCTCGGCAACGCCGTCGCGCAAGGCCACCGCCGCGCGCGCGCCGGCGATGCGCTCGGCGAGGGCCGGGTTGCTGCGCGCCAGGTTGCTGCCGCTGGCGGCCCTCGCATCGTAGCCCGCAGCTGACGGACGCGGCTGGAAGTACCGCGCATCGGTGAACGGCTGCGCGATCAGCGCCGAGCCCACGGCCATCCCGTCGCGTTCGATGACGCTGCCGCCGGCCTGCATCGGAAACAGCATCCGCCCGAGCCCCGTGCCCACCAGCGAATACAGTAGCCCGAACCCCAGCAAGACGATCAGCGCGAACACCAGCGGCGCCCGCGCCCCGACGCGATCGGACACGGCGCCGGGGGAATCCGCGGCATCGACAGGCATGGAAGACGTTGCATTCATGGTCACTCCTCAGACGCCGAACCCGGCAGCAAGCAGCAGATCGATCAGTTTGATCGCGACAAACGGCAACAGCACGCCGCCCAGACCGTAGATCAGCATGTTCCGCCGCAGCAGCGACACCGCACTGCGCGGCGTGAATCGCACCCCGCGCAGCGCGAGCGGGATCAGCGCCGGAATGATCAGGGCGTTGAAGATCAGCGCGGCCAGAACTGCATTGCGCGGGCTGGAGAGCCGCATCACGTCGAGCGCGGCCATCTGCGGAATGGCCGCGGCGAACAGCGCCGGCAGGATGGCGAAATACTTCGACACGTCGTTCGCGAGCGAGAACGTGGTCAGCGCGCCACGCGTGATGAGCTGCTGCTTGCCGATCTCGACCACCTCCAGCAGCTTGGCCGGGTCCGAATCGAGGTCGACCATGTTGCCGGCCTCCTTCGCGGCCTGCGTGCCGGAGTTCATCGCAAGCCCGATGTCGGCCTGCGCCAGCGCCGGCGCATCGTTGGTGCCGTCGCCGACCATCGCAACCAGGCGCCCGCCCTGCTGTTCGGCACGGATGCGCGCGAGCTTGTCCTCGGGACGCGCCTCGGCCATGAAGTCGTCGACGCCGGCTTCGGCCGCGATCGCCGCGGCGGTCAGCGGATTGTCGCCGGTGATCATCACCGTGCGGATGCCCATCGCGCGCAGCCGGGCGAAGCGTTCGCGGATGCCGTGCTTGACCACGTCCGACAACGCCACCACGCCGAGCACGTTGTGGCCGTCGGCCACCACCAGCGGCGTCGCACCGCCACGCGCCACCTGATCGACGCGCGCGCGCAGCTCGGCCGGAACGCTGCCGCCCAGCGCCGCAACGTTGCGTTCGATCGCATCGACCGCCCCCTTGCGCAGCACACGCCCGCCCGGAAGATCCACGCCGGACATGCGCGTGTTCGCGCTGAAGCCGACGAAGTTCGCATGCTCGGCCTCGACCGCACCGGCGCCGAGGCTGCGCGCCAGCGCGACGATGGATTTGCCTTCCGGCGTCACGTCGGCCAGCGACGCCAGCAGCGCCGCATCGCGCAGTTGCTCGCGTGTCACGCCCGAGACCGGATGGAACTGCGTGGCCTGCCGGTCGCCGTGCGTGATCGTGCCGGTCTTGTCGAGCAGCAGCGTGTCGATATCGCCGGCCACCTCCACCGCCTTGCCGGATTTCGCCAGCACGTTGGCCGACAGCGCGCGGTTCATGCCGGCGATGCCGATGGCGGGCAGCAGGCCGCCGATGGTGGTCGGAATCAGGCAGACCAGCAACGCGATCAGCAGCAGCGGCTCGATGCTCGCATCGACGAACGATGCCAGCGCCGGCAGCGTCACCACCACCACGAGAAACGTCAGTGTCATCGCCGCCAGCAGGATGGTCAGCGCGATCTCGTTCGGCGTCTTCTGCCGGCTCGCGCCTTCCACCAGCGCGATCATGCGGTCGAGGAAACTGTGGCCGGGTTCGGAGGTGATGCGCACGACGATTTCGTCGGTCAGCACCTTGGTGCCGCCGATGACGCCGGAGCGATCGGTGCCGGCCTCGCGCAACACCGGCGCGGACTCGCCGGTGACGGCCGATTCGTTGATCGTGGCGAAGCCCGATTCGATCTCGCCGTCCGACGGAATCCATTCGCCGGCCGAGACGATCACCTGGTCGCCGGGCTTGAGCGCGCTCGCGGCGACGCGTTCCTCGTTCGCGCCGACGATGCGTCGCGCCATCAGGTCGCGCCGTGCGCTGCGCAGCGATGCGGCCTGGCCGCGACCGCGCGCTTCGGCCACGGCCTCGGCGAAGTTCGCGAACAGCACGGTGACGAACAGGATGGCCGTCACCGCGATGCCGAACCCGAACGGCGCGTGGCCGCTTGCCGTCAGCACCGCCGCGAGCAGCGTGCCGGCAAGCACGACGGCCATGACGGGACTGCCAAGCATCGCACGCGGATGCAGCTTGGCGAAGGCCGCGATGCCGGCGGCGCGCCAGCCGGCGGCATCGAGCAGCGCGGTGCGGTGCGGCGTGGACGGAAGGGATTGCACGGGTTGCATCCGGACCTCGGGCAGCGGCAGAGGTGTACGCGGGTCGCTCATGGCTGGCCTCCGGACGCGGCGATGCTCAGATGGTCCGCAATCGGACCCAGCACCAGTGCGGGCATGAACTGCAGCACCGTGAGGATCATCACGATGGCCACGACGGTCAGCGCGAATGTCGGTGTTTCGATCGGCAGCGTGCCGGCACCTTCGGGCGCGACGCGCTTCTTTGCGAGCATTCCGGCGATCGCCAGCGGCACGATCAGTGCCGGATAGCGGCCGAGGATCAGCGCCAGCGTCGCGCTCAGGTTCCACCACGGCGTCGCGTCGCCCAGACCCTCGAAGCCCGACCCGTTGTTGGCGAAGGCCGATACGTATTCGTAGAACACCTGGCCGATGCCGTGGAAGCCGGGGTTGGACGTGCCGGCGAGCTGCGGCTGCAGCAGCGTGATCGCCGTCAGTCCGAGCACGACGACCGGCTGCAGCACCACCAGCAGCGCCAGCAGGCGCACTTCCGGCGCTTCGAGCTTGCGGCCGAACACTTCCGGCGTGCGTCCGGTCATCAGCCCGGCGAGGAACACGCTCAGCAGCAGGTACACGAGGAACTGTTGCAGGCCGCAGCCGACGCCGCCCCAGATCGCGTTGACCAGCATGTTCACGATCGACACGCCGCCGGTGAGCGGCGCGAGCGAATCGTGCATCGCGTTGACCGAGCCGTTGGACGTCTGCGTGGTCAACGTCGACCACAGTGCCGACGTCTCGACCCCGAAACGCACTTCCTTGCCTTCCATCAGCGCGGCAGGCGCAGCGCTGGACGAAGCGGACTCCGACCACAGCGAGGCACCGGTCGACAGCGCCGACATCAGCACCATGCAGCCGAACACGAGCCAGCCGAGCTTTCGCCGCCCGGTGAACGGCCCGACCATGAACACCACCGCCATCGGGAGCAGCACGATCGCGAGCAGTTCCAGCGCATTGGAAAACGGTGTCGGATTCTCCAGCGGCACGCTGCTGTTGGGGCCGTACCAGCCGCCGCCGTTGGTGCCGAGCTGCTTTACCGCCACCATCGGCGCGACCGGACCGACCGGAATCACCTGCTCCGCCATGCCGGCACTCTGGTCGACCGGCGTGACGACGCGTGCGCCTTCGAGCGTCGCCGGCACGCCCTGCGAGGTCAGCAGCACGCTCCACAACAGGCACAGCGGCAGCAGCACGCGCACGCTGGCACGCGTCACGTCGACCCAGAAATTCCCGAGATCGCGCGGCTCGCCTTCGTTGCGCGTGACCGCATCACGCCCGCCGAACAATCCGCGCAAGGTCGCAACCACCAGCGCCAGCCCCATCATCGGCGTCACCACCTGCAGCCCGACGATGCCGACCATCTGCGACAGGTAGCTCAGTTGCGCCTGACCCGAGTAATGCTGCTGGTTGGTGTTGGTGAGGAACGACACCATCGTGTGCAGCGCCAGATCCCAGCGCATGCCGGGTACGCCGTCCGGGTTCAGCGGCAGCACGCCCTGCGCCATGAACAGCAGCCACACGCACACGCCCAGCACCAGGTTGCTCAGCAGAAAGGCCAGCGCGTAGCCGCGCCAGCGCATGCCACGCATCGCATCGATACCCATCGCGCGGAACAGCAGGCGTTCGAGCGGTCCGAACAAACGATCGCCGCGCATCGGCGCGCCGCGCATCACGGCCGCGAGGTAGCGACCGAGCGGCCACGCAAGCAGCAGCGCGGCGCCGAAAACGAGAAGTGATTCGGTCATGACAGGTCCTGCGCGTCAGAACCGATCGGGGAACACGATGGCTGCGAGCAGATACAGCGCAGCGACCGCGGAGGCGACAAGACAGCACGCGGTGAGCCAGGTCGGCATGGGAATTCCTGGGATGGAGTGGTCGGCACTGTGCGCGCCGGGCGCGTAAAGCCTCCATCCATCGCACTGCGCCCTGGCGTAAAGGACGCGTAAAACGCGTCGCGTCGTTTACCATCGGGATTCACCCCAGGGGAGTCCGCCATGACGTCACGTCTCATCGCCGCAGCGCTGCTGCTTTCGGCTTCGGCCGCCGGTCACGCCGAGACGAGCGTGCTGCGCTGCGGAAAGTTGTTCGACGCGCGTTCGGGCAGGACGCTCGGCGCACACACCGTCGTGGTGCGCGAGGGACGCATCGCCGAGGTGGTGGCCGGCCGGCCGGACGGTCCCGGTTACTCGGACCCGGGAGCGAAGGACACCACTGGCGTGTTCAACCGCTTCGATTTCTCCGAACGCACCTGCAGCCCCGGCTGGACCGACCTGCACGTGCACCTCACCAGCCAGTCGAGCCCGAACTCCTACTCCGAAGGCTTCCGGCTCAACCCCGAGCATTACGCCTTCCGCGCCGTGGGTTTCGCGGAAAAAACCCTCAACGCCGGCTTCACCAGCGTGCGCGACCTCGGTGGCGAAGTGGTGCTGGCCTTGCGCGATTCGATCAACCAGGGCCTGGTGCGCGGCCCGCGCATCTACGCCGCCGGCAAGTCGATCGCCACCACCGGCGGCCATGCCGATCCGAGCAACGGCATCAACGCCCGCCTCGCGCATTTGATGGGCCCACCGGGCCCGACCGACGGCGTGGTGAATTCGCCGGACGAAGCGCGCCGCGCCGTGCGCCAGCGCTACAAGGACGGCTCGGACGTGATCAAGATCACCGCCACCGGCGGCGTGCTGTCGTACGCGAAATCGGCCGACGCGCCGCAATTCACCGAAGACGAGATTGCGGCCGTCGTCGCCACCGCCAAGGACTACGGCTACCGCGTCGCGGCGCACGCACACGGCAAGGAGGGCATGAAGCGCGCCGTGCTCGCCGGCGTCACCAGCATCGAGCACGGGACGATGATGGACAAGGAAGTGATGAACCTCATGAAGCAGCACGGCACCTGGTACGTGCCGACGATCTCGGCCGGCCGCTTCGTCGCCGAAAAAGCGAAGATCGACGGCTATTTCCCCGAGATCGTGCGGCCAAAGGCCATCCAGATGGGCGCGCAGATCCAGCGCACGTTCGCGACCGCCTACCAGGCCGGCGTGAAGATCGGTTTCGGCACCGACATGGGCGTGGGCCCGCACGGCGACAACGCGCGCGAGTTCCTCTACATGGTCGAGGCCGGCATGCCGGCCGGCGAGGCGCTGCAGGCCGCGACGATCCGCGCGGCCGAGGTGCTCGGGGTCGACGACCAGGGCGTGATCGAAGTCGGCAAGCGCGCCGACATCATCGCGCTCGGTGCCGACCCCGCGGCCGACATCAACGCCGTGCTCGACGTGCAGTTCGTGATGAAGGACGGCGTGGTCTACAAGGACTGACCGGGCCTGGCGATGCGAACGACAGGCGCGGCGATACGGACGACAGGCGCGCGATACGGACGACAGGCTGGGCGATGCGGGGCGGGGCTCCCTCATCCGGCTACCGCCACCTTCTCCCGGCGGGAGAAGGAACGCTTCGTTGGGCGTCTTCTTTCGTTGGGCGACTTCTTCGCTGCCGCAGGTCAGGCACACCGCGGCGCCACATCCTGAACTCCTTCTCCCGCCGGGAGAAGGGTGAGGCGGCTACCGCCGGCCGAACGCAGCCGGATGAGGGAGCCACCTCTCACGCAGACTCGACGTTCCTGCCCAACGCGCAATCTGCACCCGCTCCCGACGACCACCCTGCTGCACCGCAGCTTGCGGCTCTCCATCCGGCACCGTACTGTCGATCCATACCGTCACGTACGGTGAACGATTCCGGCCGCGGCTCTCGACCGCGGCGGTTTCCGCCTGGGAGGGCACCGCAATGCCACGACTCACCTTGCTGCGCCTCGGCGCAGCGCTGCTGCTCTGCGCCGTCTCAACGCTCGCGGTCGCGCAGACCACCTACACGAAGACCAAGCATCCCATCGTGCTGGTGCACGGCCTGCTTGGCTTCGATTCGATCCTCGGCGTGTACGACTACTGGTACGGCGTACCGGCCAGCCTGCGCAGCGGCGGCGCGAAGGTCTACGTCGCCAGCGTCTCGGCCAGCAACTTCAGCGAGGTGCGCGGCGAGCAGCTGATCCGCGATCTGGACACGTACCGCGCACTGTACGGCCACACGAAGTTCAACCTCGTCGGCCACAGCCACGGCGGGCCGACCATCCGCTACGTGGCCTCGGTGCGGCCGGACCTCGTCGCCTCGGTGACTTCCGTCGGCAGCCCGCACAAGGGCAGCAAGGTCGCCGACGCGCTCGACACCACGCTGCCGCCCGGTTCGCCGCTGCGACCGCTCGTGGCGGGCTTCGTCAATGCGCTGTCCACCTTCATCGCCGTGCTCTCTGGCAACAACGATCCGCAGGACGCGCTCGGCGCGCTCGCCTCGCTGTCCTCGCGCGGCGCGGCAACATTCAACGCGTTGCATCCGCAGGGTCTGCCGGCGAGCAGCTGCGGCCAGGGCCCGGCCACGGTTAACGGGGTGCGCTATTACTCGTGGGGCGGCACCAGCGTGTGGACCAATGCGTTCGACGCCAGCGACGCCCTGCTGATCGCCGGCAGCCTGTTCTTCGGCAGCGAACAGAACGACGGGCTCGTCGGGCGTTGCTCGTCGCACCTGGGCACCGTGCTGCGCGACGATTACGCGTGGAACCACCTCGACGAAGTGAACCAGGTGTTCGGCCTGCGCGGGCTGTTTGCGTCCGATCCGGTGTCGGTGATCCGTGCGCACGCAAACCGGCTGAAAAACGCCGGGCTGTGAGCCATCGCGAGCGGGTACGATGACCATGCAGCGCCTACCGCGTCGTGCACTGCCGGTGCTCGGCGCGGGCGTTGCGGTTCTTGTCGGCGTCACGCTGCCGTTCTGGCGTGGCGCCGCTCCGGCGACGCAGGCCTATCCCGCGGAGCAGCACGTCCGTGCGGCAACGGCGCTGCCGGACCCAGCGCCGGCTTCGGGCCGGTCCGACGCTCCCGCCCCGCCCTCGCACGAACCACGCGAAGACGCCATCGCCGCGCTGCGCACGCGGTTTGCGCAAAGCAGCCTGCGCGGCACCACGCCGGACGGTGCCCTCGCACTCGACGCCGCTGGCCGGGTTGTCGCCAACGCAGAGCTGCGCCGCCTGTTCGAGTGGTATCTCGCGCTGACCGGCGAATTCGAACTTACAGACATCCGCAGTCTCTTCGCGGCCGACCAGCGCGACGCACACGGCGCTGCCGCCGCGGCGGACGCGCTCGCGCTGTTCGATCGCTACATCGGCCTGCGCGAGGCCGCCGCACGCATCGACGGCAGCCTCGACGATCTTGCGTATCTCGACGCGCTGATCGCGCTGCGCCGCCAGTGGTTCGGTGCCGATGCCGACGCCATGTTCGGTGCCGAGGAAGCGGCGCAGGCGCTGAGCCTGGAACGGCTCGCGGTGGTCGGCGACCCGACGCTCGACGCCACCGAACGCAACGCGCTGCTTGCCGACATCGACGCCCGGCAGCCGCCCGACGAGCGCGACGCCCGCGCACGCTTCACCGATGCCGAACTTGCCGGCGAACAGACCCGCCAACTCGATGCACTCGCGGCCGACCCGGCCACCCGCCACGCCGAACGCAGCGCACTTTTCGGCGACGACGCAGCGACCCGCCTCGCAGCTCTCGACGCCGACCGCGCCGCGTGGCAACGGCGCATCGACGACTACGTCCGCAGCCGCGACGCGCTGCGATCGGATACGTCGCTCGACCCCGCATCGCGCGCCACACGCCTGGCCACGCTGCGCGAACGCAGCTTCGCCGACCACGAACGCCGCCGCATCGACGCGCTCGACGCCATCGGTGCGCTGCCGCCGGGCGGCTGATCCGCGCCGTTCGTGATCCGCGCCGCTGCGCGGCGCGGCGATCCCGACAAAAAATGCGCCGCGCGGTGGGAGATCGCGCACTGTCGTCGCAGCACCTGCGCGAGTTTCCATGGAGTTCGACATGCGTTTTCGATTTGCTGCAACCTTCGTGCTGGCGTTTGCCTGCACCGCCCCCGCGTTTGGCGCGCCGCCCTCGATCGAGGATTTCGCCGCCGACGCCGACTTCGACATCGAGCAGATCAAGCTGTCGCCGACCGGCGACTACCTCGCGCTCACCGTGCCGCTCGGCGATCGCACCGGCCTGCTGACCCTGCGCTTGTCCGACATGTCCCGCGTCGGCGCGATCCAGGCCGGGCGCAACACCCACATCGCCGACCTCGAGTGGATCGGCCCCGAACGACTGGTCTACTCGATGGGGCAGAAATACGGCGACCTGAAGGCGCCGATCCCGACCGGCGAGCTCTACGGCATCGACGTCGACGGCGGCAACCACGCCAACCTCGTCGGCTACCGCGCGGGCGACTCGCAGCCGAGCGCGCAGTCGCGCATCCAGCGGCGCAAGGCCGAGCGCATCTTCGCCACGCTGATCGAACCTGTGAAGGACGATCCGACCGACGTTTTCATCGCCAGCTTCCCGTTCGGCGACGGCGAAGCGCGCTACACCCAGGTCGATCGCCTCGACGTGCGCAACGGCCGCCGCATCAAGGTGGCGAGCGCCCCGGTGACACGCGCGTCCTTCACCCTCGACCACGCGCAGCGGGTGCGCTTCGCGCGCGGCGAAGACGTGCAGAACGTCAGCAAGCTCTACTACCGCCCCGATGACGACAGCGACTGGGTGCTGCTCAACGACCAGTCCGTCAGCAAGCGCCTGATGATCCCGCTCGGCTTCTCCGCCGACGATGCGGTGGCCTATCTGCTGGTCGACGAGACCAGCGGCCCCAGATCGGTGCAGGCGATGGACCCGGCCACGCGCGCGATGCGGGAGGCCGCACGCGACAGCATCGCCGATCCGTACGAGGTGCTGTATTCGCCGTACGACGACGCGCCGATCGGCGTGATGGTGGCACCGGGCCTGCCGCGGGCCATCTACTTCGATCCGGACTCCGACGCGGCCCGTCTGCACCGCGCGCTGCAGGCCAGCTTCCCGGGCCAGACCGTGCGCCTGCGCCGCGCCACAGCCGACGGCGGCACGACCCTGTTCACGGTCGCGGGCGATCGCAACTCGGGCGAAATCTATTCGCTCGACCTGAAAACGAAAAAGGCCGCGTTCGTCACCGCCGCGAGCAGCCGCATCGATCCGGAAACCCTCGGCAAGGTCCAGCCGATCGACTTCGAGGCGCGCGACGGCACGCGCATCCACGGCTACCTCACGCTGCCGCCCGGCAGCGACGGCAAGAACCTGCCGATGGTGGTGATGCCGCACGGCGGCCCCTTCGGCATCTTCGATACCTGGACTTACGACACCGAAGCCCAACTGCTCGCCACGCGCGGTTATGCCGTGCTGCAACCCAACTTCCGCGGCTCGGGCGGCTACGGCGCGGGCTTCGAATACGCCGGCTACAAGCAGTGGGGCCGGCTGATGCAGGACGATGTCACCGACGCGACGCGCTGGGCCATCGCGCAGGGAATCGCCGACGCCGGGCGCATCTGCATCCACGGCAGCAGCTACGGCGGCTACGCGGCGCTGATGGGCGCGGCGCGCGAGCCGGCGCTGTATCGCTGCGCGTCGGGCAACGTGGGGGTGTACGACCTGCGGACGATGCTGCATGTGGGCGACACCGCGTCGGTGCAGTGGGGGCGCAACTATCTCAAGGACGTGATGGACCTGGACCGGCTCGCCGAGGATTCGCCGCTGGTGCAGGCCGGCAAGATCCGCGTGCCGGTGCTGCTCTCGGCCGGCGCCGAGGACGAGCGTGCCCCGCCGACCCACACCGAGCGCATGGAGAACGCGCTGCGCGCCGCCGGCGTGCCGGTGGACGCGAAGGTCTACAAGGGCGAAGGCCACACTTACTTCTTGCGCGCGAATGTCGAGGACTACTACACGCGGCTGGTGGCATTCATGGATCGCCACATCGGCAAGGACGCGGCCCCGGCCGCCGCCACGGCCGCCGCGCCGACGGGCTCGACCGACGGCTGACGCACGCCCCTGCCCGGCGCCTGCTGTGGCGCCGGGCGCGGCCGCCGTCGCGGCCGCTGCGACGGCGGGTCCGCAGATTGTCGGCACACACTCGCTACAATCGCCGATTCCCCGCGCCCGATGCCCGCCGCCCGCATGACCGATCTCACCCGTCCCACGTTCCACGGCTTCGAACAGATCCCGCTGCACGAGTACGCCGAAAAGGCCTACCTCGATTACTCCATGTACGTGGTGCTCGACCGCGCCCTGCCCTTCATCGGCGACGGGCTCAAGCCGGTGCAGCGCCGCATCGTCTACGCGATGAGCGAGCTCGGCCTGTCGGCCGGCAACAAGCCGAAGAAATCGGCCCGCACCGTGGGCGACGTGATCGGCAAGTTCCACCCGCACGGCGACGGCGCCTGCTACGAGGCGCTGGTGCTGATGGCGCAGCCGTTTTCGTACCGCTACCCGCTGATCGACGGCCAGGGCAACTTCGGTTCGCCCGACGATCCCAAGTCCTTCGCCGCGATGCGTTACACCGAGTCCAAGCTCACGCCCATCGCGGAGGTGCTGCTCGGCGAGCTCGGCCAGGGCACCGTCGACTGGACCGCCAACTTCGACGGCACGCTGGAGGAACCCAGCTGGCTGCCCGCGCGCCTGCCGCATCTGCTGCTCAACGGCACCACCGGCATTGCGGTGGGCATGGCCACGGACGTGCCGCCGCACAACCTCAACGAGATCGTCAGCGCCTGCGTGCGCCTGCTCGACGACCCGGATGCGTCGGTGCGCGACCTGTGCGAACACGTGCGCGGCCCCGACTACCCCACCGCAGCCGAAATCATCACCCCCGCCGCCGACCTGCTCAAACTCTACGAGACCGGCAACGGCAGCATCCGCGCCCGCGCCGTGTACGTGCGCGAGGACGGCAACCTCGTCATCACCGCGCTGCCGTACCAGGTGAGCCCGAGCAAGGTCATCGAGCAGATCGCGGCCCAGATGCGCGCCAAGAAGCTGCCGTGGCTCGAGGACCTGCGCGACGAATCAGACCACGCCAACCCGATCCGCCTGGTGCTGGTGCCGCGTTCCAACCGCATCGACGCCGAACAGCTGATGGGCCACCTGTTCGCGACGACGGATCTGGAAAAGAGCTTCCGCGCCAACTTCAACATCATCGGGCTCGACGGCCGACCGCAGGTCAAGAACCTCAAGGCCTTCCTCACCGAATGGCTGGCGTTCCGCGTCGACACCGTCACGCGCCGGCTCAGGCATCGCCTGGACAAGGTCGAACGCCGCCTGCATCTGCTCGACGGCCTGCTGATCGCCTTCCTCAACCTCGACGAAGTGATCCGCATCATCCGCACCGAGGACGACGCCCGCGCCGCGCTGATCGCGCGCTTCGCGCTGAGCGAGGAACAGGCCGACTACATCCTCGAAACCCGCCTCAAGCAGCTCGCGCGCCTGGAGGAAATGAAGATCCGCGGCGAGCAGGACGAGCTTGCGAAGGAACGCGAACAGCTCATCGCAACGCTCGCCTCGAAGCCGAAACTCAAGAAGAAGGTTAAGGACGAACTCTTGGCCGACGCGAAAAAATTCGGCGACGCGCGCCGTTCGCCGCTGGTCGAACGCGGCGCGGCACAGGCACTGGACGACACCGAACTGGTGGCGAGCGAACCGGTGACCGTGGTGCTCTCGGCCAAGGGCTGGATCCGCGCGGCCAAGGGCCACGACGTCGACGCGGCCGGCCTCTCGTACCGCGAAGGCGATGCCCTGCAGCAGGCCGTGCGCGGCCGCAGCAACCAGCAGGTGGCGTTCCTCGACTCCACCGGCCGCGCCTACTCCACCGGCGCGCACACGCTGCCCTCGGCGCGCGGCAACGGCGAGCCGGCGACAGGCCGCTTCGCACCGCCGGCCGGCGCGACCTTCGTCGGCGCCGCGATCGGCGACGCCGCGCAGCGTTTCCTGCTGGTGTCCGGCTACGGCTACGGCTTCGTGACGCGCTTCGAGAACTTCCTCGGCCGCAACAAGGCCGGCAAGCAGTTGATCAACCCGGACAAGGGCGCGCCGGTGCTGCCGCCGGTGCCGGTGCACGACCCCGCCACCGACCTCGTGGTGGCGATCACCACGGCCGGGCACCTGCTGGCGTTCCCGATCGCCGAACTGCCCGAACTCGACCGCGGCAAGGGCAACAAGCTGATCCAGGTGCCGCCGGCCAAACTCAAATCGGGCGAGGAGCGCGTGAATCTCGTGGCCAGCGTGCGCGCCGGCGGCGAACTCACGCTGTTCTGCGGCCAGCGCAAGCTCACCCTGAGCTGGCGCGACCTGCAGGCCTACGGCGGCGCGCGCGCCAACCGCGGCAACCAGCTGCCGCGCGGGTTCCAGCGCGTGGATGCCGTGGAAACCGCATGAAACGGCGGCGCGGTGCGGTTCGCGTCGCGCCGCGGCCGGTCACTCCTTGACCGGCGGAACGGCAGATCGTCGGAAAACTTCGACCTCGCATCGGCCATGCGAGCCCGTCTGTCGGCAGTTCCGAGGCGTTCAGTGCCGCCCTTCGCACGCTGTGCTAGGGCTAGGCAATCCGGGAACGATCTGTCAATATTCGTCCGGCCGCGTCATTAGGTGACGCGATGCGTCGCACCGCGACGCGCCCAGTGGTGGTGTTCTGACGAGACGTTCTGACGAAGGGGGAAGGTCGCTTGCAGGCGATCTACCGCCGCCTGTTCACGGAGCCGATGAGGCGAGGTAGAAATGAAGCTGTTGATCCGCATGCTGGTGCTGAGCCGATACCTGACCCTCAACCGCCAGGCGCGCGAAATCCGCCGCATCGTGCAGGCCCTGCCCGTCACCGCGCAGCGCGCCGTCGGCCAGCTGGCGATGGCCGAGATCCAGAACGCGGCCAAGGAACCGATCCCGCACCTGTACGGCAGCGAGAACGTCGACCGTTACCAGCCGTGGGGCGACGCCGCCTCGCAGTCGTTCGTGAAGGCCCGCTCGCGCGTGCCGCAGCTCAAGCTGCGCGGCATCGCGATGTGGCTTGCCGTGGTCTACCACGAAACGCGCGACTCCCAGCACCGCAACCTGCTCGACATCCACCGCGAAGTGCTCGGCCTGCTGGGCCTGCTGAAGGGCACCTACGCCGCCGGCGCCAATACCGAGATCGCGATCGCCTGAAAGGATCCGGATCGGGAATGACCAGGAAAAGCCGCGCCTTGCGCGGCTTTTTTCATGTGGGGGACGAAGGTTCGGACCCGGGCGCGACGGCCTCGGCCGTCACCAGCAGCCGCCGGGCGATGCCCGCGTAGCAGTCCGCCAGCACGTCCAGCGCATCGACGCGGACGCATTCGTCCACCTTGTGGATGCTCGCGTTGACCGGCCCCAGCTCCACCACCTCGGCGCCAAGCGGCGCGATGAACCGCCCGTCCGACGTGCCGCCGACGGTGCTTTCCTCCGGCGCCTGGCCGAGCCTGTCCAGCAGTTCGTCCCGCACCGCGTCGCGCAGCGCGCCGGGCGCGGTCAGGAACGGTTCGCCGGAGACGTGCCAGCGCAGGTCGAAGCGCAGTCCGTGCCGCTGCAGCACGGACTCGATCTCGGCCCGCAGCGCCGCCGAGGTCCACGCAGTCGAGAAGCGCAGGTTGAACTGCACCTCCAGCGCGCCCGGAATCACGTTGTTGGCCCCGGTGCCGGCCGCGATGTTCGAGACCTGGAAGCGCGTCGGCGGAAAATCCGCGCTGCCCGCATCCCACTGCCGCTGCGAAAGCTCCAGCAAGGCCGGGGCGAAGCGGTGGATCGGATTGTCGGCCTTGTCCGGATACGCGACATGACCCTGCACGCCGTGCACCGTGAGCGCGCCGGACAGCGAGCCGCGCCGGCCCACCTTCACCGTGTCGCCGACGGTGCGCGACGAGGACGGCTCGCCGACCAGGCAATAGTCCACGCGCTGCGCCGTGGCGCGGAAGCACTCGGCCACGCTGCGCACGCCGTGGATCGCCTCTCCCTCCTCGTCCGAGGTCAGCAGCAGCGCGACGGTGCCGTCGTGGTCCGGATACGCGGCGACGAAGGCTTCGAGCGCGCAGACCATCGCCGCCACGCTTCCTTTCATGTCCGCCGCGCCGCGTCCGTAGAGCACGCCGTCGCGTACCACCGGTTCGAACGGGTCGGTCTGCCAGTCCTCGCGCGGGCCGGCCGGCACCACGTCGGTGTGGCCGAGCAGCATCAGCACCGGCGCACCGCCCGAGCCATGCGTGGCCCACAGATTGCGCACGTCGCCGAACGGAAGCTGTTCGATGCCGAAACCGGCGGCACGCAGGCGATCGGCGATCAGGGCCTGGCATCCGGCGTCGTCGGGCGTGACGGAACGGCGGCGGATCAGCTCGCAAGTCAGATCGAGGACGTTGGACATGATGCAGTCCTCCGTCATCCCCGGGTCACGGTCGACGAGAGCAGCGAATGAATCATGCGCTCCTGCTCGCTGCTGCAAACCGCTTCTTGAACAGAGTGTCGCTGAAGCCGACGGACACCACGCCGTCGGGCGTCACCACCACCGGCCGCTTCACCAGCTGCGGATACTCCTTCAGCAGCAACAGCCATTCCGGCGCGCTCGCCGGTGTCTTGCGATTGGGCGGCAGGGTGCGCCACGTGGTCGAGGCGCGGTTGATCAGCGCGTCCCAGCCGCCGAGCCGGTCGGCCCAGGCACGGAGCGTATCCGGCGCGGTGCGTTCGCTGCGGTAGTCGGTGAAGACGTGCGGCACCTCGAAACGCTGCAGCCAGTTGCGCGCCTTGCGGCAGGTGTCGCAGTTGTCCAGGCCGTAAACGCGTGTGGGCTCGCTCATGGTCTCAGCCGCGCAGCAGTTCGTTGATCGAGGTCTTGGACCGCGTCTTCGCATCGACCTTCTTCACGATCACCGCGCAATACAGCGAATGCGTGCCGTCGGCCGCCGGCAGCGAACCGGACACCACCACGCTGCCTGCCGGCACGCGTCCGTAGCTGATCTCGCCGGTGGCGCGATCGTAGATGCGCGTGGACTGGCCGAGGAACACGCCCATGCCGATGACGCTGCCCTGCTCGACGATGACGCCCTCCACCACTTCCGAGCGCGCGCCGATGAAGCAGTCGTCCTCGATGATGGTCGGGGCGGCCTGCAGCGGTTCGAGCACGCCGCCGATCCCCGCGCCGCCGGAGATATGGCAACGCGCGCCGATCTGCGCGCAGGATCCCACGGTGGCCCAGGTGTCGACCATCGTCCCGGCACCGATGAAGGCGCCGATGTTGACGAAACTCGGCATCAGCACCACGTCGCGGCCGAGGTAGCTCCCGCGCCGCACGACGGCGCCGGGCACGATGCGGGCGCCGAGTTCGCGGAAGGCGATGTCGTCGAAATCGGCGAAACGCGCCGGCACCTTGTCCCAGAACGGCGCCGGGTAGGATTCGATCAGCTGCATTTCGTTGACGCGGAAATACAGCAGCACCGCTTTCTTGACCCACTCGTTGACCGCCCAGCCGCCGCGCACCGGTTCCGCGATGCGGATCTCGCCGGTTTCCAGCGCATCCATCACGCGCTCGACCTCCGGCCGCGTGCTGCCGTCGATCTCGGCCAGCGTCAGCGCGGCGCGGCGCTCCCAGGCGTCTTCGATCGTCGGCTGCAGTTCGTGCTGGGGCTTCCTGGTGCGGGGCATGCGGGGCTCGCGTGAGGTGTTCGAGCCGCGGAGTTTAGCTGGTCGCGCGGCGCGTGCCCGCGCGGGGTTTGCCTGCACTTTCCTGACGCCGAAAAGCCGCCCCGGCGCCGACGGCGCGACCGCTACTGCGCGTCGAGCACGGTCCGCAGCGCGGCGGACACGCGTTCGCACAGGGCCGGCGACAGCGGCCGGTCGGCCTCGTCGGTGAGCTGGAAAAAATCCTCCACCCGCTCGCCGAAGGTGGCGATGCGCGCGTCGTGCACCCGCAGGCCGTGCTCGCGCAGCACCGCCGCCGCCTGCGCGAGCAGGCCGGGACGGTCGCTGCAGACGAGGGTGAGTTCGGTGCGTTCGCCCGCGGGCGTGAACTCGATCTGCGTCGGCACGCGGAAATGCCGGAGCTGGCGCGGCATTGCGCGTTTCGCCGGGACCGCGCGCAGCGCGGGCTGGCGCAGCGCCTCGCGCAGCGTCTGCGAAATGGTGGCCGCACGGCGTTCGGGCGCGACGAACTCGGTGCCCGCGTCGAGCACCTGGAACGTGTCCAGGCTCATGCCCGCGAGCGAATTGACGACGCGTGCATCGACGATCGACAGCCCGAGCCGGTCGAGCGTGGCCGCCACCGTGGCGAACAGGCCGTCGCGATCGGGCGAATAGACGAACACCTCCAGCGCACCGGGCCGCTGGTGGGGACGCGCCAGCACCAGCGGCAGGCCGGCGCTGCCGGTCTGCGCGATGCCGCGCGTCTGCCAGGCGAGCTGCTCGGCGCGATACCGCAGGAAACTGTCGTCGGGAAACTCCTGCCAGACGCGATCGATCACCGCATCGTCGATGCCCAGATCCTGCAGCCGCTCGCGCGCCGCGGCACGGGTTTCGCTGATGCGTTCGTCCGCGTGCAGCTTGTGCTCCAGGCCCCGCCGCAGCACGAAGCGCGTGGCGGTGTACAGATCGGCCATCAGCCGATCGCGCCACGCGTTCCACAGCTTGGGGCTGGTGCCGGCGATGTCCGCCACGGTGAGCAGGTAGAGGTAATCCAGGCGCTCGCGCTCGGCCACGAGGCCGGCGAACTGGGTGACGACCTCCGGATCGGAAATGTCCTTGCGCTGCGCGGTGATCGACATGGTGAGGTGCTGGCGCACCAGCCAGACGACGAGATCGGTGTCGCCGGCCGACAGGCCGTGCGCTTCGCAGAAATCGCGCGCGTCCATCGCGCCGAGCACGGAATGGTCGCCGCCGCGGCCCTTGGCGATGTCGTGGAACAGCCCGGCCAGCATCAACAGCTCCGGCTTGCGCAGCTCGCGCCACAGCTCGTGCCCGAGCGTGAAGCGTTCGGCCGAATCGGGCCGCGCGAAACTCGCCACGTTGCGCAGCACCGCCAGCGTGTGTTCGTCGACGGTGTAGACGTGGAACAGGTCGTACTGCATGCGCCCGGCCACGCGCCCGAATGCAGGCAGGTAGCGTCCGAGCACGCCCAGACGCGACATGCGCTCGAGCGTGGGCACGGCCTGCGGATCGCGCAGCAGGGTCATGAAGGCGGCGCGCACGCGGGGGTCGGCACGGAACACTTCGTCGATGCGCGAGAGCGATTCGCCGAGCGCACGCGCCGTGGCCGAGTGCAGGCTGCGCAGCGCCGGGTTCTGCTGCCAGGTGCGGAACAGCTGCAGGATGGTCAGCGGGCGGCGGTGCAGGAGGTCGGTGTCGCGCAGTGCAAGACTGTGATCGATGCGGACGAAATCGTCGTCGATCGGGGCGACGTCCTGCGACTCGCGCAGGCTT
The DNA here is from genome assembly GCF_014202825.1 of Chiayiivirga flava. GTDB lineage: Bacteria > Pseudomonadota > Gammaproteobacteria > Xanthomonadales > Xanthomonadaceae > Chiayiivirga > Chiayiivirga flava. The sequence continues at coordinate 428,053 of NZ_JACHHP010000003.1, read as the reverse complement.
TCGTCGAAGCGCTGCAGCAGGCGCTCGCCGAGGCGCTGCACCAGCGCCGCGCTGCGGAAGAAACCCTGCATCAGCTGCTCGACGGCAAGGTTGTCGCGGTGTTCGTCGGTAAGCCCGACGCGTGCGGCGAGCGCCTTCTGGTAGTCGAACAACAGGCGTTCCTCGCGCCGATCGGCCACCAGATGCAGACCGTAGCGCAGGCGCGACAGCGCGCGGCGGCGCGTGTCGAGGATGTCGTATTCGTCCGGCCCGAGCGCGCCGAGCGCGACGAGTTCGTCGAGCCGCGTGATGCCGAAGATGCGCTTGGCCAGCCACGCGAGCGTGTGCAGGTCGCGCAGCCCGCCAGGGCCTTCCTTGAGATTGGGTTCGAGGTTGTAGGCGGTGTCGTTGTAGCGTGCGTGGCGCGCCGACCATTCGTCGCGCTTGGCGGCCAGGAAGGCGGCCGGCGGCCACAGGTCCGGCAGGCGCATCGCGGCCAGCAGCTGCGTCTGCGCGCCGGTGTCGCCGGCCAGCGGGCGCGCCTCCAGCAGCGCGGTGGCGACGGTCACGTCCTCGCGCGCGGCGGTCACGCACTGCGCGACGCTGCGCACCGCGTGGCCGGGCGCAAGGCCCACGTCCCACAGCAGCGCGAAGTAGGCCTCGATGCCGGCCTTCTGCGCATCCTGCACATCGTCTTCGGCCAGCAGCAGAAGGTCGACGTCCGAGCGCGGGAACAGCTCGCCGCGGCCATAGCCGCCGGTCGCGATCAGCGCCAGGCCCGGCGCGGCGGCGAAGGTCTGGTTCCAGGCCCCGACCACGACACGGTCGACGGCCAGCGCGCGTCGCGCGAGCAGATCGTCGATGTCATCGCCGCGGTCGAAGGCCGCGGCGAGTTCGCGCTGGTTGTCCTCCAGCGACTGCCGCGTGGCGCGACGCCACGCGCTGGCGTCGCCCGGCGCCGCATCCGGCAGCAGGGGCGACCCCGGCGCGTTCACCCGTTGTCGTCCCCGGGCACGCGCGTGAGTACCTCGAAGCCGTCGTCGGTGACGGCGACGGTGTGCTCCCACTGGGCCGACAGCGAGCGATCCTTGGTGACCACGGTCCAGCCGTCGGGCAGCAACCGGGTGTGGCGCGCGCCGGCGTTGATCATCGGCTCCACGGTGAACACCATGCCCGCCTCCAGCCGCACGCCGCTGCGCGGATTGCCGTAATGCAGCACCTGCGGCTCCTCGTGATACACCTGTCCGATGCCGTGGCCGCAGTACTCGCGCACCACGCTGAAGCGCTCGGACTCCGCGTAGCGCTGGATGGCGTGTCCGACGTCGCCGAGCGTGGCGCCGGGCTTCACTTCGCGGATGCCGCGCCACATCGCCTCGCGCGTGACGTCGACCAGGCGCTGCGCCAGCGTGCTGGCCTTGCCGACGATATACATGCGGCTGGTGTCGCCGTGCCAGCCGTCCTTGATCACGGTGACGTCGATGTTGACGATGTCGCCGTCCTTCAGCACCTTGGTTTCGCTCGGGATGCCGTGGCAGATGACGTTGTTGACCGAGGTGCAGATCGTGGCCGGGAACGGAATGCGGCCGTGGCCGCCGCCGTAGCCCACATTGGCGGGAATCCCCTGCTGCACGTTGACGATGTGGTCGTGGCAGATGCGGTCGAGCTCGGCGGTGGTGACCCCGGGCTTCACGTGCGGCGCGACGACCTGCAGGACTTCGGCCGCGAGGCGGCCTGCGACGCGCATCTTCTCGATGTCGGCGGCGGATTTGATGATGATTGGCATGGCCCGATTATCGCGCAGACGTGCGCAATAAAGAAAATGCACCGTCCTCCCATTCCGTCGTCCCGGCGGACGCCGGGACCTCGTGACGTTGCTCCGGCCTTCCGGGAACTGCCGAAGCCGGATCGTCCGCAGACCCGGCGGACGTCGCAGGTTCACGGCGTTCGCCGGGACGACGCGAGGGGGAAACCCAAGCCCCCCGGCGGCTTGCCCCGGAACCGCCGCTGGCCTACAATGCGCGGCTGTGTCGCCCTGCCTGCACCGGGCCACCGTCCACGCCGCACGTCATCGGCGAATCCACACACGCGGCGATCAGCCCGCTCCGGGGTGCCCTGGCCACACGCAGGGTTCGGCAGCGGACGCCACGTGGAGGCCCAACCCCGGAGCATCCCGACCGCCAGCGCGCGGCGGCGCTCCCCATTCGCGAGGTTCCACCATGCCCCAGATCACCATGCGCCAGATGCTCGAAGCCGGCGTCCACTTCGGCCACCAGACCCGCTACTGGAACCCGAAGATGGGCCAGTACATCTTCGGCGCGCGCGGTAAGATCCACATCATCAACCTCGAGAAGACCGTGCCGCTGTTCGGCGACGCGATGAACTTCATCTCGGGCCTGGCGCAGAAGCGCGGCACCATCCTGTTCGTCGGCACCAAGCGCTCGGCGCGCGAATCGGTCGGCGAAGAAGCCGTGCGCTGCGGCATGCCGTACGTCAACTCGCGCTGGCTCGGCGGCATGCTGACCAACTTCCGCACGGTCAAGCAGTCGATCGCGCGCCTGAAGGAACTGGAAGCCGGCGAGACCGACGGCTCGTTCGCCAAGCTCGTCAAGCACGAAGTGCTCAAGCTGCAGCGCGAGCGCGAGAAGCTCGAGAAGTCGCTCGGCGGCATCAAGAACATGAACGGCCTGCCGGACGCGCTGTTCGTGATCGACATCGGCCACGAAAACATCGCCGTGCAGGAAGCCAAGAAGCTCGGCATCCCGGTGGTGGCCGTGGTCGACACCAACTACGACCCGTCGCTGGTCGACTACGCGATCCCGGGCAACGACGACGCCATCCGCGCCGTGCAGCTCTACACCCGCGCCGCGGCCGACGCCGTGCTCGAGGGCAAGGCCGCCGCGCCGATCATGGCGCGCGGCAACGACGAGTTCGTCGAGCTCGACGCCGACGGCAACCCGATCGCCAAGCCCGAGCGCAGCGAGCGTCGCGACGACCGCGGCAACCGCAACGACCGCGGCCGCAACGATCGCAACGACCGTGGCCCGGGCGGCCGTGGCGCGCCGGCGAAGAAGGCGCCGTCGCACCCCAACCAGCGCCGCACCGGCCCGGTGGCGAAGCCGGCCGATGCGCCCGCCGCCGCTGCCGACGCACCGGCAGCCGACGCACCCGCCGCCGAGTAACACCACGTTCGCATCGCCGCGCGATCATCGCGCGGCGACCGCGAAACGCGCCGCGGTCCCACGTCCGCGGCGCAGCTCCACCGCCACCGCAACGCCGACCGGTTGAATTCCCGGCCCGGCGCCGCATTGATACGACTTCCGTTCACCCCGCTGCCCGCCCTGCGCCATCGCGCGTGGCCGCAGCATGCAAGGATCGAGGACACCATGGAAATCACCGCCGCCCTGGTCAAGGAACTGCGCGAGCGCTCCGGCGCCGGCATGATGGAGTGCAAGAAGGCACTCACCGAACTCAACGGCGACATCGACGGCGCAATGGAACACCTGCGCAAGACCGGTCTCGCGAAAGCCGACAAGAAGTCCGACCGCGTGGCCGCCGAAGGCCGCATCGTGACGGCGCAGGACGGCGGCAATGCCGTGCTGGTGGAAGTCAACTCCGAAACCGATTTCGTCGCCAAGGACGAGAACTTCCTCGGCTTTGCCGATGCCGTCGCGCAGGCCGCGCTCAAGAGCGGCGCCACCGACGCCGAGGCGCTGAAGGCCGCCCCGCTCGGCAACGGCACCGTCGACGAAGCGCGCCAGGCGCTGGTCGCGAAGGTCGGCGAAAACGTGCAGGTGCGCCGCGTGGCGCGCGTGTCGGGCGACAACGTGGGCGCCTACATCCACGGTGGCCGCATCGGCGTGCTGGTGAACCTCAAGGGCGGCACGCCGGACCTTGCCAAGGGCATCGCGATGCACGTGGCGGCGATGAACCCGCCGCACAACAAGGCGTCCGACGTGCCGGCCGACTTCCTCGCCAAGGAAAAGGAAATCGAGCTCGCCAAGATGACCGACAAGGATCGCGCCAAGCCCGCCGACATCCTCGAGAAGATCATCAGCGGCAAGATGGCGAAGATCGTCAACGACGTCACGCTCTACGGCCAGCCGTACGCGCTCGACACCGACAAGACCGTCGAGGCCGTGCTCAAGTCCGCCGGCGCCGAGGTGGTGTCGTTCTCGCGCCTCGCGGTCGGCGAAGGCATCGAGAAGGTCGTCGAGGACTACGCCGCCGAGGTGATGAAGCAGGCGGGTCTGGCGTAAGCCGCCCGCGCCGGTTTCGTGCCGCGAAAAGGCCGCGCATCGCGCGGCCTTTTTCGTTGCGCGACCGGCCTTTCGGCGGCGGCCGCACGGTGCGGGTCGCAGCGGACGATCACCCGTGCAGGGACCCGTGTCGCCTGCCGGGCACGCGCGGCGCGCTCATTCCCACTCGATGGTCGCCGGCGGCTTGCCGCTGATGTCGTAGACCACGCGCGACACGCCGCGCAGTTCGTTGATGATGCGGTTCGACACGCGGCCGAGCAGGTCGTACGGCAGGTGCGCCCAGTGCGCGGTCATGAAGTCGATGGTCTCGACGCAGCGCAGCGCGATCACCCACTCGTAGGCACGTGCGTCGCCGACGACGCCCACCGACTTCACCGGCAGGAACACGGCGAAGGCCTGGCTGGTCTTGTCGTACCACCCGCTCTGGCGCAATTCGTCGATGAAGATGTGGTCGGCCTGCGCCAGCAGCTCGGCGAATTCGCGCTTCACTTCGCCGAGGATGCGCACGCCGAGGCCCGGGCCCGGGAACGGATGGCGGTAGACCATCTCGCGCGGCAGGCCGAGTTCCACGCCGAGACGACGCACCTCGTCCTTGAACAGTTCGCGCAGCGGTTCCACGAGGCCCAGCCGCATGTGCGCCGGCAGGCCGCCGACGTTGTGGTGGCTCTTGATGACGTGCGCCTTGCCGGTCTTGCTGCCGGCCGACTCGATCACGTCCGGGTAGATCGTGCCCTGCGCCAGCCACTTCACGTTGCTGAGCTTGCCGGCTTCTTCCTCGAAGATCTCGACGAAGAGGCGGCCGATGATCTTGCGCTTGGCTTCGGGTTCGTCGATGCCGGCGAGTGCATCGAAGTAGCGATCCGCGGCGTCGATGCGGATCACCTTCACGCCGAGGTTCTGCGCCATCGTCGCCATGACCTGGTCGCCTTCCTGCCAGCGCAGCAGGCCGGTGTCGACGAAGACGCAGGTGAGCTTGTCGCCGATGGCCTTGTGCAGCAGTGCGGCGACCACCGAGGAATCGACGCCGCCGGAGAGGCCGAGCAGCACTTCGTCCTCGCCGACCTTCTCGCGCACGCGCGCGATCTGGTCGTCGATGATGTTGGCGGCGGTCCACAGCGTCTCGCAGCCGCAGATGTCGACGACGAAGCGGCGCAGCAGCGCTTCGCCGGACTTGGTGTGCGTGACTTCCGGATGGAACTGCACGCCGTACCAGCGGCGGGATTCGTCGGCCATGGCCGCGATCGGCAGGCTCGACGTGCGCGCGATCGAATGGAATCCCTCGGGAAGCGCGGTGACGCGGTCGCCGTGGCTCATCCACACGTCGAGCCGAGGCGGCGAACCGGCGTGGTCCTTCAGTTCGTCCAGCAGCGCGCTTTGCGTGGTGACTTCGACCTCGGCATAACCGAACTCGCGATGGTGCTCGCCCTCGACCTTGCCGCCGAGCTGCATCGCCATCGTCTGCATGCCGTAGCAGATGCCGAGCAGCGGCACGCCGGCATCAAAGACCTGCTGCGGGGCGCGTGGCGAGGTCGGCTTGATGGTGGACTCGGGGCCGCCGGAGAGGATGATGCCTTTCGCGCCCCAGGCCGCGACTTCGGCGGGATCGTGGTCCCACGCCCAGATTTCGCAGTAGACGCCGATCTCGCGGATACGGCGCGCGATGAGCTGCGTGTACTGCGCGCCGAAGTCGAGGATGAGGATCTTGTCGGTGTGCAGGTCGGTCATGGGGTGCCGAGCGTCGAGTGGAATGTACGAACTGGATAACAATATCCCGTCGTCCCGGCGAAAGCCGGGACCCAGTGACGTTGGCCTTGCTTCGACCGGTCGAGCGAAGAGCGAACGTCGCTGGGTCCCGGCTTTCGCCGGGACGACGGGGTAATGGTTTATTTGCTGACAGGGTTCACCCCATCCGGTAATTCGGCGGTTCCTTCGTGATCTGCACATCATGCACATGGCTTTCGCGCGAGCCCGCGTTGGTCACGGTGACGAACTGCGGCTTCGTACGCATCTCGTCGATGGTGGCGCAACCGACATAGCCCATCGCCGCGCGGATGCCGCCGACCAGCTGGTGCACGATGCCACGCAGCGAACCACGGTACGGCACGCGGCCTTCGATACCTTCCGGCACGAGCTTGTCGGCGTCCGACGTGTCCTGGAAATAACGATCCTTCGAGCCGGACTGCATCGCACCGAGCGAGCCCATGCCGCGGTAGCTCTTGTAGCTGCGGCCCTGGTACAGCTCGACCTCGCCGGGCGCTTCCTCGGTGCCCGCGAAGAGGCCACCGATCATGATCGTGCTCGCGCCGGCGACCAGCGCCTTCGCGATGTCGCCGGAGTAGCGGATGCCGCCGTCGGCGATCAGCGGAATACGATTCTGCAGCGCCTCGGCCACCATGCCCACGGCCGTGATCTGCGGCACGCCGACGCCGGTGACGATGCGCGTGGTGCAGATCGAGCCCGGGCCGATGCCGACCTTCACCGCATCGGCGCCCGCGTCCATCAGCGCCAGCGCGGCATCGCCGGTGACGATGTTGCCGCCGATCACCTGCACGTTCGGGTAGCGTTTCTTGACCCAGCCGACGCGGTCGATCACGCCCTGCGAATGACCGTGCGCGGTGTCGACCACGATCACGTCCACGCCCGCCGCGACAAGGGCCTCGACGCGCTGCTCGGTATCGCCCGCGGTGCCGACCGCGGCGCCCACGATCAGCTGTTCGTCCGAATCCTTGGCGGACTCGGGATTGTCGCGCGCCTTCTGGATGTCCTTCACCGTGATCAGGCCGCGCAGCTCGAAGCCGTCGTTGACCACCAGCACCTTCTCGATGCGGTGCTTGTGCATCAGCGACAGCACTTCGTCGTCGCTGGCGCCCTCGCCCACGGTCACGAGGCGATCCTTCTTCGTCATGATGTGGTGCACGGGATGATCGAGACGCGTCTCGAAGCGCATGTCGCGGCTGGTGACGATGCCGACCAGCTTGCCGCCGTCCACTACCGGCACGCCGGAGATGTTGCGCGCGCGGGTGAGCTTGAGCACATCGCCGATGGTGGCCTCAGGCCCGACGGTGAACGGCTCGCGGATCACGCCCGCTTCGAAATTCTTGACCTGCATCACCTCGGCCGCCTGGCGGTCGATGGGCAGGTTCTTGTGCACGATGCCGATGCCGCCGAGTTGGGCCATCGCGATGGCGAGACGGGCTTCGGTGACGGTGTCCATCGCCGCGGCGGCGAGCGGAATCTTCAGCGTGAGGCCGCGCGTGAGGCGGGTGCCGAGGGAGACGTCTTTCGGCAGCACGATGCTGTGGGCCGGGATCAGGGAGACGTCGTCGAAGGTCAGTGCTTCGGCCTGGATGCGCAGCATGGTGCGGTTCCGGGGAGAGGGAAGCGCGCCATTATAGCGGGTTCCGGGCGGGCCGCGGGCACAAAATGTTGTGGTTCAAGCTTGCGTCGACGCCACTCTTTCACCCGTCGTCCCGGCGAAAGCCGGGACCCAGTGGCGTTGCTCTGCGTGTCCTCGACGGCGCCCGACGGAACGCGGACGTCACTGGGTCCCGGCTTTCGCCGGGACGACGGAAGATGTGGAGTCGGCGCGTTTCAGCGCGAATCCGCGATCGCCGCCGCCTCCACCGTGTTCTGCATCAGCGTCGCCACCGTCATCGGCCCGACCCCGCCCGGCACCGGCGTGATCCACGAGGCCCGCGCACGCGCCGCATCGAAGCCGATGTCGCCCACCAGCGAGCCGTCCGCCAGCCGGTTGATGCCGACATCGATCACCACCGCGCCCGGTTTCACCCACTCGCCCGGCACCACACCCGGCCGACCCACGGCCACCACGACGATATCCGCCTCGCCCACATGCCGCTGCAGCGTCTCGCGCGGCGTGAACTTGTGGCAGCTCGTCGTGGTGCAACCGGCGATCAGCAATTCCAGCGCCATCGGCCGACCGACATGGTTCGACACGCCCACCACCACCGCCTGCGTGCCGCGCACGGGCCGATCGGTATGCGCCAGCAGCGTGATGATCCCCTTCGGCGTGCAGGGACGCAGCCCGAGCTGGCGCAGCGCAAGGCGCCCGACGTTGGCCGGATGGAAGCCGTCCACGTCCTTGTCCGGATGGATGCGGTCGAGCAGCATCTGCGCGTCCATGTGCGGCGGCAGCGGCAGTTGCACGAGGATGCCGTGCACGGTGGGATCGGCGTTGAGGCGGTCGATCAGCGCACACAGGTCGGCCTGCGGGGTGTCCGCGGGCAGGTCGTGATCGAAGCTGCGGAAGCCGACGCGCTCGACCGCGCGACGTTTGTTGCGCACGTACACCGCGGACGCGGCGTCGTCGCCCACCAGCACCACGGCCAGCCCGGGCACGGCGCGGCCCGCGGCTTCGCGCGCGCGCACCTGCACGCGCAGGTGATCGAGGAGATCGTCGGCGATGGCCTTGCCGTCCAGGATCCGGGCGGACATCAGCGGTTCCGTTCGTTACAGTGACCGGCAATTATCGCCGATGCGACGACAGCATGACCACGCCGAACACCACCGAACTCGAAGCCGCCGCGTTCCGCCGCCTGCTGCAGCACCTGCGTGAACGCAGCGATGTGCAGAACATCGATCTGATGATCCTGGCGGGGTTCTGCAGGAACTGCCTGTCGAACTGGTATCAGGAAGCGGCGGAGGCTGCGGGCACGCCCGTCGACAAGGAGGCGGCGCGGGAGCATGTGTACGGCGAGCCGTTCGCGCAGTGGAAGGCGAAGCATCAGCGGGATGCGACGCCGGAGCAGCTGGCGGCGTTCGAGGCGGCGCAGAAGGCGCACGGATAGGGTTTCTGTGTCGTATCGACGAAGCGCAGCACGCTTGCCCTTCTCCCTCCGGGAGAAGGTGGCGCGCAGCGCCGGATGAGGGTCCGATCGAAGCGAACCGTGGCAGGACGGACTCTGTCGATAAATGGTGTTGCGGATTTCGGCAGACCGGTGCGAGAGCGTTCCACATGCTGGCCGATGTCGCGGCGCAGTCCAGCCTCGAGGCTTTGCCGAACCCTCACCCCAACCCCTCTCCCGGAGGGAAAGGGGCTTCCGGCGCGGGATCATCGAGCGATGCGGCCTGCAATCAGGCGCGGCAGAACGCGCCGTAGTCGATGTAGCCGGGAAATTCGCGCCCGGGTGCGCAGACCGGGCAATCCGGATCGGCGCGCAGACGCGTTTCGCGGAATGTCGTCGCCAGCGCATCGAAGCTCAACAGCCGCCCGTCCAGCGAATCGCCGATGCCGAGCAGCAGCTTGATCGCCTCGTTCGCCTGCAGCAGGCCGACGATGCCGGGCAAGACGCCGAGCACGCCCGCCTCGGCGCAATTGGGCGCGTCCTCGGGCCGCGGCGGCTGCGGAAACAGGCAGCGGTAACACGGGGCCGCGCCGCGGCGGCGGCCGGCGTCGAACACGCTGACCTGGCCGTCGAAGCGCTGCACCGCGCCGTAGACCAGCGGTTTCGCGTGCTTCACGCAGGCATCCGATAGCAGGTAACGCACGGCAAAGCTGTCGCTGCCGTCGATCGCGACGTCCGCATCGGCGAGCAACGCATCGATGTTGGCCGAGGTCACGCGGTCGGGCACCGCCTCGATGCGCACCCGCGGGTTCAGCGCGTTGAGCGCGCGCTGCGCCGAGGCGACTTTCGCCACGCCGACGCGCGCTTCGGTGTGCAGGATCTGGCGCTGCAGGTTGCTGCGGTCGACGTGGTCGTCGTCGGAGATGCGCAGCGTGCCGACGCCGGCGGCGGCGAGGTAGAACGCCACCGGCGACCCGAGCCCGCCGGCGCCGACGAGCAGCACACGCGACGCTTCGAGGCGCCGTTGCCCGGCAAACCCGACCTGCGGCAGCAGCAGATGGCGCGAGTATCGTTCGAGGAAATCGGCATCGACCGGCGAGGCCATCGGCAGCCCCTCGGCGAGCCAGCGCTGCGTGCCGCCGGCCACCGACGCGACGCGCGCATAGCCGCTCGCGGCCAGCGCCTGCGCGGCACGCAGCGAGCGCGCGCCGCTCGCGCAGATGAGCAGCAGCGGCGCGTGCGGTAGCGGCGCGAACGCCTGCGGGCGTTCGAGCAGGCGCGCGAGCGGAACGCCGTCCGCGCCCTGGGCGACACCGGCCGCGCGTTCGTCGTCTTCGCGCACGTCGATGAGGCGCGCGCCCTCGCGCACGCGCTCGAAAGCGTCGCGCGGGGTGAGCTGCTCGATGGCTGCGGTGTCGCGCATGGCGTCAGCCGGGACGGATCGGGGCGTACGGATACACCGGCACGCTCGCACCGGCCGGCAGAACGGTCGCGTCGGCCTCGATGCGCAGCAGCGCATTCGACTCGGCCGCTCCCGATTGCTGGTGCGAGCCCGTCGCCGGGTGCGCGCGGGTGCGCAGCTGGCCGTCCGCGTCGCACCACAGCAGCGCGCGGCGGAACTCGAGGCGGTCGTGGCGTTTGCTGAGCGGATCGGCGAGCCTGGCGTGCAGCGGTGCGACGCCGTCCTCGCGGCCTTGCATCGCGTCGAGCAGCGGCGTGACCAGCGCGTGGAAATTCGCCAGCACCGACACCGGGTTGCCGGGCAGGCCGAGGTACAGCGCGCGGCCGAGTTCGCCGCACAGCACCGGCATGCCGGGCCGCATGCGCACGCGCCAGAAGTGGATGCGGCCGTGCTCGGCGACGAGGCCGGGCAGCAGGTCCTTGTCGCCGGCCGACACGCCGCCGCAGGTGATGACCACGTCGTAGGCCTCGGCCGCGTCGCGCAGTGCGGTGAGCATGCGGACCGGATCGTCCGGCAGCGCCGGCCACGCCAGCGTGGCGATGCCCTGCTCGGCGAGTGCGGCCTGCAGCAGGGCGCGGTTGCTGTCGTAGATCTCGCCCGGCGCGAGGGGCGTGCCGGGCGGCTTGAGTTCGTCGCCGGTGCTGAACACCGCGACCGACGGGCGCTGGTAGACCGGAATCGTGGTGAAGCCGAGCGCGGCGAGCAGGCCGATCAGCGCCGGCGTGACGGTGGTGCCGGCTGTTCCCACGCGCGCGCCGACGCGGCAATCGCTGCCGGCGTCGCGCACGTTCGTGCCGCGCGCGAGCCCGCCCGGAATGCGTGCGGTGTCGCCGTCGCGCACGACGTTCTCGCGGATCGCGACGGTGTCGGCGCCCTCGGGCAGCACGCCGCCGGTCATGATGGCGATGCATTCGCCCTCGCCCACCGCGCGCTGCAGCGCGGCGCCGGCGAACTGGGTGTCGACCACGCGCAGCGCGCGCGGCGCGTCGCCCGACACGTCGGCGGCGCGGTAGGCGTAGCCGTCCATCGCGGAGTTGGCGAACGACGGCAGGTCGATCGGCGCATCGATCGCGCCGGCCAGCACCATGCCGCGCGTCTGCGCCAGCGGCAGCATCGTCGCGGGCAGGCGTCGCTCGGTGCCGAGGCACCGCAGGATGGCGGCGGCTTCATCGAAGGCGATGCGGGCGAGATGGCTCATGCGGGCGGGAGATCGGTCGGCGCGTTGAGGTTGCCGAAACGGTGTCCGGCGAAATGGCACAGGCGCGGCATGTGGACGCGCTGCCAGCGATTGACCGAGCGTTCCCCGGCCTCGAAGGCGGCGACGAAGACCGCGCCCAGGGCGCCCGGATACAGCGCGAACATCGGCTGCACGCCGTCGCCGTCGCTGGCCACCACGAAATCGTCGGCCGAGGTGCCGGACGAGAGCATGCGCAGCGCGTAATCGTGCGGCAGGTCGGCATGGTCGATCGGCACGGTCAGCAGGCGCTCGCTGCGGTCCAGGCGCGAGAGCAGGCTCGCGATGCCGGCCATCGGGCCGGGGTAATCGGGCCAGCGATCGGGCACCACCGCCGACGCATCACCCGCACCGTCGAGCGCCGCGGCATAGCGTTCGAGGTTGCGGTTGGCGCTGACCATCACCAGGGCGATCGCCGGGAATCCCGCATCCACCAGCGCCGCGCTGTTCGCGGCCACCGCCTGCAGCACATGCTCGATCTGCGCCCGCCCGTCGCGCTCGATCCAGCCCTTGTCGACCCCGCCGAACCGCGTACCCTCGCCGCCCGCGAGGATGCCGACCGCGATGCCGGGGACGCTCATTGCTGCTTCTTGACGTGCCGCATCAGACGCATGCGCTTTTTCTGCTGCGCTTCGGTGAGCGTGTTCACCTTGTCCGCGTACGGATTCTCGCCCTGCCGGAATTCGAGCTGCAGCGGCGTGCCGACGAGTTTGAAGCGCTGGCGGAAGAAATTCTCGAGATAACGCCTGTAACTGTCCGGCAGCGATTTGACGCGCGTGCCGTGGATGATGATGGTGGGCGGATTGCTGCCGCCCGGGTGCGCGAACCGCAGCTTCGCCGCGGCGTTGCGCACGATCGGCGGCTGGTGCGACGTCACCGCGATCTCCAGCGCACGCGTGAGCTCGGACGTGCTGAACACGCGCGTGGCCGAGCGGTACGCCACATTCACCGCCTTGAGCAGTTCCTTCAACCCGGAGCCGTGCTTGGCCGAAATCATCAGCTGCGGCGCGAACGTCACGAACGCGAGGCGGCGGTCGAGCTGCACCTTCATCTGTTCGCGCTGGTAGGGCGTGAGGTCGTCCCACTTGTTGACGCCCACGACCAGCGCGCGGCCGGCATCGAGCACGTGGCCGAGCACGTGCGCATCCTGATCGGTCACGCCTTCGCTGGCGTCGAGCAGCACGATCACCACCTGGCTCGCGTCGATGGCCTGCAGCGTCTTGATGACGCTGAATTTCTCGACCACGTCCTCGACCTTCGATTTGCGCCGAACGCCCGCGGTGTCGATGAGGCGGTACTTGCGGCCGTCGCGCTCCATGTCGATGGAGATCGAGTCGCGCGTGGTGCCGGCGACATCCGACGTGATGACGCGTTCTTCGCCGAGCAGGCGGTTGACCAGGGTCGACTTGCCGACATTCGGCCTGCCGACGATGGCAAGGCGCATGCGGTCCTTTTCTTCGAGCACCTGCGCGCTATCGGCGGGATCGGCGGCCGGGAGTTCGCGCTCGATCACCTCGAGCAGCGTGTCGACGCCGCGCTGGTGCGCCGCCGACAGCGGCAGCACGTCGGCGAATCCGAAGCGGGCGAAATCGGCGCGTGCGTCGTGTTCGTCGCTGGCGTCGATCTTGTTGAGCAGCAGCAGCACCGGCTTGCCGGTGCGGCGCAGGCCGGCGAGGATGTTTTCGTCCTGCGGCAGTGCGCCGTCCTTGGCATCGACGACGAACAGGATCAGGTCGGCTTCGTCGATCGCGGCCTGCGATTGCTGCGCGGTGAGGCCGGCGAGGCCGTCTTCCTCGCCGCTCAGGCCGCCGGTATCGACCAGCACGAACGGCCGGCCGTCGATGCGGCGGCACACGCCGTAGTTGCGGTCCCGCGTGACGCCGGGCTGGTTGTGCACCAGGGCGTCCCGGGTGCGCGTGAGTGCATTGAAGAGCGTGGATTTGCCGACGTTGGGTCGGCCGACCAGCGCGACCAGGGGCAGCATGGTTGAACCTCGGTAAAGCGATGAGCGAGCGCGGTGGCGCGCACGGGATGAATGCGGGTGCGCGTGCTGCGCATGCTAGCGCAGGCGTGCGGTGGGCGGCTGCGGGAGCGTGCGCAGCGTCGCCGGGGAGATGGGCGGGAGCGGCTTCGAAAGCCCCCTTCCGCCTGCCGGCACCTTCCCCCGCTGTGCGGGAGAAGGATCGCTCAGCTGCATGCAACGGCACACGAGGCGCGTATCGGGATACATCCGAGTTTGTTCGAAGAACCCTTCTCCCGCACAGCGGGGGAAGGTGCCGGCAGGCGGAAGGGGGCGCTTGCTCGCATCAACCCGCGCCACCCACCCTCGCCAGGTCAGTTGATGCGAAACGCCCCCAGCTGCCCTTCGATCGACACCGCATACAGCATGTCGCCTTCGACCTGCGGCGTGGCGCGAATCGGTTCCTTGTCGAGCCGCTGCCGGGCGGCGAGTTCGCCGTTCTCCAGCGAGATCCAGTGCAGGTAGCCTTCCAGGTCGCCGAACACGGCGTAGTTGCCGTGGATGGCCGGCGTGCTGAGCCAGCGGTGCGCCAGCGCTTCCTGTTTCCACAGCGCGGAGCCGGTGCTGCGATCGAGTGCCCAGACGGTCCCGTCGCGGTCGCTGAGCAGGATCTTCTCGCCGCCGAGCGCGAGGCCGGCATAGCTGGAGACTTCGCGGTTCCACAGCGGGCGTCCGCCGTCGAGCGCGATGCCGAGCACCTGGCCGTTGAACGAGGCCGCGAACAGCTCGCCCGAATCGACGATCATCTCGCCGTCGATGTCGACCATGCGGTCGAGCTCGGTGCGGCCTTCGCCGACGGCGACGGTCTGTTCCCACAGCTGCACGCCGTCCTCGATGCGCAGCGCCACCACCTGGCCGTTGTCGTAGCCCAGGTACACGACGCCGTCGGCCGCCATCGGCGAGCCGTTGCCGCGCAACGTCAGCGACGGCACGCCGCGGTCGTAGACCCAGCGGCGCTCGCCGTCAGTCGCCGCGTAACCGAACACGCGTCCATCGTTGGAGCGCACCACGACCACGCCGTTGGCGATCGCCGGCGTCGAAATCACTTCGGAGGACACCTTCGCGCGCCAGCGCTCGCTGCCGGTGTCCGGATTGAGCGCGATCACGTCGCCCTTGAGCGAGCCGACCGCAAGCGTGCCTTCGCCGACGCCCGGGCCACCGGACAGGCGCAATTCCGTTTCGACGCTCCACAGTTCCGATCCGTTGGCGGCGTCGAGCGCGACCACCTCGCCCCGCTCCACGTCGGCGGCGTACACGCGCCCGCCGCTCACCACCGGATGCTGGCGCAGGCTGAGCAGGCGCTCGCCGTCGCCGATGCTGCGGCTCCACACCTCGGAGACATCGACGGTGGGGGAAAACTCGGTGAGTTCGGCCGGCGGCTCGACGTTTTCCTTCTTGGAACCGCCGCACGCGGCGATGAGCGCAAGCAGTCCCAGCACGATGGCCGCACGCAGCAGAACGGGGCGGCGCATCGGTCAGACCTCCGGCTGTGCGGTCGGCGCCGCGCCGAGATCGGCGAGTTTCATCTCGACGAGCATGCGGTTCGGTGCGCCGGTGTCGAGCGCGGTCAGCGCATCCTGGTAGGCGGTCTTCGCGTCGTCGCTGCGGCCGAGCGCGAACAGCGCATCGCCGCGCGCTTCCGCCACGAGGCCGGGGAACGCGCCATCCTTGATGCCATCCAGACGCTTGAGTGCGCCCTCGGCCTTGCCTTCGCCGATTTCGATGCGCGCCAGGCGCAGGTCCATCAGCGCCTGCAGCGCGGCATCGTCGGAAGCGCCACGCGCCTTCTCGAGCGTGGACGCGGCGTCGGCCGCGTTGCCCGCCTGCATCCTCGCGCCGGCCAGACGCATCGCGGCGAGCGCGGCGTACGGCGTGTCCGCGAACTTGTCGGTCAGCTCGGCGGCGAGCGTATTGGCCGTGGCGTCGTCCTTGGCCTCGACCGCATCGGCGAGCGCCTGGTACGTGGACGCCGCGGTGAGCTTGTGCTCGACCTTGCTGCGCTCCCACCACTGGTAGCCGAAGATCAGCGCAAGGCCGATGGCGACGCCACCGATGATCGCGCCGCCGTTCTGGCGCAGCCAGGCGCGAACCTTCTCGCCCTGTTCGTGTTCGTCCATCAACTCGAGTGCCATGCATCAAATCCGTGTCATCGGGGCACCGGACGGTGCCCACGCGGGTGGGTTCGGAAAGGTGTCGCGCCGCCGGGTCGCGCGGCGTGGCGGACCGCCGCCGCGATCAGCCGCCGGCCGGGGCCAGCGAACCGTCGGAGGATACCGTAAACCGGGCGACGTTGGCCCGGCGATAGGGCGAGATATCCATTAGCGCGCCGTTCATGCGCACCTGGACCGCCTCCGAATTGCCGAGCGACACGCGCGCCACGTCGGCCGCGGCGAAGTCGCGTGCTTCGCCGGCGCGCATCAGTCCGTAGGCGAGGCGACTGCCGTCGTGGCCCGTGACTTCCACCCAGCTGTCGCCCTCGAACGCCAGGCGCAGCGCACCGCCGGCCGGTGTGGCGTCGGCCGGAGCGGCGTCGGGCGCGTCCGGGGCCGACTCCGGCGCGGGCGCTTCGGGCCGGGCCTGGTTCTGGCTGTAGAACGGAGTCAGCGATGCCATCACCGGGAATTCGCGGCTGGCCGCAGCCGGCGGAACCACGGCCGGTGGCAGCACGCCCGGCACGGTCTGGGATTGCGCGCCGGTCACCGAGGCATCCGGCGTCGGCAACCCGGCCACGGCGTCGTCGCCAGCCACGCGCGAGGCGTCCGGCAGCGCGATCGGCGCGTCGAGCGGGGTCAGCAGTGCCTGGCGATCGGGCAGATGATCGCGGGTGGCGAGCAGGATCACCGGCAACACGATCGACGCGGTCAGCACCACGTACACCGCGCGCCGGGCGTAGCGATCGAACAGATAGCGGCCGTGCGACAGGCGCGAGGTGGTGTGCAGCTGCGGCGCCACCGGCAACGCTTCGCGCGCGAGACCGGCATCGACCAGCGCCATCGGCACGCCGAGCATGCGGGCGTAACTGGTGTAGTAGCCGCGCACGTAGACCGAGGCGCCGAGCGCCGTCAGGTCTTCGCGCTCCATCGCGTCCACGATGGCGATGCGCAGGCGCAGCTTCTCGGCGGCTTCGGCGACGCTCAGTCCCGCGGCCACGCGCCCCTGGCGCAGCCGAAGCCCCAGCGGCAGGTCGAGGTGCGGCAGCTGCGGCTGACGCTCGTCCTGGACGTTGTCGATCATGGCGAAGGCGATCCTTCGGTCGTGGTGACCGGTTCGTAGTCGGGAAATTCCTGCTCGAGGCGGTCGCGGTACTTCTTCGCCGCCGACCTGTCCCCCAGGCGCAGTTCGATGCGTTCGGCGAGCTCCAGGATCTGCGGCTCGGGCGGCGTCACCGCCTCCAGCCGCTGCATGAAGGCACGCGCGCGCAGGTTGTCGTTTTTCTCGTAGTTGATGCGCGCCATCTCGAACAGCGCCATCGCGTTCGTGGGCTGGGTTTCGAGCGCGTTGCGGAAGTAGGCGAGCGCCTTGTCCGGCTGGCCGGCCTTGGCCGCGCAGGTGCCGGCATTTCCGTAGGCATCGCCGGGCGTCTTGTAGAACGGATCGGCAAGCGCGCGCTGGAAATAGGTGTCGGCTTCCGCGTATCGGCCCTTGCCGCACAGGAAGGCGCCGTAATTGTTGTTGACCGCGCCGCCGTCGGGTTTGAGTTCGGTCGCCTTGCGATAGAACGATTCGGCGATCTCGGGCCGGTTGATGCGCTCGTTGAGCACCGCGAGCATGGTGTGCGCATCGACGTTGCGCGGATCGAGCTTCAGAGCACGCTGCAGGCGTTCCTGCGCGGTTTCGAGCTTGCCCTGCTGCAGGTATCCCTGCCCGAGCTGCACCTGCATCTGCGCCGCCTGCTGCGACGGCGAATCGACGTCGGCGCGCGCCGGCGTGCGTCCGCCGCCGCCGCTCGCGCAGCCGCCGAGCGCGAGCAGCACCGCCAGCCACAGCGCGTCATGCGGCCGCATCGATGTCTCCTTCGCCGCCCGCGCGGCCCGCCTCCAGCGACTTGCGGAACGTCGCGTTGCGGCGCGTGCGATCCATCACCTGGCCCTTGAGCTGGCCGCAGGCGGCGTCGATGTCGTCGCCGCGCGTGCGGCGCACCATCGTCAGCACCTTGCCGTCGAGCAGGATCTTCTGGAACGCACGGATGTCGGTCTCCGTGCTGCGCTCGAAGCGCGTGCCGGTGAACGGGTTGAACGGGATGAGGTTCACCTTGGCCGCGTCGGAATCCTGCAGCTCGTTGGTGAACCGGCGCATCAGCCGCACCAGTTCGCGCGCATGCGCGGGCTGGTCGTTGACGCCTTTCATGAGGGTGTATTCGAACGTGATCGAGGTGCGCTTCTTGCGCTGCACGTAGCGCGTGCACGCGGCCATCAGATCGGCGATCGGGTACTTTTTGTTGAGCGGGACGAGGCTGGTGCGCAGGTCGTCGTTGGCGGCGTGCAGGCTCACGGCGAGCGACACGTCGCTGGCCTCCGAGAGCTTGTCGATCATCGGCACCATGCCGGCGGTGCTCAGAGTCACGCGCTTGTTGGCGAGGCCGAAGCCGAGGTCGTCGCGCATGATGCTCATCGCGGTGACCACGTTGTCGAAATTCATCAGCGGCTCGCCCATGCCCATCATCACGACATTGGTGAGCTTGCGGTCCTTGTGCGGGATGTTGCCCAGGTGCCGCGCCGCCACCCACACCTGACCGATGATCTCGGCGGCGGACAGGTTGCGGTTGAAACCCTGCGTGGCCGTGCTGCAGAACTGGCAGTTCAGCGCGCAGCCGACCTGGCTCGACACGCACAGCGTGCCGCGGCCCTTGTCGGGAATGAACACGGTTTCGATGGCGTTGCTCGTGTCCATGCCGAGCAGCCACTTGTGCGTACCGTCGACCGACGGCTTCTCGAACACGACGGTCGGCGTGACGATGGTGGCGACCTCTTCGAGCTTGGCACGCAGCGCCTTGCCGAGGTCGGTCATCTCCGCGAACGAGGTCGCGTGCCGGTGGTACATCCACTTCATGATCTGGTGGGCGCGGTAGGTTTTTTCGCCGAGTTTCTCGGCGAAAAACCGTTCCAGCCCGACGCGGTCGAGGCCGAAGAGATTGGTCCGGGTGTCCGGCACCGTGATCTGCGTGGTGGTGGTCTCGACCGCGCTCATCGCATCAGGCTCGATCGGGAATCAGGCCGAGACGACTTCGGTGGTGGCGAAGAAGTACGCGATCTCGATCGCGGCATTCTCGGCGCTGTCCGACCCGTGCACGGCGTTTGCGTCGATCGACTCGGCGAAGTCGGCGCGGATGGTGCCCTTGTCGGCCTTCTTCGGATCGGTGGCGCCCATCAGGTCGCGGTTCTTCTGGATCGCGCCTTCGCCTTCCAGCGCCTGGATGAAGACCGGGCCGGAGATCATGAATTCGACCAGCGCGCCGAAGAACGGACGCTCCTTGTGCACCGCGTAGAAGCCTTCGGCTTCCTTGCGCGAGAGCTGCTTGAGTTTTGCTGCGACGACCTTCAGTCCCGCCGCTTCAAAGCGGCCAACGATGGCGCCGATCGCGTTTTTCGCGACAGCGTCGGGCTTGATGATCGAAAGGGTGCGCTCCAGCGCCATGCCGGGTCTCCAGATTGTTGATTGAATGCCCCCATTCAGGGTCTGGGATTGTAGCACCGAAATTCGGCATTAAACCGGGGGTTACGACGCGAATTGCAACGTCTTTCACCGCTACCGGGCGAACCGCACACCCCCTCACCGAGCCTCACGACGGCTCAAACGGGCGTTTGACCGGGACGGTCGACGACAGCTACCATCGACTCGAACAAACGTTTGAATCAGGCACCCGTCCGACCGCATGACGACCCCGCACTTTTCCACCAAGGAACGCATCCTGAATGCGGCCGAGGCGCTGTTTGCGCAGCACGGGTTCGCGGGCACGTCGCTGCGTCTGGTGACGAGTCGGGCCGATGTCAACCTTGCCGCGGTGAACTACCACTTCGGGTCGAAGGAAAACCTTGTCGCCGAGGTGTTCCGCCGCCGCATGGACGACATGAGCCGCGCGCGCATGACTGCGCTGGCCGCGGCGCGCGAGCAGGCGCCGGTGCAGCTGGAAGCGGTGCTGCGCGCCTTTGTCGAGCCGCCGCTGGCGATGAGCCTGGACAGCGACGGCGGTGCGGCCTTCGTGCGCGTGCTGGCGCGGGCGTACGCGGAGAAGAACGAGCGGTTGCGCAAGTTCCTGTCCGAACATTACGGGCATGTGCTGCGCGAATTCTCGCGCACGATCATGGAGTGCGTGCCGGGATTGGCAAAGGAACAGTTGTACTGGCGGCTGGATTTCCTCACCGGTGCGCTGACGTATGCGATGGCGGATTTCGGCATCCTGCGCCGCGCGACGACCGGGACCGAGCAGGCGCATTGCGAGCGTGCAGCGACTGAACTCGTTGCCTTCGTCGCTGCGGGCCTCCGCGCTCCATGAGCAAACTTCACACGCCCGCCACACACCGTGACCGTCGCCCCGGCGAACGCCGGGGCCCAGCGACGTTACGCCGGCCCATCGACAACAAACACGTCACTGGGTCCCGGCGTTCGCCGGGACGACGGAGAGAGTGAACCGTCGCGGCCGACATGCAGCCCAACGAAATCGATCCGTACCAAGCAAACAACTCGTCCACCCACCTCCACCGCTCGCATAGGGAACACCGCAATGCCCCAACTCCGTATCCGCAAGGTCGCCGTGCTCGGGGCCGGCGTCATGGGCGCGCAGATCGCCGCGCATCTGGTCAATGCCGACGTCGACACCATCCTGTTCGACCTGCCCGCGAAAGAAGGCGCGCCGAACGGCATCGTCGACAAGGCCATCGCCAACCTCGGCAAACTCTCGCCCGCGCCGCTCGCGACCAAGGCCAAGGCCGCCGCGCTCACCGCCGCGAACTACGACCAGCACCTGGACCTGCTTCGCGACTGCGACCTCATCATCGAGGCCATCGCCGAGCGCATGGACTGGAAAAAGGACCTCTACGACAAGATCGAGGCCCACATCGCCCCGCACGCGATCATCGCGAGCAACACCTCGGGCCTGTCGATCAACAGCCTCGTGGATGCCCTGCCCGCCTCGCTGCATGAACGTTTCTGCGGCGTGCACTTCTTCAACCCGCCGCGCTACATGCACCTCGCGGAACTGATCCCCTGCCGCAAGACCGCGAAAGACGTGCTCGAAGGCCTCGAAACCTTCCTCGTCACCACGCTCGGCAAGGGCGTGGTCTATGCCAAGGACACCCCGAACTTCATCGGCAACCGCATCGGCGTGTTCTCGATCCTCTCCACGATGCACCACACCGCCGCCTTCAACCTCGGTTTCGACGAAGCCGACGCGCTGACCGGCCCGCTGATCGGCCGTCCGAAATCGGCGACGTTCCGCACCGCCGACGTGGTCGGCCTCGACACCATGTCGCACGTCATCAAGACGATGCACGACACGCTGCCGGACGATCCGTGGCACCAGTACTTCAAGGCACCCGAGTGGCAGCAGGCGCTCGTGTCGAAGGGCGCGCTCGGGCAGAAGTCCGGCGCCGGCATCTTCCGCAAGGTCGGCAAGGACATCGTGGTCCTCGATCTCTCGACGCAGGATTACCGCCCGTCCGATCGCGAAGCCGCGCCGGAAGTGGTCGAAATCCTGAAGCTGAAAAACCCGGTCGAGAAGTTCGAAAAGCTGCGCGCAAGCCAGCATCCACAGGCGCAGTTCCTGTGGGCGGTGTTCCGCGACCTGTTCCACTACAGCGCCTTCCACCTCGCCTCGATCGCCGAAACCGCGCGTGACGTCGACTTCGCCATCCGCTGGGGTTACGGCTGGAAACTCGGCCCGTTCGAGACCTGGCAGGCGGCGGACTGGAAAAAGGTGGCCGGCTGGATCGCCGAAGACATCGCCGCCGGCAAGACCATGGCCAACGCGCCGCTGCCGGACTGGGTGTTCGACGGCCGCGACGGCGTGCACACCGCCGAAGGCAGCTACTCGCCGGCACGCGACACCGTGCTGCCGCGCAGCCAGCTCGCCGTCTACCAGCGCCAGCGTTTCCCCGATCCGCTGCTCGGCGAGACGTTCGACCCGGGTCAAACCGTGTTCGAAACCGATGCCGTGCGCATGTGGCACGACGGCGACGGCATCGCGGTGCTGAGCTTCAAGACCAAGATGAACACCGTCTCGCAGGGCGTCATCGACGGCGTGCAGCGCGCCGTGGACGAGGCCGAGAAGAACTTCGCCGGCCTCGTGATCTGGCAGTCCGGCGAGCAGTTCTCCGCCGGCGCCGACCTCACCGGCGCGATGGGCCTGCTGCAGTCGGGCGACATCGCCGGCTTCGACGCGATGATCGCGGACTTCCAGAAAACCAGCCAGCGCATCAAGTATTCGCTGGTACCGGTGGTGGCCGCGGTGCGTGGCCTCGCGCTCGGCGGCGGCTGCGAGTTCCAGATGCACAGCGCGCGCACGGTCGCGGCGCTGGAGAGCTACATCGGCCTCGTGGAAGCAGGCGTGGGCCTGCTGCCGGCCGGTGGCGGCCTGAAGGAAATCGCCGAACGCGTCGGCCGCGCCATCGGCAGCGGC
This sequence comes from Chiayiivirga flava, assembly GCF_014202825.1. GTDB lineage: Bacteria > Pseudomonadota > Gammaproteobacteria > Xanthomonadales > Xanthomonadaceae > Chiayiivirga > Chiayiivirga flava. The sequence goes on along the minus strand of NZ_JACHHP010000003.1, from coordinate 405,683 downwards.
GATCTCTACACCGGCCTCAAGCCCTACTTCGAAGCCGTGGCGATGGGCAAGACCTCCACCTCCGCGCTCGAAGCCAAGGAACTGAAGCTGCTGCGCGAGAGCGACGTGGTGGTGTTCAACGCCTTCGAACTGCTGCACGTGGCGAAGGCGACGGCACGCGGCCTCGCCGAATCGGGTTACCGCCCGCCGCTGCCGGCGCGCCAGATCCCGGTGGCCGGCGACGTCGGCATCGCCACGTTCCAGATGATGCTGGTCAACATGCTCGAAGGCCGTTTCATCTCCGAGCACGATTTCGAAGTGTCCAAGCGCATCGCCACCGTGCTGAGCGGCGGCGAGATCGACCGCGGCTCGCTGGTCGACGAGGACTGGCTACTGCGCCTGGAACGCGAACACTTCGTCGCGCTCGCGCAGATGCCCAAGACGCAGGCGCGCATCCTGCACACGCTCAAGACGGGAAAGCCGCTCAGGAACTGAGCGGCTTTCCGGGATTCGTGATTCGGGATTAGGGATTCGTAGAAGCACGCTCGCTCTTTCGAATCACCAATCACGAATCACGAATCACAAGCTTTCGAATCACAAATCACGAATCCCGAATCACGCTTTCGGAGAAAGCCATGAAACAAATCCAGGACGCCTACATCGTCGCCGCCACCCGCACCCCGGTCGGCAAGGCGCCGCGCGGCGCGTTCCGCAACACCCGCCCCGACGAGCTGCTGGCGCACGTGCTGAAAAGCGTCGTCGCGCAGGCGCCGGGCATCGACCCCACGCGCATCGACGACGCCATCATCGGCTGCGCCATGCCCGAAGGCGAGCAAGGCATGAACGTGGCGCGCATCGGCCTGCTGCTGGCCGGCCTGCCCAACGTCATCGCCGCGCAGACCATCAACCGATTCTGCTCGTCCGGCCTGCAGGCCGTGGCGCTGGCGGCCGACCAGATCCGCCTCGGCAACGCCGACCTGATGCTGGCCGGCGGCACCGAATCGATGTCGATGGTGCCGATGATGGGCCACCACCCGAGCATGTCGCCGAAGGCGTTCTCCGACGAGAACATCGCCATCGCCTACGGCATGGGCATCACGGCCGAGAAGGTGTCGGAGGAGTGGAACATCGGCCGCGAAGACCAGGACGCGTTTGCGCTGGCCTCGCACCAGAAGGCGCTGAAAGCCGTCGCTGCGGGTGAATTCCGCGACGAGATTTCGCCGTATGAGGTGATCTCGCGTTTTCCCGATCTCGCCGGCAATGCCGTGCGGGTGAAGAAGGCGCTGATCGAGAACGACGAAGGTCCGCGTGCGGATACCTCGCTCGAAGGCCTCGCCAAGCTGCGTGCGGTGTTCCGCAACGGTGGCAGCGTGACCGCGGGCACGAGCTCGCAGATGAGCGATGGTGCGGCGGCGATCCTGCTGGCGTCGGAACAGGCGATCAAGGACTACGGGCTGACGCCGCTTGCGCGGTTCGTGAGTTTCTCGGTGGCCGGTGTGCGGCCGGAAGTGATGGGTATCGGCCCGATCGCGGCGATTCCGAAGGCGCTGAAGCAGGCCGGGTTGACAAAGGGCCAGCTCGACTGGATCGAACTCAACGAAGCGTTTGCGGCGCAAGCGCTGGCGGTGATTCGTGACGTTGGCCTCGATCCGTCGAAGATCAACCCGCTGGGTGGTGCGATTGCGCTCGGCCATCCGCTCGGCGCGACCGGCGCGGTGCGTACGGCGACGATCACGCACGGCATGAAGCGCCACAACAAGAAGTACGGCATGGTGACGATGTGCATCGGCACCGGCATGGGCGCTGCGGGGGTGTTCGAAGCGCTCTGATTGCAGCTGACAACCGTGCGAGTGATCAGGGCGGCTTCGGCCGCCCTTTTCATTTTCGCTGCGACTCAGGATTCGAAGCGCAAAACGAAGCGTTCCTTCTCCCGACGGGAGAAGGTGCCCGGCAGGGCGGATGAGGGCGAGCCACGTCAGGCACCCCGACGCAGCACGCGCAGAGCGCCTTCAAGGCAGCCCGCACCGACGACAGCTATGGACCAGCACGCACCGACTCGCCCTCATCCGCCTGCCGGCACCTTCTCCCGACGGGAGAAGGAATTCAGGCTCGCGGCTCTCGGCTTGGGCGAAGCGCAGAGACTGCAGCTCAGACCAGGCGCGCCCCGTTCGGCACCGGCCGCTCGATCGCCGTCACGACGATCCCCTCCTCCGTCTGGAACCCGGTAAGCAGGAACTCGCTCATGAAACTTCCCACCTGCTTCGGCGCAAAATTGATCACGCCGACGATCTGCCGGCCAACCAATTCCTCGGCCGAGTAGATCGCCTTCACCTGCGCACTGGTCTTCTTCACGCCATACGGCCCGAAGTCGACCCACAGCCTCCACGCCGGCTTGTGCGCACCGGGGAAATCCTCCACCCGCAGCACCGTGCCCGCACACAGCAGCACGTCCTCGAACTGCGCCCACGAAATCGTCGCTGGCGCGGCCACCGGCTCGGTCATCGCTCGCGCCTCAGTTGGTCTCGTCGAGCGCCGCGCGCATGTAGCGTCGCGCCTCGTCCGCGAGATCCTCGTGGTCGAGCGCGAAACGGATCGTCGCCTCGATCAGGCCGATGCGGCTGCCGCAGTCGAACCGCCGGCCTTCGAAGCGATACGCCAGCGCCTTTTCCTGCTGCAGCAGGGCCGCGATACCGTCGGTGAGCTGGATCTCGCCGCCGCTGCCGGGCTTCGTCTTCTCCAGCAGCCCGAACACCTGCGGGCTCAGCACATACCGTCCGACCACGGCCAGCGTGCTCGGCGCCACGTCGGGTTTCGGCTTCTCGACGATCTGTTCGATGGCACCGTGGCGGCCGTTGAACTCCGGCGCCGCGACGATGCCGTAGCTGCCGGTCTGCGCGCGCGGCACGTCCTGCACCGCGATCACGCTGGCGTTCTGCGCCTGCGAGAGATCGACCATCTGCTTGAGCGCACCCGGGCCGGTGTTCCAGATCAGGTCGTCCGGCAACAGCACCGCAAACGGTTCGTTCCCGATCACCGGCTTCGCACACAGCACCGCATGGCCGAGGCCGAGTGCTTCAGCCTGCGTCACGAACACCGCGCGCACGTGGCGCGGCAGGATGTCGCGGATCAGCGCCAGCAATTCCGTCTTGCCGGCCTTCTCCAGCTTCTGCTCCAGCTCGTAGGCCTTGTCGAAATAATCCGCCACCGAATGCTTGTAGCGGTTGGTGACGAACACCAGCGTGTCGCAGCCGGCCTCGATGGCCTCGTCGACGGCGTACTGGATCAGCGGCTTGTCGACGACGGGCAGCATTTCCTTCGGCACGGTCTTGGTGGCCGGCAGGAAACGCGTGCCCAGGCCTGCGACCGGGAAGACTGCCTTGCGAACGGGTCCGAACATCCATCACTCCTTGTGCGGTCTTGCGGAGAGCGACTCATGCAGGGAACGCGCCATCGTGTGCGCGCCGAGCAGGTCGAATCAACTGGTGCGACGATTGATCGAAATCACCTCCGCGCCACCGCCGGAGCCGGGCACGAACTCGGGCACGAGTTCCTGCAGCAAGCGGTCGAGCGTGGCGCGGTCGTAACGCAGTACCGCCTGCCGGCCGTGGTGCAGCGCCGTTTCCAGCGATGCGCGCGGCAGTTCGCGCGGCTGCGCGAGCATGATCTTCGGGTGCCCCGTCGGCTGGTAGTGCTCCTGTTCGTGGAACAGCTCCTCGAACAGTTTTTCTCCGGCGCGCAGGCCGGTGTAGACGATCTGCACGTCGCGTTCGGGATGTTTGCCCGTCAGCTTGATCATCTGCTCTGCAAGATAGCGGATGCGCACCGGCTCGCCCATGTCGAGCGCGAAGATTTCGCCGCCCTGCCCCAGCGTCGCCGCCTGCAGGATCAGCTGGCAGGCCTCGGGAATGGTCATGAAGTAGCGCGTGATCTCCGGGTGCGTGACCGTCACCGGGCCGCCGCGGCGGATCTGTTCGCGGAACAGCGGCACCACGCTGCCGGCGGAATCGAGCACGTTGCCGAAGCGCACCGTGATGAAGCGCGTGGCGCTTTCGCGCGCCAGCGTCTGGCACAGCAACTCGGCGACGCGTTTGCTCGCGCCCATCACGTTGGTGGGGTTCACGGCCTTGTCCGTGGAAATCAACACGAAGCTCTCGACGCCGTGCCGCACCGCCGCCAGGGCCACCGTCTGCGTGGCGAGCACGTTGTTGCGGAAGGCTTCGCGCGACTGCTCCTGCAGCAGCGGCACGTGTTTGTACGCAGCGGCATGGAACACGGCTTGCGGCGAGGCCAGCGCCATCGCGTGGTCGATCACGGCGGCGTCGCCGCAATCGCCGAGCACGGTCTGCAGCACGAGATCGGGAAACTCGGCGCGCAGTTCCTGCTCCATGCGGTAGAGGTTGTATTCCGACACCTCGACGATGCACAGCGACTCGACGCCGAGCCGCGCCATCTGCCGGCACAGTTCCGAACCGATCGATCCGCCACCGCCGGACACCAGCACGCGCCGCCCGGCAAGCCCGGTCCGGATCGCGGTCCAGTCCAGCGACACCGGATCGCGTCCGAGCAGATCCTCGATCGCCACTTCCTTGAGCTGGTTGAAGCTCGAACGTCCTTCCACCACGTCCTGCAGGCGCGGCACGGTCTGGAACGGCAGGCCGGTGGCCTCGCACAGCGCCACCACGCGCTGCATCTGCACGTTGCTGGTACTGGGCATGGCGATCAGCAGCATCTCGGCCGCGACCTGCTTGGCGATCTCGGGCAGCCGTTCGAGTTCGCCGATGACCGGCACGCCGTGCACCTTGGCGCCGCGCAGCTGGCGGTTGTCGTCGACGAAGCCGACGGGACGGAAGCGGTTCTCGCGCCGCAACTCGCGCACCAGCGCCTCGCCCGCGCGGCCGGCACCGAGCACGAGCACGCGCTTGGCCGGCGTGCGATCGCTGTCGCCGTAACGGCTGTCCTTCCACAGGCGGTACAACATGCGCGGACCACCGAGAAACAGCAGCAGCGTCAACGGATACAGCAGCAGCACCGCGCGCGGAACGTTGGCCAGGCGCGTGACGAGGAACAGGGTCAGCGTGATCGCGAGCGCACCGAGCGCACCGGCGCGCGCGATGTTCCACAGGTCCGGCACGCTTGCGAAACGCCACAGGCCGCGGTACAGGCCGGTCCACCACAGCACCAGCGCCTGTGCCAGCAGCACGAACGGCAGTTCGATCGCGAACAGCGGCACCGGATCGGCGCCGGGCACCATGCTGTAGCGCACCACGTTGGTGACATACCACGCCAGCCACACCATCACGAGGTCGTGCAGCACGACCGCCAGACGCGGATGGATGGCTCCGATGAGGGCATTGAAACGCATCAGCGCGATACCGGGTTCCTGACGCGGCGCAGGACCGCACGTTTGCCGACCAGCCACAGCATCGCGGTCGCAGCCAGCACCGCCAGGGCAATGCCGGCCTTCGCCGCCGGCCAGCGCAGCATGGCGAGCATCGCCGGCAACACCACGAGCAGATTCCAGCCCATGTACATGCCGGCGACGCGCGCGTGGCTCGCGCCGCTGCGGATGCACCACTGGTAAAGATGTTCGCGATGCGCAGTATACCAACGGCGTCCGCCCACCACGCGCTGCAGCAGGGTCAGACCCGCATCCGCGAGCAACACGGCGGGCAGGAGCAGCAGCCACCAGATTGCGCTGCGGTCGGTCTCGAATGCCACCAACCACAGGGCCCCGCATGCGAACCCGAGCCCGCCGCTGCCGACGTCGCCGAGAAAGATCCGCGCGCGCGGAAAATTGAACGGCAGAAAGCCGAGGCACGCGCCCGCCAGCGCCAGCGCGCACAGCGTCCACGGCGTGGCGCCGAGCGCCGCGAGCACGCCGCCGAGGCCGGCGGCGACCCACAGGCTCTGGCTGGCGACCAGGCCGTTGCTGCCGTCCATGAAGTTCCAGAAATTGATCGCACCGGCGAGGCCAAGCACCGCCGTGCCGAACACGAGCACATCGCGCCCTGTCCGCAACGTCTCCGGCGGCCAAAGTGCCGCGACGAACAGCAGCGCCGCAAACAGGTGCACCGCCAGCCGCAGTCCGGCCGACAGCGGCCGATGGTCGTCGATCCAGCCGATGCCGGCCACAAGCGCGAGGCTTGCGACAAATGCGCCGCCGATCGGCTGCGGCAACAGAAGCAGCGCCGCGACAGCGGCAACCAGCACGATCGCGATGCCGCCGCCGCGCGGGGTGGCTTCGCGGTGCATGCGCCGCCGTCCAGGCTGGTCGAGCATCCGGCGCCAGCGCGCGTAGCGCAACGCCGCGACCGTGAGCAGTGCGCTGGCGAGCAGCGCAAGCCCCGCCACCGACAGTCCCGGGCCGAGCGCGGCGAACATCGCGGCCCTATTCGCCCGTCGCGCCGTGGATCGGCTTGACGCTGCCCCAGTTCTTGCAGCTCGGGCACTGCCAGTGGTGCGAACGCGCGCCGAAGCCGCAGCGGTTGCAGCGGTACGTCGGCGCACTGGCGACCAGCTGCTCGGTGAGCTGGCGCAGCACCAGCAGCGTTTCGCGTTCGGCCGGACTGCGCTGCGCCAGGCTCAGATCGATCAGCGCGCCCTGCCCGCGCACCGAGGGCCGGCTGCGCAGCTGGCGGGTGAGGAACTCGGTGGCGGCGGCGTGGCCGTCGTCCTGCTCGATCAGGCGCGCCAGCGCGAGCATCGGCGACACGCCCGGATAACGCTCGATCATCTCGGCGAGGAACGCGCGCGCGCGCGGCCGCTCGGCACTGCGCTCGTAACACGCGAGCAGCGGCTTGAGGATGTCGGGCAGATAGTCGACATCGTGCCGCGCCACGCGCTCGAACGCGCGGATGGCGCCGGCGTCGTTGCCGGCGGCAAGTTCGAGCTGGCCTTCGATGATGCCGGCGCGGATGCAGTTGGAATCGTCGGCGTAGGCGGCACGCAGGTGCGTGCGCACCGCGTCGAGGTCGCCGCGCGCGCGCGCCTGCTCGGCGAGCTCGCACTGGAACTGGGCGAGCAGCTTGCCCATCGGCTCGCCGGTGGCTTTCTCGTAGCGGCGCGCGTGGTCGATGGCCTTGGCCCAGTCGCGCTCCTGCTGGTAGATCGAGATCAGGTGCTTGAGCGCCTTCGGTGCGGAGGCATCGGCTTTCACCAGATCGTCGAACAGCGCCTCGGCGCGATCGAGCAGGCCGGCGCGCATGTAGTCCTCGCCCAGCTCCATCACCGCCTGCGTGCGCTGCTCGTCGGTCAGCGTGGTGCGCGCGATGAGGTTCTGGTGCACGCGGATGGCGCGGTCCACCTCGCCGCGACGGCGGAACAGGTTGCCGAGCGCGAAATGCGTCTCCACCGTGTCCTTGTCGACCTCGGCGATCTGCAGGAAGACCTCGATCGCTTTGTCCGGCTGCTCGTTGAGCAGGAAATTCAGGCCGCGGAAATACGTGGTGGACAGCGTGCTGACGCGCCTGCCGCTGCTGCGCTCGCTGCCGCGCCGTCCGGCGAGCCAGCCGGTCAGCGCCGCGACCGGCAGCAGCAGGAAGACCAACGCAAGTTCGCTCATGCGCGCGTGCGGTCCGGCATCATGGCGTGCGCGAGACCGTCCATTCCGGATCGGGCGCATCGGACGGCACGACCGCCGGATCGATGGCAAATGCGGGCGAACGTCGCTGCAGCCGCCGCAGGCGCGCGCGCAACGGCCAGATCACGCTCACGGTGAGCACCAGCCCGGCCAGCACCGCTCCCGCGAGCGCGGCGAGCAGCAACGCGAAGCCGGCCGACACCGGCAGCTGCACCCAGTAGAAATCGACCGTGACGGGCTCCGGGTTCAACGCGCCGAAGACCACGCCGGCAGCGAGAAACACGAAGGCAAGCAGAAGAAAAACGATGCGCATCGGCAGCGGCACTCCGCGATGGATCGTGGAAGCTTAGCCGAAGTGCATCGGCTTGGTCGTGCCGTGGTTCGCGTCTGCGGACGGTGCGTCCGGACGGCACTGCCGGTGCTGCGATCGACGGCACGCAGCGGCAACCGACGGAACGTCGCGTGCACCGCGAATACGGTTCGAGGGCGTCAGTCCGCGGTATGCGGCAGCGGCGTCACGCCGTTGACGCGGTCGCGCAGTTCCTTGCCCGGCTTGAAGTGCGGCACGTGCTTGCCCGGCAGCGCGACGGAGTCGCCGGTCTTGGGGTTGCGACCGATGCGCGGCGGGCGGAAATGCAGCGAAAAGCTGCCGAAGCCGCGGATCTCGATGCGTTCGCCGCCGGCCAGCGCGCCGCTCATCTGTTCGAGCAGGGTCTTCACCGCCAGGTCGACGTCGTCGGACTTCAGGTGCACCTGACGCAAGGCCAATGCCTCGATCAATTCGGATTTGGTCATGCCAGTCGCGGGTCCGACAGTGAATCTGCAAGAGTGAATCGGAGCGGCCCGGATGTCGCCGGGCCGCTCCGCGGTACACGTTCGATCCGGTCGCCGCCGGATCCGGCAACGCCCGACCCGTCCGGGCCGGGCGCCACCCACGCACTTACTCGGACTTGTTGCCGCTCAGCTGTTCGCGCAGCAGCGCACCCAGCTTCGTGGTGCCGCCCGACGCGCTCTGGTAGTCGGACAGCGTCTCGGCGAGCTCGGCCTCGTCCTTGGCGCGGATCGACAGCTGCAGGGTGCGACCCTTGCGATCCATGCCCACGTGCTTGGCCTCGACCGTATCGCCGACCTTCAGGTGCTGCGTCGCGTCCTCGACCCGCTCCTTGGCGATGTCGTTGGCGCGGATGTAGCCCTCGATGCCTTCGCCCAGGTCGATGGTCGCACCCTTGGCGTCCACGTCCTTGACGGTGCCGGTGACGATGGTGCCCTTCGGATTGCTCGCCATGAACTGGCCGAACGGATCCTGCTCCATCTGCTTGATGCCGAGCGAGATGCGCTCGCGTTCCGGGTCCACCGCCAGCACCACGGCTTCGACCGTATCGCCCTTCTTGAACTGGCGGACGATGTCTTCGCCGGTGGCGTTCCAGGAGATGTCGGACAGGTGCACGAGGCCGTCGATGCCGCCGTCGAGACCGACGAAGATGCCGAAGTCGGTGATCGACTTGATCTGGCCGGAGACCTTGTCGTTCTTCTTGTGGATCGCGGCGAACGCTTCCCACGGATTGGAACGGGTCTGCTTGATGCCGAGCGAGATGCGGCGACGCTCTTCATCCACGTCGAGCACCATGACTTCGCACTCGTCACCGACCTGCACCACCTTGGACGGATTGACGTTCTTGTTGGTCCAGTCCATCTCGGACACGTGCACCAGGCCTTCGACGCCCGGCTCGATTTCCACGAAGCAGCCGTAATCGGTGACGTTGGACACCTTGCCGATGAGACGCGCACCGGTCGGGTAACGACGCGAGATGTTGTCCCACGGATCTTCGCCGAGCTGCTTGAGGCCGAGCGAGACGCGGTTGCGCTCGCGGTCGTACTTCAGCACGCGGACCTGGAGCTCGTCGCCGACGTTGACCACTTCGGACGGATGGCGCACGCGCTTCCACGCCATGTCGGTGATGTGCAGCAGGCCGTCGATGCCGCCGAGGTCGACGAACGCGCCGTAGTCGGTGAGGTTCTTGACCACGCCGGCGACGACCGCGCCTTCCTGCAGCTTCTCGAGCAGCTGCTCGCGCTCGACCGAGAACTCGCTCTCGACCACGGCGCGGCGCGATACGACCACGTTGTTGCGCTTGCGGTCGAGCTTGATGATCTTGAAGTCGAGTTCCTTGCCTTCCAAGTACACCGGGTCGCGCACGGGACGCACGTCCACGAGCGAGCCGGGCAGGAACGCACGGACATCCTTGATGTCGACGGTGAAGCCGCCCTTGACCTTGCCGCTGATGCGGCCGGTGACGGTGGCGCTGGCTTCCATCGCTTCCTCGAGTTCGTCCCACACCATGGCGCGCTTGGCTTTCTCGCGCGACAGGACGGTTTCGCCGAAGCCGTTTTCGAGCGAGTCGAGCGCGACCTTCACCTGGTCGCCCACGCCCACGTCGATTTCGCCGGCGTCGTTACGGAACTGTTCGATCGGGACGATGCCTTCGGACTTGAGCCCGGCGTTGATCACCACGACGTCGTTGCGCACTTCCACGACCGTGCCGATGACGATGGCGCCGGGCTTGAGCTTGGAAATGGTTTCGCTGGCTTCGAACAGTTCTGCGAATGATTCGGTCATAAATCTTCTCTGTTGAACACACGGTTCGCGAGTTGGCCCTGCGCGGGCGCGTCACGAACCACCGTTGTGCGGTGCCGGGGCACCAGGGTTGACCCGACGCGGGATTGCGGCGGGGGTTGGGTTTCGACTGCCGTCCTGGCGGTCATTGCTTGCTGCGTCCTGATACTCGGATGAAGAACATTCTGCTCGTCGTCCCGGCGCAAGCCAGGACCCAGTGGCGTCGGTTCTGAAAAACCAGGGCAACGTCACTGGGTCCCGGCTTGCGCCGGGACGACGGCTTTGGAGATGCCGCTCCGAGTCCGTGGAATTTCCGGTGCACCGACCCCGTCCGCGCGAATGGCGTGGGCGATGTCACCGCCCGGTCATCCCGCCGCGTGATGCTCAGTGCGCCCGGAGCGATTCCGGCAGCAGCGACAGCACGCGCTCGACCACCGCGTCGATCGGCACGCCCGTGGTATCCACCAGCACCGCATCGGGTGCGGGCTTGAGCGGAGCCACGGCGCGCTGGGCGTCGCGGGCGTCACGCGCGAGGATCTCGCGTAACAGACCGTCAAGTGTAACCTCAAGCCCCTTTTGCTTCAACTGGTTATGGCGCCTTTCGGCACGCTCCTCGGCGCTGGCGGTGAGGAACACCTTGTATGGGGCCTCGGGGAACACGACGGTGCCCATGTCGCGGCCGTCGGCGACCAGGCCCGGCGGCTGGCGGAACGAGCGCTGTTTCTCGAACAGCGCGGCGCGCACTTCGGGAATGGCGGCAATCGCGGACGCCGCCGCGCCGGCGGTTTCGGTGCGCAACTCGTGGGTTGCGTCGACGCCGTCCACCAGCACGCGCGGCTCGTGGCCGGCGTCGGTGACGAACTGGATGCGGGTGTTGAAGGCCAGTCGCATCAGCGCGACGTGGTCGGCCAGATCCTCGTCGGCCCAGCCGGCGGCCACGCCGATGGCGCGGTACAGCGCGCCCGAGTCGAGGTAATGCCAGCCCAGACGCTGCGCGACGGCGCGGCTGATCGTGCCCTTGCCGGCGCCGGACGGGCCGTCGATGGTGAGAATGGGGATGTCGGTCATGCGGACATGGTAGCGGCGTCAGCCGGCCGAACGCAGCGCCATGCCGGCCGCGCCCGCCAGCGCGCGGAAGCCCGGGAACGAGGTCGCGACGTTGGCGCAATCGAGCACGCGGATCTCATCGCGGGCCACCTGCCCGGCCACGACGAAGCTCATCGCGATGCGGTGGTCGCCGTGGCTGTCGATCTCCCCGCCCTGCACGGTGCCACCGTGGATCACGGCACCGTCCGGCGTTTCGTCGACGCGAATGCCGCAGGCGCGCAGGCCCGTGGCCATGGCGGCGATGCGGTCCGATTCCTTGACCCGCAGCTCGGCCGCACCGGACACCGTGGTGGTGCCGATCGCGCAGGCAGCGGCGACGAACAGCACGGGAAATTCGTCGATCATGTCGGGAACCAGATGCTCCGGCACAGCTACGCCGTGGAGCCGGGCGTGGCGGACGTGCAGGTCGGCGACGGGCTCGCCGCCCTCGACGCGCGGATCGAGTTCGTCGATGTCCGCGCCCATCAGCCGCAGTGCCGACAGCAGCCCGGTCCGGCGCGGGTTCATGCCGACCGCCTTGAGCACCAGATCGGAGCCGGGGATCAGCGTGGCGGCCACGAGAAAGAACCCGGCCGACGAAAAGTCCGCCGGCACGGCGATCTGCGCCGGCTGCAGGCGATGGCCTCCGCCAAGCCGCGCGAGGCCGGGTTCGAAGTCGATCGGCCAGCCGAGCGTCGCGAGCATGCGCTCGGTGTAGTCGCGCGTGGGGTGCGGCTCGCGCACCACGGTTTCGCCGTCGGCGTAGAGCCCGGCGAGCAGCAGCGCGGATTTCACCTGCGCGCTCGCCACCGGCAGGGTGTAATCGACGCCGCGCAGACGCTGGCCGCCGCGGATGCGCAGCGGCGGCAGTCCGCCGGATTCGCTGTCGATCGACGCGCCCATCGCCGCCAGCGGTTCGGTGACGCGTTTCATCGGGCGGCGCGAGAGCGACGCATCGCCCACCAGCACGCTGTCGAACGCCTGCGCCGCGAGCAGGCCCGCCAGCAGGCGCATGCCGGTGCCGGCGTTGCCGCAGTCGATCGGCGCCGTCGGCGCCTGCAGACCGTGCAGGCCGACGCCGTGCACGATACGCCTGCCCTCGCCTTCGCTGTCGATGCGCACGCCCATCGCACGGAATGCCGCTGCGGTGGCGAGCGTGTCTTCGCCTTCGAGGAAGCCGGTGACGGTGGACATGCCGTCGGCCAGCGCGCCGAGCATGATGGCGCGGTGGGACACGGACTTGTCGCCGGGCACGCGCAGTTCGCCCGAGAGCGGGCGGGTGGCGGCGGAGGCGGTCCAGTCTTCGCGGGAGTGGGTCATGGGGCTGTTGTCGGTGGATGCCGGAAGAGCGACAGAGTGAAGCATTGGCGGTGCGACGTCACGTGGCGGGCGAATCAAGCAACGGCGATTCGGTAGTCAGTGAAGCGAACGACAGCGAGGCGAACAACAGCCGCCTGCCTCGACGTGCCAGCCCGAGTCTCTTCTCCCGTCGGGAGAAGATGCCGGCAGGCAGATGAGGGCGAGTCGTCTGTTCGGAATACAGACGGGTCTGACGAAGCGAAAGCCACGACGCAGGATCCGATCAACGTCCCAGAGATGTGCGCGTGGCTCCCTCATCCGGCTGCCGCCACCTTCTCCCGCCGGGAGAAGGAATTCAGGCTGGCGACGCTGCGGCAATCCAGTGACGCCAGGAGGGCGACAGTCCAGCGGTCCTTCTCCCGACGGGAGAAGGAAACAGCGGAGCGCTCGGTCGGCTCCGACAAGGTCAGCCGGATTCGAGGGATTCCCAGCGCGCGTACGCGCGCTCGAGCTCGGCCTGCGTGCGCGAGAGCTGGTCGCCGTGCGCGACGATCAGTGTCGCGTCGCGCTGGTAGAACCCGGGCTCGTTCATCTGCGCGGCCATCGTCGCCAGTGTGGCTTCCAGCTGTTCGATCAGCGCCGGCAGGGATTCGAGCTCCTTCTGCTCCTTGAAGCTGCGCTTCTTCTTGGCCGCGGCGGGAGCCGACGCTGCCGCCGTGACCGCAGGCGCGGGTTTGGCCGCCGCGTCGCGCGGTCGCGCCGCCGCCACGTTCACCTGCCGCACCGCGGCCCGTGCGCGCTGCCGCAACCAGTCGGTATAGCCGCCGACGTAATCGCCGACGCGGCCGTCGCCTTCCATCACCAGCGTGGAGGTCACCACATTGTCGAGGAAGTCGCGATCGTGGCTCACCAGCAGCAGCGTGCCGGGATATTCGCCGAGCAGTTCTTCCAGCAGCTCCAGCGTCTCGACGTCCAGGTCGTTGGTCGGTTCGTCCATCACCAGCAGGTTGCTCGGCTGCGCGAACAGCTTGGCCAGCAGCAGGCGATTGCGCTCGCCGCCCGACAGCCGCGTGATCGGCGCGCGCGCGCGCTCGGGCGTGAACAGGAAATCCTGCAGGTAGCCGAGCACGTGCTTGCGCTTGCCGCCCACCTCGATGAAGTCCGCGCCTTCGGACACGTTGTCGAGCGCATTCCAGTCCTCGCGCAGGGTGGCCCGGTACTGGTCGAAATACGCGATGGTGAGATTGGTGCCGCGCCTGATCTCGCCCGCGCTCGGCTGCAGTTCGCCGAGCAGCAGCTTGAGCAGCGTGGTCTTGCCGCTGCCGTTCGGGCCGATCAGCCCGATGCGGTCGCCGCGCAGGATCGTGCCGCCGAAATCGCGCACCAGCACCCGGTCGCCGTAGGCGAACGCCACGTCCTTTGCCTCGATGACCTTCTTGCCGGAGGTTTCCGCCGATGCGAGGTCCAGGCTGACATTGCCGCCCCGCTCGCGCCGCTGCGCGCGCTCGCTGCGCATGCGCTCGAGCCTGCGCACGCGGCCTTCGTCGCGCGTGCGGCGAGCCTTGATGCCCTGCCGGATCCACACTTCCTCCTGCGCGAGAAACTTGTCGAAGCGCGCGTTTTCCACCGATTCGGCGTTGAGGCGTTCTTCGCGGCGGCGCACGTAGTTGGCCCAGTCGCCCGGCCAGCTCGTCACCTGGCCGCGATCGATCTCGACGATGCGCGTGGCGAGCGACCGCAGGAAACGCCGGTCGTGCGTGACGAAGATCAGGCTGCCGGTCCAGCTCTTGAGGAAGGCTTCGAGCCAGTCGATGGCCTCGATGTCCAGATGGTTGGTCGGCTCGTCGAGCAGCAGCAGGTCGGGCGACGACACCAGCGCGCGCGCCAGCAGCACGCGGCGCTTCATGCCGCCGGACAGCGCGGCGAAGTCCTTGTCGCCGTCGAGACTCAACGTGTCGAGCGTGTCGCTGACGCTGCGGTCGAGCGACCAGCCGTTGGCGGCGTCGATCTTCGCCTGCACCGCCGACAGCGCGACCATGTCGACGTCGTCGGCATGGCTCAGGTGATGGAATTCCGCCAGCCAGTGGCCGACATCGCCGAGGCCATCGGCCACTACATCGAACACGGTGCCGGCCGCGCCGTGCGGCACTTCCTGCTCCAGCCGCGCGATGCGCACGCCGTTCTGCACGCGCACCTCGCCGTCGTCGGGCTTGATCTCGCCGTACAGCAGGCGCATCAGGGTGGATTTGCCGGCGCCGTTGCGGCCGATGAGGGCGATGCGCTCGTTCGGCTCGATCGACAGCACCACGCGTTCGAGCAGCAGCGGGCCGCCGACGCTGTAGTCGACGTCGTTCAGGGTGATCAGGGGCATCCGGGCATTCTAACGAATGCGCGCAGACGATGCGGCGCCGCTATTCCGGCAGGTAGTTGGGCTGCGCCTCGAACCACTTCTTTGCGCCGACGACACGCATGTCGCGTTCGCCGGCCTTGAGCTCGATGCCGAGTCCGAGCACGCCCCAGCGCGCGTACAGGTCACCGGTCGGCTTGCCCTCGCCCAGTCGCAGGCGGGCCTGCACGTCGAAGCGGTCGTTGCTCGCGACCACGCGGTCCACCACCACTTCCTTTTCGACCAGATGCAGCTGGCCCTCGACCGTGGCCTCGCCCGCGTCGAGCAGGCGCGCGATCCATTTCGGGAAATCCTTCTTCGCCGAAAACAGCGACAGCACGAAACCGATGTCGCGCATCGTCGCCTCGCCACGCGCCCGCACCAGCAGCGGACGCGACAGCGAGATGTCGCCCTCGCGCAGCTTGAGCGTGGCCCACCACGCGCTGTCGCGCTCGCCCTTGGGCGAGTCGATGCGGGCGTTCCGCAGCGACACCGTGCTGCCGCCGGCCTCGAAGCGCATGTCGCCGAGGGCCGCGTCGGCGAGGCGCGCGTCGACGGCCACGTCGCTGGTGAACGCGAGATCGCCCACGCGCAGTCCGGACCGTTGCGTGTCGAGCCGGATGCGGCCGCCGCTGGTGTTTTTCTGCGCGTCCATGTGCATGGTGGCGGCGAGCGTGCCGGTGCCGGCGAGCAGTTCGACGCCGTGTGCCGGCAGGTAGCGGTTGAACAGGCGCAGGTCCGGCAGCCGTGCGTCGTCGAACTGCATCCGCACCGCGATGTTGTCGCGCAGCGTGTCGAGTGCGCCGCCGGCGTCGAGGTCCACCACGAGGTTGCCGCCGGCACCGAGCGCGGACGTGGGCGCATCCGCCGCGGCGATGTCGAAGCGGTCGAACGTGACCTTCGCGCGCACGCGCTGGCCGAGGCGTTCGTCCGCGACCACATCCGCCTGCGCGTGCGCGAGGCCGCTGACGCGGTGCTCGAAGGCCACCAGATGCATGTCGGCGCGGTCGACCGTGACAGAGGTGCCCTGCGCCAGCGTGCCGTCGACGATCTGCACGACAGCGTGCACCTCGCCGCTGCCGTCGAGTTCCAGTCCCTTGAGCCGTTCCAGCATCGGCGTGATCCAGCCGAGCGAGTCGAAACGCGAATGCAGCGTGGCGCTGCCGTCGATGCGACGCAGCTGCGCGTCCCACGGCGGCAGCGGCAGGTCGCGCGTGGGCAGGCGCAGGTCGAGTTTCGCATCCGAGCGCAGCACGTCGATCGGCGGCACCGCGGCCTGCAGGCGCAGGCCGTCGTCGACCGAAAACCGCAGGTCGGCATCGCCGCTGTTTTCGCTGCCGTCCTGCAGGCGAGCGTGCACCGGCAGCAGCAGCGCGAGGGATCCGCCCCGCGCGAGGATCCCGTGATCGAGGGTGAGGTCGGCCACGACGGTGCCGGCGCCGGGCGAAAACGACCAGGCCGGGACCGGGTCGCGGTAGTCGATGGCCAGGGTGTTGGTCACCCCCTGCAGCCGCAGCTGCGCGACGAGGTGCTGCAGCAGTCCCAGCCCTGGAGAGTCGCGGCGACGGTGTTCGTCGACCCGGGCGTCGAGGGTGAAATCCACCGCGTGCAGCCAGGCCTGGTCCTTGCGCGCGATCTGCGTCTGCGTCATGTGCACGCTGGACGCAAACACCTGCATCGGGCCACCGCGCAGTTGTTGCCGCCATCCGGCCTGTCCCTGCGCGTGGCCGCGGATCGCGACGCCTTCGATCGTCGCCTGCAGCGGCGTATCGAACCGGATGACGGGAAACTCCAGCACGAAGCCGTTGTCGCGCGCCTCGGCCGGCGGCAGTTCGTCCGGCACGCGCTCGATCGCCACGCGCAGGTCGCTCGCGCGCGCCAGCGGCACGCGCAGCGTGCGCCGCGCGAACGGCAACGCGGCGATGTAACCCGATGCACGCCCCGCCTCCACCGACCACACGATGTGCCGCGCCTGTCCGCGCAGATGCAGATCCCACAACACCACCTGCCCCGGCCACGCGCTCAGCCCCCACGACCAGTCCATCGTGAAGCGCTCGGGCTTGCGGTTGAGCAGCGGCGCCGCGAGCGGGGAGTTGATGAACAGGTTCGCCGCAACGAGGTAGGCGCCATACAGCACCAGCACCAGCACGACCAGGCAGCGCGCGGTGCGGCGGGCAGGACCTCGTGCCATGGCTGTGTTCCCCCGTGAGCGGTGTCCGTCAGCATGCCGCAAGCGCCGCCGCCTGCGAAGCGTGCGCCGCGGTGGACGTTCATGCCCGGCCGCGCTCAGACTACGCACCACGCCCACGCCGGAACGTCCGTATGAACCTGCCCTCGCCGCTCCTGCTCCTGCTCCTGCTGAGCGCAAGCCTGCTGGCCGCGCCGGCGTCTGCCGCCGACAAGGCCGATCCGCTGGTCAAGCGCCATCTTGAAGCGCGCGGCACGCCGTACGAGGTGGACGAGGACAACGACTACGCCATCACCGTCGACATGGGCGACGGCCGCACGCAGCTGGTCTACGTGATGTCGAACGTGCACCGCGTCGACGGACTGGCGGTGCGCGAGATCTGGTCGAACGGCTACCAGTCGCTGGAGAAGGGCATGCTGCCGGCGAAGGTGGCGAACCGGCTGCTGGAACACAGCCACGAGGTGATCCTCGGCAGCTGGGTCAAGCAGGGCGACGGGTATGCGGTGTTCGTCGTGAAGATTCCGGCGGATGCGTCGGCGGACCAGCTCGACAGTGCGATCGATACGGCGGCGGCGAGTGCGGACCTGATCGAAAAGGAGTTCACGGGGGAGACGGACGCGTTTTGAGCGTCGTAGCACAGCACAAGCGGACGCATGAACCCACCGTCGTCCCGGCGAAAGCCGGGACCCAGTGGCGTTGCCGGCTCATCCGACCCATCGAATCCAAAGCCACGTCGCTGGGTCCCGGCTTTCGCCGGGACGACGGGTATCGGGCAGGACGGCGCGCCGCCGCCGCCGCCGCTACCAGTGCACCCCGCGCATCAGCGCCGCAAACGCGATCTGCTCGCTCGTGGCCTGCTCGCCCCCGCGCACGCCCTTGATGCCCTTGGCCGCCGCGGAGTCGGGGAACAGCTCGAACGCGGTGTTCATGACGATCTCGTAGGCCTTCGGGGCCACCGCGTTGAGCACGCTGGAGAAGATGCCCAGGCGCGTCGCGATGCGGCTCGGACGTTCGATCATGGCCTGCACGATCAGATCGCCGGCTTCGTCGGGGCTCAGCGTGGGCACGCTGTCGTACATCTTGGTCGGCGCGATCATCGCGGTCTTCACCAGCGGCATGTTGATCGTGGTGAAGGCGATGCCCTTGCCCGAGAGCTCGCCCTGCGCGCAGCGGCTGAAGGCATCGAGCGCGGCCTTGGACGCCACGTACGCGGAGAAGCGCGGCGAGTTCGCCAGCACGCCGATCGAGCTGATGTTGATGATGTGGCCGCGGCGTTTTTCCGTCATGCCGGGCAGGAAGCCCATGATCAGGCGCAGCGAGCCGAAATAGTTGAGCTGCATCGTGCGTTCGAAATCGTGGAAGCGGTCGTAGCTGAGCTCGATCGAACGGCGGATCGAGCGGCCGGCATTGTTCACCAGCACGTCGACGCCGCCGTGGTCTTCCATCACCTTCGCCACCAGCGCGTCGCACGAGGCCATGTCGGCAAGATCGCAGGTGTAGGCGAAACACTCGCCGCCGGCGGCGACGATTTCGTCGCGCGTGGCAAACAGTTCTTCCTCCCCGCGCGCCACGATGATGGTCTTTGCGCCCGCGGCGGCGGCCTTCAGCGCGGCCGCCTTGCCGATGCCGGCCGACCCGCCGGTGATCAGCACCACCTTGCCGCCGACGCGACCGCGCAGGGTGTGGTCGACGAACAGCGCCGGATCCAGGTGCCGCTCCCAGTAGTCCCACAGCCGCCAGGCGTACTCTTCCAGGTCCGGGATGCGGATCCTGCTGCCCTTGAGGGCGCGCTCGGTCTCGCGCGAATCGAAACGCGTCGGGTACGTGACGAACTTCACCACCTCGCGCGGGATGCCAAGATCGCGCAGCAGCATGCCGATGAAGCGCTTCACCGGCGGCAGGTTGCCGAGCGCCATGCGCACCGGCGCGGGGATGAAGGCGAACATGCGCGCGTCCAGGCGCATCGTCATCTGCGGCGCGTGGCCGGCGCGCGCGAACAGGTTCAGCACTTCGCCGATGCGGCGCGGCGCCGGATCGGTGAGATGGAACACGCCGCCGTCGAGCCCGGCCTTGTGGGCGATGTGGTCCATCGCATCGGCGACATAGTCGACCGGCACCATGTTGATGCGGCCGCCCTCGATGCCGATCGTCGGCATCCACGGCGGCAGCGTCTGGCGCAGTTTCTTGATCAGGCCGAAGAAGTAGTACGGGCCGTCGATCTTGTCGATCTCGCCGGTTTTCGAATGCCCGATGACCACGCCCGGGCGGTAGATGCGGTACGGGATCGCGCATTCGACGCGCACGACCTTTTCCGAATCGTGCTTGGTGCGGAAGTACGGGTGATCGAGGTCTTCGGCCTCGTCGAACATGTCCTCGCGGAACACGCCGGGGTAAAGGCCCGCGACGGCGATGGAACTGGTGTGGTGGAAACAGCCGGCCTTGATCGCCTCGGCCAGCTGCACCGCGTGGCGCGTGCCCTCGATGTTGGCGATCTGCTGGCTTTGCGCGTCCGCAGCCATGTCGTAGACGGCCGCGAGGTGGAAAAAATGCTTCACCTTGCCGGCGAGCGCCTTGATCTGCGCGGCGGTGAGGCCGAGCTTCGGTTTCTCGAGGTCGCCGAACACGGGCTTGATGCGTGCCGCGTCCCAGTCCATGCGCTCGATCAGGTCGTCGAGCTTCTGCTTCGACTCGCGCCGCACCAGCACGTGGATGTCGCCCTTGCGCTTGAGCAGGTTGGCGACGAGATGGCGGCCGATGAAACCGGTGGCGCCGGTGACGAAATACGACATGTGTTCCCTCCCCCGATGATCGGACATCCGCCGCTGCAGACAGCCGTACGGACGCGCATGGTGCTCCCGCGCCAAAGATAGCCGTGCGCCGGGATTCTGCCTAGGACTTTGCCGTGCGGGTGCCGCGGATGTGTGCGGCAACGCAGCATCGGGCGTCGGATTGCAGCACCGCGCGCATGCGGTGCGGCGGCAGTCGGCACTGGCCGCGGCCCGGTGCCGGAAGGTGCGCGGCGTTGCGCCGCGCACCGTGCCGGATCGCGATGGCCGCGATCCGGCGCGCAGGCGCGTCAGCGACGCGCGATCACTCGAAGCCGTCGACGAACGGCATCACCTGCCCGGGTTCGCGGCAGGTCACGGCCACATCGGTGACGTTCGCGCCCTCGATGATCCCGGTCGCGTTCTCGACCGTGCATTCCAGTCCCGCGGGCGCACTGGAGATCGTCACGGCGTACTCGGCGCCGTCGAACAACGTCTGCGCGAACGTGAAGGTGGGGCTCGACGACAGCACCAGCGCCGGCCCGCCGTTGAGGCGCAACGCGATGCTGCGCCCGGCCGGCAGCCCGGACAGGGTGCCGCCGACTGTGTGCGTCGACCGCGCGCTGCACACCACCGCGATGTCGGTGACGTCCGATCCTGCAACCGTGCCCGTGCCGTTTTCGACACTGCAGCGTTGACCGGCCGGTTCGCTCGTGATCGCGACCGAGTACGGCTGGCCGCTCTGCACCTCGCCCGCGAAGAAGAACGCGCCGTCGACCGAGCGCTGGATCGTCTCGCCACCGTTGAGCTGCAGGCCGACGCTGCCATCGAGCCCGGACACCGTGCCGCCGATGCGATACGACGGGACTGCGGTGCACTGCACCAGCACGTTGACGACGTCCGCGTCATCGATGGTGCCGCTGCCATTCTGCACTTCGCAGACACGATCCGCCGGCACGTCGGACACGGTCACCGAATAGGTCTCGCCACTGCCGAGCAGCGTGGTGAATCCGAACGGGCCGTTCGCGACGTCGCTCAGGGTTTCGCCGCCGTCGAGCTGCAGCGAGACGGTGCGGCCTCCGCCCAGTCCGCTGACGCTGCCGCCCACGGTGTAGGTCGGCGGCGGCAGGTCGACGCAGGTGACGAGCACGTCGGTGACGTCGGCCCCGGCGATGGTGCCGCTGCCGTTGTCGACGGTGCAGGTCTGCGTCGCGGGCTGGGTGACGATGCTCACCTCGTACGCGCCTGCCTCGATCACCTCGTTGGCGAACGCGAATGCGCCATCCTCGTCCAGCACCAGCGGCGTGCCGCTGTTGAGGCGAAGCGAAATGCTGCCGCCCGGCGCGAGCCCGGACAGCGCACCGCCCACGGCAAAGGTCTGGACCGCTTCGCTCTGCGGAACGAGCGAGAGCGCATCGAACGTCTGCACCGGCGCAACCTGCGCGTTGGCGAGCCGTGCCGGCGCTTCGATCGGCGCGGCGTTGGCGGTGATGCTGAAGCGGAACAGGGTGCCCCAGTTGAGGCGATTGTCGGCCGGTGCCGTCCACGTGATGCGGTTGGGTTCGTCGACCAGCGTCCAGTCGTTGGCGCTGTCGGTGTCGCCATCGGAAAATTCGATGTCCGTGACGTCCAGCGCGGCCGACACCGGCAGCGAGAACGCGGTGAAGCCGTCGCTGGACAGCACGCGCAGGTTCGGTTCGCTGCCTTCGGTGACGGCATGGGCGTAGTCGAAGTTCATCACCGCGTAGTCGTAGCGGAAGGTGCCGCCGCCAAGATCGGTGACTTTCACCGCGACCTTGCTGCGCGCCTTGCCGATCACCAGCTCGGTGTTGCGCTGATTGGGATCGGCCGTCCCCGGCGCGACCCAGCGGTCGATCGCCGGGCCGAGCGTGAGCGGATTGCCGTTGCCCACGTCCCAGCGGTTGGCGCCTGCGTTCCATGCGAAGGTCGCGGTCCGCGTCTGCATGGTGTTGTAGATGTCGATGTCGTCGCGGACGATGTACCAGGACTCGAAGCGGTACGTGGCGCCCGCGTTCGCCGCTTCGCCCGGATCGATCTTGCTCTCGCGCACCTTGAGGCGGTGATCGAAGTTGCTGTAGCCGTTGAAATCGTCGGAACTGCCGTTGCAGTTGCCGTCGTAGATCGAACCGCAGCGTCCCCAGACGCCGGTCGCCGGCAGCAGCTCGCGGCGCGGACCCAGGTCGCCCTGGCTGTCGTTGTTGCCGGTGCCGTAGGTGTCGCCGCAGCCGCGGCCCAGGATGTGCCCGTCGCCGGGATTTTCCGAACAACCCACGTTGATCGTGAGGAACGCGTGTTTCACGCCCGAGCGGCCCACCTGCTCGATGCGGCCGAGCGCGTCGATGCGATACAGGTTCCAGATCAGGTACGGATGCTGGTCGTTGCCGTACGGCTCGCAGTTGCTGCTGAACTTCTGGCGCCACGGCACATCGGCGGCCCAGATCGAGCTGCTGGTGCCGAGCGGATCGCCGGGAATGGTGGCCGTGGCGCTGCCGTTCGCGTTGTTGTTGCGCAGCGTCGACGACGGGGTGTACACCACGAGACCGTCGGTACCGCCCGGACCGTTGGCCTGCGCATCCTTGCGCGAGTACGACATGCTGAAGCCGTTCATGAAGACGTCGGCCCGGTACGACTGGCCCGGCGCTCCGGGAACCGGGTCGCCCGGCCACTTGCTGCTGCTGCCGCAGCCGAAGCCTTTGGTCACGCCGGCGAAGCCGCCGCGCACGACATACGACTGCATGCGGAGGCCGGCGACCGGCATGCCCTCGCTGCCCGGATCGTCCAGCAGGTCGGCCAGCGCGCCGGACACGCGCAGATCCATGGCCTGCACGTCGAGCGTGTTGCCCGCGCGGTTGAGGCCGTACATCAGGCGATCGACATAGAACCAGACGCGGCCGTCGGCGGCGACCAGGTCGAGCTGGAACGGGTTGTCCTCGCGCACGGCAAGGCGGGCGTCGCGCAGCGAGATCGTC
Source organism: Chiayiivirga flava (assembly GCF_014202825.1). GTDB lineage: Bacteria > Pseudomonadota > Gammaproteobacteria > Xanthomonadales > Xanthomonadaceae > Chiayiivirga > Chiayiivirga flava. The sequence continues at coordinate 382,797 of NZ_JACHHP010000003.1, read as the reverse complement.
TGCTTGCCGATCTGCAGGTCGTAGCCGCCGGACATCGCCAGGCTGCCGCGCACGAAGCCTTCGAAATTGCCGTTCTTCACCGCGAAATCGATCCCGGTGGCGTCGCGCAGCGCGAACCGCTGCATGCGGTCGACGCCCTCGTCGAGCATGGCCTTGGGCGCGGCGATCTCGATGCCCAAGTCGCGCATGAGGTCGAAGTTCCACGCGAAGGCGATCTCGCCGCCCCAGACTTTCCACGTGCCGCTCGGCGCGATCGCGGCCGCGGGATCCGCGGACCCGATCCCCTGCGCAGCGGTCGTGCCCTGCGCCACCACCGGGCCGGCCACCAGGGCCGAAACCAGCAACACCAACAGCTTCTTCATCGCGATCAACCCTCGTTGTTCTTCATGGGTGGAAGCGCCGGCTACGCCGGCGGACGAGGCATCCTTTCCTCGGAAACGGAACGATCCGGAACTACGGCGCGGTGCTGGCCTGTGCGCTGGCCATTTCCACCGGCGGCGAGCGTCCGTAGGCCGGCGAACTCCACAGGTCGTACATGTACTGTCCGCGGGATTTGTCCTGCGGCCCCACCGTGAACGGCCGGCCGGGACCGTCCGCGCACAGGTCGTTTTCCGCGGGGAACGCATTCTCGTCGGCTTCGTTGCGCAGGAATTCGATGTATTCCCTGCTCGCGAGCTGGAACTGCAGGCGTGCGTGCACCGTGAACGGTCCGTTCGCGCCTTCGGGCAGGGGCACGGTGTAGCTGGTGCGGTCCGAGGCGGCGCTGCGGTTGGAACCGGGCCGTTCGGGCGTGTAGCTGGTGCCGTAGGCGGCCATTTCCGGATCGTCCGCCGCGGTAAAGCCTAGCGGCGGGATGCGGTTGTCCTTGGCGATGCAGTTGTTGAGCACGAAATGGAACATCTCGCGGCCCTTCGCGTCGGTGGTGTCGCAGGTGCCGGTGCCGGCGTTCCAGATGCCCTGCTTGATCTCGTAGATCTTGGTCTGCGCGTCGACGTCCAGATCGCCTGTGGCCGGATCCCACGCGCCGTTGTGCCACAGCACCGCGTCGCTCGCGTCGCGCACCTCCACCTCCAGCCACATGCGGCGGCCTTCGGCGTAGCCGGTCGGCAGCTTGTGGCCGGCGAGGTTGAACACGCTCACGTCCACCGCCAGCGTGTTCGCGCCGGCGGTGCGGACCGTGGTCTCGAGCACGGCACTGCGCTCGGCGAGCAACTCGTTGGCCCAGGCCGTGGTCTGGTCGAAGGCGATGTCGCGCGACAGCCCCGGCAGCTCGCCCTTGAGAATCTGCGGAATCCAGGTGTTGCCGCCGACGAACTCGTGCACCGGCAGGTTCCCGTTGCGCGGCGGGCCGAAGAAGCAGACCAGCAGATCCGCCTCCGGCTCCAGCGGTTGCGGTTGCGCCTGGCGCATGTGGCAGTCCTGGCACGTGGCGCCGGTGGCGAGGCGCTTGCCGGGAATGGGTCCTACCGCTTCGATGCCGTCGCGGAAGACCAGCCTTGCATAGTCGCTGTTCTGCCACTCGCTGTACGTGCGCTCCACCGGGTACGGCAGACCGGTGTCGTTGCCGGCATTCGTGCCGTCGTCGAGGATCAGGGTGCGGAACGGACCGCTTTCGAGCATCGGCGTGGTGACGTCGTGGCAGCTGCCGCACAGGGCGCTGTCGGCGTGGTAGTCGGACACGGCCCACGCGTGCGGCGGCTCGAAGCCTTCGAAGCCCGGCTCGGTCAGCGGGTAGTCGTAGGGGCCGGCACGGCACGGCTCGCCGTCGCCGAACCCGTCCCCGTTGGAGTCGCATTCGACGTCGTCGAGCCAGATGTCGGCGTTTTCCAGGAACGACGGTTCGCCCAGCGGGCCCGTGGCCTGGTTGCGATGGCAGAACTGGCAGCCGATGCCGCTGTAGTCGTTGTTGGCGATGTCGCCGTTGTCGTGGTCGCCGCGCAGCATGCAGCCGTCGTAGCCGTCGACGATGTCGTCGGCCTCCACCGTGCTGCCGCTGACGTCGCGCACTTTGCGCACGCGGCCGTTGTACCAGCCGTTCGGGGTGTGGCAACGCAGGCAGTAGTCGCCGATGCCTTCGGCGCCGTTTTCACTGCCATCCTGGTTGGCCACGTCGAGCGCGGCCCAGAACAACGGGTCGCGTGTGGCGTTCGCCATCATCGACCCCGACCAGCTCGCCGCCGGATAGTGCACCTCGGCCTCGGCGTTGCGATGGCAGCTCGCGCATTCGCTGGGTCCCAGCAAGGGGAATGCGAGACCGGGCTGGGTGCCGCGCGGGGTGAAATCGATGAAGCCGGCGATGGTTCCGGCCAGGTGCGGGTCGGTGGGCGGGTGATGCGGCGACGGTGGCTCGGCCGCGAACACCGCGGCGACGATCGACCCTCCCAGCACCACTCCAAGCAGTGTCGCGACAATCCCGGATCGCACCCGTCCTCTCCCCGGTCGTGCCGCGCGTCGGCGGCAGATATCGCACCTGTCGGAGGCGTTGCTCCCTGGCACGTTCCCGGACCGTATGCAGCGGTCCGTCGTCAAGTCTAAGCGAAAAAACCCGGCCGACGCAGGGGGCGCGGCAACACGGGACGCTCATCGCTCCACACGGCGGCGTACTGTCCGTGCGGTTTGCATTGTCCGGGCGCGCGCTTCAGTCGAAGCCGTCGCGGAACAGCTGCGATGCATCGGGCACCAGCACCGACGCGGTCTGGAATGCCGGCATGCCGGCTTCGGCCATCGCGAGCTGCAGCAGGCCGGGGCCGGGCGCGGCCGCGCTTTCCAGGCGCAGCGTCACGAGGCTGCCCCATTCGAGGTAGGCCTGCGCGTCCGGTGCTTCCCACGCGACGGCATCGGCGCCGACGGTGCCGGGCCAGTCGTTGGCGGCCGACGCATCGCCGTCGCGGTAGTCGTGCACGTCGACCGTGGCGCCGTGCAGCAGCGCCAGCGTGATCTGCGCGAGCCCGTGGTTGCGCAGCACCTGCAGGTCGGGTTCGGCGCCGCTGGTGATCGGCCGCGTGAGGTCGTAGTTCATGATCGCGTAGTCGTACACGTACCGCGCTTCGGCGTTGCGGTGGACACGCACCGCGACGAGCACGCGCCCTTCGGCGGTCTCGATCAGCCGGCGCTGGCGCACGACCCCGGCCGGCGCACGCTCGAGCCAGCGATCGAGCACGCTGCCCTGGGTGTAGGCCGGCGGCGAGCCGCTCAAGTCCCAACGCGTGCCGAACCATACCGGTACCAGCGCGCGCGATCCCATCGTGTTGAACAGGTCGATGTCGTCGCGCACCACGTACCAGCTGTCGACGAGATACTCGGCACCGGCGTGCAATGCGGGGTCGAGGTCGGACTCGCGTACCACCATGCGTTCGCGGTAGCCGTCGTTGGCGGGCGCGGCGTCCTGCGCCGAATCGCAACCCGGTGTGCCGACGCCGAGCGCATCGAGGCCATCGTCGAACACCGAGCCGCAGCGACCCCAGATGCCGCGCGACGGAATCACCTCGCGCCGCGGCGACAGGAACGCATTGGCGTCGTTGCTGAAGGAGTTGTACAGGTCCTCGCAGCCGCGGCCGAGGATGTGCTGGTTGTTGCACGGCTCGACACACGCGTCGTTGGCCGTCGCGAAGGCATGCTTGAGGCCGGAACGCGCGATCTGGTCGATGCGGCCTTCGGCGTCGAGGCGATACAGGTTCCACACCAGGAACGGGTGCTGGTCGTTGTCGTACGGCGGGAAATTGCCGGTGAACTTGGTGTACCACGGCACCTCGCTCGCGTTCGCGGCGCTGCTGTTGCGCAGCGTCACCGACGGCACGACGACGAGCTCGCCCGGCGCGCCGCCGGGGCCATCGCAAGGCTCGTCCGCGTCGGACAGGTTGCGGCAGCGCATGACGTCGATGTCGTCGATGTTGGTGAGGATCACGTCGGTGACGAACCCCGGGGTGCCGGGCCAGTTCGGCACCGTGCACGACTTGCCGGCCGCCTCGCTCTTGTCGGCAGCGCGCAGGCGCAGCGGCAGATGCAGCTCCGCATTCGCGAACGGCAGGCCGGCGGCAGCAACGTCGCCCGCCCACGCCGCCAGCGCCGGGCCGACCCGCATGTCCGATGTCAGCAGCGACAACGCGCTGGCGCCATCGGGCGAACGCATGGCCTGGGTGATGCGCAGCCAGACCGCGCCCGCGTCGTCGACGACACGCCAGCGCCGCACGCCGCCGTCGGCGGAACGCAGCGACAGCGGCGGCGAACGCACGCCGTCGGCGCGTCGCAGCACCAGCGCCGGCAGCGCGATCGGCGTGTCGCCGACGGCGGTCGGTCCGCCGTCGCGCAACTCGACCGTCAACGGCGCGCGCGGCGCAATGCCGAATCGCCGGGTGTCGCCCTGGACCAGTCCGCCCGCCAGTTCGATGCCGAGCCCGCGCAGCACGTCGGCATTGGGACGCAGCACGAGGGTGCCGTGCGTCGACGCATCGGCCACGGCGTCGGCGCGCGGTTGCGCCGCAGCCAGCGGCGGAATCGCCGCGCACACGCAGAGGACAAGGGCAGCGGGGACAGCGAATCGGCGCATGGCAGGGCCTGCTGCGGGACGGATTGGACACGACCCGGAGCACACGTCCGGGCGGCCTCCGGCGCACTGCTGTCCGCGACGGGCACCGCATCGTGGCCGGGTGCCGGCCGCGAATCAATCGGGTGGCCGACGAACGGCCGGAACGGGTGTCCGGCCGTCGCCTGGCGGGGTCCGCCGGTCAGTCGACCGTGGCGGGCAGCAGTTTTTCGGGCTCGGCCTGCGTTTCGATGTGCAACTTGCCCTCGCGCACCGACACATCCACGCGCCCTCCGCCGACCAGCTTGCCGAACAGCAACTCGTCCGCCAGCGGCCGCTTGATCCTGTCCTGCAGCACGCGCGCCATCGGACGCGCGCCCATCTGCGGATCGAAGCCGTGCTCGGCGAGCCAGCGCCGCGCCTCGGGATCGACATTGAGCGCGACGTGCTTTTCGTGCAGCTGCATTTCGAGCTCGATGACGAACTTGTCGACCACGCGCAGGATGTGATCGAAGTCCAGGCTGCGGAACTGCACGATCGCATCGATGCGGTTGCGGAATTCCGGCGTGAACGCGCGGCGGATCACTTCCATCGCATCGGTGGCGTGGTTCTGTTCCACGAAGCCGATGGTGCGGCGCGCGGCCTGCTGCGCGCCGGCATTGGTCGTCATCACCAGCACCACGTTGCGGAAGTTGGCCTCGCGCCCGTTGGTGTCGGTGAGCGTGCCGCGGTCCATCACCTGCAGCAGGATGTTGAAGATGTCCGGATGCGCCTTCTCGATTTCGTCGAGCAGCAGCACGCAGTGCGGCGTCTTGACGATCTTCTCGGTCAAGAGGCCACCCTGGTCGAAGCCGACGTAGCCCGGAGGCGCACCGATCAGGCGCGACACCGAATGCGCTTCCATGTATTCGGACATGTCGAAGCGGATCAGCTCGATGCCGAGCTGCATCGCGAGCTGCCGAGTGACCTCGGTCTTGCCGACGCCGGTGGGGCCGGCGAACAGGAAGGCACCGATCGGCTTGTCCGGATTGGCCAGGCCGCTGCGCGCCATCTTGATCGCGGAGGTCAGCGAATCGATCGCCTCGTCCTGGCCGAACACCACCATCTTGAGGTTGCGTTCGAGGTTGCGCAGCACGTCCTTGTCCGACGCCGACACCTGCTTGGCCGGGATGCGCGCGATGCGCGCGACGATGAACTCGATCTCGGCGACGTCGATGGTCGTCTTGCGCTCGTCTTCGGGCAGCAGCTGCTGGCGCGCGCCGGCTTCGTCGATGACGTCGATGGCCTTGTCGGGCAGCAGGCGGTCGTTGATGTGCTTGACCGACAGATCCACGGCCGCGCGCAGCGCATCGGACGTGTACTGCACGTGGTGGTGGTCCTCGAAGCGCGATTTCAGCCCGCGCAGGATCTCGATGGCATCGGCCACCGACGGTTCCACCACGTCGATCTTCTGGAAGCGCCGCGCCAGCGCGCGATCCTTCTCGAACACGCCGCGGTATTCCTGGAACGTGGTCGAGCCGATGCAGCGCAGCTCGCCGGACGCGAGCACGGGCTTGATCAGGTTCGACGCGTCCATCGTGCCGCCGCTCGCCGACCCCGCACCGATGATGGTGTGGATCTCGTCGATGAAGAGGATCGCGTTCGGCTCCTTCTTGAGCTGGGCGAGCACGGCCTTGAGGCGCTTCTCGAAATCGCCGCGGTACTTGGTGCCGGCCACCAGCGCGCCGAGGTCGAGCGAATAGATCGTCGCCGCCGACAGCACCTCCGGCACGTCGCCTTCGACGATGCGCTTGGCGAGGCCTTCGGCAAGCGCGGTCTTGCCGACGCCGGCCTCGCCGACATACAGCGGATTGTTCTTGCGGCGACGGCACAGCACCTGGATCGTGCGCTCCACCTCCTCGGCGCGACCGATGAGCGGATCGATCTTGCCCAGGCGTGCCTGGTCGTTGAGGTTGGTGGCAAATTCGCCGAGAGGATTGGCGGATTTGCCGTCCTCGCCGCCCTCGCCTTCCTTGGTTGCGTCGCCGTCGGCCTTCGGCGCGTCCTGGCCGATCTTGGCGACACCGTGCGAGATGTAGTTCACCACGTCCAGCCGGCTCACGTCCTGTTGATTGAGGAAGTAGACCGCGTGCGAATCCTTCTCGCCGAAGATCGCCACCAGCACGTTGGCGCCGGTGACTTCCTTCCGTCCCGACGACTGCACATGGTAGACCGCGCGTTGCAGCACGCGCTGGAACCCGAGCGTGGGCTGCGTGTCGCGCGAATCCTCGGCCGGCAGCACCGGGACGGTTTCGGAGATGATGTTCTTGAGCTCGCTGCCGAGCTTGCCCGTGTCCGTACCGCAGACCTTGAGCACGCCGGCCGCGGACGGATTGTCCAGCAGCGCCAGCAACAGGTGTTCGACCGTCATGAACTCGTGGCGGCTTTCGCGCGCCTGCTTGTAGCACTGGCCGATGGTGTATTCGAGATCCTTGCTGAACATCGCTGCCTGCCTTTCCGATTCGTGGCGACCTCAATGCGGTCGCGTGCTTCGGTGCTATCTGTGGGCGCCGTCGCCGCGTTGCAATCTTTGCGCCAGCGTCGGCATCGCCACGCGCGCCACCGGCGCGCGGAGACTCACGCCGGTTCCATCGCGCACATCAGCGGATGCTGGTGGTGGCGCGAAAACTCGTTGACCTGCGCCACCTTGGTTTCCGCCACTTCGTGCGTGTAGACCCCGCACACCCCCTTGCCGCGCGTGTGGACGTGCAGCATCACCTGCGTGGCGAGCTCGCGGTTCAGGTTGAAGAACACCTGCAGCACCTCGACCACGAAGTCCATCGGCGTGTAATCGTCGTTCAGCAGCACCACCTGATACATCGGCGGCTTGGCCACTTCGGGCTTGGCGGCTTCCACCGCAAGGCCGTAACCCTGCCCGCTCTCGCTGTCTTTGTCGGTACCGTTGCTCATCGTCAGAACGTCGCTGTTTCCGGGGCCACTATATGGGAAGTCTAACCGCTGCCCGCAAGTGTCCGGCGCGGGTCGTCGCGCGGTTCGGCGCGACGCTGCGGTCATGTAACATTCCGTATCGTTTGTCCCGCCCGGATGCAATGAAGCCACCGACCGCCGCACCCGTCGATGTGTTCCGCCCCGATGTGACCGTGGCCACCGTGGTGCCGCGCGACGGCCGCCTGCTGTTCGTGGAGGAGCGGGTGCGTGGCGCGCTGGTGCTCAATCAGCCGGCCGGGCATCTGGATGCGGGGGAAAGCCTGGTCGAGGCCGCGCTGCGCGAGACGCGCGAGGAAACCGGCTGGGAGGTGCGATTGTCCCATTTCATCGGGCTGTACCGGTGGGACGCACCGGACGGCAGCGCGTTCATCCGCGTGGCGTTCGCGGCCGAACCGCTGCGCCACGATGCCGGCCTGCCGCTGGATCACGGCATCGAACGCGTGTTGTGGCTCACGCCCGGGGAACTGCGCGAAGCCACCCCGCGCCTGCGCAGCCCGCTGGTCGCGGGCGTGGTGGACGACTGGCTCGGCGGTGCGCGGCTGCCGCTGTCGGCGGTGCGGAGTTTCCTGTGAGCCGGGTGATGCTGGGGGTCTCCGGGGGCGTCGATTCGGCCGTCGCGGCCCTGCTGCTGCAGCGCGCAGGCCACGATGTCTCCGGCCTCTTCATGCAGAACTGGAACGACGACGGCAGCGGCGACTGCCGCGCGGAAGACGATCGTCGCGACGCCGTCGCCGTCTGCGGCCGGCTCGGCATCGCGTTCCATGCGCGCAACTTCGCCGACCGGTACTGGCACGGGGTGTTCGAGCATTTCCTCGCCGAATACCGCGCCGGGCGCACGCCGAACCCCGATGTGCTGTGCAATCGCGAGATCAAGTTCCGCACGTTCCTCGACGAGGCCCGCGTGCTGGGCGCCGAACGCATCGCCACCGGCCATTACGCACGCGTCGATCGCTCGCACGGCCGCTGGCGCTTGCTGCGCGCCGCCGATGCCGGCAAGGACCAGAGTTATTTCCTGCATGCGCTCGGACAGGAAGCGCTTGCCGCCACGCTGTTTCCGATCGGCGACCTGCCGAAGGCCGAGGTGCGCGCGCTGGCGCAGGCCGCGGACCTGCCGGTGCACGCGAAGAAGGATTCGACCGGCATCTGTTTCATCGGCGAGCGCGATTTCCGCGAATTCCTCGCACGCTACCTGCCCGCGCAGCCGGGCGACATCCGCTCCGCCGACGACGGCAGCGTGCTCGGCCGGCACGGCGGTGTCTTCTACTACACGCTCGGCCAGCGCGAGGGATTGAACCTCGGCGGCGTGCGCGGTCGCGCCGCGGCGCCGTGGTATGTCGTGGGAAAGGACGTTGCCGGCAACATCCTGTACGTGGACCAGGGCCATGACGGACCGTGGTTGCAATCGCGCCGCCTGGTGGCGTCGCAGGCGACGTGGACGGCCGCCGCACCGCCCGCCGTCGAGTTCGACTGCACCGCGAAGACCCGCTACCGCCAGGACGACCAGGCCTGCAGCGTGCGGGTGGGCGACGACGGCGGCCTCGACGTGCGCTTCGACGCGCCCCAGCGCGCGGTGACGCCGGGGCAGTCGGTGGTCTTCTATCGAAATGAGGAATGCCTCGGCGGCGCGGTCATCGACGCCACCGACGCGCGCTTCGGCGGCCTTGCCGGCGGCGCCGCCGCACGGGTGGCCGCATGAACGAACGTGCGCTCGCGCTGGCCGGCGTGATGCAGGGGCTGAAGCTCGCGCAGTCGTTCGCGCAGACGGGCACCGCCGACGGCGACACGCTGCAAGCCTCGCTCGCGACGCTGTTCCGCATCGATGCCGACAGCACCGAAGCGGTCTACGGCGATGCGCAACTGATGGTGCCCGGACTGCACGCGCTGATCGCGCAGTTGCAGGGCGGCCCGGCGCGCGACGCCAGCTGCAGCCGCATGGCCGTAACGCTGCTGCACGTGGAACGCAAGCTCGTCGGCCGTGCCGACCTGCTCAAGACCCTGCGCGATGGCGTCGGCGACATCGAGCGCCAGCGCGAGCATTTCGGCATCGGACATCCGACCGTGGTCCAGCGCCTCGGCGACCTGTATGCGCAGACCGTCAGCACGCTCAGCCCGCGTGTCCTGGTGCAGGGCAACCCGGTGCAACTGGCACAGCCGATGGTGGTGGCGCAGATCCGCGCCGCGCTGCTGGCCGCGATGCGCTCGGCGGTGCTGTGGCGCCAGCTCGGCGGCAGCTACTGGGATCTGCTGCTGCGGCGGCGTGCCATCCTGCACGCGGCGCGGGGCTGGCTGCCGCGCGAGTCGTAGTGGCGTTGCGGGGCACCGCGCGTCCGTCGTCTGTCGCAGGAACCTACCTTGACCCGAGCGTCGAGTAAGCCGGCGAGGTGACGCCCTCATCCGCCTGCCGGCACCTTCTCCCGATGGGAGAAGGAATCGAGGCTGATCGCCCGCGTTGCAACCGAGGCGCAACATCGCAGCGTCCTTCTCCCGCCGGGAGAAGGGTGAGGCAGCTACCGCCGGCCGAACGCAGGCGGATGAGGGCGAGCCCCACGAATCTTCCCGCAGCATCGTGCGGAACACGCGTCGCCCGGCATCCACAGACGTATTCAGGCGTCCGGGCACCGAACCTCCAGGGCCTCAGGCCAGCAGATCCCCGATCTCGGCGCGATGCTTCTGAACATACGCTTCGGCGTATGCGCAGCGCGGCACCACCTTCCAGCCCTCTTCGCGCGCGGCATCGAAGGCCGCCGTGACCAGTGACGCGGCGATGCCGCGCCCGCCCACCGCGTCGGGCACGCCGGTGTGGGTGATCGTCATCACGCCGTCGTTGAGGTGGTACTCGAGCAGGCACAGCTCCCCGTCCACCGCAACGGTGAATCGATGCGTGAGACGGTCGTGGACAATGTCGAACGCCATGGCTTGCTCCTTGAAATGGGCGGGCAGGACGGCAATGTACAGCGTCTTCGCTGAAGCGCGGACCCACGCCGCGCCGCGCCACCGCACGGGCCACCCATGATTCCCTTTTCCGTTCTCGATCTTGCACCCATCTGTGCCGGCGGCACTGCATCGCAGTCCTTCGCCAACACGCGCGATCTGGCGCAGCACGCAGAGCGCTGGAACTACAACCGCTACTGGCTGGCCGAACACCACAACATGACCGGCATCGCGAGTGCCGCGACGGCGGTGGTGATCGGGCATGTGGCGGGCGCCACCTCGCGCATCCGGGTCGGCGCCGGCGGCATCATGCTGCCGAACCACGCGCCGCTGGTTGTCGCCGAACAGTTCGGCACGCTCGAGTCGCTGTATCCGGGCCGCATCGATCTCGGCCTCGGCCGGGCGCCGGGCACCGACCAGCGCACCGCGCGCGCGCTGCGCCATCGGCACGATCCGCACATCGACGTGTTCGCGCAGGACGCCGAGGAACTGTTCCACTATTTCGAGCCGGCCGCAGCCGACCAACCGGTGCGCGCGGTACCGGGCGCCGGCCTCGACGTGCCGATCTGGATCCTCGGCTCCAGCCTCTACGGCGCGCAGTTCGCCGCCGCGCGCGGCCTGCCGTTCGCGTTCGCTTCGCACTTCGCACCCGCGCAACTGAAGGCGGCGCTGCAGATCTACCGTGACCGCTTCCAGCCGTCGGAACGCCTCGCCGCACCGTACGCGATGGTCGGCATCAACGTCGTTGCCGCCGACAGCATCGCCGACGCGCAGCGTGCATTCACTTCGCAGCAGCGGCAGTTCCTGAACCTCATCCGCGGCCGTCCGGGCCAGCTTCAGCCGCCGATCGACGGCATGGACGACGTCTGGTCGCTGTCCGAACGCCAGCACATCGAACAGGCGCTGGCGTGCTCGTTCGTCGGCACGCCGGACGGCATCCGGCCGGCATTGAGACGCTTCATCGACGAGACCGGCGCCGACGAGCTGATCGTCGCGGGCCACATCTTCGACCACGCCACGCGATTGCGTTCGTACGAGCTCGCAGCGCAGGTGCGCGACAGCCTCTGATCGGTCGTCGAACCGCCCGGCACTGCGCCGGCGGCGATGCGGGCGGAATCTGTTCGACGATCTTCCGCGCGCTCGCGCTCGCGCGCGTGCCGGCGGCGGCGGGAGCCGTCTTCGCGGCGCCCATGCAGCGACCACGCGCAGCGCAACGGCGGTGAACAATCCTGCAGTCTTCCGGCGAAGGCACCGTCGTCCGAGACCGAATGCCGAGGCGCCGATTGCAAGGCACGACGATCCGGATGCCGCACGCGCCCGGTACGCTCAGCCTTCCTCGGGATCCGGGCCGAACCATTGCAGGTAAATGCGCCGTGCGGCAGCGTCGATCGCCGGTCGATCGGCCGGCCCGAGTCCTTCGTCGGCGATCCCTTGCGGACCACCGTGCCACACGCTGCGCAGCTGGGCCGCATCGCCCGACAAACGCGCCTGCGCGAGCGCCAGCGCATGGCGGTGAATGGCGGCCTGGCGCGGATCGGGTGGATACAGCGGATGATCGCCTGCGTAGGCGCGCGCGAGCAGCTGCAGCGCGTCGACGCTGCCGGCACGCAGCGCATCGGCAAGCCAGCGCCGCCCGAGGTCGCGGCGACGGACGATTTCCTCGAGATTGTCGAGGTAGTGCACGGTGCCGCCGGCCACGTCGGCGTCGACGCGGACGAACTCGTCCAGCGCGCGTGCGGCGTACGCCACCTTCGCTTCGATATCGCCGCTGCGGGCGGCGCGTTCGAGCCACACGTGCGAGGGCTCGATGCCGGATTCGGCCAGCAGCACGCAGTCGGCGTGTTCGAGCAGCAGCCTGTCGCGCACGGTGCGCTGCTGGTCGAGCAGCGCACCGCGCCATTGCGTGCCGGGCAGACCGCTCGCGGCCGTAGCCTCGTACTGGCGGACAATCGTATCGGCATAGCCGGGCTCGCCTTGCGTGATGCACCGCGCGAGCCAGACGCCGAGGTCGATCTGCGCGCCGACATCTCCGGCCTCCGCGTCGGTGCGCAACGCGACAAAGCTGCGTGGCGCGCGCGGCGCAACGGCGGGCAGCGGAGCGCGGCGCGCACCTTCGGCGTCGGGCAGGAGCACGGACCGCGACGACGGCACAATGCGCGATGCGCCCTCGTCGTCGCCCGGCACGCGATGCGGCGTCCCTGCCCTCCACGCGAACACGACAAGCAATACCAGACATGCAGCGCCAATCGCCCCGCGGATGCGCCGCGTCATGGTGATTCCGGCGCACAGCAGCGGGCGAGGATCGCCTGCGCGGCGTCCTCCACCTGTGCCTGCCGCACCGCATCGCCCGCCGCGCGCAGGCGTTGCAGGGTCTGCGTGCCGGGCGCACCGGCCCGCGCGGACATTTCGTCGGCCGCCACGGCGTACGCGTCTGCGAGCAGGTCGTCTCGCGCGGCAAGGTCGCCGCTTGCGTGCGCCTGCGACATGCGTGCGAGTGCATGCCGGTTCCCGGTGTCGGCAGCGCGCCGCAGCATCGCACTCGCGCGTGGCCGCAGCGCGATCAGGCGACCGGCCTGATCGATGCGAGCGGCAGCAGTGCTGCCGATGTGTTCGAGTTCGATGTCGAACCGCATCGCCATCGCGCGCGGTGCGCCGAGATCGGCGGCAAGCACCAGCCAGTGGTACGCAGCGGCGCGGTCGGCATCGGTGTAGTCGCGAACGCCGTCGCACAGGCTGACCCGCTCGACCTCATCGGGCATCAGGTAGGTGTTCGGCGGCAGAACGCCGAGGTTGCCGAGGTCGACGCCGAACTGCGGATCGAACGCGACGACCTGCACGCCGTCCCGGTTTCCAGGGGTTCCGACGCGGTCGCGACCGGACAGCCTTCGATGCACCGCGATCGCAAGCGGACCGTCTGCGTCCGGTGCACATCCGCGCAGCACGTCGCCCAGGCGCTGCGCCGCTTCGGCGCTGCCGGCCCGTGCCATCGCCTCGAGCGTGGCGCGATTGCTCGAAAATGCCGTGAGCGGTATCTCCGGTAGTGACGCACGTCTGTGGTCTGCCGCGTCGGACCTCGCCACTTTCGCGCTCGACGACTGCGTCGGGGATGCTTCCGCCGTGGACCGTGGCGCGTCTTGTCCGGTGTCGACGGCCAGCAGCATCACGCACGCGAGCGACAGAACGGCCACGATGCTCAGCATTCGACGCGTCATCGGACCACCCCTGTCGCAAACCGGCGGCGCCGGGCGGCGCGCCGGCTGCGCTTGGACGGCTCACTGCAACGGAAGTTCGATCCTCGCGACACAACCGCGCCGGTCGCGGCGGTCCTCCAGCGTCAGCGCGCCGCCGTGCGCTTCCACGATCTGGCGCGCGAGCACGAGGCCAATGCCGGAGCCGCCGGGTTTGGTGGTGAAAAACGGCACGAACAGGTTGTCCGAGCTGCTCAGGCCAAGGCCCTCGTCGAGCACCTCGATCCGCACCGACTCGCCGCCGCCGGACCAGCGCAGCGCCACGGCGCCGTGCTGCGGCAACGAGGCTTCCACCGCGTTCTTCACGAGGTTGATGAGCGCCTGCTCGATCTGGTCGGGATCCAACGAAATCGTCAGCGCCGGGCCGTCGCCCAGTTGCACCGGTAGGCGCTGCTCCAGCGCCACGACCCGTCGCAGCAACGGTTCGAGTTCCACCGGCTGGCGTCGCGGCGGCGGCAACCGCGCCAGCGTCGAATAGCCGACCATGAAGCGCCCGAGGGCATCGGCGCGGTCGCCGATCACGCGCAGGCCATGCTCGGCATCCTCGCTCCAGTCCTCGGGCAGCGGCCGCACCGCGAGCATGCTCGACAGCGTCCCGGCCATCGATTTGATCGGCGCCAGCGAGTTGTTGAGTTCGTGCCCGAGCACGCGGATGAGGCGCTGCCAGGCCTGCCGTTCTTCCTCGCGCAGCGCGCGAGACAGGTCGGTCACCACAAGCAGGTCGTGCGGTTTGCCGCCTTCGCGCACGGTGAAGCGGCGCACGTCCCAGCGTCCGCTGCTGCCGCCGAAGGCACGTTTGAGGGTGGCGCTGCCGTCGATCGCGAGCAGGTCGTCGAGGCCCAGCGCCGAGGCCGGGCGGCCGAGCGCGGCGCCGGCACGCTGCGAGATCAGGCGTTCGCCGGCCCGGTTGATCAGGCGCAGGCGGTGTTCGTCGTCGAAACTGAACAGGCCGATGTCGATCGCGGCGATGACCTTGCCGAGCAGCGCGCTGGTCTCTTCGACCTTGAGGCGCTGATCGCGCAGCGTCTGCGACAAGGTATTGACTTCCCAGACCACGTCGCCGATCGCGTCGCGGCGCGAGCCGCGCGAGCCGCGCAGGCTGTAGTCGCCTTCGCGCAGCGCTTCGAGCAGGTTCGACAAGGTGTACAGCGGATAGACGACCTGATGCCGCAGCCGCGTGGCGAGGATCAGCGTGGCCGCCAGCGCCAGCGCGAACACCGACCATGCCAGGCCGCTGCTGCCGCTGCGCCAGAGCAGCACCCCGCAGAGCAACGTCATCGGCAGCGCGATCGCGAGCCCGCCCAGCAGCACACGGCGCTCGAAGCTGAAACCTGTCAGGCCTTCGCCGCTGGGACGCGGGCTGCGGCGGGGGTGGAGTTCGGCCATCCGGGGATTATGCGTTCAACGCAGCGGCGGTGGGCGTGTACCTGCCAACGCCGGCGTGTCCGGCCACGATCGTCCGTCCGCAGCACGCACCTGCGCCAGCAAGAAAAAACCCGCCGGTCGGCGGGTTTTTCCAGAGGGCAAGTGGCACTGTTGCGTGAGGATCAGCCGTTGCGCAGCGCCGCGATGCGCTCGGCCAGCGGCGGATGCGTCATCAGCAGCTTCTTCAGGCCGTGCGCGACTCCGCCGGAAATGCCGAAGGCGCGGACCTGGTCCGGAAGGGTGGTGTGGCCGTAAGTCTGGGCCAGCTTTTCCAGCGCGGCGATCATCTTCGGGCGACCGGCGAGGTTCGCACCGCCCGCATCCGCGCGGAACTCGCGCCAGCGGCTGAACCACATCGCCACCATCGAGGCGAGGATGCCGAAGATCATGTCGAGCACGAACACGATGATGTAGTAGAAGAAACTCGGACCATCGTCGCGGTTGCCGCTGATCATGCCGTCGATCACGCGCCCGACCACGCGCGCGAGGAAGATCACGAAGGTGTTCAGCACGCCCTGGATCAGTGCCATGGTCACCATGTCGCCGTTGGCCACGTGGCTCACTTCGTGTGCGAGCACGGCTTCGGCCTCGTCGCGGTCCATCGCGCGCAGCAGGCCGGTGGACACGGCCACGAGCGCCGAGTTCCGGTTCATGCCGGTGGCGAAGGCGTTGATTTCGGGCGCGTCGTAGATCGCGACCTCCGGCATGCCGATGCCGGCCTGTTCGGCCTGGCGGCGTACGGTGTTGACCAGCCACGCCTCGCTCTCGTTGCGCGGCTGGGTGATGACCTGCGCGCCGGTGCTGCGCTTGGCCATCCATTTGGACATCGCCAGCGAGATGAAGGAACCGCCGAAGCCGAAGATGGCCGCGAACACGAGCAGGCTGCCGGTATTGCCCAGCTGGATGCCGAACACGTTCTGCAGCACGCTCATGACGATGCCCAGCAGCACCAGCACGGCAAGGTTCGTCGCAAGGAACAGGGCAATGCGCATCATGTGGGTAACGCCTCCGTGGTCACGCAGGTCCGGTCCGGACCGTCCGGTGAGATGATAGCCCGGCAAGAGCAATTCAAGACCATGACCACCTCCCCCGCTTCGTCTGCCGCAACGCTCGCCTCGGCGCGCGCCCTCGTCGCCGAGCCGTTGTCCGGCCCGGCCTTCCTGCTGCGCGGGTTCGCGCTGCTTGGGCGGCGGGGCATCCGCGGCTTCATGCTGATTCCGCTGCTCGGCAACGTGGTGCTGTTCGGCCTTGCGGCCGCGGCGGCGTTTTACGGGCTCGACGCCGCCTTCGACCGCTGGCTGCCCGAGGCGGTCGGCTGGCTGCGCTGGATCCTGTACCCGATCACCGCGATCGTGCTGCTGGTGATTGCGTTCTTCAGCGCGACCATCGTCGGCAACCTGCTGCTCGCGCCATTCAATGGCCTGCTGGCCGACCGGGTCGAACGCGCGCTCACCGGCAGTTCGCCGTCGCAGGACGCCGGCGAACGCTGGACGGCCACGATGCGGCGCGCCCTGAAGGACGAACTGCGCAAGCTCGGCTACGTGCTGCCGCGCGTGGCGGGCGTGTTCCTGCTCGGCCTGGTGCCGTTCGTGGGCGTGCTCGCGGTGCCGCTCGGCCTGTTGCTCGGTGCCTGGCTGCTGGCGCTGGAATTTGCCGGCAACCCGCTCGGCAACTGGGGCTATGCGTTCCGAGACCAGCGCGCCTACTTGCGTGCCCGTCCCGGGCGGTTCTTCGGCTTCGGGTTTGCCGCGATGGGCTGTGCACTGGTACCGGTGCTGAATTTCGCGCTGATTCCGGCCGGCATCGCCGGTATGACGGCGATGTGCCTGGAATTGCGTCGGGCCGATGCGGCGGCCCTGCCCGCCCCTGTCGCGCCGCCGGCACCGCCCGACGCCGCGTGAGCGGGCCGGCCGGCTACCGCGGGCGGTTCGCGCCCTCGCCGACCGGTGCGCTGCACTTCGGCTCGCTGCTCGCGGCATTTGCGAGCTGGCTGCGCGCGCGGCAGGCCGCGGGCACGTGGCTGGTGCGCATCGAGGATCTGGATCCGCCGCGCGAGATTCCCGGCGCCGCCGACGGCCAGATCGACACGCTGCGCGATTTCGGCTTCGAATCGGACGAGCCGGTGCTGCGGCAAAGCACACGCGGCGCGCTGTACGACGCCGAACTGCAGCGGCTGCGTGCCGCCGGGCTCGCGTTCGACTGCCGCTGCAGCCGCAGCGATCTTGCTGCCGGCGACGGCATTCATCGCGCCTGCGTCGCGGGCGACGTCCAGCGTGCGGCGGCGATCCGCGCGCGCGTGCCCGACATCGGGATCGGTTTCGACGATCTCCTGCAAGGTCCGCAACGACAGGCGCTCGGGCGCGAGGTCGGCGATTTCGTGCTGCGCCGGGTCGAGGGTTACTACGCGTACCAGCTGGCCGTGGTGGTCGACGATGCCGCGCAAGGCATCACCGAAGTGGTGCGCGGCGCCGATCTGCTCGACTCCACCGCGCGACAGATCTGGCTGCAGCGCGCGCTCGGCTATCCCACGCCCGCCTATCTGCACCTGCCGCTCGCACTCGACGCCGCCGGCGCCAAGCTCGGCAAGTCGCTGCATGCGCTGCCGCTCGACCGGGAGCATCGCATCGATGCCCTGTGCATGGCGTGGCGTTTCCTCGGGCAGGCGCCGGAGGCCGTGCTCGGCGCAACATCGGTCGACGCGCTGCTGCAGCGTGCGATCCGGCATTTCGATCCGGCGCGCATTCCGCGCGCCAACCGCAGCGCCGTCGCATCCTGATGCGGCAGTCGCCCCCCGACCGCCCGATGTAGAATGCCGCCGAGCGCGCCGCCACGAGCGTGCCGACATTTCCTGGGAGGGAACACATGGCATCACGCATCGCGTTCGTCACGGGCGGCTCCGGCGGCATCGGCAGCGCCATCTGCAAGCGGCTGACCGACATGGGTCACCGCGTGGCCACCAACTACCGCGACGAAAGCCGCGCCCGGGCATGGCAGGCGAAGATGCGCGAGGCGGGCGCGGAGGTTGCGCTCGTGCACGGCGACGTCGGCGACACCGCCGCCGCCGAAGCGATGATCCGCGACGTGGAACGGCAGCTGGGCCCGATCGACATCCTCGTCAACAACGCCGGCATCACGCGCGATTCGACGTTCCACAAGATGAGTGCCGAGCAGTGGCACGAGGTCATCAACACCAACCTCAACTCCTGCTTCAACGTCACGCGCCCGGTGATCGACGGCATGCGCAGCCGCAAGTGGGGCCGCATCGTGCAGATCAGCTCGATCAACGGGCAGAAAGGCCAGTACGGGCAGGCGAACTACGCCGCGTCGAAGGCCGGCATGCACGGCTTCACCATCTCGCTGGCGCAGGAAAACGCCCGTTTCGGCATCACCGTGAACACCGTGTCGCCCGGCTACATCGCCACCGAAATGGTGATGGCCGTGCCGGCCGAGGTGCGCGCCAAGATCGAACAGCAGATCCCCACCGGCCGCCTCGGCACGCCGGAGGAAATCGCCTACGCGGTGGCGTTCTTCATTCCCGACGAGGCCGCGTGGATCACCGGCGCGAACCTGTCGGCCAATGGCGGGCACTACATGGGCTGGTGATCCGGCCCTCGCATCGCAAGCCGCCGATCCAAGCCCCTCTCCCGTCGGGAGAGGGGTTGGGGTGAGGGTCCGGAAGGACGAGACGGCGCATCCTGCGTGATCGTCGTCCACTGCAAGGACGCAAACCTCGCAGCCGCATGCGTGCTGCAGCCTCGTGCAGAACGACCGCAGCATCCATTCGCGCCATCCGAACCCTGATCCGGCCTTCGGGCTCCCTCTCCCCGGAGAGACGTGCCGAATCACGCCGTCCGGCCGCGTCGCGCACTTGCAACAGCGGTGATGCTGCGCCATCCTGAGTATTCACTCGAATTTCCTGACGCGCTGCAAAACACGACCCCACGGAATTCCGCATGGCACAAGTCCGCGTCATCAAGAAATACCCGAACCGGCGTCTGTACGACACCGAGATCTCCAGCTACATCACGCTGGAGGACGTGCGCCAGCTCATCGTGGACGGCGAGACCTTCGAGGTGCGTGACGCCAAGACCGGCGAAGACCTCACCCGCACCGTGCTGCTGCAGATCATCGCCGAGCACGAGGAGCGCGGGCAGCCGATGTTCTCGACCCAGCTGCTGACCCAGATCATCCGCTTCTACGGCGACTCGCTGCAGGGCTTCATGGGCAGCTACCTCGAGAAATCGATGGAGATGTTCCTGGAGCAGCAGACCCAGTTCCGCAGCCAGCTCAACAACCTGCTCGGCCAGACGCCGTGGTCGATGCTGAACCAGCTCACCGAGCGCAACCTGGATCTGTGGAAGTCGTTCCAGCAGGGCCTCGTGGGCTCGATCCCGGCCGCCGGCACCGGCGCAAAACCGCCACCGAAGTCGACGCGCTGACCGCGCCCCGCCCGCCCCGCCGCGGCGGGCACCTTGCGCCGCAACACATGGCGCTGTGCCGCAATAAATTCCCCGTTTCGCATTCCGGAGCGCAGCAATGACGCAACGCCTCGCCGTGGTCAGCGGCGGCATCGGTGGCATCGGCACGCAGATCTGCCGGCGGCTGGCGGAGGCGGGCCACCGCGTGGTGGCGACCGATCTGGGCGGCGATCCCGAGCGTGTCGACGCCTTCCTCGACGGCCTCGCCGGATTGCCGGTCGCGTTCGAACCCGGCGATGTCGGCGACGCGGACGACTGCGAACGACTGATCGCCGACATCGGCACACGCCACCGCCCGGTCGACGTGCTGGTCAACGCTGCCGGCATTACCCGCGACGCGCGCCTGGTGAAAATGGAGCGCGCGCAGTGGGATGACGTGCTGCGCATCAACCTCGACGCCGTGTTCCACCTGTGCCGCGCCGTGGTGCCGGGCATGAGCGAGCGCGGCTTCGGCCGCATCGTCAACATCAGCTCTGTGAACGCGCAGACCGGCCAGTTCGGCCAGACGAACTACGCGGCGGCGAAGGCCGGCATGCACGGGTTCACCATGTCTCTCGCGCGCGAGGTGGCGCGGCACGGCGTGACGGTGAACTGCGTCGCGCCCGGTTACGTCGACACCGACATGACGCGCGCAATGCGCAGCGACATCCGCGACCAGATCGTCGCGGCCATTCCGGTGGGCCGCGTCGGCAGTCCCGACGACATCGCACGGGTGGTGTCGTTCCTGTGCGAGCAAGACGCCGGCTACATCACCGGTGCGCTGCTGCCGGTGAACGGCGGGATGTTCATGAGCTTCTGACGGGTCGCGGATCGATGCGCGGGCGATCCCGAGGCGTCCGCTTGGCGCGACGCGCCTGCGCGGTGTCGCTACTCTCCTCCAAACCATCGCACGACAGCGTCCGCCCGAGCGGTCACACTTGCATGCAAGGCAACGTCCGGAATCCGTCCCGAAGGAGAGCCCGTCATGCGCACATCGCATCGTCTCGCCGCACCGCTGTTCGCGCTGGCCCTGTGCCAGACCGCCGCGGCTGCCGACACCGAACTCGCCGAACACGCCACCGCCTGGGCCAACGCGCAGGGCAACGGCGCTGTGGTTCTTGCCGAAAAACGCGACGGCGCGTGGCAGTTCGCGCTCGGCGGCGACCCGCACATCGCATCGACCGCACCGGTGGCGCCCGAGGCCGTCGAATTCGAGATCGGCTCGATCAGCAAGGTGTTCACCGGGCTGCTGCTCGCGCACGCGGTGCACGAAGGCAAACTCGCCCTCGGCGACACGCTGGCGCAGCGTCTGCCGGTCGAGTTCGACGACGGCGACGTCGGTGCCATCACGTTGCAGCAGCTGGCCACGCACACCTCCTGCCTGCCGCGCCTGCCGTCCAACCTGTTCGTCGACGCGGACCAGGCCGACCCGTACGCGCACTACGACGACACCCGCCTGTTCGCCTACCTCGCGTCGGCGACCATCGACACGCCGGCACCGTGCGCCTCGGCGTACTCGAACCTCGGCATCGGAGTGCTCGGCGTGGTGCTCGAACGCGCCTACGGCACGTCCTGGGCGGCGCTCGTGAGCGAAAAGATCGCCACGCCGCTCGGCATGCCCGACACCGCCCAAACCCTCGACAGCGAACGCACCGCCCGCCTGGCCCAGGGCTGGGACGGCACATCGAAAGCACCGCACTGGACCTTCGCGAGCCTCGCCGGCGCCGGCGCGCTGCGCTCCACCGCGGCCGACATGGCGCGCTTCGCCGACGCCTTGCTCGCGGGCGCCGATGGCCCGCTGCGACCGGTGTGGGCGAGTTTCGTCGGGCCGTACGCGGACGCACCGGGCGGCAAATCCGGGCTCGCCATCGTGCACACACGCATCGGCGGCGAGCCTGCGCTGTGGCACAACGGCGGCACCGGCGGCTTCCGCAGCGACCTGCGCGTGTTTCCGGACAGCGACCGCGCCCTGCTGCTGCTCGCAAGCAACGCCAAGGCCGATCCCGACGCCTGGCTCGCGAGCCTCGCCGAGGACACGCTGGCGCCGGTGGCCGAAGGCATTGCGATCCCGACCGAATCGCTCGACGACTACACCGGCGTCTACACGCTCTCGCCCGACGCGCGGCTCACCATCGTGCGCGTCGACGACGGCCTGCGCGCGCGGCTCACCGGCCAGACCTTCCTGCCGATCGTCGCGCGCAGCGCCGACGAATTCGTCTACACCGACGTCGACGCCCGGCTCGGCTTCGAGCGCGACGCGGCCGGCAAGGTGGTCGCCGTGACCCTGCACCAGAACGGTCGCGACACGCGCATCGCCCGCACCGACGCCACCGCGCCGACGTTCCTGTTCCCCGGCGCTGAGGCCCTGGCCGAATACGTTGGCGACTACGACTTCGGTGCCTTCCAGCCCGGCGCCAGCATCGCCGTGCGCGCCGTCGGCGACGTGCTGACCGCGCAGCTCACCGGCCAGGCGCCGCTGCCCGTGCACAACACCGCGCCGGACCGCTTCGAATGGGACGTGGTGCCGGCGGCGCTGGTGTTCGAGCGCGATGCCGGTGGCCGCATCGTGGCGGTCGTGCTGGAACAGAACGGCGCCCGCATGCGCAGTCCGCGCAAGTAGCGGCTCCCGGCACGGAGCCGGCAGCGCGGGGCGGTTCGGTTGGTCGCGGGCGCCGCGCATGCGATCATGCGTGGCCCTGCGCCGCCGGCCCTGCGCCCGCGCGCGACCCTCTCGTTTCCTGGAGCCACTCGATGACCGATTCGACGACGGCAATGCCCACGCTGCCGGTGGACGTGACCCGCATCATGGACTTGCTGCCGCACCGCTACCCGTTCCTGCTGGTCGACCGCGTGGTGGAGATCGAACCGCACAGGCGCCTGCGCGCGATCAAGAACGTCACGCTGAACGAGCCGTTTTTCCAGGGCCATTTCCCCGGCCACCCGATCATGCCCGGCGTGCTGATCATCGAGGCGATGGCGCAGGCCGCCGGCCTGCTGACCCAGCTATCCAACCCGCCCCGCCCGGCGGACGAGGAAAAGCCGCTGTATTACCTCGTGAAGGTGGACAAGGCGCGGTTCTCGCGTATCGTGGTGCCGGGCGACCAGCTTTCGCTCGAAGTGGAGCAGAAGCGCATGCTGCGCCGCATGGGCCAATACGTGTGCCGCGCGCTGGTCGACGGCGAGGAAGTGGCCGGCGCCGAAATCCTCTGCGCCGAACGGGGTCCGTGATGGCCTCCGGCACCCAGATCCATCCGAGCGCCCAGGTCGACCCGGCCGCGCAGCTGGGCGAGGACGTGCACATCGGCCCGTTCTGCGTCATCGGCGCGGACGTGGAGATCGGCGATCGCACGCACATCGCCTCGCACGTGGTGATCGAGGGGCCGACGAAGATCGGCCGCGAGAACCGGTTCTATTCGTTCTCCGCCATCGGCGGCGATCCGCAGGACAAGAAATTCCACGCCGAGCGCACCGAACTGGTCATCGGCGATCGCAACACGATCCGCGAGTTCTGCACCTTCAACCGCGGCACGGTGGACGACGACGGCATCACCCGCATCGGCAACGACAACTGGCTGATGGCCTACGTGCACATCGCGCACGATTGCGTGGTGGGCAACAACACCGTGTTCGCCAATGCCTCGTCACTCGCCGGGCACGTGGTGGTGGAGGACTACGTGATCCTCGGCGGCTTCACCCTCGTGCACCAGTTCTGCAAGGTGGGTGCGCACGCGTTCACCTCGATGGGCAGCGTCATCAACCGCGATGTGCCGCCGTTCGTGACCGTGGCCGGCGTCTATGCCGAGCCGCACGGCATCAACTCCGAAGGCCTCAAGCGCCGCGGTTTCGCACCCGAGCGCATCCAGTCGATCAAGCGTGCCTACCGCACCATCTACAAGGCCGGACTGCCGCTGGCGGAGGCGCGCACGCAGCTGGCCATCGCCGCGGAAACGGCGCCGGACGTGCGCACGATGCTCGATTTCATCGACCGCAGCGAACGCTCGCTGGTGCGGTGAAGAGCCGGGAATCGGGAATGGGGAATCGGGAATCGGCCGGTGGTCGCGATCCCTTGCCCGATCGCGCCCATGCAGGCACGGCCGCGGCCCCGGCGCTGCCGGAACGCGCCGCTCCGATTCCCGATTCCCCATTCCCGATTCCCGGGCGCCCGCCACGGCGCCCCCGCATCGCGCTCGTCGCGGGCGAAGCCTCGGGCGATCTGCTCGGCGCCGAACTCGTCGTGCGCCTGCGCGAACGCTGGCCCGATGCGGAATTCGCCGGCATCGGCGGCGCGAAAATGCGGGCCGCCGGGGTCGAGACCTGGCACGACTGCGGCGAGCTCGCCGTGATGGGCCTTGCAGAAGTGCTGCGCCACCTGCCGCGCCTGCTGCGCCTGCGCCGCGAAACGCTGCGGCGCGTGCTCGCGTGGCAGCCCGACGTCTTCGTCGGCATCGATGCACCGGATTTCAATCTGGGACTGGAGCGCAGGCTCAAGCAGCGCGGCAATATCCGCACCGTGCATTACGTGAGCCCGTCGGTGTGGGCATGGCGGGAAGGCCGCGCCGCGACGATCGGCCGCAGCGCCGACCGCGTGCTGTGCCTGTTTCCGATGGAACCGCCGATCTACGCGCGGCATGGCGTCGACGCGCGCTTCATCGGCCATCCGCTGGCCGATACGCTGCCGCTCGATCCCGACCGTGCCGCCGCACGCGCGGCACTCGGCGTGTCGGACGACGTGCCGGTGCTTGCGCTGCTGCCGGGCTCGCGCTTGGGCGAAATCGCGCGCCTGGGAGAATCGTTCCTGCAGGGCGCGGCGCAGGTCGCGCAACGCATCCCGAACCTGCACGTGCTGATCCCGGCCGCAAATCCCGCCTGCCGCGGCGCCATCGAGCGCCTGCTCGCGCAGGTGCGCGTCGCGCTCCCGGATTGCCGGATTCTCGATGGCCACGCGTCCGAGGCGATGATCGCGTCGGATGTGGTGCTGCTCGCCTCGGGCACGGCCACGCTGGAAGCGCTGCTCGCCAAGCGGCCAATGGTCATCGCGTATCGCATTTCCGCCCTGACCTACGCCATCGTCATGGGCCTTGGGATGATGAAGACAGATCGCTACAGCCTGCCGAACGCGCTGGCCGGGGAGACCGTGGTGCCCGAGCTGATGCAGCACGACTGCACGCCGGACAACATCGCACGCGAGGTGCTGGCCTGGTTCGAGCATCCCGAACGCATCGCGGCACTGCAACCGCGATTCGACACGATCCATCGCGCGCTGCGGCAGGACGCATCCGCACGCGCGGCCGACGCCATCGCCGAGTTCGTCGATGCTGCTCGCTGAGCCTGGTCTCGCGGCGGAGGCAGCGGTCACGCCCGCGCCGCGGTCGCGTGCCGAGACCGCGCTGATCGCAGGCGTCGACGAAGCCGGTCGCGGGCCGCTGGCGGGACCCGTGGTGGTCGCCGCGGTGATCCTCGATCCGAAACGCCGGGTGCGCGGCATCAACGATTCCAAACAGCTCACCGAAGCCGAGCGCGAGGCTCTGTATCCGCGCATCGTCGCCGCGGCGATTGCGTACCACATCGTGGTGGTGGCCGCGGCCGAGATCGACCGCATCAACATCTTCCAGGCCACGATGCGCGGCATGCGCGATGCGTTGTGCAACCTGGGGCATGTGCCGGGCGTCGCCCGCATCGATGGCAACCACCTGCCGAAGGACCTGCCCTGCCCCGCGCAGGCGTGGATCGGCGGCGATGCGCGCTGCCGCTCCATCGGCGCCGCATCGATCCTCGCCAAGGTCACGCGCGACCGGCTGCTGGTCGAGCTGGACGCGCTGTACCCCGCCTACGGCTTTGCGCGACACAAGGGCTACTCCACACCCGAGCACCTGGCCGCGCTCGCACGCCACGGTCCGTGCCCGGAACACCGGCGCAGCTACGAGCCGGTACGCCGTGCGGCCACGCCGGGGCTGTTCTAGCGCATCCCGCCGCGCTTCGCGCGGGTTCCTGAACCTGCGGCAACATCGTCGCCGGAAGTCACAGCGACTTCCCGGACGCGTCATTGCATCGCAGCAAACGCACACTGGCCGCAACCGGATGCGCCCTTGCTGCATCCGATGTACTGCACGTCAACGGGACCACTGCCATGCGCGTCGAACTCACTCTTTCCGCCAACGATCCCTCGCTGCATGCGTTGCGCGACGCGTGGCTCGGCGCCGGCGACCGATTCGCCGGCGACACGGCCACGCTCGCGCACGATGCGCGTGCCATGCACGCCGCGCTCGCCGATCGCGACATCCCGCCCGCGTTGCGGGACGTCCTCGCGCTCGTCCCGCGCGTGGCGGACCTCGTCACCGACGACGGCTGGCTGCTGACGCCGGAGCAGCGCCGCGACTTCGTCGGCGCGCTGGCCTACTTCATCGACAACGACGATCTGATTCCCGACAACGTCGGCCGCTACGGCTATCTCGACGACGCACTCGTGATCCGGCTCGCGCTGCAGTCGTCGGCGCAGGAATGGCAGGACTGGAACGACTACCGCCAGTTCCGCGACACCTATCCGGCGCTGGCCGACGTCGATCGCGACCAGTGGCAGCGCGACCGCGACGTGCTGATCGACCGCATGGTCAAACTCTCGCACCGTCCACGCAGCAGCGCGAACGACGATGCCGGCGAGCGCAGTTACGGCACGCGCGGGCGCGCGTCGACGCGCTTCAACATCCGCTGACCCGCGACCGGCCAACGCACCGTCCCCGCCGTCGGCGGGAGACGGGCCGGCCGGCCAGCGCGCCACAAGTCAAGCCTTGCCCCGCCCCACCCCCGGCACTACGCTGGCCCGCGCACCTGCCCGCGACCCGCGCACGGCCCGATGGATCCCCGCTTCGTCCACCTCCACCTGCACAGCGAATACTCGCTGACGGACTCGACCATCCGCATCGCCGGGCTGGTGTCGCGTTGCGTGGAGCTCGGCCTGCCCGCGGTCGCGATCACCGACCAGAGCAACCTCTTTGCGCTGGTGAAGTTCTACAAGGCTGCCGAGAAGGCGGGCATCAAGCCGATCGCCGGCTCCGATCTGTGGCTGGAAGAAGACGGTCTGCGCCCGGCGCGGCTGACGCTGCTGTGCCAGAACCATGCCGGCTACCTCAATCTCGCGCAGCTGGTGTCGCGTGCCTACCTCGAAGGCCACCGCGGCGACTACGTGGCCATCCGCCCCGAATGGCTGCGCGAATCCAGCGCCGGCCTCATCGTGCTCGCGGGCCGCGAGAGCGACATCGGACAGGTCGCGCTCGAAGGCAGGGACGACGAGGCCGATCGGCGCCTGCAGGTGTGGCAGCGCAGCTTCGGCGACCGCTTCTACCTGGAGGCCGTGCGCACCCAGCGCAGCGGCGAGGACGAATTCCTGCGCACCGCGCTCGACCTCGGCCACCGCCGCGACTGCGCCATCGTCGCGAGCAACGACGTGCGCTTCCTCGACGCCGACGATTTCGAAGCGCACGAAGCCCGCGTCTGCATTTCCACCGGCCGCGTGCTGGCCGATCCGAAACGCCCGCGCGACTACAGCGCCGACCAGTACCTCAAATCCGCCGACGCGATGGCCGAGCGCTTCCTCGACCTGCCCGAACTGCTGCAGAACTCGGTGGAGCTGGCCAAGCGCTGCAACCTCGAGCTGAAGTTCGGCACCTACTACCTGCCCGCGTTCCCGGTGCCGTCGGACGAAACGCTCGATTCGTGGATCCGCAGCCAGTCGCACGCGGGCCTGGAAAAACGTCTGCAGAAGAACCCCGTCGCGCCCGGACACACGCGCGAGAGCTATGTCGAACGTCTCGACGTCGAGCTCGACGTCATCACCAAGATGGGCTTCCCCGGCTACTTCCTGATCGTGGCGGACTTCATCAACTGGGCCAAGGACCACGACATTCCCGTCGGCCCGGGCCGCGGTTCGGGCGCGGGCTCGCTGGTGGCGTGGGCCCTCGGCATCACGGATCTGGATCCGATTCCGTACGACCTGCTGTTCGAACGCTTCCTCAATCCCGAACGCGTGTCGATGCCCGACTTCGACATCGACTTCTGCATGGACAAGCGCGATCAGGTCATCGATTACGTCGCCGCGAAGTACGGGCGCGACCGCGTCAGCCAGATCATCACCTACGGCACCATGGCCGCGAAGGCCGTCGTGCGCGACACCGGCCGCGTGCTCGGCCATCCGTACGGCTTCGTCGACTCGATCGCCAAGCTCATCCCGATGACGCTCGGCATTGGCCTTGAGGACGCGCTGGGCCGCAGCAAGGCGTCGAAATCGGATTCGAACCTGGTCAGCGCGGAACTGGTGCAGCGCTACGAGGCCGAGGACGACGTGCGCGATCTCATCGACCTCGCGCTCAAGCTCGAAGATCTCACCCGCAACGCCGGCAAACATGCCGGTGGCGTGGTCATCGCACCGTCGCCGCTGACGGATTTTTCGCCGCTGTTCGCAGAACACACGGCCAAGGGCGAGTCCGCGCGCAGCATCGTCACGCAGTTCGACAAGGACGACGTCGAAGCAGTGGGCCTGGTCAAGTTCGACTTCCTCGGTCTGCGCACACTGACCATCCTCGACTGGGCGGTGAAGGCGATCAACCGCAAGCGCGCCGCCAGCAACGAAGCGCCGCTCGATCTCAACACGCTGCCGCTCGACGACAAAAAATCCTACGAACTGTTCGCACGCGGCGACACCGTCGCCGTGTTCCAGTTCGAATCGCGCGGCATGCGCGAGTTGCTTAAGCGTGCCAGACCCGACCGCTTCGAGGACATCATCGCGCTCGCCGCGCTGTTCCGCCCGGGCCCATTGGGATCCGGAATGGATCGCGACTGGGTCGACCGCAAGCACGGCAACGCCAAGGTCACGTATCCGCACCCCTCGCTGGAAGCGGTGCTGTCGCCGACCTACGGCGTCATCGTGTACCAGGAACAGGTGATGCAGATCGCGCAGGTGCTGGCGGGCTATTCGCTCGGCGGCGCCGACCTGCTGCGTCGCGCGATGGGCAAGAAGAAGCCCGAGGAAATGGCGAAGGAACGCGCCAAGTTCGAAGCCGGCGCGGCCGAACGCGGGGTCGATCCGCAGGTGGCCACCGGCATCTTCGACCTGATGGAGAAATTCGCCGAGTACGGCTTCAACAAGTCGCACTCGGCCGCATACGCGCTGGTCGCCTACCAGACCGCTTGGCTCAAGGCGCACTACCCGGCCGAATTCATGGCCGCGGTGCTGTCGTCGGACATGGACAACACCGACAAGGTGACGAACTTCCTGGTGGAGGCGCGCGCACTGAAGCTCGAGGTGCTGCCGCCGGACGTGAACAGCTCGGACTACATGTTCGAGGCGATCGCGCCGGGCAAGCTGCGCTACGGCCTGGGCGCGGTGAAAGGCGTCGGCCACGGCGCGTGCGACGCCATCGCCCAGGAGCGCCACGCCAACGGACCATACCGCGACCTGTTCGATTTCTGCTGCCGCGTCGATTCGACCAGGATCAACCGGCGCGTGCTCGAAGCGCTGATCCACGCCGGCGCCGTCGACACGCTCGCGCCGAACCGCGCCACCGCGATGGCGCAGCTGCCCGAGGTGATGAAGGCGACCGAGCAGCTCGCGCGCGACCGCGCCGCCGGCCAGATCGACATCTTCGGCAACAGCACCGCGCCCGAACCGATGCTGCCGGTGCTGCCCGTCGTGCCGGACTGGTCGCTGGAACAGAAACTCGCCGGCGAACGCGACACACTCGGCCACTATCTGAGCGGCCACCCGCTCGATCCGGTGCGCGACCTGCTGCGCCAGCTCGCCACCTGCCGCCTCGACGAACTCGACAAGGCCTTCGAGGAACGCAAGTTCAAGCGCGGCAACGACGGGCTGCTCGTGCTCGCCGGGCAGGTGACCAACGTGCGGCGGCGCGGCGACTCGGTGGCGTTCGCGCAGTTCGAGGACGGCTTCGGACGGCTCGAGGTGGCGTTCTTCCGCGACGCCTGCAACGAGTACGGCTCCCTGCTCACGCGCGACCGCATCCTGCTGATCGAGGGTTACCTGCAGGAAGACGAGTTCAGCGGCGGCTATTCGCTGCGCGCGCGCTGTGCTTGGGACTTCAAGGTGGTCTGTGCGCAGCAGGCACGGCTGCTGAGCCTCACGCTCGATGCGCGCAGCGGCGGCGCCTTCGACGCCTTCAACACCGCCCTCGCGCCGTTCCGACCGGGTCGTACGCCGCTGCGCATCGACCTCATCACGGCGAACGCCAGCGGACGTGTCGAACTGAACGGCTCACAGGGCGTCCGCGCCGATCCGGAACTGCTCGCCGCATTGCACGCACTGCCGCTGGTGCAGGCGCCGAGCCTGTCGCTGGCGCGCATCGGCGGCACGCCATCGCGCCCGGAGCCGCGCGGCGAGTGACGCGGCGCTTGCGGTTAGTCCACCCGTGGACTAACATCGAAACATGGCCACCATCGTAAACGTCCACGACGCCAAGACCCACCTCTCGCGCCTGCTGGAGCAGGCCCACGCCGGCGAGGAAATCATCCTCGCGAAGGCCGGGGTGCCGTACGCGCGCCTCGTGCCGCTGGAAGCGGCGGCGCCGATCCGTCGTCCGGGTCGGCTGAAGGGGCGGATCAGCGATGCGTTCCTCGATCCGCTGCCCGAGGACGAATTGCTTGCATGGGAATCGCAGGGCGCGCAGCAGTCGTGAAGCTGCTGCTCGATACGCACGCTCTGCTGTGGTGGTTCACCGACGATCCGCGTCTGTCGGCGCCGGCGCGCCGCGCCATCGGCGACGGCGACAACGTGGTCCTGGTCAGCGCCGCCAGCGCGTGGGAAATCGCCATCAAGCACCGCCTCGGCAAGCTCGGCGAGGCACGCGCGGTGATTCCGCGCTACGACGAGCTGTGCGCCGCCGACGGCTTCACGCATCTGCCGATCACGCGGGCGCATGCGTTCATGGCCGGCAGCATCAGCGCCATGCACCGTGATCCGTTCGATCGCATGCTGGCCGCGCAGGCGCACATCGAGGATGCGCACCTGGTCAGCTGCGACGCCGCGATCGCCGCGCTGGGCATCGATCCGCTCTGGTAGCCGTGGCCGCTATACTCCCTGCCCCCGCTTTCGACGCCCCGGCACGATGAACCCGAACTTCCTCGACTTCGAACAGCCCATCGCCGAACTGGACGCCAAGATCCAGGAGCTGCGCCACGCAAGCCACGGCAGCGCGTTCAACATCGAGGAAGAAATCGGCAAGCTGCGCGAGAAGCTCAAGATCCGCACCGCCGAGATCTTCCGCGCGCTGACGCCGTGGCAGGTGTCGCAGCTGGCGCGGCATCCGCAGCGGCCGTACACGCTCGATTACGTGAAGCTGATGTGCGAGGAATTCCACGAACTGGCCGGCGACCGTGCGTATGCGGACGACGCCGCCATCGTCGGCGGGCCGGCACGCATCGACGGCAAGCCGGTGATGATCATCGGCCAGCAGAAGGGCCGCGACACCAAGAGCAAGATCCGGCGCAATTTCGGCATGCCGCGCCCGGAGGGTTATCGCAAGGCGCTGCGGCTGATGAAGATGGCGGAGCGTTTCCGGCTGCCGTTGCTGACCTTCATCGACACGCCGGGCGCGTATCCGGGCGTCGGGGCGGAAGAACGCGGGCAGTCCGAAGCGATCGCGCGCAACCTGCTGGAGATGTCGGAGCTGCGCACGCCGATCGTCTGCACGGTGATCGGCGAAGGCGGCTCGGGCGGCGCGCTGGCCATCGGCGTCGGCGATCGCACGCTGATGCTGGAATACGGCACCTACTCGGTGATTTCGCCGGAAGGTTGCGCATCGATCCTGTGGAAGAGCGCGGAGCGGGCGAAGGATGCGGCCGAGCAACTCGGGCTGACGGCGCCGCGGTTGCTCGAAAACGGCTTGATCGACCAGATCGTGAAGGAGCCGCTCGGCGGCGCGCATCGCGATCCGCAGGAGATGGCCGATCGCCTGAAAGGTGTGCTGCTGGGACAGATCGAGCAGCTGGAACGGCTGGACACGCACACGTTGCTGGAGCAGCGGTATGCCCGCATGCGCAGTTACGGGCGGTATCAGGCGGCTTGACGACCTGTCGGTGCGTGGCAGCCGTGTGACGCGTCGATGCACGCTGCAGTGTGGCACCCTCATCCGCCTGCCGGCACCTTCTCCCGCAGGGAGAAGGGATGCTTGACGTGCGCTGTCGAATTCCGGTGATCCGCATCGTGTCCAAGGGATCCATCATGAGAATCCTTCTCCCCGCGGGAGAAGGTGCCGGCAGGCGGATGAGGGCGCCACCTTGCGCGCGCCGCAGCATACCCAACGCGCGAGACATGGAACGCTTCAGCAAGCCCGCCAGCACCAATGCCACGGCTCGTACACGATGCCGTGTGGATTCCCGCGCGGATAGCTGAGCACAAACCCGAAATCACCCGCACGCATCTTCAACCATGCGAACGCCGCGGTCTTTTCGAACGATTCCTGCGCCGCCGGCTCGCCCGGCGTGCCGACGTCCAGCGCACATCCACCGTGATGCTCGCTGTAGCCGGGCGCGGCGTTGACCTGCAGGATCTCCTCCACGCCCTGCCCGCGTGCGCGTTTCCGCGCAAAGATGCCGGCCTGGTAGGCGTGGCTGCGGAACCCCGAGATCGCCTCCAGCCGCACGCCATCCGCCGCCGCCGCGGCGCGCATGCGTGACCACGCCGCGGCCGCCGCCGCCTGCAGGAACAGCGGTCGGCGGTAGCGATCGAATCCGGCGAACGCGAGCACGCGCGGTTCGGGCACCAGATCCAGCGCGTGGCGACGGCCGTAGTCGGCCGAAATTCCGAGCGCATCCAGATGCCGCCGCACGCCATCGAGCGGCAACGTCGCGTGCGACGCGGGTCGCGCCGCCAACTCCCGCAGCCGCCGCTGCAATGCATCGACGCCCGTCTGCGCACGCTGGCCTCGCGTTCCGCACGCTGCATCGCGCGGCCACGCGTTCGCGGGCGCCAGCAACTGCCAGCGCGCCGACACCCCGAGCCGCACCGCCGCAAGATAGCGGCCGTCCGTCTTGCGCCG
Source organism: Chiayiivirga flava (assembly GCF_014202825.1). Lineage (GTDB taxonomy): Bacteria > Pseudomonadota > Gammaproteobacteria > Xanthomonadales > Xanthomonadaceae > Chiayiivirga > Chiayiivirga flava. The sequence goes on along the minus strand of NZ_JACHHP010000003.1, from coordinate 350,183 downwards.
CAGCAGCCAGTCGGCCTGCGCCAGCGCGCGTGCCACCGCGTTGGCGCGGCCACGCGCCAGCGCCGCGGGAATGGCGTCGACGGTGTCGAAATTGAGCAGGCGCCAGTCGCGTTGCAGCATGCGGCGAGCTTAACCAGCCCGGGCGCAGGTGTCAGCGACCTCGCCGTCGGCGATGCGGGCCGTGGCCACCGTCAGCGCAGCGCGGCCATCGCCAGGCCCACCAGCAGCGCCAGCGCGGACACCCCGAGCAACTGCGGAATCAAGCGACGGTCGTTGCCGAGGCGACGTTCGATCATTTTCGCGACATGCAGCATGGTCAATCTCCTGGTGACGAGTCGAACACGGAAGGTCAGCGCGACGACGCAGCGGCGTTGCGTCCGGGCAGGCCCGAGATCCAGTCGGCGATGGCATCGATCACGCCGGCATCGACGTGGCCTTCGACCGAATACTCCTGCGGATTCGGAGCACCGGTGCCGGCAATGAAGAGGTGATTCAGCCCGGGGAATTCGCGCAAGGTCACGCGCGTCTCGTCGCCGAACGCCGCCTGCCAGCGTGCGAAATCGCCCGCCGGCGTTACCTGGTAGTCGCGCGCGCCCTGCAGCACGAGCATCGGCTGCGGGATGGTTCCGGCAACGGCCACGGGATCGTAGTCGCGCAGGTCGATCCAGAAACGCGCCGGAAGCCCGAGCAGGTTGTCCGCGGCGGGGGCATCGGGCGTCAGCGTTGCGATCGCCGCGGCCTTCGCGCGCTCGATGTCGAGCTTCGCGCGTTCGTCGTCGGACACGCTGCCGTCGCCGGCGGCGAGGAATTCGATCTGCTCGATGTAGATGTCCGCGATCGGCCGCGCCGGCGCGGCGAGCAGCACGAGCCCGGCCACCTCCGGCGCGCGCTGCGCGATGCGCGGCGCCATCAGCGCGCCGAGGCTGTGGCCTGCGACGAACACGCGCGCCGGATCGATTCCGTCGGTGTCGCGCAGCTGCCGCACCGCCGCCGCCGCATCGTCGACCACTTCGTCGTCGACGTCGAAATCGCCGGACGCGAAATCCTCCGGTCGCGCCTTGGTGCGTTTTTCGTAGCGCAGCGAGGCGATGCCGCGCTCGGCCAGGCCGTGCGCGAGGTCGCGGAAGGGCTTGTTGAGGCCGACGGTTTCGTCGCGGTCGTGCGGGCCCGATCCGTGCACGAATACCACCGCGGCCACCGGTGCGTTCGCACGCGGGCGCGTGAGCGTCGCCGGCAACGCCCGGGCACCGTCGCCGAGCATCGCCTCGGTCTCGACGAAGGCCGCGGTCTCGACCGGTGCCGCCGGCGTGCTCGCGGCGGTCGCCGGCACCAGGCGGAAGCCGGAGATGTGGCGGTCCGCGTCGACCGCGATGCGTGCATCGAGCGACAGCATGGCGAACGTCAGCGTCGATGTCGCGACCGGTGTGCCGTCGACCGATTCGCCGCGCAGCGCACTGCGGGACGTGCGCGCGCCCAGCTGCGACGACAGCGAGGTCCACACTTCCTGCAGCTTGCCGCCCGCCAGCGCCTCGCGTGCGTTGGCGTCGAGCATCGCGAGGGCGTCGTCGTAGCGACCGGCATCCAGATGATCGAGGAAAGCATCGGCGATACGCGCATGCTCCGCGTCGAGCGCCGCGGCCTCCGCGACCGGCATGAATTGATGCACCAGCGCGCGACCGCCGAACCAGGCAGCGCCCAGCGCCAACAGCACGATCAACACGATCTTTTTCATGGCGTACTCCCGGACTGCGGCGCGTCAGCGCGCACGTTTGAAAAAGGCTTTCATCGTGCCGTTGACGGAGATGACGTTGATGAGCTCCCAGCCCTGCATGCCTTCGCGGTTGAGGGTCTCGGTGAGGTTCGCAGGCTCCAGCGCCTTGAACAGGAAACCGGCCTTGAGGTCTTCGACCTTGTATTCCCAGCGGGTGTGATGCATCAGTCGTTCTCCGGATTGGATGGCGCGGCCGCCGATCCGAGGCGGCCGCTCCTGCGCAGTGCGTCGCGCAGCACGTATTCGATCTGGGCGTTGAGCGAGCGCAGTTCGTCGTCCGACCAGCGCTGCATCGCGGCCAGGACCTCGGCATTGATGCGCAGCGGGTAGGCTTTCTTGTCGCTCATCGCTGTGTCCTGGCAAACGCCGGGCTCAGTACAGCGAGCCCGTGTTCACCACCGGCTGCGTGGCGCGGTCCGAGCACAGCACCACGAGCAGGTTGCTCACCATCGCCGCGCGGCGCTCCTCGTCGAGCTCCATCACGCCCGACTTCTTCAGCTCTTCCAGCGCCATCTGCACCATGCTCACGGCGCCGAAGACGATGCGCGTGCGTGCCGCCACCACCGCGTTGGCCTGCTGCCGCTGCAGCATCGCCTGCGCGATCTCCGCGGCGTAGGCAAGATGGCTGATGCGCGCCTCGATGACGTCGACACCGGCCTTGCTCAGACGCTCCTGGATCTGCTCCTGCAGATGCTGCGAGATTTCCTGCGGGTGGCTGCGCAGCGCGATCTGGCCGTCCTCGTGCTGGTCGTACGGGTAGCTCGATGCCATCGCGCGCAGCGCGGACTCGGACTGGATGTGGACGAAGCTCTGGTAGTCGTCGACGTTGAACACCGCTTCGGCCGAATCCACCACCTGCCACACGATGACCGCGGCGATCTCGATCGGGCTGCCGTCCAGCTCGTTGATCTTGAGCTTGCCGCTCTCGAAATTGCGCACGCGCAGGCTGATCTTCTTCTTCGAATAGAACGGATTGTTCCAGCGCAGGCCCTGGTCCTTCACCGTGCCGACATACTTGCCGAACAGGCTGAGCACCGCCGACTGGTTGGGTTCCACCATGTAGAAGCCGAACCAGGCGAAAAACACCACGATCGAGACGAGCACGGTGCCGACGAGAACCGGCGCGCTCCTCGTATTGGCGCCGTAAACGAATGCCGCGGCCACCGCCAGCGTGAGCACGAGCATCAGGAACAGGACCGGAATTCCGGGGCGGGAGGACATCGGCGCTTCTTTCATGGCGGCTCTCCAGAGGGTGTGTTAACGATATCATTTCGATATCAAATTGCAAGACGAGGTGTGCATGCGGATGTGACCGCCTCGGCGATCTTTCGTTTTTAACCGAAAAATCAATTATTTAACGAAGTGCCGTAGCGAAGAGGCTCCTTGTCCCACCGGGGAGAAGATGGCCGGCAGGCCGGATGAGGGAACGCGTTTCGATGTCGCATGCCGGTTGAAGCAAGGGCGGCGCTGCACTCCCCACCGGAACACCGCAGCGCCCTTCCCTCATCCGCCTTCGGCACCTTCTCCCGGGAGGGAGAAGGAAGAGCATCGAAGAGGTTTCCTTCTCCCGTCGGGAGAAGGTGGCCGGCAGGCCGGATGAGGGAAACGCGTTTCGATGTCGCACGCCGGTTGAAGCAAGGGCGGCGCTGCACTCACCAACCGGAACAACCGCAGCGCTCTTCCCTCATCCGCCTTCGGCACCTTCTCCCGGGGGGAGAAGGAAGAGCATCGAAGAGGTTTCCTTCTCCCGGGGGGAGAAGGACGAGCATCGCAGCGCCCGGCCTCATCGACTGCGACCCTTTGCTCCGACGCGAGAAGGAAGAACATCGCGGCGCCCGGTGCTTGTCCGCCTAGGCACCCTCTCCTGCGGGAAGAAGGAAAATCGGCGCGGCGTTCGGTACCCGTCCGCCGGCGGAACGATCTCTCGGCGGAGAGGACATCAGGGAAGTTCGAGGCGCATCAGCGGTGCGGGCAGGCGCTCGGAACTGATCCACACCGCGTGGTTGTCCACGTCGAAGCCGATCGCTTCGGCCTGCGGAATCCACGGGAACTCGATCGCGCGGGCCGGTCGCGTCACTGCCGCCGCCCAGCCCTCCGGCACGCGTTGCCACAGGTACACGCGGCGGTAGTTCAGGGCCGCGAGCCAGCTGCCGTCCGAGGCGATGTCCAGGCCCGTGATCTGCGCCCGGTAACGGCCGTAGACGGGGTTTCGCCGCAGGTCGTCGGGCGTGGGCTGTTCGATGCCCGCGAGCGTGCCGACGCGTTCGGCGGTGAGCGTCGCATCGCCACGCGGCGCGAGCGGCAGGCGGAACAGTTCGGGCGGGATGCGTTTCTTCGAGACCAGATAGATCTCGCCGCGCTGCACGTCGACCGCCGAGCCTTCGCAGTCGCGCGGACCGTCGGGCCAGACGAAGCGCACGCTGCGTGCCACCGGCACCGTGGCGTCGGCGACGGCCGCAGGCTCCTCGACGAAATGCATCGCCAGTTCGCGCCGCAGACCGCCGTTGTCGCCGGTGTCGGCGATCATCAGCCAAGATGTGCCGTCGACCTCGAAGCTGCTGATGTCTTCCCAGTCGACGTTGCGCACGCCCTCGAGTGCGAGCGTTGCACGCACCGCGCCGCTGTCGTCGAGCGCGTAGATCTCGGCCGGGCGGTCGCTGTCGTTGAGCACCCAGAACAGTCCGGGATGCCGGCGCGAGGCCGCGATGCCGCTGATCTCGTCGACGCGCGCGTCGGTGACGAGCGCGCGCAGCTCGGTGCCGGACGGCATCTGCGCCGCGGTCAGGTCCTGCGCCGGGGACGCGGCGGCAATGCACAGCGGCAACAGCAGCGCGGCGAACGTGCAGGACGCCTTCATCGCGCCGCCCGCTCCCGCCGCAGCTGCGCGCGTTCGCGCCAGCCCAGACGCCGCACGTCCCGTATCGACACCGCACCAAGCAACTCGAGGCCCTCGTAGAAGCGGAATGGATCGCCGTCGCCGGACGAAAACGCGATGTGACCCGCGTCATGGCCGCGCAGCGCCGCGTCGAAACCTTGCCAGCGTCCGTCCACCCACGCCAGTACCCAGGCGTGCGGGACGAAGACGTCGCGCCGGCCGCCGTAGGCCGGCGTGTAGGCGATGCCGGTGGCCACGCGCGCGGGGATGCCGAGCGCACGCGCGAGTGCCGCCAGCAGCACGGCGTGTTCGGTGCAGTCGCCCTCGCGGTCGCGCAGCACTTCGCTGGCGGACGCGTAACCCACACGCAGCGATTTGGTGCGGATGTAGCCGCGCACGAAGGCCTCGAGCCGGACCATGCGGGCGCGCGCGCCGCGGGCGTCGCCGGCGGCCTCGCGCGCGAGCGCCGCCACGGCGGGAACGTCGGACTGCAGCCAGCGCGTGGCGGCGGTGTCCGCGGCCACGGGCGGATCGCGACCGTCGCCGGCCGGATCCACGCGCAGGCGCAGCTCGCCGCCGTCGCGTTCGATCCACTGTCCGGGTTGCGCAGCGAGCGCGTCACCCTCGCCTTCGCGCAGGACGAGCCGATAGGCGAGCGGCGCATCCAGATCGCCGCGCCGCAACGCGCGCGGTGCGGCCACGAGCATCGCGTCGAGCACATCCGCCGGCTGCACCGGCGCCAGCGCGCACGCGCGGTCGCAGGCGTGCACGTCGAGCTGCAGCCCCACGGCGGGAAAACGCAGCCGGCGCAGCGCCCACGTGGCCGGATCGACCCAGGCCTGCGATCGCATCGCGCCGCCGTCGAGCCACGTCGTCTGCGCCAGCGGCACCAGGCGTTCGGTGCGGTCGTGCACGGCGACCGTCTCGGGCGCACCGACGCGCGTGAGCAGCTGCGAGGCCTGCAGCGAGCCCGGATCGAACGCCAGCATCACGAACTGGGTACCCGCTGCCAGTCCGCCGCGCTGCATCGCAAGGCGCTGTCCTTCGATCAACAGAGCCTCGGCCGGCCAGAGCAGATGGCGACGCTCCACCCCGCCCGGCTGCTCGATCGCGACGCGCAGATGGTCATGCTCGATTTCGCCGCGCACGCGCGTCACGCTGCCGCCCGTGTCGATGCGCGAATCGAACGCCAGCGGCGTGCCGTCGGCGAGTTCGAGCGTGGTTTCCTCGCTCTGGATGGTGAGGGTGTCGCCGCTGCGCGAGAGGGTCATCGACAGCAGCTGGCGGCTGCGCACGCGACCGCCGTCTTCCTCCACGCGCGACTGCTGCATGTGGCCGATCTTGCGCCCGTCCAGGTGCACGCTGAACCAGCGATCCTCCGCGCGCGCGAGGGCGCAGGCGGCAAGCAGGCACAGGGCAAGGGCGATCCGTCGCAAACCGGTCTCCGGAAGAACGGACGAATGATGCCACGACGGCATGCGGCTGCGCGCCGGCGGGCACGCATCGGATCGGCATCGGTCAGGAAACGCGGTGCCGACAGCGGAGCCGGCCGGAGATCCGGTTTACCCCTGCCGCGTACGATCAGCGACGCTGCCAGATCAATCGTCCGCGGTCGTTCTCCAGCACCAGATATGCGTCCGAAAAGCGATAACGCGCGGCCGGCTGGAAGCCGGCCTGACCGTCGAGCTGCACGTACAGGACGCCGCCGTCGCTGGACCAGCGCCCGCTGTACTGCAGCTGACCGGCGCCGTCGTAGCTCCAGTCTCCGCCGCCGCCCACCGAGCGACTCCACTGCGACACGCGTCCATCGGCGCCGAGCTGCATCGTCATCACCGTCGTGAACGAGGCGAAGTCGGCGCCTCCGCTGTTGATCATGGTTTCGTTCACCCAAGTGCCGATCAGGCTGCGATCGAGGCTGCCCGGCACGGCCGTCGCCGCGGCGTCCGTCGCGGGCGGCAGCGTGCGGCGGAACAGCGCGCGCGCGGACTTGCGTTCGCCGGTGAGCGGGTTGTGCGCGTCGATGCTTGCGTCCAGCGTGTCGCCTGCGATCCGCGCATCGAGCGCCGCGATGTCCAGCCCCGTGGACGGCTCGCGCACGCGGGCCAGCAACCGGTCCTCCTCGAGCCGGCCCGCGACCTGCAGCCGCAGCGCGCCTTCGACATAGGTGCCGGAGACGTCGGCGCCGGCGCTACGCAGCGAAAGCTGCGTGTCGACGCCGTCGACCGTGGCGCGGTACTCGCCATCGATCCCCGCCGCCGTCGCGCCCGCGACCGCGGCCGCCAACAGCAGGCCCATGCCCGCGCGCACCAGAATCGATCGTCGCCACGCCATCATCGTCGCCTCCGTCGGAGCGATGCCCCGTTGCAGGAGGTCACGGAAAACGCCGCCGGATTCTGCCGCGACCCTCACTCCGCCCGCTGCAGCAGATCCCAGCGGTTGCCGTAGAGGTCTTCGAACACCGCGACACTGCCGTACGCCTCGTGCCGCGGCGGTTCGAGGAAACGCACGCCGGCAGCGATCATGCGGGCGTGGTCGGCGGCGAAGTCGTCGGTGTGCAGGAACAGCCAGACACGGCCGCCGCCCTGGCTCCCGACCGCGGCCTCCTGGGTGGCATCGGCAGCGCGCGCGAGCAGCAAGCGGGTCTGCGGGGCACCGGGCGGCGCCACCAGCACCCAACGCTTGTCCGCGCTCAGCGCGGTGTCTTCGACCAGGGTGAAACCGAGGGTGCCGGTGTACCAGTCGATGGCCTCGTCGTAGTCGCGGATGAGCAGCGCGATGGCGCCGAGGTGCTGGGGCATGGGATCGGTCCGAGGGGGTTCGATGGACGGGGCAACTAGAGGCGCGAATACGTCCACGACACCATGCCGCCGTCGCGGTAGGGCATCACGCCGTGGAAGGCGCGCGGGTCGGCATCGAACACCAGCGGGAGAAAGTGGCGGTCACCGTCCCACAGCGGCAGGTCGAGGATGCGTTCGATCTCCACCCATTCGAGCGTGCCCTCGGGATTGCTGGCGTACGGCGTGCCGGCGAACGCATCGATGCGGAACACGAATCCGAGCCAATCCTCCCCTGCCTTGCCGAATCCGGGCCAGCTGATCGTGCCGCGCAGCACCATCGCATCACATTCGATGCCGGCCTCCTCGCGGATTTCGCGACGCATGCCGGCCACCACGTCCTCGTCGGCTTCGAGCTTGCCGCCCAGGCCGTTGTATTTGCCGAGGTGCTGATCGTCCGGGCGTGCGTTGCGGTGCACCAGCAGCACGCGGCGGCGATCGGGCGAGAGCACGTAGCCGAGCGTGGCGACGATGGGGGTGTAAGGCATCGGGGCACATCCGTCCGCGTCAAACCTGTCATGATAGCCGCGTCCGGCCACGGCCAGACGCGGTTAACCCGAGCCCTGCGACACTGCGGACCGGGGCGCGTTTCCTGCGGCCGCGCGTCCCCGCCGGCGCCACGGCATGTCGTTCGACGCTCGGCGTTCCCGCGACCGCACCACACGTCCCCGCCTTCCGCTTTTTGTCCGCGCGCTGCCACCGCTCGCACCGCGCGTCGCGACTCCCGCCCGACCCGTCGCACGACGGCGCGCCCGCCACCGGCACGCCGCACTCAAAGGACTGACCGTGACTTCGATTTTCGACATCGCCAACGGCGAGGAACACGACGGCATCGATGCGTCGGTCTCGTGCGGCTCCTGCGCCGCCGTCTGCTGCCGCCTCACCGTCATCCTCTCGTCCGAGGACGAGGTGCCCGAGCGCTACGTCCGCCACAGCGTCACCGGCCCGGACACGATGGCGCGCGGCAAGGACGGCTGGTGCCTTGCGCTCGACCGCGAACTCAAATGCTGCAGCATCTACGACGAACGTCCGGACGTGTGCCGCAAGTTCGCGATGGGCAGTCCCTACTGCGTGGCCGAACGCGAGGACTACGACCGCTCCGGCCCACGTCTGATCCCGTTCGCCTGGGCCTGAGGCCGCGCTGCGCAGGCGCGCGACAGCGCGCGTCCTGCTCCGGTCAGAACGCCCATCGCATCACCACCTGGTAGCTGGGACCTGCCTCTTCGCTTTCCACTTCGTACTCGTCGTAATCGCGCGCGATCTGGTCGCCGAGGTTGTCGAACTTGTCGAAGAATTCGTCCTTCGACGCGTCCAGAAGGTTCGCGGCCGTCAGGCGCACCGACACGCTGTCGCCGAAACGCTTCTCGACGAACAGCTCCAGATCCTCGCCGTAGCGGATCAGCACTTCCTCGGCCAATATGCGGCTGAACGCATCGCCCTGCTTGCGGTAGGTCGCGCCGAAGCTCGCGCTGACGTTTGGCAGGTCCTGGATGAAGCCGATGTTGTAGACCGACTTGGCCTGGTCGTTGAAGCGGCGCTCGCCGAGGAAATCGGTGACCTCGCTCTTGAGGTACGAATAGTTCGCGAACACGCCGGTGTTCTCCAGCCCGAACGCGGACAGCGGCGTCGACAGGTCGAACTCCACGCCGTAGACCGTGCCGTCGCCGACGTTGGCCGAGGTGAACACGAAACTGTCCGGATCGAACGGGTTGGCGGCGATCGCTTCGTCCTCGCTCACGCCGTTCTCCTCCATGTACTCCTCGATGTCGTCGGCATAGCTGTCGAGCGCGTCCTCGCTCGGTTCGCCGGTGTTGACCACCTCGATCAGGTCCTTCACGTCGCGGTAGAACACGTTCACGCCGACCACGCCGCGCCGGCCGAGGCGATGTTCGAAACCCAGGTCCAGGCCGTGGGCGGTTTCCAGGCCCAGCTGCGGGTTGCCGACGTAGTCGTTGTCGCCGAACTCGCCGTCGAGCACGGCCGGGATCAGCTCGTTGAAGTTCGGGCCCTTGACGGTTTTCGCCAGCGACAGGCTGATGCGGTCGCTGTCGCTCACGTCCCACTTGAGGTGCAGCGACGGCAGCAGTTCGTCGTAGTCGTTGCTCGCGGCGCCTTCGATCTCGCCGTCCTCCACGTAGCGGATGTCGGAATCGGTGGTCTCGTAGCGCACGCCCGCTTCCCACGCCAGCACGCCGGCGTTGCCGGAAAACATCAGGTAGGGATCGAGACGGTCTTCCTCGATCACGCTCGCGACCACGCCATCGGGTTCGTACACCACCGGGTCGCCTTCGTTCTCGGCTTCGAAGGCGAAGTAGCTGTAGGTGATGGCGCGTTCCTTGGTGCGGTAGTCGATGCCGAATTCCATCTCGACCGCATCGCCGAACGGACGCTCGTGTGCGATCCTGAAGCCGGTTTCGTCGTCCTTCGCGTCGACGGCCTCGGCTTCGGCCTCGGACGCGTCCCATTCGCCGTTGACGTACTCATGCGACTCTTCGGTCACCGAGCTGTCGTCCTCGAAGCGGGCGTGGTCGGCGACGAACTTGGTGCGACCGCCGGCCATGTCGAACGCGTACTCGGCGCCGATGCCCCAGTTCCGCTGGTCGATCGGGTTCAGGCCCGGGACGTTCGCTTCGATCACGTCGTCGCCGTCGAATTCGACTTCGCGCGAGACTTCCGTTACGTCGCGATCGGTCTTGACGTAGAAGCCGTCGACGCTGAAGAAGTCGGTCTCGCCGACCTCGGCGGTGTAGGACAGGTTGCCCGAATAGTCGCGGCCGTCCTTGACCTCGACCTGGTCCTCGAAACTGACCAGTTCGTCCCTCGATGGATCGGCGAAGCGATCCGAGCGCTTTTCCTTCGAGCGGTAGCGATCCTGCACGTTGATGCCGGCGAGGATGCGTCCGCCGAGCGCGTCGCCGCTGGTGACCGCGCCGAAGGTCGGGTTGATCTCGCCGTCGTCCCAGCGGTTGGCGCCGAGGCGCACATAGCTGCCGTCGAACAGGTAGGCGTCGCGCAGCACGATATTGATCGCGCCGGCGATGGCGTCGCCGCTGCGATTGGCGCTGCTGCTGCGCAGGATCTCGACGCGGTCGACCATTTCGGCCGGGATGCGGTCGACCCAGAACGAACGATCGTCGCCCGCACCGGGCACCTGCTTGCCGTTGATCAGCACCTGGGTGTAGCCGCCGGTCAGGCCGCGCAGCTGCGCGCCGTCGAACTCCATGATGTCCGCGCCGACGAAGGCCACGCCCGGCACGCGCTTGAGCATGTCGCCGACGGTGTTGGGTTCGAAGCGCTGGAAGTATTCGAGGTCGTAGACCAGGGTCGGCGCGATGGCGTCGGGGCGGTCGCGGTAGGTGATCTGGCCCTGCACCACGATGCGGTCGAGCGACAACGCGGTGCTGCCGTCCGGCATCGGTGCGGGCAGTGTCTGTGCGGCCGCAAGGCCCGCGCTGCCGAGAGTGACGGCGGTGGCCCGGGCGACACAGCGGGCCAGGAGGGTCTTTCGCATGGACGCGCGATCCGGTGGTGTGAATCCGGCTTTTCTACGCGCGCCGCGTGGCGGCAATGTGACAGCGCGGCGCGGGCCGATGCTCGGCACGCGCCGCCGGGGGTCCTAGCGACGCTGCTGCAGCAGCGCGTCCACGTCCATCGAGTCGATGCCGTGCGTGTCCGGCAGCTCGGCGTCGAACGGCGTGTAGCCTTTCGGGATGTCGAACACGTCGGCGGCGAGTTCCACGTCGCGGCGGATGCGCAGCGTCGCGGTGCCGGTCTGCTTGCCGTCGGCATAGCAGGTACGGCGCAGCGGGAGGCTGGCGGGCTGATCGCGCTCGGGATCCATGTCGGGATAGACCTCGGACACGCCCGCGCTCATGCCTTCGCCGATGCTCACGATCCGTTCGATGCGCCGCATCGGCGAGGGGTCGAGGCCGAGCGTGTCGAGCCGCGCGACGCATTCCTCCAGCAGCACGGTGTCGCCGCGGCGCGTGGTCTTTACCTCGCAGTCGATGCCGGCGATGGTCTCGCTGCGGCCGTCGCGTTCGACGCGGGTGGTGCTCCAGGCCGTGCCTGCGGCGGGCGGCGGCGCGGCGCGGCCGGCGGCATCGCGCTCGCGGCCGCCCTGCGCGATCAACGCACCGATGCTGTCGGCGCGGTTGGCGCCACCGTCGGCGGCGGCGCTCTGCATCGTCTGCGCGCAGCGCGCGGCGGCGTCGGCATAGTCCGGATCGGCAAATCCCATCTGCGCCAGTTCCGGGCAGGCCGCGGCCTGCGTCGCGCGCGCCTGTTCCATCAGCTGGTTGGTGTCCATGCCGGTCAGCGCCCGTGTCTGGTTGGCGGCGAAAAACAGCGTGCTCTTGCCGACATCGCTCTGGAATTCGATCGCGTCGTCGTCCGATTCCATCGTCATGACGTTGCGCGAGTCGTGCATCAGCATGTGCATGAGTTGCTCGCCGTCGTCGAAGATCGTCGACATGCGCGTGTCCTGCATGGTCTGGTCGATGCGTGCGTACAGGCCATCGAAGCGCATGCGGTCGAACTCGGTGGCGCAGGTGCCGGTGGTGTCGTATTCGAGCACGGTGGCGGCGGTGGCGCTGCCGGTCGCGAGCGCGAATGCGGACAGGAGCGCGGTGCGGGCGATGTTCATCGGCGTCGATCCCTGGTTCTCGACGACGCCGGATCGGCGTCGATCTCGATGGCGCCGCGCGTGCGGTCGACGCGGCGCTTTTCCTCGTCGGCGAATTGCGCGAGGCAACCGTCGCGTCGGACCATTGCGCATTCGAGGTAGTCGGTGATCTGCACGATGGCGGCGCGCACCACCTTGGCGTCCGCCTCGCTCTTGAACGATTCGTAGCCCGCGTCGACCGCGCCGAGCGAGATGCCGGCCGAGGTGCGCGTGGACGTGGTGCGGCCTTCGATCGTGCGCGCGAACGCGATCTCGCCGCTGGTGGTGTCGACCACGCGCAGATCGATCGCAAGATAGGCCGTGCTCGAGGCCTTGCCGCCGCCGACACCGAACAGCCTGGCCTTGCCGGACCGGGTTTCGACCCCGCGCTGGAACGCGGTGACCGTGCCCATCACGAGATAGTCGGCGCCGGTGAGCTGGCCGATCTTCGGACCGTCGCCGGGCGCGAGGCGGCCCGACGCGGCGAGGTCCTGCTCTTCGAGGATCGCCATGAGCCGCCGGCGCTCGACCACGGTGAAGGCCGGCCGCGCGGCCAGTTCGTTGGTGAGGATGTTGGTCAGCACGCGGCCGACACCGCCCTGGAACGGCATCGCGCCGGTTTCGTCCTGCAGCTTGAGCACGCCGAGCACGGGTTTGGCGGTATCGCGTTCGGCCGGGGCCTGCGCCGCCGCGCTGGCGGCGGACAATAGCGCGGCCAGCACCAGCGCCTGACGCACGGGATGCCGGCGAGCACGGACGCGGGAAAGGATGGGGAGACGGATCGGGACCATGTCTTCAGGAACGCGAAAGCGCGCGCGAACGTTTCAGCGGCGCCGCGCCCGCCCGAATGCCATGCAACCTCAATGCGCGGCCGGCTTGCCGCGCAGCCTGCGGACGCCTTCCACCGCCGCCACCACGACGATGCCGACGACAATGCCGATCGCCGCCTCGCCGAGCATCATCAGCAGCGTGCCCGCCACGCCGTCCGGCACCATCGCCTCCAGCGCGTGGCCGACGGCCGGCACGCCGTGCGCGAGGATGCTTCCGCCGACGAGGAACATCGCCGCGGTGCCGGCGATGGACAGGAATTTCATCAGGTACGGCGCGCTCGCGATGATGCCGCGCCCGAGCGCGCGCTGCAGCCGCGCCAGCCCGCCCTCGCCCTGCCGCCGGCTCAGGTAGAGCCCGCCGTCGTCGAGCTTGACGATGCCGGCGACGAGGCCGTACACCCCCACCGTCATGATCAGCGCGATGGCCGACAGCGTGCCGATGCGCTGCGCGATGTCCGCGGTGGCGACGGTGCCCAGCGTGATCACGATGATTTCGGCCGAGAGGATGAAATCGGTGCGGATCGCGCCGCGGATCTTGTCCTTCTCGAACTGGACCATGTCGACCGCCGGATCGGCCACGGCCTGCAGTCGCTTCGCGTGCTCGGCCGCGTCGTCTTGCCTGTGAAGGAACTTGTGCACGAGTTTTTCCACGCCCTCGAAACACAGGAAGGCGCCGCCGATCATCATCAGCGGCGTCACCGCCCACGGTGCGAGCCAGCTGATCAGCAGCGCCGCGGGCACCAGGATGAGCTTGTTGACGAACGAGCCCTTGGCCACCGCCCACACCACGGGCAGCTCGCGGTCTGCGTTCACGCCGGCGACCTGCTGCGCGTTGAGCGCGAGATCGTCGCCGAGCACGCCGGCAGTCTTCTTCGCCGCCACCTTGGTCAGGATCGACACATCGTCGAGCAGGGTCGCGATGTCGTCGATGAGGGCGAGGAGACTGGAGGCCATGGTCGGGTCGCGTGGAGTCGGATCGCGATTCTCGCATCCCGGGTGCCGCGTAACGCAAGCGGCGATGCCGGCCGCCGGGCCGGCACGGGCGCGGATCAGGTCTGCGGCAGGTCCGCGTTGTGGTAGACGTCCTGCACGTCGTCGAGTTCTTCGAGCCACTCGAGCAGATCGGTCAGCGTCTCGGCCGTGTCCGCGTCCACCGCCACGCGATTGCCGGGGCGCATGACCACGTCGCTGCGTTCGGGTGCGAATCCGGCGCCGCGGATGGCCGCGGTCACCGCCTCGGTCTGGTCCGGCGCGCACAGCACCGTGCTGTGCCCGGCGTCGGCCACCACGTCGTCGGCGCCGGCATCGAGCGCAACCTCGACCAGCCTGTCCTCGCTTGCCGTGTCCGGCGTCGCGACCACGATCTCGCCCACGCGCGCGAACTGGAACGCGACCGAGCCGCTGGTGCCGAGGTTGCCGCCGTTCTTGCTCAGCGCGTGGCGCACTTCGGCCACGGTGCGGACCGGGTTGTCGGTCATCGCATCGATGATCAGCGCCACGCCGCCCGGGCCGTAGCCTTCGTAGCGCAGCTCCTGCATGTCGTCCGCGCCGTCGGCGCCGGACCCGCGGCGCACGGCGCGCTCGATCGTGTCCTTGGTCATGTTGGCCGCGAGCGCCTTGTCGATGCCCACGCGCAGGCGCGCGTTGGTGGCGGGGTCCGCGCCGCCGCGCGCGGCCACGGTGATCTCGCGGATCAGCTTGGTGAAGAGTTTGCCGCGCTTGGCGTCTTCCGCGTTCTTGCGGCCTTCGATGCTGGGGCCTCTGCCCATACGGATTCCTGCTCGTGTGTCGGGGTGGAACGCCGGGCACCGCGTCGCGGGCCGGCCGGGTCGACGATGGTAGAGGATGACGCGCCGGTTGACGACGCCCGCGGCGCGGCGCGACGGGCGAACGGCTAGGCGGGACGCCGTTTCCGGGCCACACTCGCGGGCCGCCGACCGCCCTCCGCAGACCGCGCCGCATGCCGCACAACGACTGGATCCTCACCCTCGCCTGCCCGGACCGTCCCGGCATCGTGTTCCGCGTCTCGGGCCTGCTGTTCGAGCTTGGCTGCAACATCCTCGATGCGCAGCAGTTCGGCGACGAGGAATCCGGGCGCTTCTTCCTGCGCGTGCATTTCGACCTGCCGCCGGCCATCCCGGGCGACGCGCTGCGGGAACGCATCGCAACGCTCGGCGACGCCTTCGCGATGGACTGGCAACTGCACGACGCCCGTCGCCGCGCGCGTCTGCTCGTGCTCGTCAGCCGCCAGGGCCACTGCCTCAACGATCTGCTGTTCCGCGCCCACAGCGGCCAGCTGCCGGTGGACATCGCCGCGGTGGCCTCGAACCACGACGATTTCGCGCCGCTCGCGCAGTCGTACGGCATCGCGTTCCACCACCTGCCGGTGACGGCCGCGACCCGGGCCGCGCAGGAAGCGCGCATCCTCGCGCTGATCGAACGCGAGGACATCGACCTCGTGGTGCTGGCGCGCTACATGCAGATCCTCTCGCCGGCGCTGTGCGGCGCGCTCGCCGGCCGCGCGATCAACATCCACCACAGCTTCCTGCCGAGCTTCAAGGGCGCGCGCCCCTACCACCAGGCGCACGCGCGCGGGGTGAAGATCATCGGCGCCACCGCGCACTACGTGACGGCCGACCTCGACGAAGGTCCGATCATCGAACAGGACGTCGCCCGCGTGGACCACGCCATGACCCCGCGCGAACTGGTGCGCGTGGGCAGCGACACCGAATCGCTCGTGCTGGCCCGCGCCGTGCGCCGCCACGTGGAGCACCGCATCCTGCTCAACGGGCATCGGACGGTGGTGTTTCGCTGAGGGTGGCCGAACGCGCGCGTCCCGTCGGCGGTCGTCAGCGCAGCGGCAGGCCGGCGCTGGCGACAGGCGCGAGCGGCGCGGCAGTCGCAGGCGCGTCGCCGGTGTGCACGCGCACGCAGTTGCGGTTGTCGTGCTTGGCGCGATACAGCGCTTCGTCCGATTGCGAGAGCAGCCGCTGCAGCGAATAGCCGGCGGTCGCCACGCTGGCGACGCCGAAGCTTGCGGTGACACGGAAGTCGTGACCGCTCGGCGCGGTGTCGATCAGCGAGATGCGGACGCGGCAGTCTTCGGCCAGGCGCGTGGCCTGGCGCAGGTCCGCGCCGTGCAGCAGGATGGCGAATTCCTCGCCGCCGAGGCGGCCGAAGTGGTCGATCGGCCGGCAGAACGGCGCGCAGATCTCGGTCACGCGCTGCAGCACCCAGTCGCCGGCGATGTGGCCGAAACTGTCGTTGATCGCCTTGAAGTGGTCGAGGTCGAACATCACCAGCGCCGCCCAGTCGCCGGACTTTTCGCATGCCGCGAGGCTCTGCTCCGAGAGCGTGCTGAAATGGCGGCGATTGAGCACGCCGGTCAGCGCGTCGGTCTCGGCCGAGCGCTTGAGCGAGAGCTGCACGCGTTTGATCTTGTAGGCCCAATAGCCGATCGACACCAGCATCACCGCCAGCAGCGCGGCCACGAGCCGGGTGTTCTGCACCCCCTGCCGATCGACCTTCTGTTCGAGCTGCAGCACCTGGTTCTGGCGATCGAGCAGTTCGATCTGGCGCGTCTTGAGCTCGGTTTCCTGGCGCACGATCTGGTAGGCCACCTCGCGCTGGTTGACGTCGTTGAGGTAGGCCTTGTCGGCTTCGGCGAAGTTCCGGTAGTGATTCAGTGCCGCCACCGGATCGCCGCGCCGGTCCGCCACCTCGTAGAGCGTGCGGTAGGCCGCCACCAGCGGCAGCGAATACCCCATGCCGGCGCTCTGCGCGACGGCGGCGCGCGCGTGGCGTTCGGCCTGGATCAGGTCGCCGTGCGCGAACAGCAGTTCGCCGAGCAGCGAGTTGACTTCGCCGATCACGCGCGGATAACGCGTCGCGCGTACGTCCGGCAGGTGCTTCTGCAGGTAGGTGATGGCCTGCTCGCGTTTGCCCTGGGCAGCCCATTTGCGTGCCAGCGTGGCGCGCACCGAGGTCGCCACGACGAGCTCGCCCTCCGCCGCACAGCGTTCGATGGCGTGTTCCATCAGGGCGTCGTCGCCCGGCAGCCGGCCCAGGCCCTGCAGCGCTTCCACGCGCAGCTGGTCGGCAAAACACAGCGTGCGGCCGGGCGCCGCGTCGGCCTCGGCCAGGATCAGGTCGGCGTAGTGCAGGCCCAGTTCGTACTGGCCGATCTGGTTGTAGAGCACGCCGGCCACCACCAGGCCGTGCTGCCGCAACTGCGGATCGGCGATCTGCGGCAGCAGCGCGAGCGTCTGTTCCAGCTGGCGCAGGCCTTCGGTGAAACGCAGCGTGACCGCGTAACTGTTGATGATGAAGGCGCCGGCGCGAAAGCGCATCTCGACGTCGGCGCTGTCGAGCAGGCCGCGGGCGGCCTCGATCGCGGCGTCGTAGCGGCCGGCAAAGCCTTCGGCGTAGGCGTTGAGATAGGTCAGCTGCTCGCGCTGCCGCGGCGTGGCGCGGTCGCCCTGCGCGTTGGCGCGGTGCAGCAGATCGGCGAAGGCGGCAGGATCGGCGCTGCGCACCGATTCTGCCTGCTGCAGCAGCGCTTCGATGTCGTCCGAAGCGCTGCCTTGCATCGGCCCGGCCAGCAGCAGCGCGCAGAGCATCGTCAGTCCGAGCCGGACCCACCGCACGCGCATGACGGACCTCCGTCGCCAGATCAGTGGCGGCGGATCGACTCCGACGGCTCGTCGCGATCCTTGCGATCGTCGTCGGCCGGCTCGTCGTCCTGCTTCCGCGGCTCTTCGACCGGGAACAGCATCATCATCATCTGCGTGGCGCGACCGCCGAGCAGATCGTTGAGCGCACCCGCGTCGCGGCGCAGCAGCGCGTCGCGCTGCGCGGCGTCGATGTCGAGCGTGGCGACGGCGGCGGCGTACTGCGCCTCGGACAGCCGCGTGCGGCCGATGGATTCGAGAAACCCGATGATATTGGACATGGCATGACCCCTGTTTGATGAAAGAAAAAAACCGCACTCATGCAACCACGCTCTCAACGCGGTGCCTGCGCTTGCGCGATGTCGCGATCGAGCAGGTCCAGCCGTTCGAGCATGGCCGGGTCGCCCCGCATGGCCTGCGCCGGTGGGATCACCAGCGTGGATTGCAGGTTCAGGCGGGCATCGACCAGGCGCGACAGCGCCATCCCCTCGATGCGCGCCGTCGCGATCGGTAGGGTAGCAGCTTCGTAAACGATCACCGCGTGCTCCGGCGGGTAGTCGCGCAGCAGGCGCTCGACCAGCAGGGCGAGGTACGCGGGCGCCGTGACGCGGCGGCGCAGGCTGCGGTCGCCGGCGATGCCGACCTGCCACAGCACGAGGTAGGCCGACGGATCGATGCGGCGCTCGTACAGCATGAACTGGGTGGCTTCGTGGTGCTGGCAGCCGAACGTGCCCGGGTCGATGCCCAGGTCCGCGTAGAGGCAGTCCTCGGCGGAAATGCCCGGTTCCATGTGCGCCTCGAAGCCTTCGTCGCGCGCCTGCGCGAGGGCGCGGTGCGGGGCCTGCGCGAACACGCCGGGGTGGCCGTAGAACACGCCGCAGACGCGGCGGCCGGCGCGCACTTCGTCCAGCAGCGTGGCGACCATCTCGCGATAGGTGTCGGCACGCGACTTGTCCGGCGCGTACAGCGGCTGCAGGCTGCGCACATCGCGATGCATGGACTGCAGCCACAGCTCGACCAGCGGATCGGACACCGCCGCGAACACCACGTCCGCCGCTTCGATCTCGCCGCGCGAACGCGGACTCACGTGCGCGCCGAGCATCATGCCCAGTCCCACGCAGACCAACCGCCCCTGAGTCATGCCGCCACACGCGCGAAGTAAGACCGTCAATCTATCGGGCGGACGGCGCACTTGCCAAGTCGTGTGCAAGGTGCACGGGCAGCGGGCGCGGCGCACGACCGCCGCGACGGCCCGTTCGGTCCGTCCCGCGTCGGGCGCGGCGGCGGTCGGGCGGCGGTATGCTTGGGGCCGACACAAACGCGGCGCCGCGGGCATGGGGCGCACGGAGGCGGACGTGAGGGAGGAACGGCTGCGCGTGCTGCTGGTGGAGGACAGCCGCGGCGATGCGCTCGTGAGCCAGGCCATGCTGGCCGAGGCCAGCCGGCGCTGCGGAGTGCCCTTCGATGTGGTGCACGTGACCGGCTTCGCCGACGCGCTGCAGCGGCTCGACGCGACGCCGCCGCTCGACGTGGTGCTGCTCGACCTGGGCCTGCCGGATGCCGACGGCGTGGCGTCGGTGCGTGCGATGACCGCGCGCCATCCCGACGTGGCGGTTGTGGTGAAGACCGCGCTCGACGACGACGACAGCGCGATCGCGTCGGTGATCGGCGGCGCGCAGGAGTTCCTGCGCAAGGGCAAGGTCGGGCCGGACGAACTGGCGCGCGTGCTGCGCCACGCGGTGCTGCGGGTGCGGCTGGAGCGGACCCTGCGCGACAGCGAGTCCGAACATCGCGCGCTGTTCGCGCACAACCCGTATCCGATCTGGATCGTCGAGGCGGCGAGCCTTGCCATCCTCGATGCGAACGACGCCGCGGTGCGCCACGCGGCGCGGCCGCGCGCGGCGCTGCTGCGCATGCGCCTGCCGGAACTGCTGCCCGACGAGGACGAGGCCGACCTGCGCGCCGCGCTCGCGGCCGGCCGCGACGCGGACGGCGCCCGCGTGTGGCGCCAGCGCGACGGCGAGGGCCGCCTGCTGCATGTGTGCATCAGCGCCCACCCCATCGCGTATCGGCGCGGTGCCGCGACGATGGTCATCGCACGCGACGTCACCGATTCGCAGCGCGCGCTGGAGGCGCTGCGCGCCAGCGAACGGCGCTTCCGCGAGATGTTCGAGCTCAGCCCGGGCCTGCTGTGCGAGCACGACCTCGCCGGCCATCTCATAACGATCAACCCGGCTGCGGCGCATGCGCTGGGCTACGCGCCGGCCGAGCTCGTCGGGCAACGGCTGCACGATCTGGTGCCCGACCCGTTCGCCGCCACGGTGGACCTGTACCTTGCCCAGATCGAACGCGATGGCCACTTCGAAGGCGTGATGACCATTGCCACGCGCGACCAGCGCTGGCGTGCACTGCGCTTCCAGAACCGGCTCCACACCGAGCCGGGGCGCGCGCCGTTCGTGCTCGGCCACGCGCAGGACGTGACCGAGGTGCTGCGGCGCGAGGAGGCGCTGCACACCGCCAGCCTCACCGATCCGCTCACCGGTGCACGCAACCGGCGCTTCCTCGCGCAGTTCGAGCGCCGGGCACCGGCGCACTGGGGCTGCATCGTGATCGACCTCGACGGCTTCAAGGCGATCAACGATCGCGAGGGACATCGGCGCGGCGACGAGATCCTGGTGGAATTCGTGCGTTTCCTGCAGGCGCACGCGCGGCGCGACGACGTGGTGGTGCGGCTGGGCGGCGACGAGTTCATGCTGTTGCTGCAGGAGCAGTCGGCGCAGGACATGTCCGCGGCTGCGCAGCAGCTGCTCGACGCCGCGCCCGGCGCGCCGTGTGCGATGTCGATCGGCTGGGCCGCGCGCGAGGACGGCGAGGCGCTCGACGACACCATCGCCCGCGCCGACGCGGCGCTGTACCGACACCGCGGCGAGCGGCGCGGCAACCAGCGCTCGGCCTGAGTGCCCTCGCCCGGTGGCGGTCGGCACCGGATCGTCACAGGTTCGACACAATCGCCCGCGCTGCCGGGTGGTATGCTGCGCCGGCATCGCCTCGAGGGCGGCGATCGCGTCCGGGGCATTTCGACCTTGCTGCGCTTTTCGGGGAACAATCCATGATTTCACGACTGCTTGCCTTGCTGCTGTGCGCCTGTGCCTGCGCGCCGGCGTCGGCCGAGATCGGCACCATCGACAACGTGCCGGCCGCCACGCTGCTGTTCCCCCACTTCGAGGTCGATACGTCGTCCGAGCAGGGCGTCGACACCATCCTGACGCTGCAGAACGCCAGCGCCACCGCGATGCTGTTGAACGTGACGCTGTGGACCGACCTCGGCCTGCCCACCGCCAACTTCAACATCTATCTCACCGGCTACGACGCCGAGGACATCGCCCTCGGCGATCTGTTCCGGCGCGTGCTGCCCACCACGGGCTCGGCCGGCCAGGACCCGCACGACACGATCTCGCCGCAGGGCCCGTATTCGCAGGACATCAACTTCGCCAGCTGCAACGGCAGGCTGCCGAACTACCAGAGCGGCAGCATCCTCAGCCGCGACATCGTCGGCGCACACAGCGGGCAGGCCTCGGCCGACTACTTCGGCGGGCTGTGCGGCTCGCGCGATCTGGGCGACGGCATCGCACGCGGCTACGTGACCGTCGACACGATCAACCAGTGCACCCGCGCCAACCCGACCTCGCCGGGCTATTTCGCCGACGGCATCGCCACGCGCCAGAACACGATGCTCGGCGACTACACCATCGTGCATCCGGACACCGGCGTCGCGTTCACCGAGTCGGCGGTGCACATCGAAAGCAGCTTCGGCAATCCGATCACCGACGACGGCGTCGACAAGCAGACCTTCTACGGCCGCTTCGTGGGCTTCACCGCGGCCGACCACCGCGAACCGCTGCCCACGGCCTGGGCCGGACGCGCCGCCGCCGACCGCACGACGGTCGACTACTGGCGCGATCCGGGCGTGGTCACCGCACCGTTCGCGTGCGGCGGCCTGCCCGCCGGACTGCCGAGCGGCCAGCGCCAGGCCCTCGTGTTCACCGACGCCGGAGCGCCGACGGCGTCGCCGGCCGGCGACCTGTTCCCGTTCGCGTCCGGCACGGTCGCCGGCGGCGAACTGGGCGTCACGGCCCCGCTCGGCTGGCTGTTCGCCAATCTGAACCTGCCGGCCTCCGCGCCGCCAGACGCACTTGGCGGCATCCGGCAGTCGTGGCTGATGTTGCGACAGTCGCCGCGCGGCTACCCCGCGGGCGGCGGCATGACCTATTCGGTCCCCGGCATCCAGTTGGGCAACGCCGCCTACGACGACAGCCCCGTCATTCCGTGAGCCGAGGACAGACCATGAAGACGTTCGCGAAACTCCTCGGCCTGGCGCTGCTGGCCTGCGCACCCGCCGCGCCCGCCGCCATCGACGCGCTGGACAACGTGCCGGCCGCCACGCTGCTGCTGCCCTACTTCGAGATCGATACCGCGCCGAACGGGCGCCGGACCGTCGTCACGCTCGGCAACGCCTCACCGACCGAGCAGCTGGCGCACGTGACCCTGTGGACCGACCGCGGCGTGGCGACGTACTCGTTCGACGTGCGCCTGCCCGGTTACGGCGTCACCGAGATCGACCTGCATGCGCTGTTTGCCGACGGCACGCTGCCGGCGTCGAGCGCCGGCGGGTTCGCATCGTGCGCGGCCACGCTGCCGCCCGCGCCGGTTGCCGGCGCGCAGCTCACCGGGTTGCGCAATGCGCACACCGGCGCGGCATCGAGCCTGCTCGGCGGCCAGTGCGGCGGCACGTCGCACGGCGACGGTCGCGCGCGCGGCTACGCCACCATCGACGTGGTCGGCAGCTGCGGCACCGCGGTGCCGGGCGATGCCGGATACTTCGTGCTCGGCGGCAACGGCATCGCACGCAACGACAACGTGCTGTGGGGCGAACAGGCCACCATCGAGCCGGCGTCCGGCGTCGCCTACGGCGACACCCTGGTGCACATCGAAGCCAGCGCCACCGCGCCGGCCACCGACGGCACCCCGACGCCGGACCCGAATCCCGGCAATCCGCCGCTCGTCGACTACACGTTCTACGGCCGCCTCGTCGGCGCGAGCGGCGCCGACAACCGCGAAGGTTTGCCGGGCGCGTACGTCGGCCGCTACTCGCTGCAGGACGCGATCGTCGGCACCACTGCGCAGGTGTGGCGCGATCCGGGCGCCGTGGCGCCGTTCGCGTGCGGTTCGCCGCCGCCCGATCTGGGCAGCCCGCCGCTGCTCGCGTTCGACCAGCAGGAACAGTTCTCCCAGACCGCACAGGCGACGTTCGCACCGTATGCCACCCAGTCGATCGACCTGGGCAACCCGTCGCAGGCGGCGATTCCGTTCGGCGCCGGCTTCGTGGCCTACAACCTGTACGTGAGCGGCGCCGATCCGCTGTTCGAGAACCGCAACCAGGCCTTCGTCAGCCACGTCTACACCGCCAACTTCGGCGGCACCGGCCAGACCAGCGCGCGCGCCATCGGTCCGATCACCTCGCGTTTCAATCAGTCGCCCGCCAACGGATTCACGTTCCCGCAGTGCTCGGACGGCATCGACAACGACGGCGACGGCGACATCGACTTCCCCGACGACACCACCTGCCCCACGGCTGAATTCCAGTTCGAATCGACCGAATGCAGCGACGGCATCGACAACGACGGCGACGGCAACACCGACCATCCGGCCGACGCCGGCTGCGTCGCGCCGTACTCGCAGCTGGAAGCGCCCGAATGCAGCGACGGCGCCGACAACGACGGCGACACCCAGATCGACTTCGGCAGCGACACCTTCTGCGTGTCGCCCGCGGACCAGTTCGAGGCCGACTTCAACAACCAGTGCAGCGACGGCATCGACAACGACGGCGACGGCCTCGTCGACTTCGTGCCCGGCGCCGGCGATCCCGACTGCTTCAACCCGGGCGACAGTACCGAATACGCGGGCCTGTGCTCGGACGGCATCGACAACGACGGCGACGGCTTCACCGATTTCCCCGACGACATGGGTTGCTTCGCACCCAACGACAACGACGAAACCGATCCGGTCTGCAGCGACGGCATCGACAACGACGGCGACGGCTTCACCGACTTCCCGGACGACGTCGGCTGC
Organism: Chiayiivirga flava; assembly: GCF_014202825.1. Classification (GTDB taxonomy): domain Bacteria; phylum Pseudomonadota; class Gammaproteobacteria; order Xanthomonadales; family Xanthomonadaceae; genus Chiayiivirga; species Chiayiivirga flava. Next base: position 326,411 of record NZ_JACHHP010000003.1, on the reverse strand, counting down.
GCCAACGCGGGGGCCAACACCGAGGCGCCGGCCTGCAACGACGGCATCGACAACGACGGCGACGGCAACACCGATTTCCCCGCCGACAACAGCTGCGCCGCAGCCTCGTTCCCGACGGAAACCACGGCCTGCAGCGACGGCATCGACAACGACGGCGACACGCTGATCGATTTCCCGGCCGATCCGAGCTGCCAGTCGGCGGCGGGCACATCGGAATTCGCGCCGCCGCTGGCGCAGTGCAGCGACGGAATCGACAACGACGGCGACGGCCTCGCCGACTTCCCGCTTTCGCCGGGCTGCACCGCGGCCAACGACGATTTCGAGGGTCCTGACTGCAGCGACGGCGGTTTCGACAACGACTTCGACGGCCTCGCCGACAACGGCAGCGATCCGGGCTGTGCCGGCGCGGACGACTACAACGAGCTCGCCAACGCCACCACGCGTGCCTGCTCGGACGGCATCGACAACGACGGCGACGGCGCCAGCGACTACCCGGCCGATGCCGGCTGCGAGAGCGCCTGGGACGATGTCGAATACACGCCGACCGGCAGCGTGCCCGTCATCGTGCTGCAGCCGGCCACGCTGCCCGACGCCGACGGCGGCGTGCCGTACGCGCAGGTCGTGACTGCCAGCGGCGGCATCGGTCCGTACAGCTTCCTCGTGCTGAGCGGAACGTTGCCGGCCGGACTGGCGCTCGCGCCCGACGGCACGCTGTCCGGTACCCCGACCGAAGCCGGCGCCTTCGCGATCACGATCCAGGCGACCGATTCGAACAGCTTCTCCGGCACCCGGGATTATGTGTTGCAGGTGATCGCGCCGGTGATCGAACTCGGCCCGATGACGCTGCCGGACGGCGACGCCGGCGTGCCGTACAGCGAGATCTTCAGCGCCACCGGCGGCACCGCGCCGCACACGTTTGCGCTGAGCGCGGGCACGCTGCCGGCCGGCCTGACGCTGGCGGCCGACGGCACGCTGTCCGGCACGCCGACCGTGGCGGGCACGTTCGCGATCACGGTCGAAGCCACCGATGCCAACGGCTTCACCGGCACGCGCGACTACTCGCTGGTGATCGACGCGGCGTTGATCGACGTGGCGCCGGCCACCCTGCCCGATGCCGACGGCGGCGTGGCGTACAGCCAGACGATCACCGCCAGCGGTGGCACCGCGCCGTACACGTTCGCGCTCGTCGACGGCGCCCTGCCCGACGGCCTGACGCTGGCGCCGGACGGCACGCTCGAGGGCACGCCGACGGCGGCCGGCACGTTCGGGTTCACCATCGAGGCGACCGACGCCAATGCCTTCACCGGCGCGCGCGCCTACACCGTCACCGTGAGCGGGCCGGCGATCGCCATCGCCCCGGGCACGCTGCCGGACGGCTCGACCGGCCAGGCGTACGAGGTGATCTTCACGGCCTCGGGCGGGCTTGCGCCGTACACGTTCGCGCTCGTCGACGGCGCCCTGCCGCCGGGCCTCACGCTGTCGGCCGACGGCCTGCTGACCGGCGGACCGACCGCGCCGGGCAACTACGTGTTCACGCTGGAAGTGACCGATGCGAACGGTTTCACCGCGCAGCAGGCGTACGGCATCGTGGTGGTGCCGGGCACGCCGCAGGCCGTGCCCGCGGTGATCCCGGCCGCGTCGGGCTGGAGTCTGATGCTGCTGCTGCTCGCGCTCGGCAGCGTCGCGTTCGTGATGCTGCGGCGCCGCTGACGGACGCATGCGCGAACCGGAGCGGGTTCGCTTCCGCGTCGCCGCCGTCAATGGCGGCGGCGCGGCATTGGCACCGATGCGGACACCCAGTGCAGCCGCACGGCGACGGCGGTTCGTCGCACGCCTGATCGCGATTGCAGTCGCGTTGCCGCTGCTCGCCGGCTGTGCCGGCGCGCCGGTCTCGCCCGCCGCGCAACGCATCGCCGATGCGCAATCGGTCTGCGCTGCGGCAACGCTGCCGGCATCGTCGTTGTTCGCCGCCACGCCGCTGCCCACCGGACTTCCGACCGGCGGCCAGTGGCGCGACGGCTTCGATCTTGCGGACATGGACGGCGACGGCAACGTCGATCTGCTGCACGGTCCGCCGCGCAAGGGGCGCGCATTGCCGGTGATCTACCGCGGCGACGGACACGGCCGCTTCGCGCCGTGGCGCGAGGCGCATTTTCCGCCGCTGCCGTACGACTACGGCGACGTGCGCGCCACCGATTTCAACGGCGACGGACGCATGGATTTCGTGCTGACCTCGCACCTGCGCGGCATGGTGGTGCTCATCAACGAAGCAGGCGGCCACTACGCACCGTGGGGCGAAGGCCTGCGGCTGCGCGAACCCGGCCCGGACGGTGCGGACTTCACTTCGCGCAGTCTCGCGCTCGCCGACTGGGACGGCGACGGCCACACCGACATCCTTGCCCTCAACGAAGGGCCGGCGCAGTTCGTGCAGATGCCGTCGACCGAGGCCGTCGCGCTCTATCTGCATCGCGGCGGTTACTGGGAGCGAGCCGCGGTCCCCAATGCCGTGCGCGGCTTCGGCGACGACCTGGCCGTCGGCGATGTCGACGGCAACGGCCATCCGGATGCACTGCTCGGCTCGCAGGTCGGCGGCGCGCGCCTCGTGCTGCAGATGGGCAGCGGCACGACGATGCGCTCGCGCGAACTGCGCTCGCTGCCGCTGGACGCTGCGGTGACTGCGGTGGCACTGCACGATTTCGATGGCGACGGCCGCGATGACGCGGTGACCGCCACGCGCGCGGTCGAGGACGGACGATTCTGCAGTTTGCTGCAGCACGTGGCGTTCGATGCCGACGGCAACGAAACCCCGCTCGCGCTGTGGAGCGAGCGCTCGCGCACGCCGGTGGTTGCGCTCGCGAGTGCCGATATCGACGGCGACGGCCGCGCCGACCTCGTTGCGGCGCGCCAGAACGGCGAGATCCTGCTGTTCGCGGGACGCGCAGACGGCTTCAGCCGCGATCTGGTGCTGCCGGTGCCCGAGGCCATGCGCGGCTGCGACATCTTCGACCTCGCCCTGGCCGACCTCGATGGCGACGGGCAGCAAGACCTTCTCGCAAGCTACGCGGGCGACACGCCCGGTGCGCGACGGAGCGGCTGCACGCTTGGCGGCGGTTTCATGGCCTGGACCCTGGGTGGCCGCTGACGTCAGGCGCAGCGGCAGCGAGCGCGTCGTCCGGTGGTCGATCGCGTTCGCGCTGCTCGGCAGTGCCGTGCTCGTCGACCCGGCCGCGGACGCCGCCTTCGATGCGCCGCAGCGGCTCGCCGCCGCGCTCGGTGCGTGTGTCGGGGCGATCGCGCTGCTGTGGAGTCGCGTCGATGCAACGCAGCCGTGGTCGCGTTCTGCACGCATAGCCGCAGGCGCGGCCGCCGCGCTCGGCGTGTGGCTGTGCGTTGCGACGCTGGCGTCCGATGCCCCGGACGCCGCCTGGCACGGGCTGCGCGGCATGCTGCCGTTTGCGCTGCTGCTGCCGCTTGGTGCCAGTTCCGCGCTCGATGGAGTCGGCGGCGTGCGTCTGTTCGGCGTCGCCGTCGTCGCCGTGGGCCTCAACATCGTCGTGTCGCTGCTGCAGGCCGGCGGCTGGACGTTGCCGCTGCCGGTTTCGCATCTGGGCGGTCGCCTGCCGGGCGGGGCGCTGCTCGGCAACGAAGGGTACGTCGCGCTGGCGAGCGCGCTGCTCGGCGCGGCGGCGGCCGCCGTCGCGCTCAATACGCGGAGCGTGCGCCTTCGCCATCTCGCACTGACCATGCTGCTGGTCTGCTGCGCGGGCATCGCGGTCAACCGGCAGGCCACAAGCGCGATGGCGCTCGGCGCGGCGCTGCTCGTGCTCGGCGCGCTGCGCCTGCGCGCGCGCCGGCTGGCGGGTGCCGCAGCGCTGGCGGTGCTGCTCGGCGCCACCATGGCCGCCGTGCCTGCGCTGCGCGCACCGACCTTCGGCGCCGTCGCCGACGTGGCCACCTACCAGCGCCTCACCACCGACCGCCTCGGGGCCTGGGCCGCGGCGCTGGAGATGGCGCGTATGCATCCGCTCACCGGCGTCGGACCCGGCCGCTTCGCGGCGCAGGCACAGACACATCGTTTTGCGGCAGAGATTCGACTGGGCACGCGCCTGCCGCCGCCGTCGACCGCCACCGGTTTCGCGCATGCGCACCAGGACTATCTGCAGCTCGCGGCCGAAGCGGGCTGGCCTGCGCTGGCGCTCGCACTGCTCGCCTTCGCCGCGGTCTGGGCGCCGCTGCTGCGCCTGGCGCAGTCGCCCGGCGCGGTCGAACCATTGCTGCTGCTCGCGGTGCTCAGCGCCGGCGCGGTCGCCGCGCTGGCGTGGTTTCCGCTGCAGATCCCCTGCACCGCCGTGCTGCTGCTGCTCGCGTGCGGGCGCGCTTGGCGGTTGGTGGCGCGTGGACCGCAGGCAGCCGCGGCCACGCGTGACGCCGCTCCGCACGCGTCGATCGCGCTGCGTGTCGTCGCAACGGGGCTCGTGCTTGCGCTGCTGTGGCCGCAGTCCGGCCGCTACCGCGCCGAGTGGCAGATCGCCGCCGCGAGCGCGCAACTCGAAGCGGTGTTGCGCGGCCGCGAACGCGGCAGCGCGGCCAACGCCGCCGTGGCGGAGGCTGAGCGTCTGGCACGCGCTGCGGCAGCCGCGACCGACGACAATCGCGCGGCGCTGCTGCTCGGCATCGCGCTGATCCTGCAACAGCGCGGCGACGACGCGAGTCGCGTGCTCGAGCGGGCGATCGCGCGCGGAGAACGCGCCGAACTCACGCTCAACCTCGGACGCGCCCGCACCGTGCTCGGCGACAGCGCCGGCGCCGACGCGGCCTATCTGCGCACCGCGTGGGCCAGCCCGCTGGCGCTCGCGACGCTGCCCGCGACGATGCGCGCAGATCTTTCGGCGCGCGTCGCGCGGCTCGAATCGCAATTGCGTGCCGGCCGGCTGCAGGCGCCGCCGCCGCTGCGCTAGCAGCGCTGCTTTCGACAGATGGCTAGCGCGCGTCGACGGCGTGGTGCCACACCCGTTCGAGGGCATCCGCCGACCGCGCCCACGTCCAGCAGGCCTCGACATGCGCCCGCGCGGCGCCGGCCAGACGCATGCGCAAGTCAGCGTCGCCGAGCAGCTGCACCACGGCGTCCGCCATCGCCGCCGCGTCGTCGGCGGCGCGCAAATGAACGCCGTCGCGCGCATCGATGGCCGCGGCCGATGGCGAGGTCGCGACGACCGGCGTCCCGGCCGCCATCGCTTCGAGCAGTTTGAGCTGCTGGCCCGAACCCGCGCGCAGCGGAACCGCGGCCACGGCGGCGCTGTGCAGGTGCGGCAGCACGTCCGGCACGGCGCCGACGAGCTCGACCCCGGCGCATTCGCGTGCCAGCCGCGCCAAGGCTGCAGCGGGACGGGCGCCGACCAGCTGCAGCGTCGCCTCCGGCACGCGCGCGCGCACCGCCGGCAGCACCTGTGTCGCGAACCACACGGCTGCGTCGACGTTCGGGAAATAACCGAGATTGCCGACGAACACGATCCGCGCGGCGCGCCGTTCCGGCGCACGGAATGCGAACGCCTGCGGATCGACGCCGTTGCCGACGAGGTGCAGGTTCGCCGGCGCGCCGATGGCCGCGCGGTCGGCGACGCTGCAGACCGTCGCGGCCCGCGCCTGCGCGCAGACGACGCGCTCGAAGCGCGCGAGGCGGGCGGCCTCGAGCCGCGCGGCGTGACGCAGCGGACTGCGGTCGTACGTCGCGCGCCGCAGCATGTTGAGCGACAGTGCGTCGACCAGATCGACCACGCAGGGCAGCGGCGCGAGACGTCGGACGAGACCGCCGAGGCGCGCGAGCTGGACATGGGCGAGGTCGAACCGCGACGTCGCGCACAGGCGCGGCAGATCGACCGTGCGCGGCACGCCGTCGTGCAGCGCCACCTGCAGCGGCCGTCCGCCGAACAGCGCCGCCGCGCCGCGCGCCAGCATGCCCGGCAGGCCGCGCGGCGCGAGCAGCACGCCTTCGCAGTGCGGGCGCAGTGCCGCGAGCGCGGTCGCGTCGGGTGCGGCGCGGTCGAAACACAGCAGCGTGATCGCATGCCGCCGCGACAGATGCCGGATGTGCTCGAACGCCCGCAGCTGGTCGCCGCGCGTGAGCGCGCCGGGCAATCGATTGGTGGCGAACAGCACGCGCATGGCCGCGCGAGTCTGACCGCAGGCCCGTGCGCTGTCGACTACACTCGCGCCCCATCGTGAAGATCCTCTGCGTCGCCACCAAACTGCCCTGGCCACCGGACGACGGCGGGCGCCTGGCGCTGTGGCTGACGTTGCAGGGACTTGCCGCGGCGGGTCACCGCGTGCGGCTGATCGCGCCGGTGCATGCGCCGCCGGACGCGGCAGATCTCGCCACCTTGCGCAGCGTCTGCGAACCGCAGCCGGTGCACGTGCCGCAACGCAGCTGGGCGCGCGCCGCGGCAGGCGCGCTGCGGCAGCGCACCTCGCTCACGGTCGCAAGGCACCGCCACGCACGGGTGAGCGCGGCGGTCGAAGCCGCACTGCGCGACGATCGGCCGGACGTGGTGCATGCCGAGCAGTTGCAGGCGCTGGCACATTGCGACGCTGCGCATGCCGCCGGCGTGCCGGTGGTGCTGCGCATGCAGAACGTGGAGTCGGACCTGTGGGCACAGGTCGGACGCGCGCGATGGCGCTTCGCGCCGCTGCGGTTCGAGGCGGCGCGCCTGCGTCGCGACGAGGCACGCGCGCTGGCCGCATGCGCCTGCACGGTGGCGCTCACGCAGCGCGATGCGCATGCGCTGCGTGCGCTGGCACCGGGCGCGCGCATCGTCGCCATTCCCCCGCCGTTTCCCGCCACGCTCGATGCAGGCGCACCCCGGCCCGGCGCGCCCGCGCTCGCCGTCGCCGGCAGCGCCGGCTGGTGGCCGAACAGGCAGGGCACGCGCTGGTGCGTGCAGCACGTCGCACCGCTGCTGCATGCGGCGGTGTCCGACGCGCGCCTGCACGTGTTCGGCGGTACGCTGGTCGCCGCTCGTGGCGTCGTGTGGCATCGCGCCCCGGCCGACGCGCGTACCGCATTTCCGGCCGGCGCGATCGCGCTCGTGCCGCTGCACATCGGCTCGGGCATCCGCATGCGGATCCTCGAAGCGTTTGCCCGGGGGTTGCCGGTGATCGCCACGTCGACGGCGGCAGCCGGGCTCCAGGTCGTTTCGGGGCGGGAGCTGCTGATCGCCGATACGCCGGAAGCCACGGTCGCGGCCGTCGGATTGCTTGCCGGCGATCCTTCGCTCGGTACGGCGCTGGTGGGCAATGGCAGCGACTACTTGCGGCGGATGCACGACAGCGCCGTGCTCACGGCGGAACTTGTCGCTGTCTACCGCGCGGCGGCCGAGCGCGCGTAGTGGGGGAGCCTGCTGCCGAGAGCCGCCCCCTTCCGCCTGCCGGCACCTTCCCCCGCAAGCGGGAGAAGGGAGATTCCAGCCAGCGCCCCTGTTGCGGGAGGGATCACGTCGACCAGCCCCCGGTTGCGGTGCAGGAACACGTCGACCGACGCCCGGGCAGGCAGACAACCGATGGGCGATCCGGTCCAGCAACGAAGGAATCCTTCTCCCGCTTGCGGGGGAAGGTGCCGGCAGGCGGAAGGGGGCAAGCGCCGCGGAAACCGATCACCCTCCGTCGTCGCCCCACCCTCACATCAGCCGGCGCGCGCCTCCCGCTGCGCCAGCGCGAGATCGCTCGCCACCATCTCGCGCACGAGTGCATCGAATCCGGTGCGTGGCGTCCAGCCGAGCACGTGGCGCGCCTTGCCGGCATCGCCGCACAGGGCGGGTACGTCGATCGGGCGCACGTGGCGCGGATCCAGCCGCACCACCGTCTGGCCGGAACGGATGCCGCTGCCCGACGGCACGATGTCGGCCACGGCACGCTCGTCGGCGCCCTCGCCTTCCCAGCGCAGGCCAAGATCCAGCGCCGCGGCGGCGGCCACCACGAATTCGCGCACCGAGTGCCGCTTGCCGGTGGCGATCACGTAGTCGTCGGGCTGCGGCTGCTGCAGCATCAGCCACTGCGCCTCGACGTAGTCGCGCGCGTGGCCCCAGTCGCGTTCCGCGTCGAGATTGCCGAGCTCCAGCACGTCCTGCAGGCCCAGGTGCATGCGGGCCAACGCGCGCGTGATCTTGCGCGACACGAAACTCTCGCCGCGCCGCGGCGATTCGTGATTGAACAGGATGCCGCAGCACGCGAACACACCGTACGCCTCGCGGTAGTTGCGCGCGATCCAGTGCGCGGCGAGCTTGGCCACGCCGTACGGTGAGCGCGGTTCGAAGGGCGTCGATTCGGTCTGCGGGGACGTCGCCGCCGTGCCGAACATTTCCGAGGTCGACGCCTGGTAGAAGCGCGTCGTGCCGCCGAGCCCGAGTGTGCGCACCGCTTCGAGCAACCGCAGCGTACCGAGCGCGTTGCAGTCCATCGTGTAGCCGGGCAGCTCGAACGACACGCCGACATGGCTTTGCGCGGCGAGGTTGTAGATCTCGTCCGGCCGCACCTGCTGCACCAGGCGCTGCAGGGTCGGCGCATCGGTGAGGTCGCCGTGGTGCAGCGTCAGTGCGGTTCCGGTCAGATGCCCGAGCCGCGCGCGATTGAGCGAGGACGCGTGCCGGGTCACACCATGCACCGCGTACCCCTTCTGCAACAGCAGCTCGGCCAGGTACGAACCGTCCTGGCCGGTGATGCCGGTGACAAGCGCGGTGCGGCTCACGCGGCGTGCGCCTGCGCGAAGCGGACAACGGAGGCGGCAGGCATCGCCGCCGTGGCGCACGCGATCATGGCAACCCGGTTAAGATGCGACGGGGAATTTTCGACGATTGCAGAGCGCGCCGCCGCTGTCAACGCGCGCCGCGGCGGGTTCATCCGGAACGGCGGCAGCGCATGCGTATCACCGTCATCGGCGGCAGCGGATTCATCGGCACGCGTCTTGTCCGCGCGCTGCGGGACGCCGGCCACGAGGTGCGTATCTTCGACAAGGCGCCCAGCCTCGCGCATCCGGAGTTGCTACGGCACGGCGACGTGCGCGACGCCGCCGCCGTGGCAGCCGCGCTCGCACACTGCGACTGCGCGATCGATCTGGCCGCCGAACACCGCGACGATGTGCGGCCGTGCTCGCTGTACGCGCAGGTCAACGTCGGCGGCGCGCGCAACATCGCGGCGGCGGCCGCGCTGCACGGCGTGCCGCGCATCGTGTTCGCGAGTTCGGCCGCGGTCTACGGGCCGGGCCGCTCGCGCCCGGACGAATCCGCGCCGCCGCGGCCCGCGTCCGACTACGGGCGCAGCAAGGCCGATGCCGAGGCGGTGTACGCAGCGTGGGCCGCGCAGGACTCCGCGCGCTCGTTGCTCGTGCTGCGGCCGGCGGTGGTCTTCGGCGAGGGCAACCGCGGCAACGTCTTCACCCTCATCGACCATCTGCGGCGGCGGCGCTTCGTGCTGCCCGGGCGCGGCGACAACCGGAAGTCGATGGGTTATGTCGGCAACCTCGTCGCATTCGTCGCCGGCAGGCTCGACCTGGCTGCGGGCGTGCACACGGTCAATTACGCCGATCCGCCCGACCTTCGCACCGCGGACATGGTCGAGGCGATTCGCCTGCAGCTGTCGCTGCCGCCGCCGCCGCGCGTGCCGCTGCCGGTCGCGCTGGCCGGCGCGGCGCTGCTCGACGCGATCGCCGGCGTGCGCGGGCGCCCGTCCGCGCTGTCACGCGCGCGCGTCCGGCGCTTCTGCGCCGAGACCACGCTGGCCACCGAGGCGCTGCAGCGTCTCGGCTTCCGCGCACCGGTGCCGTTCGACGAGGCCCTGGCGCGCACCATCGCGAGCCTGCTGCCCGATGCGCGCTGAGCCCGGGCACGGTGCGCCGCCGCCCGCACGGGCGTGGCGCCTGTTGCCGCTGCTCGACAATCTCGCATCGGGCTACGCCTACCTCGGCTTCGCGGCGCTGGTCACGCTGGTGCTGGTGCCGATCTACGTGCATGCGCTCGGCCCGGTCGCGTGGGGCACGGTGGCGTGGTGCCTCACGCTGCAGGGCGTGCTGTTCGCACTCGATGCCGCGCTCGCGCCGCTGCTGCTGCGCGATGCGGCGCGCGCCGCCGCGGCAGGTCGGTTGCATCTGGCCGAACGGCGCTTCCTGCGCGTGTACGGCGCGGCGGCGCTCGCGATCTTCGTCGCGGGACAGTGGGCGCTGTCGTGGCTGGATCCGCTGCCCGGCGGCGCGACGACCGCGCTGCGTCTGGCGCTGGTGCAGTTCCTGTTCCAGTTCGCCAACAACGCCGCGATCGGCGTGTGGCACGCGCTGCGGCGACAACGCTTCGCCAACCTGCGCCTGGCCGGATTCGCGCTGCTCAAGCACGCGCTCGCGTTGCTGCTGGTGTTGCACTGGCAGGCGACGGCGGTGGCGTATTTCCTGCCGTTCGCGGCGGTGAGCGCGGTCGAGTTCGCGCTGAACCGGCGGCGCCGGCGTCGGGAACCCGCACCGGCATCCGAACCGCACGCGGTCGACGCCGACCACGACGGCTGGCGCGGGGTCGCCGGCGTCGCGACGGTGACGGCGCTCGCCATCGCCGGGGCGCAGATCGATCGCATCGTGCTCGCGCGGCAGCTGGCGGCCGACGACTACGGCCTGTACTTCCTGCTCGGCAGCGTGCTGCTCGCGGTGCTGCACCTGCAGATGCCGTTGCAGCGCACCTTCCTGCCGCGCATCGCGATCGCCGCCGATCCGCACCGCGCGGCCTGGACGATGCTGTTGGCGACCACGCTGCTGCTCGCGCTGCCGTGCATCGCCGCGGTGCCGTGGGCCGAAGCGCTGCTGCGGATCTGGCTGCGCGATGCGGGCCTCGCCGCCGCGGGCGCGCCGACGCTGCAGCTCATGCTGTCGGCCGCCGCGCTGTTCGCGCTGTCCGGTCCGGCTGGCGCCCTGCTGCTCGCGCAGCGTCGCTACCGCGCGCTCGCGGCGATCCAGGGCTGCACGTTCATCGCGCAACTGCTGGTGCTGCTGACGCTGGCGCCGCGCTGGGGTGCCGCCGCGGGTGGGCTGGCATGGCTGGTCGGCGGTGCGGTGCAGCTGGCGGCCGGTGGCGTCATCCTGCGGCGCGCGGCGGTGCGGTCGGATTCATCGACCGTGCGATAGCGTCGGACATCGACCGACCGCCGGAGCGCACCTGGGCACGCCAACGCAAGCATCGACATCGCCCAGGCGCGCTCCGGCCATCGTCCGCATCGGTTGCGCCGGATGGGCCATCGGCGCGCGGCATCGCGCGCTGTTCGGCGCGGGCGACAGCGTGCTGACACGGTATGCGACGCTCTTCGACTGCGTCGAGGTCAATTCCTCGTTCTATCGCAGCCACCGCCGCGACACCTATGCGCGCTGGGCGCGGAGTGTCCCGGACACGTTCCGCTTCAGCGTGAAACTGCCGCGTGCGATCACGCACGAGGCCGGGCTGCGCGGCTGCGGCGCCGCCCTCGATCGCTTCTTCGACGAAACCGCCGGCCTCGGCACGCGACTGGGTTGCGTGCTGGTGCAACTGCCACCGAGCCGCGCATTCGATGCGCGCGTGGCGGCCACCTTCCTTGCGATGCTGCGTCGCCGCCACGCCGGCGCGGTGGCGCTGGAGCCGCGGCACGCGAGCTGGTTCCAGCCGGCGGCGGACGCGCTGCTGCGCCGGCACCGCATCGCGCGGGTCGCGGCCGATCCGGCACCGGTGGCGGCCGCCGGCCAGCCCGGCGGCCATGCCGCGCCACGCTACTGGCGCTGGCACGGCACCCCGCGGGTGTACTACAGCGCCTACGACGATGCGACGCTGGCCCGGTTCGCCGCCGCCGTGTCCGCCGAACCGCGGCGGACGCACTGGTGCATCTTCGACAACACCGCGCACGGCCACGCGATCGCCGATGCCCTGCGGTTGCGCGAACTGCTGTCGCGGCACGCCCGCGGCGACTGAGACCTGCGCGCACCGGCTTGCGTGCAGGCCGTCGCGCGGCTTACAATCCCGGGTCTTTGTGCGTCCGTCCCCGAGGTTGTTGTCATGAAAGTCCTGAATTCCCTCAAGTCGGCCAAGACCCGTCACCGCGACTGCAAGGTCGTGCGCCGCCGGGGCAAGGTCTTCGTGATCTGCAAGAGCAACCCGCGTTTCAAGGCGCGCCAGCGCTGAAACACGGTGCGGCCGCAGGGCCGCGCCGGCCGGGTTGATCGGCCAGGGTTCGACATCGACAGGGCTGCGAAAGCGGCCCTGTCTGTTTTTGCGGGTGCGGTGCGTGCGGCAGCGGGCCCCCTCCCGCCTGCCGGCACCCTCCCCCGCTGCGCGGGAGAGGGACTCGATCGGAGACGTTGTCCGGTAGACCCGTACCCTCCCGCCTCCTTGCTCCGCGACACATGTGTCACACCGCTTCGCGTGACCTCGCAACCATTCGCCGCAAACGGCTGGTTCTGCGGCATAATGCCGGCGTTTCCACGACCTGTTCGGGAGCTTCCGCATGCACCGTACCTCACGCCTCGCCCTGGCCGCGACGCTGCTCGCGACGTCTTCCTTCGCATTCGCGCAACGCGAGGTGGAAGGCGATACGCTGCTGGTGGACCGCGTCGAACAGGCCCGCAGCCTCGACATGCCGGCGCGCGGCATCAGCATGCAGCAGGTCGAATCGCGCTGGGGCGCACCGATGCAGCGCCTGGATCCGCGCGGTGGCCAGAAGCCGCAGTGGCCGGTGATCAACCGCTGGGTCTACCCCGAGTTCACGGTCTATTTCGAGCACTCGCACGTCGTCGACGTGGTGGCGCGCAAGGCCAGCGCCACCGAGATCGCGCCCAAGCCGGTGCGCTGATTCGATGACGGCGTGGCGTTTTCCCGCGGAGTGGGAATCCCAGTCCGCGGTGCTGCTGGCGTGGCCGCACGCAGGCACGGATTGGGCCGAGCGGCTCGGCCAGGTCGAGGCCACCTACGTGGCGCTGGTGTCGGCCATCGCCCGCTTCGAGTCCGCCATCGTGTGCGTGGCGGATGCGTCCGTGCACCTGCGCGCGCGCGCGCAACTCGAGCGCGCCGGCGTGCCGGCCGGACGCGTGCGGTTCGTCGAGATCGAGTACGACGACACCTGGCTGCGCGATTCCGGCCCGATCACCCTGGTCGACGATGCCGGCGCGTTCCGCCTGCTCGATTTCCGCTTCACCGGTTGGGGCGGCAAGTACGCCGCCTCGCGCGACGACGCGCTGGTCGAAGGCCTCACGGCGCGCGGCGTGTTCCGCAACGGCTCGCCCGAGGCGATCGATTTCGCGCTGGAAGGCGGCGGCATCGAGACCGACGGTGCCGGCACGCTGCTGACGACGTGGCGCTGCCTCAGCGAGCGCCACCCCGGCCTGGCGCGGGCGGAGATCGAAGTGGTGCTGATGCGCTCGCTGCGCCAGGGCCGCGTGCTGTGGCTCGATCACGGCTATCTCGAAGGCGACGACACCGACGCCCACATCGACACGCTCGCGCGCTTTGCCGGCCCCGATGCCATCGTGTTCCAGGCCTGCGACGATCCGGCCGACCCGCACTTCGCCGAGCTGGGCGCGATGGCCGACGACATTGCCGCACTGCGCACCCGCGACGGCGCGCCGTACCGCCTGTTCCCGCTGCCGTGGGCGCAGCCGATCGTCGACGACGGACGCCGCCTCGCGGCCTCGTACGCGAACTTCCTGATCGTCGACGGCGCGGTGCTGATGCCGGCATACGGCGATGCGGCCGATGCCGGCGCGGCCGTCGTGCTGGCGCAGGCCTTTCCCGATCGCGAGATCGTGTCGGTGCCGTGCCGCGCCTTGATCTGGCAGAACGGCAGCCTGCACTGCGTGACGATGCAGCTGCCGCGCGGCGTGGTCTGAGGGTTGGGCTGTCGTCGCGCAACAATGCCCGCAACGCACGGCTCCGAACCGCAGGCAGGCCCGAACATTGCGTGCGCGGACGTGTTCCCTCGCCGCAACTAGGCATTCCTCGCGCCCGCGCACGACTGTCGCGAAACGCTCGGTTCTCCGACGCCGTCCGGAAAAGTTCGATCCACACCGTCGTCCCGGCGAAAGCCGGGACGACGGCTGGGGGAAGACCGCGATGTCGAGTCCGTCACCGCCCCGATGCGAGGAAGCTTCACGGCACGGCGCCCGCTTGCGATCGATCGGATATCCGCCCCGACAAGCGATCCGATGTCGCCCCGGAGGGAGATCTGCGCACGGTGATGCTGCTCTTCTCTCCGCGCCATGCAGCGTTGGATTCGCTTGCAAAAGGCAATCGTTGTCGCGCGATTGCGGCACGCGCGCCGGCAAGGTTGCGGTAAATTGGTTGTTTCCGGCCCGACCGGCCGCATTTGGCTGCGAAGCAGCCCGGCCAACAGCTCCCCGAATCAATCCGACGGACCCATGACCAAGACCCCTACGCCCCGCACCCTGCGCGTCGCGCTGATCCAGGACGCCGACCAGGGCAGCGTCGACGCCAACCTCGCCCGCATCGAACAACGCGTCGGCGACGCCGCAGCGCAGGGCGCACAACTCGTTCTGCTGCAGGAGCTGCACAACGGCGCGTACTTCTGCCAGCACGAATCCGTGGACGAATTCGACCGCGCCGAGCCCATCCCCGGCCCGAGCACCGAACGCCTCGGCGCACTCGCGAAGAAGCACGGCATCGTCATCGTCGGCTCGCTGTTCGAGCGGCGCGCGGCCGGGCTGTACCACAACACCGCGGTGGTGCTGGAGCGCGACGGGCGTCTCGTCGGCAAGTACCGCAAGATGCACATCCCGGACGATCCGGGCTTCTACGAGAAGTTCTATTTCACCCCGGGCGATCTGGGCTTCGAGCCGATCGACACGTCGGTCGGCCGCCTCGGCGTGCTGGTGTGCTGGGACCAGTGGTACCCCGAAGCCGCACGCCTGATGGCGCTGGCCGGCGCCGAACTGCTGCTGTATCCGACCGCCATCGGCTGGGACATCGACGACAGCGAGGACGAACGCAGCCGCCAGCGCCAGGCCTGGATCCTCAGCCACCGCGGCCATGCCGTCGCGAACGGCGTGCCGGTGCTCAGCTGCAACCGCATCGGACACGAGGATTCGCCGCTCGGAACCTCCGGCATCCGTTTCTGGGGATCGAGTCATGTGCTCGGACCGCAGGGCGAATATCTGTGCGAGGCGAACACCGAGAACGCCGAGGTGCTGGTCTGCGATGTCGATCTGCAGCGCAGCGAACACGTGCGCCGCATCTGGCCGTTCCTGCGCGACCGGCGCATCGACGCCTACGGCGACCTGCTGCGGCGGTACCGCGATTGAACGCCGCGACCGATGTGGCACCGCACGATCCGCTCGCCGGCCAGCCGATCGTCGAGGTCGAACGCGACGGCGTGTCCTACACCCTGCTCGGCACCGCGCACGTGTCGCGCGCGAGCGTGGAGGCGGCCGAGGCGCTGATCGCGACCCGCACTTTCGACGCGGTGGCCGTGGAACTGTGCGAGGGCCGCTACAACGCGATGAACAATCCCGCCGCGCTCGCGCAGCTCGATCTGTTCCGCGTGATCAGGGAAAACAAGATCGGGCTTGTCACCGCCAACCTCGCGCTGTCGGCCTACCAGCGGCGTCTGGCCGAGCAGCTGGGCGTGGAACCCGGCGCCGAGATGCGCGCCTCGATGGTGGCCGCCGAGGCGCGCGGACTGCCGGTGTGGCGCATCGACCGCGATGTCGGCAAGACGCTGCACCGCACGTATGCGGCCGTCGGCTTCTGGCGCAAGCTCACCCTGATGAGCGGGCTGGCCGCGAGCCTGATCGTCGACGACAAGGTCGAGGAAGACGAGATCGAGAAACTCAAGGAAGGCGACATGCTCGAAAGCGCCTTCCACGAGTTCGCCAAACGCGACGACGTGATCTACAACGCGCTGATCGACGAACGCGACCGCTACATGGCCGCCGCGCTGCGCCAGCACGCAAGCCCGGGCCAGCGCGTGCTCGCGGTGGTCGGCGCCGGCCACCTGCAGGGCCTGGCAAAGTATCTGACGCAGGCGCAGACCGACCCGGCCGGCACGCGCAGCGAACTGGAAACCCTGCCGCCGCCGAAACACTGGGGCAAGTGGCTCGGCGCGCTGTTCATCGCGATCGTGCTCGGCGGTTTCGCGTATGGCTTCGCGCAGGGTGCCGACATCGGCACGGATCTCGTCGTCACGTGGATCCTCGCCACCGGCCTGCTCGGCGCGCTTGGCTGCACCGTCGCCGGCGGGCACCCGCTCAGCATCCTCACCGCGTTCGCGGTGTCGCCGCTGACGCCGCTGCATCCGGCGCTGGGCTCGGGCACGCTCAGCGCACTGGTGGAAGCGTGGGTGCGACGGCCGACCGTGGCCGATTTCGAGCGCCTGCGCGACGACGCCACCTCGCTGCGCGGCTGGTGGAAGAACCGCGTCACGCGCACCCTGCTCAACTTCTTCCTGACCAGCGTCGGCACGGCGATCGGCGTGTGGCTCGCCGGCTGGGGCATGCTCACGCGCCTGTTCTGAGGTCGTGTCCGGCGCGGCGGTCGCCCGGCATCCCCCCGCGCGGGGGGGGCCGCGTCGCTTGGCGGCACCGCCGCCGCGCGCTACGCTTGATCGTTGGGGCCCGGCCCGGGGGACGACGTGACGGCGGTACTGCTGGCGGAAGGTTCGGCCAACCGGCGGCTTGCGCTGACCACGCTGCTGGAGCGGCGCGGCTGCGGGGTGCTCGCGCCGGACGGCATGGCCGGCTGCCTGGATCTGCTGCGCGCCGCGGGCACGCGCATCGACGCCGTGGTGCTCGGTCTCACCGACGCCGCCGACACGCACACCGAAGAATTGCTCGCCCTGCTCCACCGCGAGGGGCGCGACGACCTGCCGGTCCTGCTGCTCAGCGACGCGAACGATGCCCTGCAACGCTGGCGCAGCGCACGCCCGCGCCGCGCGCTGATGCTGTGCTCGGACTACAGCGAATGCGACGAGGCGCTCGACCGCATGCTTCGCCCGCCGCCGCGCGCGGCCAACGATGCGGTCGAGGTCGACACCTCGGCGCTGCGCATCCTGCTGATCGACGACTCGGCCACCGTCCGCGCCGCCTTCGTGCGCCTGCTGCGCCAGCACGGCTACCAGGTCGACACCGCGTCCAACGTCGAGGAAGGCTTCGCCAAGGCCACCGCGCAACCGCTCGACATCGCCATCGTCGACTACTTCATGCCCGGCCAGAACGGCACCGCGCTGATCGCCGCGCTGCGCCGCGATCCGCGCACCCAGCACGTGCTCAGCGCGATGATCACCGGCACCTACGCCGACGAGGTGATCGTCGAATCGCTCGCCAGCGGCGCGGTGGAATGCCTGTTCAAGAGCGAAGCCAAGGGGCTGTTCCTCGCGCGCCTGGCCTCGCTCGCACGGACGGTGCGCGACCGCAAGGCGATCGACGCGGAACGCCGTCGCCTCGAAGGCATCCTCGCCGCCGTCGGCGACGGCGTGTTCGGCGTAGACGTCAACGGCATCATCCAGTTCGTCAATCCGGCCGCGCTCGAGCTGCTGGGGTATCCCGACGCAGCCGCGCTCATCGGGCGCGACGCCGCCGAAGCGGTGCATCCGGGCCAGATCGCGCAATCGCGCGCCTCGCCTGAACTGTCGTTCCTCAGCCAGTGCTATCTGCACGGCAATCAGGTACCGCACTGGCAGTCGGTGTTCTGGACCTCCGCGCGCGAGCCGATTCCGGTGGAGGGCACGGTGTATCCGCTGCGCGTGGACGGCGAGCGCCGGGGATCGGTGGTGGCGTTCCGTGATGTCTCGGCGCAGCGCAAGCTGGAGGAGCAGCTGCGCTGGCAGGCCGAACACGACAGCCTCACCAAGCTGCCCAACCGCGGCTGGTTCGAGGCGCAGCTGGAGATCGAGATCCAGCGCCTGCGCAGCCTGCAGACCGAATCGGTGTCGGCGCTGCTGTTCATCGACCTGGACCGCTTCAAGTACATCAACGACACCGCCGGCCACAGCGCCGGCGACCAGCTGCTGATCGAAGTCAGTCGGCGCCTGCGTTCGCGCATGCGCGCGTCCGACCACCTCGCGCGCATGGGCGGTGACGAATACGCCATCGTGCTGCGCGACGTGCCGCGCGAGCAGATCGAGTCCCTGGCCGAATCGATCCGCACCGCGCTGACCGACGTGCCGTTCGTGCATGCCGGCAAGACGTACCGCATCACGATTTCCATCGGCGTCACCGCGCTCGACCGCCGCACCGCCTCGCTCACCGAGGCGATGGCGCAGGCGGACGTGGCCTGTCATCAGTCGAAGAACGACGGCCGCAACCGCTGCCACGTGTACACGCACGAAAGCGGCAGCCTCGCCACGATGGAAGCGGACCTGGGCTGGTCGGCTCGGCTGGAGAAAGCGCTCAGGCACGACCGCTTCGAGCTGATGTTCCAGCCCATCGTGCCGCTGCGCGGGCTCGAGAACGAAAGCCTGGACGCCACGCCCGCCAATCTCTGGCGCCGCCAGTTCGCGCGCAATCCGTCCGAACCGCTGCTGTTCGAGGTGCTGGTGCGGCTGCGCAACGGCCGCGGCGAGCTGATCCTGCCGAACGCCTTCCTGCCGTCGGCCGAACGCTTCGGCATGATGGAGGAGATCGACCGCTGGGTGATCGACCACGCGATGAAGGCGCTGCGCGAGGTCCGCCACCACCATCGTCCGTTCGCGCTGACGATGAATCTTTCCTCGCAGAGCCTTGCCAGCGATTCGCTGGTGGACTTCATCGCCGAACGCATCGTGCGCTACGAGGTGGATCCGGGCGCGCTGATCTTCGAGGTGACCGAGTCGCGCACGATCGAGGACATCGTCGGCACGCGCGCCTTGCTGCGTCGCCTCCGGCTGCTCGGCTGCCGCATCGCGATCGACGATTTCGGCACCGGCTTCTCCACGTTCGCGTACCTGCGCCAGCTCGATGCGGACTATCTGAAGATCGACGGCTCCATCATCCAGGGACTGCCACACGATACGCTCGATCGCTCGGTGGTCGCCGCGCTCACGTCCATCGCCGAGAGCACCGGCAAACGCACCATCGCCGAGTGGGCCGAGAGCAGCGAGACGCTCGCGGCGCTGTACGAATGCGGCGTGGACTACGCGCAGGGCTTCGTGCTCGGCATTCCGCGGCTGGACCTGCTGGAACCGCTCGAATACGTCACCGGCGTGCAGCCGGCCGTCGGCGTCGACGCCACCGCTTCCAGGAGCCCGGGTATCATCGCGCGGTGAGCGATTTTCTCTGGTTCGACCTCGAAACCTACGGCCGCGACCCGCGCCGCACCCGCATCGCGCAATTCGCCGCGATCCGCACCGATGCTGCGCTCAACGTCATCGAGGAACCGATCTCGTTCTACTGCCGCCCCGCGGACGATCTGCTGCCGTCGCCCGAAGCCGCACTGCTGACCGGCATCGTGCCGCAGGACGCTCTGCGCGACGGTCTGCCCGAAGCGGAGTTCGCCTCCGCGATGCACGCACACCTCGCGCGCCCCGGCACCTGCGCCGTGGGCTACAACTCGCTGCGCTTCGACGACGAGTTCGTGCGCTTCACGCTGTACCGCAACTTCTTCGACCCCTACGAGCGCGAGTGGCGCGGCGGCAACTCGCGCTGGGATCTGCTCGACCTGATGCGTCTTGCGTGGGCGCTGCGGCCACAGGGCATGGAATGGCCGCTGCGGCCGGACGGCATGCCGAGCTTCCGCCTCGAAGACCTCGCCAGCGCCAACGGGTTAACGCATGTGCGCGCGCACGAGGCGTTGTCGGACGTGGAGGCGTTGATCGGCCTTGCGCGGAAGCTGCGCGGCGCGCAGCCGAAGCTGTTCGACTACTACTTCGCGCTGCGCGACAAGCGCCGCGCCGCGGGCCTGCTCGACTACATTGCAAAGACGCCGGTGCTGCACGTCTCGGGCAAATACCCCGCGTCGCGCGGCTGCGGCGCGCTGGTGCTGCCGCTCGCGCCGCATCCGCACATCGGCAACCGCATCATCGTCGCCGATCTCGATCCCGACCCGACGCCGCTGCTCACGCTCTCGCCCGAAGACATCGCCGACCGGCTCTACACGCCCGCCGCCGACCTGCCCGAGGGCGAACAACGCATCGCGCTCAAGGAAGTGCACCTCAACCGCTGCCCGGCACTGGTCGAACTGCGCCATCTGGACGCAACACAACGCGCACGCTTCGGCATCGACCTCGAACGCGCCGAACGCCACGCCGCGCTGCTGCGCGCTTCCGATACGCTCGTCGACACCGTGCGCGCGGTCTACGGGCGGCCGCGCAGCGCCGGGCAGACCGATCCGGACCAGGCGCTGTACGACGGTTTCGCCAGCGATGCCGACCGCGCACGCTTCGTGCAGGTGCGCCGCGCCGGCCCGCGCGCACCGGTCGCGGGGTTCGGATTCCAGGATGCGAAGTTCGAGGAGCTTGCGTTCCGCTACCGCGCGCGCAACTGGCCCGAATCGCTCGATGCGGACGACGCCGAACGCTGGTCCGAGTACCGGCATCGACGCCTGGACAGCGACATCGGCCTGTCCGAATACAGCTTCGAGAGCTATTTTGCCGAAATCGCCGCGCTGCGCATCGCGCGCGGCGACGAGCCCGACACCCACGCCCGCCTCGACGCACTCGATGCCTGGGGCCGCCGCCTGCAGGCGCTTGCATGACGTACTTCACCGACGCCACGTTCAAATTCTTCCGCGATCTGTCGCGCAACAATTCGCGCGAGTGGTTCCATGCCAACAAGCCGCGCTTCGAGCGCGACGTGCGCGATCCGGCGCTGGCACTGATCGGCGATCTTTCCGCACCGCTGGCCGCGATCAGCCCGCATTTCCGCGCCGACACGAGAACCGTCGGCGGGTCGCTGTTCCGCATCCAGCGCGACACGCGCTTTGCCAACGACAAGACGCCGTACAAGACCTGGCTCGGCCTGCGCCTGTTCCACGAACGCGGGCGCCAGACCACGGCGCCCGTGTTCTATCTGCACCTGCAGCCCGGCAACAGTTTTCTCGGCGCCGGCGTGTGGCATCCCGAACCCGATGCGCTCAAGCGCATCCGCGAGTTCCTCGTCTCCAATCCGTCGGCATGGCGCGCCGCGTCGGCGGCGCCGGCCTTCCGGCGGCGTTTCGAGCTCGACGGCGACACGCTGCAGCGCCCACCGCGCGGTTACGACGCGACGCATCCGCTGATCGAGGACATCAAGCGCAAGGATTTTGTCGCCTCGCGGGCGCTGGACGATGCGACGGTGCTGGGTGCGAGGTTGCGGCAGGTGGTCATCGACGATCTGCGTCGGCTGGGGCCGTTCAACGATTATCTTTGCGCGGCGTTGGGGCTGGAGTTCTGAGGCGGCGCGCCGGGGTCGAGTCGAGAGCGACCCCCTCCCGCCTTCGGCACCCTCCCCCGCTGCGCGGGAGAGGGAAGGGCTTGGGGAACGCGATTGGGAGTCCCGATCGCCACGGTTTCCATCGCAGCATCCCTTCTCCCGCGCAGCGGGGGAAGGCGCCGACAGGCGGAAGGGGGTCGACTGCCTGGCCGCGTCCCCGACGCAGGAACTCCACCTCACGCGCAACCGTCGCTCAAAGATGGTCGTCCGGCAGAACTGTCCGCCCCGTCACGCCCCGCCATCCATGCCACGCGCCGCGCAGCACGAACCGGGCACGCGCCGGATCCGCACGCGCCAGCCACGCAGCGCGCAGCATTTTTTTCAGTGCGATGGCGGACGCCGAAAACATCCGTCCGTGTCTGCGCGCCAGCGCGATCTCGTTGCGCGCGCGGTAGTACTGCACCACGTCGGCCACCGCGCTCCGCCCGGCGTCGCTGCCGCCGCCTTCGTGCCATACGCGTGCTCCCGGCACCAGATAACTCGGCACCCCGTGCGCGCGCAGCGTGTAGCAGTAGTCGATTTCCTCGCAGTGCAGGAACCAGCTTTCGTCAAGCCAGCCGTGCCGCTGCACGAGATCGAGCGGCAGCAGCAATGTGCTGCCCGCCACTGCGCCGACACGCATCGGTGCGCGGTGGCGCCACGTCGCGTCGAACACGACGTCCGCGTCGCGCAGGAACGGGGTCGGTCTGCCGTGCGGATCCAGATACTTCGCGGGAAAGTCGAACAGCGTCGCATCATCGTCGCGGCGTGACAACGGCATGCCGCCATAGATCGCGCTGCCATGCTGCGCGAATGCAGCGACGAGCGCAGCCAGCGCGTCGGGCTCGACGATTGCGTCGCTGTTCACCAGCCAGAGCGCGTCCGCACCCCACCCGCGCGCCTGCTCCAGCGCCAGCCGATGCCCGCCCGCGAAACCGAGGTTGCTGCCGGCGCACAGCACCGTGACATCGGGATGTGCCTTGCCGATCGCCGCCACGCTGTCGTCGCGCGACGCGTTGTCGACGACGACGATGCGATGACGACGGTAGCTCGAAGCCTGCAGTGCGGCGACGCAGGCCAGGGTACGCTGCGGCGTGTTCCAGTTGACGATCGATGCGACGACGAACGGCCGCGCCGCCGGCGACATCACTCCGGGCCCGCCGCGACCGCATCGCGTGCCAGCACCACTTCGATCTCCACGCCGGTGCCATCACGCAGCGTCGCATCGACTTCGAGCAGGTCGAAGGTGCGGCGCGTGCCGTCGCGTGCCTCGAGGGTAATGCTGCCGGCGCCGTTGACGAGGATGCGGCTGGTCTGGCGGCCCTCGTAGTTGCGCAGCACGACGACGCGGTTGTCGTCGCTGTCGGCCTGCGCGATCGCGAGTCCGAGCACTTGCGGCGGCAGCACGACGGTGCGCAGATGCCGGGCGGCGTCCTGTAGATCGTCGGCGTCGGATCCGATGCGCTCCAACCGGTCCAGCAGCGCCGCATGTTGCGCGCGCAGGGCATCGCGGCGTGCCCCGGATGCGGAGTCGCCGCCCATCGTGTTCCACAGCAGCGCGGTGCAGCTGCCCACCAGCAGCATTGCACCGACCAGCAGCGCCACGAGCACGCCGGCAATCACTACACCGACGGAAATTTTCGATCCCTTGCGCATGGCTGCCTCCACGAAGGTGCAAGCATCGTGCGCCTGCGGTGCCGGCAGCAAGTCCCGCAATGCGCGCCCGCTCGTCGTCATCGCCGCGATGCAGCCGGTACGCGCCGCCGGATGACCGGCTTCCGCCGGGAGGCCGCGCTGGCGCTGGAATCGATGCCGACATGCGCCGAGGCCAGGCCGAACGCCTTGCGCGTTGCAGCAAGCCTTCCGCGGCGCACTTGACTATGCTCTCCGTACGCCAGCGTAGGGAGAGGGGACGCCGGCCGTCCGGATGCCGCGCGCCGAAGGGAGTTCGCCCGCGTGTCGTCCGTTGCATAGGGAGTCCAATCGATGCGCAAGATTCTCGCCGGCCTCGCGCTGGCCGCGGTTCCGTTGCTCGCGAATGCCAATACCGGCGTCGCGTTCGTGCACGGCACGAGCAAGCACACCAACGCCACCGACGATTACTGGGGCGCGGACATGATCAATTCCGTGCGCCAGGGGTTGCCGAACCAGGCCAACTACACGGTGATCAACTGCGATTTCGAACAGTACATGTGGGATTCGCGCGCGGCCGGCTGTCTTGCCGGGCAGCTGTCGAGTTTCATCAGCGCGCGCGGCATCACCGATCTGGTGGTGATCACGCATTCGAACGGCGGCAACGTCATGCGCTGGATCATGAGCAACCCGACGTACGACAGCCGCTATCCGAACATCATCTCGAAAATCCGCTGGGTCAACGCGCTGGCCGCGTCGTCCAAGGGCACGCCGCTCGCCGACGCGGTGATGGCCGGGAACGTATTCGAATCCGCGCTCGGCTGGCTGCTCGGCTACAAGAACGACGCCGTGCGCATGCAGCAGGTGAGCTGGATGGCGCAGTACAACGCCAACAATCTCTACGGCACGGCCGGGCGTCCGGCATTGCCGCGCGGGTTCTGGAATGTGGTGGGCCGCGACGTGGAGTCGGCGATCTGGGACGGCGACAGCTACTGCGGCGGCTACACCCAGCAGGTGGGCCTGGAAATCACGCAGGCGTGGCTGTCGAGCTGTTCGGACGGGTTTCTCGACTGCAGCAGTCAGAACGGTGCCGGCACGCTGTGGTTCTACGACACCGACCGCACCAACGGCGACGAGCCGCTCAGCCACAACCAGAGCCGCAAGAAGTGTTTCGGCCTGGACGTGATCCTTCGCAACGATGTCTGAGCCGGAGCCGACCAACATGACACGCAACAAGGCAATCCTCACCCTCGCCGTGGCCACCTCGCTGTTCGCGGGCTCGCTGCACGCCGCCGACACGCGCCTGCTGCCGGCCGCCACCGGCGACCTGGTGCCGACGCGGCTGGTCGCGGAAAAATCCGCGCTCGCCGCCGACATCGAACGCGCGCCGGTGGACTTCGCGTGGGCGCTCGATCCGGCGCAATCGCTGCATGCCACGGCGCCGTATGTCGCCACGAGCCGCGAGTTCTGGACCACCATCGACGGCGCCGCGCTGCAGAAGGGCTACGCGTTCCAGACCACCGCGCCGGGCGCACTGGTGCGCATCAGCCCGGCCGGCGGCAGCAAGAACGCCGCGCTCGCCACGCGCGACCTCAGCGTGCGCATCGATGGCCGCGCGCTCGATCCGGACACCGCGTTCGTGCACAGCGCCGATGCCGAGCAGCTGAAGGCGGCCGGCGCAAACTTCGGCGACGGCACGCTCGTTTTCCAGCTTGCGCATGCGGCGGGCGCGGGCCGCGTCGAGCTCGCGGCGAAGGCCGCGAGCGGCCGTTACCTGATGCACGTGTTCGAGCCCGACAGCGCGGTAGCGCTCACCCTCGGCGCGGACCGCGATCGCGCGCTCGCCGGCGACACGGTGCGGCTCAGCGCGCAGTTCGAGGGCGCCAAAGGCACGCTCGTGCCGCAGAGCATCGGCGGCGTGGTGACCTCGCCGGACGGCCGCAGCATCGACGTGGCATTCGCGCGCGGCAAGGACGGCCGCTACCACGCGGACGTGGCGTTGCCGCAGGATGCCGGCAGCGGTCTTGCGCTGTGGGAAGTGCACACCTTTGCGGTGGCCAAGGACGGCGGCGCCCTCGTCGCGCGCGATGCGAAAACGAGCTTCGCGGTGTCGCGGCCCACGGCACGCCTCGGCAACGAGGCGTCGGTGGCCGCGAAAGACAGCGGCGTGTCGGTGACGCTGCCGGTGGAAGCGGCCAGTGCCGGCCGTTTCGAAGTGCGCGGCGTGCTGTACGGCTCGGCGAAGGACGGCTCGCTGCATCCGTTCGCGATCGCCCACGCGGCGCGCTGGCTGGATCCCGGGCACGGCAGCATCACGCTGACGTTCGGCGCGGACGTGATGCCCGCCGGCCTCGGCGCACCGTACGAACTGCGCGACCTGAGCCTCAACGACCAGGCACGCCTGGGCCAGCTCGAGACGCGCGCACGCGCGCTGCGCATCGAGCGCTGACGGCACCCGCTGCGGCCCGGTCGCGACCGGGCCGCAGCGCACCGCACCGGCACGTGCGGGCCAAGACGACGCGGCGGACCCATCGGCGAACGGCCGGTCCGCGCCGTATCATTGGACATGCCCGCACCCGCCCCCGCGCTGCCGTACTGGCGGCTCTCCTCGTTCTACTTCTGGTACTACGCCGCACTCGGCGCCTTCACGCCCTACTTCGCCCGCTGGCTCGATGCGCTGGGGCTCGGCGCCACGCTGATCAGCGCGGTGTTCGCGCTGTGGTACGGCACGCGCATGCTGGCGCCGCCGTTATGGGGCGAGGCCAGCACGCGCTCGACGCATCCGCTGCGCTGGCTGCGCGCCGGCGCCGTCCTCACCGTGCTGTGCTTCGCCGGGTTCCTGTTCACCACGCAGGCGTGGCCCATCCTCGCGGTGATGCTGGGCTTTGCGTTCTTCTGCAACGCGATCATGCCGCAGTACGAGGCCCTGACGCTCAACACGCTCGGCGCGCGGCGCGGCGAGTACAGCCGCATCCGGGTATGGGGTTCGATCGGTTTCATCGTGGTCGTGGCCGCCTACGGTTTCGCGATCGATCGCATCGGCGCGCGTTGGCTGCCGGCGATGATGCTGCCGCTGCTCGTCGGGATCGCGGTCAGCACCCTGCTCGCTCCCGCGACGCCACCGCACGCCGACGACATACCGAAGGCCGGCCTGTTCGCCGCGCTGCGTCGCGTGCAGGTGCGGCGCCTGCTGCTGATCGCGTTGCTGGTCCAGGTCGGCTTCGGCCCGTACTACGTCTTCTACACCCTGCATCTCGGCGCCCACGGTCACAGCACCGGCGCGATCGGGATACTGTGGGGGCTGGGTGTCGTCGTCGAGATCGGCGTGTTCCTGCTGGCGCCACGCGTGCTCGCACGGTACGGCGCCCTGGTGCCGATGCTGGCATGCATCGGCGCGAGCTGCGTGCGCTGGGCGGTGATCGGCACGTGGCCGCAGTCGCTGCCGGCGATGGCGGCGATGCAGGTGCTGCACGGGCTGAGCTTCGCGCTGTTCCACGCCTGCACGATGCAGCTGATCGGCGAAGAATTCCGCGGCCGCAGCGCCGGCCAGGGCCAAGGGCTGCTCTACGGGCTCGGCAGCGGCCTCGGCGGCGTGGTCGGCACGCTCGGCGCCGGTGTCGCGTGGAATCTGGGTGCCGGACTCGCGGCGTTCGCTTTCGGTGCGTTGGCCTGCCTGGTCGCCCTGCCGGTTGCATTGCAGTTGCATGGGTCGCAACGGAGCGCGCGCCCCGTCGCTGCGCTCGAGCCGATGCCCGATCCCTAGCACGCACGTTTCCCGCAATGGCAGAATCGCCTCCACCCGGCGATCGCGCGAGGTTGCACCGCCATGCTCAAGGTACTGTTCCATCGGCTGTTCGGCAGTGACGACACGTCGACCGGGAGCGGACCCACGATCACCGTCGTCGAGGGGTTCCCACCGGAACGTCTGGTGATTCCGCACGACGACCACCACGGCAAACTCGTCGGCCACAGCGCCGACGGCAACGGGTTCTTCATCACCACGCCTTACGTGGCGGACCCCGACCCGGCAAAGGCGCGCGAGTTCGTCGCGCTCTACAGATTCGCCCCGGACGGCGACCTGATCGACGCGCAGATCGACGCCATCGGCAGTCGCCTGGAGATCCTGGGCGCGGCACGCGCCGGCGCACTGCCCGGCAATGCGGCCGGCCCAAACCCGGCGTCGCAGGCTGTAATCGACCGCCATCTCGCCGCGCTCGGCCCGGTGCGCCTCGAGGACATCGTCGCGAAGCCGTTCGCGATCGAACGCCATGGCCTGCAATTCGGCCTGATCCCCGAGTCGGCCGACGACTACGCCGACTTCGACGACGACGAGGAGATCGAACTGTCGTCGGTGATCCTGATGCCCGGCAACTACATGGCATTCACCCCGCCGTGGACGGGCGACTACGACACCTGATTCCCCCGTGCCCCGAGCACGCGTGGCACGGGCGCGACGCCAACATCGCCGATGCACGAAACGAAAAAGGCCACCGCGAGGTGGCCTTCGTGCATCGAGATGGTGGGCGGTATAGGGATCGAACCTATGACCCTTGCCGTGTGAAGGCAATGCTCTACCGCTGAGCTAACCGCCCGGTCGGGCCGCGCATTATGACGTGCTCGCAAGGGCCGGTCAACGCTCCTGCGATCACGATCGTCGCCGGGTACGGTCCACGGTTGTCCCGGACCAGACGCGGACGCACAATCGTCGCGTGTCCGGGGCGGGCGCGTCCAATTTCCCTGGAGGGAACCATGTCGTATCTCAGCCGCTGGGTGATCCGGTGCGTGGCGATCGCCGCCATTGCGGCCGGCGGACAGGCGCACGCGCTCAGCTACACCATGCCCACCGACCAGTCGCTGCTGGAGCAGTCGCAGGGCGTGGCGCTGGTCGAGGTCGGCGCAGCCTCCGCGTCGCCGGAGCGCGGCGAGACGCGCTACCGCGTCCGCATCGTGCGCGAGCTCGCCGGCAAGATTCTCGGGCGCGAGCAGACGCTGGTGTTGCCCGGGTACTGGACCAAGGACGGCGGACTGCGTTACGCGGGGGTCCCGTCCCTGCCTGTCGACCAGCGCATGTTGCTGTTCTACATGCAGCGCGGAGACGGCGATCTGCAGGCGACGCAGCTGACGCTCGGAATGTTTTTCCCCGTGCCGGACAAACACGGCGACGTCTACCGACGCGTGCTCGACGACAGCACCGATCTGGGGCGCGGAAAGAACGCCCGCTTCGCACTGCCGCGCGCGGCGGACGCGTTCGAACACTGGATCGTGCGGCGCGCGGCCGGGGTCGCGGCGCCGGAGAACTATCTGCGCGCAGACGCGACGGACGCCGCGAAATTCAACCTCATCCGGATCAATTTCAACAACCCGAACTTTCCCATCGGCAACGGCCGCTGGGCCCAGTTCGAACAGGGCACGACGATGCGCTGGTACGCCCCCGCAGGCGGCCAGCAGAACATGGTGCGCAACGAATTCGAACAGTTGGCCGCAGGTCTTGCCGGCTGGGTGGACGATCCGGGCAGCCTGGTCCTCATGAGCTACGCCGGCACCGGCAGCAGCACCGAGGCGCGCGACGCCAACGTCTCGTGGAACGACCCGCAGAACGTGATCCCGGGCGACTACGACTGCAGCCCCGGCGGCGGCGGCATCCTCGGCGCGGGCGGCTCGTCGGCCACCTCGCAGCAGCACACGTACAACGGCGTCCAGTGGTACGGACTGCTCCGCGGCACGCTCGTCACGCAGCCAAGCGCCGGCTGCTTCTTCGACGACGACGATGGCCGCAGCGGGATCGAATTCTTCGTGCACGAAGTCGGGCATACGCTCGGCTTCGCCCATTCGTGCGGCAGCGACGTGCCAACCTCCTGCGGCTCGAACCCCACCGCGGATGCGGCCACCATGCGGGCGTCGCTGCACGCGGACGGTCGAGGCGCAACGCTCGCAGCCGACGATGTCGCGGCCGTGCGGTTCGTGTACGAAGATGCATCTGCGCCTGTGCCGATGGCCGACCTGTCGCTCGGGATGACTGCGACCCCGTCGCCGGTGCCGCGCGGCGGCATGCTGACGTTCACGATCACGGTGGAAAACGATGGCCCGGACCAGGCGACGGCACTGCAGATGGTTCAGACGTTGCCTGCCGGCGTGACGGTCCTGAATGCGAGCGGATCGGGCTGGACCTGCGCGACCGGCGGCGCGACGGTGAGCTGCACCCGTGGCGTGCTGAACTCCGGCACCACGTCCGCCATCGTCGTGACGGTGAACGTGCCGATCGACTACACCGGCGCAGGCGCGCTCGCCAGCCAGGCCAGCATCGACAGCGAAATCGACGATCCGCAGGGCGGCAACAACAGCGACAGCGTGTCCGTGCCGGTCGATTTCATCGTCGATCGCATCTTCGGCAACAGTTTCGAATAGGGCGATCGGAGAACGTGCTCAGCACTGCTTGGTGGTCTGCAGCGACAGCACCGAAGGCGGCGCCACGAATGTGTCCGGATCGGACTGCTGCCAGAACACCTTGAACACGGCGTGGTCGGAGGTTCCGTCGATGAGCCCGCCCGGGCGCACCCAGGCGTAGAGCGCGGCGAGCGAACGCACCTCGTTCGACGACACGCGCTGCACGATGTGTTCGGGCCCCAGTTGCGACGGGTGCGTCAGTCCGGCGGCGGCCAGGAGTTCCTTGAAGGCGAGCAGCGTGTTTTCGTGGAAGCGGTGCACGCGCTGCGACTTGTCCGGCACGTCGAGCGCACGCTGGCGTGTCTCGTTCTGCGTCGCGATGCCCGTCGGGCATCGGTCCGTGTGGCAGCTCTGCGACTGGATGCAGCCCAGCGCGAACATGAAGCCGCGACCCGCGTTGCACCAGTCGGCACCCAGCGCGATGGTGCGCGCGAGATCGAACGCGGTGACGATGCGGCCGGCCGCGCCGATGCGGATCTTGCCGCGCAGATTGAGCCCGACCAGCGTGTTGTGCACCAGCATCAGCGCCTCGCGAAGCGGCGCGCCGACGTGGTCGGTGAATTCCAGCGGCGCCGCGCCGGTGCCGCCCTCGCCGCCGTCGACGACGATGAAGTCCGGCAGGACGCCGCTGCGGTGCATGGCCTTGGCGATCGCGAACCATTCCCACGGATGTCCGATCGCAAGTTTGATGCCCACCGGCTTGCCGCCCGAGGCCTCGCGCAGCGTCTGCACGAAGTCGAGCAGTCCCGCGGGCGTGTCGAAGGCCGAATGGCGCGCCGGCGAATTGCAGTCCTGCCCGACCGGCACGCCGCGCGCGGCGGCGATTTCCGGCGACACCTTCACCCCCGGCAGCACGCCGCCGTGGCCCGGCTTGGCGCCCTGCGAGAGCTTGATCTCGATCATCTTCACCTGCTCGGACAAGGCATTGGCCTTGAACCGCTCGAGACTGAAGGTGCCGTCGTCGTTGCGGCAGCCGAAGTAGCCCGAGCCGATCTCCCATACCAGGTCGCCGCCGCGTTCGCGGTGCCAGCGCGAGATCGAGCCCTCGCCGGTGTCGTGATAGAAGTTGCCGCGCTTGGCGCCTTCGTTGAGCGCGAGGATGGCGTTGGCCGAGAGCGAGCCGAAGCTCATCGCGGAGATGTTGAACACGCTGGCCGAATACGGCTGCGTGCAGCGCTCGCCGCCGATGGTGAGGCGGAAATCGTGCGAATCGATGCGCGCCGGCGCGATGGAATGGTTGATCCACTCGTACTCCGGCGCGTAGACATCGAACTGCGTGCCGAACGGACGCTTGTCGAGCGCGTTTTTCGCGCGTTGATAGACGATCGAACGCTGCGCCCGCGAAAACGGATTGGCCTGGTGGTCTTCCTCGATGAAGTACTGGCGGATCTCCGGCCCGATCGATTCGAGGAAGTAGCGCAGGTGCGCGAGGATCGGGTAGTTGCGCCGCAACGTGCTGCGCCGCTGCAGCAGGTCCCAGATCCCCACGATGCTCAGCGCCGCGCTCACGGCGAACAGCGTGAGCCAGCCCCAGTGCGGCGCCCAGCCGCCGAGCCCCAGCATCAGCAGCGAACCGGCGAGGCCCGCAAGGGCCAGGACGAAGGCGGAGTAGCGTGAAGGCAGCATGGGCTCGGGTCCGGTGCGGAAGTCGCGACGCCAACACGCGACGACGTGCGGCGGAGTCCGAGTCTAGTGGCCCGCCCGCCGCGCCGCACCCGCAGAAGGCGTGTCCGGCCTGACTGCGGAGCTAGGAAATTTCGTAGCGGCGCGCGGTCGAATTCCGATGGGAGCCGCGGCAGGCCTGCGTCATCGTGGACGCCGCACCCGAGGATTCCGCCCATGCCGCGCAACGCCGCCATCGCCCGCACCGCCGACATCGGCGCAAAGCCGGTCCCCCGCACCGTGGCCGTGAGCCTGCACCACCCCGACTCGATCGCGGCCTGGGACGCGCTGGTGCTGCGCTGCGGCGGCGCGCAGGCCGCATTCGAGGCACTGGTGCTGCTGCCGGCCGCACTCGAGGCCGCAGGCATCGATGCCGAGGTCTGGCTGCGCGGACGCGGCCTGCGCTGAGCGGAGCCCGGCAGGTGAGAGATTCCTGCCGCTTGCGACAGTACGGGGACGAGCTCCTGTCCGGCCCGCCGCATGCCGCTGTTCCTGGTCGCCAAATCCCGCCGCACCAACGGCCACTTCGAAGTGCACTGCGCCGATTGCCCGGCCGCGCCGCCACCGCCGCACTCGCACTACCTGGGATCGTTCCCGAGCGCAGCACGCGCGATCTGCGACGCACGCGTGCTCTATCCGCGCTGCGAAGGCTGCGAGCAGTGCTGCGCCGCAGACGCGTTGCCGGACGAGGAACCGGATCGACCACGACGACACGCGTTGTCGGGCGCATAGCCACGGCGTGCAACGCGCACGCTGCGCAGCGCGCCGCGCCCTCACGCGACGGAAGCGAAGCAACGGCTGCACCGCAGGCGCGTCGTGCAAGCTCGCTGTTCGTTGCCTTGACAGGAATCGGCACCCAATCAAGAAATCAATTCAAAGCATTGGTTTTTTATGTTTTTTTACGCGACTAGTTGACGCTCAACGATAGCGGAGAACCGTGGAGTCCCCATGCATCACCTGATGGACGAGCCTGAGGGGCCCTTTCTCGTCAGGTTCCATCACACCGTAGGTACGGGCGTCAGTCCATACGAGTACGACGAGCTTTATCGCCGCGTACTTCTCAATGGCATCTCCGGTATCCCAAAGATATTCCTTGACACAAACTTCTGGGTTTGGCTGCGCGACGCGCGCGAAGATGGATCCAGTGAGCGAGACAGTCTGCTAAGGCGGCTACGGGCAGGCGCCAGGGAACGACGGCTAACGTGCGTGTTGCACGGTGGCACATTCACCGAATTTGCGAAACAGCAGAACTTGGCGAAGCTACACGCCATTGCGGCCATTGCCGATGAGCTTTGCGAAGGAGTGTGCCTGACGAGCACTGAGGAACAGCGGCTGATCGAAGCGTGGTCATTCGCTAGTGAGGCACTGCGGGTGCCATTCGATGGTCAGGTTGGCCGCTGGACTCACGTGGGTCAAATGTTCAAGTCGACTTATCCTGACATTGACTTGCCGATGACGGCGCTGACAAGAGACGTGCTCTACAAGTGTGTCTCAGACGCTGCACACACAACTTCGCTCACTCGACTGATAAGCGACCTGGGCGATCTTTCATGTTTCGCAGAATCAATTGACGCCCGAACAGTTGCCACAGTGGAAAGGCTGAAGAAAGATAGCAAGGCGAAGGGGCTCAAACGCTCGACTTCCAGAGTCATCGCTTTTCGAGTTGCGCTGGAGAAAGACTACGCAGCTGCCTTCGAGTCTCAAATGAAGCGGCACTACGAAGCGATTGGTGCAAAGACAAGTCCTCATGACATCAACCGCTGGGTTGGCGACATCATTGATAGAGCAGTTGATGAGTTCAGGGTGGGCAAGCTCGGTGGGCACCTAGCCTCCGCAGCAATCTTCGCGGATCTGTTTGCCCTTTACGAAGTAGGCGATCCGCATCGGAGTCTCACGCCCAATGATTGGGATGACTGGGACCATGCGGCGTCGGCACTTCCACACTGCGACGCCTTCTTCACCGAGGCACACCTTGCGAGTCAACTGAATCAGCCGAACGGCTGCGCCGCGCGATATCAGTGCAAGGTAGCCGGCAGCATAAGAGCAGCGCTCGCCGCGCTCGACGCGATGGGACTATGAGGCGCACAGCGAGCACTGTAGGGGCGCCGGCGTCGGCAGCCAGATTCGCGATCAAGCGTCGCGTTCGGGCAGATTTCTGAGTTTTTTATGGTGCCCGGAGCGGGGATCGAACCCGCATACCCTTGCGGATGAGGGATTTTAAGTCCCTTGCGTCTACCAGTTTCGCCATCCGGGCGCGGTGGCAGTCTAGCAAGCCGACGCAGGGCGACGGGACGGAGCGGATCGGCGACCGGCCGGAGCGGATCAACCGTCGGACGCGAGTGGTCCGGCGACGCGGTGCATCGTGCGGCGTTGCGATTCTTCACTGTGGCGGGCAGGCATGCGCGCGCCGTTGCGGCGATCGATCGCCTATGCTGGCGGCGCGAATCCTCGCACCCCAGGATCACATCATGCGCACCGTTCTGCTTGCCCTGTCGCTTTTCGCCCTGCCGGCCGTGAGCCACGCCTACAGCTTCACCATCACCAACAGCTCGAGCAGCCGCATCACCGGGGTGGAAGTGTCCGAGGATGGGCGGTCGTGGGGCTACTTCGACATCGGTCGCGGCATTCCGGCCGGAACGTCGACCGAGGTGGTGTGGGATTCGAGCACGGACGATTCGGGTTGCGAATGGCAGGTGCGCGCCACGTTCGCGGACGAGTCGGTGTCCGACCCGACCTCGTTCGATTTCTGCGAGGAAGATCTCGAAATCGAGTTCGACGACTGACGCACGGCGTTCGACGCATGGCGGCGCGCTGCGGCGCGTCGTCAGCGTCGTCATGCCCTTTCGCTCCGCTGCGTGTGTGCCCGCAACGGCGAACCGTTGCAGTCGCCGGCATCGCGCCGCAGAGGCGCAGCCCGGTCCGGCCAATCTCCGATGCCGAAAACGCCCCCATCGCACGACACCATCGGCACGGCCCCCGCACCATGGCGGCAGCTGGTGCTGGTCTGCGGCAAATGCATGAAGCGGCAGGACCGCGACACGCTGCGCGGCGATCTGAAACGCGCACTGCGCCGCGCGGGCGTGCACGAGATCCGCGTCGCCGTCGTCGGCTGTCTCGACCTGTGCCCCGACGAAGGCGTGACGCTGGCGCTGGGCGCGGAGATCGGCCGCGCCGTACCGGGTCTGCGCGTGTTGCCGAACGATGCGCCTGTCGAGACGCTGCTGCCGCTGCTCACGCCGCCGTAGGATCTCAGGCGTTGGCGATGCGCAGCAGTTCGTCGGCATGACACGGACCGTCGAGCGGACACCAGCAGGCAAGATTGCGACCGCGCAGCTCGCGCCGGATCGCCTCGCGCAGGTCCGCCTGCCCGGGTGCCGCGACGAAGGCGCGGAAGCGCGCCACGGCCTCCGCACGCGCTGCCGCGGACGCGGCCGGGAACGGATTTCCCCAGCGCGTGGAACGGTCGACCTTCACCGTGTCGGGCGGCATGCGCCAGCCGCGGCTGCGACGCAACTGCACTCGAACGGGCATGGACGACATGGAGGTGGATTCCGGTGCGGGGGCGACCTTCGAGGCGGACAACAAAAAACCCGCCGCGGCGGGTTTGCTGTCTGTCGCTGGAGGCCTGGGTCGGAATCGAACCGGCGTACACGGCTTTGCAGGCCGCTGCATGACCACTCTGCCACCAGGCCGGTGACGTGCGGACCGATTCCCCGGTCCGAAAACACGAAACCCCGGCGTACCGGGGTCTCGACTTGAAGCGCGCCGACATCGAGCACATCGGCATGAATCTGGAGCGGGAAACGAGACTCGAACTCGCGACCCCGACCTTGGCAAGGTCGTGCTCTACCAACTGAGCTATTCCCGCGTTGAGCCGTCCATTTTACGTTTCTGGCGAACGATGTCAACAGATCGCCGGTGCGATGTCGTCTCCAAGCTCATGCGTCGCGGCGGCCGCCGCCGGAACCGCCGCCGGTCCTGGCATGGTCGCCGCGCATCGCAGGCCACGCGGCGCGCAGGTAGGCGAGCGCGGACCACAGCGTG
Source organism: Chiayiivirga flava (assembly GCF_014202825.1). Lineage (GTDB taxonomy): Bacteria > Pseudomonadota > Gammaproteobacteria > Xanthomonadales > Xanthomonadaceae > Chiayiivirga > Chiayiivirga flava. The sequence goes on along the minus strand of NZ_JACHHP010000003.1, from coordinate 291,271 downwards.
AGCACGGCGGCCACGGCCAGCAGGCCTTCGCCGATGCGGAAGATCGGCAGGCCCAGCAACGGCTCGCGGTAGAGCAGCATCACCAGCGCCACCATCTGCACGATGGTCTTGATCTTGCCGATGGCGGCCACGCGCACGCGCGAGGTCTGGCCGATCTCGGCCATCCACTCGCGCAATGCCGAGATCGTGATCTCGCGTCCGATGATCACCGCCGCGATCAGCGCCATGAACAGCGTCGGGTGGCCCTGCACGATGAGGATGAGCGCGGTGGCGACGGCGAGCTTGTCGGCGACCGGGTCGAGGAAGGCGCCGAAGGCCGAGTACATGTGCCACTTGCGCGCGATCCAGCCGTCGAGCCAGTCGGTGATGGCACCGAGCGCGAAGACGAAGGCCGCGGCGAAGTTGGTCCACGGATACGGCAGATAGAACACCACCACCAGCACCGGGATCAGCAGGATGCGGAACAGCGTCAGCAGCGTCGGAATGGTCAGCGTCACGCGGGTCTATTCCTCGGGCAATCCGTGCAGTGCGAGGTAGATGCGGCGTGCGAGGGCGGCATTGATGCCTTCGACGCGGGCGATTTCCTCGGCGCCGGCGCGCTTGAGCGCAGCAAGACCGCCGAAATGTTTGAGCAGCATAGCGCGTCGACGGGCGCCGATGCCCGGAATATCTTCGAGCCGACTGCGTTCGCGCGTCTTCGCGCGACGCCCGCGATGGCCGGTGATGGCGAAGCGGTGCGCTTCGTCGCGCACCTGCTGGATCAGGTGCAGGCCTGGGGAATCCGGCCCGGGGCGCAGTTCCGAACCGTCCGGGCGGATCAGGCTCTCGTGCCCCGCGCGCCGCTCCACGCCCTTGGCCACGCCGACCAGTTCCACCCCGGCGATGCCCAGCTCCTGCAGCACGTCGACGGCCTGTGCGAGCTGCCCCTTGCCGCCGTCGATCAGCAGCAGGTCCGGCAACACGCCGTCGTCCTGGGCGCGCCGGAAGCGGCGCTCCAGGGCCTGTCGCATCGCGGCGAAGTCGTCGCCGCCGGTGATGCCGGCGATGTTGTAGCGGCGGTACTGCGCGCGCACCGGGCCCTCGGCGTCGAACACCACGCACGAGGCGACGGTGGCCTCGCCCATGGTGTGGCTGATGTCGAAACATTCGATGCGCTGCGGCGGCGCATCCATCGCCAGCAGGTCCTGCAGCGACGCGACGCGCGCGCGCTGCGTGGCGCTGCTGCCGATCTGCGCGGCAAGCGCGAGGCGCGCGTTCTGCATCGCAAGGTCGAGATAACGCGCGCGCTCGGCCCGCACCGCGGTCTTGATCTGCACCTTCGCGCCGACCTGCTCGGTGAATACCTGCTCGATCAGTGCCTGGTCGGCGATGGCGTGGCTGAGCACGATCTCGCGCGGCGGGCGCTGTTCGAAGTAGTACTGCGTGACGAACGCGCCGAGCACTTCGCCGATGTCCTCCACGCCGTTGGTGCGCGGAAAGAAGTTGCGCGTGCCCAGGTTCATGCCGTTGCGGAAGCTCAGCAGCACGATGCAGGCCATGCCCTGCTCCATCGTGCAGGCGAGCAGGTCCATGTCGGCGCGGTCGCCGTCCACGTACTGGCGCGCCTGCATCTTGCGCAGGCCGACCACTTGGTCGCGCAGGCGCGCGGCCTGCTCGAAATCGAGCGCGGCGCTGGCGCGCTCCATCGCCTCGCCCAGTTCCTTCACCAGCGCATCGTTGTTGCCGTCGAGGAACAGCTGCGTGCGGCGCACGCTGTCGCGGTAGTCGGCGGGATCGACGAGGTTCACGCACGGCGCGCTGCAGCGCCGGATCTGGTACTGCAGGCACGGCCGGCTGCGGTTGCGGAACACCGTGTCCTCGCACGAGCGCAGGCGGAAGAGCTTGTGGATGGTGTTGAGCGTGTCGCGCACCGCCCAGGCGCTCGGGAACGGGCCGAAGAAGCGGCCCGGCAGCGAGCGCGTGCCGCGGTAGAACGCGATGCGTGGCACGGCATCGGTGGTGGTGAGGTAGATGTACGGGTAGCTCTTGTCGTCGCGCAGCAGCACGTTGTAGCGCGGCTTGAGCGATTTGATCAGCTGGTTCTCCAGCAGCAGCGCCTCGCCTTCGGTGCGCGTCACCGTGACTTCCATGCGCGCCACCTGCGCCAGCATCGCGCGCGTGCGCGGGCCGCGCTCGGCCACGTTGAAGTAGCTCGCGACGCGCTTCTTCAGCGACGAGGCCTTGCCGACATACAGCACGCTGTCGTCGGCGGCGATCATGCGATACACGCCCGGCGCGTTGGTGAGCGCACGGGCGAACTCCTTGCCGTCGAAGCCCGCGGCCTCGTCCCCTGCCCTCATTCGCCGACCGGCAATCGACGCACGCTGCCGGACTCGGGTTCGAAACGCACCACCTCGTGCGCGCCGGCGCACGCGATCCACAGCACGCCGTCGCCCGCGGCCACGGCGGCGGGCTGGTGCAGGCGGTAGGGAATGTCGGCGCGGGTCAGGTCGCCGCCGCCCAGGCGCAGCGAGCGCACGCAGTCGTTGTAGGCGTCCGCGATCCACAGCACCGGCGCCGAGGGGTCGAGCGCGAGCCCGAGCGGGTACTGCATGCGTGCCGTGGCGCGGCTGCCGTCCTCGTTGCCGAATTCGAACGGGCCCTGCCCGATCAGCGTCTGCACGGTGCCGTTGCCAAGATGCAGGCTGCGCAAGGCGGAACCGGCCGAATCGGTGATGTAGAGGGTCTGCTGCACCAGCGCCAGGCCCGCGGGTTGCGCGAACGCGGCGGTGGCGCCGGCACCGTCGGCGAGCGCGAGACGGCCCGATCCGGCCGCGGCACGGAAGCTGCGCCGGGCAAGATCGTATTCCCAGATCTGCTGGCTGCCGGCCATTGCGATGAACAGGCGCTCGGGGCTGCCGGTGACGTCCCACGGCGCGTTCAGCACGATGTCTTCCGGCCGCGCCTCGCTGCTGGGCTGCGGCAGGCCCGCGCTGCCGTTGCCGGCGAGGGTGTCGACGTCGCCGTCGAGCAGGCGGATGCGGCGCAGCGCGTGGTTGCCGGCGTCGGCGACGTAGAGCATGTCGCGCACCAGCGCGAGGCCGCGCGGCGACTGGAAACTCGCTTCGCTGCTGCCGCCGTCGAGAAACCCCGGATTGCCCGAGCCGAACTGGCGCAGGATGCGTCCGTCGAGATTGCATTCGAGGATGCGATGGTGGCCGGTGTCGGCCACGTACAGATGGCTGGACGCGAGCGCCAGGCCCGACGGAAACCGCAGCGGCATGCTCGGCTCGGGGCGCGCCTGCGCGGCGACGGTGTCGTCGTGGGCGCCGTAGACGCGCAGGCCGCGGTCGCCGGCATCGTCGAGCAGCTGCGTGATGCGCGCTTCGAGTTCGCCGCGGCGCAGGTCGCCGGCGACGATCTCGACGAGCTGCCCCTGCGGATCGATCAGCGCCACCGACGGCCAGGCACGCACGCCGTAGTGCTGCCAGGTGACGAAGTCCGGGTCGTTCGCCACCGGAAACCGCAGACGCAGGCGATTGACGGCCTTGATCACCGTGCGCTGGTCGCGCTCGGCCTCGAATTTGGGCGTGTGGATGCCGAGCACGGTGAGGCCGTCGGAAAACCGGCCCTGCAGCACGCGCAGGTCGTCGAGCAGATTGTGGCAATACGCCGAACCCGCGCTCCAGAAGCCGAGCGCCACGACGCGACCGCGCAGCGTCGCGATCCGCGGGCCGGGCGCGTTGATCCAGTCCAGGCCATCGGACAGCTCGGGAGCGAGCGCGACATCGTTCATGCAGGCAATCACCGCGTACGGCGCAGACGCCGGTGTGACCGCATTATGACGCCATGCCACGCCGTTTGAGCAGGGCGGCACGGCGCGCGCGGCGGTCCGGCCGCGCGGGCGTCGCGCGCACGCGGGTCGGCAGCCGCGTCAGGCCCAGCCGGCCAGCGTCAGCTTGCCGACGGTCCTGCCCGATTCGAGCCGGCGATGCGCCTCGCGCAGATTCGCCGCGTTGATCGGACTCAAGGTCTCGCGCTGGATGCCCTGCAGTTCGCCGGCGTCGATCAGTTCGGCCACACGCGCAAGGATGCGGCCCTGCTCGGCCATGTCGTGGGTGCGGAAGCGGGCGCGTGCGAACATCATTTCCCAGTGGATGCCGATGCACTTGGCCTTGTACGGATCGCCGATCTTCAGCGCGCCGGACGGTTCCACGATGAGTCCGACGTGGCCCTGCGGCATCAGCACCTCGCCGATCGTGTCCCAGTACGCATCGGTGTCGACGAGGTTGAGCACCGCATCCACCTGCGCGTGCCCGATCGCCGCCAGTTGCGGCGGCAGCGGATGGCGGTGGTCGATCACGTGGTGCGCGCCCAGCTGCCTGCACCAGTCCACGGTCTCCGGACGCGACGCCGTGGCGATGACAGTGAATCCCGCGCGGCGCGCCAGCTGGATCGCGATCGAACCCACGCCGCCGGCGCCGGCCAGCACCAGCAGAGTCTTGCCCTGCCCGCCGGCATCGGGCGAATACGGCATGCGCTGGAACAGCAGCTCCCACGCGGTGATCGCAACCAGCGGCAGTGCCGCGGCCTGCGCCGCGTCGAGCGACGCGGGCTTGAGCGCGGCCAGACGCTCGTCGACGAGCTGGTATTGCGCATTGCTCCCCGCGCGCGTGATGTCGCCGGCGTAGTACACGACATCGCCGGGCCGGAAACGCGAGACGGCGACGCCGACCGCATCGACCACGCCGGCCGCGTCGTAGCCGAGTACGCGCGGCGTGGCTTCCACCTGCGGCTTGCGCGCGCGTACCTTGGTGTCGACCGGATTCACCGACACGGCCAGCACGCGCACGCGCAGGTCGTGCGGCTCCGGCGTCGGCAGCGGAAGTTCCACGTCGAGCAGCGACTGCGGATCGTCGATCGGCAGATAACGCGTCAGTGCGACGGCCTTCATCGGGGTCTCCTGGATCGGCATCGGCTCAGACCGGCGGCGGATTGCGTTCGAAGCCGCGCTGGTGCCAGTACGGATAGGTGGGCGTCACCGCGCTTGCCGCGTCCAGCTGCGCGATGTGTTCGGGCGCGAGCGTCCAGCCGACCGCGCCCAGATTCTGCCGCAGCTGCTCCTCGTTGCGCGCGCCGATGACCACGGTCGACACCGTCGGACGCTGCAGCAGCCAGTTCAGCGCGATCTGGGGCACGGTCTTGCCGGTGTCCTGAGCGACCCGATCGAGCGCGTCGATCACGCGGTACAGGCGCTCGTCGTCCACCTGCGGGCCGAGGTTGCCGGTTTCGTGCAGGCGGCTGGTCGGCGGCAGCGGCGCGCCGCGACGCAGCTTGCCGGTGAGGCGGCCCCAGCCGAGCGGGCTCCACACCACCGCACCCACGCCCTGGTCCTGCGCCAGCGGCATCAGCTCCCACTCGTACTCGCGCCCGAGCAGCGAGTAGTAGGCCTGGTGCGCGACGTAACGCGTCCAGCCGTACCGGTCGGCCACCGCGAGCGACTTCATCAGCTGCCAGCCGGAAAAATTCGACACGCCGATGTAGCGCAGCTTGCCGGCCCGGACCAGATCGTCGAGCGTGGACAGCGTTTCTTCCACCGGAGTCTGCGCGTCGAAGCCATGCAGCTGGAAGAGGTCGATGTAGTCGGTGCCCAGGCGCGCGAGCGCGGCGTCGATGGCGCGGATCAGATGCCAGCGCGACGAACCGATGCTGTTGACGCCATCGTCGAAGCGGAACGAGGCCTTGGTCGAGATCAGCACCCGGTCGCGGCGTCCGCGGATCGCTTCGCCGAGGATGGTTTCCGAGGCCCCGGACGAATACACGTCGGCGCTGTCGAACATGGTGAGGCCGGCGTCGATGCAGATATCGAGCAGGCGACGCGCTTCGGCGGCGTCGGTGTTGCCCCATGCGCTGAACAGCGGGCCCTTGCCGCCGAACGTGCCGGTGCCGAGCGTGAGGGCCGGCACGCGGAAACCGGATGCGCCGAGAAAACGGTGGTCCATGATCGACTCCTTGCGGGAAACAGCGTGTGCGAGCCGCGCGGCGGGTGCCGCGGAGCGGAAGCCGCCACGATAGGCCTCGCGTTCCACGCGAAAAACACGCAGGATCGCGATTCACTTTCAACCGCTCGTTGACAATCATGGATCGCATCGGCGACATCGCGTTGTTCCTGCGGGTGCTGGACCTGGGGTCGATCAGTGCCGCGGCGCGCAGCCTGGATCTCTCGACCGCGGTCGCGAGCCAGCGCCTCAAGCGACTGGAAACGAGCCTGGGCGTGCGCCTGCTGCACCGGACCACGCGCCGACTGCACGCCACGCCCGAAGGCGCGCTGCTCGCCGAGCAGGGCCGCGGGCTGGTGCAGGATCTGGAATCGCTCGGCAGCGGGCTGCGCGACGCCGGCGCGGGCGTGGCCGGCACCTTGCGCGTGACGATGTCGGCGTCGTTCGGGCGGCAATACATCTCGCCGCTGCTGCCGCGCTTTCTCGCGCGCCATCCGCGCGTGCGCGTCAGCGTGCATCTGACCGACCAGGTGGTGGACCTGGTCAGCGAAGGCTTCGATCTGGCGATCCGCATCGGCGATCTGCACGATTCGAGCCTGGTGTCGCGCAGGCTTGCGCTGAACCGGCGCGTGCTGTGCGCATCGCCGTCCTATCTCGCCGCGCACGGCACCCCGGACTCGCCGCAGGATCTCACCCGGCACGAATGCCTGGTGCTGGTCGGCAGCGCCGGTCGCCACGACATGTGGCGGCTGCGTGCGCCCGACGGCGGCGGCGAGACCGTGGTGCGTGTGCGCGGCCGCTGCGAAAGCAACTACGGCGAACTGCTGCGCGACGCCGCCGTCGCCGGCCTTGGCATCGCGCTGCATTCCACCTGGCACGTGGGCGACGACCTGCGCGCCGGACGCCTGCGCATCGTGCTGCCGCAGCATCGTCCGCAGGACACCGGCATCCACGCCGTGATGCCGCAGCGCCGCCTGGTGCCTCCGCGGGTGCGCGCCTTCGTCGATTTCCTCGCGCAGGAGTTCGCCGACGAACCGGCGTGGGACCGCGACCTGCTGGTGCAGCTCGGCGTGCCGCCGCCGTCCGCGCACGCGTATCAGAGATAGGACGTGATCGCCGGTGCGGCGTCCTGCCTGTCGCGCAGGCCGTCTTCGTGGATCAGCGGCGCGGCGGCGAGCGTGGCCTCGTCCGTGTCGTCGAGGCAGGCGATGTTCACCGCCCAGAAATCGCCGCCCATCTGCGCGAGCACGCCGTGCGAGAACGGATGCACGCCGCAGTGGGGGCAGTAGTAGTGGTGAATGTCGCCCGGCGGCCAGTGCGACGGCGTCGGCAGGTATTCGCGCAACGTGTCGCGGCCGTGCGTGAGCGTCAGCGCGTCGAAGGCGGCGAAGGATTTCTGGTAGCCGGTCTTGCGGCAGAAACTGCAGTTGCACTTGCGGATGCCGCCGTCGAAGTCCAGTTCGACGGCAAAGGCGATCGCCTTGCAGTGGCAGGAGCCGTGGTAGGTGCGGCGCATCGGCGTGGTTCCTCGCCGGGCGGTTGCCGCCCGGACTGTCGCAGTGTGCAGGCAGGGCCCGTCTCCCGCGTCGGGAGACGGGGGAATCGACGCCGCCGGCTACTGGATCACGCCGCAGGCGATGCGGCCGCCGGCATCGCCGGTGGGCTGGGTTTTGTAGTCGTCGGCCTTCTCGTGGACGATCACGGCCTTGCCCAGCACATCCGTCGGTGCGCCGTCGGAGAGCGTGGCACGGTCGGCGCGGGCATCGACCTGACCGACGCCGTTGGCATCGGCGGTGACCGCGAAGATGTCGCCGACGTGATGCTCCTCGCTCGCCGGATCGCCGTGCGATTTGCCGTCCGGGTTGAAGTGGCCGCCGGCGCTGCTGCCGTCCGGTGCGCTGCAGTCGCCGTTTTCGTGGATGTGGAAGCCGTGCGTGCTGTTGGGCGTGAGGCCTTCGATGGTGCCGTGCAGGCGCACGCCCGGGGTCTTGCCGTCGCTTTCGAGCACGAGGCCGCCGGAAGCGGTCTGGTTCTGCGTGGGCTTGAGCTCGACGCGCGCCTGCGGCATGGCGCCTGCGGTTCCTGCCGGTGCGAGCGTGGTTGCGGGCGTGGTTGCGGGTGTGGCTGCGGGCGTCGTGGCAGCCGGCGTGCCCGGCGCCGGCGCGGCGGGGGTGGCGGCTGGCGCGGGCGCGGCGGTCGGCGCGGGCGGCTCGGCGGGGGTCTGGCGGTCGCACCCGGCGGCGGACAGCGCAAGCGCGACGGCGAGGAACAGGGATGTACGCATGGGAATCTCCGTGACGGCGGGCGGGATGGGGCGACAGGTCCTGCATCGGACGGGCCAACGGCATGCGGTGCGGGCGCAGGCAGCCGAAGGCATGGCGCGATCCCGAGGGTAGCGGCGCTTCGCCGACGATCACAAGCCGAGCGGCGGCGTCGCAGGCGCGCGATGCGACGTGCAATCTGCGGCACATTCGCGCAAGCCCGACGCAAATCGCCCGGAAACCGCGCGGAAAATCGCCTGTCCGCGAAGCGTGCCCGCCGCCGATGCCGGACGCGCACGCCGTGCATGCCGTCCGAGCGATTGCAGGAGGGCGCGACGGACGATGGCGCAGACGGCCGCATGCGGAAGGGCGGTGCGAGCCGCGCGGCCGTGGCACGGAACCTGCTGCGGCGCGCGCAACCCCACTCGCGGAGCACCGGATGCATGCAGCGGACTGGATCGGCTGGAGCGCGTCGGCCGTGCTGGTGGTGACGCTGCTGCGGCAGGTGCAACTGCAGTGGCGCGATGGCCCGCAGGCGCGGCTGTCGTCGTGGTTGTTCGTGGGACAGATCGTCGCAAGTCTCGCCTTCGTGGTGTACAGCGTGCTGGTCGAGAACTGGGTGTTCGTCTTCACCAACGGCGTGCTCGTGATCACCGCCGTGCTCGGCCAGATCGGCCGCCTGCGTCAGGCCCGCCGTGACGCCGGCTGAGGCCGACGCCGTCGCCCCGGACGAAGCCCGCGTCGCGCGCATGGCCGGGCTGGTCTATGTGCGCGACAGCGATCCGGGGCTGCGTCGCCGCCGCGCCGGCAAGGGGTTCGCGTACCTCGATACGCACGGCCGCGCCGTACGCGACGCCGAGACGCTGGCGCGCATCCGCAAGCTCGCGATTCCGCCCGCGTACGTCGACGTGTGGATCAGCACCCACCCGCGCGCGCACCTGCAGGCCACGGGCCGCGATGCACGCGGCCGCAAGCAGTACCGCTATCACCCGCAATGGCGCCGCGTGCGCGACCGCGACAAGTACGCGACGATGGCCGGCTTCGCCGCCGCCCTGCCCGCGCTGCGCCGCCGCCTCGCACGCGACCTGAAACTGCCGGGCCTGCCGCGCGAGAAGGTGCTGGCCGCCGCGGTGTCGGTGATGGCCGACACCTCGATCCGCGTGGGCAACAGCGAATACGCGCGCAGCAACGGCTCGTTCGGCCTCACCACGCTGCGCTCGCGCCACGTCGGCATCCTGCGCGGCAACCGCGTGAAACTGCGGTTCCGCGGCAAGGGCGGGCTGGTGCGCGAGTGCCTGATCGACGATCCGCGCGTGGTGAAGCTGATCCGCCGCTGCCATCCCCTGCCCGGCCAGGCGCTGTTCCAGTACTGCGTCGACGGCGATTGCTACGAGCCGATCGATTCGTCGATGGTCAACGATTACCTGCGCGAGGTCATGGGCGGCGACTACACCGCGAAGGACTTCCGCACCTGGCGCGCCACGCGCGGCGCGCTCGAAGCGCTGGCGCGCACGCCGCTGCCCACGCCCGCGAGCGAACGCGCCCTCAAGTCCATCGAACTGGGCGTGGTCCGCGAGATCGCCGCGCAGCTGGGCAACACGCCGGCGGTGGCGCGCAATTCCTACATCGATCCGATCGTGTTTTCGGCGTGGCGCAGCGGTGCGTTGCAGCGCAGCTTTTCCGCCACGGCACCGCGCACGTCGCTGCAGGTCGAACGCTGGGCCGAACGCTTCCTGCGCCGGGCCCGACGCGGCCGGTGACCGCGCGCCTGCGCGTCAGGCACCGAAGACATCCGCGATGAACTCCAGCACCGCCGACAGCGCGTCGCCCGCGACGTCGGACACATCTGCGCCGTCGGTCTCGCCGCCCGTATCGCGTCCGGGTCGGCGCGCCGGGCGCGTCGCAACGCGGTCGATGGCATCGGCGCTGCCGGACTCGAGTTCGTCGAGCAGCGCCTCGGCGAGTCGCTCGGCAGGATCGTCCTCGCCGCGTGCGCGGCGCAGGATGTGGGCCAGTTCGCCGCGATCGAGCCACAGACCGTGGCACCGGGCGCACAGGTCCAACTCGATGCCGTCGGCGTCCACCGCGCGCAGCGACGTGCCGTCGTCCGGGCAGCACAGCGCGGTGGCGTCGGTGGCGGCGCGCGCCGGCCAGCGCGGGGCATTGCCGACCACCGTCGCCACGACGGTGCCGGGCAGCCACAGGCCGTCGCAGGTCTCGCAACGCCAGGTGTCCGCCGCATCGATGCGATGACGCATCAGCGCGAGCGCATGGCGCGGGCAGGCGTGGTGCATGGCGTGGCCCGTGCGGCGTCGACCGGCGAGGACGCGCCTCGGCGCCGCGCCGGTCGCCCCGCTACGCCTCCGGCCCCGTCGGTGCCGGCGCGCCGCCGCAGTAGGTGTGGCGCAGTTCGAGCGCCGCCGGCATCAGCTGCTGCAGACGCTCGATGCGCGTGGCGCCGCTGGGATGCGACGACATGAACTCGGGCGGTGCCTGGCCACCGCTGGCCTGCCCCATGCGCTCCCACAGGCCGACGGCTTCGCGCGGATCGAAGCACGCGGCCGCGGCCAGCATCAGGCCCACTTCGTCGGCTTCGGATTCGTGGTCGCGCGAAAACGGCAGCAGCAGGCCGTACTGCGCGCCGGCGCCGAGTGCGGCCATCACCATGCGCTGCTGCTCCGGCGGCATGTCGCCCACCGCCACGCCGGCCGCGATCGAACCGATCTGCGCGAGCTTCTGCTGCGCCATGCGTTCGCCGCCGTGGCGCAGCAGCGCGTGCGCGATCTCGTGGCCCATGATGGCCGCGAGTGCATCGCCGTTCTGCGCGATCGGCACGATGCCGGTGTAGACCGCCATCTTTCCGCCCGGCAGGCAGAACGCGTTGGCCTGCTCGGACTCGATCACGCTCACGTCCCAGTCGAACGCATCCCACTGCGTCGACGGCTGCGCACCGCGTGCGGCGGCAAGATCGTTCTCCACGCGCGGCGCGACGTTCACGAGGCGCGTCATGATCTCGCGCACCTGGCCGGGCAGCGCACCGGTGGTGACCACGTTCGACTGCGCCAGCACTTCCTCGTACGCCTGCAGGCCGAGCGCCGCTTCCTGTTCGACCGAACTGTCGATGAGCTGGCTGCGCCCGGTGAACGCGGCATCCTGCTGGTTCGAGATCCAGTAGTAGCCGGCGTAGAGTGCGAACAGCAGCAGCACCCACCAGCGAAAGCCTCCGCGGCGGCGCGGCGCGCCCTGTGCCGCTGCGGGAGAACGACGACCGAACGGGCCCATGGCAGCATCCTCCGACAGTGCGCCCGCGGTCCGGGCGCAGGGATGGTAGCGGAGTGCGGACGCGCTGCGTGAAGCGCGACACGCGGTCGGCGCGCGGCGCGCTAACGTCGTCCTAACGGCGATCGTGCAGCGTGCCGCGACGTGGAATCGCCGACCGTGCGACGCGCCGCGCGACGCGCAGCTGTACCGCCCACAACATCAGCGTTTTCAGATGCTTGCCGAGCAATAGAGATTGGCACGCGGCGTGCTATATCTCCCGTGAAGCCCGACGGCTTCCACGTGAAGCCACGGCTTCGACGTCCACTCATGGATCGATTTGGAGGTTTCCCATGCGCAAGATTCCCGCCACCCTGTTCGCTTCGGCCATCGCCCTTGCCTTCGCCGCGTCCGCCAACGCGCAGACCACCCCCGTCGGCGAGCCGCAGCCGGTGATGGATCCGACCCAGACCACGACCGTGCAGCCGACGTTCGACGAGCTCGACGTCAACAAGGACGGCACGATTTCGCAGTCGGAGATCCCTGCCGAGCATGAGCTCAACACTCTGTTCGCGAGCTACGACGCCGATCAGAGCGAGTCGCTGAGCCGCACCGAGTTCGACTCCTACGCGACCGGCGATCAGGAAGAAGAGGCCGAGTAACTCCGCAACCCCCGACCCGTCCCGGCGCGATCGGCCCTCCCCACCCCACGATCGCGTCCGGCACCACACCAACGGTGTCGCAAGGACAAATGTCGGGCCCGGGCCCGGACGGTGCAAACCGTCCGGGCCCGTTCTTTTGTGCGGCGTGGCCGGATGCGTCGACGACGCGCTACTCCCGCACTGCAGCATTCGGTACCATCGCTGCATGAGCGTCGGACTCCTCCTTGTCGCACACCCCGGTGTCGCGAGCCAGTACGGCGCGCTGATCGAACGGCTGCTCGGGCGCCTGCCCCTGCGCCTGGAAATCTTCGAACTTGCCTTCGACGAACCGCTGGACGCGGCACTGCCGCGCGCCAGCGCAGCGCTGCGGCGCGCCGACGGCGGCGACGGCGTGCTGATCCTCACCGACGTCTACGGCGCCTCGCCGAGCAATCTCGCCGCCAGGCTCACCCAGCTCGGCACGCCGTCGCGTCGCGTCGCGGGGATGAACCTGCCGATGGTGCTGCGCGTGTGCAATTATCCGGACCTGAGCCTGGACCAGCTCGCACAGACCGCCGTCTCGGGCGGCAAGACCGGAGTCATCCTCGACCATGCTTGAGCGCGAATTGCCCATCGTCAACAAGCTCGGCCTGCATGCGCGCGCGGCGGCCAAGCTGGTGCAGCTGCTGTCGGGGCATCGCGCCAACGCCACCCTCGCCTGCCGCGGACGCGAGGTCAACGCGAAAAGCATCATGGGGGTGATGCTGCTGGCCGCCGCGCACGGCACGAAGGTGGTGCTGCGCGTGGACGGTCCGGACGAGGCCGATGCGCTCGACGCCGCCACGGCGCTGTTCGCACGCGGTTTCGACGAAGAGGGATGACGCGCGGATGCGGCTGGAGTTCACCGGCGCGGTCGCGTCGCGGGGCCTTGCCATCGGGCGGGCGCGGGTGCGCGAACCGCACGCGCTGGACCTTGGCGAACAGAGCATCGCGGCCGACGCCGTCGACAGCGAAATCGACCGGCTGCATCGGGCCCTGGAATCCACGCGCGCCGAACTCGGACGCATGCGCGAACAGCTGCAGGGCGCGCTGGCGCAGGAACTCGGCGAGTTCCTCGATCTGCACGCGCTGATCCTCGACGACCCCGAGCTCATCGGCGGTCTCGACAAGCTGATCCGCACCGCACGCTATTCGGCCGGCTACGCGCTGAAGCTGCAGCGCGACCGCATCGCGGCGGTGTTCGACGCGATGGACGATCCGTACATGCGCAGCCGGCGCGAGGATCTGGACCACGTGATCGGCCGCGTCTACGCCGCGCTGCACCGCGACGGCGGCGGCGAGATCGACGCCGCGCACGGCCTCGCCGGCGAGGTGCTGGTGTGCGACACGGTGGCGCCCGCGGAGCTGGCGCAACTGGTGGAGAGCGGTTGCGTTGCGGTGGTGGCGGCACAGGGCAGCCCGCTGTCGCACAGCGCGATCCTCGCGCGCAGCCTGCACCTGCCGCTGGTGGTGGGCGCACACCAGGCGCTGCAGCACGTCAACGACGGCGACACGCTGCTGGTGGACGCCAGCAGCGGCCGCGTCGTGGTGGAACCGGGCCCGGCCGACCTCAAGGACTTCGCCCGGCTGCGGCGCGGCGAGCAGCGCGAACAGCGTGCGTTGCAGCGGCTGCGCAGCGCGCCGTCGCGCACGGTCGATGGCGTGGAGATCAACCTGCACGCCAACGCCGAGTCGCGCGAGGACGTGGCCGAAGCGTTTCGCCTCGGCGCCGCGGGTGTCGGACTGTATCGCACCGAATTCCTGTTCCTGCAGCGGCGCGAGCTGCCGACCGAGGACGAGCAGTTCGCCGCGTACCGCGACCTCGTGCTCGGCATGAACGGCCGGCCGGTGACGCTGCGCACGCTCGATCTGGGCGCCGACAAGGCCGACGCCAGCGGCGTGTCGCTGGCACGCGAACCCAACCCGGCGCTGGGCCTGCGCGGCGTGCGCCTGTCGCTCGCACGGCCGGCGCTGTTCCGCACCCAGATGCGCGCGATGCTGCGGGCCTCGGGTTACGGCTTCGTGCGCATCCTCGTGCCGATGGTGACCTGCCGCGAGGAGATGCTGCAGGTCCGCGCGCTCGCGGTGGACTGCGCGCGTGACCTGCGCACCGAAGGTTTCGAGATCGCCGACCATCTGGATATCGGGGCGATGATCGAGGTCCCGGCGGCCGCGCTGGCCCTGCCGACCATGATCGACACGATGGATTTCGTCTCGATCGGCACCAACGATCTGGTGCAGTACCTGCTCGCCGCCGACCGCGGCAACGACGCGGTGGCCGACATCGCCTCGCCGCTGCATCCGGCCGTCCTGCGCGTGCTGCACGATGTGATCGCGACCGGCCGACGCTGCGGAAAACCGGTGGCCGTGTGCGGCGAGCTGGCCGGCGACATCCGCTACACGCGCGTGCTGCTGGCGCTGGGCCTGACCGACTTCAGCATGCATCCGGGCACCATGCTGGAGGTGCGCAACGCGGTGCGCGGCTGCGAGCACGCCGCCTTGCGCAAGCGCAGCGCGGCGCTGCTGCGGGCGCGCGATCGCGACGCCATTCTCGCGGTGCTCGCGCGCCTGGACTGAGCATCGGTTTTGCCTGCGGGGCGCGGCGTCGGGTAAGGTGCAGACCCCCGCGGCGCCGATGCCGGGGATCCAGAAGCACATGCCGACCGGCGCAGGGGTGTCGCCGGGCACCGACCAGCCCTGTGTCCCGGGAACGGACTTGATCGACGATATCGCACGCCTCCCAACTGCAGACCTTGCCGCCGATGTCTGCGTCGTCGGCGCCGGCCCTGCCGGCATCACGCTCGCGCTCGAACTCGCCCGCCGCCGGCCCGACTGGCGCGTCCTGCTGCTCGAAGGCGGCGGACGCTCGACGCCGGACGAGCGCGAACTGGAGCTGTACCGGGCCGAGGTCGGGCCGCAGCGCTACGCCATCGAGGCATCGCGCCGGCGCATGCTCGGCGGCACGTCCGGCCACTGGGGCGGCTGGTGCAAACCGTTCGATGCCACCGATTTCGAGGTGCCGTCGGCCTGGTCGACACCGGGCTGGCCGTTCGGGCCGGAGACGATCGCGCCCTACCTCGACGCCGCGCATCGCTGGCTCGAGATTCCCGCCACCGATTACGACGTGGCCGCGCTGTCGCAACGCCATCCCGGCGCCTGCCTGGCGCTGCCGGACGATGCCGCGGTGGCGCAGCGGCTGTTCCGCTTCAGTCCGCCGACGCGCTTCGGCACGCGGTACGAGGACGACCTGCACCGCCAGTCCAACCTCACCTGCCTGCTGCATGCCAACCTCGTGGCGCTGCGGCGCGAGGGCGACCGCATCGTCTCGGCCACGGTCAAACCGCTCGACGGCGCGACCCGCACGGTGCGCGCGACGCAGTTCGTGCTCGCGCTCGGTGGCCTGGAGACCACCCGGCATCTGCTCAATCTGCGCGGTGCGGGCAGCGACGACGGCGTCGGCCTGCACTCGCCGCATCTGGGCCGCGGCTTCGCCGACCACTACGGCGTGCGGCCGGGCCTGCTGCTGGCGCCGGCCGGCCTGCGCTACGGCCGCTTCGGCGACGACGGCGTGCCGGTGATGCCGGTGCTGGCACCGCACGCCGACCGCATCCGCGACGGCAGCTTCCAGAACGTCTGCATGATGCTCGATCCGCAGCCGAAGCCCGAACCGCTGCTGGCGCGGTACGGCGGCCAGCGCGCGCTCGGCTTTTCGCCAGGCGAGTACTGGCACTACGCCGTGCAGGCCATCGTCGAGCCGCGCCCGCACGAGGACAGCCGCGTCACGCTGGTGGACGAACGTTGCGCGCTCGGACTGCGTCGCCTGCGCCTGGACTGGCATCTGCACGAGAGCGACATCGCTTCGGCACTGGCCTTCTTCGACGAAACCGGCCGCACGCTCGCACGCCTCGGGCTCGGACGCTCGCGTCGCACGGTGCAGGACAGCCCGGCGCTGCGCGCCGGCGTGCTGGGCGCCAACCATCATCTGGGCACGGTGCGGTTCGCGCGCGACGAACGCGACGGCGTCGCCGACCCGCACGGCCGCATCTTCGATCTTTCCAATCTGCACGTGGCCAGCAGCGCGCTGTTTCCGCGCCACGGCTATTCCAATCCGACACTCACGCTGGTGGCGCTGTCGGTGCGCATGGCCGAACGCCTGGCCGGGCAAACGGCGGGAGAGACCGCATGATCACCCGTCGCGATACCTTCGTCGCCGCGCTCGCCGCGGGCGGCACCGCGGTCGCCTTCGTGCTGCCGTGGCAACGGCTGGGCTCGCTTGTGTCGGGCAGCCGGCAGGCGGCGACCGGGCTCGGGACGGGCTTCGACGCCATGCTCGGCGCACTCGACGGCACGGCCGAGGTCGGACAGGCCTGGCTGTCGAGCCAGGAGCAGGCATGGACCGCATCCACGCTCGCGCAGGCGCTCGACACGCGCATCGGCCCGCTCGCGGGCGAGACGGCGCAGGTCGAGACGCGGATCGCCGCAGCGATCGCCGCGGATTTCGCCGACGCGGCGCTGTGCCAGATCGAGGGCTGGCAACTGAGCCGCACCGAATGCGAACTGGCGGGCCTGCGCTGGCTCGCGCTCGGCGACGCGCCTGCGACGGTAATCGACGAGGAACCGGCGCCGAAGACCCCGACGGATGCGGATGCACCGGCGATCGCGCAGATCACCGCATGGGGACCGCAATCGACCGAACAGGACATGCCGTTCAACCTGCAGCCCGACGGCCACAGCGGGCTCTGGTTCCAGGCCCAGGGCGTGCCGAGCTGGGCGGTGGTGCGCATCGACGGCGTCGCCGCACCGACGCAGGTGCAGGAAAGCGGATTCACCTCGGGCCTGTTCGGCGAACAGCAGACACGCATCCTGGCCCGACCCGGGCGGTATCCGATCGAGCTCTACGACCCGATGCGCGAAGTCGCGCAGCCGATCGGCGAACTGGTGGTGCGCGAACGCGCCGAGCGCGTGCAACGCGCCGACGGCAGCCGCTCGGAGGTGTTCTGCGCCGTCACCGGCTGGGGACCGACCTCCACGCGCGCCGGCATCGCGGCCAATCCGCTGCCGGACGGATCGCTCGGGCTGTGGTTCCAGCTTGCCTGCGCGCCGCGCCGCGTGCAGTTGCGCTTCGGCGACGACCGCCTGCGCGCCACGCGCGGCGACACCGCCGTCACCGCGCGCGTGCCGCTGGCGCTGATCGAATCGCCGCGCGTGGTGCCGCTGTTCCTGCGCGACGTCGAGACCGGCGAGGAGTTGGCCGTGGGCGACTTCCACATCCTCGACCCGGCGACGCCGTGAACCGCAACACGCTCAAGGCGATGGTGCTGCCGGCGGTGGCGGCGCTGCCCGCCGCGCTGCGCGAGCCACTGCGTGCGATGTGGCGGCGACTGCCCGGTTACGACGCCGACACGCACTCGGCCGCCGAACCGCCGCCTGCGTCGGACAGCGATCCCGCGCCCGAGACCGCCGCTGCAACTGCGGATGCGGTCGCGGCTCCCGCGAGCTGCGCGGGCGAGGCCGCAGCGCCGGCCGTGGATATCCCCACCGAGAGCGGCGAGACCTCGGACACCGCCGACACCGCCGACACCGCCGCAGCGCCACCAAGCTACGAAGACCGCATCGCACAGGAAACCCGCATTTTCGCCGATCAGGTGCAGGTGCACGACCTGCCGCCGATCTTCCACTACTGGTCGAATGCCTACCTGCGTCCGATGCTGCAGGCGTTCGACTGCGAACACCCCGAGGATTTCCTCGCGCATCATCTGTTTCTCTCGGCGCGGCACACCGGCGCCGCCGCGCCGCGCTTCGTGAGCCTTGGCTGCGGCAACTGCGATGCCGAGATCCGCATCGCGCAGGCCCTGGTGCGGCGCGGCCTGACGCAATTCACCTTCGAGTGCATGGACATCAATCCGGCCATGCTCGAACGCGGCGCGGCGCTGGCCCATGAAGCCGGGCTCGAAGGCCGCGTGCTGCCGGTGCAGGGCGACTTCAACCGCTGGACGCCCGAGGGCCGCTACGACGGCATCATGGCCAACCAGAGCCTGCACCACGTGCTCGAGCTGGAGGCGCTGTTCGATGCGGTGCGTGCGGCGCTGCAGCCGCAGGCGCGCTTCGTCGTGTCCGACATGATCGGCCGCAATGGCCACCAGCGCTGGCCGGAGGCCGCCGCGATCGTGCGCGAGTTCTGGGAGCAGTTGCCGCCGTCGTATCGCTACAACCTGCAGCTGCAGCGGCAGGAGGACGACTTCCTCGACTGGGACTGTTCGGTGGAAGGCTTCGAGGGCGTGCGCGCGCAGGACGTGCTGCCGCTGCTGCTGGAGCGGTTCGGCGTGGAGGTGTTCCTCGGATTCGGCAACATCATCGATCCGTTCATCGACCGCGGGTTCGGCCACCATTTCGATGCCGGGCACGTCTTCGACCGCCACTTCATCGACCGCGTGCATGCGCGCGACGAGGCCGAGATGCAGGCCGGCCGCATCACCCCCACGCACATGCTGGCGGTGTTTGCCCTGCAGCGCGACATCGCATGCGCGCACCGTCCCGGGCTTGCGCCGCAGACGTCGGTGCGGGACGCGTCCATCGGCGCGGCGTGAGCGAGTTCGAGATCGTCATCGCGGTGCTGTGCGCACTGGCGCTGGCGGCGCCGCGCGTGCGCACGCTGCGGCGGCGGCCGCGCGTGGCGGCGCTGCCCGTCGTCGAGGGCGCGCAACCGGCGGCGCCCGGTCGCTACCGCAGCCTGGCCGATGCGATGGCCGGACCCGGCGACAACCTCCTGCTGCTGCGCATGCTCGCGGCATCGCTCGTGCTGTACGCGCACAGCCATGCGATCAGCGGCATGCCCGGCGCGGTCGACCTGATCACGCGCAGCGGTGTGGGCGTCTATGCCGGCAGCATCGCGGTCTACGTGTTTTTCGTGATCAGCGGGTTCCTCGTCACCGGCAGCTGGCTGCGGCGGCGCGAACTGGGCGCGTTCCTCGCGGCGCGTGCGCTGCGCATCGTGCCCGGGTATGCGGCGTGCCTCGTCCTGTCGGCGCTGGTGCTCGGGGCCGCGGTCACCACGCTGGACCGCGGCGCGTATTTCTCGCATGCCGAGACCTGGCGCTACATCACCCACAACCTGCGCTTCCCGATCGACATGCAATGGACCTTGCCGGGCGTGTTCGAGACGCACCCGCGCCGCTCGGTCAACGGCTCGCTGTGGACGCTGCCGGCGGAGGTGCGCGTGTACGCGTGGCTGGCCGTGCTCGGCGCGCTCGGGCTGCTGGCGCGGGCGCGCTTTGCGCTGCCGGCGCTGCTGCTGCTGGCACTGGTCGCGCAGCTGTGGCCCGGATCGCTGCCGCTGCTGCGGCTCGAACCGTTCCTGCCGATGGCGGGCGCGTTCGCGCTCGGCGCCGTGGCGTGGCTGCTGCGACAATCGCTGCCGCTGAACGCGTGGATCCTCGCCGCGCTGATCGGCATCGCATGGCTGCTGCACGGCACCGACTGGTACCTGCACGCCTTCCTTCCGGCGCTGGCCTACGGCGCATTGTGGTTCGGGTACGTGCCGCGGCACCTGCTCTGGTTCAACCGCGCCGGCGACTATTCGTACGGCCTGTATCTGTGGGCATTCCCGATGCAGCAGCTCGCGGTGCACCTGTTCGGCGCCCCGACGCCGACGCAGATCACCCTGTTCGCGTTCCCGGCCGCGCTGCTGCTTGCGATCGCCTCGTGGCATCTGGTCGAACGGCCGATGCTGCGCCTGCGACGTCGTCCCGCGCGCACGGTTGCCGAGCCGGCAGCGACCACCGCCACGCCGTCGCGCTGATCGCGCACGCGTCGCTGGCGCGGCGCACGATGCAGCGCGGATAATGCCGCGCTACCCCGCCCGCCGCAGCCTCACCGGATCTCGCCATGGCCGACGCCATCCGTCACGACAAGACCGCGCGCCAGCTGCGTCTGCTGTCGGACGCGCTCGACAGCGGCCGCCTCGGCCCGGTGCGGCGACTGGTCAACACGCTGTCGCCGGCCGAGATCGGCAACCTGCTCGAATCGCTGCCGCCGGGCAAGCGCGAGGTGGTGTGGGGCCTGGTCGATCCGGAAGACGACGGCGAGGTGCTGGTGCACGTCGGCGACGACGTGCGCGAAAGCCTCATCGCGGACATGGATCCGGACGAACTGGTGGCCGCGGTCGAAGACCTCGACATCGACGACCTCGCCGACCTGGTCGAAGACCTGCCCGACCAGGTCATCGAGGAAGTGCTCAAGTCGATGGATCGCGACAACCGCGAGCGGCTGGAGCAGGTGCTGTCGTTCCCGGAGGAGTCCGCGGGCCGCCTGATGAATCCGGACGTGGTGACGGTGCGCGCCGACACCACCGTCGACGTGGTGCTGCGTTTCCTTCGCCTGCGCGGCGAACTGCCGGACCACACCGATCATCTGTACGTCGTGAGCCGCCGCCACCAGTATCTGGGCCGTGTGGCGCTGAGCGCGCTGGTCACGCACGAGCCGGCGACGCCGATCAACGAGCTCATCGACGACGAGCAGGCCGCGATTCCGGTCACCACGCCGGAAAGCACGGTGGCCAACCAGTTTTCCGACCACGACTGGCTGTCGGCACCCGTGGTCGACGAGAACAACATCCTGCTCGGCCGCATCACCATCGACGACGTGGTCGACATCATCCGCGAACGCGCCGAGCACCAGGCCCTGAGCGCCGCGGGTCTGGGCGAGGACGAGGATCTTTTCAGCCCGGTGCCGCGCGCGGTGCGGCGGCGGGTGATCTGGCTCGCGGTGAACCTCGTGACCGCATTTCTCGCATCGGCCGTGGTCGGGCAGTTTGCGCAGACGCTCGAGCGCGTGGTGGCGCTCGCGATCCTGATGCCCATCGTCGCCGGCATGGGCGGCAACGCAGGCACCCAGGTGCTGGCGCTGATGATCCGCGGCCTCGCGCTCGGGCAGGTCGGCGCGAGCAATCTCAGGGCGCTGGTGTGGAAGGAAGTGCGCGTGGCCTCCGTCAACGGCCTGATCCTCGGCAGCGTCGTCGGCGGCGTGGCCTGGGCCTGGTTCCACGACTGGAAACTCGGGCTCGTGATCGGCATCGCGCTGATGAGCAACTTCCTCGCCGCCGCGCTGGTCGGCGTGCTGGCGCCGATCACGCTGCGGCGCCTGAACCTCGATCCGGCGCTGGCCGGCGGCGTGGTGCTGACCACCGCCACGGACGTGATCGGCTTCGTCAGTTTCCTGGGCCTCGGGACGCTGATCCTGCTGGGCTGAGCGCACGGCCGTGCATCGCGAGGCGCTTGCCGCCGCGTCGGGCCGCAAGCGACGCTGCTGCGAGCGTCAACCGATGTCGCTGACGCTGAGCGGAAACGGACGGCTCGGCGGCTCCTGCGAGACCACGGTCGGTTTGCTGCGCACCGCGTCGGCGATGTCGAACACCGCGCGGCACAGCCAGCCGAACAGCGCAACGACCACGCCCACCGCCATCGGATAAAACGTCAGCGCACCGGCCGGCGTACGCATGACGACGCTTGCGACGGCGATCGCGGCACAGATGCCGACGATGAACCAGCCCGCCCACACGACGAATGTGGCGAGCGCGCGCGCGGTGCGGTAGTGCGTCATGGTCGGCTTCCGTCGGAGGTGTCCGGGCATGAAACCGCGATGCTGCGCCCCGACGCAAGCCCGGACCTCGCGTATCCGGGCACCGCGCGCGCGCCGCAGCGCTACGGAAGCTGCGACTCGAAGCCGTCGGCGAACACCTGCGGCGGCGCCTGGGCGATGTGCACGATGGCGCGCTGGCGCTGATAGTCGGCGTTGCCGCCGTTGAGCAACAGCTTGCTGCCGTCGCGGGTGATGGCGTTGACCACGAGTTCGTTGAAGTCCGCGCCGTAGTCGATGCCGTGCGCGGCGAGAAAATCGACGATGTCGACGAGCCCGCTCGCCTCGCTCCACACGAAGCCGTGGTTGATCGACCCCTGCACCGGATCGAACACCGGGTACGAGCCGACGATCATCGCGCCGTCTTCGGTGAGATCGAAGGCGTAATAGGTGATGTCGGGCGGGGCGCCGGGAATCTCGCCGAGGAACTGCACGCCGCCGGCCGCCGTCCAGCGCCAGGCCTGGCCCGATCCGCCGGCCGCGGTGAAGCCGGCACCGACGATGATCGAGCAGTCGCTGTTGCAGGCGATGGCCTGCCCGACGGGACGGTCCTGCGCGTCGCGGATGCGCTGCGCGACACCGGCGTCCCAGCGGACGCCGTGCCGGGTGAAGTCGTCCGGCGCGGCGTCGGCGAAACCGACCGCGACCGTGCCGTCGTTCGACACCGCCCATGCCTGGGCCCAGGAGAGTCCGTCGACCGCACCGAGCAGCTGCTGGCCGGTCTCGGCGGACCAGATCCACGCATGCTCGACCGCGTCCTCGTCCGGAAACACGTCGACCCAGCCGGCACCGACAAGGAACCGGCCGTCGTCGGACAGGCCGAACGGCGTCGCCTGCGCCAGCACGGCGCCGTCGATCGGCGCCCAGGTGGTTTCTCCCTGCCAGAGGGCTGCCTTGCCGACGAGGCCGGCCTTCGGATTGCCCGGCTCCACGGGCACGTAGACGTTTGCGGCGATGGTGCCGCCGTCGGCGGAGATCAGCGGCAGGATGTTTTCGAGCGTGAAGGTGTCGCCGCCGAGGTTTTCGGGCGGCTGACCCGGCTGCCAGCGCACCACCATCGCGTCCGGCCAGCCGGTGCCGACCACGGTGCCGTCGGCGGCGATGTTCGAGACACCCGCGGTGCCGGCGAACGGCGGGGACGCAAGTTCTTCCAAGGTCACTTCGGCCGCACGCAGCGGCAGGACGGTCAGACAGGACCACACGCAGACAACAAGGATTCGGCGCATCGACAAGGCTCCAGCGGGACGGGCGGCGGCGTCACGACGCCGCCTCGCCCACTCTGGAGCATGCCTCCGGCCACGGCATTCGCGATGCGTTCGCGATCCGCAACAGGGCCGTGAGATTCGGCGTCAGCGCGCGGAAGGCGGGGTCCGCAACGCCGCGGGGACCTCGCGTTCGCCCGCCAGCGCCTGGGCGGTCTCGAGCGCCGCGCGCCAGGCATCGACTGCGCCGTCGGCGTGCAGCACCCGCACCTGAACGAGCGCGCAATCGAAATCGTTCGCCGCAAAGGACGCCACCCGACCGGCCAGGGCGCGCGCCTCGTCCGGCCGCCCCAGCTCCAGCAACGCCGGGACCGCAGTTTCGGCGACGGCCGCGAGCGTGGCCGGCACGCCGCTCTCGCCGGCGGCGGCGATGGCGGCGCGCAGCGTGTCGAGCTCGCCGCGCCTGTTGTCCTGCGCTTGCCGCCAGGCCGCCTGCGCAAGTTCGCGCCAGGCCAGGTCGTCGGCCAGCAGGAACGGCGACGGCGGCCGCTGTGCGAGCGTGCGCGCTGCAGCGACCTCGCCGAGCGCGATCCAGGCACGCAGCTCGACCAGCGCCAACCGCTCGCGTTCGCGCTCGGCGCCCTGCGCCGGCCATGCCGCCAGCGCCGCATGGGCCAGCGTGGCCGCGTCCTTCCAGCGCCGCTGCCGCAGCGCGAGCCGCGCGCGCAGGCTGCCGACGCGCGCCCGCAGCACCGTTCCCTGCGCCGCATCGAGCTGCGGATCGGCCAGCAGCGCGGCCGCCTCGCGATGGCGGCCGCCGGCCAGCAGCACCTCGGCCCGGTTGAGCGCGATATCGCTGCGTTGCTCGGGATCGCGCGCATGCGCGCGGCGCGACCAGCCGCGTTCGGCCGCGGCGCCGGCGGCGTCGTGCTGCAGCAGTGCCAGATGCGACTCGACCTGGGCGGTGAGCACCACCTGCCATTCGTGCTCGGCGCCGAAGGCATGCAGCCCGGCGGCCGCGGCGTCGAGGTGGGTCAGCGCCGCGGCGGGCCGCGCGCGGTACAGCTCAAGCATGCCGAGGTTGGCGTCGACGCGGGCCGTGCCGAAGGGATCGCCGAGGGCGGCGAACAGGCTGCGGGCCTGACCCATGTCGGCGAACGCGTCGTCAAACCGGCCCGACGGCACCGCGGAGGAACCGCGGCCCGATAGCGCGCGGGCGCGTTCGAGCGGCGGGGCGTTGGCCGGCAGCGAGGCGAGCGCGGCGTCGAAATCCTGCCATGCGGCGTCGAACCGGCCGAGCCGCGCGCGTGCGGAGCCGCGCACGATGTGCGCCTGGGCGCGCAGGGTCGCGGCGTCTGCGGGCAGCTGCGCCAGCGTCGCGCCGAGGGCCGTCTCGGCCTCGGCGAGACGGCCGGCGCGCACGTCCACCTGGGCCAGATGCACGGCGCGGTCGAGCGGGCGCGCGGCGAGCGAGCGCGACGTGGTCAGGATGGTGCGCGCCACATCGACTTCGTTGGCCAGCAGCGCGGCGCGCGCACGGCGCCAGTCGGCGTCGGCATCGAGCGCGCTCGCCGGATCGCCGGACGGCGTGCCGCCAAGCGCGGCGGCCAGCGCGTCGGCCGCGGCAATGGTGGCCGCCACCGCATCGTCTTCGCGCGCAGTGCCGCTGCGCGGCAGGCCGTCGGCCGAGCGCGCGGACAGCGCCACCGTCCACGTTCCGTCCGCCGCGCGCGCGGCTTCGCCCTCGACCACCGGCAGGTCGCCGAACGCCGCACGCAGTGCGCCGCGTGCGGCGTCGGGCGTGCCCTCGACGGTGCGCAGCGCGGCCAGCACGCTTTCGCTCGCCGGCACCGACACGCCGGCGGCACGCAGCCGATCGGCCACCAGATCCATGCCGCCCAGCCGCAACCACGCGTCTTCGCTGCGCCCCTGCACGCGCAGCGGCAGCAGCAGCACGCCCGACGCCGCGGCGGGCGTCGCGGCGACGGTGGG
Source organism: Chiayiivirga flava (assembly GCF_014202825.1). Classification (GTDB taxonomy): domain Bacteria; phylum Pseudomonadota; class Gammaproteobacteria; order Xanthomonadales; family Xanthomonadaceae; genus Chiayiivirga; species Chiayiivirga flava. The sequence continues at coordinate 266,267 of NZ_JACHHP010000003.1, read as the reverse complement.
CGGCGGCGCATCGCGCGTCGCCGCATCGCGCCCCTGCCGGGCGACAAGCAGCGCGGCCGCGAGACACACGGCGACGACGACGGCGGCGGCGAAGAGCAGACGGCCGCGGGTGCGTGCACCTGCCGGCTCGGTGCGCGGGGTGTCGCCGCGCGGAGCCGCAGCGTCGACATTCGGCGGCGGCGCCTCTCCGACGGCGTCGCGTACGGGCTCGTCCGGCATCGCGGGTTCGTGCCGGGTTGCGGACTCCGGCACCGTCGCGCGGGCCGGCATCGGGGTCGCATCCGGCACCGCCTGCGTGGCCGCGACCCAGTGGTAGCCGAACCCCGGCACGGTCGCGATCGAATGCTGCATGCTGCCGTCGTCGCCGACCGCGCGCCGCGCGCGCAGCACCACCTGGCCGATCTGCACGTCCGCCACGTCCGGCCGGCGCCACACGGCCGCGGCGAGTTCGTCGCGGCCGATCGCGCGCTCGCGGTGCTCGACTAGGTAGTGCAGCAGGTCGAACACCAGGCGCGGGCAGACCACGGTCTCGCCGTCGCGCAGCAGCCTGCGCGCCGCAGGCTGCAGCACGAAGGCGCCGAAACGATACTCGCGGCCCGGTCCGGCGACGTTGTCCGTCATCGACCGGCGCGCGCCGTTGCGCGATCGGTCGCAGGGTGTCCAGCACGATGCATGCCCGCGATGGTGCGGCGCGCCGCGGATGCGTGCAAGGCGGCGATGCGCGTCACTGGCGCGACGCCTGCGCCGAACCGCAGACGCGGTCGCGTCCGCCGGCCTTGGCGCGGTACAGCGCCTGGTCCGCGGCCCGGACGAGGTCGTCGGACGCATCGACGGCGAGGCCTTCGGTGCTCGCCACACCGACGCTGATCGTGATGTGCGCCGCGGCCTCCGACGCGGGGTGATCGATGCGCAGCGCGCGCACGGCATCGAGCAAGCGCTGCGCCACCGTGTGCGCCTGCGCGACGCCGCAGGCCGGCAGCAGCACGGCGAACTCCTCGCCGCCGTAGCGCGCGGCAAGGTCGGCGGGCGAGCGCAGCGCGTCCGACAGCGCGCCGGCGACGGCGGTCAGCGCCGCATCGCCGGCAAGGTGTCCGCAGCTGTCGTTGTAGGCCTTGAACGCATCGATGTCGCACAGCAGAACCGACAGCGGTTCGCCGCGCGCGACGTGCGCCTGCCATGCCAGCGCGAGCTGCACGTTGAACGCGCCGCGGTTGGCGATGCGGGTGAGGCCGTCGAGCGAGGCCAGGCGCTGCAGCTGGGCGTTGGCCGTGCGCAGGGCTTCGGTGCGCTGCGCGACCTCGCGCGTGAGTTCGCGCTCGCGCTCGTGCAGGCGCCACAGCCGCACGCGATACACGGCCGCGAGCAAGCCGAGGGCCGCCAGCGCCGCCAGCGCCCTGAACCACCATGTTTCGTACCAGCTCGGCACGATGGCGAAACGCACGCTGGCGCCGGTGTCGTTCCAGACGCCGTCGTTGTTGCTTGCGATCACGCGGAATTCGTACGGGCCCGGTGGCAGGTTGGTGTACACCGCCGAGCGGCCGGTGCCGGCATCGATCCACTCGCGATCGAAACCCTGCATGCGGTAGCGGTAGCGCACCGCGGCCGGGGCCACGTAGCTCATCGCCGCGTAGCGCAGTTCGATGCGGCCCACGCCCGGCCCGATGCGGCCGACATCGTCCGGATCGACGTCGCGCCCGTCGACCAGCGCCTGCTCCACCGCCACCGGCGGCGGCAGCGCGTTGCGCAGCAGCCGGTCGGGGTCGACGATCACCACGCCGTTGGCGGTGCCGAACCAGAGCCGGCCGTCGCGGCTGCGCCATGCGGGCGTCTGCGAGGCGCCGTTCGCCTGCGACGACAGCATGCCGTCGTCCTTGCCGAACCAGACGGGCTCGATCTGCGCGACCTCGCCGCGATCGAGCGCCTCGATATCGGCCCGGGCGATGCGCGCGATGCCGCGATTGGAACTCACCCAGAAGAACCCGTCGTCGTCGTCGAGGATCGCGAACACCGCGTCGCCGTAGAACCCCGCCCGCTGCGTGAACGCGGCCACCTTGCCGTCGCGCAGACGCATCATGCCGATGCTGGTGCCGAGCCACAGATCGCCATCGGCTTCGGGACGAAACGCGAACACGCTCATGCCGGGCAAACCGTCCGTCCCGCAGCGATCGAGCACGCCGGCCGCGAGGCAGCGCAAGCCGCTGCGCAGGCCGATCCACAGGCGCCCGTCGGCGTCCTCGTGCAGCGCGCGCACATCGTCGCCACGGGTGCCCTCGATCCCGATGACGCGGTCGCCATCGATGCGCGCCACGCCCTGCAGCGTGCCGACCCACATCCCGCCATCGCGGGCCGGCGCGAAGGCGAAGACGATGGTGCCGGGCAGACCGTCGGCGATGCCGAAATTGCGCACGCTGCCGTCCGGGGCGATGCGGCTCGCACCTTCGGTGCCGCCGACCCACAGGTTGCCGGCCGCGTCGGCCTCGATCGCACGCACCAGCCTGCTCGGGAGCCGTGCGTTGATCCCGTCGGCCGGCTGCAGCACCTGATCGGCGTAACGCGCGAGGCCGGCGCCGTCGGTGCCGACCCAGAGCGTGCCGGTCGCGTCTTCGTACACCGCGCGCACCGCGTTGGAGGCCATCGCGCCGGTCACCGTGACGAGCTTGGAGTCGCTGAAGCGGTGCACACCGCTCGACGTGGTGCCCATCCACACATTGCCTTCGCGATCCTCGAACATCGAGCGCACGGTTTCGCCGGGCATGCCGGCGAGCGTGCCGTCGCAATCGAAGCGCGAGGCGGTGAGGCGGCAGATGCCGACACCGAGCGGCGCGAACCACAGCGTCCCGTCGCTGTCGCCGAACAGCGAGTAGATGCGTTTGTCGTCGAGCGCGGCGGCGCGCGGTTCGCGCTCGAAGCCGCCGTCGCGATAACGCACCGGTCCGGCCTGCGTGCCCGCCCACACCGTGCCGGACGCGTCGATCGCGAGGCTGTACACGGCATTGGTCGGCAGGCCGCGGCCGGTGTCGAGAATCTCCACCGCCCCGTCGTGCCAGTGCACGACGCCGAGGCCATCGGCCGCGATCCACACGCCGCCCTGCGCATCGGCGACGATCGCGCGATAGAACCCGCGCGGCGGAAAGCCGCTGTCGATGCCGAGCAGGCGGGTGCCGTCGGCGTCCATGCGCGCCACGCCGGCATTGGTCGTCAGCCACAGCGCGCCGGCACGGTCCTGCACGATGCCGAACACGCTCTCGATGCGTTCGGGCAGCGGCATCGGCTCCAGCGCACGGCCGCGGCGACGGTAGAGCCCGCCGTTGAGCGTGCCGACCCACAGCGTGCCGGCGCGGTCCACATGCACGGCGGTGATCGCCGAACTGCGCAGCGCCGGCGCGACCCGCTGGTCGATGCTGTCGAATCCGGCGCCGCTGTGGCGCACCAGGCCACCGTACGTGGCAAACCACATCGATCCGTCGTCGCGCTGCGCGATCGACAGCACGGTGCCCTGCGGCAGCTGGTTCTCGTACCAGACATGGGTGAGCTGGCCGATGGCGCGTTCGGGATCCAGTGCGAAGACGGGCGCGCAGCACAGCAGGCCGCACGCCAGCAGCAGCGAATTCCATCCCCTGTGTTCACGATGTCCGCGCAAATCCGGCCCGTCGCTTGCGGCGGTCGCCAAGCCCGAGCCATCGTAGCAGCCGCCGGTGGCGTCGATTGCGGGTGGCCGCCCGCGCGATGTCCCGATCCGGTGGCGTCTGCCGTATCCGATCAGATCCGCCCCGCACCCACATCACGAGGACATCCATGAACAAGATCCCGCGTTCGGTCGCCATGCGGCTGGCATGGCTGCTGTGCATCGCATGCCCGCAGGCCTGGGGCGCGACCTTCACCTTCCCCGGGCAGGTCGGTTCCGGCGCGATTCCCGACAACGCAACGCCGGGCCTGGTCGTGCCGTTCGAGGTCGGCGGCCTCGCGACGCCGACGCGCACCGTGCGGCTGCGCCTGCAGATCACGCACACCTGGATCGGCGATCTCGATGCCGTGCTCGTGTCGCCCGATGGCCGCGCCCGCATGACCGTGTTCTCGCGCGTGCGAACGGCACGCACCTCCACCAACGGCGACAGCTCCAATCTCGGAGGCACCTACGAATTCGCCGACGACGGCGGCGACCTGTGGGCCGCGGCCCTCGCCGCCACCGGCACCGATGCCGTGGTGGCCCCGGGCACGTACAGCGCCACCACCGCCGGCGCCCCCGGGCGCTCGGACAACGGCGGCTGCCCGACCTCGCTCACCGGCGTGTTCGGCGGCCTCGTGCCCGCCGAAGCCAACGGCACCTGGACGCTCACGGTGCGCGACGCGGCCGGCGGCGACCTCGGCACGGTGGCGCTCGCCGAACTGATCATCGAGGACAGCGCGCCGGAGATCTTCGGCGACGGCTTCGAGAGCATCGTCATGAGTCCCGCGGCGACGGCCAAGGGCTCGCTCGCCGTGTCGCACTGCACCAACAAGGTCTTCGCCGACTTCACCGGCGACGGGCTCAGCGACTACGTGCTCGCACGCGGCGTCGGTGCCGACATCCAGTGGAGCGTGCGTGCGAACACCGGCAACGGCACGGCCGTGGCCGAGGCGGAGGCCGTCACGTTCCTGCTCGGCAACCCCACGACCGATTTCATCGATGCGCTGGATTACGACGGCGATCGCATCGCCGACCCCACCGTCTGGACCCCGACCACGGGCACGTTCCAGATCCGCCGCTCCTCGCGCAGCATCGATCCGGTGGTGTCCATCGTCTTCGGCCAGGACGGCGACGACCCGACGCAATCGGGCGACTACGACGGCGACGGCCGCGACGATCTCGCGCTGTTCCGCGCACCGCCGATCGGCGACGGCGACGGCCCGATGACCGTGCACATCCGCGCCACGGCAAGCGGCGCGGCCACGACGGTCTTCACCGGCTTCGGCGTGGACGGCGATGCCTTCGCCACCTCGGGCTTCGACACGAACGGCGACGGTCTCGCCGACGTCAGCGTGCAGGAAGCCGATCCGACCATGCCCTCGGCCGGCCGCTTCACGATCCTCGACGGCCGCAGCGGCGCGCAGCTCGCGCAGTTCGTGCTCGGCAATTCGAGCGATTTCATCATTCCGGGCAATTTCAGCGGCGATGCCCGCTTCGACACGACGGTGCGGCGCACCAGCGGCGGCAACCGCTTCCACCTCACGCGCGACGCCGGCACCGGCGTCACGGGCGCCGAGGTGCAGTTCGGCATCACCGGCGACACCTCGCTCGGCGGCGATTACGACGGCGACCGCCTCACCGACTATGCGGTCTGGCGCGGGAGCACCACGCCGGGCGCGAGCCGCTTCATCGTGCGGCCCTCGTCCGCGCCTGCGCCCGAGTGGGAGATCGTCGGCGGCACCGGCGGCGTGTCCGGCGACTTCGCGGTCGCGAGCTCGCGCGTGCACTGAGCGGCAGCGACCGCAACGGCGGCCTGCACCGCGCAGGCCGCCGCACTCAGGGCGGCGTGAGCACGAAGGCGCACATGTGCTCGGAGGTCCGCACCGGACGCGCGCCCAGCGATGCGTACAGCTTGATCGCGCGCGTGTTGCTGTCGCGCACGCTGCGGAACACCAGCTCCCGGCACCCCTTCTCGCGCGCCTTGTGGCGCAGCTGCTCGATCAGCGCCGAGCCGTACCCCCGCGAACGCTGCGAGCGGTGCATCTCGATCTTCTCCAGCACGAACTGGCGCCCCGGTTCGAACCAGCCGTGCGCGCGCCCGGCGATCCGGTTGTCGACCAGGGCGCGGATCACGTAGTGCCGGCGGTGATCGCTCGTTTCGTAGTGCCAGTCGGCGCGGAGCGTGAGGGCCTGCGGTTTCAGGGCAGTGCCCGGCTTTGGATGGACATCGGAGCGAAGGATTCCGTGATGGGGACGCGCGCGGCGCGCGCGATCCGGCGGGGTGGACCCCGGGTACGGCAACGCGGCGAGCGCGGCTGCGGCGGGCTCGGGCACGGCGATTGCCGATGCGCGCGCCGGAGCGGAAGACCGGAGGGTCGCGCAGCATACAGCCTCGCGCGGCGCGGGTCTGCAATGGCGCGCGCCGAAGGCGGTCCGCGAGGCCCGACGGCACGGCAGGCGCTGGCCCCGCGCGGCGCCGGCCGCCGTTGTTCCGGGCATCGCCCCCTGCAGGATCCGATGCCCATGTCCACGACGCTGCGCCGCCTCGCCCTTCCGCTCGCGCTTGCGCTTCCTGCCGCGCAGGCCGACACCGGCAACCTCGATCCGACCTTCTCCGGCGACGGCCGCGCGGCCGCGCTGTGGCCGGAGCAGGAGTTCGTGCAGGTCCAGACACAGGCCCTCGCGACGCTGCCCGACGGCAGTGTGGTGCTCGCCGGGTTCGCCGACCGCGGCGACAACAACCGCGACATGGCCCTGGTCCGGTTCCGCGCCGACGGCCAGATCGACACGCAGTTCGGCGTGGACGGGTTCGTCGTCATCGCCTTCGATCTGGTGGCCGGCGGCGACGACCGCGCCCTCGGCGTGTTTCCCGCCCCCGGCGGCGGACTGCTCGTGGCGGGCGTGGCGGGGGTGGACGGATCGCCGTCGCAATGGCCGGCCTTCGCGCGGCTCACCGCGTCCGGCGACCTCGATCCGGGCTTCGGCAGCGGCGGCAAGCGCGTCACCGCCACCCAGCCGTGGTCCGGCGCCCAGCTGCTGTTCACCACCAGCACGCGCGACGCCAGCGGGCGCATCGTGCTCGCCGGGCAGTGCGGCAGCTGCGGGCACGGCGGCCTGCCCGACATGCTGGCCGCACGGTTCGATGCCAACGGCGTGCTCGATGCCGGCTTCGGAAACGCCGGCTACTTCAGCTTCGGACGCGAAGGCAGCGACGGCTCATGGGGCGTGGAGCGCGCGGTGGCGGCAAGCGTGGACGGCGACGGGCGCATCGTGCTCGGCGGGCACGAGGAAACCTACACCGATCCCGGCGAACGCCAGCGTCCGCTGCTGGTGCGCACCACCGTCGACGGCGAACTCGATGCATCGTTCGGCGACGACGGTGTGCTCATGCTCGATCTGCTCGGCAGCTACAGCGTCGGCGCACTCGCGTCCGATCCGCTCAACGATTCGCAGGTGGCGTCGATCAACGTCTCCAACCTGCCCGACGTGGTGCCCGGCACGCTGCTGCTGCGCGTGCGCAGCACGGGCGCACTCGACACCACGTTCGGCGACGGCGGCTTCCTTCCGCTCGGTCGCGAGGAAGGCACCTCGATCGACGCGCTCGCGATCGACGCGGCGCGGCGCATCACCGCCGCCGGCTGGATCGACCCGAACGGCGGCGCCAACCATCGCGACATCTTCCTCGCGCGGTCGCTGTTCGACGGCACGCTCGATGCGAGCTTCGACGGCAACGGCGTCAAGCGCGTGGCGATGGACGTGCCGGACTGCCTCATCTGCGACGATCGCGCCACCGCGATCGGCTTCTCCGACGGCCGCGTCGTCGTCGCGGGCGTCATGCCGGCCTACATCGCGCCGGACCAGCGCGACGCCAGCGTGGTGCTGCGGCTGCAGTCCGCCCGCATCTTCGCCGACGGCATGGAATAGGAGCGCGACCGGACCGCCGCCGCGGCGACGACGAAAACTCAGCCGGGAGACGGGGCGCCGTGCGGCGCCACCAGTGTCACCGCCTCGCGCAGCGGGCGCGACGATTGCGGCTCGATGACGCGCAGCGAGCGCGCAAGATGCGCCTCGCGCCCCAGCCGCTCCGCCGGCCAGTCGGCGATGGCGTGTTCGATCCAGTAACCCGCCCACGCATCGCGGCCGGCGCGCTTGGCAAGGTACAGCGCGCTGTCCGCCAACTGCAGGCTCGCGTGCCAGGCGTCGGGGTGGCAGGGCCCCGGCAGCGGCAGATTGGCGTAGCCGAGCGAGGCGCCGGTCTGCACCGGCCCCTTGTCGGTCGGCACCGGCTGCGCCAGCACGGTGCGCAGACGATCGGCCGCGGCGCGCGCGCGCTGCGCATCGCAATGCGGCAGCAATACGATGAACTCCTCGCCGCCCCAGCGCGACACGATGGCGTCCGCGCCGGCGTCGCCCTGCAGCCTGCGCGCACAGGCGACGAGCACCTGGTCGCCGACATCGTGTCCGTACTCGTCGTTGATGCGCTTGAACAGATCCAGGTCGATCAGCAGCAGCGCGGTGTCGCCCTGCGGCTGCAACGCCAGCGCGCGCAGGCGCTGCGTCATCGCGCGCCGGTTGGACAGACCGGTGAGTGCGTCGGTGTGGCTGGCCAGGAAGAGCCGGCGGTTCATGCGCCGCTGCCACAGCAGCACCGCGCCGCCGAACAGCAGCAGCAGACCCGCGACGACCGCAGTCGCGCCCTGCAGCCGATCGCGCACTTCGAGCCGGCGCGCCTGCGTGTCCGCGGCGGCCTGCAGGCGCTCGACTTCGAGGCGCTGCTCGCGGTCGCGCATGTGCGCGTCGAGCGCGGCCAGGCGCTCGTGGTTCTGGTGGCGCAGATAGGTTTCGCGCAGCGTGTTGATCGCGTGCAGCACGCGGTTGGCGTCGGCATGCCGGCCGAGACGTTCGAGCAGATCGGCGCGCCGCTTGAGCCAGTCCCACTGCTGGATTTCGGTCAGGGGGCCGGGTTCCACCGCATCGATCAGCGCCAGCGCACCGGCGACATCGCCCGCGTCCGCGCGCTGACCGGCTTCGATCAGGCGCAGCTGCAGCTCCATCGACGGATCGGGCGCCGGCATGTCGATCGCACGCGCGCGCTCGAGCAGCGCCTGCGCTTCGACCGTTTGCCCGGTCTGCTGCAGTGCGCCGGCCAGCGCGATGCTGGCGCCGAGCTCCTGCATGGGACCGCCCATGCCGGTGTCGCGGATCAGTTCCAGCGCGCGCCGCAGATGCGGCACCGCGTCGGCGTCGCGATCCTGCCCGGTGAGATTGAGCCCGAGGTTGTAGCGCACCGGCGCTTCGTAGCGGAAATCGCCGAGGCGCTCCATCAGCGCCAGCGCCTGTTCGTAATTGACCTGCGCGCGGGCGTGTTCCTCGAATTCCGAATGCAGCACACCCAGATTGGCCAGCAGCGGGATGCGCTCGGATTCAAGCCCCTGCGCCTCGGCGTCGCCGACGGCCCGGGCGTAGAGATCGAGCGCGCCGACGCGATCGCCGCTGCGGTGCAGGATGCCGCCGGCGCGACGCGTCAGACGCACGCGTTCGGCACCGCGTTCCAGGCCCTGCACCAGCTCGCGCAGGGCGTAGGCATCGCGCCGCGCCTCGTCCTTGCGCGCCAGCCAGGCCTGCGCCCAGCCGCGACAGCCCAGGGCGTCCGCCCGCTGCATCGCGCCGAGGACGGCTCCCTCGTCGAGCACGCTCTGCGCGAGCGCGATCGCGCGCTCGGGATCGGCATCCTCGGCCTGGCTGCACGCCGCGTTGCGTTCGTCGACGGTCAGCGGCAGCGCGCCGTCCGGCCCGGCCGCGACCGCGACCTGCAAGACCGGCAGCACACCCGACAGGACCAAGCCCGCAACGGTTGAACGACGCATCGAAACCCGCCCCTGTGCCGGTTTCCGCGGCGCAGCGCCGCATGTGTTGCGGACACTGTGCCACGCGCGCCTCGCGGCGTCACGCAGGTAGGTTCCGGGCTGGAGCTGCTGCGGACGGTCCAGGTGCGACACGCTTTCGCGCTTGGGAGCGTTCGGGTAGGGTTGGTCGCCTGCGCACCGGCACGCGCCGCTGCATGCCACGCCTGCGCTGCGGCGGATCGCACCACGACGGACGGACCTTGCACCATGCGAATCGATTCCTTCTCGCTGCGCGGCCTGTGGCTCGCACTGCTTCTCGGCGCCGCGCCGGGCCTCGCCGCACAGGCGCCGCATGCCAAGGTCGGCGCCGATGTCGACACCGCGCTGGCGACGGCGTCGCAGGTGCGCGTGCTGGTGATGTTCGCACCGCCGGCCAAGCGCGTCGGCGAGACGGACGCCGAGCACGCGGAGAAGATCGCGACGCTGCGCGGCATGGTCCTGGGCAAGACCGGCGCCGCGGACGTGCGGCTGCGGCGCAGCTTCGTGCACGTGCCCGGCTTTGCCGCCGAGGTGACGCGGGCCGGCCTCGACGCGCTGCGCAACGATCCGCACGTGACCCGCATCGACATCGACGCCGGCGGCCACGGCGACATGGCGCAGGCCGCGGTGCTGTCGCGCGTCAGCGACGTGTTCGCACTCGGACTGTCCGGCGCCGGCGCCAAGGTGGCGGTGATCGATTCGGGCATCGACCGCACCCATCCCGATTTCAGCGGCCGCATCGTCGCCGAACAGTGCTTCTGTTCGGGCATGGCGGGCAGCGCCGGCTGCTGCCCGAACCTGCTCGACACCCAGGCCGGTGCCGGCGCGGCGCAGGACGATCACGGCCACGGCACCAACGTGGCCGGCATCTTCGCCGGCGGCGGTGCGGTCGCCGCGCGCGGGGCAGCCTCGTCCGCCGAGATCGTCGCGCTCAAGGTGCTCGACGAAAACAACAGCTTCTGCTGCAGCTCCGACGTGGTCGCCGCGCTCGACTGGGTGCGCGTCAACCACCCCGACACCACGGTGGTGAACGCAAGCCTCGGCACCGCCGCGCTGTTTGCCGACGCCTGCGACACCAGCACCGGCTTCACCCAGGCGCTGGCGGTGGCGGTGGACAATCTCGTCGCCAACGGCACGCAGGTGTTCGTGTCCAGCGGCAACCAGCGCTCGGCGACATCGATCGCAGCGCCGGCCTGCGTCGCGAGCGCCACCGCCGTCGGCGCGGTCTACGATTCGGCCCAGGGCGACACGTTCTACAACTTCTTCGGCTGCGGCGACAACGCCACCGTGCCCGACCTGCCGACGTGTTTCACCAACAGCAACGCACGCGTCGACCTGTACGCGCCGGGCGCCTCGACCACGTCCTCGGGCCTGGGCGGCGGCACCTCGACGTTCACCGGCACCTCGCAGGCCTCGCCGCTCGCGGCAGGCTGCGCAGCCGTGCTGCGTGCGCACGTGCCGGGCGCATCCGCGCAGGCCGTGGAGGCGGCATTGAAGGCTTCGCCCGTGCGCGTCATCGATCCGAAGAACGGACTGGAGTTCCCGCGCCTGGATTGCCTCGACGCCCTGCTCCGGCTCGACGCGGACCTGTTCGCCGACGGCTTCGAATCGCCCTGAGAGAGCGGTGCTGCGCCGCGCGCGTCAGCCCACCGCCACCTCGCCATTCTCCTCGCCATCCCAGTAGTGGATGCGCGTGGCGTGCACCTTGATCAGCACGAGTCCGGGCGTGTCCACGCCCTGTTCGAACCAGCGCTCCAGGTCCTTGTTCCAGTGCGCCTGGAACGACGCACGGTCGCGCAGCAGCGACGCCGCGCCCTGCACCGAGATGAAGATCGGCGGCTTGCCGAGCAGCCCCTGCTTGCCCTGCAGCGACAGCGTCACCTGCGGCGTGCGTTCGATGTCGCGCACCATGCGCGTGTGCTCGGAGGTGAAGAAGTACGAGTCGCCGTCGTACTCCACATCGCCATTGTTGCTCATCGGGCGGCCGGCCATCGCGCCGCCATCGGTCTGCGTGAACAGCATCGTGAAATCGATGTCGCGCATCTTCTTTGCCAGGTCGTGCAGGGTCATCGTGGGCATGGGTGGCTCCGTGGGCTGGACCATGTCCGTTCCTGCAAGGATCGCGCCGCTGCCGACGACACGCTTCTCGTCCGTGCGTCGCACGGGAACGCTGCGTTCTGCCGCATCGCGCGTCGCGCCTGCGATAGGTGCCTCGTGCAAAACCCGGCGCGGATGCCGCCCGCCGGATTCGTGTCGCACGCCCGGCCGCGGTTCATTGCATGATGCGGACCCGAACGACGAGAGATTCCGCGCCCACGCGGCAGTATCGTTCCGTTGCCGGTCTCGCAGGAGGCGCCGCATGATCCGGAGGTTTGAATGAAGTCCAGCTCGCGGCTGCGGGCAGGTCTCCTGCTGCTCGGCGCCTGGCTCGCGAGCGGCGCGGTTCATGCGCAGCCGTTCCTGCTGCGAGGTGTCGCGGAGGTCGCAGCGGGCACGTCGCACACCTGTGCGCTCACGCTGGCCGGAAACGTCCTGTGTTGGGGCATCTCCAGCAGCCTGGGGAACGGCACCTACACCGACAGCGCATACCCGGTGGTCATCGAGAGCATCGAAAACGCGGTGGCGATTGCGGCGGGTGGCTCGCACACCTGCGCACTGCTTTCCGATGGAAGCATTCGATGCTGGGGCTCCGGGGGAGCGGGACAACTTGGCGACGGCGGATTCCTGGAACGCCGCACCCCGGTCGCGGTGGTCGGGATCGACGACGCCTCGGCAATCACCGCCGGCAAGGAGCATACCTGCGCACGCGTCGCCGACGGGGCGGTCAAATGTTGGGGGCGCGGCCAATCGGGCGAGCTCGGAGACGGGCTGGCCGAAGGAAGCGCCGTTCCGGTGTCGGTTGCGACGTTGACCGGTGTCGCGATGCTGGATGCAGGCGAGCGCCACACCTGCGCGGTAGGAGTCGACGGCTCCGTCGCGTGCTGGGGCAACAACGATGCCGGGCAACTCGGTGTCGGCACAGAGGGATTCAGCGCCGTGCCGGCGGTTGTCGCACAAGTCGCGGATGCCGGCGGCATCGGCGCCGGAACCGATCACACCTGCGCAATCGTCGATGACGGGCAGGTGATGTGCTGGGGCGACAATACGTCCGGACAACTGGGTCTGGGCCACACGGATCCGACTCAGGCGCCGACCCTGCTTCCGGGAATCGACGGAGCGACCTCCTTGTCAGCGGCTGGCCACACCTGCATCACGACCGCGGAACAACGCGTCCGGTGTTGGGGCCGCAACACGTACGGCCAGAGCGGAACAAACGATACCGCCCCCGCGCTGTCGCCAACCACCGTGATCGATTTCGGACAGCCCGTTTCCGTCGCCACCGGTGGCGGACATAGCTGCGCGGCAGTTGCGGACGGCCGGGTGTTCTGCTGGGGAAGTGCGTACGATGGTCAATTGGGGACCGGCCACTTCGGCGGCTCCGCTACCGCAGTGGACGTGCTCGGAATAGACGACGCCGTCGGACTGATTGCCGGGGGCCATCACACGTGTGGCATCCGCGCCGGCGGTTCGTTTGTATGCTGGGGCGACAACAGCTTCGGCCAACTCGGAAACGGTGGTTCCCCGGACCTCGCGACGCCGCAACAGGCGGTCGACATCGAGGCGGTGTCTTTCGCGGCCGGGCATAACCACTCGTGCGGGCTGGAGTCGGACGGACACGTCAGCTGCTGGGGCCTCGGCGACGAAGGGCAGCTGGGAATGCCACCCAACCAGCAGACTGCGGTGCCATTGACCGTGCCCGGCATCCAATCCGCAGTGGCGATTGCATCCGGATCCAGCGCAAATCACACCTGCGTGCTGAATGCCAACGACGCCGTGCAATGCTGGGGCGCGGGCTTCGCCGGCGAACTCGGCATCGTGGATGGAAGCGTTGTCGCCATTTCGGGCGTGAACGACACACGGGCACTGGGTGCAGGCCGGACGCATACCTGCGCGGTCGATGGCGCGGGGATCGTGCGATGCTGGGGTGACAACTACTGGGGCCAGTTCGGCAACGGCGATGTTGTCGGACACTTCGGAGTGGCTGTCGGGGTCGAAGGGGCCACGGCCGTTGCCGGCGGCCTGGCCCATACCTGTGCACGCATGGATGGAGGCAGCGTCATGTGCTGGGGAGCGGGCCTCGGTGGCGGTGGCACCGGCGTCCGTGGGAGCAATCTGTTCCCTGCGCTCGTCAACGGAGTCTCTGCGGTGAGCGCGATCGCTGCAGGGGTCGATCATACGTGTGCATTGTCCGAAGACGGAATCGTGAAATGCTGGGGATTCGGACACCGCGGGCAGCTTGGCAATGGGGACTATCGCAACGCGACCGTGCCGGTGAAAGTCGAAGGGGTGACCGATGCCATTGCCTTGACTGCAGGGTTCTTCCACAGCTGCGCGCTGCGGTCCGGCGGCTCGATCAAATGCTGGGGCGACGGCGCATCGGGCCAGCTCGGTAACGGAGCGTTCGCTTACGTTCTCGTGCCGTCACCGGTCGAACGCTCGCCGACGGTGCTGCGCGATGGTTTCGAGTAATTCCGCGCGAACACTCGTGCTGCGCCACCGGGACCCGCGCACCGCGGGATCGCGACGGCGCTCGCGGGTCGGCCACGGGCTTCGCGGGGCAGCGCCCTTTGCCTCTGCACTTCCGAGCAAGCGATGAACGCGCCTGCGATCCGCGGGTTGCTGCTCGCCGTGCTGCTGTCCGGCGCGGCGCACGCGCAGCGGCCCGTGTCGAGCGTCGAATCGCAGGTGATGCAGGGCAGCGACTACCTGCACTATCACCGCGATCTGAAGTACCGGCTCGAGGGGCTCGCGCATCTGGACAACGCGGAATTGCCGCAGGCGCATGCCGCGTTCGTGCGGGCGTCGCGGTATGCCGACAAGCCGTCGCAGGCGATGGTCGCGCAGATGCACTGGCGCGGGGACGGCGTCCCGCGCGACCGCGCACTCGCGTATGCGTGGATGGATCTGGCGGCCGAGCGCGGGTATCCGTCGTTCGTCGCGCTGCGCGAGAACTACTGGGTGCAGCTCACGCCGGCGGAGCGCAGCGCGGCCGTGGAACGCGGCCGGGCGGTGTTCGCCGAGCATGCCGACGCGGTGGCGAAACCGCGCCTTGAGCACCTGCTGCGCAAGAAGCGCACCACCTTCACCGACAGCCGCGTCGGAGTCGTGGCGCGCGGACTGAAGATCCTTGTCGTGGAGCCCGGCACCGGACTGTGGGCCCGCGCGCCGCGCGATCAGGTGCTGGCGACGGAATTCTGGAACGCGGACCGCTATTTCGCGTGGCAGGACCGGCTTTGGGCGCGGCCTCCTGCCGGCGTCGTTTCGGTGGGGCAGCCGATCGCCGACGACGGTCCGGACCCGAACGCGGAGCCGTAGCCCGCCGACGCGCGCTGCAGGCGTGCCGCGCAGTGATCGTGCGGTGCGCCGATCGGTCAGACCGGTGCCGGCAGCCGCGGCGCGTCGGGCGCGGACTCGAAATCACCATCGAAGATGAAGGCCGTGTCGATGGTCACGTCCATCTCGATGCGGTACAGCGTTTCCAGCACTTCGTCGAAGTCGGCCGTCAGCGCGGGAACGTAGTTGCCGGTGTTGCGGATGCGCAGCAGCAGCGGCCGCACGGGCAAGCCGGGCGCAAGATAACGCGCGGTGATCGTGTAGCGGCCGATCGGTACGTCGCGCACCGCGGGCCCGTCCGGCGTGCGTTCCCCGCGTGCGACGATGGCGGCACCGACGCTTCCGTCGACGAGCGGACCCACCGGGGTCAGGGTCAGTTCGACGAAATCGGTGTCGAGAAATTCGCCCGGAAACTGCGGATCCTCGAAGCCCTCGAAGTAGTAGATCACCGACATGCCGTAGGTGCCCAGGCCATCGCGCCGCTCGCCGCTGAGTTTCCACGTGAAGTTGCGGACCGCGCCGACATTTCCGGCAAATGCGTCCACCGAATCCGGATCGAGTTCGAGCACGAAACGCTTGCCGTTGTAGGTGCGCGTGATGCGCGCGCTGCCGACCCATGTGCCGGGTGGATGGCGGGTATCGACCGCGTAACGTCCCTCCGCGTCCGTCACGCCGATGGCGTTGATGTCGTAGAACTGGGTGTTGTCGGCGATGACCTCCACGCCTGCGAGCGGCGCACCGCGCGCATCGACGGCGCGGCCGAGCATGCTTCCGGGCTGTGGCGACTGCGCCGGCGCGGTGGCGGCGCATGCGAGGAACAGCAGCGCGCCGCTGACGCGTGCGCGGAGGTTGACGAGGTGCATGGCGAAGCCTTCGGTCGGCGGCGGGGAATGTCGAACGGACGACTGGATCCGCTAACGCGGCAGCGGCGCCGGACGTATCGGCTGCACCCGGGCGATGCGACGAGTCGAGCAGTCGGCACGATCGATCGCAGATCGCATCGCCAACATGATGTTTGAGCAACGGCTGCGGCGGCGCCGCGGCCGCACCTTACGCCGAGCGTGTCGGATCGGTCAGCGGCTCGCGCAGTTCGCGCGGTTCGGCCGGGTGGCGGGTCGGCATGACGCTGGGTTCGCGTTCGAGCATGCGTCGCACCAGCGGGTCGCCCGGGCCCTGGTGCAGCTCGCGCAGCCGTTGCGGGATGCGTGCGTCGTCGAGCGTGATGCGGTTGTTGTGGCGCACGTATTCGAGCCACGTCGGCGTCTTGTAGCGCTCGATCCACAGCATCGGATCGGCGACATCGCGCAGCAGGCGCCACTGCAACGCCCCGTCGCGACGGCGGATGCGGCGTCGGTCCGCCATCGCGGACAGGAATTCGACGATGTCGTCCTCGCGGATGCGGTATTCGATCGATACCACCACCGGGCCGCTCGATGCCTCCACCGGCACGGCGGTGGCGGGCGCGGTCCACTCGCGCAGCGGCGCAAGGTTGCGATCCTCGGACTGCGCCAGCGGCCACCACAGGCCGAGCGCAGCGCAGCACACCAGCACGCCCGCCGCGCACAGCAATGCGGTGCCGATGCCGTGCGCGGCCGAGACCTCGCCCCACAGCCAGCTGCCGCCCGCCATGCCGCCGAACGCGGCCATCTGGTACAGCGACAGCGCGCGCGCCATCACCCAGCGCGGCGCGGACAGCTGCACGGTGACGTTGAACGTGGACAGTGCCAGCACCCAGGCCGCGCCGCCGAGCACCAGCACCGCCATCGTGAGCGCCAGCATGTCGGCCGCGCCCGCCACGCCCGCGGCCAGCGCAAACGCGAGACAGGCAACGCGCACGATCGCCTCGCTGCCCAGCCTGCGCCGCAGCCACGCGCTCGACACCGCGCCGCCCACGGCGCCGACGCCGAACGCGCCCAGCAGCAGGCCGTACGTCAACGGACCGCCGCCGACCAGCACCTTGGCGATCAGCGGCATCAGCGCCATCAGCGAACTGCCGCCGACGCCGAACACCACGCTGCGCAGCAGCACGAAGCGGATCGACGGCGACATCGCGGCGTAGCGCAGCCCGGATGCGATCGCGAGTCCGAGCGTCTCGCGCGGCAACAGCGGTCGCTGCGCGGGCGGCCGCCAGCGCGCCAGCACGACCAGCAGCGCCACGTAGCTGAGCGCGTTCACGCCGAACGCCATCGCCGCGCCGCCGGCCGCAACGATGACGCCACCGAGCGCGGGCCCGGCGCTGCGCGCGATATTGAAACCCATGCTGTTGAGCGCCACGGCCGACGCCAGCTGGTGGCGCGGCACCATGTCGCCGACCGAGGCCTGCCACGCCGGCGCGTTGAACGCCGCGCCGCAGCCGATGAGGAAGGTGAAGAGCAGCAGCAGCCACGGCGTGACCAGGTCGAACCACGTACACAGCGCCAGCGTCAGCGACACCAGCAGCATGAAGGCCTGTGCAGCCAGCATCACGCGCCGCCGATCCAGGCCGTCGGCCATCGCGCCGGACACCAGCGACAACAGCATGATCGGCAGCGTCACCGAGGCCTGCACCAGTGCCACCATGTGTTCGGAGGTGGCGATCGACAGCATCAGCCACGCCGCGCCCACCGACTGGATCAGCCCGCCGAAGTTGGACGCCATGCTCGCCAGCCAGATCTGGCGGAACACCGGATAGCGGAACGGCGACAGCGTGGACACCGCGGGGCGTTCCGCCTCCGCGGCCGCACGCGGCGCTGCGTCCTGCCGCGTCATGCGCCGCGCAGGTCCAGTTCGTGGTGGATCAGCACCACGCATTGCGAGGCGAACAGCATCGTCGAGCCGAGCGCGATCTTCGTCGCGCCCAGGCGTTCCAGGCTGTGGAAGGTCTTCTTCGGCATCGGGATGTGGTCGGTCAGCAGGAAGCACGGATTGTCCGGAAACGCCTGTTCGCGGATCGGCGTGCCTTTCCTGTCCATCACGAACAGCGCGTGGGTCCGGGACAGCTCCTGCACCAGCCGCTCGAAGCTGACTGTGCGCACCGTCACGCCCGGCTCCACCGCGCGCGTTTCTTCCTTGGCCATGCCCGCGGACACGTCCAGCGCCCGCGCCACCTTGCGCAGCAGGGACTGTTCGTCGAAGCCGCCGACATCGCGCATCGCATCGGCCTCGACGCGGATCGTGCGGGAGAAATCCTGGGTGCTTTCCAGCACCAGGTACACCGTCACCCCGGCCCGGTGCGATTGCGCGACGAAGATCGCGTTCATCAGCGTGTGCGCGAGGATTTCGGTGTGCGCGTCCTTGCCCACGCCCGCCAGCAGCCGGGCGCTGTCGGTGGGGGCAGCACGCGCACGCAGGACGAAGGTTCGCATCGTGGCCGGAGGCATCGGGTGTCCTGTCGAAGAAAACGCAGGCGGCCATCGAACGGGCGACGCGCGGCATCGCGTCGGGTCCGCACGGCCGGCATGCGACAACCGCGAGGATAGCGCCGGAGCGCGGCGCAAGCATGCGTGACGTCGGTGGCGAATTGGATGCCGATGTCGAGCACGCACGACAAGCGTCGCGGACGAGCGTGCTAGCGTCCGAGCACGGCGAACGCATCCCGCGTTTTCCGATGACCAGGAGAGGCTGCATGCACCTGCCGGCTCGACCGCAACGCATCGCACGTGCGTTGCTGCGCCAGATTCCACCGTTGATCGCTGCCGTCGGCATCGCGTCCGCGTCCGCCGCCGCGCCCGCCCCCGAGGACGTGCACGCACCGCTGCAGATGGAGGCCGGCACCTGGGATGCCGAAGTGACCTTCTTCACCGCCGACGCACCGTCCGGCCACGCACGCGGCGTGCAGACCAACCGGCTGCTGGCCAACGGCCACCGCATCGTCAACGAATTCCGCATTCCGGCGGGCGACGGCCGGCCGCCGTACGAAGGCATCGGCGTGTGGGGTTACGACACGGTCGCAAAGGCCTACGTCGGCACCTGGAACGACACCAACGATCTCTCGGTGCGGATCGACCACGGGTACTGGCATGCGGCCGAAAAGACGATGGTGTGGTCGTCGAAGGTCAACGACGGCGCGGGCCACTTCGTCGATTATCGGATCACCGAGGAATTCCGCGGCGACGAGCGCGTGTTCACGTTCTATCAGCTGGGCATCGTCAAACCCGATCCGCATCCGCTGGTGAAGATCGTCTTCACACGTCGCACCGAAGCGGACACCGGCAGCAGCTGAGCGCAGGCGCGGCGGCCGCACGCACCGCCACAAACGAACCGGGCCGGCACGCGGCCGGCCCGGTCGATCGACGGACGCGCCGGCGTCAGATGCCGGTCCAGTGGCAGAACTCGATCACCGTGACATTCAGCCCGCCGGACCAGTTCGCCAGCTGCGCCTCGCAGCTGGCGTTCGAGGTGGCCGTGATGTGGTGGTACTTGTAGGTGTGGTAGGTGCCGTCCGGCGCGTGGTGCGGGGCGATGTAGCGCACCGTCGCTTCCCAGATTCCGTATGTCGGCTCCACCGGACCCGGTCCACGCGGCTCCCAGTTGAGCGGCAATGCGCTGGCAGTCTGCACGACGGTGCCGGCCAGCAGCAGGGCGGCGGCGGCAAGGGTGGTCTTTTTCATCGATGGTCTCCCGAACGGATGTGACTGTGCCCGCGACGATGCGGGTCTCCGCAGCCTAGACGCCCGCTGCCGCCGCGGGACGCCGCACACCGCGCGAAGACGGGACCATCTGGGCACACGGACCCGTGCAGCGGGAACGAACGGGTCGATTAGCGTGGATTCGGGCTCCGGCGCCGGGCCACGGTGGCGACTGCCCGTCTTCGTCGATGGCAAAACCGCGCGATCTTTCCCGTGACAGCAAAGGAGCTTCAACGTGCGCGTGCGAGCCGTGCGTTGGATTGGTCCCATCCTGTCGTGTTGCGAGGAGTCCGCGATGCATCCGATGCCAGCCTTCCTGCGGTCCACCGCCGCCACGTTCGCCTTGCTTGCGCCTGCACTGCTGGCGCCCTGCCCGGCCCTTGCCGCCGACGCCGTCTTCTTTGGCCCCACGCCGTATCTGTCCGCTGCCGACACCCCCGACGGCTTCGCGTCCGGTGCGATGGCGATCGAGGATTTCGAAGACGGCAGCGTCGATTCCAGGCTCGTCCGGTCGACATCGTCGATCACGCCGCCCGGCGGTATCACCGATTCTGTCGACGCCGACGACGGCGCCATCGACGGCTCCGGCAACGGCGGCACCAGTCTGTTCGGTGCGTCGATCCGCATCGGATTCACCGAGCCGTTGCCCAGCGCCGCAGGCATGGTGTGGACCGACGGCGCGGCGGCGGACGTCACGTTCGAGGCGTTCGGGCCGGACGGCCAATCGCTCGGCAGCGTCGGGCCGGTGCCGCTCGGCGACGGCTCCATCTCGGGCACCACGGCCGAGGACCGATTCTTCGGTGCGCGCCATGCGGGCGGCATCTCCGCGATCGCCTTCACCAGCGCCGCCGTGATGGAAATCGACCACGTGCAGTATGACGCCGCCGGTGCGGTCGAACCCGCCATCGCCAGCACGCTGGAGGACGGCAATCTCGCGCTGCTGCTGCCAACGCCCGACGGCAATCTGCCGTCGCCGGCGCAGACCGCACTGGCCCTGCCGGTCGATGCCCGCCCGCACGGACTCGCCTTCCTCGGTGCACGTTCGGCACTGTTCTCCGATTTCGCGCAACCGCGACTGTTCCGCGTGGCGCTTGACGACGCCGGCACGGTGCAGACCATCGCGCTGTCCGGGCGCAGCAACGGCAACGGTAGCCTCGCCGTGGAACCGCATGGCATGTATGCGCTGAGCATCGGCGAGAGCAATGGCGCGGAGCGGGTCGGCGAAGCGGTGGTGCTTAATTTCTCGGTCGATCCGCCGCTGGTGACACCGATGCCCGCCGGCCTGCGCGTGCGCGGCTTCGTCACGGCCGCGATCGATTTCGCGCCCGACCGCCGCGCCTTCGTCTGCCATGTCAACGGCGTCAGCGTGCTGCGCCCGCCCTACACCGCCATCGACATCGCCCTGCCGTTTCCGCCGGTGCTGGCGTCGCCCAGCATGTGCCGGCTCACGCGCGACGGCACGCGCCTGTTCGTCACCCGCATGCTGAGCGAAACCGAGCCGACGGTGAACGCCATCCGCACCACGGCGGCGCCGTTCTCCGCCGCCAGCACGTTCGTCGAGATCCCCGCGCCGCCGGACGTGCAAGGCCTGGGCCCGATGGCCGTATCGCCCGACGGCCAGGCGCTGATCGTCGGGCAGCAGTTCCTGCTTCCGCCCGCGTTCGCCGGCGCACGCGCGCGCGCCTTCATCGTGCGTGCGCCGTTCGACGAGAACGCGACTTGGACCGAAATCGAGCTTCCCCCAGGCGTGAACGGCAGCAGCTGCAGCGACGACGGCGCCGTCGACGACTGCCCCGGTTTCGAACACATCGAAGTCAGCGCCGACGGCTCGCTCGCCATCCTCACCGGCAACAGCAGCAGCGAACTTGCAGGCGCAGCCGACGCCGTGCCGGCCGTCTTCGTACGCAATCCGTTCGACGACGCCACGCGCAGCGCCGTGGCGGTGCAGCTGGCACCGGAGGCCGGCACGCCTGGCCGGGGCGCGGGCGGCGTGCGGTTCCGCCCGGCGCGGATCTTCGGCGACGGGTTCGAATGATGTCGTGAGCCCGTGCCGGCGCACGCGCCGGCACGCATCGCGGCCGCCAGGCAGTCGGCCGGCAGGTGAGAGATTTGCGCAAGATGCGACACATCCTGTGCGAGAAGCGCAGCCGGGGTCGTGGCGGGCGCTCATCCGGCCGACGCGGGGGCATCCATGAAGTATCTGATTCTGTTTTCGCTGGTTCTGCTTTGCGCCTGCAGCATCAACCATGGCGCCTATCGGTCCTCCGGATGCGCTGACGGCGCGTGCCCGGCGACGGCGGACCTGCCGGCACTGTGCTCGTCCGGACGCAGCCTGTCCTGGGAGCCCACCGGCTGTGTCTCCGAACCCGATGCAGGGGTTCCTTACGCCATCGCAACCGTGGAGATCGACGACTTCGGCGACCTGTGGGACCAGGGACAGCTGCAGCGCGCGAGCGACGCGCTCACGCGCCTGAAGGACAAGCAGGTGCTCTTTCTCGTGTTCATCCACGGGTGGAAGCACAGCGGCCATCCCGACGACGGCAACTTCCGCTCGTTCAGGAAGATCGTGATGTCGCTGCGCGGCGGAGCGGTGTGCGATGCCTTGCAGGGGAAGCAGGCAGGACAGGCCTCGGACGGGTGCGCGATCTTTGGTCTCTACCTGTCCTGGCGCGGCAACTCGCTCGGCGACGGCCCGGTGTCGAACCTGTCGTTCTGGGATCGCAAGGCTGCAGCGATCCGCAGCTCCGACATCCCGGCCTCGAACGTCCTCGCATCGCTCATCGGCCAGGTCGCGCAGCAGGACCGGGACCGACTGGGCTTCCTGAAAGGCGAGACCAGTCTCAACGAGATCTTCCTCAATGCCTCGCGCATCGCGCTGATCGGACATTCCTTCGGTGCGCGCTTCCTCGAAGGAGCGATGGGACAGGTGCTTGTCGGTCGCAAGGAACTGGCGACGCGGATGAACGTGACGCAGCGCGTGCGCAGCATCGACGGGGTGCTGGAATCGCGGGCATCCATGATCGACGCGATCGAGCGGCTGATCACGCAAGTGCGGGCCGAACAGGCGAATGTCGCCCGGCAGATCATCGAACTGGAGCTGCAACTGGCGCAGCTCGGGGGAGCTGACAACGCCGGCAAAAGCGACGCCGAGCTCGATTCGCTGGTTGCCGCAGCCTACAACGCAGACGCGCTGCGTGAGGTGTCGAACGCATTGGAGCGCCAGTGGCGCAAGACCAGGATGGCGCTGGACGATGTGGCGGACGTGCTCGAAGCCAACGACCCGAGCGGACGACGCGCCGATGTGATCGCGTCCATGCGCGACACCGACGCAAGCTACCGACGCTCGCAAGCGTTGCTCGCTGAAGCGCGCGCAGTCGAAAAACCGTCGCTGGACCAGATCAGATCCGGCTGCACGGTCGAGGGCGCCGGCATGGCCTTCCTGCCGTCGCTGGACGGCGCACAGCTGGGCACATTGCGCGAGCACACGAGGAAGCTGCAGATCGCGGTAGCGCAGCTGTCGGAAGACGTCGACCCGTTCGAGCGGACGCGACTGCGCGGCCTGCTTCCCGACAGATCGCTGGCGCGCGACAGGAACGCCCTCGCCGTGAATTTCGACGACCTCGCAGCGACCGTGCAGCAGTTGACCGACGACGGGAACGATGCGCTCGACGCCGTCTGCGGTGTCAGCAACGCACGCGAACGCCTGCTGACGAGAATGCAGGCGCTGGCCCAGCAGCGGCAGACGCTGGCGGCCCAAACGCAGCGCATCGGCGAATTCGCGTTCGAATCGATGGAGAATTTCCGCAAACAGTCCGAGGACAGCGAGACGTACGTCAGGGAACTGCTGCTCGATACCGTGGAACTGATGCGTCCGCCTGCCGATGTCGCGCTGATGGTCAATCCGGCCACCGAGGGCATCCGGGCGGAGCAGATGATCCAGTCGATGGCACGCTGGAACACCTCGGCGGAGAAACTCGTCGGCGGCCACTACGAGCCTTCGCCGATGATGATCCAGGTTGCAAGCACGGGCGACTTCGCCACTGCTCGCCTGTTCTCCATGGCGGGTCAGATCGGGGACGCGCTGCGTCTTCGCGCTCGACCGGGCAACGACCACGACCCGAGCAGGCCGATGGATCTCGGTCCGCAGGCCGACCTCGTGCGCAGGCCGGCGCCGCAGATCGCATCGGCACTCTCGCACCGCGCTTGCGTGAACGATGCGCTCGGGGAGGCAAGCAACGAAGGCACGGCCCCGCTGTTCGCCGCCTCTTTTCTGCGCGCCCTCGAAGGAACGCATTCGGCAGGCACGGGCGCCAGCTTTTCCTACCTCGCCGACACCGAGCACGACGGCACGAAGGCGGTGTGGATCGTTCCTGCCACGACGGTGGACGCCCCTCTGGGCAATTGCGACGCGCCGCGGATCGAGACGGCGCAATCCTCGTCGTCGCTCTGGGTCATTTCCGGAGGGGACAAGTTCATGCCCGGACACAACGATGTGTTCGGCGGCGCCATCGGCGGCCTGCTCGGATCGCTGCTGCGAAAGTCCACCACGTTCACCTACAGCTGCCCGCAGCAAAGTGCACACACGGAACCCGAAACGGTGTGCGGGGCGTATCAGCGCGTTCAACTGCAGAAGGCGGAGCTCCGCAGGCTGCAGCAGACGCTGGAGAAGGAACTTGCAAGCGATGCCGTCGGCCTGCCCGATACGCCGCTGGCCGCACGCAGCCAGAATTTGCATCGATAGCCGCCACCTCACGTTGCCGGCTCGCGGCCTGTCGCATTTGCCATGCCGCGCGTGTTGCGTGTCCGGAGCCGTGCCACCGGTCCGGAGGCAGACAGGACGGGTCCGTCGTCCCGGAGGGTGAGAGATCGTCGCTCCTGGAGACAGCACCGAGCGAGATTCGTATCCACACAAGGGGAACACCATGCGCACTCTTTCGGCGGGCATTGCAGTCGTTTTCCTCTCTGCATGCACCGTGTTCACGCCGCCTTCCGAACGGCCGATCATCAAGCATGAAGTCGGAATCGGATGGGGAGACAACAGGTTCGAGACGCTCGCGGCGACCGCCGATCGCCGTGTCATTCTCGTCTCTCCGGCGCGCGACCGGGCGTGCGCGGAGCCATCACCGGATGCGCTGGTCAGCCTCGCTTCGTCCGTCGGTGCCTCGCTGGGCGCCTCCAAGGCCGATGTCGCCGAGCTGCAGACGGCATTTGCGCGCGGCCTGGCCGTGAACACGAGCCCGATCGCGCATCGCACACAGGGCCTCGCCTTCTATCGCGACATGGCATTCCAGGCATGCCAGCTGTGGATGAACGACGTTGTCGATCAGGCCAAGTACATGACGATGCTGCAGGAGGCCGCGACGCTGGCGGCTCCCCTGATCGCCCAGGAAGTCGCATTGCTACCGCAACTGTTCGGCGACAAACATCAGGGCGCTGAAGCTGCAACCGCTCCGACGCTCAGCTACCCGCCGCCAGCCGCAGAAAAACCGGCCATTCCGCCGACACCCGAGCCTTCGGAGTCTTCGGAGCCCACGGACGACGCGCCCACGCCACAGGCGCCACCCGAGCAATGAGGACCGGGGCTGGAGGGGGATCGAGTCGCGCGGACCGCCTCGCGCAGACGCGTCGCGCTACGCCAGAAAGCGAGCAGGCGCACACGCTGGACGAGCCCAAAAGCAGATCGGTGCGTTCCCGCCCCGACCAGTAGATCTGCAAACCTGATCGGTAGTACGACGCATCACGCACCGAACCGGCTCAGGCGGCAGCTGCTGTGTGTTACTGCGTCGGGCACACGGTACGCGAGTACCGGTGACGCGTGTCCGGGACTGTGGTGCCGCCAGCCGGCGACAACGCCGGTGGCGCGCCGGATCGACGCGCCACCGACGCCACACACCTTGTCTAGTGCTCCAAGGTCGACTCGGACGGCGCCTCGAATCCGTTCGAGAAGATCGGCATCGGGATGACCACGTTGGTGTCGGTGGCTTGATCGTCGCCGGTCTGGATCGCCATCGTGCCGGCGGGGGGCGTGAGTTCCACGCTGTGGATCGCGAACGTGCCCGCCTGTCCGAGCATCGTGCCCACCACCTCGAAGTGCATCGCGTGGCCCGCCTCCATCGCCAGCAGCAGGTCGAAGGTACCGGTGCCCACGTCGGGCACGGGGCACGTGGCGCTGGACTCCGCCTGCAGGCACTGCCAGTCGAGATTGCCGAGGCCGATGACGTCGCTGGTCATGCGCAGGTCGGTCACTGCACTGGGACCGGCATTGGCGACGACCACGGAATACACGGTCGATCTGCCCGTGGGCAGGCCGAGCACGCCGTCGTCGATGTCGACACTCACGTCCACCATCGGCACGATGCTGGCCGATCGCGTGACCTGCGGCGCTGCAGCGTACTGGCCGTTGCCCGCCTGGTCCGCGGTCAGCGTGCAGGTGCCGGCGGACACGATCAGCACGATGTTGTCGTCGACCGAGCACACGGACGGCGTGCTGCTGGCCAGACTCACCGGCAGGCCGCTGCTGGCCGTGGCGGTGACGTCGAGCACCGTGTCGGGCACGAAGGCCTGCGGCGTGGGGACCGTGAGGACGATCGTCTGCGTGGCCAGGAACTGCGCCGTCACGCTCCCGGCGGCCTGCACATCGGCAAGCGTGCAGGTGGCACCGGCGCAGTCGCCGCTCCAAGTCTCGAAGACGAAGCCCGGATTCGCGGTGGCGGTGCAGGTGCTGTCGCTGCCGTGCGGGACGGGGTTGGGCGTGCAGCTCACCACACCGGCGCCCGCCGGGCTCACCGTCGTGTCGATCGGGTAGGTATTGAGCGTGAAGGTTGCCGTGACATCGCAGTCCTCCGTGACCGGTCCGGTCGTGTAGGGCGACGTGATGCCAGGCGTCCCGCCGCACCCGCTGATGTCGGTGAGGGTGTAACCGACATTGGTGCTGACGGTGCAGGTGCTCGTATCGCCTTCCAGGACAGCGGCAGGATCGCAGACCACGCTGCCGCCCTCGAGCGGGCTGGCGATCCCGGTCACCACGTACACGGGCGACACGTCGATCGTCGCCGACGTGCCGGTGATGGCCGGCGCGACGGCATCGGTCGCGGTGATCTGCTGGTCGCCGGTGCCATTGAGCGTCGCGGAGAACGTGCCCTGGCCGGCGACCAGGGCAACGTCGGCGGGCAGGTCCGCGGTCGGGTCCGTGCTCGTGAAATGCACGGTGCCGGAGTAACCCGGGTCGCGGAAGCCGTTGGCATCGAGCGCCACGATCTCGAAGTCGAACGCCGCGCCCTGGTTGACCGACGCCGGTGCAGTGATCGCGAACTGCGTCGCCGCGCCGATGACCTCGTAGTGGATCGCGCCGTTCCACACGCGCGGCTGGAACACGCCGCCCGTGCCCGCGGTGAACGGATATTCCATGCCGCCGCCTTCGTAGAACGTCATGACGGCGTCGGACGAGAACACGTTGCCCACGCCGGTGCCGTCGGAATAATTGACGGACACGGACGTGGTGGCGGACGTGATGTAGAAACCGTGCGTCTGGCCGGGGGTGAGGATGATCGGTTCGTCCAGCGGCACGGGCACGAAGCTTCCGGTAAACGTCACCTCGCCGGACTGCATCAGGGTCCAGGCGGGCGGGTCGTTCGCGAACCCGTTCCACGTCCCTTCCTTGTAGTGGATCTCGTACGGCATGTTGCCCATCGGGCTGATGTCGAACTGGGTGATGGCCACGTTCTGGTTGACGGTCAGATCGAACATGTTGCCGCGGTGGTTGTTGCCGGCCGTGGTGGCAGCGGTCAGCACCGCGGCGTTGAGGCCCGCGGAGGCGGCCATGAGTATGACCAGGGCGAACAAACGCAACATCCGGCGCATGCGCGAGAGCGAAGCGTCGCAGGCGGTGCGCGTCGGTCCGACGCAGGGAAAGGAAGCATCAAACATTGGCTGGACTCCGTGGCAAGACAGCAAGCGACCGCACCGAATCGGGCGGGGCATTCCGCCGCCGCTCGGGCTTCGTCGAATTGATTTCAATCCATGGCGCACTGCGCCGGTCCGCGCCCGCAGGCGCCATGTTCCTTCGCCCCACGGCATCCATCGGATCGTGAATCGACCGCGAAAACGCGGCATACATCCGCGCGCTAGGCCGGAGATCGATTCCGACCTGCCCGCCCTCGCCTTCCGCGACAATCGCCCCGTCAAGACGAGTGTTCCCCGCAGGTGGATCCCACGCTGGCTCTTTCATGCTGCCCCCTGTATCGGATTGCGCCCCCGCACAACGCCCGCAGGCACGATGTTGCGGCCGGAGTCTCGACCATGCAACCGGGAAAAGGGCGGACAACCTGTCACCGTGCGGCTCAGCGCTGAGCAGTGGAATCGGGTGGGGCGCCCCGCGGGTAACGTTGGCGTGCCTGGAGGCACTGGTGTGCGAATCGTCGCCGACGACGACACCGCCGCGTCCGCGGCCATCTCTCGGATGCAACACGGTCGGCACTGTTTCCGCGCCGCCATCGAAGCCGCGCGGCCCCGGTGCACCGGGCCGGAGCGCCCCGGACGTCCCGGCGATTCCCCCGATGCGGGGCGACGATTTCCATCTCGCGCGGATTCGATCTGCCACACAGGCATCGGACCGGGCTGACCCGGTCCGATGCCCAAACATCTTCGACGCGCGGATTCACTGGCACCGCCGGGGTTATGTCCCCCGGATCGGCATCAATACACCCGCACGCAATCCTCGACCACCGAACCGCCGTTCTGCACCCAGATGGTGAGCTGCTGCTGGCAGTACGCCATCGTCGTGCCGGACACCGTGTGGTAGCTGAAGGTGTAGTACATGCCGCCGGGGCCCATATGCGGATTGATTTGCCGCACGCGCCCTTCGAAATACCCGAAATCGGGCTCGCGCGGCCCCGGATCGGCCGGCTGCCAGTTGATCGGTGCGGCGCTCCCCGTCGAGACAAGCGCACTGGCCAGCAGGGCGGTGAACAGCGAACGAACGATGGTTTTCATCTTGACTCCGTCGACATGCATCCCGCGGATTGCGGGCGACGGAAGCCTAGGCAGTCCGTGCGGCGCTGGGGGCGGTATGGCGCCGGTTTTGCGGGCCATCTGGGACCGGCGTCCTTGTGGCGGGAACAAACGGGAACAAGCGCCGCACGACGCATCGGCGTGCGGGGTATTCCTGCGCGAGCACGCCCGGCTTTTCACCGACGTTCCCGCATGGCCCTCCTGCCCTCGCGGGACGTTTCGGCGCATCCCGTCAAACGCCCGGCGCTGCTCGGCTCTCGAGTCGACCGTCGCTTCGCCGGCTCGGCCTGGCGAAGACATCCAGACCCGTCGTCCCGGCGAACGCCCACTGCTGTCCGGGGAAAAACCAAGCCCCATCATCCGTCGTCCCGGCGAAAGCCGGGACGACGAGGATGGGATGGTCCGGACGTCGAGTTGTGCTCCGGCTTCGTTGTGATGGAAGCCTCATCACAACGCACAACGCGGCCCATGGCACCGATTTTTGACCGGACAGCAGTGGGCGAACGCCGGGACCCAGCGGCGTTGCTCGGCATGTTCGAACCACCGTGAACCGCGAAACGTCACTGGGTCCCGGCGTTCGCCGGGACGACGGTAGGGGAACACTTGCGTTGGCCGGACAGCCGCAGGCACTGTCGTGGATTGCGGGGACGCGGAAACACCGGACCGTCCGCCACGCAGGCGTTCGTGCAGATGGATTCGATTCCACCATGACCCGCACCTTGCGCCGCGTGGGCACCTCTGGCGCCGTGGCGCGTCGCCCGCTGTTCAGCCCAGCGCATCCCGCCAGTGGCGCCACCACTGCTTCGGCGGACGCGGAACCCTGTCCCACCAGGCGTCGATGGCGTGGGCACTGCCCGCAGCCCACGCAGCGCGATGGCGGGCGTCGGTCGCCGGCACCTCGAGCAGCGTCGCCAGACGCGGATACAGCGGGCCGTCGGCGAGCGCCGGGTAGCGCGTCAGCAGGCTGAGCAGGGTGACGGCGTCGGCGGCTGTGGCAAGCGTCGCGACGCGCCGTTCGGCGTCGGCATCGCGCAGCCCGCGTGCGAGCTGAACGTCGATCCGGTCGACCGCCGCGCCGAACTGCGCCGAGGCCGCGATGCTGCGCGGAATGCCGGCGCGCAACGCCTCGAAGCCGATGTCGTACCCCGCAGGCACCAGGGTGTCCTGCCCGCCGACCGAGTGCAGCACCCAGCCGCTGCGTACTGACATGCGACCGCGCCCGTCGGCCGACGTCCACAGATCGAACTCGCAGCCGAGGTCGACCACTTCCGAGGCCGCCCCGAGCACGCCGAAGTAGCCCGGCGGTGCCCAGATGCGGGCGCGGATGTGGCCGCTGTCGAGCGCGATGCGATGCCGGCCGGCGCGGGTTTCGAGCAGGGTCACGCGGCTGCCGGGCGACACCTCGATGCTGCCGATGCGCGCCACGTCGATGCGTGCGTGTTCGTCCGCCGCCGTGGCCAGCGCGCCTCCCACCGGCAGCGCATCGATCCGCGCCACGCCCGATACGCGCCATGCCGCACCGTCGCTCCACGCCAGGCGCCAGGGCAACCACGCGGCCACCAGCAGCATCGCGGCCGTCGCCATCATGGCGGCGATGCCGACCGGCAGACGCCAGCGCCGCCGCGGCGTGCGGCGTACCGGCGTCCATACGACGCCCTCCGCCGGCACGTGCCGGTAGACCTGCAGCAGCCGTTCGAGCCGTGCCACGTCGTCGTTTGCCGACGGGTCCGGCGACCAGAGCGAGTCAGGGCGCAGCGACATCGGACATCTCCTCGGGCGCCGGCGCAAGGCCGAGCGCGGTGCGCAGCTTCGCCATGCCGCGGTGCAGGTTCACGCGCACGGAGGCGGGCGTGAGCCCGGTCAACGCGGCGATTTCCGGGCCGCTCATGCCTTCCACCAGGCGCAGCAGCAGGGTCTCGCGATAGGCCTCCGGCAACGAGCGGATGGCGCGCAGCACCCGCTCGGCTTCTGCCGAGGCATCGGGCCCGCTCGTCTCGCTGGCGTGTTCGTGTTCCTCGTCGAAGGCGTCCTCGCGCGCCGGCGTGCGCGGCAGGTTGCGGCGCGCGATCGCCGCGATCCACGGTCCGAATTTCGGCGTCTCGCGCAAGGCATGCAGCCGCGAGAACGCCAGCGCGAACGTTTCCTGCGTGAGCTCGTCGGCCAGCGCGCGCGTGCCCATGCCCAGATGGATCGAATGCACCAGCGGCGCGAACGTTCGGTACAGCCACGCGTAGCCACCCTGCGAACCGGCGACGGCCGCGCGGACGTGGCTTGCGATGTCGGACGGCGTCACGGGCGGCCGCATGCGATTCCTGTCGGGCATTCCACCAGCAAGAGGGCGCAGCGCGCGCAGGTGTTAACAGCGGGCCGCAGGTTAACGGTGGCCGCCTTCGGCCGCTCCTGCCGCATGACCCCATCCACACCCGGAGCACGCCCACATGCGCCTTGCCTTGCCCTTCATCATCCTCTTCCTCGCCGCGGGCGCACACCACTCGGTTGCAGGTACTCCGGCGCACACGCCCGTCGTCGGTCTGCCCTGCGAGGGCTGCGACGCCGCACTCGCCGGCATGCCCGCGCAACCTGCCTCAAGCGTACAACTGGCCCCGCCGGGCGAGCCCGGCGAGCCGCTGCGGCTCACCGGCATCGTGCGCGACGCCGCGCAACGCCCGCGTGCCGGCGTGATCGTCTATGCCTACCAGACCGATCACACCGGCATCTACCCCGCGGCCGTCGACGCCCCGACCGACGCCGCGCGACAGCACGGCCGCCTGCGTGCGTGGGCCGCGACCGACGCGGGCGGCGCCTACACCTTCCACACGATCCGCCCAGGCAGCTACCCCGACAGCGATATGCCGCAGCACATCCATCTGCACGTGATCGAACCCGGCTGCGCCACGTACTACATCGACGACGTGATGTTCAGCGACGACCCGCACCTCACGCCGCGCTTCGCGCGCGAGCTGGACATCGGCCGCGGCGGACACGGCATCGTCACGCCGACGCGTCGCGACGGGGTCTGGGAAGCGCAGCGCGACATCGTGCTGGGCCGGAACATCGACGGCTACCGCGACTGCACGCCGCAGCGCGATGGCCCCACCCCGTGAGCCGCAGTGTCGAGGCACGCCACGATCCCGTCGCACGACGTTTGCACTGGATCGTGGCGATTGTGCTGCCGATGCAGTTCGTACTCGGCTGCGTCGCCGAACGTGCCAGCAGCAGACAGATCGCCGACGCGGCGCTGGCCTGGCACGTGCAGCTCGGTGTCGTGCTGCTGGCACTGACGCTGATGCGTCTGGGCTGGCGGCTGTGGCGCCGCATCCCGACTGCCGTGCATGTCGCCGACCCCCGGCAGCGAATCGCCGCACGATGCGTGCACGGGTCGCTGTACGTGCTGCTGCTGGCATTGCCCGCGGCGGGCTACGTCATCGTCGTCTGGATGGGCGAGGACCTGCGGCTGCTTGGCCTCGTCGACATGCCGCGTGTCTTCACGCCGCCGGCGGATGACGAAACCGGCCGGGCGATCGCGTGGTACGTCCACGTGTATGGCGCCTGGTTCCTTGTGGCGCTGATCGCGATGCATGTCGCTGCGGCCGCGTGGCATCGGAGGGCGAAGAACAGCGTGTCCACATCCACGGTCAGCGGTCGGCGAACGCGGAACGTCCGTGCGCGTGGATGATGCTGCGGATCGCTGACCGCACGGGCCGTGCCCGGCCCTCCCGATTCACGGCCCCGCCGGGCACGGCGTCGATTCCCCCGGATACATCACGAATCGCGCGTGCCGATCGAAGTCGGTCGCATCGCGGTCGAAGGTCGCGACCGTGAGATGGCCGTCGAGTCGCACGCACCAGTTCCAGATGAACGTGTCCTCGCCGTGCATGCCCAGCGATTCGACCTTCCATTTGCGGATCTGCGGAAACGCCGCGACGCCGTCGCGATCGGTCGTCACCGCCATGCGGAATTTCTCGTACTGGTTCGGGTACGCCTGGCTCACCAGCCGGACCGTCGCACCCGCGAGCGGCGTCCCGTCCAGCGAGACCACCGCGGCGGAGGCCGCCGGCAACATCGCATCGCCGCCACGCTGCGACGCACACCCGCCGAGCGTCATCGCGCCCAATCCAAGAACCAGTGCAACCAGATGACGCATGAACTCCCCTCCCCGTCGATCGCGATCCGTTGGTGTCCGCCTGCGCGCGGCATCGGCGTTGCATCGATCGTACTCCGACGTTCCCACGGACGCGGTAACGGTGCGATGACGATGCGATGACGGCTGTCACATTGCCGGGTCGCCGCGGCATGGCTCATCGACGCACGAAGCAACCGTGCGCCGCGCCCGCCACGCGCGTGCTGCCGCGATGCCTGCTGCCGCGCGCGCTCGCAACACAACACTCCGCAACGTCCACACCGCCGGCGATCAACGTTCTTCTCGTCAGCCGACGAGTGCCTGGAGGTGCGCCAAGCGCGCCGCAAGATCCGCTTCAATTTTCCCGACGTTCGTCACATTTAGCCGCCACGCGCTCAGTCGCGTTCGAATTCGTCAAAAAAAATCAGCGTGGCATCGACCAATGTACTTGCCTCCGAACGGTTGTTGTCGAGATCGACATCGTAGGAATTGGGACTGCTGACGGTTGCTCTCGCAGTCACCGATGTCCCGCCGGGTGCGTTCACGATGGCCGACCATTCGAATCGGAGGATGGACCCAACGCCGAGATCGAAACGGGAAAACAAGCTTCCGACGCCGCTGGAATTCGTACCCTCCGGGCAAGCGGCCGTCGATTCATTCGCAAGGCAGCGCCACTGAGCGTCGGTCAATCCTGCGGGCAGGTTGAGCCTGAGCAAGGAGCCGACATCGGGATCAAGGCCGCTGCTGTCGACAGTAATGTCGTAGCGCAATCGCGCGCCGGGGCGGGTGGTGCTGCGCGGCTGGCTCAGGTGAACGCCGACATTCGTCCGCGGCGTGCCCCGCGCCCGCACCGCGACAAGCCCAGCCTCGAGAGCGTCGTATTCGATGAACCGGCCACCGACGAACAGAACCGACGGATCGGCACTGTCGATCGCAAGCGCTGACACCGTTGCACTCCTCCCGAGAAACCACCGCGGATCGATCCGCCCGTCCGCCTCCAGTCGTGCCACGCGGTCCGCGTAACGGTCGTCCATTTCAATGAAATCGCCGCCGGCGAACAGCCCGCCATCGGAGTCGAGTGCCAACGCCCTCACTTCCCCGTCGGCGCCGGGGTTCCAGGTCTGATCCACGACCGCCGGACCGGACGCCGAAATCTTGCCGATATTGGCCCGCGCCACACCACCCAGCGTGTCGAAATAGCCGCCGACATACAACTGGCCTGCGCCATCGTCGAGCGCCAATGCACGAACGGTGCCTGCACGTGGTCGCCATTGCGCGTCGATTGCCGCGCTACCGCGCGCGGAAACCCTTGCGAGGTTTCCGATATCGGTGCCGACGGTTTCGAAGTCGCCGCCGATATAGAGATGACCAGTCGCCGACAGCGCTACGGCATGGACGACACCGTCCACATCGGATCGCCACAGCGCATCGGCCTGCCCCGATGTGCCGGACAGCTTCGCGATCGAACCACGCACCGCACCACCCGCGGTGCCGAACTCGCCGCCGACGAACACAGCGCCATCCGTGTCCACGGCGAGCGCGAGCGCGGCCCCATCGATGCTTGTCGTCCATGACGACAGCGTGCCGTCGGCGTGAAGCTTTTTCACATAACCCCAGGTGGGGTTGGCAGTCGATCCGCCCCCCACATACAGGCTCCTGTCCGGGGCCAACGCCAATGCGTGGACGTCGCTGTCGGCATCTGCGCTCCAACCGGCATCCAGCGTTCGGTCAGGGTTGAGACGCAGCAGATTTTTTCGCGGCAGACCTCCAGCCTTGTCGAAATAGCCGCCCACATAGGTGCCGCCGCCCGGGATCGGCAGGACGACAGTAACGCGCCCGTCGTTCGAGGCATCGACGGCATCGTCCACCGTGCCCGCCAGATCGAGCCTTGCCATCCCGAGCGTCGAGGTCGTTCCCACACGTCCGAACAATCCGCCGACATAGATGTCGGCCTCGTCGGGAATGACGGCGAAGACGGCGCCATCTGGCGCGGGAACGAATGTCGCATCCGGAGCGCCAGTACCGCTCAACGGCACTCGCGCCAGGAATGGAAAAGACTGTCCCCGCATCCTGGTGAACCACCCACCCACATACACCCGCCCATTGCCATCGAAACTCAACGTATTGACGGAGCGATCCGGATCCGGCGCCCAGGCACGATCGAGGGTGCCGGACGCGTCGACGCGTGCGAGATTGCGGTGGGGCACACCGTCGAACGTCGTGAAACTGCCCCCGATATACAGATGCGCTCCGATCCTGGCCAGCGCATCGACGGTGCCATTTGGCGAAGGATGCCAGGCCGGATCGACGGCACCGCTTCCGAGGCTCGACAGCCTGGCAACATGTTTTCGCACCAGACCATTCACGGTGTCGAATGCGCCACCAAGGTAGATGTTGTCGCCATCGAGAAGGAGGCGGTGGACCCAGAAATCGACATCCGGAGCCCACGCCGTGTCGACCGCACCATTCGCATGCAAGCGGGCCACGTACTCCTGGGCGACGCCGCCGACATAACGGAACCTTCCGCCGATGTACAGCTTCCCGTTGCCGGAAATCTGGATCGTCGTGACCTCGTCATTGGGGGATGGATCCCACGCGGCATCGAGCGTGCCGTCGGCGTTCAACCTCGCGACATGTCGCCGTACCACCGGACCGGGGCCGACAACGCTGAAACTGCCACCGATGTAGATCCGGCCCATGTCGTCGACAGCGAGCTCATACACCGACCTGTCTGTCGACGCCCGCCAATCGGGATCAAGCGAGCCATCGACGCGAAGACGCGCGAGGTTGTATCGGAACTCGCCGTCAACGCGTGTGAAGTTGCCTCCGAGTATGACGCTGCCATCGGATTGCCTAGCAACGGCATACACACTGCCATGCACGCGCAGCCCCAGAAGCGGGTCGTCCAGCGGCTCGACCGCGCGCACCTGAAACGCCAAGAAGGCGAGGACCACGACCGAACCGGCACGCAGAACAAAAGACAAGGCCGAGCGAAGAATCACGTACCCTCCAGCAAGAAACTGCAGAACTTATTTCACTGAGCATACCACGACAGTCGGCCACCTCAGATTCAAGCGCAACCAAACAATGTGGGACATGCGACCGGCGCCACGCAGCACGACACGCAAAAAACGCCTCCTGAGTGGCTTTTCCCGGGAAGCAAACAACCGTACGTCCTCGGGAACCGTTTCTCGCCGTTCTTGCAGACCGTCCTGGCAAGCCCGGGCTCTATTCTGAGCCAGTTTTTGTGGACCTTTCGGGTTTTTGACTGCACGCCAGCTTCCCCGACATAGGCTGCAGACCATACCCGATCAGCTCGTCCCTTCTCCTGGAGAATTTCTGACGTTCAGCAAATATCTGCAAGCCGAAACCGATAATCGCAAAATGGCACACCCAAAATAGTCCGTGCCAGCCCATGGGTTCGGCCATCGCTCCGAAGAAGACGCCAAGAACGATACAGAGGAGCGAGTCGACTACTGGGTGATACAGAACCGGAACTGGATAGTCACGCAGCCCCCTAAACGTCCCAGTGCCGGCGGCTTCCAGCGCACTAGCACGAATCCTCCATTCTTCAGCCTTGTGACGCCTCGCCTCGTTAGAATCGGCCGACCGCGCGAACATTCTCCAAAGTGCCGCAACTTTCCTGCTTAGCTCAGCCCGCTTTTCAGGCGGGAACGAGAACAGCCCGGCGATATCAGCGTCAACCTCGCGAGCCATACTGAAATGGTTCGTGGAACAACGAAAGCCGTGCCAGCCACGAGAAATAAAGAAGAGAGACAACACGAAAAGATACTGAGATGAAACAATTGATATTGCCGGCAACATCGGAAGCAACGCGATCCATCCTAAATTTATACTCAAGTCGTG
The DNA here is from genome assembly GCF_014202825.1 of Chiayiivirga flava. Taxonomy (GTDB): domain Bacteria; phylum Pseudomonadota; class Gammaproteobacteria; order Xanthomonadales; family Xanthomonadaceae; genus Chiayiivirga; species Chiayiivirga flava. The sequence goes on along the minus strand of NZ_JACHHP010000003.1, from coordinate 229,679 downwards.
TAGAGACTGCGCCCGGGACACATGACGCAGCTCGTGTGCAATAACAAACTTGTGAATATCTTTGGCTTGAGCGTAACTTGGGGGAACTGCTATCACCTTGCCGAAAAATCGAAGATCCATTGCGACGGCCTGATCCATAGCCCGTGCACTGCCCACAACGGAAATAAACTGAACACCTGGCAAATGAAACACAGGAAAATCCCTTTTCACGATCCGAGCACTACGCCCGCCCGTACGCAGCACCTTGAGCAAGTTATCTGCCGAACCGGTCGCATTCTGATAAACAACAACCCAGTACATTCCGAATGCGCCGCACGAAACCGCAATGGGAACGAGCAAATATAAAAGGTCGCCGGAAAAGTACGCGGCGCCACAGCAAAATGCGACAATCGGATGGGCGCGAATTATATCGAGAAAGAGCTGCACATTTGACTCACTTCGGGTCGTTCGCATCACCGACTGCACGAGAAGCTTCGGCGGATATCTCGCGAATGTCGTCATTGGTTAGGCGCCGCGACTCCGCCTTGTTTGCAACTCGCAAAGCCCACAGCGCTATAAACGTTTGAGCAAACGACAATACAAGACTGACTGCATCTATGTATTCATTCGCATTTCTGACCTCAACATTTGAGAGAATCTCGTTGACGTCTTCACCACGCAAAGCCCCCTCAGCAACGCGCCGGACAACTGAGTCCCCGAGGTACTCAGCAACCTCACCATACTGCCAGCCGACTGCAAGGACAACTCCATCCAAATCGACACCGCTTTCGTCGTATTCCACGATTCACCTCTAGTTCGCCAGTTAACATTACGTGCCTATTGGGAAGAAATCAAAGCAAGCAAGAACGCAAACGGCGCGACCCGCCTCTCTCGCTACTCGTAACAGCGATAATAATTTCAGAGTGACGTTGCTTCCGATTTAAACGCCTGCAAGCGATTTTTGTACCGTTCTTTTCTTTTCAGACATCAGACGGCATGATGATGCGTGCCGGCCGCCCTACACTTTCCAGCAGATAGAGAAGACCGCCACCATCGATCATTTCCAGCGGCTTCTCGTTCGCGAACGCGTAAGCGTCGGGTCCAAAGCCGCTCGTGGTAACGATGATTCCTTTGCTGGCCCCTTCGTTGAGCATTGTTCCGTACAGATCGCGGACTGCTGAGACGCCCACAGTGTGCCGGTAGCGCTTCGCCTGAATCACGACCTTGCCACCCAGGATCGGGCGTGTATCGAAGGCGATTGCATCGACACCGCCGTCCCTGCTCGATCGGGTAAGCTTGGTTTCTAGGCCCATTTGGGTAAAGAGATTGCCGACAAGGCCCTCGAACTCGGAGGGCGTCAGTTCCATCAGGTTAGGACGTGCATCAAGCTGGCTGAGGACGTCCGTCTCGCCGATGAAACGTGGATCGACCATATCGAATTCGACGACCGGGCGCACGGCTCGCGCTTCTTCCGGGCTGGCCGACACGTTGGCACCGAGATTCTTCAGACAGGCCTGCGGCTCGACTCGTGCGAGATTGATGGCCAGAAATGCTTCCTTAGTGGTTCGAACGGACACCAAATACGGTCTCGTGTCCAAACCGGTCGTCGCGTCGATCTTGTTGATGTAACCGCTGAACACGACGGCGTCGATGTGATTCCCCTGATCGGCTTCCAGCACCTCGTGAATGGTTCGGAGTGCGACCTGCGCAACGAGTTCGCGATAGATCGCCTTGATATCCGCAGGTTTGCGGGGCTTCTCCTCGATCGCGCGGCGCGCTTTGACATACCTGTACTCGGCCACTGCCGGGACGATCGACGCCGTCGGCAGCTCGAAATCGATCACAAGCTGCCTACTTTCAGGTTGGTAGGCAGCGCGGCGCAGGTCCGGGAAGCCCGCAGGGTAGTCGGAGCGAGCCAGCACCATTTCGTTGTAGAGCACGACGCTTTCCACATCGCCCCTTGCGTAAGCCTGCTCCAATGCCGTGACCTCGGCATCGCGCTGGCGCCGCTTCTCGGTATGTGCTTCGACTTCTCGATCGTGCGCTTCCCGTGCATCCTCGACGCGCCTGAGATGCTCGTCTGTCAGCGACGCACACGCGCGATCATAGTCAGCACGATGCTCCCGTCGGCGTCGAGCGACCAGCGCCGATGCCTTCTCGAAGTCGCTCATCGCCTCGGCGTGCGCTTTTGCCACAGCTGCCGTCTCACGCGCGACGCGAGTGGACCGGAAAAGTCGCTCGAAAAATGAAGCAGGGCGAACCTTCGCGGCCGTCAACGCCTCCAGCGAAGCAGGTTTCGGAGGGTCGACCAAGTCACGATCGGGCACATAAGCTGGCAACGACAGCTTCGGTTTCAGGAACGAAGGCGGGGGCTCATCGATTCGCAACGAATCGAAGTCGATCCTGTCATCGACGTTCAAGGTGCGCGATAGCACGCTCTGCAATTCGGACACTTGGTCCTGCAGTTCCAGAGTGCGCTCTTCCGCGGATTCCTGGGCATCGATATGCGCTTGTCGCTCTGCCTCTTTCTCATCGCGCGCCCTGGCACGCTCCGCATCCTTTTCGGCGCGTTCGCGCGACTTTGCGAGTCGCGCGTCCTGTGCTGCTGCCGCACGGTGGCTAGCCTCGACGGCGCGATGCTCAGCGGCAAGGGCCCGCGCGGCTGCGGCGCGAGCCTGCTCGTGGCGCCGGGCCTGAGCGATGCGATGACGCTCCCTTGCCTTCTGTTCACGCACAGCACGTGCATGTGATGTGACCAGCACACCAATCAAACTTGTCCGGCGACCCATCGCTCATCCCCTGAAAGCCAACTTACCAACATCCATCTGTGCCAATTTCACTTTGACCTGGGTTCCATTCGCTTTCCACTTCTGAAAGAACCTGACCCCCTCGCGATTTTTTCCTTCCTAGCAGGTGGTCTCCATGTGCCATCCAACTAACGAGGCAAAATTGCACTCCGCTCCGGGCTTTCGACCGTGCCTTGGTTGCAGGCCAGGATTATAGCGAGGCCTCGCAGTTGTAAGCTATTGAACCAATCTGACCCCTTCGCGCTTAGCCCCTCTTGCCGTTTATCAGTTCCTGCAACTGCAATACGCGTAGCCACCAGGGCAGCCACAGGAACATTGCTTTCCGACCGGGCATGTAATGCCACCGATTTCGTGATCGCATGTGACCTCGCATTGCGCGTTGACCTCCCCTTCCACGCTCGCTGCCTTCAGCAAAATATCGAGCCGTGATCCAAGCGCTTCGTTGACGCGGACAAATTCGCCCAGATCGACAGATTTGGGCAAGCCTTCCGGCTCGGTGATCAGTTCCGGCAGATTCAACGATTCGGCACCGGTTTGAGCAGAAGCGGGCTCCTCTCCTGCCCAGGCGTAGAGAGACAGGCACAGGGCCAACACCACCACAAAGAACGCGCGCATAAGCTTCTCCTTCGTAAGTGAGCTACCACACAGATCATCGCTGCCAGCCCCATGCCTTGCCCGGAGCGAAGTCAGCCGCACAGGACCGCTTGCACTCAGACCCCTACTCTGCATCCGACAAGCTTGAACATGGACCTGCCCCGTTAATTCACTCGTAATTCACTCCGGAACCGCTCTTCCATAAGTCACCCTGGAACCATTGTCCTGCTCGTTCACGACATTAATTGCACTCTGACCCGGGTTTTATTAATTGCACTCTGACCCGGGTCTTCCCCGGGTTTTCTTCCCCGAATCTACGGCCATCACACCTCCAACCAAGGCGTTCTTACGCCCAGGCTCGCATAGTGGAATCGGGTCGAGAATCGCCCTTGCTGCGATCTCATCGACACTGACATTGTGACTCTGAACCGGCCCAAGGCAGAGAAGGAATACAGAGACAGGAATCAACAATTGGCCCACAACGCCTCCTACATGCTGTCGCTACACGGTTACAGAGTCGCTCCTGCGACTGAATGAATGATCCTGCGAGCTTCTGTCGAGCCACTGCAGAACCGCTCGGAAAGGCTAGAGTATTGAATCACTCTGACCCCTACGCCGCCCCCGCCCGGTCCGTCGTCAACTCGGGCGATCTAATTGCACTCTGACCCGGGTTTTCAGACCCGGGTCTTGCTCAAGCGTCGCGCCCACGGGTTCGACCGGCAAAAAGCAAAACTAGCAAGTACACCCAACCGACGACGACGCAAACTATCAAGAAATCCGCAACCCATCCGTCACGGAAAGCAAACGCTATAGCGAACAGAAATACGCTCAGTAGGAAGGTTAGTCTATACCTAGATTTATATGGCTCTTTCAACTCAAACGCCTCCGAAGCGTATTCTACACTGACAACCAAAACCCCACTCTGACCCGGGTTTTGATTGCACTCTGACCCGGGTTTCCCGTAATTCACTCCGGAACCGCTCTTCCGTAAGTCACCCTGGAACCATTGTTCTGCTCGTTCACGGCATTAATTGCACTCTGACCCGGGTTTTGCAGACCCGGGTTTTGCAAGCTTCCACCGCGCTGGGTTAATTGCACTCTGACCCCGGTTTCGCTGGCGAACAAATGGCCTTCCATAACCTATTCTCATCGCTCTGAAGAAGTCGACGCGACCTCACGCCCTAGAACAACTCACAAAATTGCACTCTGACCCGGGTTTTGGGGTTTTGGACCCGGGTTTTGGACCCGGGTTTTGGCTCCGGAACCGCTCTTCTCCTATTTAGGCCCACCGAAAGACAGCACTCTGTCCATCTCGAATTCATCATTCTTCGAAACTACGTGCAGCGGCACTTTATACTTTCTTGTGAATTCACTGGAAAGCCGCTGCAGCTTAGTATCGAAGCGCGGGTACCTTGAGCAAACCACAAGCCCCGCCATTTTTTGCTTTTGCTTAGCCGCTTCGCACTTCTGAAAAAACTCGATAGTCGCAGCAACTTGCTTCACGGCGCGCTCTACGTCAGTGCCCTTTAACTCGACGATGACACTTCCTTTTCCGCTTTGCGTCACAACGAAGTCGGCCGCAAGAACGTTGTTGAGCAGGCAGCCGTCAACCTTCGTCTTTACATATTTTTCGCGGGCCGCATTTAAAAAAATCGCTGACCGAGCCCCCTCCTCTACTTTCACACGCGAAGTCCTAACGGACTGGCGACAGGCTGCGCATGTCATTTGGAGACCTCAATCCCAAGCAGCGCAGAAAATTCATTTGCCATCTCGCCTGAAACCTCATCAATATACTCAGCGTCAATCAGACCGTCTTCGCCCTTGATAGAATGCAACACGCCGCAATTAATGGCATAAGCTGCCACGCTCGACGAAGCTATCCACGAGTTTTCCGCAACTACGTTAGCCACTTCTGCGTATCTTTTGCTCCTTCTTGAACCCGCAACCTGCCTCGCCTTAATAAGATTGTTGATTTTAGCCAAGACGTATGGACTATGCGTGGTGAGCACAAGACGAATTTTTGTTTTGGCCAACGACAGCATCGCAGTAAAAACTTCGATAATTGCGCTTTGCGATGAAGGGAACAAGTGAGCTTCCGGCTCTTCAACAAAAATTAACTGCTGATAACGCTCCCAAACTGTCGACCTACTCCTAATTGCGAGAATCAACGGCATCAGTTCCTGCTGACCTGACGACATAGCCGAGGTCGGAATCCGCCTACCGTCCGGAGTCTGAAGATATTCGCGGGAGCGCTCAGCCACCATTTTGCCGTCCATCACCTTATCTAGCGCTTCACTCCAAGCGGCGTCTCTTTGCTGGCGGGAGACGGCTCGGAAATTTTCTCGCTCGCGCAAATTGGCATAGAATTTGCCAAACCGCACAATGAGCGGGTCAAGCACTCGACCGTGCTCAAATGCTGCGATGCTTTTACCAACACTAGTGAAGAATGAGCGACCCGCGGGTATAAATGTTTGGAGCTCATGGTAGTCGTCCTTGAGCCCTTTTTTAAGCGCCTCTGTTAGCGACCTTCGAAGGTGCCAAGTCGTGTCGAACGGATAATCACCCGCCTGCGAGGAAGCCGGCAGCGACTTATACGACTCAAGCGCTCCGTTAAACATGGCTTCAAAGAATGGCGAAAGCCACACTCGAATATTATCCCCCAACTTCTTCCGATATTCAATTCGGGATATTTTTACTTGAAAAAGCCCGGCCTCGTAGTCGATTACAAACTTCCCACCCCCCCAGGCGTCAACTGGAAACCAGTCTTTGAAGTTTGTCTTAATTACTTCTTTGAAATGCTCGATATTTTTTAGATCTTCGAGCACTGCAATCTGTTCAACAAGAATGTGATTGAAGAAAAAGATCAGCTTTGATAGAACGCTCTTTCCGCTAGCCGATGGGCCGATGAGAATCGTCAGTTGAGCAAGCTCGAGTTCGGCTTGCTTTATTGAAGAAAAATCATTAACTTTTAACTTGGTACCCACGACAACTCCATGCATACAGATTGATTTTTGGGACAAAAATAAATAAGCAACGCTTTTGCACAACCTTGAATCTAAAGAGCAGCCACTAATTCGGCCCCGTGCACAGGTCGGAGCTGCGCTGACAAGATTACCCGACGTCGAAATCACCACCGATCTTTGTCAGCACGCTCGAAATATTTCATTTGATCGCCGTCGCGATCGTTAAACTCCACTGTCGTTCTTCAGTTATTTTCCCCTGCACGCACACGCCGGCCTGCGGCGTTTCCGCCCGCGTCCGCGCAAAATCCTAGCGGAGTCGTCTGTCGTCACGCGATGATTTGTCCACAAGCAAATCCTCCCCAAACCCCCGAATCCCCATCCCCCCAAACGTCGCCGCCGGGTACACCACCTTCCCCTGCCCCATCACCAGCACCGCCTTCCTAATCGCACCGATATCCTTCGTCGGATCCCCCTCCACGACCACCAGATCCGCCGCCATCCCCTCCGCGATCTTCCCGCGATCGTGCTGCACCCGCCCCACGCCCGCCGACGTCCACGTCGCGCTCTGCAGCGCTTCCGCCGGCGTCATCCCCGCCTTCACGTACAACTCCAGCTCGCTGTGCAGGGTGAAGCCCGGCAGCGCGTCCGTGCCCGGCACCACGGTGATGCCGGCCTGGTGCAGCAGTCCCACGAACTGGACCATCTTTTCGTAGCTTTTGTTGTAGCGCGCCGCCGTGGCGTCGTCCGGGATGTCCATGTCGGCCACCTTGAAGCGGCGCTGCAGTTCCAGCGGCAGGTGGTCCAGTACTGTCGCGTAGACGGCGGATATCTCACCCGGGCGCTGGCGGATGTAGTCGAAGGTGGCAAGCGTCGGGTCCACGGCCACGTTGTTGGCCTTGAGCGAGGCGATGAAGTCCTGCACGGGCTTGGAGCCGAAATCGAGGTCTGCCACCTCGTGCGCGGGCAGGCGGAAGCGTTCCAGGGTGCGGGTGTCGGTGTCGGGTTTGACGAGGAAGTTCAGCATCAGCTGGTTGATGTGCTGGATTTCGTCGTAGCCGGCGTCGACGGCGTCCTGCGCGCGCAGGAAGACGGGGATGTGGCCGCTCACGCGCAGGCCGCGGCTGTGGGCGTAGGCCACGGTGTCCTTGAGAATCTCCTTGGGAAAGGAGTTGTAGATCTTGAGCTGCGGGTAGCCGTGCTGGTGGTACCAGTCGATGGCGTGTTTGGCTTCGTCGAGATTCTTGATCACGAAGCCGTTGCGCGCGGACATGGGGCTCTCGCCTTCGAGGAAGCCGGCGGGGATGATTTTCGGTTCCATCACGTCGCCGCGGGCGCTGGCGTCGATGAGCTGCTGCAGCGAGGCATTGTCGTTGCCCATGTCGCGCACGGTGGTGACGCCGGACGCGAGGTGCAGCGGCCCGCCCCACTTGTCGAATTCGTGGGCGTGCATGTCGAACAGGCCGGGCAGCAGCACGCGGCCGGCGGCGTCGACGGTGTTTTCGACGCCGGCATTCGGCGAGCCCGCCGGCACGATGGCGGTGATGCGGCCGCGCAGCACGTACACGTCCGAGAGGTCTTTGGCGAGCGTGGCGTGTTCGCTGTCGAAGATGCGGGCGTTCTTGATGACGGTGAGGCCGTCCAGCGGCTGGAAGTGGCGCTGGGCGAAATCGCGCACGAGGGCGGTTTCGGTGGTCTGCTGCACCTTGGTCATGGCCTCGGCGTTTTTCTCCCAACCCTCCTCGATGGCGACGAGGTAGCCGGGCACGATGAAGGCGAACAGGCGCGGGTCCTCGCCGGCCTTGCCCTTGGTGGCCCAGCTCAGCTGCGGGGCGAGGCCGATGCCGGTGTGGACCAGCAGCTGCACGGTCTGCTTGACGCCGTCGGCTTCCACCTCGAGTTCCTGCGCCACCGATTGCTGCAGCGTGCCGCCGGGCAGCAGCGGCAGGGTGCCGTCGCCGCGTTTCGCGACGGCGGCGATGGCGATGGAGCTCGACTGCGGGCTGCCGCCGAGCGGCATGTAGAGCGCGGCGCCGTCCACCGTCTGCTCGCCGGTTTCGGAGGTGGATTTCCAGGTGGCGCGGTTGCCGATGCGTTCGAATTGTTCGTCCACCTTGGCGCCGAAGGTGGTGGTGCCGGTGGCCTTGTATTTTTCGAAGGTGCCGTCGGGGCGGAGTTTGTATTCCTCGTCCACTTCGGGGCCGCGGCCGTTGTCCTTGAAGATGAAACGGGTCTTGATGCTGCCGTCGGGCTGTTCGGTGACGACGTGTTCGCCGGCCTGTTTGCCGCCGTCGACGAGGATGACGTAGCGCAGCGGGTCTGCGGCGATGGCGGCGAACGGCAGGAACAGAGCGAGCGCGAGGGCGGTGCGTTGCAGGCGGTGCATGGTGTGGCTCCCCGGGTGGTTGGGCGCAGGCTAGCGCGTTTTGTTGCGGTGGATTTGTGCGGTGCGTTGGGTTGCGGACGCTGCGGCGGCCCGCGTGTGGGTGTCGGACGCGGGCGGGACGGTGTGACGCGGCGCGGGTGCCGGGATCGATGCCGCGTGGCGCGATGCGACGAAGCGAGCCGGATTCCGCACGACGCCGGGCACGGTCGGCGCATCCCATCGGGCTTCGACGGAACCGGGAACTGTGCATGCGACGGAATGGCGGGTGGATGCGGCGGGCGCTGGCGGCGCTGGTGGTGTGTGCGGGCGCGGCGGAGGTGTCGGCCGATGCGACGGACGATGCGGTGCGCACGTTCATGGCGGCGAGCCACATCCCCGGCGTGGCGGTGGCCGTGGTGCAGGACGGCCGCATCGAGACCGTGCGCGGCTACGGCGAGGCCAATCTCGACTGGTCCGCCGCGGTGACGCCGGACACGGCGTTCCAGACCGCGTCGGTGTCGAAACTGTTTGCCGGCGTGGTGTTGCTGCGGCTGGTGCAGCGCGGCGTGGTGCGGCTGGACGATCCGGTGTCGACGTATCTGGACGATGCACCGACGGCGTGGGCGGACATCACGCTGGGGCGGCTCGCCACGCACACCTCGGGCCTCGCGGACCGGCCGGAGGCGCCGGCGGACGCGAGCGCCGCCGACATGGTGCGGCGGGCGGCGGCGCGGCCGCTGGCGTATGCGCCGGGCACGCAGTCGCGGTACGGCCTCACCGATTACGTGGTGCTGCTGGCGGCGCTGGAGCGCGCGACCGGGCTCGACTGGCCGGCGTTGCTGGCGCGCGAAGTCACGCAGCCGCTCGGGCTCACGCACACCGGGTATTCGATGCAACACGATGCGGGACGCGTGCGCGCCGGGCGCATCGTGCCGCAGCGTGCGAACACGTATGCATTCCGCGACGGCGTGCAGCACGAGGAACTGTTCCTGTATCCGCCGCATGCGTATGCGGCGGGCGGGTTGTTTTCGTCGGCGCGCGACATCGCGACGCTGTTCGTGGCGCTGGCGCGCGGCGGGTTTCTCGACGCCCGCCACGCGTCGTTGCTGTGGGACGCGCCGCTGCTCGACGACGGGCGCCGCGGCGATTTCGGCGCGGGCTGGACCGTGGGCCGTTATCGCGGCGAGACGGCCACCGGCCACACCGGCGGCCCGGCGCTGGCCGACGTGCTGCATTTGCCCGAACGCGGCTTGACGGTGGTCGTGCTGTGCAATCAGCGCCGGTTTTATCCGCTGCTGGCGAAGGCGATCGCGGATCTACGCTTGCCGGCGCCTTCGCTGCGCGCGCCGATCGACGATACGCGGCCGGCGCTGACGGCGGCGTTGCGTGCATTGCTCGACGGTGCCGTGCACGCGTCGCCGGATGCGTCTGCGTTCGAGCCGGGACGCGGCGACGGGGCGCGCGCGTATTTGTCCGACTTTGGCCAGGCGCTGCTGGTGGCCGTGGGGCCGGCGCAGCACGTGCACGTGCTGGACGAACACACGCTCGACGAAGGTGCGCTGCGGCGCACGTACCGCATCGCGTTCGCGCGGCGTACCCAGGTGTGGGATGTGATCACCGATGCGCAGGGGCGGTTGCGTGCGGTCTTGCCGGATGCGGGCGACGACTGATGCGGACCGAACTGGCGATATTCCGCGGTCCGGGCGCGGTGTTTTCCCCGACCTTGGCGCCATTTTCCGGGTTTTTTGTCGCACTGCGGCGCAGGCCGTAACCTGCGCGGTGGGCGGCGATTGGCCGGATAGTTGGCACGCTGCCGCACGATGTGGACCGAGAGCGGTTTGACCTCCTGCCGCGACGCGGGGATCGTCGATGCAGGGGCGCAAGAACCAGGGTCGGCGCGGGTTCGTGTTTCCGTGATGCAGGTTGACAACGGGGCTCGCGCGATAGCGCCGGGTGAGGGTGCGGCAGCCACCCCCATCCCAACCCTTCCCCCGTCAAAGGGGGAAGGGCTTTTGTGCGAGTTCAATCGCTACCCCTCGAGAGGGGGTTCACGCTCATCTCGAACTTCCGCGTCGATGGGGAACGGGCTTTTGGGGGCGCTTGCAGCCCCTCTCCCCGTGGAGATGGGCTCTTGGTCGAATGGCGTGCGTCGTGCGTTGGGCTTGCGGCGCGACGCCGACGCGGCGATCACTCTTCGCCGCGTACCTTCAGGCCGCGCCGGTACAGCAGGTTGTCCGGGTCGGGCTGGCGGCCGCGCCAGTTCACGTACATCTGCATCGGGTCCTCGCTGTTGCCGCGCGAGAGGATGCTGCGGCGGTAGTTCTCGCCGGCTTCGCCGTTGAGGCCGCCGTTCTGCATCACGTGGGCGAATGCGTCCGCGGCGAGTACCTCGCTCCACAGGTAGGCGTAGTAGCCCGAGGCGTAGCCGCCGCCGAACACGTGCGAGAAGAACGTGCTGCGGTAACGCGGCGGCACCGGCGCGAAATCGACGCCGTACTTGGCGAGCGCGGCCTTCTCGAACGCTTCCACGTCGGTCACCTTCGTGTCCGGCGAACGCGTGTGCCATTCCATGTCGACCAGCGCCGCGGCCACGTATTCGAGCGTGTCGTAGCCCTGGTTGAAGCTGCTCGCCTTGAGGATCTTCTGCAGCAGCTCGGGCGGGATCGGCTCGCCGGTGCGGTAGTGTTTCGCGTAGTTGGCGAGCACTTCCGGGTCCTTAGCCCAGTCCTCCTCGAACTGCGACGGGAACTCGACGAAATCCCGTGCCACCGCCGTGCCGGCAAGCGACGGGTACTTCACCTTCGAGAACAGGCCGTGCACGCCGTGGCCGATCTCGTGGAACATCGTGGTGACTTCGTCGAACGTCATCAGCGCCGGCTCGCCGTCGACCGGCTTGGGCACGTTCATCACGTTGAGCGCCACCGGCTTGCGGTCGAGCAGTTCGCTCTGACCGACGAAGGTGGACATCCACGCGCCGCCGCGCTTGCTCGGACGGGCGAAGTAGTCGACGTAGAACAGGCCGATCTGGCTGTCGTCGGCATCGATCACGTCGAACACGCGCACGTCGGGATGGTAGACCGGCAGATCCTTGCGCTCGTTGAACTTCACGCCGTAGAAACGATTGAGGGTGAAGAACACGCCGTCCTTCAGCACGCGGTCGAGTTCGAAGTAGGGCTTCACCTGTGCCTGGTCGAGGTCGTAGCGCGCGGCGCGCACCTGCTCGGCGTAGAACTCCCAGTCCCACGGCTGCAGTTCGAAGTCGCCGCCCTGCTGCTCGATCAGCGTCTGGATGTCGGCGGCTTCGCGCTTCGCGTTCTCGACCACGGTGGGGCTGAGGTCGGTCAGCATCTTCAGCACCGCGTCGGGCGTGCCGGCCATCTGGGTGCCGAGCTGGTAGGCGGCGAAGTTCGGCTGGCCGAGCAGCGCGGCGCGTTCGGCGCGCAGCTCCGACAGGCGCAGCACGATCGGGCGCGTATCGCCGTCGCCATCCTGGAAGCCGCGGTTGGCCGAGGCTTCCCACACGCGCTGGCGCAACGCGCGGTTCTTCAGCGACGAGAGCACCGGCTGGCGTGTGGTGTTGGTGATGCGCAGCAGCCACTTGCCTTCGTGCCCGGCCGATTTCGCAGCTTCCGCGGCGGCGGCGATGTCGGCCTCGGACATGCCGTCGAGTTCCTCGCGCGTATCGACCAGCACGGCCGCGCGCTCGGTCTGCTTGAGCAGCGCCTGCGTGAACGCGGTCATGAGGCTGGCCTGTTCCTCGTTGAGCGCACGCACGCGCGCCTTCGCGTCCTCCGGCAGTTCCGCGCCGGCGCGCACGAAACGCAGGTGGGTCTGTTCGACCAGGCGCAGCGCTTCGGGGTCGAGGTTGAGCGTGCCGCGCGCGTCGTAGACCGATTTCACGCGCGCGAACAGTTTGGGATCGAGCAGGATCGCATCCTGGTGCGCGGCCAGCTTCGGCGAGATCTCGGACTGGATCTTGCGGATGCCGTCGGTGGTGTCGGTGCCGGCGATGTTGCCGAACACCTGCGCCACGCGCGTGAGCAGCGCGCCGGAGCGCTCCATCGCCTCGAAGGTGTTTTCCAGCGTCGGGGCATCGGGGTTGTTGGCGATGGCCTCGATTTCGGCGAGCTGTTGCGCCATGCCCTCGGTAAGTGCGGGCAGGTAGTGCTCCTCGCGGATCCTGCCGAAGTCCGGCGCCTGCAGCGGCAGCGTGCTGGGCGCCATGAACGGGTTGGCGGTGGCATCGGCCACGGGCGCCGCCGGTGCGTCCGGCGCGGCGGGTGTGGCGGTTGGCGCGGTGCTGGCGGCATCGGCAGCCGGCGCGGGGTCGGAGCCCGAGCAGGCACCGAGGCAGGCGGCGAGCGTCAGCGACGCCATGGGCAGGAGTCCGGATCGAAGTGTGGGCATGTGGGTCCGCTGTCGTGTCGAAAGGATCGTCGATTGTAGGTGCGCGTCGTGCGTGCGGAGCAAGGGACGATGGTCATGATCGGTGCGATGCCGCGGCCGTCACGGCATGCCGCACGAACGGCTCCGTTCGTCGCACGTGCGACGCATCGACGGGCGTCACGAACGCATCGCGCGCCGCCCTGCCGCGTCCGGCGTCAGGCGTCGTCGAGCCCGATCTTCAGCACCTTGCCGTCGGCCTCGTCGGTGACGACATAGATGTACCCGTCCGGTCCCTGGCGCACGTCGCGGATGCGCCACCGGCGCTCGGACAGCAGGCGTTCTTCCGCAACGATCCGGTCGCCGTCGAGCTGCAGCCGGATCAGCTCGCGCTGCGCCATCGAGCCGACGAACAGGCTGCCGTTCCACGCCGGAAACCGGTCGGCCGTGTAGAACGCCATGCCGCTGACGCCCGGCGACTGTTCCCAGTAGTAGTGCGGCTGCTCGGTGCCGGCGACGGCGGTGCCCACCGATTCGAGGATCGGCGCGCCCGAATAGTTGATGCCGTAGGTCGCCAGCGGCCAGCCGTAATTCGCGGCGCGCTGGGGGATATTGATTTCGTCGCCGCCGCGCGGGCCGTGCTCGTGCGTCCACAGCTGGCCGGTGACAGGATGCAGCGCCGCGCCCTGCTGGTTGCGGTGGCCGTACGACCAGATTTCCGCACGCGCATCGCTGCGTCCGACGAAGGGATTGTCGGCGGGAATGCTGCCGTCGAGCGCGAGGCGCACGATCTTGCCCTGCAGGTGGTCGAGCCTTTGCGAGGCGGCGCGCTCGCCGTTTTCGCCCAGCGCGATGAACAGGTGGCCATTGCCGTCGAACACGATGCGCGAGCCGAAGTGCGCGCCGCGCGAGAGCTTCGGCTCCTGCCGGAAGATCTGCCGCACGTTCTGCAGCGCGTTGTCGACGAGCGTTGCGCGGATCGCGGCAGTGCCGGCGTTGTTGCCGCTGGCGTCGGGTTCGGCGTAGGTGAGGTAGACGGTCCGGTCGCTGGCGAAACCGGGCGACACCGCGACGTCGAGCAGGCCGCCCTGCCCGATCGCGAACACCGCCGGCGTATTCGCGATCGGTTCGGACAAGGTGCCGTCGGCGGCGATGTAGCGCAGTCGGCCGGGGCGTTCGGTCACCAGCATGCGGCCGTCCGGCAGGAAGGCGAGCGACCACGGATTCTCCAGGCCGGTGGCGAACTCGGTTACCTCCACGCGGCTCGGCGTGGCCGGTGCGGGCGCGCCGTGCGGTGCGCTGACGCCCGACGACGCAACCGGTGTCGCGGATGCGGACTCCTCGGCCGCCGCCGCGCCGGGCTGTGTGGCAGCGTCCGCCGCCGGTGCCGTGTCGGACGCCGTGGGAGCGGGATCGCTGCAGGCACCGAGCGTCAGCGAGAGGGAAAGGGCAAGCGTCGTGCGGCGCATGGGTGCGATCCGTGGCGGGTGGACACCGATGCTATCGGGATTTGCGGTGACGCAACGCAAGGACGCGCGCCGCACTGCGACGGGCCGTGCGGGCGATGCGATGGAGCGCCGCGTGCGTACCGACGTAACGAATACCGCCGCCTGCCGTGGCGATCACATCGCCGCAAACGCGCGATTCACGCAGCGCTGGTAGCGCTCCTGCACCCGGTTGGCGAACCACGCGGTGGTGAGCCGGCGCGTGATCTTCGGGCTTTCGAGGGTGATGCGCGGCAGCACGGCGCGCGGCAGCGGCGTGGCGCTGCGCGCGTCTGCAAGCGCGAACACGCGTTCGTACAGATCGGTGGTTTCGAACGCGTGGCGGTCGCCCAGCGCCAGCGCGCGGCGGATCGCGCGCTCGCTCATGCCCAGCTGCGGCGCCAGCGATCGCACCGCCGCCTCCGTGGCACCGACGCGCGCGCCGCCGAAACCGCGCTCGTGCAGGATCAGATCGCCGTCGAGCGCGAGCGGCACCCCGGACACCGCCGTCACCGCCGCCTGGAACGCCGCGTTGCGGCTCGCGTACCAGCCGGCGTTGAAATCGGCGAAGCGGTACAGATGCCGCGTGTAGCTGTTCGGATACCCGAGCAGATGCGCGATGCCGAAGTACATGCCGCCGCGCCGCGTGAAAACCTCGCGCCGGATGCTGGTGGCGCTGGCGTACGGATAGCCGTGTTCGTCGGCGTGGCGTTGGGCGAATGCGATGCTGACCTGCATCGGTCCGCCGGTATGCACCGGGTTGGCGCCGCCGAACAGGCGCTGTCCGAGCGGCACGCGCCCGATGAATTGCTCGAACAGCTCGCTCAGTTCGCGTTCGGTGCGCACGGCGGCGATGCGCTCGGCATAACTGCGGCCGTCGCCGCTGTCGAGCCGCAGCGCGGCGGCAACCACCAGCGCCGGAATCTTCAGCGATGCCGCGCGGCGGTCGATCTCCGCGCGTGCGATGCGTGCAAGATCCGGCACCACCGGATCGGCGGTGAACGTGGATTCCTGCTGCGTGACGGCGAGCGCCGCGCACAGATTTTCCGTGCTGGGCGGAATGTCGAGCAGCTGGAACGCCGACTGGATGTCGGTCGCCCAGCCGCTGCGGTCGCGCAGGTCGGCCGGCAGCAGCGTCTCCAGCTGCGCGCGAACGTCGGACGGTTCGCGCAGAGGCGGCTTCGGTGGCGACGTGGCGCACGCGGCGAGCACCAGCAGCGATGCGAGCGCGATGACGCGGACCGCGACGGCATAGCGTGGCATCGGCTTGTTCGCCGGCGCGCTCATTCGTCCGTGTCCGGACGTGGCTCCGCATCGACGCTTCGACGCGGTGCGCCCGCGGTGTCCGCGCCCTCGGACGGTGGATCCGTGGCGAAGCGGATCACGGCGTTTGACGCGGGAAACTCGTCGCGCCGCATTGCCGCGAGCGTGGCGGCGCGCGCCTGCCAGCGGGTCTTGCCGATGCCGGCGGCATCGTCGTAGTGTCCGAGCAGCTCGAAGCCGTCGAGCGCGAACGGCACGCCTTCGCCGAGCAGCGGCGACGCCGAATCGGCCACGTGCAGATGCAGGTGCGGACCGGTCGAATCGCCGGTGAAACCGAGATCGGCGATGTGCTGGCCGCGCCTTACGCGGTCGCCGATGCGCACGCGCACGCTGTGCGGCCGCAGGTGTTCGTACAGCACGAAGCGACCGTCCGGCAGCTGCAGCGCGATGTGGTTGCCGGCAGCGGCGTCGAGGCTGTTCTTGCGCGCAGCGGAGATGCGCCCGGGTTCGGGCAGGCCGTCGCGCACCGCAGCGACCCGGGCGTCGGCCACGGCAAGCACCGCGGCGCCGTACCCAAGGCTGGCGTCCACCCGATCGCCATCGCCGCGCGCGATGCGCCCGTCGTCGTCGACACGCACCCAATCCACCGCGAACCGCCCCGGCAGCCGAGCGCGACCGTCGATCGCGTAGAACACGCGCCGATGGCCGCGCGGCCAGTGCGCGGCGTGGACCGCGACCCACGGCCCGCCCCGGAGCGGCGGCCCGAGCGACGCCGCCGCCTGCGGCACGACCTCGCTGCGCGCACCGACCACGGACGATCCGGCACCGTCCAGCTGCAGCGCGTGCTGCACGTGTTCGGGCACGCGCGCGCCGCAGTCCGGCTCCAGATAGAGCACGGCCGTCGTGCCGGCAGGCAGACGGAGTGCGTCATCGGCAGCGTCGCGGCCGAGGACGCGCCCCGCCGCGCGCAGGGCGGCGCGGTCCAGGTGCGCGAACGCGGCGCCGTCGGTCGAGACATCCAGTGCCGAGAGCGTGCGCGATTCGGCGCCGAAGTTGGTCAGGTGCAGTTCGTAGGCCAGGCGGCAGCGGCCTTCGATCGTCACGGCGTGCGGCGGGTGGGGGATGCGCATGTCGATCGCGTCGACCGGTTCGGCGCCGTGGGCGCCCGCGCCGCACGCCGCGAGCGCGAGCGCGGCGAGAACGCGCAACCTGTCCGGGCGCGGCCTCATGCGAGCGGCGGCAGCGCGCGCCGGATCAGCGCATCGAACGCGGTGTCCGCAGCGAGCGTGCCGAATCCCTGGCCGCGACCGCCGTCGAGCCGCGAGGCGCAGAAGGCATCGGACACGACGGCCGGCGCGCCGCGCACGAGCACCGCGGCCTGCAGCACCAGTGCCAGCCGTTCGACCACGTGGCGCGCGTCCGATTCGGCGATGCGGCCGTCGGCGACACGTGCGCGCACCGCGTCCCCCGCGGCATCGAGGCGGGCGTCGGCGCCGCGCACGGCGTCGAGCTCCGCGCCGACGGCATCGACCGTGTCGGGTTCGCGCGCGAACGCACGCAGCACGTCCAGGCACTGGATGTTGCCGCAGCCCTCCCAGATCGAATTGAGCGGCGCTTCGCGGTACAGACGCGGCAGGATCGATTCCTCCACGTAGCCCGCGCCGCCCAGGCACTCCTGCGCCTCGTTGACGAAGGCCGGCGTGCGCTTGCAGATCCAGTACTTGCCGACCGCCGTGGCGATGCGTGCGAAGGCCGCCTCGCGCGCATCGCGCGGCGCGGCGTCGACCGCACGCGCCACGCGCAGCGAAAACGCGGTGGCCGCCTCCGACTCGAGCGCGAGATCGGCGAGCACGTTGCGCATCAACGGCTGCTCGACGAGCCGTTTGCCGAATGCGCGCCGGTGCTGCGCATGGTGCACCGCCTCGACCAGTGCGCGGCGCATTTCCGCGGCCGAGCCGAGCATGCAGTCGAGCCGCGTGAGCGCGACCATTTCCAGGATGGTGGCCACGCCGCGACCTTCCTCGCCGATGCGCTGCGCCCACGCGCCGGCGAATTCGACCTCGCTCGACGCGTTCGACCAGTTGCCGAGCTTGTCCTTGAGCCGCTGCAGCTGCAGTGCGTTGCGCGTGCCGTCCGGCCGCCAGCGCGGCAGCAGGAAGCAGGTGAGGCCGCCGGGCGCCTGCGCCAGCACCAGGAAGGCGTCGGACATCGGCGCGGAGAAGAACCATTTGTGTCCGACGAGTTCGTACTCGTCTGCGCCGACCGGATGCGCGCGGGTGCTGTTGGCGCGCACGTCGGAGCCGCCCTGCTTTTCGGTCATGCCCATGCCGATCGTGACGCCGGACTTCTGCATCGCGGGCACGTTGCGGCGGTCGTAGGACGCAGCGATGCAGCGCTCGAACCAGTGCGTCGCCGCCGAGCGTCGCAGCACCGGCGCCGCCGCGTGCGTCATCGTCAGCGGACAGCTGGTGCCGGCTTCGGCCTGGTGATGCAGGTACGACAGCGCCGCGCGCGCGACATGCGCGCCGGGTCGCGCCTGCTGCCACGAGAGCGCGTGCACGCCGTGCGCGATCGCATGCTGCAGCAGCGCGTGGTAGGCGGAATGGAACTCGACCTCGTCGATGCGGTGGCCGTAGCGGTCGAACGGTCGGAACAGCGGCCGGTTGCGGTTGGCGTCGTGGCCGAGTTGCTGCATCTCGCCGCCGACGAGCCGGCCGTATGCGTCGAGCGCCGGCACGAAGTCCGAGGCACCTTCGCGCGCGATGGCGTCGGTCAGGGCGACATCGGTGGCGAAGGCGTTGTAGTGCGGCAGCGGGGGTGGCTGGTTTTCGACGACGTGGGTGGCGGGGATCGTGGGCATGCGGTGCTCCGGGCGCTGCTGCGCAGGGTAGCCGATGGCTCGGGTTGGTTCTCCTTCCGCCTGCCGGCGCCTTTCGCCGCAGTGCGCGACAAACGATGCCTCCGCCTCTCAATCCGGATGCCGAGACGCTTCACGATCACGAAACACCTGTCGAAGCTGTCCTTCTCCCGTCCAGCGGGGGAAAGGGTGACGCCGGTAACCACCGGCCGAACGCAGGCGGAACGGAGTGCGTCTGCAACGTAACCTTCATCCCGCGCGCTGGCGAAACACCCAGTACCGCGAACTCAGGAAATTCACCACCAGCCCCAGCACCGAGCCCACCGCCACACCCAGCACCGGCCACTCGCGCACCAGCTCCACGCGCCACACCAGCAGCGCGTACGCGCCGTAATTGACGACGAAGCCGCCGGTCATCGCCAGCAGATAACGCGAAAACTGTGTCGACAGCGACTGCGGCTCGGTCGCCGCAAACGTGAAGCGACGGTTGAACGCAAACGTGGCCACCACCGCGCACACGAAGGACACCAGCCGCCCGAGGTACGGATCGCACCCCAGTCCGTTCACCAGCAGCGACACCACGCCCGCATCGACGACGAATCCCAACGTCCCCGCGACGCAGAACAGCACGAGCTGCCGCATATCAGTGCGGACCGGGTTCGCGCAGGTAGGCAAGCATCTTCATCTCGCGCCGGCCACGCGTGACGGTATCGAGGATCAGGCCCGCGAACACGCTCAGCGCAGCCAGAACCATCAGGCCGGTGCTGAGGATCGCCGTCGGAAAGCGCGGCACCAGACCCGTGTCGAGGTACGTGACCAACAGCGGAACGGCCAGCAATGCCGCGAGCAGTGCAAGCCCCAGGCCCATGCCGCCGTAGAAGGTCAGCGGTCGTTCTGCGCTGAACAGGCGCAGCATCGTGCGCAGGATGCGGAACCCGTCGCGCCAGGTGCTGAGCTTGCTGAAGGATCCCGCCGGGCGCTCCACATACGCAGTCGCAAGTTCGCCGATCGGCATCTTCAGCTCCAGCGCGTGCACGGTGAGCTCGGTCTCGATCTCAAACCCCGACGACAACACCGGAAACGACTTGGCGAAACGGCGCGAAAACACGCGATAGCCGGAGAGGATGTCCCTGCACGGCCGCCCGAACAACCAGGCGAGGAAACCGGTCAGCATGCGGTTGCCGAGCGCATGCCCGGGGCGGTAGGCGGCATCGCCGCTGGCCTGGCGCACGGCCACGACCATGTCGAAGCGGCCGTCGCGCAGGTGCTGCACGAGCCGCGGTGCGCTGGCTGCGTCGTAGGTGGCGTCGCCGTCCACCATCACGTAGATGTCTGCATCCACGTCGGCGAACTGGCGCCGGACCACGTGGCCCTTGCCCTGCAGCGCCACCGAGTGCACCCGCGCGCCGCAGTCGCGCGCGATCGCCGCGGTGCTGTCGCTGGAGTTGTTGTCGAACACGAAAATCTGCGCGTCGGGCAGCGCACGGCGGAAGTCGTCGATCACGGCCGCGATCGTGACGGCCTCGTTGTAGCACGGCACGATGACCGCGACGCGCGGCGCCGCCCCCGCATCGACCGGGCGCGTCGCGAGCGAGGTGCGCAGCGCAAGCTCAGCCGACATGCGCCCGCATCCATTCGGCCATGCGAGCGGCGTCCGGCCGGTGGATCACTCCGCGCTCGGTGACGATGGCATCGACGAGTTCGGCCGGCGTCACGTCGAACACCGGGTTCCATGCCGCGATGCCCTCGGCCACCGTGCGCTGACCCGCGTAGCCGAGCAGTTCGTTCGCCTCGCGCAGTTCGATCTCGATCTGCGCGCCGCTGGCGGTGTCCATGTCGACCGTGGACGACGGCGCCACCACCATGAACTTCACGCCGTGGTACTTCGCCGCGATGGCGAGCTGGTAGGTGCCGATCTTGTTGGCGACATCGCCGTTCGCGGTGATGCGGTCGGCGCCGACGACGATCCACTTCACCCGCCCGCCGTGCAGCAGGTACGACGCGGCCGAGTCGGCGATCAGCGTCGCGGGGATGCCGTCCTGCTGCAGCTCCCAGACCGTCAGCCGCGCGCCCTGCAGCCACGGCCGCGTCTCGCAGGCGTAGACGTTGTCGATGCGCCGTTCGGCGACGCCTGCGCGGATCACGCCGAGCGCGGTGCCGAAACCGGCAGTCGCGAGCGACCCGGTGTTGCAATGCGTGAGCACGTCGCTGCCGGGCTCGATCAGCGCGGCGCCGAGGTGGCCCATGTGGCGGTTGGCGGCGAGGTCTTCGCGCTCGATCGCGCGGGCTTCTGCGTGCAGGCGCGCACGCCAGTCGCCGCCGGCGATGTCGAGCGCACGGCGCATGCGGCGCAGCGCCCACGCAAGATTCACCGCCGTCGGCCGGGCCGCGTTGAGGCGCGCCATGGCGGGCTCGAGTGCCGTGCGCGCGGCGTCGGCATCGACGTCGCCGAGCGCGTCGCCGGCCAGCACCACGCCCCAGGCTGCGGCGATTCCGATCGCCGGGGCGCCGCGCACGACGAGATCGCGGATCGCCTGCGCCACCGCATCGACATCGCGCGCCACCACCGTGTCCTGCGCGAACGGCAGACGGCGCTGGTCGAGCAGTTCGAGCGTGCTGCCGGTGAAAGCCACCGCGCGCACGCGGTCGTAACGCGAGTAGTCGATCATCGGAGCGGGCGGCCGTCGCGGCGGAAACGACTGCGGACTTTACCGGATGGACCCGTGGTTTTCGATCCGCAACGCGGCTGCGGGCGAACGCGTTATGCTGGCGCCCATGGCCAAACGCACCGCGCCGCCAGCCGCCCGCACGCCTGCCGCCCGCCGCGGCGCCGGCAGCGCGCCGCGCACGCCCGCAGCGGCGAAGAAGGCGGTCGCACCGGTCCGCAAGACCGCCGCGACGGAAACACGCCGCGCAACGGTGCGCGATGCGGAAGCCGTGCCACCCCGCCGCGTTGCCGAGTCACGCGCCGAGCGCACCCCCGCGCAACGTGACCGACGGTTCAACCTGCTGTTGCACACCGCCTGCCTCAAGGCCGGCACCGCCGCGGCGTTTTCGTCGATCACCGCCAGAGTGCCGCTGCTGGGGCGGCTCGCGCCGGTGCTGCTCGGTTCGATCGGCAATGCGGTCTCGCTGCCGGCGATCCAGAAGCAGCTCGTGCGCGATGTGCTCGACATCTATGCACTGGAGCTGAGCGATGCCGAGCAGCGCGGCGTAGTGCTGCTCGCCACCGGCGCCGAACTCGGGGCGCAGATGCTGTCGGACCAGATGGTGGAGCAGATCCTTGCGCAATTCGGCGCGGGCTATCTGCGGCTGGTCGGCGCGCGCATGCTGCCGCTGGCGAGCGTGGCGTCCGACATCGCCGCCGCGATCGCCACCACCTACACGGTGGGCAAGCGCGCGCAGGTGCTGTGCAACCTGCCGGGCACCGGCGCGCGCAACCTCGGCGAGCTGTTGCGCGGACTCACCGCCATCGACCAGCGCCGCCTGTTCGCGTGGAGCGCCGAGGCGCTGCGCCTGGCGCTGCGACCGTTCCGCAGCGTGTTGCTGTCGTTGCGGCCCGGCGCGTGACGGCGCCTGCATCCGCACGCCACGCCTCACGCGTAACAAGCCATGCGCTCCGACGATCCTGAGACCGCCGATCGGTCGCGGCCCGTACCGCACCCCATCGAACGCGGCCGATCTGCCGGCCCGCCCGACGCACGCATGCCGCCAGGGAGCTCACGCCTGTCGAACCTCCTGACCCAGCCGCTTCGCCTGCCGCGCCGCTCGGTGTGGACATCGCTGGTGGCGGCGACCGTGTTGCTGCTGGCGGTTGGCGCGACCGTGGTCTCGGGTGCGCGCCGCTTCGTGCAGGACACGCGGTGGGTGGGCCACACCCACGCCACCATCGAGCAGATCTCCCGGCTCTACGCACGGATCAGGGATGTTGAATCGGCACAGCGCGGCTACCTGCTCACGGGCCATATCGACTACCTGTCCCAGCTGGAGGTCGGCGCTCCCGAGGTCGAGGCGCTCGGACGCGGCCTGATCGACCAGGTGCGCGACAACGCGGCCCAGCACGCGCGGGCGCGCGAGATCGCCACGCTCGCGGTCGAACGGGTCGCCATTTCCAGACAGACGGCGGCGCTGTACCAGGAGCAAGGCCTGGCAAGCGCGCAGCGCGAGGTGGCGAGCAACCGCGGCAAGCGCGTGATGGATCACGTGGTGGAGCTGATGCGGGCAATGGAGGCGGAAGAACGCCGGTTGCTGGCGCAGCGCGAAACCGCGTCCGATGCCAGCGCGTGGCGGCTGCAATGGGCCGCGGCGCTCGGCATCGGCCTGAGCCTGGCGCTGATCGGCATCGTGTTCTGGCTGATGCTGCGCGAGAACCGCGTGCGGCGCCTGGCCGAACGGCGCGCAGCCTCGTCCAGCGCGCAGCTGGCCGAGAGCGTCGAAGCGCTCCGCCTCGCCGGCGCGCGCCTGCACGAACTGCAACGCGGCGCGAGCATGCTTCAGAGCTGCCGCACCACCGACGAAGCGATGGACATCGCGCGACAGACGTTCACGCGCCTGTTTCCGGATCTGGGCGGTGGCATCTATCTGACACGGGCCTCGCAGAACCTCGTCGAACTGCGCATCGACTGGGGAGACGCGCCGACGGACTGCGCGCAGGTGATGTCGCCGAACGACTGCTGGGCGGTGCGTCGCGGGCAGCCGCATACCGTCGACGACAGCCGCAACGGGAGTCTGTGCGCCCACCTCGCCGCCGGCGCCGATGCCGCCCCATTCGCCGCGACGTGCGTTCCGCTTGTGGCGCGCGGCGAAACGCTGGGCCTGGTGCACCTGGCCGGCAGCCGCGACACCATCGCCGCGCACGCCGAACTCGTGCTTGCGGCCGCCGAACAGCTTTCGCTCGCACTGTCCAATCTGCAGCTGCAGGAAACGCTGCGCGTGCAGTCCATCCGCGACCCGCTGACCGGCCTCTACAACCGCCGCTACCTGGAAGAATCGCTCGAACGCGAACTGGCGCGCTGCGCCCGCCGCCACCAGCCGCTGGCGGTGATGATGCTCGACCTCGACCACTTCAAGCGCTTCAACGACACCCACGGCCACGACGGAGGCGACGCCCTGCTCGGCCACGTCGGGCGCCTGCTCGACGCCCTGTGTCGCGGCGAAGATATCGCCTGCCGTTACGGCGGCGAGGAATTCATCCTGATCCTGCCCGAAGCCGATATCGAGGTCGCGCGCACCCGCGCCGAGCAGATCCGCAGCGCGATCTCCGAACTGCAGATCCTGCACCTGCGCCGCAGCCTGGGCCCGGTCACCTGCTCGATCGGCGTCGCGGCGAGCCCGATGCACGCCGATGCGGCCAGCGCCCTGGTGCAGGCCGCCGACGCCGCGTTGTATCGGGCCAAGAACGCGGGGCGCAATCGCGTCGAGATCGCGTAGCGCGCCGCGTCTCAGGCGCCGGCAAATCCGAACGCGAGAACGTCGTCGATCGCATCGCTGCGCAGCAGCGCCATGAGCAGGCGCTCGATGCCCAGCGCAACGCCGGCGCACGCCGGCAACCCGCGCTCCAGCGCCGCGAGCAGCCGGGCATCGAGCGGCACTTCGCGCAGCCGGCGGGCGCGGCGACGCGCGTTGTCGAGTTCGAAACGCTGGCGCTGTTCCCGCGTGTCAGTGAGCTCGTGGTAGCCGTTGGCCAGTTCCCGCGCGCCGAGATAGGCCTCGAACCGCTCCGCGACCGCGTCGTCGCCGCTGCCGCGGATGCGCGCGAGGGCGCACTGCGTGGCCGGGTAGTCGAAGACGAACAACAACGTGTCCGGATCGAAGTCCGGCTGCAGCCGGTGCGTCATCAGCAGGTCCAGCCAGTCGTCGCGCGTGAGGCCGTCGGCGTCGATGCGATGCTCGCGCAGCGGCGCGCGGAGGCTGTCGATCGGGGCGGTGAACGGATCGAAGCCGAACGCTGCGCGATAGAGCGCGCGGTAGGCGACGCGCTCGATCCGCACGGTCCGTCCGACGCGCGCCAGCACGGCGGTCACCAGGTCGCCGACCTCGTCGGCGAGCATGCCGTGATCCCAGCCCACGCGATACCACTCCAGCATGGTGAATTCGGGGTTGTGCTGGCGGCCGCATTCGCCGTTGCGGAACACGCGGCCGAGTTCGTAGCAATCGCCCACGCCTTCGGCGAGCAGGCGCTTGAGCGGAAACTCGGGCGAAGTGCGGAGGAAGCGTTCGTTCGACACCGCGTCGCTGCGACCGGAGAAGTGCGTGGCGAAACTTTCGATGTTGGGATCGGTGTTGCCTGCCTCCGACAGGATCGGAGATTCGACTTCCAGCACTCCGCGCGCGGCGAAGAAGCTGCGGATCGTGGCGTACACGTCGGCGCGCAGGCGCAGCGCCGCCAGCCGTTGCGGGTTCATGGCTGCGTGCTCACGCGACGGAGGCGCTCACGACGGCGTCGGCACATCGAGAAAGGCGAGCAGGCGCGCTTCGTCCCAGATCTCGATGCCCAGTTCGGCGGCCTTGTCGAGTTTCGATCCCGCGGCTTCGCCGGCAACGACGAAGCTGGTCTTCTTCGAAACGCTGCCGGAAACCTTGGCGCCGAGCGCTTCGAGCCGTTCCTTCGCAGCGTCGCGGCTCAGCGTCGACAGCGTGCCGGTCAGCACCACGGTCTTGCCGTCGAGCGGCCCCGCGGACACGGGTTCGCCGCGTGGCAGCTGCGCGTCGAGCGTGTCGTAGGCCTGCAGGGTGCGGTCGAGCAGGGCCCGGTTCGCGGCCACGGCGCGCCAGTGCACGAATGCATCGGCGGTGTCGGCCGGGAGCCCGGCGCTGTCGAGCACGTCGGGCTCTGCTGCGAGTATCGTTTCGCGCGCGGGAAGCGCGGCGATGAGCTGCACCGCGCGGATCGGCGTCAGTTTCGGGATGCCGATCGAGGCCAGCAGCTCGGCGCGATCGAAGCTGGCGCGCAGTTTCGGCGACGGGGCGGTTTCGTCCCCGATCGACACGCCGCGCTCGAGCAGCGCATCGATCGCCTGCTGGTTGCCGGGCTGGTCGAAGAAGTGCCCGATGGCGCGCGCGACTTCGCCGCCGATGTCCGGCACGCGGGTGAAGATCGGCCACGGCAGCGTGCGGATCGTCGCCAGCGAACCGAACATCGTCGCCAGCGCCTTGGCCGTGCTTTCGCCGACGTGTTCGATGCCGAGTGCGTAGAGGAAGCGCGCGAGCGTGGTCCTGCGGCTCGTATCGATGGCCTCGATCAGGTTCTCGGCCCACTTCGTCGCGACCTTGCCGGCCTTCACCGTCTCCGGCGTAGTGCCGTCGCGCTCGTCGGCGCGGCGTTTCATCTCAACGAGGTCGTCGAGCGTGAGTTTGTAGAGGTCGGCGATGGTTTTCACGTAGCCGAGGTCGCTCAAGTCCTCGATGAACCGGTCGCCGAGGCCTTCGATGTCCATCGCGCGGCGCGAGGCGAAGTGGCGCAGCGCTTCGTTGCGTTGCGCGGCGCAGGTCAGTTCGCCGGAGCAGCGCGTGATCGGGCTGCCTTCGTCCTTCACGAGTTCGGAGCCGCACACCGGGCACGTGGGCGGCATCGTCCATGCAGGTGCGCCGGGTGCGCGCTGGTCGAGGATGACGCGCACGATTTCCGGGATCACGTCGCCGGCGCGGCGCACGATGACGGTGTCGCCGATGCGCACGTCCAGGCGGCGGATCTGCTCGATGTTGTGCAGCGTGGCGTTGGTGACGGTGACGCCGGCGACCTGCACGGGTTTCAGGCGCGCGACGGGTGTGGCGGCGCCGGTGCGGCCGATCTGGATGTCGATGCCTTCCAGTACGGTCGACTGTTCCTGCGCGGGAAATTTGTGCGCCAGCGCCCAGCGCGGGGCGCGCGAGACGAAGCCCATTTCGCGCTGGCCGGCGTAGTCGTCGAGTTTGTAGACGACGCCGTCGATGTCGAACGGCAGTACGTCGCGTTTTTCGCCGATGCGCCGGTAGTACGCCAGGAGTTCGTCCAGACCCCGGGCGGTGCCGCTTTCGCCGCTGACCGGGAAACCCCAGGCCTTGAGCTGCGCGAGCGCGTCGCTGTGGCGTTCGAAGGGACCGGCGGTGTCGGCCTGGGCCTCGTCGCGGGCGGTGGCGTCGGTGTCGGGCAAGGCGTGCACGCCGTACGCATAGAACGCGAGCGGGCGCTGCGCGGCGAGGCGTGGGTCGAGCTGGCGCAGCGAACCGGCGGCGCCGTTGCGCGGGTTCGCGAGCACTTTTCCGCCCGTCTCGCGCATCTTCCGGTTGTATTTCTCGAAGGCAGCGCGCGGCATGTAGACCTCGCCGCGCACATCGAGCACCGCGGGCACGTGGTCGCCGCGCAGCTTGAGCGGGATGGCCTTGACCGTGCGCAGGTTGGCGGTGACGTCCTCGCCCGTGGCGCCGTCGCCGCGCGTGGCGCCGCGCACGAAGCGGCCGTGTTCGTAGCGCAGGCTGATGGCGAGGCCATCGAGCTTGGGTTCGACCGAGAACTGCGGGTTCGTGCGGTCGAGCCTGTCTTCGATGCGGCGGACGAAGTCGGCCACTTCGGCATCGGTGAAGGCGTTGCCGAGCGACAGCATCGGAATCGCGTGATGCACTTCGGCAAACGCGCCGGACGGCGCGGCACCGACACGTTGGGTGGGCGAATCGGCGGTGACGAGCTCGGGGTGTTGGGCTTCCAGATCGATCAGTTCGCGCATCAGCGCGTCGTAGTCGGCGTCGGGGATGTCGGCGTCGTCGAGGACGTGGTAGCGGTGGTTGGCGTCGTCGATTTTCTCGCGCAGCGCGGCGATGCGCTTGGTGAGGGAGGCGTTTGTCATGCGGAGGCCTGCACGTGTCCGCAGTGCACGATGGCGCCGCGCCGCGTGAGCCCCTCTCCTCGTGGGAGAGGGGTCGGGGTGAGGGTTCG
This sequence comes from Chiayiivirga flava, assembly GCF_014202825.1. GTDB lineage: Bacteria > Pseudomonadota > Gammaproteobacteria > Xanthomonadales > Xanthomonadaceae > Chiayiivirga > Chiayiivirga flava. Next base: position 202,076 of record NZ_JACHHP010000003.1, on the reverse strand, counting down.
GGATGCGACTGCGGGTTGGAGACTCATCACGCTATACGAGCGTAGGATCAGCGTTTCACCCGCCGGGATCGAAGCAGTACGGTTGAAGACGTCGGCGCGAGACTCGGGCGGCGAGGCGTGCCGGACCCTCACCCCAACCCCTCTCCCACGGGGAGAGGGGCTACCCGACTTGATCTCGGCGCACGGAATGCCGGCAGCGGGTGTGCGCCGGGCGAAGCGTCGGGGCCAGGGCGAACGCACCACACCCTGCCCTCACCAGCTGCGCTGCTGCTGTTTTTCCTGCTTGCGGTCGAACGCGCGCAGCTCGTCGCGCAGGTGCGCGATGCGTTGCCGGCCGAGGGTGTTGCGTTCTTCGTCCAGCACGCTGGCATCGAGCAGTTCGGCCATGCGCTGCGCCGTCGGCAGCAGGGTTTCCCAGGCGTCGAGCGCCGGCAGCGGGCCCGGCAGGGTCATGAAGAACGTGAGGCCGGGGGTTTCGATGTCGTGCACGCGGCGCAGGTCGAAGCTGCCGGGTTTCATCATGTTCGCAACGCTGAAGATCGGCCCGGCTTCGGGCCGGTTGTCGACCAGGCGGTGGAAGATGTTCATGTCGCCGAAGGCCAGGCCGGCCTTTTCGGCAGCGACCACGATGTCGGCGCCGTTGATCGTTTCTCCCGGGCGCGCGGCGACGAACAGCGTGACGATGCGGTCGAAGCCCGTTTCCACACGTTTTCCGACGCTGGATGCCGCGCGCACCGGCGGCGCCTCGGGCGCATCGTCGTCGTGCCCGCCGCCGCCGGCGAGGGTGCGTTCGAGCATTTCGAGTTCGGTCTGGATCGAGGCGTCGAGATCGTCGCCGTCGGCCGGCTGGCCGAAGCTGTCGGACAGGCGCGGTTCGCGCCGTTCGCCGGGTTTGCCGGACGTTCTTGCATCCAGACGCCGGCCCTGATCCGGCTTGCGCGGGCGTCCGAAAAACGCGATCGCGAGAAGGATCAGGACGCCGATGACGGCGAGCGGGATTCCAACGTCGGGGTTCCAGTTGCTCATGCGGCCATTATGCCGCGCCGACGAGGCGCGTGGCTTCCGCGAGGTCCACCGAGACCAGGCGCGACACGCCCGGTTCACGCATGGTGACGCCGGCAAGCTGGCGCGCGGCCTCCATCGTGCCCTTGTTGTGGGTCACGAACAGGAACTGCACCTTTTCGCTCATCTCGGTGACCATGGCGCTGAAGCGGCCGACGTTGGCCTCGTCGAGCGGCGCGTCGACTTCGTCCAGCAGGCAGAACGGCGCCGGGTTCAGGCGGAAGATCGCGAAGACCAGCGCCACCGCGGTGAGCGCCTTCTCGCCGCCGGAGAGCAGCGAGATGTTGGTGACGCGCTTGCCGGGCGGGCGCGCCATGATCGAGACGCCGGTGTCGAGCAGGTCTTCGCCCGTGAGTTCGAGGTAGGCGTGGCCGCCGCCGAACAGGCGCGGGTAGAGCTCCTGCACGCCGGCGTTGACGCGGTCGAAGGTGTCCTTGAAGCGGCTGCGGGTTTCGCGGTCGATCTTCCTGATCGCGCCTTCGAGGGTTTCGAGCGCGGTGGTGAGGTCGAGGTGCTGCGCGTCCAGGTAGTCCTTGCGCTGCGACTGTTCGCCGTACTCGGTGATCGCGGCAAGGTTCACCGGTTCGAGGCGGCGGATCTTGGTTTCGAGGTCGGCGACGGAGCGCGTCCAGGACTCGACGGTGGCCTCGGGCGGCAGGGCGTCGAGCACCGGCTGCAGTTCGAGGCCGGCCGCGACGATGCCTTCGGCCATGGCCTCGGCCCGCAGGGCGAGGTGCTGTTCTTCCAGGCGCTTTGCCTGCAGCGCTTCGCGCAACGACAACGCGGCCTGGTCGGCGCGCTGGCGCATCTGCTCGAATCGGCGCAGCTCCGCATCGACGCCTTCCACCGCGGAGCGCGCGGCGGCGAGATCCTTTTCGGCGACGACGCGCTGGTCGAGGAAAGTCTGGCGTTCGGATTCGAGCGCGCGGATCGGGGCGTCGCCGTCGGCCAGCTGCGCGGCGAGGTCGTTGCGGCGCTGTTCGAGCTGGGTGCGCTGCTGGCCGGCGCGCAGCAGGCTCTGCGTCAGTGCGGCGGCGCGCGTGCGGCGCGATTCGAGCGCGAGTGCGAGCTGGTGCGCGGTGTCGCGCGCATCACGCGCCATGTTGCGCGCCAGTGTGAGGGCGTCGTTGAGGCTGCGGCGCTGCGATTCGAGCGCGACGCGTTCGGATTCGAGCTCGCCCATGCGCGCGACCGAGTGCTCGAGGCCGGCACGCGATTCGCGCGTGCGGCCCTGCGCATCGTCGAGGACCTGGCCGAGCTGGGCAAGCTCGGCGTCGATGCGCGCGATGCGCGTCTGCGCAGATTCGAGCTTGCCCTGCTGGCTCTGCAGCTGGCCGGAGAGTTCGGCCACGCCGCGGTGCGCGAGGTAGAGCGAGCGCTGCGCGTCCTCGCGTTGCTGTTCGGCCTCGAGCACCTGGTCGCGCAGGTTGGCGAGCTGTTCGTTGATCTGCGCTTCGCGCTCGCCGAGCGCTTCGATTTCGCTGCGCACGTTCTGGATTTCGCGTTCGCGCGCGAGCGTGCCCTGCTGCGCTTCGCCGGAGCGGATCACGCGCACCCAGCCCTGCCCGATCCATTCGCCGGCGCGGGTGATGATGGCGTCGCCGGCACCGAGCGTGGGCAGCAACGCGCGTGCGGCGTCGATGTCGTCGGCGACGCGGATGCGTGCGAGCCAGCGGCGCGCGGCCGTCGGGCCCTGCACCTTCGCGGCGAGCGAATCGGTCGGCACGTCGAACGGCGTGGCGTCGTTCGAGACCAGCGCCAGGCGGCCCTGCGCGAAGTCGGCGACGGCCGGCAGCAGCGTTTCCGGTGCGTCGACGGTGGCGGCTTCGAGCAACGCGCCAAGCACCGTTTCGACGGCGGTTTCCCAGCCCGATTCGACCGTCAGCGATTCGCCCAGGCGCGGCGCGCGGTCGAGGCCGTTGGCCTGCAGCCATTCCTGTGCGGCGCCCTTTTCCTGACCGAGCGCCGCGTGTTGCAGCGCTTCGAGCGAGGCGAGGCGGCCGCGCGCGGTCTGGCCCTGCTTGCGGGCCTCGGCCAGATCGGCCTGGCGGCCGCGTTGCTGTTCCTGCAGCGCGGCGACATGGCGTTTGCGTTCGTCGAGCTGGTCGCCGAGGGCGTCGAGGCCCTGGCGCTGCGCGTCGTGGTCTTCGGTGAGGCGGTCGAGCGCTTCGGTGAGCGTGGCGAGGTCGAGCGTGCCACGTTCGGTGGCGAGCGTGTCGCGGCGGCGCGAGGCGTCCATGCCTTGGCGTTCGAGATATTCGATGCGGGTGCGTTCCACGTCCGCCTGGCGCGCGGCTTCCGACTGCGCCTGCGAATACGCGTCCCAGCGCAGCTGCCAGTCGGCGAGCGCGGCTTCGGCGTCGCGCAACGCTTCCTGGCGCGCGCCGTCGTCGTCGCCGAGGCCGGCGAGTTGCGGTTCGCGCTCGGCGATCTCCTCGTTGACGGTGGCGAGCTGGGCTTCGTCGGTCTCGATGTGTTCGACGAGTTCGGCGAAGGCTTCGTCGTTTTCCTGCCGCGCGCGTTCCAGGCGCGTGCGCATCTCGCGCTGGTGCGTGATCTGCTGCTCGACACGCGCGATCTCGGCGCCGACGCGGTAGCTCTCCGACTGCGCCTGCTGCAGGCGCTCGGTGGCCTCGAGGTTCTGCTCGCGGCACAGCTCGATCTGCGCTTCGGCGTTGCGCTGTTCGGCGACCAGCGCTTCGAGCTTCGTTTCTTCCTGACCGATGCGCTCGCGCAGGGCGGTAAGTTCGGCATCGAAGCGGCGGTATTCGAGGGCTTTCAGTTGGGCGTCGCGTTCGCGCTGCTCGGCCTTGAGCTGCTGGTACTGCTCGGCCTGGCGGGCCTGGCGCTTGAGGTGTTCGAGCTGCTTTTCGACTTCCTCGCGCACGTCGTTGAGGCGATCGAGGTTCTCGCGCGTGTGGCGGATGCGCGTTTCGGTTTCCTTGCGGCGCTCCTTGTACTTCGAGATGCCGGCGGCTTCCTCCAGATGCGTGCGCAGGTCTTCGGGCTTGGCCTCGATGATCTGCGAGATCATGCCCTGCTCGATGATCGAGTAGCTGCGCGGGCCGAGGCCCGTGCCGAGGAACAGATCGGTGATGTCGCGGCGGCGGCAGCGCGCGCCGTTGAGGTAGTAGTTCGACTGGCCATCGCGCGAGACCAGGCGCTTGACCGAAATTTCGTTGTAGGCGGCGAATTCGCCCGCGATCTGCCCGTCGGTGTTGTCGAAGATCAGCTCCACGGTCGCCTGGCTCACCGGCTTGCGCGCCGAGGAGCCGGAGAAGATCACGTCGGTGATGTTGTCGCCGCGCAGGCGGCTCGCGGAGCTTTCGCCCATCACCCAGCGGATGGCGTCGATGATGTTCGACTTGCCGCAGCCGTTCGGACCGACCACGCCGGTCATGTTCGTCGGCAGGTGCAGGGTGGTCGGGTCGACGAAGGACTTGAAGCCGGACAGCTTGATCGTGGTCAGTCGCATGGAACGCCTGTGGATTGTTCTGGCCGGCGCGACGCGGCGGCTTGCCGCGGGGCAACGCGCTGGTTACCCTGATCGGCTATTTTCGAAGTTTGACGAACCGAGGGACGCTGCAGGCCATGACAACCAAGCCGAGCAAGACGCTCGAAACCTTCCCGAACCCGCAGCCGGGCCGCGATTATACCATCCGGATCAAAACGCCCGAGTTCACCTGCCTGTGCCCCAAGACCGGCCAGCCGGACTTCGCGGTGATGCATCTGGAATACGTGCCGGACCAGGCGTGCGTGGAGCTCAAGAGCCTGAAGCTCTACTACTGGAGTTTCCGCGACGAGGGCGCGTTCCACGAGCGGGTGACCAACGAGATCCTCGACGATCTGGTCCGCGCCACGCAGCCGCGGTTCATGCGTTTGACGGCGGAATTCCTGGTGCGTGGCGGGGTTTACACGACGGTGATTGCGGAGCATCGCAAGGATGGCTGGACCGCGCCGGTGGCGGTGCAGTTGCCTTGAGGTTGGGGCGGTTGGGTTGAGTTGCAGCCGAGGGAGTGGAGGATGCTGGGGTTGGCCTGAGATTGTCGATGCCCTCGCCTGATGCTGTTCAAGGCGAGTGGTGGCAGCGGGCTCTGGAGCGGGTTGTCAGGCTCAGTTGCGATGGCGCTGGGCGTGCGGCGGGTCGGGGGCGCGTGCGAGGTGGCGCCCTCATCCGCCTGCCGGCACCTTCTCCCGACGGGAGAAGGATTCAGACTGGCGACTTCAGACTCGTTTCACCCGACGGAGCAGAATTCAGGCTGCTGACTCCGGACTCACTGGCTGGCTTGGTGTGCTTGTCGCACGCTTGACGCCATACCCGGAAGAACCCCCCACTCTGCAGCACTGCCCGCTTCCTTCTCCCGTCGGGAGAAGGTGGTGCGGCAGCACCGGATGAGGGCGCCACCTGCACCCCTCCGAGGCAGTTCGTCGAGCGACCGGGACCGCGCCAAATCTACACGCGTCGGACAACCCACATCACCCGCAAAAACCAATCACCCCGCGGATGCAGCCGCCTTGATCGTCGCCTTCTCCCGCAGGGCCTTGGCCTTGTCCGCCAGCGCCTGTTCGGTCAGCTGCTTGCGCGCGCCCTCGCGCACCTGCTCGAACGACGGCGGCGTGTACGGCCGGGCGCCGACGCGCCGGAACACGTGCCAGCCGTAGTCGGTCTTGAGCGGGGTGGCGCCGACCTCGCCGTCCTGCAGCGTGAGCGCGGCTTCGGCCAGTTCCGGCGGGAACTGGCCGAGGTTGCCCCAGCCCAGATCCTTCGCCTGCTTGGCGCCCTTGGCCGCGTATTCGCCCATGACCGCCTCGAAGTCCGCGCCCGGCTTCGTGGCATCGGCAGCGGCTTCCGCCGCGCTGGCCTGGTCCTCGAACAGGATGTGCTGCAGATGCAGCTCCTGCTTGCCGGTGCGTTTGACTTCCTGGTCGTAATAGGCGCGCAGCTCCGGCTCCCCGACTGCCACCTCCTCGCGGTACGACGCCAGCGCCCGGCCGGCCAGCTGCTGCATGCCGACCAGCGCGACTTCGGCCTGCACTTCGGGTTTCGCCGCCACGCCGGTGGCGATGGCGTCCTGCGCCATGAGCAACGTGTCCACGAGCAGATCCAGCGCGCGCTGGCGCTGGTCCGGGTCCGCCGGGTCGAGGCCGCGGCCGCGCGCGAAGGTGCCGAGCAACTGCTCGGTGACCACTTCGCCGTTGACCGTGACCACGGCGGCGCCGGCCGGCGGGTTATGAAGCGCGCGCGTGCCGTCGCCGGCGTTGCCGCCCTGGCCGGAGCAACCCTGCAGAAGAGCCGCCAAAACAACGATTTGCGCGATCTTCGTGGATTTCATTGCAAGATCTCCGAGGGTGCGTACGCCTGCATGGACAGGGCGTGGATGTCGGTCTGCATCAGGTCGCCGAGCGCGGCGTAGACCTGGCGGTGACGCTCGAGCGGGCGTTGGCCTTCGAACGCGGCGCTGACGATGGTGACCGCAAAATGGCCGCGGCCGTCGCGCGCGCCGGCATGGCCGACATGCTTGTGGCTTTCGTCGACGACGCGCAGGTCGCGCGGCGCGAGCGCGGCGGTCAGCCGTTCGCGGATCCGCTCCATCCGGCCGTTCACGGCAGCGCCCGGATGAACGGGTACACGTCCACGTGGGCGTAGACGCCGTCGGCCACGTAGGGATCGGCCTGCGCCCAGGCCTTGGCCGCATCGAGCGAGTCGAATTCGGCCACGATGAGGCTGCCGACGAAGCCGGCCGGACCGGGATCCTCGGCTTCGATCGCCGGCATCGGGCCCGCCAGCAGCAGGCGCCCGGCATCGCGCAGCGCCATGAGGCGGTCGCGGTGCGCCGGACGCGAGGCGATGCGCCGTGCGAGCGTGCCGGGCACGTCGCGCGCGTGAATGACGAACCACATGGCAGAGGTATCCGGATCGAGCAGGGGCCGGCATCATAGGCACTCCTCCATCGCATCGCCAACCGGCATCGCCGGCCGCGGCATCGCCAGCACAGGACCTCTTCGACCCGATGAGCGTGCGTCTGCAGTTGCATCCGATCACCCCGCAGCAACGCCTGCTGCAGCAGGCGGCCGACGCGCTGCTGGCCGGCCGGCTTGCGCTGGTGCCCACCGACGCGGGCTACGCGTTCGCGTGGAACATCGATGCGATCGACGCGGAGCAGCGCGTGCAGAAGCTGCGCCGGCTGGACAGCAAGCATCCTTTCACCTTACTCTGTGCACGTATCGGCGAGATCGGCAGTCTGGCGAAGTTGGGCGACCAGGCGTTCCGTCTGATCAAGTCGCTGATCCCCGGTCCCTGCACGTTCATCCTGCCCGCGGCGAACGAATTGCCGCGGCGGTTGAAGCAGTCCAAGCGGCGCGCCATCGGTTGCAGGATCCCGGATCACGGCGTGACGCGTGCACTGCTCGAACTGGTCGGTGCCCCGTTGCTGTCCACCAGCCTTGCGCTGCCGGACGAGGAACTGGACAGCCACGACGCCGATGCGGTGGCCGAGCGGATGCTCAGGCATGTCGACGTGATGCTCGATGCCGGGGATTGTCCGCCCGGTCCGACCAGCGTCATCGATCTGACCGGCGACACGCCGCAAGTCACGCGTCAAGGCTTCCACCCGCTGGACCTGGATTGACCGTCCGGCGGCAGGGACCCGGACCCTGAAGCGGGTCCGATGCAGGTTCCTCCGATGCAGGGTCTCCGCATCCGGCCGCAGGCGCGGCACGCGCGGGTATCCGAAGGTTTCAACTGACCCGTCTGCGGGTTCGATCACGCTCCGATCCGGCCCGATCGATCCGTCGATCCGGTCGTCCATTCCGTTTCAAGAAGCTGCAGTCCGGCGTTTTGCGCCGGACCGGTCCGGAGGGGCCGCGTACCGCATGATCACCGAGCCGGCCCAGGCCGCGACCGACATCCCGGCGCCCGACGCCGCGTCCCCCGCACGTCCGCAGCAGCAGGAAATGCCGCTGGCGATGGTGCTGGGCCAGCCCGTGCTGCAGATCCCGCAGGATCTGTACATCCCGCCGGACGCGCTGGAAGTGATCCTCGAAGCCTTCGAGGGTCCGCTCGATCTGCTGCTGTACCTGATCCGCCGCCAGAACCTCGACATCCTCGACATCCCGGTGGCGGAGATCACGCGCCAGTACGTCGACTACATCGGCGTGATGGGCGAGCTGCGCTTCGAACTGGCGGCCGAATACCTGGTGATGGCCGCGATTCTGGCCGAGATCAAGTCGCGCCTGCTGCTGCCGCGCCCGCCCGGGGCCGAAGGCGAAGAGGCCGATCCGCGCGCCGAGCTCGTGCGCCGGCTGCAGGAATACGAACGTTTCAAGCAGGCCGCGCAGGATGTCGACGCCCTACCGCGCCTGGATCGCGACACCAGCGTGGTGTCGGCCTTCGTGCCCGACCGCCAGGCGATCCGCGTCCCGCCGCCGGTGGATCTGCGCGAAATGTTGCTCGCGCTGCGCGACGTGCTCAAGCGCGCGGACCTGTTCACCCACCACGCGATCAAGCGCGAGGCGCTCAGCGTGCGCCAGCGCATGGGCGAGGTGCTGGCGAAGCTCGGCGACGGCCAGTTCCACGATTTCCTGTCGCTGTTCACCGTGGAGGAAGGCCGCCTCGGCGTCGTGGTCACCTTCCTGTCGATGCTCGAACTTGCCAAGGAACGCCTGGTGGAGATCGTGCAGGAAGAACCGCTGGCGCCGATCTGGGTGAAGTCGCTCGCGGTCGCCGCCGACGACGGCACGCCCGCCGCCAACGACGACGATGCGTCCGGCAGCGTCGATTCCGACTATGACTGACACCGATCTTTTCAGACCCGCCCAACGCATGGACCAACCCCTCATCGAACGCATCGTCGAAGGCGCGATCCTCGCCTCCACCCAACCGCTGACGCTGGCCCAGCTCTACGGCCTGTTTCCGGACGACCAGCCCGCACCGGCCGGCAGCATCGAGCAGGCCATCGAGGCGCTGAAGGCCGCCTGCGACGGCCGCGGCGTGGAATTGGTGGAGGTGGCAAGCGGATTCCGCTACCAGGTGCAGGCCGACGTGCACGCCTGGATCGCGCGGCTGTGGACCGAACGTCCGACGCGCTACACGCGCGCCACGCTCGAAACCCTCGCGCTCATCGCGTACCGCCAGCCGATCACGCGCGGCGAGATCGAACAGATCCGCGGCGTGGCGGTGAACAGCAACATCATCAAGATGCTCGAGGAACGTGAATGGATCCGCGTCATCGGCCACCGCGACGTGCCGGGCAAACCCGCGCTGTTCGGCACCACCAAGGCCTTCCTCGACTACTTCAACCTCAAGAGCCTGGACCAGCTGCCGCCGCTGGCCGAACTCAACGACATCCCGGACCTCGAACCGCAGCTCGATTTCGAGGGGCCGCGCCCGATCCGGGGCATCGCCGCGCCCGAGGCGGGTGATACCACCCCCGACGACGCGCCCGACGGCGACATCGATGCCAGCGAAGCGGAAGACGATCGCGTCGAAGGCGAAGACGGCCTCGCCGACGCGCCGGACGCCGATTCCGCCACCGTCGCCGAAGGCATCGACGACATGCCCCTGCCCGAGTCCATCCCGGCCACCGCGGCGCTCGACGCCGATGCCGATCCCCTCCCCTCGCCCGGCGACGCCGCCGACGAATCCACTGAAGGTGCCGATGACGATTCCGCACCGGAGCGCACTGCATGACCCGTGACACCACCACTCCCGCCGGCGACAACACACCGCGCCGCACCCTGTCCCTGAAACGCGACACCGCGCCCGCCGTGCGCATCGAGGAGCGCCTGCACAAGGTGCTGGCGCAGGCCGGCCTCGGCTCGCGCCGGGCGCTGGAAGAACGCATCGCCGGCGGCCAGGTCAAGGTCAACGGCGAGATCGCGCAGGTGGGCAGCAGCCTCAAGACCGGCGATCGCGTCGAAGTCGACGGCAAGGTATTCGTCGCGAGCGCGCTGACCGACGCCCCGCGCGTGCTGATCTATCACAAGCCCGAAGGCGAGGTGACCACGCGCGAGGATCCGGAAGGCCGCCCGACCGTCTTCGAGAAGCTGCCGCCGCTCAAGGGGTCGCGCTGGATCGCGGTCGGCCGCCTCGACATCAATACCACCGGCCTGCTGCTGCTCACCACCGACGGCGACCTTGCCAACGCGCTGATGCATCCCTCGAGCGAAGTGCGGCGCGAATACGTCTGCCGCATCCACGGCGAGGTGTCGGACGAACACATCGAGCAGCTGTCGCGCGGCGTGCAGCTCGACGACGGCACGGCCAAGTTCGACCGCATCGAACGGATCGGCTCCAGCGACAGCCACGCCTGGTTCGGCGTGGCGCTGCACGAAGGCCGCAACCGCGAAGTGCGGCGCATGTGGGAAGCGCTCGGCTTCCAGGTGAGCCGCCTCAAGCGCGTGCGTTACGGCAGCATCGAGTTGCCGCGCCTGCTCAAGCGCGGGCACTGGGAAGACGTGCCGGCGGCCGAAGTCGAAGCGCTGAAGGCCTCGGTCAACCTGCCGGTCACCGCACCGGTGCTGACGCTGCAGCCGGTCATCGGCCAGCGCCGCGCGAAGGCATCCGAGTACCGTCCGGAGCCGCGCGAGCAGCGCGCCTGGACGGGCACCGGCTACGCCGACGAAGGCCGCGAACTGCGCGCATTCGACAACCTGCGCGAAGACCGCCCGGCCCGCCCGGGCGGCGGCAAGGGCCGTCCGGGCGGCAAACCGGGGGGCCGCTATGGCAAGACGGGCGGTGCCCCCGGTCGTCCCGCAGGCGGGGCACGCGCCGGCGGTCCCCGCGGCAACGGCGGCCCGTCGCGCGGCAACAGCGGACCTCGCGGCGGCGGCTTCGGTGCCGGCCAGGCCCACATTCCCGACGACATCGGCAACCGGATCGGCGGCAAGCCGACCCACGCCGGGCACCGGCGCAGCGGCCCGGGGTACGACAACCCGGCGGAGCACCGCTCGTGGTATGTGCCAGAAGGCGTCACCACCGGAAGCCGCGTCGCGCCTCCGCGTGGCCAAGGCCGTCCGGCGTATGGCGGCACCGGTCGCCCGACGCCCGGCGCGCGCACGGACGGACATCCGGGTGGCGGTCGTCCCGGTGGCCCGGGCGGCAAGTCCGGCGGCCGCGCAGGGGCATCGCGCCCCGGCGGAGGCTCCCAGGGCAAGGGTCGCCCCGGCGGTCCGCCGGGCAACAACCCCTACCGCGGGCCGAATGCCGGTGGACGGGCGGACGGCGGCGGCGCGAGGCCCGGCGGCAAGCCGCGCCAGCAGCGCCCGAAAGGTCCGACCGGCAACCGCTGACTTCGAACGGGCCCGTCGCCGCGGGCCTTACGGACCGAACGATTCGAGCCCGTCGCCGAACAGGCGGCCGTCGCCGAGACGGGCGAGACCGAAATCCGCGCCGCCCGCCTCGGGCGGAAGCAGTTGGTAACCGGCGGCGAGGATTCTGTTGCCCTGCATGGCGAGGTCGAAGATCTCGCTCGGATGGATCGTTTCGTCATCGAACTCGTCGGGCGTCGCGTCGTCGGAGAAGGCGAACACGGCGAGCGACGCGGCGGCAAAGGTCGGGTCCGCGTCACCCGCCTGGTCGAGCCGCAGCACCGTGGCCAGTGTCACATCCGGCGCATCCACCGGCATCAGCGAACCACCGATCACGACCTTCCCCTTCGGCGTCCGCTCGATGTCGTACAGGCGCAGGTCCAGGCCGTCTTCCTGCAGCACGGTGCGCCCGTTGTTGCCCAGCGACGTCTCCAGCGATCCGTTGGGCTTGATCCACAGCACGAAACCCCCGGTGTGTCCGGCGAGCGAGAACTGCGCCGTACCGACCACACCGAACATGCCTCCGGCCATCGGTTCGATCCCGAGCGCCGTGTCGCGACGCGCACCGACCGGCCCGAGATTGAGCGCATGGATCGCGCTGCCGTTGGCGCCGAACTGCTGGAATGCCGTGCCGTTCTGGAAGTGCATCGTCACCAGCACGTCGCTGTCGTCCGGCGAGACGATGTACTCGCCGGCCCCGAGCAGGGTGCCGTTGGGGCCGAGCGCGAGGGCGTTGTATTCGGACTCGGGCACCACGTTGCCGTGCGGCAGCACCAGGTTCGCCTCGCCGACGCCATCGTCGAAGGTGGGGTCCGGATCGCCGTCCGGGGTGAGACTGCTCAGCGCCGCGCGGCGCTTGTCGGCGCCGTCGACGATGTGGCCGGCGAACACGATGCGACCGGCCGGATGGATCAGCAGATCGCGGATCTCGCCCTCCTTGCGCACGCCCGCGCCGAACTTGTCGGTACAGCCCGGAGCGATCTCGCCGTCGCCGAACGCTCCTACCGGAACGCCGGCGGCGTCGAAGCGGCAGGCGATCCAGTACGGGCCGTCCATCTGCGGAAGACCGAAGTAATGGCCGGCGACGATCAGATCACCGTTGGCCGCCTGCACTGCGGCGCTGGCACCGAGCCAGTATTCGGACGTGTCGGACGGGTAACTCATCGGTGCGAACTGCGGATCCGGCAACCCGTCGGCCGTGAGCCGCACGATGCCGATGCCCGGCGAAGTGCGTCCGACGACATAGATCGACCCGTCGAGCGCAGGCACCGCCTGCACCGCGATATCTTCCGCGCCGGTGTCGATGCCGATCGTGAGACGTCCGTCGCCGTTGGGCCCGAAGCGGGGATCGAGATCACCGTCTCCGGCGCGGACGTTGCCGCATGACAGACACGCCGCGACAACAAGCGACAGCATACACAGCGGATAACGAATCATGGTCTGGAACCTCGAAGGGAGCGTCCGCAGTGGACGCTTCAACAAGGCATACGCCAGACCGTCGTCCGGAGCTCATATCGGAGACAAAAAAAGCGGCCGCGCAAGGCGGCCGCTTCGATTTCAACAATGACGCCTTAACTTAATTCGTCGACAGCTTATTCGTCGAGATCCAGCGACTCGCGCGTCTTGGCGCGGCGGCGGTCGTCGGCGGCCTCGAACTTGGCCTCGCAGCCACCCCGGGTCACCATCACGCACTCGAGGTAATCCGTGGTCAGCACGACCGCGGCGCGGATCGCCTTGCCGGCCGGGGTGCTCTTCTCCGAGGCAAGCGCGCCGCCGAAGCCACCGCGCGACAGGCCGATGCTCATGCCGCCGCCCTTGGCGTTGCCTTCGATGGTGCGCACGTAGTCGACGTCACCGGTGGTCGCGTTGACCACACGGATGTCGACCGCCAGATAGGCGTTTTCCTTCTTGCCGCCGAGCGAAATGCCCTTGAAGCTGACGCCGCCGCCGGTGCTGGCGACGTTTTCCTCGTACGCGGTGACCGTGCCGTAGACCAGGTAGTCGGCGCCGGTGAGCTGGCCCATCTTCGCGCCGGTGCCCGAGCGCACGCGGCCGGACGCGGCGAGGTTCTGCTCCTCCATCACGCCCTCGAGCTTGCTGCGTTCCACGACCTTGAACTTGCCGGTGGCGACCAGCTCGTTCGACAGCATGCCGGCCAGTTCCCAGCCCACCCCGCCGCGCCACCAGCCTGCACCGGACTCGTTCTTGAATTCGCCGACGGCCACCACGGGCTTGTCGCCCGCGGCCATGACGACGTTGGTGCCCAATGCCCCGGCAACGGCCAGTGCGACTCCCCACATCCGCTTGTTCATCACGCTCTCCTAGGAAACGGCGCCGCCTGGCGCGTCTGTTGTGGTTCCGGTGTCCCGCCGCCAGCACACGCGGTTGCGGCCGGCGTTTTTTGCCTCGTACAGCATCACGTCGGCCGCGGACAGCAAGCCCTCGTGCCCGGGCCGGGTGGCATGGTCCGCAAGGCCGATGCTGACCGTGACTTCAAGTCCCGAGTAACGGGATGCGAAGTCGAAACCGGCCACCCGTCGGCGCAAGCGTTCACACAATGTTGCAGCTTCGTTCACCCCCAGCCCCGGAAACAGCAGCAGGAACTCCTCGCCGCCGTACCGTCCCACCACGTCGTCCGTGCGAACCCCTTCGCGCAGGATCGACGCCACCGCGCGCAGCACCTGGTCGCCGGTTTCGTGGGAATAATTGTCGTTGATCTTCTTGAAATGGTCGATATCGGCGATCGCCACGCTCAGCGGTGCGCCGGCGGCACAGGCGTCGGCGAAGCGGCGGCTCAGGGCGTAGTCGAGACTGCGGCGGTTCGGCAGCCCGGTGAGGGCGTCTTCCTGCGCCTGCCGGGCAAACGCTTCGGACTGCTTGCGCAGTTTGTTGAGCAGGTCGGTCTTCTCCGCGTCGGCCTGCTCCAGGCGCGTGGCCTGGTCCTGCAGGCTGCGGGTGCGCAGCGCGACCTCGTGCTCGAGTTCGAGGGTGCGCGCGCGCAGGCGCACGATGCGCGCACGCGCGATCCAGAGCCCGGCCAGCACCACGAACGCCGCCACCGACGGTGGAAACCACGACCGTTCCCACACGTGCGGGCGCAGGTTCAGCTGCAGGCTGGCGCCGGTCGCGCCCCAGTTGCCGCCGCCGTTGTCGGCCTCGGCACGGAAGCGGTAGTCGCCTGGCGGCAGGCCGGTGTAGACCATGGAGCCGGTGTTGCCGATCAGGTCCCAGGCCCGATCCAGACCTTCCATCATCACGCGGTAGCGGATCTGCGTGGGCAGCACGTAGCTCAGGCCCGCGTAGTGGATCTCGAGCTTGCGCACGCCCGGGCCGACGCGCACGTCGCGGGTCGGATCCACCGGCAGGCCGTCGACCAGCACCTGCTCGATCACCACCGGCGGCGGGTCCGGCTGCACCGGCTCGGGCACGTTCGGATCGATCATCGCCACGCCCTTGGCCGTGGCGAACCACAGACTGCCGTCGCGGCGGCGCAGTTGCGGGGTCATCGCCGCGCCGCTGAACTGGCTGCTGGCAAGGCCGGCGGACTCGCGGAACACCTCGAATGCAACGGTGTCCGCAAGGCCGTCGGCCACGGCATCGAGCGCCGCCCGCCGCGCACGGAACGCGCCGCGGTTGGAGGTGAGCCAGAAGCGGCCGAAACCGTCGTCGAGCACACCGAACACCGGCACATGCGGGACGCCGCGGGCCTCGTCCAGGCGCGCGACGATGCCGTTGCGCACACGGTAGAGCGCGTCGTCGCCGGCGATCCACAGGACTCCGCGCTCGTCCTCGTGGAAGCCGAACACGTCCTGTGCGGCGAACGCGGCGCCGCCGTCCCACCGTCGCAGCGTGCCGCCGATCACCTGGGCCACGCCCTGCACGGTTCCGACCCACAGCGTTCCGGCCGCATCCTCGTACAGGCTCAGCACGAAGACCTGGGCACCGGAGTCGGCCAGCGGCACCGGCACGAAGCGCTCGCCCTCGCGCCGTGCCAGGCCGCGCGGCCCGCCGGCCCAGACCGTGCCGTCGCGCGTCTGCAGCAGGGCACGGACCTGCGGCGCAGGCAGGCCGTCGGCGGGACCGATGCGCTGCGGCGCTGCGCCGTCGCGCAGCACGGTGATGCCGGCATCGTAGCTGCCGACCCACAGCGCTCCGTCGCGATCCTCCATCAGCGACAGCACTCCGTCGCTCGCGAGTCCTTGCTCGCGGAACAACGCGGTGAACCGCCCGTCGGCGAGCCGGTTGAGTCCGCGGCTGGTGCCGATCCACAGCGAGCCGTCGGCGCGCTCGACCAGGCTGCGGACGTAGTCGTCCGACAGGCCCTTGCGTTCGGTGTAGCTTGCGAACGCGGTTTCCCGCAGGCGCGCGAGCCCGGCGTTGGTGCCGACCCAGATGCTGTGCTCGCGGTCCTCGAACACCGCCGGCACGCGGTCGTTGGGCAGGCCGCGCGAGGCATCGAGCCGCTCCAGCGCGCCATTCCACAGGCGCAGCAGCCCGCTGCTCTGGGTCCCGAGGAAGATCTCGCCGCGCCGGTTGGCATGCACCGTCTCCAGCGTGCGGGCCAGGGCGCGATCGAGCGTCACCAGCCGCGTCCACGCCGGCGCGTCGTGGCGGTACAGCGTGCCTCCGACCACCGCCAACACCGCGCCGCTCGCATCCGTGCCGACGGCGGTGGCCTGTGCGCCGGCCTCGCCCGGGATGCCCACCTGCTCCAGCACGTCGTTGCGCAGGGCCAGCAGGCCGGCGCTGCTGCCGAGCCACACCGTGCCGTCGCGATCGACCGCGATCCCGGCGCCGACGCCGGCCGCGGCCGCGTCGCCCGCGAGCGCGAATCGGCGCACCGTGCCGTCGCGTTCGATGCGCGCCAGCAGCACGTTGCTGTTGGCGACGTAGATGCGGCCCTGGGCGTCCTCGGCGAGCGCCTCGGTCTGGCCCAGCGGCAGACCCTGCTCGCGGCCGAACCGCCGCCACTCGCTGCCGGCGAGCTGCACCACGCCGTTGCGTGCGGTGCCGATCCACAGCGAACCGTCGCGCGCGGCATGCAGCACGCGGATGCCGTTGTCGCCGAGCGTGGGCGTGTTGACGCGGTCGAACACGCGCATCTCGCGCCCGTTGTAGCGCACCAGCCCTTCCCACGTGCCGAGCCAGAGGTAGCCGTCGGCGGTCTGTGCGATCGCCTGCACGGTGCTGTGCGGCAGGCCGTCGGAGGTGTCCCAGCGCTCGAGCGTGTACTGGTCGAGCGGCCGCGGCGTCTGCGCCGCCGCCCCCGGCAGCCACGCCAGCGCGACGAGCAGCAGACCCCAGCGACTCATCGGCTGCCGGTGTCGAGCGTGAACAGGTCGGCGTCGAGCTGCGCGGGGAAGCGCTCGCGGTGCTGCTGCAGCGCCTGCGCCGACAGCGTGCACGTCACGGTCTGCGCCTGGGCGCCGAGTTCGACCAGCGGCTGGCCGAGCGGATCGAGCGCAGCGCTATCGCCGGCGTACGCAATCTCGTTGCCGTCGATGCCGACGCGGTTCACGCCGACGACGTAGCTCAGGTTCTCGATCGCCCGCGCGCGCAGCAGCGTGCGCCAGGCGTAGCGGCGCGCGGCCGGCCAGTTGGCGACGAACAGCGCGAGGTCGTAGTCAAGACGTTGCAACGCGGCATCGAAGCGGTTGCGCGTCCACACCGGGAAACGCAGGTCGTAGCAGACCTGCGGCAGCACGCGCCAGCCGTGCAGTTCGAACACCGGGCGCGCCTCGCCGCCGGCATACCGCGTATGTTCGCCGGCCATGCGGAACAGATGGCGCTTGTCGTACCACTCGACGCTGCCGTCCGGGCGCGCCCACAGCAGCCGATTGAAGACGCGCTCGCCTTCGCGCACCACCATCGAGCCGGTGACGACGCTGCAAACCTCGCGCGCGAGCGCACGCAGCCACGCGACGCTGTCGCCCTCCATCGTCTCGGCGCGGCCGACGGCATCGTTGCTGAAGCCGCTGGTGAAGGTTTCGGGCAACACCACCAGATCGCCGCGATCGGCGAGGCCACGCACGAGTTCGCCGTACAGCGCACGGTTCGCCGCGGCGTCATGCCACAGCGTGGCCGCCTGCACCAACGAAACTCGCAAGTCGCGCATGTCGACGGATCCCCGCCCCCGGTGAACGTCGGCATTCTAACCGACGCGGTCGGCGGGGATGCGCCACGGAATCCCCGCGAATCCGGGATTTTTGCAACGTTTCAGACCCGGCGCAGCCGCTCGGCCGCCGCCTGCTGGGTGGCGTCGGACTTGGCGAAGCAGAAGCGGACCAGGCGCTGCCCCGACGGCGGCGTCTGGTAAAACGGCGAGAGCGGAATCGACGCCACGCCTTTTTCCGTGGTGAGCCAGCGCGCGAACGTCACGTCGTCGTCGTCGCTGATGGCCGAGTAGTCCGCGAGCTGGAAGTAGGCGCCCTGCACCGGCGGCAACTCGAAGCGCGTGTCGGCCAGCAATGCACGGAATCCTTCGCGTTTTTCCCGGTAAAACGCAGGCAGCTCGAGGTGATGCTCCGGATGGTGCGCCATCATCTCCGCCAGCGCCCACTGCGCCGGCGCGAAGGTGCAGAACGTGAGGTACTGGTGCACCTTGCGGAATTCCGCCGACAGCGCGGCCGGCGCCACGCAGTAGCCGAGTTTCCAGCCGGTGCAGTGGTAGGTCTTGCCGAACGAGGACACTACGAAGCAGCGCTCGGCCAGTTCGGCGTGACGCAGCACGCTCTGGTGCACGGCGCCGTCGAAGACGATGTGTTCGTAGACCTCGTCGCTGAGCACGAGGATGCCGGTGTCGCGCACGAGCGCCGCCAGTGCGTCGAGATCGGCGGCGGAAAACACCGCGCCGGTGGGATTGTGCGGCGAATTGACGATCAGCAGCCGCGTGCGCGGCGAGACCGCGTCGCGCACCCGCTGCCAGTCGACGTGGAAGTCCGGCGCCACGAGCGGCACGTGCACGGCGCGGGCGCCGGCAAGATCGATCGCCGGCTCGTAGCTGTCGTAGCACGGGTCCAGCACGATGACCTCGTCGCCGACGCGCACCACCGCGTGCACCGCGGCGAAGATCGCCTCGGTGGCGCCGCTGGTGACGGTGACATCGCTGTCGGCGTCCACTTGGCGCCCGTAGAGCGCGGCGATCTTGGCCGCGATCTGCTGGCGCAGCGGCGCGATGCCGGTCATCGGCGCGTACTGGTTCCTGCCCTCGCGCATGGCACGCGCGAGCGCATCCTGCAGGAACTGCGGCGGTTCGAAATCGGGGAAGCCCTGCCCCAGGTTCACCGCCGAATGCTCGGCGGCGAGCTGGGACATCACCGTGAAGATCGTCGTGCCGACACGCGGCAGCTTGGTTTCGATCGTCATGCCCGAGGCGTCACTGGCACGTCAGCGCATTGGATACGCGCGTCACCGGCAGGTCCACGCTCCAGGTGCCGGTGGCCGGTGCCGCCAGTTCCAGATCGACCGCGATGCGGCCGTTGGCGGCATCGGTGTAGGTGCGGGTGAGCGTGCCGATCTCGACGCTGGTCGGCGCAGCCCACGTGCACAGCGGGCAGAAGCCGTTCTGCTGCACCAGCGCCATCGTGCGTTCGCCGCCTTCGAACGGCACGCGGTTGCCGATGGCCCAGCGCGGCAGGCCGAGATCGTCGTAGAAGTATGCGCCGTTGCTCTCCAGGCCCGGGTACGCGGTGATGCTGTAGCCGTAGCCCGACTGTGCCGGCGAGAACCACAGGCCGCTCAGCGGCGCCACGCTGCCGTCCAGGCTCGGACAGTCGCCACCGTCGATGAAGCTCATCGGCTCGCTGCCGCTTTCGCCGTCGAGGTTCCAGCTGAAGGTGAAGTGCGTGGCGTCGGTGAAGGCGAGCTGGGCCTGGCCGACCTTGGTGCCGTTCGAGGCCTCGCCGTTCCAGGCCTGGCGCTGCAGGTCGACGGTCCAGACGCCCTGGTTGGCCGTCGGCGCGGTCAGCACGCCGAGGTACCAGGTCGGCGAGCCGTCCTGCAGGTAGGTGTACCACGCAAGGCCCCAGGCATCGCCCGACGGGAACAGGAACAGTCCCGCGCCG
This sequence comes from Chiayiivirga flava, assembly GCF_014202825.1. Classification (GTDB taxonomy): domain Bacteria; phylum Pseudomonadota; class Gammaproteobacteria; order Xanthomonadales; family Xanthomonadaceae; genus Chiayiivirga; species Chiayiivirga flava. The sequence goes on along the minus strand of NZ_JACHHP010000003.1, from coordinate 182,643 downwards.
GAGCGCGCCGGGTTGAAATACGGGCCGAACGCCGGTTGCGGGCGTGCGCTGCCGTAGGCAAGGTCCACCTTGAGCGTGAACGTGGCCGGCGTGGCACCGGCATTGACCGGCGTCACGTACCAGCGCCCGGGCGTGAGGGCGGCGCCGGTCAGCGTGAGGGTTTCGGCGGCGCCGGCATGGATCGACGTGCCGGCCGCAGCGCCGCGCGCGGGCGCGGCGGCGATGGCCGGGCTCGACGGCGTGCCCGCGTTTGCCACGTACAGATCGATCTCGCCGCTGCCGGCCGTGGTCGCGGTGAGGCCGGTCGCGTTCGGCGGCACGTCGATGTAGAGCCTGTCCTGCGCCTTGCCGGCGGCGAGCGACAGGGTGCGCGTCGCGCCCGGCGCCAGCACCTGCGGCGACGATGCACCGCTGGCCGCGCGGCGCAGTTCGATCAGGATGTTGCCCGCGCCCGCCGGCTGGCCCGGCTCGGCGGCCATCAGCACGGCGCCCCAGCGCGTGTCGCCGGGCAGCAGCGTCGGCACGTTCCATGCGGCACGGATGTCGAAGTCCTGGTTGGTCTCGCTGTGGCCGGGACCGGTCGCCACCAGTTCGCCGTTGTGCGGCACGAGGCTGACCACGGCGGCCGAGAGCTGCACCGCGTCGGTGGTGATCGGCGAGGTGGTGTCGCCGGGCACGCGCCAGTTCTGCGGCAGCACCCAGAAGCGATCGCCGGCCTGCGCCTGGATCGGATCGTCGATGCAGCGCTCGGTGGCCGATGCGGTGGCCGATCGGCACACCAGTTCCTCTTCCTGCGGATAGCCGTCGCCGTTGGCGTCGAAACCGACGTACAGGTCGATGTCGTCGGCCGTGGCCGAGGTCACGTCCGCCAGCACGCGCGCGGGGCCGTCTTCCTGCACGGTCAGCAGGATCCACTTCTCGCCCGCGTCGATCGGCAGGAAGCCGTTGTACGGATCGTCCGAGGTGGTGTCCTGCCTGAGCGTCAGCGTGGCGCGCGTGGGCGCGACGAGACGGGTGCCGGCGAACCGCGCGTCCTGCAGGCCGACGAGTTCGGACACGGCGATGTCCTCGAACCCGGATTCGCCCGCGCTGTCGATCTGCACGAGGCTCGGTGCGACGCCCGGCGAAACCACCACGGCCAGCGGCAGGCGCGCGGCCGACGCACCGCCGCCGTCGCGGGTGAAGGTCACGCCGCCTTCGAGCGTGTCGCCGAGCCGCGCGACCGGCACGTCGACGGTGACCGACACCAGCTGCGTCGCGTTTGCGGCGAGGGTGAACTCGCTCGGGCTCACGCTCACGGTGGCGCCGGGCAGGCTCGCTGCGGCACGCCACGTGCCGGCCGCCAGCGCCTTGACCGTGCGGGTGAAGGTGCAGGTCTCGACACAGAGCGGATCGACCAGCGACGGCAGGTTCAGCTCGGTCGACACGGACATGTTGCCGATGTCGGCCGACAGGAATTGCGCGCGGGTCACCGGAAACGACAGGCCGCTGTCGAGTGCCAGCGCCAGATCGACCACGCCGGCGCCCTGGTCGAAGATGCCCGCGGGCGAGCCGTCGTAATCCTTCACCACCGGACGCGCGGTGGTGGTGAGGGCGGTGGTGATCTCGTCCGGTCCCCACGACGGGTGCGCGCCGCGCAGCAGCGCAGCGGCACCGGCCACGTGCGGCGACGCCATCGAGGTTCCGCTCAGGAACGCGAAATCGTTGCCGCTGCCGGCGGCCGCGACGATGTCGGTGCCGGGCGCGGTGAGGTTGGGTTTCATCAGGCCGAACGGTTCGACCGGCCCGCGGCTGCTGGACACGTTCAACACGTTGCCGTTGCTCGGAAGACTGGCGATCGTGGCGCCGCCCAGGCGGCCGCTGTGGCCGGTTCCGCTCGCGAGCCAGGTCTTGAGCGCCGTGCCGGCGGTGAAACCCAGGTGCGTGGCGGGCAGTTCGTGCTCGTCGGCCACCACCAGCTCGCCGTCGGCCGCGCCGTTGACCAGCACCATGCCGGCGCCGCCGGCGTTTTTCACGTTCAGGCCCTTGATCGTGCGCGCGTAGATGCCGCGGTCGCAGACCACGATCTGGCCGCTGAACACCGGCGTCGCCCAGGGGTTGGTGGCGGTGCTCGGCGGCAGGTCGTCGACCCGGTCCCCGGTGGCGCACAGCGCCGAGCCGAAGTTGCCCGCGTACACGATCGGCACAGGCCCGACACCCGCGGTCGCACCCGCGCCCACCAGCACGCCGCCGGACGGCGGCGGCGTCGCGCCGCCGCTGAGGCTTTCGAGACGGTTGGCGATGATGCGGTCGTGCGTCGCATTGGCCACCGCCAGCACCCACGGTGCATTGCCGGACGAGCTGACGGTTTCGGGGCCGGGACCGTCGTTGCCGGCCGAGGTCACGACGGTGATGCCGGCCTCGCGCGCGGCCAGCATCGCGAGCGCGATGCCGTCGTCCCACGGACTGTACGGCGCGCCGCCGATCGAGTAGTTGATCACGTCCACGCCGTCGGCCGTGGCCTGGTTCACCGCCGCGACGAGCCAGGTGCCGCGACAGGTTTCCTCCTCTTCGCAGGCCTTGTACGTGGCGAGATTCGCGTGCGGCGCCACGCCCGAGAGCGTGCGCGTGGTCGCGCCGCTGCCCAGATCGAACGACGCGGTCAGCGTGTTGCCCACCGCGGTGCCGGCCACGTGGCTGCCGTGGCCGTCGACGTCGCTGCCGTCGTTGGCTTCGCGGTCGTCGCACTCGCTGCTGTTGTGCACGCCGGTGCAGACGGTGAAATCGTGGATGCCGACGAGTTTGCCGTTGCACAGCGCGGCGTTCGTCGCGCACTGGCCGAGGAACGCGCCCGCGGGATTGGCGTGCACGAAGCCGTCGTTCGGGCCGGTGCCGGCGAACGAGGGATGCGTGCGATTGATGCCCGAATCGATCACGCCCACGATGACGCCTTCGCCGCGGTTGCCTTCCGGTGCGGCCGCGGTCCAGATCGCATCGGCGCCGATCCAGCGCGGACCGGCGTCCGTGTGCATGCGGTGCACGCGCTCCTTCTCGACCGCGGCCACGCCCTCGTGGCGCGTCAGCGCAGCGGCTTCGGCGGCGGTCAGCTCCAGCGCCACGCCGTTGAGCGCCACGTCGTAGACGAACAGCGGTTCGAGCGGCCGGCCGAACGCGACGGCGGCGCTGGCCAGGCGCGTTTCGCGCAGCTGTGTCAGGGCGCCGCGGTAGGCCTTGGTCGCGGCGCTGTTCATGTCGAGCTTGCGTTCGCCGGTGACGGCGGGGCTGGTGGCCTTGAGCCCGGCGAGTTTCGGGAAGCGGTCGGCATCGCCGCGGAACGCCGCCACGGGCGGCTCGTCGAAACGCACGATGTAGAGGCTGCGAACCTGCGCTGCATCGGTCTTTGCCGCGTGCGGCAGTGCCTGCGGATCGGTGGCGGCGGACGCGCCGCCGGCGAGGGCAAGCAACAACGCGACGGCAAGGGGAGTGCTGCGCATGAACGGCTCCACGACAACGGGAAAGGCGGCAGTGTACCGAGTGGGGTCACCGGCGCAACGAAGGGACATACGCCGCGTGAGCGCTGTCCGGATCACGCCGTGCATCGGCGAATTCGTCGTGCGATGCGCAAGGTCCAGCGCCCGTCGGCATGGACCGGGTTTTGGCGAGTCGGTAGCATGCCGCGCCTCATGACCGACTTTTCCGATCCGCCCGCCCCCGCACCGCTGCTGGAGGCCCGCGGACTGCGCTTCTGCCGCAACGACGACCCCGTCTTCGGCCCGCTCGACCTCCAGGTCGGCAGCGGCGAGGCGCTGCTCGTGCACGGCGGTAACGGCAGCGGCAAGACGACCCTGCTGCGGGTGCTGGCGGGCCTGCTCGACGGCGCGCAGGGCCAGATCTTCGTCGATGGCGAACGCGCGGGGCGCGATCGCATCGCGCAGGTGAGCGCCCTGCTCGGGCATCTGCTCGGGCACAAGGGCGAACTGAGCGCAAGCGAGAACCTGCGTTTCGCGATCGGGCTCTACGGCTGTCGCAGCGGCATCACCGTGGACATGGCGCTCGCGAGCGTGGGGCTTGCCGGGTTCGAGGACGCGCCGGCGCGGCAATTCTCCGCCGGACAGCGCAAGCGCCTGGCGCTGGCGCGCCTGCTGCTGGTGCCGGCGCGGCTGTGGTTGCTGGACGAGCCGTACGCGAACCTGGATCTGGCCGGCATCGGACTGGTCAACCGGCTGGTGGAACGTCACCTCGCAAAAGGCGGCGCGGCATTGATCACCAGCCACGGCGCCTACGCGACCGGCGCGGTCCGCACCCGCACCCTGACCCTGGATGCGGCCCATGCGTGAGGCCACCGCAACCTCGGCCTGCCGCGCGCTGCTGCAGCGCGACCTTCGCCTGCTCTGGCGGCGCCGCGGCGACGCCTTGAGCCCGGTGCTGTTCGCACTGCTGGTGATCAGCCTGTTCCCGTTCGCGCTGGGGCCCGAGCCCGCGATCCTCGCGCGCATCGCACCGGCGGTGATCTGGGTGGCGCTGCTGCTCGCGGGCCTGCTGTCGCTCGACACGCTGTTCCGCGGCGATCTGGACGACGGCAGCCTCGAACAGCTGCTGCTCGCGCCACAGCCGCTGGCGCTGCTGGTGGCGTGCAAGATCCTCGTGCACTGGCTCAGCACGGCGCTGCCGCTGATCGTCGCGACGCCGCTGTTCGCCGCCCTGCTCGGCCTGCCGGCGGCGCAATTGCCGGTGCTGCTGGCATCGCTTGCGCTCGGCACGCCGCTGCTGAGCCTGATCGGGGCCGTGGTGGTGGCGCTGACGGTCGGCATGCGGCGCTCTGGTATGCTGCTCGCCCTGCTTTCGCTGCCGCTGTACGTGCCCGTGCTGATCTTCGGCGCCGGCAGCGTGATGGCCGCGGCCCAGGGTCTTCCCCATCAAGGCGCGCTGCTGCTGCTCGGCGCCGGACTGGCGCTGGGCGCGGTGCTCGCGCCGCTGGCCGCAGCGGCCGCGCTACGGATCGCGATGCCATGAATCCACTGCTGCGCTGGTTCCACCAATTCGGCTCGCCGCCGGTGTTCCACGCCGTTGCCGGGCGCTGGGCGCCGTGGCTGTACCTCGTGGCCACGCCGCTGCTGCTGTGGGGCATGTACGCGGGCCTGTTCTCGGTGCCGGCCGACTACCAGCAGGGCGACAGCTACCGCATCCTCTTCGTGCACGTGCCGTCGGCGTGGATGAGCCTGTTCATCTACGGCGTGATGGGTGTCAATGCGTTCATCGCGCTGGTGTGGCGGATCAAGATTTCCGAAACGCTGGCGATGTGCTGCGCCCCGATCGGCGCTGCGTTCACGCTCGTCACGCTGATCACCGGCGCGGTGTGGGGCAAGCCGATGTGGGGCACGTGGTGGACCTGGGACGCACGCCTCACCTCCGAGCTGGTGCTGCTGTTCCTCTACCTGGGCGTGATCGGCCTGTACGCCGCCATCGAGGACCGCCGCGCGGCAGCGCGTGCGGCCTGCTTCCTTGCCCTGATCGGCGTGGTGAATGTTCCCATCGTGCACTTCTCGGTCGAATGGTGGAACACCCTGCACCAGGGCGCCACGATCCGCCTGTTCCGCGAGTCGACGATGCACAGCAGCATGATCGCGCCGCTGCTCGCGATGACCTTCGGCACCAAATTGTGGTTCGTGGCGTCCTTGCTGGCGCGCACGCGCGTGGCGATGCTGGATCTTGAAAGCGGCAAGGACTGGGCGCGACGCAGCGCCGGGATCGCGCCATGAGCGCGCTGTTTGCGATGGACGGCTACGGCCCGTACGTGTGGACCTGCTACGCCGTGTTCGTGCTGATGCTGCTGTGGGATCTGGCGATGCCGTGGCTGCGCAAGCGCCACGTGCTGGCCGACATCCGCAGCCGCGTCCGCCGCGATGCGGCGAAGAAACAGACCCGCAACCAGAGCGTCGATCCATGAACCCCGTCCGCCGCCGCCGCCTTCTGCTGCTCGTGGTGCTGCTGCTTGCGTCCGGCACCGCCGTGGCGCTGGTGGCCATCGCCCTGCAGCAGAACCTGTCGTATCTCTACACGCCCTCGGAGGTGCTCGGCGGGCAGGCGCGCGACCAGCAACGCTTCCGCCTCGGCGGCATGGTCAAGGAAGGCTCGCTGCGTCGCACCGAGGGCACGCTCGATGCGCAGTTCGTCGTGACCGACGGCGACGGCGACATGACCGTGCGCTACAGCGGCATCCTGCCCGACCTCTTCCGCGAGAAGCAGGCCGTGATCGCGACCGGCGCGCTGGTCGACGGCCAGTTCGTCGCGAGCGAGGTGCTGGCCAAGCACGACGAAACCTACATGCCGCGCGAAGTGGCGGAAAAGATGGGCATCGCGCACCAGAAGCACAACGTGCCGGCGACCGAAGGCACGCAGCAGTGAGCTCGACGTGCAGTCCGCCACGCGCTTTCGAGCCCTTCCCCCGTGACGGGGGAAGGGTTGGAATGAGGGTGGCTTTTGCTCGAAAGCCCTTCCCCTTTCACGGGGAAAGGGTTGGGATGCGGGTCGCCCCCGATCTCGCCCTTGCTGGTGATCTCATGCATTTCGACAGCGGAAAAACGCCAACCAGGATCATCAGCCACCCCCATCCCAACCCTTCCCCCGTGAAGGGGGAAGGGCCAGACAGAGCGCACCGCTGATGCTGCCCGAACTCGGCAATTTCGCGCTCGTCCTCGCGCTGCTGCTGGCGGTCGCGCAGGCCACGCTGCCGCTGCTCGGCGCGTGGCGCAACAACCCGGCGCTGATGGCCGTCGCGCGCCCCGCCGCGTATGGCCAGTTCGTCTTTGTCGCGCTCGCGTTCGGCATCCTCACCGTCGCGTTCGTGCAGCAGGATTTTTCCGTCGCGTACGTTGCGCAGAATTCCAACTCGCTGCTGCCGCTGCCGTACCGGTTCTCGGCGGTGTGGGGCGCGCACGAGGGTTCGCTGCTGCTGTGGGTGTTGATCCTCGCGGCGTGGACCATTGCGGTGGCCGCCTTCAGCCGCAGCCTGCCCGATGCCGTCGTGGCGCGCGTGCTCGGCGTGCTCGGCATCGTCAGCGTGGGATTCCTGCTGTTCACCGCGTGGACATCGAACCCGTTCGCGCGACTGCTGCCGGCCGTGGCCGAGGGCCGCGACCTCAATCCGCTGCTGCAGGACTTCGGCCTGATCGTGCATCCGCCGATGCTGTACGCCGGCTACGTCGGCTTCGCGGTGGCGTTCGCGTTTGCGATCGCGGCGCTGCTCGGCGGTGAGATGGACCAGCGCTGGGTGCGCTGGTCGCGGCCGTGGACCAACGTGGCCTGGGGGTTCCTCACGCTCGGCATCGCGCTCGGTTCGTGGTGGGCCTATTACGAACTTGGCTGGGGCGGCTGGTGGTTCTGGGATCCGGTCGAAAATGCGAGCTTCATGCCGTGGCTGGTCGGCACGGCGCTGATCCATTCGCAGGCCGTCACCGAGAAACGCGGCAGCTTCCGCGGCTGGACGCTGCTGCTCGCCATCGCGGCGTTTTCGTTGTCGCTGCTCGGCACCTTCATCGTGCGCTCGGGCGTGCTGACCTCGGTGCACGCGTTTGCGTCCGATCCGGCGCGCGGCATGTACATCCTCGTCTTCCTGCTCGTCACCATCGGCGGCTCGCTCGCGCTGTACGCGCTGCGTGCGCCGAAGGTGGCCGGCGGCAAGCCGTTCGCGCCGCTCTCGCGCGAGACGCTGATCCTGCTCAACAACCTGCTCTTCAGCGCGGCCTGCGCGATGGTGCTGATCGGCACGTTGTCGCCGCTGCTGTTCGAGGCCTTGAACCTCGGCAAGATTTCCGTCGGCCCGCCGTATTTCAGCCTGCAGTTCATGCTGCTGATGGCGCCGGTGGCGCTGCTGATCCCGTTCGGTCCGTTTGCGCGCTGGCAGCGCGAGGAGCCCTCGCGCTTCGCGCCGCTGCTGCGCATCGGACTCGCGGCGGTGGTGGTGGGCGTCGGCATCGCATGGCTGCTCGGCGACGGCTTCACGTGGAAATCGCTGCTCGGCATCGGCGCCGGGGTGTGGATCCTCGCCGGCACGCTGCTCTTCGTGTGGCGCCGCATGACGCAGGCGCCGCGCGGTCGCCGCTTCACGCCCGAGATGCTCGGCATGGTGCTCGCACATGCGGGCCTGGGCGTGTTCGTGCTCGGCGTGCTGCTGGTGGAAAGCACGGGCATCGAGAAGGATCTGGCGATGCGCGCCGGCGACAGCACGGACGTGCGCGGGTATCACTTCGAGTTTGCCGGCGTCGAACACCACGAAGGGCCGAACTACACCTCCGACCGCGGCACCGTGCACGTCTATCGCAACGACGCGTTGATCGCGACGCTGCATCCGGAAAAACGCGGCTATGCCAGCGGCGGCCAGATCATGACCGAAGCCGCGATCGATCCGGGCTTCACGCGCGATCTGTACGTGGCGCTGGGCGAACCGCTCGGCGGCGGCGGCGCGTGGGCGGTGCGCATCTACGTCAAGCCCTTCATCCGCTGGATCTGGCTCGGTGCGCTGATGATGATGCTCGGCGGCTTCGTGGCCGCGGCCGATCGCCGCTTCCGGCGCGAGCTGGCCGTCGACCGCGAGGCCGTCGATGCGCCCGCGTTGCGTCCGGCGCAGGGCACCGCCTGATGTGGAAACGCTGGCTGCCGCTGGCCCTGTTCGGCGCCCTGGCCGCGCTGCTGTTCGCCGGCATCGAACTCAATCGCGTGCGTGATCCCAACGCGATTCCGTCACCGCTGATCGGCAAGCCGCTGCCGGCGTTCTCGCTGCCGATGCTGCACGACCCGTCGCGCACGGTCACGCAGGACGACCTGCGCGGCGCGCCGTTCCTGCTCAACGTGTGGGGCAGCTGGTGCCCCGAATGCCGCGTCGAGCATCCCGTGGTGGATGCGCTGGCGCGCAGCGGGCGCTTGCGCGTGGTCGGTTACAACTACAAGGATGCGCCGGACGACGCGCAGCGCTGGCTGCAGCAGTTCGGCGACCCGTACGCGCTGATCCTCGCCGACGAAGACGGCCGCAGCGCGATCGATTTCGGCATCTACGGCGCACCGGAAACCTTTCTCGTCGATGCGCAGGGCATCGTGCGGTTCAAGCACATCGGCGCGTTGACGCCGCAGATCGTCGAGCAGCGGATTTTTCCGTTGCTCGAAGCGAAGGCCGCGCCATGATGTCCGACAATCGAGCGCCGACAGCCGCAATGCCACCGGCAGCAATCGCCCCTCGCCCACCGGGAGCAGTTGCCCCTCTCCCACCGGGAGAGGGGTTGGGGAGAGGGTCCGGGCTTTCGCGACCGGGCGAATTCAACCCGAGCAGTCGTCACGTACTACTCCCGCTCTGCATCGCGCAAGAAGCAGCGCAGTACATCAACACTCGCCTCGCAGATGTCGGACGCACCGCTCCGCCCGAACCGTCATCCGCCCTTCGGGCACCTTCTCCCGCAGGGAGAAGGGCAAGCAGGGCTGCGCCGTCGATCGCGTCAAGCGTGCGTAGATCATCGATCACGTGGAGAAGGGCAAGCGCGGCTACACCGATGATCGCAGGGAGAAAGGCGAGCACGGTGGCGTCGATTTGCATCGCGCTGCTGCTCCTGTGCACCAGCGCCTTCGCCATCGATCCACTTCCGTTCAAGGACGCCGCCGAGGAAGCCCGCTTCCGCGCCCTCGCCGCCGAACTGCGCTGCGTGATGTGCCAGAACCAGTCGCTCGCCGATTCCACCGCGCCGATCGCGCACGATCTGCGCCAGGAAGTGTTCGAACTCATGCAGGCCGGCAAGTCCGACGACGAGATCAAGCGCTTCCTCACCGAACGCTACAGCGAGTTCGTGCTCTACAAACCGCCGGTGCAGGCGCGCACGTTCGTGATCTGGTTCGGCCCGCTGCTGGTGCTGGTGGCTGGCGGCATCGCGGTCGCCGTGATCGTGCGGCGGCGCGCGAAATCCGCCGCCGGTGCGTTGCCCGCGGGCGAGGACGAATGGTGATGCCGATGTTCTGGATCGCGGGCGCGCTGATGCTCGGCGCAGCGATGGCATGCGTGCTGCTGCCGCTGTTGCGCGGCACGCGCACGGACGCAAAACGGCGCGACGCGCTGCTGCAGGCGCACCGCGCCGGCGTCATCGATGCCGACGAATACGGGGCCAAGCTCGCCGCGCTGCCGCCGCCGCCCGCCGCCGCCAGCGCCCCGCGCGCGCTGATCGTCGCCATTGCAGTGCTGCTTCCGTTTCTTGCCGTGCTCGGCTATCGCGTGGTCGGCGATCCGCGCGCGCTCGATGCCGGCACGCAGAGCGCGACCGCAGCAGCCATGAACGCCGCACTCGCGGGCCAGCAGCAACCACCCGACGACGCACCCGACATGGACGCCGCCGTCGCCGGCCTCGCCGAGCGCCTGAAGCAGCAGCCGGACGATCTCGACGGCTGGCTGCTGCTCGGCCGCGCGTACAAGACGATGGAACGCTTCGCACCCGCACGCGACGCGCTCGCCAACGCCTACCGTCTCGCGCCCGACGACCCGAACGTGCTCATCGACTACGCCGAAGCGCTGGTGCTCGCCTCCGACACGCGCCGCTTCGAAGGCGAACCGCTCGCGCTGCTGCAGAAGGCCCTCGCGCTGCAACCCGACAGCCAGCGCGGACTGTGGCTGCTCGGCGCCAGCCAGTTCCAGCGCGACGAGCACGCCGCCGCGGCGGCCACATGGGAACGCCTGCTGACACTGCTGCCGGCCGATGCGTCGCCGCGCGCCGCGCTCATCGCACGCATCGACGCTGCGCGTTCGCGCGCGAACCTGCCGCCGCTCGACCCGGCCGCGTCCACGCCGACGCAACCGCCCGCCACGCCGCCGTCGGACACCGCGACAAGCGCCGCCGCACGCCTCACCGTCACCGTCGACATCGCGCCGGCACTGAAGGAGCGCATCGCCGCCGGCGACGTGCTGTTCGTGTTCGCACGCGCCGCGCAGGGGCCGCGCATGCCGCTCGCGATCCAGCGCCTGGACGCCACGACGCTTCCGGTCACCGTCACGCTCGACGACAGCACCAGCATGATGCCGTCGATGACGCTTTCGTCGATGCCGCAGGTGGTCGTCGGCGCGCGCATCTCGACATCGGGCAACGCTATTGCGCAATCGGGCGATCTGGAAACGCTCTCCGAACCGATCGCCAACACGCGCAGCGAACCCGTCGTGCTCACCATCGACCGCGTCGTCCCATGACCGAATTCGCGCCGCCCGGCACCCGCTACTGCGCCCTGCCCTTGCCGTTCGCGATGAAACGCGGCGGCGCGTTGCACGGCGCGCGCGTCGCGTACGAAACTTGGGGCACGCTTGCGCCCGGCGCGGACAACGCCGTGCTGATCCTCACCGGCCTGTCGCCCAATGCGCATGCTGCGTCGAACGACGGCAATCCCGAACCCGGCTGGTGGGAAGCGATGCTGGGCCCCGGCAAGGCCATCGACACCACGCGCTGGTTCGTCATCTGCGTGAACTCGCTCGGCAGCTGCAAGGGCTCCACCGGTGCCGCGTCGATCGATCCTGCCACCGGCGAACAGTACCGCCTCGCGTTCCCGGATCTTTCGATCGAGGACGTGGCCCGCGCCGCGCACGCGGTGGTGGATGCGCTCGGCATCGAACGTCTCGCGTGCGTGATCGGCTGTTCGATGGGCGGCATGTCGGCACTGTCGTACATCCAGCAGTTTCCGCACGGCGCGCGCGGCCACATCAATGTGTCCGGCGCGGCGCAGGCATTGCCGTTCTCGATCGCCATCCGCTCGCTGCAGCGCGAGGCGATCCGCCTGGACCCGCACTGGAACCTCGGCAGGTACGACGAAACGCACTATCCGGACGCCGGCATGCGCATCGCGCGCAAGCTCGGCGTGGTCACGTACCGCTCCGCGCTCGAGTGGCACGGCCGCTTCGGCCGCGTGCGGCTCGACAGCGAACGCCGCGAGGACGATCCGTTCGGGCTGGAATTCGAGGTCGAGTCCTACCTCGAAGGCCACGCGCGACGTTTCGTGCGCCAGTTCGACCCCAACTGCTACCTCTACCTCAGCCGCTCGATGGACTGGTTCGACCTCGCCGAAGTCGGCGGCGGCGACATCCTCGCCGGCCTCGCCACGCTGCGCGTGGAACGCACGCTGGCCATCGGCGTGGCTACCGATATCCTGTTTCCGCTGCAGCAGCAGGAGCAGATCGCCGGCGGGCTCGCCGCGGGCGGCGCCGACGCACACTGCCTCGCGCTGCCGTCGCCGCAGGGACACGACGCGTTCCTGGTGGACATCGAGCGCTTCGCACCGGCCGTCGCAGGCTTCCTCGCACGGCTCTGACGTCGCCGCGAGGCCGCTGCGACGGTAGAATCGCTGCCTCTCCCGCTTCGACCGACCACGCCATGGCCACGCCCGCCTTTCCCGGCGCCGACAAGCTCATCGCCGCCATCGATGCCGCGGTCGCCCTGCCCGACGAACACGCCATCGCGCATAGCCTGCGCGACACCCTGTGCGCGATGATCCGCGACCGCGACGTGCGCCTGCCGGACTACATCTACGAACCCGTGGGCGACCACTACGCCCGCCGCGAGCTCTACAGCAGCGACACGCACGGCTACAGCGTGGTGGCGATGACCTGGGGCCCCGGCCAGGGCACGCAGATCCACGACCACTGCGGCATGTGGTGCGTGGAAGGCGTGTGGCACGGCGCGCTGGAAATCACCCAGTACCAGCTGCTCGAAAGCACCGACGACCGCGCCCGCTTCGCCGCCGCCGGCTCGATGCAGGCCGGCACCGGCTCGGCCGGCAGCCTGATCCCGCCGCACGAGTACCACACCATCCGCAACCCGAGCGCGGACGCCATCGCCGTCTCGCTGCACATCTACAAGGGCACGATGAAGGCCTGCTCGGTGTTCCAGCCGCGCGCCGACGGCTGGTTCGAACGCGAAACCCGCCACCTCGGCCTCGACCGCTGACCCCGCACACCCGCGCGCATTGCGCCGCGAGCGCTTTGCCCTATACTTCCGCGCCTGCCTGTGCCGGTGTGGCGGAATGGTAGACGCGGCGGACTCAAAATCCGCTTCCAGCGATGGAGTGGAGGTTCGAGTCCTCTCACCGGTACCACAGGGTTTCGCGATGCAATCCGCGCAAGACCACAAAAGTCCGCAGAAATGTGGGCTTTTTGTTTTATTTCGTCCGATGCTCTCAGACGCCATCCGGACAGCAGTTGTTCAAGCGCCACACAGCGCGATGGGTCGCATAGGCAGAGCCGAGCGGTAACGATCGCGCACCGGAGATGCCGTGGCTTTGCACGCGGCGCCTGATCTCCTAGCGAATGAAAATGTGATGTCTGATAATTCTATTCCTTGCAATCTAGTGCTGGCGCCACGTGATATCGAACTTCTGGCCGGACTGCCCGAGCATGCATTCAGGGCGCCGCAACCGGGTTCAGCCTGCTCGACCGCGCGCTCCCATCGTAGGCGAAGCCTCCGCGCCAACCCCATTCGCTCCAAGCAACATCTTCGTTCCGTTCCTGTCGAAGAAGTCGTTGCAGGACACGCACAACACGGTCTTCCATGACTGCCGGCTAGAGGCTGGGGCTAGTCAGCGCGGTGCATTCGATCGACCAAATAGTGGAGCCCAAATAACGTGATGAACACGAGTTGCCAGAAACCAAACAGATAGACGATCACACCGATGGCGTGCAGAAAAAAACGCGTCTCGGCATTGGAAATTTTCGCTACCATGAACGAAGCGATCGGCCAGAAAATTCCGGCAAGGAAGAGAAGCAGGCTGAGAAATGCCAAGTAGCCAAAGATGGCAGCGAGAAATTTGCGCCGTCTGATCGGCTGGCCGTCCAGCCTGAGCCCCGCCGCGTCTTGTCTAAGCGATCGCGAAGGAAATGTCGCAACACCAGCGAGTGACGCTACGTAGAAGCCGACGAGAACCTGCAGCAACCCGCCAACCTTCGTTACAAGCCCCCCGGCGTCGTTGAGCCGCAAAAGCTCAGGCACCTGAAACACAGCGACGCTGAAGATCAAAGTCGCCGCGCCTGGTAGCACGTAGTCCAGCAGCATCTTATCGACGGAGTCGCTGCGAACACGGAGATATGACGCAGGTGTCAAGAGCTGCCCCAAGAGCTTCATATCATTCCCCAGTTTTTTCGTCTATCAACTTCTTCGCTAGGAGTTTGCAAAAATCTATTTGCACCTCAGTATGATTGTGGTGCATCGGCTCATCCAGCTTGAGTGTTCGAGTGCGCGAAATAAATTTTTCGAATGCATCATCGTCAACATCTTCTTTCTCTAAATCGATCGTTGCCGACTTTGGACGTTTATCGCCCTGCTGTTGATAGACGATCCGCATGCTATCAAACTGATCTTCGCCTGCAATTTTCTTCGCGCCTCGGAGCAGTTCTAGGACCTTCTCGACCTTACCCTCGGGCTGCTCTTGAATCTCAAGTTGAAGCTCAAGTCTCCGTCTCGAGAGGCTCTTGGGCTCATCGAGCCCGTTGTTTTGGTCGAACTCTCGCACGAGACTGAAAGACTGCAACCGCCCCGACGAGATTTCCGTGAGAAGCGAACGAGACATTAAGCCGTCGATCTCGAAAATCGGCCGCCATTCATACACAACACCCTGCACTTCCTGACTTCGTTTGCCAGCGCCCGCGATCGCGGTTTGCATCCGCGGATAGATCTGGGACGGCGTGAGCCCTGGACATTCCTCCAGCGCTGCGGCGTAGATCTGTTTCGTTCCCTTCATCTCTGGTGTGAGCGCAACTACAAGGTGCGCTTCAGATCGATTTCCTTCGTCGATGCCCTTCTCAAAAGTTTTCGCCTCGCCCGTCTGAATATTCTCGTAGGTTGCGTTGACGCCTTCGGCATCTGCCAGGACAAGCAAGATGGCCAAGAAAGGCTGATCTGAATAATCAAATAGCGCGGAGTGCCTTATACGTACTGATCGAGCGGCCCCCTCTCGTGGCGCTCTGGCATAGTAGTTGTTGTTCGCGGCGTCGAGCGCCATTGCCCGCAGATCCCATTGCTGCTTGTGCTTGGCATCGGTGCCATGGTCAAGCCTCAACTCTAAGAATCTGATCGATCGTTGGTTCTTCTTCACAGCGGCCCCTCGTTCTGTGTCTGCAATGCTGCCACGCCTAAGCTAAAACTCTCACCGTCCACGATCGGCGCGTAACGTGGACGGGGGCAAATGCTCGCACTTCACGTTTTCGCGTTGACACTGAGATCGATGCATGGACATAACGCCCGCGTTGCAGCCAAACCTGCGGCCGCGATTAGCGTCCCGAGTCACAAGGCGCATAACGCGCCTATCGTCTTGGCGCGTTTTCATGCCCGGCATTCGGAAGGCCTGCTCGCCGTTCCCAGCGGGCGGTGCGCGAGAGGCGCAAGGCTCACCGGTCCTCTGGCCGGCACGCCAATCGAGTACCGTTCGCCACTTTGCGAGTGGCCTCGCAGTGGCGGTCCTATCTGGTCAGAGGACACGCATATGCTTCCAATAAATCGAAATCGATGCTACCGGCCCACGCCTCGCACGAGTCGATCGGCGCGAGCGCTCCGCCCGCTTTCATGCGCGCTGGCTGTTCAGCCACGCCGACAGCGCCTGCGCTGCCCCAGCGCGCGACAGTGAAAACCGCGCGCGGAGTCCTGAATCGCTTTCCAGATCCAACTCGTTGTATGCGCAAACCGGCAATTGTCGGTTGTACTTGAAGCGACGATCCGGACCGCCGCGCTTGTTGACGTAGCGCCATGTTCGACCGACAACTTGGGCATCTGAGGGAACCGATTCCTCTTCGATGAAGCGCCCATCGCGTGCGGAGGCGCGAAGATTCTCGTAGCTCACCGCACCGATGACCCCTCGTTCCTTTACCAAGAGGCGGTCGGGCAAGAAGACGAAGAGGGCGCTGTCCGAGCGCGCCATGGGGGCATCCACGTTCAGCGCCAGATAGGGAAACGCGTGGTGTCGGTCAAAAAACGTGGCGCTCCGCTTGACCAAGTGTCCTGCGCCAGCGTGGTATTTGGGATCCGACACGCGACCCTGGGCGTCGATGCGCCATTTTTTCGTGCACGCCCCGACGGCGTCTGCGGCCGCGACGAGTCGCTCGTAATTTGCAAGCGCATTCTCAGCCAAGTCGTAGAAGAGCACGGTGGTCTTGCGCCACCTGTCACTCTGGTAAGCCCAAGCGGTCAGAGCGCCAACGGCAGCCAGTGACACACCCCCAACGCCCATGGGGGCAATGCAAAGTGGACCACTGCGCACATCGCCACCAATCCGAGCCACGGCACCCAAATCCAGAGTCGGGGACGTGCGTTGCGCCGCCGAATTTCCTCTACAAACTCTGCGGAGGAGCTGTCGACCAACGCGTGCATGTTTTCGGTGCGGATGTCGGTCATTGCGACCGGCGCGCCCGTGGCCGCACTCGGCAGTTGCGAGGCCTGAGACTCGATCGACCCACTGCGGCTACTGGTTCCGCGCCGTTCGAACGGCGCCGTCGCGGAGTAGCGAAAGCCGCCGGCAGAAGCACTCACGCGGAAACCGCGGGGCCCAACCCCGAAGCGCAATCCTGGAATGCCAGCACTCAGGGACACGCCCGACGAGGAAAAGTTGAGGCGCAAGCCGCCGCCCAGCTTCACGCTTTTTCGAAAACTCAGGCCCACTCGATCCCCCAAGGACGCCGTTGTCGTTGGTGTATGCGGCGCTCGCCAAGAGGTGCCGCGAGAGCGCGGTTTCTCCCACGTTCCGCAATCGAACAATGTGAACCAATGCAACGTTCGAGCGATTCAGTGGCCTCTCTTGGACGGTAAACGCGGACTCGCACCGCTCAATTAGCGGTCGGCTATAGCGCCTGTATTGGCAAGAACTGGCGCGCGGCATCCAACTCCCTTTGGACAAAAAAGCCCGCAACGATGCGGGCTTTTTTGTTGTCTGCGAAACAGCCGCGTCAACCCGCTGCACCGAGGTAGTCGAGCTTGCCGATCGCGACGCCCGCGTGGCGGAGGATGCCGTGGGCGATGGCGAGGTGGAAGTAGAAGTTCGGGAGCGCGAACGTGGTGACGAAGTCTTCGCCGGCGAAGGTGTGTTTGGTCGGGCCGAAGGTGAGGTTGATTTCGCGCGTGGCGGCGGCGTCGAGCGCCGCGCTGTCGGCCGTTTCGATGTAGGCGAGCGTTTTGGCGACGCGGTCGCGCAGTTGCTCGAGCGTGGTTTCGTTGTCGTCGAACTTCGGCGCCTCGCTGCCGAGCAGGCGCGCGATGGCGAGTTTCGAGGTGTCGCTGGCGCGCTGGACCTGGCCTGCGAGGGTCAGCATGTCCGGTGCGAGGCGCGCGTCGATCAGCGCGGGGGCGGACGGGTTGGCGGCGGAGAATTCGATCGCCTTGTCGAGGTAGCGCGAGAGGACGCGCAGGCCGCGGGTATAGGCGGGAACGGTGAGGCGGGAGATCGAAACGGTCATGGTCGGCATCCTGGTGGGAGACACGTGCCGCACGCGGGATGCGTGCGGTGGGACGGCTCCGTGTCGGAGCTGTCGGGACGGCGGCGGCGCGGCACAAGGACCGGGTTCGGGATTGTGTTTCCCACCGCGGCCCCGTGGCAGGTGGCGATAATGCCCGTTTCTCCGTCCGTCGAGGTGCCCCATGCTTCCCACCCGTTCGCTCGGCCGCCAGGGCCTCGTGGTGTCGGCCATCGGCCTGGGCTGCATGGGCATGAGCCAGTCCTACGGCAGCGCGGACGCGGCCGAATCCGCGGCGACCATCGACCGTGCACTCGAACTCGGTTGCACCTTCTTCGACACGGCCGAGGTCTACGGGCCGTTCCACAACGAGGAGTTGCTCGGCCGCTGCCTCGCGGAGCGTCGCGACCGCGTGACGATTGCGACCAAGTTCGGGTTTGCGATCGACAACGGGCGGCGCGTTGGCGTCGACAGCCGGCCGGCGCACATCCGGACGGTGGTCGAGGCGTCGTTGCGGCGGCTGCGGACCGATCGCATCGACCTGCTCTACCAGCATCGCGTCGATCCGGCCGTACCGATCGAGGACGTGGCCGGCACGGTGCGCGACCTGATCGATGAAGGCAAGGTGCTGCATTTCGGCCTGTCCGAGGCCGATGCGCAGACGATCCGCCGCGCCCATGCGGTGCAGCCGGTGTCGGCGCTGCAGAGCGAGTATTCGGTGTGGGAGCGCGGCCTGGAGGACGAGGTGCTGCCGGTGTTGCGCGAACTGGGCATCGGGCTGGTGCCGTTCAGTCCGCTCGGTCGCGGCTTTCTCACCGGGGCGGCGAAACGCGCGGAGGACTATCCGGCCGACGATTACCGGTCGTGGGGCGATCCGCGCCTGCAGGGCGAACACTTCGACATCAATCTGCGGCTCGCGGTGCGGGTGCGCGAGCTCGGCGCCGCGCGCGGCGTGTCGGCCGCGCAGATGGCGCTGGCATGGCTGCTGCAGCGCGATCCGTATCTGGTGCCGATTCCGGGCACGAAGCGGCGTACGAATCTCGAAGACAATCTTGCGGCGGCAACGCTGGTGCTCGATGCGGGCGAGATCGCGGAGCTCGACGCGATCGGCGCGTCAGGTGCGAGCGGTGCGCGGTATGTGCCGGCGGATCTGGCGCTGGTGCGGCGCTGAGGAGTGGGTTTGTTAAGGCGGCTGTCTGGGTGGTGTGGCGTCGGCTTCTGAAGCAGGGCAACAGCCACCCCCATCCCAACCCTTCCCCGTCAAGGGGGAAGGGCTTCAAGCGGCCGCGATTGAAATGCTCTTGCTTGGCTGGTCTCCTTCCCCCTTGACGGGGGAAGGCCGGGATGGGGGTGGGTTTTGATCTCGCAAATGCGTCGGCATCACGGCAGATATTCGATCCGCAATGTCGCCGACGCGCCCTTGTCGATCCACACGTAATTCGTCGATGTCGGATTGCCCGCAAAACGCAGGCGCAGCTGCGTGCGTCCGCTGCGGTTGATCGCCGCAAGGCCGGCCGCGGAGAACGCACTGCTGCCCTGCGTGCCGCCGGTGAAGCGCAGCAGGTCGGCGACGCCGCTTGCCGTGGCTGCCGCAGCGTAGTCGGACGTCTCCAGCGCGCAGCCGCCGAAGCAACCGTTGCGCGCATCGATCAGCAGCGTGTTGGCCGACGGATTCGCCCACGGATTGCCGGACGCGCTGCGGTAGGTCACGGTCAGCGTGGCCGAGACGATGCTCGCGCCGTCCGGCAGGGCGGAGGTGTCGAACGACAGCAGCGCGCGGTTGAACTTGCCGTCGGTGCCGCGCCCGAGCGCGAGTCCCATGCTCGATTCGAGCGTGCCGATGGCCACGCCGCTGCCGTCGGCGGCGGCCTTGAGGTAACCGTCGTTGGCGTCCTCGTTGGCGAACGTGACCACCGTGGGCGTGCTGCCGCCACCGTTGGACACGGTGACGGTGGTGTCGTCGTCGCTGCCGACGTTGCCGGCCGGATCGTAGGCCTTGGCCATCAGCGCCACGCTGCCGTTGGCCATCGCGGCGGTGTTCCAGGTGAAGGTCCACGGCGCGTTGGTGTCCACGCCGAGCAGGCTGCCGTTGGCGTAGAACTCCACTTTCGCGACGCCGCTGGCGTCGCTGGCGCTGGCGGTGAGGTCGACGCTGCCGGACAGCGTGGCGCCGTTCGCCGGCGCCACCAGATTCACCGCCGGCGCGACGATGTCCGCGTCCTGCTGCGCGTTGACGATGCGGATGTCATCCACGTTTGCACGCGCGTACGCTTCCAGGCACACGTTGGCATTGGCGCCGACCTCGAAGCGCAAGGTCACCGTCTGGTTGGCGAACGCGGACAGGTCGATCTCCTCGCGCCGCACCCAGTCCGCGTCCACATGCGCGGCGTAGGTGACGGTGCGATCGTCGACCGTGACGTTGCCGATCTTCACGCGGAAGTACGCGCTGTAGCTGCTGTTGGTATTGGCCTTCAGGTCGAGCTTGCGCGCGTACGACAGGCGCGGCGCCGGCCCGAGCGTGACGCTGCGGCTGAGGAACTTCGTCTTCAGACCCACGCTGCAGCCCGTGCCCGACGACGCCGCGCCGTACGACGACTGGCTCGCGCCGCCGCCGAGCGTGGCGTTGAGCGCGTTGGCGACGAAGTCTCCGCTCCAGCCGGCGACATCGAAATAGCTGCCGTCGCCGTTGGCGTCGGAAAAGGTTTCGCCGAGCGCCGGCACGTTCTGGTTCACCGTGATCGCGGCGCTCGCGCTGGTGCCGATGTTGCCGGCCGCGTCGCGCGCTCGCGCCGCGAGCGTGTGCGCGCCGTTCGCGACGCCGGTGGTGTTCCAGTCGAGCGTCCACGGGCCGGCCTGGCCGCTGCGGTTGCCGCTGCCGAGCAGCGCGCCGTCGAGGAGGAAATCGACCGCGGTCACGCCGAAATCGTCGCCCGCGTCGGCGGACAGCGTCACCGTGCCGGAGAGCGACGCGCCGTTGCCGGGGAAGACGAGCACGGCCGTCGGCGCCGTGGTGTCGACGATGCCGCCGGACACGTTGACCGTGCGCGAGGCCGAGGTCGCGACGTTGCCGGCGAGGTCCGTCGCACGCGCCTGCAGCACGTGCGAACCGTTGGCCGCGCCCGCCGCATTCCATGTGGCCGCATACGGCGCGGATGTGTCGCTGCCGAGCAGCGCGCCATCGACGAGGAATTCGACCTGCGCGACGCCGACGTTGTCGCTCGCGCTCGCGGTGATCGCGACGTTGCCGCTGACGCTGGCGCCGTTCGCGGGTGCGGTCAGTGCCACCGACGGCGCGATGGCGTCGAGGTTGTCCAGGCCCCAGAAGCGGCCGATGTAGTAGCTGGAGCAGATGTTCACGTCGAGGATGTACGCGCCGGCGGTGCCGCACTGCGTCTCGCCGGTGCCCGGATCGACCGGCGTGCCGTGTCCCATGCCGGTGACCAGCACGGTTTCCACGCGTGCGACGCCGTTCGCATCCTGATAGACCTTGTGCGGATAGCCGGCGAGCGTGTCGCTGATGTCCGGCGTCTGGTCCACGCCGTGCACGTTGGTCCACTGCTCCATCGCTTCGGTGGCGTTGGCCGGGCGCACGGTGTAATCCGCATCGCCGTGCCAGATCGACACGCGCGGCCACGGCCCGCTCCAGGACGAATACGCAGCGCGCACCTTGTTGCCCCAGGCGGCCGGCGAAAGATCGCTGCCCGGGTTCATGCAGCTGAAGGCTGCGGTGGTGCCGGTGCCGCAGTTGTACGGAATGCCGGCGAGGATGGCGCCGCCGTCGAACACGTCCGGGTAGGTGGCGAGCATCGCCGCCGTCATCGCTGCGCCGGCGGAGAGGCCGGTGACGAAGATGCGACCGGTGTCGCCGCCGTGATCGGCGAGCGTGCGATCGACCATCTGCTTGATCGACAGCGCCTCGCCCTGCCCGCGCGCGATGTCGCCGGCCTCGAACCAGTTGAAGCAGGCACTGGAATTGTTGCCGTTCTGCTGCTGCGGCAGCACGAGCGCGAACTTCCAGCGGTCGGCCAGCAGCTGCCAGCCGGTTTCAGCGTCGTAGCTCGCCGCGCTTTGCGTGCAGCCGTGCAGCGCCACCACCACCGGCGCGTTCGCCGGCAGGCCGGCCGGAATGTAGGTGAACATCTTCAGGTTGCCCGGATTGCTGCCGAAGCCGGTGACCTCGCTCAGCCCGAACGCGGGCGCGGCGACCATGCACGGCAACAGTGCCAGCGCGGCAAGGCGCGCAGCGCGCCTGCAGGCGGTGGCCACGACGGGATGGATGGCGCGGATCGAACGCATCGCTGCACTCCTGGCTGGGATGCGTGCGCACGCGGGCGTGCCACGCATCGCGCGTCCGAACCCCGGACGCCGCGGCGGTGCATCGTGCGCCCCCACGCACGGCCGCGCTCGCGGCGGCACCGTGTCGCAGTAATCCCACGCGCAGGGCGGTGCGGCCATCGTCCATTGGGGCAAGCTGCGGTGCAGCATGGCGCACGCATGCTCCCCCGCAGTTCCATTTTTCGTATGCTGCGCCCGATGCGCTGGCGGCAGCGGAATCGGCCGCTCGCCGCCGTCGGCCGCCCGCCGACGACCAACGCCCCGCTGCCGCTACCATGACGGGCTTGTCCTCCAGCCCGCCCCGCACATGTCCAGCTCACCGCTCGATGCCGCCCTGGCCCTGCACCGTGCCGGACGCACGCAGGACGCCGAACGCGCCTACCGCTCGCTGCTCGCAAGCGAGGCGTCGGGTGCAGGCGCCGCGCTGGCGGTGCTGCTGCTGCAGCAGGGCCGTGACGCCGAAGCGGTCGACGTGCTCGAACCGCTGGCCGCCGCCGCACCGTCCAATGCGGAACTTGCCGTCAACCTGTCGCTGGCGCTGCGCCGCAGCGGGCGCGGCGAAGCGGCACTGACCGCGGCGCGACGCGCGTGCACGCTGGCGCCCGGGCGTGCCAGCGCCTGGAACGCGCTCGGACTGGCAGCGCGCGACACCGGCGACCATGACGAGGCTCTTGCCGCGTTCGAAGCGGGTCTGCGCATCGCGCCGAACGAGCGCGCGTTGCGTCTGCATCGCGCACAGACGTTGCGCCGCCTCGGACGCAACCGCGACGCGCTCGACGCGTTCGCGGCCCTGGCACGGCAGGCTCCGGATCTGCTCGACGCCTGGCGTGGCCTGGGCGATGCGCAGGCGGCGCTCGGCCAGGCGGGTGCCGCGCTGCAAAGCCGCACGCGCGCCCTGCAACTGGCGCCGCAGGCACCGGACGTCGCCTGCGATCATGCCATTGCGCTGATGCAGGCCGGCGACAGCGCAAACGCCGCACTGCGCTTCGAGACCTTGCTGCGGGCCGACGCGGAAAACGCGCAACTGTGGTGCTGGCTCGGACGCGCGCAACTCAAGCTCGGCAACGGCGACGCTGCGCGGCGCGCGTTCGACGCGGCGAAGGCCCGCGACCCGGAGGACGCGGTGATCGCGCACTTTCATGCCGCCGTCCACGGCGTCCTGCCCGCCGATGTCGAAAGCGACTACATCCGCAGCCTGTTCGATGACTTTGCCGATCGCTTCGAACACACCCTCGTCGACCGGCTCGCCTATGCCACGCCCGAGCGTCTCGCGCGCTTCATCGCCGCGCGTGGCAACGCCGATGCCGCAAGCGTGCTGGACCTGGGCTGCGGCACGGGTTTGATGGCGAACGCGCTTGCGCGCGCCGGGCGCGCCATCGACGGCGTCGACCTGTCGCCGCGCATGCTGGAGCACGCGCGCGCAAAGAGTCTGTACCGGGATCTGCACGCCGCGGAAATCCTCGTATTCCTGCGGGACACTCGCTCGCAGTGGGATCTGGTCGTCGCCGCCGACGTGTTCGTCTACGTCGCAGCGCTGGCGCCGGTCTTCGACGCCGTGTTTGCACGCGTGAGCGCCGGCGGCGTGTTCGCGTTCTCGGTCGAGCGCAGCGACGGACCCGATACGGAGCTACTCCCAAGCACGGGGCGTTACCGCCACAGTCCCGCACGCATCGTGTCGCAACTGGCGCAGACAGGATTCGTCGATATCGTGCACGAGACGGTGGTGCTGCGGATGGAATCGGGCGACCCGGTACAAGGCGAACTGGTGCTGGCACGCCGCCCCGCGTGACGCTGCGCGAGCCGTTCGCGGCCCGGATGGCGCAGGCCGCCGCGAAACGGCGTTGTTCGCGGTGACGCCCACTGCCACGGATGTTCCATGCCAGCCCCCTGTCTTCGGTTTTCGCTGCCGATGCTGCTCGTCGTCTGCCTGCTGCTCCCGGGTGCGCTGCGCGCGCAGGTGCTCGAACCGCTGCCGGACCTGCGGTTGACGATCAACGGGTCGGTGAATGCGATCGCTCGCCTGCCGGATGGGCGCATGCTGATCGGCGGCGACTTCACCCGCGTCGACGGCGTGCCGCGCGGTCGCGCGGCGCGTCTGCAGGCCGACGGCACGCTCGATCCGCTCTGGAATCCCGACGTGAGCGACGGCAGCGTCACTGCGATCGTGGCGGATGCAGGCACGGGGGCGGTGTTCCTGGGCGGCACCTTCCAGACCGTCGGCGGCCTGTATCGCAACAACATCGCAAGGATCACGGGCGCGACCGGCGGGGTGGATGCCGGATGGAGCGCCGACACCAACGGCAGCGTCACCTCGCTCGCGCTCGACGGGGACGGCGCGCTGTTCGTGGCGGGGGTGTTCAACCAGATCGGAGGTACCGCACGCACGGGACTTGCGCGCCTGTCGGCGAGCAGCGGAGCGGTCGATGCACAGTGGAATCCCGGCGTCGACGGTATTCCGTTCGTGCTGCTGGTCGACAGCGCCACGGCGTCGCTGTATGTCGGCGGGCAGCTGTCCGGCGTCGCCGGCACGCCACGCGCCAACCTCGCGAAGCTGTCGACGGCCGGCACCGGCGTGCTCGATGCGGACTGGAATCCCGCGCCGGACGATTCGGTGATGACGCTTGCCGTCGACGACAGCGATGCGATCTTTGTCGGCGGGCAGTTCTCCACCATCGGTGGGCAGGCGCATCGCGGCCTCGCGCGCGTGGCGGCCGGCGGCAGCGCGGCGGTCGACGCGGGCTGGACACCCGCGGCGCAGGGCACGGTGTATGCGATCGCGGCAACGGACGACGCGTTGTTCATCGGCGGCTCCTTCCAGACCGTCAACGACGTGCCGCAGCGTCGCCTCGCGCGCATCCTGCGCAGCGGCACCGGCGCGAGCGATGCGTCGTGGCGCCCGGAGCCCGACGACGTGGTGCACGCGCTCGCGGTGTCCGCGGCGGGCCGGCTGCTGGCCGGCGGCCGCTTCCTCGCGATCGACGCGCAGGAATGCGCCGGTCTTGCCCTGCTGTCGGCCGAGGCGGATCTGGTCGCGGCGCTCGATGTGGAGCGCGCGGGCCGCGTGCTGGCGATCGAGACGCAGGCCGACGGAGGCGTGCTGCTGGGTGGCGCGTTCTTCCGCGCCGACGGTGAGCGGCGCGACAACCTGCTGCGGCTGCGGCCCGACGGTACGCTCGATTCGCAGTGGACCCCCGGCACCGACGGCGAGGTGTTGGCGCTCGCAAGCGATGCCGCGCGCAACGTCTATGCGGCCGGCCGGTTCCGGCAGATCGGTGGACATGCGCGCGTCGGCCTCGCGAAGATCGCCGCCAACGGCGCGGTCGACGCGGCGTGGGCGCCGATGCCCAACAGCGACGTCTTGGCGCTCGCCGTGCGCGGTCCGCACGTGTATGCCGGAGGCTACTTCGGCGCCGTCAGCGGACAGCCCAGGCGCGGCGTGGTACGCATCGCCAGCGGCGACGGCGCGGTGGATCCGGACTGGAATCCGGCCCTGAACCCGGGCGCGACCGTGTATGCGATCGCGGTCGACCGCGACTCGACGGTGTACCTGGGCGGGTATTTCGACAGCGTCGGCGCCAGCCTGCGCAGCAACATCGCGCGCGTGTCCGCGCTGGGCGTGGGCGGGGTGGACCCGGCGTGGAACCCCGGCGCGGACGGCGAGGTGCGCACGCTGGCGCTGACGGCAGCGCACGTGTACGCGGGCGGCAATTTTTCGCTGTTCGGCGGCGCACCGCGCACCAACCTCGCCCGCCTCGGGCGAAACGGAGTGCTGGATGCCGGATGGAACCCCGGCGCCGAGTTCGGATACGTCGATGCCATCGCCATCGATGCGGCGCGCGGCGTCTACGTGGGCGGCGCGTTCGGCGCCGTGGGCGGACTGCCGCGCCAGCATCTGGCACGGATCGACGCCACCGGCAGCGTCGACCCGACGTGGAATCCGCAGCCGGACGGCCATGTGGCGGCAGTGCGCACACAGGGCGAGCGCATCCACGTGGGCGGCGCGTTCGATGTGCTCTCCGGCGAGAGCCGGAGCGCCGTCGCGAGCTATCGCGATGCCTCGCTCGCAGAGGTGCTGACGCCGTTCTACGCCGACGGATTCGAACCCTGACGGCCGCGCGCCGGACCGGCGCGGGCGGGCGCCGTCGGCGTCAGCGGTCGAGCGACAGCGCCGTGCGGATCGTGCGCCAGTCGACGAGCTTGAAGTTCTGCCGCTCGCCGCTCGTGCCCGGGGTCTCGTCGATATCGTCCTGCACCACCACGAGGCCGTCGGCATACGGTCCGACCGGTCCGGCCAGCGCCGCGATGCCGTCGGTGCCGGTCACCGCGTCGATGCCCGCGTGCGCAACCACCGAAAAGCGGCCGCGGTAGACCGGTTCGCCATCGACGCGCCAGACCGCAAACGCCGAGTCGCCCTGGCTCGACGCCATGAGCCAGCTCGCGGTGCCATCGTGCAGCAGCGCAAGGCCTTCGACATCGGGGACAAGCGCTTCGCCCGGTGCGGTTGCCACTTGAATGTGCTCGTCGCCGCGGGCCGGGTCGAGCGTGTAGCGCCAGACGCCATGCGCTTCTTCGCCGATGTAGACATGGCCGCGTGCATCGTCGATGACGCAGCCTTCCACCTGCGAACGCAGCGCATACCGCTTCTGCTCGACCGCGACGGGTTTGCCGTCGGCGCCGGCAGAGACCGCGAGCTGACGCACCTGTCCGTCGGTGCTGTTCACCACGACGATGAATGCGGCGCCGCTGCGTCCCAGACACAGGCCGTACGGCTCGACCAGGTCGACCGGAACGTGGCCCCAAAAGCGTGTGTCCAGCGTCTGCGGATCCATCAGGTACAGGACCACGCCGAAGCGGTCGCGGCTGCGGTCGCTGGCGCCGACGAGCACCTGCGCACGGCCGTCGACGACGAACCCGTCGCGCAGATCGACGTTATTCGGCTTGCCGCCGCGCAGATGCTGCAGCACCGAGCCGTCGATCCGGTAGGCGTAGAGCCCGGCCTTCTTGTCGGTGCCGTAGATCACGACGCGCGCGGGGTCCGCGGCATCGACCCAGATGGCCGGATCGTCGGCCGCGTCGGCATCGCGCGTGCCGACCGCGACGGTTTCGGCGGCCGGCACGACCGGCGTGCCGGCGCCGATGGCCATGACCGGGGCATCGGACTGGCCGGTCTCCTCGCCGGTGGCGGTGGCGCCGACGCCGTGCGAGCGCGGGGACGTGGACGCACACGCGGCGAGGAGGAGCGACGCACACAGACACGGCAGAAACGGAACGAGGAAACGCGACGGAAACATGGCGGAAGGTCCGATCGGAAGCAGGCGGCAGTGTGCGCCGCGCGGCCTGGCAGTGTTCCGCACCTTCATGTCAGCGTGATGTCAGCTTGCCGCCCTGTCTTCCGGGACGGGATCGGGCTGGTCCCGGGAGCGCGCGTCGCGCGCTCCCGCGCTGCAGCCGCGCTCAGCCTTCGACCGGCTCGTTCTCGCCCGCGGTGTCGGTGTCCGCATCATCATGCGACCACTGCACGACCGCCTGCTTGCCGTACCAGCGGCCGTCGACCAGCACGAGGTCGTGCTCGCCGAACACCGGCGCGCCGAACACCGTGACCGTGGTGCGCACACGTGCGGTCTCGCCGTCGTTTTCCAGCACCTCGACGCGGACCGAATCGGCGATGGCATCCACGTCCACGCCGTACAGCTGCACCGCGTCCTTGGCGGCCGCCAGCACACCGCCGCCGCGACGCAGCAGTTCGTCGAACGACAGCGCGCGCAGCTGATCGAGGTTCTGGACGCCGCTGCGGCGCACGGCGTCGACGAGCAGGGTCAGGGCGTCGCGCAGCGTGGCGGCGTCGAGGAAATCGGTCGCGCCGGCCCAGCGCTGCAGGCCGGGCAGCGCCGCCTCGAGCGCGGTGCGCTGCGCGTCGGTGAGATCGCTGTCGGGCGAGGCGATGGCCATGTGCATCGCGCCGAAACCCATGAGCATGGCACCGGGCACCTGCGGGCGCGCTTCTTCGAGTTTCGGTTCGACCTCGGCCATGATCCGGTCGACTGCATCGGGTGCGGTGATCCTGGCGAACTTCTCGGCGAACCGGACGCGCTCGGCGTCGGTGATCGGCTCGCGCCGCTCCAGGTCCCAGGCGGCACGGATGTGCTGCCACTGCGACGGCGGGATCGAGGCCTGCGCAAGCGCGGCCAGATCGCCGGCACGGAACAGGCGGGCCAGTTCCTCGATCTGCGCTGCCGGATCGGGGGTGGCGATGCCGGACGCCGCGGCGGCGAGCGTCGTGCCCGTCGCGGTGACTGCAGGCGCGAGGCCGGTGGCGTCCTGGGCGTGGATCGGGCTGCCGCCGACGACGATGCCGGTGGCGACGATGGCGAGGGTCAACAGCCTTGCTTTCATGTCGGTGCTCCGTTGGTGTGGGTAAGTAGTGTTCTACTTTACCAACACACTAAACAGTGACGGAAGTCATGGCCGCACGCAGGGCGGTCACGGCCGGGTGTCCGGCACCGGGGAAATTGGAGCGATTTCGATTGCCGACGCGTCCGTCCGGCGCGCCCGGAGGATGCAGGCCGGTCCGCGCGGATCGGCCTGCGATCCGCGCGGAGCCTGCGGCGTGCCTACTTCTTCGTGTAGGTGATTTCCATCATCTTCGTTTCCTTGCCGTCCGGCCCCGGCCCGTACATCTCGAACACTTCCACGGTGGGGCTGCTCCAGCGCGTGGTCATGCGCGAGCTAACCTCCTTCTTGGTCAGCGGATCGATCCAGCTGCCGGTGTAGCTGCAGGTCATGGCCGCGTCGCAGCTGCCCTTGCTCACCATGAGGCCGGTGCTCATGTTGTCGTTCCACGTCGACCAGTAGCTGCCGCTGGTGTTGTCGTAACCGTGCAGACCGTGCCCGGTGAACGGCTGACCCATCATCTGCGACGAGACGTCTTCCACCATCACGCGATCGCCGAGCAGCATGCGCCGGGTGGCGGTGCCCGCTTCCACGGTCGGTTCGGCGCCGGGAGCGTGCCAGCTGCGGACCTCCAGGGTGTAGTCGCCGGCCATCTTTGCGAGCGCCGCATGCTGGGGACCGGGGGTGCCGGCCTTGATGTAGGCCTCCATCTCGGCCTGCTGCTGCGGCGTCATCTGCGGTGCTTCGCCGCTCTGGGCGAATGCCGGTGAAACCAACAGCGCGGCGAGCGCCAGCGCGTGCATCGGACGTTGCGTGAACATGCCGTTTTCCTCGGTTGGAAGTGGGGTCCCCTGGTGCGGACCAGTCTAAGGCGGTGCCACGGCACATCGATGACGCTGCGCAGCATCGGCCGCGCAGCGGTCAGCCGTAGGCGGCCGGAGACAGCAGCCACGCCGCGAGCATGCCGTTGGCCACGTACACCAGCGTGACGGCGACCTGCAGGCGCCGCGAGGCGAGACCCAGGTACAACAGCGGCAACACGATCTGCGGAACGATCAGCAGCGCGGTGCGCGGATCCATGTGCCCGCGCCAGAACCACCAGTCCGCGACCAGCGCCAGCAGGCAATACACGCTCAGCGCCGCGAGTGCCCAGCGCCCGTCGCGGCGGAACTCCGCGCCGAGGCTCTCGCCGCGCTGCAGTTCCGCGGATGGCAGGACGAGCGCCGCAGCGACGTAAAGCAGCAGCGTCAGGCAGACCAGCAGCAGGAACGAGCCGATGGTCCAGACCGGCACGAGACTCGGCAACTCGATGATCGCCCACCAGAACTGCAGCTGTTCGAGGAAAATGATCGCCGCCCAGGCCAGCGGCACCCAGTCCAGCGTGGCCCGCTGCCGCGAGCGGAAGACGGCGATCGCGGACGACAGGAGGCGCGTGACGCCGAGCCCGAGCAGCATCGACAGCGCCACGGAAATCCACCGGAATGCATCCACGCGTTTCCTCCCGCAACGTGTCTCGCGCCCGTGTGCACGATGCCACAGGCGGATCCGCGCGCGAACCGCGCGGCGCACGTGCGGCCGCCCCGCCGTTGCGGGACGGCCGTCAGCTGCGGCGCGTCACTCGCTTTCGAAACCGTCGCCGAACAGGGTGGTCGAGACCGCGGCGCCCTGTTCGTGTGCGCCGATGTCGCAGGCCAGACCCACGTCGCGTGCGCCGCCGCGCTGGTCGACGCCGTCGATCGGCGCGGCGCTGCAGGCGGCGTTGTCGCCGCGGTCGATCGCCGGGCTGCCGGCGAGCAGCGCGTGCGTGAGCATCGTGCTGCTGGTGTACGCGAGCGGCGCCAGCAGCACGTCGACCTCGGTCATGTCGGTGGGGTCGTCGAGGCCGATGCAGGTGTCGTCGTCGGCCAGGTTGTTGCCGAGCGACACGATCTGCGGATCGTCCAGCGCCACCACGCAGTCGATGCCGCCGGGCGTGGTGATGATGCTGTTCTTCATCTCCAGCGTGCCGTATTTGGCGACGTTCTCGCCCGGAAAATTGTCCGCAAGCGTCACGTTGACGATGCGGACGAGCTTGTCCGTGTCCACGAAGAGCCCGCTGCCTGAGCCGTTCGGTGCGCGGTTCTGGCTGATCGTGGTGTTGCTGAGCACAAACGTCCCGCTGCCGGTGACCCAGATCCCGCCGCCGTCGCCCTGGGTGACGTTGCCGGCGACCAGACTGCGCGTCATCGCTGCGGTCGGGCTCGACTCCGACTGGTCGTAGTACACGCCGGCGCCGTCGCCGCCGGCAGTGTTGCCGGTGATGCGCGAATCGGCCACGGTCACGCGGTTGGTCACGTACGCGCCGCCGCCGGAGCCGGTGGCGGCGTTGTCCTCGACGCGGGTGCGGTCCATCGTCAGCAGCTGCGCGTGGATGCCGCCGCCGCTCTGCGCGCTGTTGCCGACCACGCGCACGTCGGTCGCCTTGAACGAGAGCGTCGCGAGGATCGCGCCGCCGTCCGTGCCCGCCGTGTTGGCTTCAAACAGCGCGTCGTTGGCGATGGTCGTCGACGCGTTGATCGCGCCGCCGGACGCGGTGGCGGCGTTGCCGAAGAAGGTGCCGCCCGCGATGAGAATGGTGTTCGCGGCTCCGATGAAGTGCAGCGCGCCACCGTTGGTCGCCTCGTTGCCGACGAACACGCTGTCGTCGATGTGGACCGTGGCTTCGCTGAGCGACCGGATTGCGCCGCCGTTGCCGTCCGCGATGTTGGCCGAGAACACCGTGTCGGAAATGTCGAGATCTGCCTCGCCGACGAGCATGATGCCGGCGCCATCGGACGTGCTGAGATTCTCCACCACCACGCTCCCATCCGACAGCGTGACCGCCGCGCCGTCGGCATAGATGCCGCCGCCGGTCACGGCCTCGTTGTAGCCGAAACCGCCGCCGGTGACGGTCAGCGTGGCACCGTCCTGCATGATGCCGCCGCCGAGCAGGTCGGCGGTGTTGGAGACGATGCTCGCGGTCTGCATCGTGACCGGCCCGGTGCTGTAGACGCCGCCGCCGCTGACCGCAGCGTTCTCGACCACGCCCATGTTGCGCAGGACCAGCGCGCCGCCGTCGTTGTAGATGCCGCCGCCGGCCTCGGCGGTGGCGCCGCCGCGCACGAGGATGGCGTCGAACTCGACGTCGGCCTGCACGATCTCGAACACCCGCTCGCCCGCGACCGTCTGCGACACGGTCGCGATCTCCTCGATGCCCACGCCCTGGAACCGCAGGTCGACGATCCCGGCGGGGAGATCCGGATCGTCGGCAATGTCGATGTCGCCGCTTTCGTCGTCGGCACCGACGCGGGTGAGCGGATAGGTGGTCATCGCTTCGAGCACGATCACGTCGGTGGCGACGCCGGAGCCGGCCGGGCACTCGTTGTCGACCGGGCTGAACTGGGTGTTGGTGTTGGCATTGAGCACCGCCTCGCGCAGCGAGCACAGCTGGTCGAAGGCGTCGACCGCGTCGGTGGTGGTGGTGACGACGATGGCATTGTCGCCGCCCGCCACGGCGGACAACGGCAACAGGGCCGCCAGGACGGCGGCAAGCGGGGCGACGCGGGTCGGACGTGGGCTGCGCATGGCTGGGCTCCTTGGAAGGTGCCGTACATACGCAAAACCGCGCGCCCAGGGATCATCCTCGGCAAACCCGGCGGCCTCAGCGTGCGTTGCGCGTCGCGAGCACGCCGTCACCCTCGATACGCGTGTCGAAGCCGGCCCGGCGCAGACGGGTTGCGACTTCGTTCGGCCCGTCGCGGCCACTGGTGAGACGGTTGGGCGTGCCGGTGTAGTGGAACAACCGGCCACGCGCACGCAGCACGCGCGCAAGCTCGCCGTAGAACGCCTGCGAATAGAGTTCGCCGGCGATGCCGAACCGCGGCGGATCGTGCAGCACGGCGTCGACGCTCGCCGCGGGCAGACGCGCCACGTGTTCGATCGCGTCGCCCTGCATCAGGGTCAGCGGCGACGCGATGTGGTGATCCGGCGACCACGGATTGAGATCGCGCAGCCAGATCACGTCCGGATTCTTCTCGTGCGAGAGCACGCGCAGCGCCCCGGCGCGCACGCAGCAGTCGGCGAAGTAGCCGAGCCCGCCGCAGGTGTCGAGCACGGTTTTGCCGCGCGGCTCGACCAGTCCGACCTTGCGCTCGGCATCCGCGAGCGGCGACACCTTCGCCGTGGGCAGCATCTTGATGCCGTCGATCTCGAACGTCGGTGGTCCCCAGGCGGTGGGCACGAGCTTGATCAACGCGCCGGCGTAGCGGGATGCGGGGACGAAACCGTCGTCGTCCCAGTAGTAGACGGTGCGGTCCTTGCACGTTTCAAGGTATGGGTAGGTCGTGCCGTTCCAGGTCCAGCCGTCGCCGCGGATCGCTACCGTGTCGCGTCTGCGGCCGAGTTGCAGCGAGCAGTCGACCTCGGCCGCACCACGGTCGCGCGCCGCGATCAGCGCCGCGTGCTCCGGCAGGGTCAGCAGGGGGCCGGTGTATCGGGGCACGGCAACGGTCCGTCTGTGGTCGGCCGCGCAGTGTAGTGGCGACGGCGCACCGGTCGTCGCGACCGGTGCGCCGTGCCGCAGTCAATCCTCGAAGCCGTCCTCGAACACTGCCGGTCCGCACGCGGCCGGCGCACACACGGCCGCGCCGACGACCTCGACATCGTCGATCGTCCAGCCGCCGCTCGCGACGCTGCAGTCGCCCGCGGCGCGCCAGCGCAGCTGCACATCGTGGCCCACGGACGACGGCGGCAGGGTCACGTGCGTGGTCCGCACGGCGCCGTTGCCGGTCCATGCCATGCGCGCGCCGAGCACGTTCGGCGTCGCCGCGCAGCTGCCGAACGGCGTGAGCACGCGATCGTAGCCGCCCGTGTCGAAGCTGCCCCCGGCCACGACGATGTCCCAGAAGGGACCGCCGTCGATGCTGATCTCCAGCACGCCGCCATCGAAATTCGATTCGAACGCATAGGTGTGCGAGAAGCGCAGCCCCGTCGCTCCCTCGGCGGCGGTGTAGATGCGCGTGACCAGGTCGCTGTTCGCGGTCATGGCCGGCAGCGCGACGCTGGCCGCGTTCGGCGCCGACATGGGACTGCCGGCCACGGTGGTCCACAACGTGCCGGCGCCGCCGACGAGCGTGCTCCAGCCCGGCGGCAGGGTGCCGGCGGGAGCGCTGTCGAAGTCGCTCGCCTCGACCGTGCCGATGAGGCCGATCGGCAGCGACCGGTCCGCGAGCACCGGGCCGGCGCTCGAATCGATCGCGATCGCAAGACCGAACGGCACGCCGCACACCTGGCTCGACGGCACGTGCACGCCGATGTTGCTCGCCTGCACCGCACCCGGCGCGATGGTGCCGTACGACACCGCGGTGCCGCCATTGACCGACACCGTGGCGCCGGTGATCGGGCTGCCGGTCGTGTTGGTGATCGGCACGGACAACAGCAGGTCTTCGCCGGGCTCGGCGACGCCGTTGGCGTTGCACGCGAGATCGGTGAAGCTCAGTGCGGGCGTCTGCGCAAGCTGCGGCACGTCGAAGGATTCCACCACCGCCTGCGTCGGGCTCACGCTCGCATCCAGCCCCATGCCGCGCAGCGCGAATCCGCGCCAGGCGAGCGCCTCGTTGAGGGTGCCGCCGGGCGTGGCGGCGATGGCGTCGAGAAAGGCATCGCGCGCCTGCAGGAAGGTCGGCGCGTTCGGGGTGAGTTTCATCCCGTCCACCATCGCCTGCAGCGCGATCGTGTTGCCGGTGGGGAACCCGTGCTCCTGCAGCAGCAGGGCGTGGATCTCGAACAGGGCCGAGCACCAGATCTCGCCGTTGTTGTGCGACAGCGTGGTGCTGAGCGACCCGAGCGGCCCGCGCGCGAACGCGCCGTCGTCGAGTGCGATCTGCGCCGGGTCGATATCGGCCAGCGTCAGCGGATTGTGCGGCCGGTTCATCGGCCCGCCGAGGAACGCGATGCGCGCGTACGGAAACCGGCGGATGCCGTAGTAGTGGTTGTTCGGCGTGATGCCGCCGGTGGCGTATTCGCCCATCGGATACACCGCGTCGAGCGAATCGGTGCTGCGCCATTGCAGCAGGATGCTCATGCAGTCGGCCCAGCCTTCGTCCAGGCTCTGGCCCTGCACGCCGGTCAGGCCGGCGGCGTTGCCCACCAGGCGCCGGGTCATGCCGTGGCTGATCTCGTGCAGGCTCACGTCCTGGTCGAGCGCCGCATCGATGCTCGGCGTGGTGCCGGTCCAGATGCCGACCTGGAAGCGCCCGCGTCCGCCGTCTGCAGGCGCCGAGAAGTTGGCGTTGTTCGGTGTCGCGGAATCCTGGACTTCCGCCGAGAGCCGGTCGCCGCCGATGCCGCCGCGACCGAAATTGTCGTTCTGGTAGTTGCGCGCCGCCTCGGTGAAACCGAGCGCGTACGTGCGGTCGTGGAAGGTGTTGGCCCAGTAGAAGAGGTTGGTCACCGCGCCGTTGCGCAGCGATGCATCGGTCGGTGCGGTGCCGCCCGGGTACGGGTCGTAGGCAAAATTGAACGTGCGCGCCGGCACGCCGGTCGCGGTGCCGCCGGGATCCACGCCGTTCGGCGCCACCAGGTCCACGCCCGCCTCGACGTTGTTGCCGTCGGTGGTGTTGTTGCCGTCGGTGATCCAGCCGAGGTTGTCGAACGGCGCGCCGATCAGGGTGAAGCTCGTGCGCGACTGCGTGCCGACCGGCTGCGCGCCGTTCGGAGAGGTCGGCGGCGGTTCGAGCGGTGCCGGACTCTGGTTCGCATAGACGTTGTAGGTCGATGCCTGGGTCTGGAACGCGGTGAGGTTGTTGCGCCACAGCACTGCGCCGCTCTCTGCGTCGACCAGCACGTACCAGGCGTCGACGTCTTCCCACAGCAGCACCCGCCAGGCCGGCCGCAGCACGCCGGCCTCGATCGGAAAATAGAAACGCTCGGCCTCGATGGTGTCGGCGAACGGCCCGCGCTCGAACCGTGCGACATCGTCCGCATGCACGCTGCGCGCCACGCGCGCGAGCTGGCCCGCGAGCACCTCGTAGCCGACCGAACGCGCGGCGGCGGCAACGGCATCGGCCGGATCGTGCCAGGCGTCCGGCACGGCGGCGTCGACATCGGCCGCGAGCGAGGCCACCGTGCGGATCAGCTCGCCGCGCGCCGTGAAACCCGCGCGCACCTCGCCCTGGAACACCGGCACCCCGTGCACGCGCTGCTGCAGGATCACCCAGGCAAGCTGCCCGTCCGGGTTGACGTAGTCGGCCTCGACCGCGAGCGCGTCCACCTGGCTCGACTGCAGGCCATACAGCGCGGGATAGCGCCGCAGGAAATCGCGCAAGAGCGCGACCCGTGGCCGGTCCGACGGCGCGGTGAGGAAGTGCCGCGTGCCCGGGCGGCGCGCGATCACCTGCGGCACCTCGCCCGGCGCGGCGGACGAGGCCGTGCCGGACGGCACGTCGGCGCGCAGGCGCGCGAGGTCCGCGTCGATCGCGGCGGCGCGGCGCGCATCGGCCTCCACGCGCTTGCCGGCGCGGGCGCGGAACGCCTCGCGCAGGCCGGACGCCGACTTGCCGCTGTCGAGCCGGATGTCGTAATCCTCGCGCCCCTGCCCCTGCGTGGCGGCCATCCCCGCCCCGGCCCATCCCGCCAGCAGCACCAGACTCAGCAGACCGTATCGCATCGACCCGACCATGTCGCACTCCAGAATGTCCCAGACCAGCTCGGTAGTACGCTGTCGGGCGACGAAACGCGACATACGCAGACGCGCGAGGCGGGGATCGCGCACCGGGCGCTCGGAACCGGCGCCGGTCGTTGCTACTCTGGGCGGCCGACACTCCCACGCCCGACGGAGGGCAGCCCATGAACTCCACCCCGCCGACCGACGCCGCCCGCCTCGCCAGCGAAAACCGCCAGCTGATCGCGGCGCTGCGCAGCGAAATCGACGTCCTGCGCGGCACCCAGACCGCCACCAATGCCGTGGTGCACGCGCTTCTGGCCACCCACGTCCAGCCCGAACATTGCGAAACGGCCATCGCGCAGATCGCGCAGCAGCTCGCCGGACAGTCGCAGGGCTGGCCGCCGGCCTCGCGCCAGGCGATCGACAGCACCCTCGCCGCACTGCGCACCACGCTCGACCACAATCGCAGGAACCGCGAAGCGCATCGCGCGGCCGCCAACGGCGGTTGACGCCGGACACGCGCCGGACCGCAGAAAACGAAGCGAAGCTATCGACTGAAAGTGCCGGACATATCGAATCGCTTGTGTCCCATCGGTCACACTTCCGCGCATGACGGCCTCCGACCATGCGTAGCAAGCTCTTCGTCCCCGGCTCGCGCCCGGAGCTGTTCGCCAAGGCGCTCGGCGGCGATGCCGACGCGCTGTCGTTCGATCTGGAGGACGCCGTCGCACCCGACGGAAAGGACGCGGCGCGGCGCGCGGTGGCGCAGTTCGTCGCGTCCGATGCCGCGCGTGCGGCCGCCAAGGTGCTCATCGTGCGCACCAACGGCATCGACACGCCGCAGTTCGGGCCCGACGTGGCCGCCCTCGCCGGCACCGGCATCGGCCTGCTGAACATTCCGAAGGTCGAGACGGCTGCGGCGCTGCGTGCCGCGGTGGCCGTGATCGCGCGCGCCGAGGCCGAAGCCGGCGTCGACACGCCGCTGCGCCTGCTGGTCAACATCGAGACGCCGCGCGCGCTCGCCAACGCGTTCGACATCGCCTGCGCCAGTGCCCGCGTGGCCGGCCTGCAGCTGGGCCTTGCCGACATGTTCGAACCGCACGGCATCGCGCGCCACGACCCGGCCAACGTGCACGCCGCGATGTTCGCGCTGCGCATGGCCGCGGCGCGCGCCGACGTGTTCGCGATGGATTCGGCCTGGGCCGCGCTCGACGACACCGACGGGTACGCTGCCGAAGCGGCGATGGCGCGTCGCCTGGGCTACATCGGCAAGACCTGCGTGCATCCGCGGCAGGTGCCGCTGGCGAACGCGGCGTTTGCCCCGTCGGACGCGGAACTGGCGCAGGCGCGACGCATCGTCGACGCCGCGGGGCGGACGCAGGCCGGCGCGTTCGTCGTGGACGGGCGCATGGTCGACCTGCCCTTTCTCAAGCGCGCGCAGGCGCTGGTGGCGGCCGCGCCGTGACGGTCCGGCACGCCGTCGCCGCGCTGCTGCTCGGCGCCGTGGCTGTCCTGGCACCGGCATCCGCGCGCGGCGACGCACTGACGCCGCTGCGCGCCGAGGTCTTGCCCGCCCCGCCCGTCGGCACCGACGGCGCGGCACCGATGCTGGTCTCGCTCGGGCGCACGCTGGTGGCCTTCGATGCCGACGGCGGCGCGCACACGCTCGCCGCAGGGGGCAGCGCGTGGCAGGCCGCGCGCTGGGCCGGTGCGGAGGCGCCGCCGCGCATCGTCGGCGCGTTCGGCGACAACACCCGGGCCTTTGTGCTGCTCGGCGACGACGGCGCCGGGCGCGACACGACCGTGGCGCTCGCTGACGTCGCGCTCGATGGCGACGCGCTGGCGCGCCGTCCGCTGCCGCCGCTGCCGCTGGCACTGAGCGCGACCCGTGCCACGCTCCGCAACGGCATCGTCAGCGTCGCCGGGAGCGACGCGGGCAACGCCGCGCGCCTCTACCGCATCGACACCTCGGCCACCCCCCCGGCGTGGACGACGCTGCCCGTCTGGCCCGGTGCGGCGCCCGCGACCTCGCTCGCGGCACAAGGCAGCGGCCTGTACGCGAGCGTGGCGGACGCAGGCCACGAATCGATCTGGGGCTGGACCGCCGACACCGGCTGGATCGCACGCACGCAGGTGCCGGGCCGCGTGCTGGCGGGTTCCGGGCATGCGATCGGACAGGCCCACGTCCTCTACCTGCTGCAGGGCGCCGACGGCGGCGCCGTGGCCGCCACCTTCCAGACCATCACCGGCAGCTGGGCCACCCTGCCCGGCGCGGTGCCCGACAGCCCGCTCGCCTCGCTGCCGTGGCCGGACGGCGTGGCGTGGCTGGCGCGCGACGCCGCCGGCGCAACGCAGCTCGTCGCGGCGCAGGTGCAGGCACGCAAGCACCTGCTGAGCGTGCTCGACTGGACGGTGATCGCGGTCTACCTGTTCGGCATGATCGGCATCGGGCTGTATTTCTACCTGCGCCAGACGCGCGGCTCGACCGACGATTTCTTCGTCGGCGGCCGCACGATCCCGTTCTGGGCGGCGGGCATCAGCCTGTACGCCACCAACGTCAGCTCGATCAGTTTCATCGCGATTCCGGCCAAGGCCTTCGAGACCAACTGGCAGTACCTGTCGAACAACCTGATGGCGGTGCTGGGACTGATGTTTGTCGCGATCTGGATCGTGCCGGTGCTGCGCCGGCTCGACCTGATGTCGGTGTTCTCGTACCTGGAGCTGCGTTTCCACCCCGGCATCCGCATGATCGCGAGCGCGCTGTGCGTGCTCACCCAGATCGGCGCGCGCATGAGCGTGATCCTGTTCCTGCCCTCGCTCGCCATCGCCACCATCACCGGACTGGACGTGGTGTGGAGCATCCTGCTGATGGGCGGCTTCACCATCCTCTACACCACGCTCGGCGGCATGAAGGCGGTGATCTGGACCGACTTCGCGCAGGTGTTCGTGATGTTCGGCGGCGCCCTGTTCGCGGTCGCGTTCATCGTGTTCAACCTCGACGGCGGCGCCGTGCAGTTCGTCGACACGGCGTTGGCGCAGGACAAGCTGCGCCTGTTCGACTTCAGCTTCGATCTCACCAAGGCGACGATCTGGGGCTTCGTCTTCCTGGTGCTGTTCGATGTGGTGCTCACCTTCCCCAAGGACCAGGTGCTGATGCAGCGCGTGCTGTCCACGCGCTCGGACCGCGAGGCCGGGCGTTCGGTGTGGATGTTCGCGGCCATCATGATTCCCGGCGGCGTGCTGTTCTACCTCATCGGCACCGCGCTGTTCGTCTACTACCAGTCCAATCCCGAGCGGATGAACCCGCTGCTGCCGATCGACGCGACCTTCCCGCTGTTCATCGCCGCCGAGCTGCCCCGCGGCGTCACCGGCATCATCATCGCCGGCATCTTCGCCGCGGCCATGTCGACGCTGTCGAGCATCATCAACAGCGTGTCCACCATGCTCTCGGTCGATTTTTTCCAGCGCATCGGGCGCAGGCGCAGCGAGCGCAGTGCGGTGATCTTCGCCGAGTGGAGCGGCGTGATGGTGGGCCTGTTCGGCATCGGCGTGGCGCTGCTGCTCTCGCGCTACGACATCCATTCGCTGCTCGACACCTCGATCCAGCTGTTCGGCGTGCTCGGCGGAGGGTTTGCCGGCGCCTACACGCTGGGCATGTTCACGCGCCGCGCGAACGCGCCCGGCGTTGCCATCGGCATCGGCAGCAGCCTGTGCCTGACCCTGATCGCGTGGGCGGTGGACCTCGTGCATCCGTATTTCTACCTCGCGATCTCGATCCTGCTGTGCATCGTCATCGGCTATCTCGCGAGCCTGCTGTTCCCGGCGCCGACGCGTTCGCTCGCCGGCCTGACGATCTACCGCGATCTGCCCGCGTCCGCCCCCCGCGCCGCGGGAACGGACTAGACTCGGCAGCGTCCGCGCACGCGGGCACGACGCACCGGACCCCTGCGAGCTTCCCGTGGAAACACAGTTCCTCAGCACCTTCGTCACCGTCGTCGACAGCGGCTCGATGGCCGCCGCCGCGCGCGTGCTCAACATCACGCCGGCCGCCGTGGCGCAGCAGATCCGCACCATCGAACGCGAGCTCGGCGCACCCCTGATCGCGCGCGTCGGCCGCACCGTGAGCGTGACCGAGGAAGGCGCGCGCATCCTGCAGCGCGCGCGCGAACTGCTGCGCGGCATCGCGGACCTGCGCAGCATCGCCAACGATTCGGCCATCTCCGGCGAACTGCGCCTGGGCGCCTGCCCCACCGCGCTCGCCGGCATGCTGCCGGACGTGCTGGCGCGCATGGTGGACGCGTTCCCGTCGATCAACGTGTTCATCAAGCCCGGCTATTCGGCCGACCTGTACCGCGCGGTGGAGGAGAACGACCTCGACGCCGCGATCGTGCTGCAGGCGCCGTTCACGCTGCCCAAGACCTGCGAATGGAAGCTGCTGCGCGAGGAACCGCTCGTGGTGCTCGCACCGGCACACATGGCCGGTGCCGATCCGCACCAGCTGCTCGCGAGCGAGCCGCTGATCCGCTACGACCGGCACCAGTGGGGCGGACGCCAGGCCGACGATTACCTGCGCCGCGCCGGCATCGTGCCGCGCGAGCGTTTCGAGGTGAATGCGCTCAATGCGATCGCGGTGATGGTCGACCGCGGGCTCGGCGTGTCGATCGTGCCGGACTGGGCGCGACCGTGGCCCGAGGGTCTCAAGCTCGTCTGTCTGCCGCTGCCGCTGCCGTCCGAACCGCGCCGCATCGGCGTGGTGTGGTCGCGCTCGAGCGTGCGCGTGCGACTGGTGAACGTGCTGCTGCAGGAAGCGCGCAAGGTGGTGCGCAGCGACGCCGCGGCCTGATGCTGCAGCGCAACATAGTTTTCGCTGCGTGAGTCGTTAGAAAACCTGCTCTCTGAACATAGGCCGCAACTGTTTGATGCGTGCCTGCGTGCGCATAGTCTGGCCTCGACCCGCAGGGGGTTGGCGGCGCCGGGAGACGCCGCGATGCCGGCTCCACGCCGCAGCATCGAACGACGCCAGGGCTGCACGCCCGCTACACCGGACCACCGGACCAGAGAGACAACCCGATCATGAAGACACCCCTTTCCGCCGCGATCGCACTCGCGTTGCTGACCACGTTCGCGCAGCCGGTGCTGGCGCAGGACACCGCCACGTCGGCCGAGGAGCGGCTGGACGCCGAACGCCTCGACGAGATCGTCGTCACCGGCACGCGCAGTCCCAAATCGGTCGACAAGATTCCGGGCGCGGTGACCGTCGTCTCGGAAGCCGAAGTGCAGCGCACCCTCGCGCTCACCGAAGACGCCACGGCGGTGCTCGCGCGCACCGTGCCGGGCTATTCCGAATCGTCGCAGTCGCTCAGCAACGCCGGCGAAACCCTGCGCGGCCGCACCGCGCTGCGCCTGTTCGACGGCATCCCGCAGGGTTCGCCGCTGCGCGAGGGCAACCGCCAGGGCACGTTCACCGACATGGGTATCGTCGGGCGCATCGAGGTGATCAACGGGCCGTCCGCGTCCGAAGGCATCGGCGCCGCCGGCGGCATCATCAACTATCTGTCGAAGGTGCCCACCGAAGACGGCACCGTCGGCACGCTCAGCACGCGCTATTCGACCCAGTTCGAGGACGACAGCGAGGTGTGGAAAGTGGGCCTGGGCTGGACCCACAAGAACGATCGCTTCGACATGATTGGCGCGGCCTCGTTCCTGGACCGCGGCATCGCCTACGACGGCGAAGACAACACCATCGGCCAGAACGCGAGCGGCTCGACCAACGACTCGGAAGCCGACAATCTCTTCATCAAGCTCGGCTTCAACTTCGGCGAAGACGAGATGCAGCGCGTCGAATTCAGCGGCGCGAAATTCAACATCACCGGCAAGGGCAACTACACCTGGCTCGAGGGCAACCGCGAGCTCGGCATTCCCGACCAGGCGGTGCGCATCCCGCCGCTGGGTTCGAAAACCGAGTTCAACGATTTCAGCCAGTACGTGCTGCGCTACATGAACAACGATCTTGCCGGCGGCGAGCTGCGCGTGGACCTGTATCGCGCCGACCAGGCGATGCGGTACCCGACCGAAAACGGCAGCGACCGCCAGGATCCGGACATCGCGCCGATCGGCGATCTCATCGACCAGTCGGAAATCTTCTCGAAGAAGAACGGCGTGAAGACTTCGTACTCCTACTACGACCTGTTCGGCGCCGAAGGTCTGGAACTGCGCGCCGGCCTGGACGTCGTCGAGGACGAGGCACAGCAGCGCCTGGCGCTCACCAACCGCATCTGGGTGCCGCCGATGAACTACGAGAGCAAGGCGCCGTGGTTCCAGCTGTCGTGGGACATCGGCAACCTCACGCTCTCCGGCGGCTACCGCCGCGAGGACGGCGAGCTCACCGTCGACGACTACACCACCACGTGGTTCCGCGACCGCCGCTTCGTCAGCGGCGGCACGCTCGACTACAAGGAAGACCTGTTCAACTTCGGCGGCATCTACCGCATCGGCGAGGACTGGACCGTGTTCGCCTCGTACGGCGAAGGCTTCAGCCTGCCGAACGTCGGCATCCCGCTGCGCAACATCCAGTGCTCGAACGACAGCCCCGACGGCACCCAGCCGGACGGTTGCCCGAACGATCCGCCGATCGGCGTCGACGGTATCGTCGATCTGCAGGCGCTGGTGGTGGAGAACCGCGAGG
Source organism: Chiayiivirga flava (assembly GCF_014202825.1). GTDB lineage: Bacteria > Pseudomonadota > Gammaproteobacteria > Xanthomonadales > Xanthomonadaceae > Chiayiivirga > Chiayiivirga flava. The sequence goes on along the minus strand of NZ_JACHHP010000003.1, from coordinate 140,133 downwards.
TGGGCTTCAACTACCGCGGCGAGCGCTTCTCGTTCGGCGCCTCGCACTACATTTCCGAGTCCGACTTCGGCTCCTCGCTCGTGGTCGATCCGGAAACCGAAGACTTCATCCTCGTGCGTGCCCCCACCGAGATCAAGGGCTACGAGGCCACGGCCGAAATGATCCTCGCCGACGACTGGAAGGTCAGCGCGCTGTATTCGCGCATCCGCGGACTCACCACGTACGGCAGCACCGGCCCGCTGATCCGCGAAATGGGCGTCAACGACATCAGCCCGGACAAGATCGGCGCTTCGGTGGACTGGCGGTTCGCACCCGGCAGCAACGTGGTGCTCGGCGCCACCATGCTGCTCGACCGCGACATCAACGAAGGCCGCGGCAACGAGGAACACACCACCGGTTACACGCTGTTCGACCTCACCGCGAACTTCGATCTCAACGAATACGGCCGACTGCAGGTGGGCGTGGAGAACCTGACCAACAGGTACTACATCCTGAGCTGGGCCCAGATCGACTTCTACCGCAACTACTTTGCCGGTCGCGGCCGCGTGTTCTCCGTGTCGCACACGATCAATTTCTGATGCGGCGCTGATCCGGCACTGGCATGCTTGTCCCCGACCGCGGTGCGGCTTGGCCGCGGTCGTTTTTTTTCCGACACGACACTCCGATGCCGACACGATTCCGATGGCTTCTCCCGCTGCTGCTCGCGGCGTGCTCCGCGACCGCGGCACCGCCGCTGCCGCAGACCGATCCGGCGGACGCGGGCATGTCCGCACCACGGCTCGAGCGCCTGCACGCGTTCATGCGCGAGGCGACCGACGACGACGGTTATCTCGGCGGCGTGACGCTGGTGGCACGCGGCGGCAGGCTCGTCGACTGGCAGGCATACGGGCACCGCGATCTTGCACGCGCGCAACCGATGCAGCGCAACGACATCTTCCGCATCTATTCGATGACCAAGACGATCACGTCGGTCGCGGTCCTGATGCTGATGGAGGACGGCAGGCTCGGGCTCGAGGACCCGGTCACGCGTTATCTGCCCGAGCTTGCGGTGTTGCAGGTGGTCGACGGCGGTACCGCCGACACGCCCGTGCTGCGCGCGCCGGCAACGCCGATCACGCTGCGCATGCTGCTCACGCACACCGCCGGATTCGCGGCGGGACTCCCGGGCGACGAGATTGCCGGCGAGTTGCGCGAGCGCGTCGACACACGCGCCGCGACGGACCTGCGCGGCGTGGTCGAGCGGCTCGCGAAGGCCCCGCTCGCCGCCGACCCCGGCACCCGCTTCGGCTACGAGGGCGCCAACACCGACGTGCTGGCACGCGTGGTGGAAGTAGTGTCCGGCGAACCGTTCGACCGCTTCCTGCAGGCGCGCATCTTCACGCCGCTGCGCATGACCGACACCGGGTTCACCGTGCCGCGTTCGCAGCGCGAGCGCGTGGTGGACATCACCGTGATGGGCGACGACGGCACGCTCGTGCTCGACGACGGCGTCAGCGCACGCGCGCCGGGCGAAGCGCTGACGCCCTACCCCAGCGGTGCCGGCGGTCTGTATTCGACCGCGGCCGACTACGCGCGCTTCGCGCAGATGCTGCTCGACGGCGGCACGCTCGATGGCGCATCCATCCTCGGCCGCAAGACGGTCGAGCTGATGCTGCGCAACCACCTGACCATGCTCGATCCGCCGGTCACGCAGTTCAGCGCGTCCGAGGGCTTCGGCCTCGGCGGTTACGTGGTGATCGATGCCGCGGCACGCGGCGTGCCGGGTTCGCCCGGCCAGTTCGGCTGGACCGGCGCCGCGTCCACCGCGTACTGGATCGATCCGCAGGAACGACTGCTTGCCATCCTGCTGCTGCAGCATCTTCCGAACGGCAAGCCGGACGACCTGCCGCGCATCTCGCGCCGGTTCCAGGCGCTCGTGCCGCAGGCGCTGCTGCCATGACGCACAACGTGGTGCTCGTGGCGGGCTCGGCCAATCTCGATTTCGTGGTGCGTGCCTCGCACGTGCCGGCGCCGGGCGAAACCGTGCTCGGGCGCGATTCGGCCACCTTCCCCGGCGGCAAGGGCGCGAACCAGGCCGTCGCGGCGGCGCGCGCCGGCGGCGCACGCACGCGCATGCTGCTGGCGCTCGGCGACGATGCGCAGGCGGCGTCGCTCGAAGCCTCGCTGCGCGAGGCCGGGGTGGACTGCCGCATCAAGCGCTGCACCACGCAACCGACCGGCGTTGCCTTCATCTGCGTGGCCGACAGCGGCGAAAACGCGATCACCGTCGCGCCCGGCGCCAACCTCGCACTCGAACCCGCCGACCTGCCCGCGCTCGACGACGTGCACAGCCTGCTGATGCAGCTCGAATCGCCGCTGTCCAGCGTGACGGCGTGGGCACGCGCCGCGCGCGCCGCCGGCGTGCGCGTGCTGCTGAACGCCGCGCCCGCGCAGCCGCTGCCGCCGGATCTGCTCGCGGCCGTCGATGTGCTCATCGTCAACGAAGGCGAGCTCGCGGCCATCGCCGGCAACGACGGCAGCATCGCGCAGCGCCTCGCCGCGCTCGACGTGCCGTGCACCATCGTCACGCTCGGCCACCTCGGCTGCTGCGCACGCGATGGCGCTGCGTGGCTGCTGCAGCCCGGGTTCGCGGTGACGCCGGTCGACACCACGGCGGCTGGCGACACATTTGCCGGCACGTTGGCCGCGGCGATCGCGCAGGGTGCGACGCTGCAGGACGGATTGCGCCGTGCCTGCGCCGCCGGTGCGATCGCGTGCACACGTGCCGGTGCGCAGGCAAGCATTCCGAACGTCGGCGAGGTCGATGCACTGCTCGCGACAGTCGACGCAACTGCAACCGGTCGACAGCATCTCGCGCACTACTGCGGCATTCCGGAATGACGCGACCTTCCATCCGTCATCGCGGCGAAGGACGGTATCCGGTTTCCTGCTCTCGTGCCGGAAGACAAGGGCAACGGACCCCGGCCTTCGCCGGCATGACGGAGTGCGCGGTGGCCGGAGCGAACAACCTCGCAAATGAGCAAACCATCCGCGCCTTCCGCGCGCGCCCGATACGAACCGATGATCCCTGAAGACACCCGAAACCTGTCGCCCCACATGCTCCCGTCCGAGGACGAGCGCACCGCGGTGAAGCGCGAATACAAGTTCTCGCACGTCACCACCGGTCGCTACCTGCCGACGCCGGGCGGCGCGCCGGGCTGGCCGTTCGCCGAGATCGGTCACTGGATGATCGACCCCAACGACAGCGCCGACGACTGGGTCGCGGAACTCGCCGACTGGCGCCGCGAGCACCTGGTGCGCATCGGTTACGACGACGGCAACTACCGCCGCCCGGAGCTGCAGTGGGCGCAGCGCAACTTCGTGCACGCGCAGATGATGGTCGAGGACCGCCACTTCTTCGATCCCGTCAGTGGCCGATACACGGTCGATCGCTACCTCGACGATCTGCAGGCGCGCTTCGGCGGCATCGACAGCGTGCTGCTGTGGTTCGTCTATCCCAACATCGGCATCGACGACCGCAACAAGACCGATCACTTCCACGATCTTCCCGGTGGCATCGATGGAGTGAAGCGCGCCGTCGACGCGTTCCACGCGCGCGGCGTGCGCGTGTTCCTGCCGACGATGCCGTGGGACCACGGCACCCGCCCGCCCGACGACACCGATTGGGGCACGATGGCAAAACTCGTCGTCGCCATCGGCGCCGACGGCATCAACGGCGACACCTACAACGGCGTGCCGCGTGCGTTCTTCGACGCCTGCGATGCCGCGGGATGCCCAGTGGTGCTGCAGCCCGAGTCCACCATCAGCGCCGAGGAGCAGTTGATCTGGAACGTGCAGAGCTGGGGCAAGAAGGCGCCGAACGAGCCGGTGCCGCCGGTGGCGAAGTTCAAGTGGCTCGAACCGCGCCACATGATCAACTACGAGAACCGCTGGGGCCGCGATCGCCGCCATGATCTGCAGTACTGCTTCTTCAACGGCGTGGGCTACAACGCCTGGGAAAACGTCTGGGGCATCTGGAACCAGTTCACGCCGCGCGACGCGGAAACGCTGCGCCGCATCGCGGCGATCTACCGCATGTTCCCCGACGCCGTCGTCAGCATGGACTGGCGGCCGTACGAGAAGACGCTGCAGGCCGGCGTGTTCGCGAGCCGCTTTCCGCTCGCGACGCTGACGCTGTGGACCCTCGTGAACCGCTTCGAATCCGCTGTCGACGGCGAACAGCTTGCCGTCCCGCACGCACACGGCACGCGCTACATCGATGCGTGGAACGGCGTGGAACTCGAGCCGCGCATCGACGGCGGGCGCGCGGTGCTCGCGTTCGGGCTCGAAGCGCACGGCTTCGGCGCCGTGGTCGCGCTGCGTGCCGATGCGCGTGTCGACGGCCTCGACGCGTTCCTGTCCGCCATGCGCGAACGCGCGCGAACGCCGCTGCAATCGTTGTCCGCGACATGGCGTTCGCTTCCGCAGACGCTGGTGCCGATCGACGCCACCGCGCCGGCAGACGACGCACCCGACGGCATGCTGGAGATCCCCGCCGGCGACTTCGAGTTTGCCGTCGGCGGCGTCGCGATCGAGGGCCAGAGCTGGGATGGCGTCGACGTGCAGTATCCGTGGGAACCGAGTCCGCGCCGCACTCACCGGCGCCGCATGGCAATGCGCCGCTTCTTCATCGACCGGTGCAACGTCAGCAACGCGCAGTTCGCGCAGTTCCTCGCGGCCAGCGGCTACGCACCGCGCGATACGCACAACTTCCTGCGGCACTGGATCGACGGCGCGCCGGCGCCCGGCAGCGAGCGGCAGCCGGTGCGCTGGGTGTCGATCGAGGATGCACGCGCCTACGCCGCGTGGGCCGGCAAACGGCTGCCGCGCGAGTGGGAATGGCAGTACGCCGCGCAGGGACGCGATGGCCGCCGCTACCCGTGGGGCGATGCCTGGCGCGACGATGCGGTGCCGGCGCCGTGCATCGCGCGCACGCTGCGCGCGCCGGACGACGTCGACGCGCATCCCGCCGGCGCGAGCCCGTTCGGCGTGCTGGATCTCGTCGGCAACGTGTGGCAATGGACCGACGAGTATCTCGACGACCACACGCGTGCGGCCGTGCTGCGCGGCGGCAGCCTGTACCGGCCGCAGACCTCGCACTGGTATTTCCCGCAGGCGCACCGCCTCGACCGGCACGGCAAGTACCTGCTGATGGCGCCGTGCAAGGATCGCTCGGGCATGGTCGGCTTCCGCTGCGTGAAGGACGCGGTGTGAGTCGACTCGTTGCGCTCCTGCTGGCGGCGGTGTCCTGCGCCGGTGTGTCGGCGCAGACCGTGGTGCTGATCGGCGGCCCTGCGAGCGAAGGTCCGGGCCGGCACGACTATCCCGTTGGCGTGCGCACGCTGCAGACCCTGCTCGAATCCTCGCCCGATGCCGCGCACGATCTGCGCGTCACGTCCTATCCGGACGGCTGGCCGGAGAACCCGCACGCGCTCGATGCCGCAGACACGGTGCTGTGGTACTTCGACGGCAACAACGCGCACCCGCTCCGCGACGCGTCGCACCGCGCGGCATGGGAGCGCGCACTGCAACGCGGTGTCGGCGTCATCGCACTGCACCAGGCCTCGACCGTGCCGGTGGACGACGACCTCGGCGTGCCGCGCGCGCTCGGCGCGGCGCGGCGCGGGCTGTACGACCGCACCACCGAATGGACCCGCCTCGAAGCTGCGACGGCCACGCACCCGCTGCTGCGCGGCGTCGGCGCCATCGAGTATCGCGACGAGTTCTATCCGACCGTGCAGCGCGATTCCACGGCGCGGCCGACCACGCCGATCCTGTCGGCCACGCTGCATCCGCAGTTCCGCGACGGACATGCGCTGCTCGACGACGTCGCCGAGCGCCACCCGGTGGCGTGGGCATTCGAACGCGACGACGGCGGCCGCGCATTCGTGTTCACCGGCGCGCACTTTTCCACCGCGTTCGATCAGCCGGGACTGCGCACGCTGCTGCTCAATGCCGTGGCGTGGACCGCGCGACGCGAAGTGCCCGCATACGGCTTGCGGGCCGCCGCGCCCGCGCGCGCCGAGCCGCCGCGCGCAGCGCCGCGGCCTGCGCGCACGGGCGCCGTCGCCACGTTCCACGGCGATCGGGCGCGCAGCGGCTGGCATGCCGACGAAACCGTGCTGTCGCCCGACATCGTCGCCGACGCGAACTTCGGCCAGGTCTGGGAATCGCCGCCACTCGACGGGGCCGACGGCACGCCGGCGCGGCTGTATGCCTCGCCGCTGCATGTCGACGGCGTCACGATGTCGCAGGGCCCGCATCGCGGCGAAACGTTTGCGGCGGTGTTCGCCGCCACGAACCACGGCGACGTGATCGCCGTGAACGCGGCGCGCAGCGGCGACCTCGCGCCGGGGCGCATCCTGTGGCGCACGCGGCTCGGCGACGCGTGCCGGCTGCAGCCCGCGCCGCTCGACGGCGTGCCCACCGGCATCCTGAGCACGCCGATCGTCGACATCGGCCGCGGCGTGCTGTACGTGACGCACTGCGATCCGGTGTCGCGCTGGCAGGCGTACGCGATCGACATCGCCAGCGGCGCCGTGTTGCCCGGCTGGCCGGTGACGCTCGACGAGGACACCTTCAACACCCTGAACCGCAACGCCGGCCCGACGCGCGTGCCGCCGAAGCGGCGCTTCGATTTCCGCGTGCAGCGCGGCGCCCTGAACCTGAGCCCCGACGGCAGCCGGCTGTACGTGGTGTTCGGCGAATCGGAAACCGGCTGGCTGGTGTCGGTGGACACCACGACGGCGCGCGTTGCCAGCGCCTTCGCCGCGGTCGCGATGCCGCACCGCGGCAGCGGCGGCATCTGGGGCGCGGGCGGGCCGGCGGTCGACGCGCGCGGCCGCGTGCACGTGGTCACCGGCAGCGGCTTCGACGGCCACCAGCAGTCCGCACACGACTGGACGCAATCGCTGCTGCAGCTCACGCACGACGCCGACGGCTTCACCCTGCGCGGCACCTACACGCCGTTCAACCATTGCACCTCGGCGAAGATGGACATCGATCTCGGCGCGGGCGGCGCGATGCTGCTGCCGTCGGGAAACGACGACGCCATGCAGCTGCTCGCGGTCGGCGGCAAGCAGGGCAACGTCTACCTGCTCGATGCGGACCGCCTGCCCGGCCGCCTCGACCACCGCCCGCCGTGTACCACGGACGCCTCCACCGACGCCTCGCTGCTGCCGCCGCAGACGCAGCCGCAGTTCGGCACGCGCGGACCGCTCAATGTGTTCGGCCCGTATTCGGAAGACGACGCCGCGCTCGATCTTGCGCGTGCGCGCTCGGTGCCGGCGTCATTCCGCGCCGCGGACGGCAGGTTGCACCTGTTCGTCACGGGCAACACCAAACGCGCCACCGGCTCGGCCGAAAGCATCCCGCCCTCGCTCGTCCGGCTGGAGGTCGCCGGCGACGCCGACGCACCCTATCTGCGCATCGCCGCGGCGAACGACACGGTGGTGTTCGGCAACCCGGGCTCGCCGGTGGTCACGAGCAACGGCGCGCGCGACGCGGTGGTGTGGGTGCTCGACGAAAACGCGCCGCGCAGCGCCCTGCTGGCGGGCGACGACGCACCGCAGCCGGTGCTCTACGCATTTTCCGCCGACGATCTGCGCGTATTGTGGCGAAGCGCGCCCGGTGCGCTGTTCACCAGCGGCAAGTACAACACGCCCGGCTTCGGCGGCGGGCAGGTGTTCGTCGGCACCGATCGCATCCAGGCCTTCGGCAGCGGTGGCCGCAGCCTGCCGCACCGCACGCGCGCGACGGCCGTCGTGCCGGTGGCGGCGCCCGCGGCCGATGGACTCGACGGCGCCGCCATCTACCGCCAGCGCTGCGCCGCCTGCCACGACAATCCCGTCGGCAATATCCCGCCGCGCAGCGTGATCGCATCGCGCCCGCACGCGCGCATCGTCGAAGCGCTGACGCACGGCGTGATGCGCGTGCACGCCACCGGACTCAGCGCCGAGCAGATCGAAGACGTCGCAAGGTTCCTCCAATGACCGCCCCCCGCATCCAGTTGCGTGGCCTGCTCGGGGATGCGCTCGACGCCAACCTGCGCGGCCGCCTGTCGCACTTCATCGTCGACGAAACCAGCCCGGCCATCGTGCTGTTCGCCCCGGACGTGCGTGCACGCAACGTCGAAGGCGACTGGTATGGAGAGCACGCGGGCAAGTGGCTCGTGGCCGCGTCGAAGGCGGCTGCGCGCAGCGGCGATGCAGCGCTCACCGCCAGCGTGCACCGCGTCGCGGACTATCTTGTCCGCGTGCAGGAGGACGACGGCTACCTCGGCACGTATGCGCCCGAACGCCGCTTCATGCGACCGCAGCCGCCCAAGCCAGTGTCGTGGAACGGCGAGCCCAGCGTGCGCACCTGGGACATCTGGACGCACGCCTATCTCGTGCTCGGACTGATCGAGGCGCATCGCCGCTTCGGCGGACCCCGCTGGCTGGACGCCGCGCGCCGCATCGGCGACCTGTGCTGCAGCGTGATCGGTGCACACGGCCTGGACATCACCGAACTCGGCAACCACTTCGGCATGTCGGCCACGGTTCTGATGGATCCGATGGTGGACCTGTTCGAGGCCACCGGCGAGCCGCGTTACCTCGCTCTTGCGCAGACCATCGTTGCGCAGGCCGACACCCAGCCGAACCTCGCGCTGCTCACGCGCGCGCTCGCCGGAGCCGATGCGTCCGAGATCGGTACCGGCAAGGCCTACCAGCTGGCGTGGAACCTGGTGGGCCTGGCCAAGTTGCATCGCGTCACCGGCGAGGCGGCGTACCGCAGCGCGGTCGAGCACCTGTGGCGCAACATCCGCGATGCGCATCTGTCGCTCGGCGGCGGGCCGTGGGGCGGGGTCGCGCATCGCTCGCGCGAGGTGTTCAACCCGGCCGGCGTCTTCGATCCGCACGGCTACGTGGAAACCTGTTCCACGCTGGCATGGATCCAGCTCAACCGCGAATTGCTGCGGCTCACCGGACAGGCCATGTACGCCGACGAGATCGAACGCAGCGCCTACAACGATCTGCTCGGCGCGCAGGCGCCGAACGGCGAGGACTGGTGCTACTACGTATTCCCGAACGGCAGGCGCGTGCACACCACGTACTGGCGCTGCTGCAAGTCGAGCGGCGCGATGGCGATCGAGGAATTGCCGGAGATCGCCTATGCCTGCGCGTCCGACGGCACGCTGACGGTGAACCTGCTCGGCCCCGGCAGCGCAACCTTCGACACCGCCGCCGCCGGCCGCGTCCGCATCGAGCAGACCACCGCCTACCCCGCCGACGGCGAGATCGACCTGCACATCGATGTCGAACGCGCGGCCACGTTCGCGCTGCGCGTGCGCATCCCGGCGTGGGCCGACGGCGCCACCCTGCAGATCGACGGGCAAGCCGCGGACGCACGCATCGATGCGGGACAGCACGCGCACATCGAACGCCGCTGGTCCGGCGGCGAGACCGTGACGCTGGTGCTGCCGATGCGTCCCCGCACGCATCGCGCCACGCAACGCAACGTGCAGGTGTCGCGCGCGCCGGACGGCAGCGCGGTGGAACAGCAGGTACTGCGCTTCGACTATCTCGCGCTCAGCCGCGGCCCGCTGGTGTACGCCACCGGACTCGTCGACGGATACAAGACGTCCGAGACCGTGCGCCCCCCGCCCGATGCCGACACCGCACTCGCGTTGCTGCCGTCCGACGACGCGGACGACGCGCCCGCCATCGCCTTCGCACCGCCCGGCCGTGCGCCGCTGGTGTTCCAGCCGTGGTATCGCGCCGGCGGTCGGGTCGACGGGGCGTGGCGGCTGACGTGGATGGCGCTGGCCCCCGACGACGACGCGCCACCGTGACCGGCTGGCGCAAGAATTCGTAGCGCCAGAACATATCGCCCGCGCCTGTTTCTTTGGCGCGGCTTCGCCCAGAGTGAAACACGCGCTCACCGGATACCCGCCCAGCCCGATGGATTCTCCGCCCGCCCCGCCACCGCCGCACGGCCACGGCCCGCTCGCCGGCGTGCGCGTGCTCGACCTGAGCGCGTATATCGCCGGGCCGTACGGCTGCACCCTGCTCGCCGACCAGGGCGCGGACGTGATCAAGATCGAACCGCCCGCGGGCGACAACCTGCGCCAGTATCCGTCCACGCTCGCGAGCGAAAGCCGCGCGTTCCTCGGCGTGAACCGCAGCAAGCGCGGCATCGTGCTCGATCTCAAACGCGCCGACGATCACGCTGCGCTGCTGCGTCTGGTGCGCGAGGCCGACGTGCTGGTGCACAACTTCCGCCCGTCGGTGCCGGCGCGGCTGGGCATCGATTTCGAGCAGCTCACGCCGCTCAATCCGCGCCTGATCTACTGCGCGGTCACCGGCTACGGCGAAAACGGCCCGATGAAGGACAAGGCCGGGTACGACCAGGTGCTGCAGACCATGACCGGCATGTGCGCGCTGCAGGGCAAGCGCGGCGGGCCGCCGGAGGTGATCTACGGCTCGGTGGTGGACTACTACGCGGCCGCGCTGCTCGCCGCCGGCGTCGCCAGCGCGCTGTTCGAACGCGAACGCAGCGGTCTGGGCCAGTTCGTCGGCGTGTCGCTGCTGCGCAGCGCGCTGACGATGCAGTCCGCACGCATGATCTGGGTCGACGGCGAATCGCTCGACATCGGCCGCGACATGCGCTCGGGCGGCGTCACCGGCATCCATCCCACGCGCGACGGCTACATCTACATCTCGGCCAATACCGCGCGCTTCTGGAAAGCGCTGTGCGAACGCACCGGACTCGATGCGCTGGCCGGCGACGCACGCTACGACACGGTGCGCAAACGCGCCGCGCTGGCGCACGAGATCGTGCCCGCGCTGCACGCCGCGCTCGCCGCGCGCGATGCGCACGAATGGGAAGCGCTGTTCGGCGACGAGGTGCCGAGCGCGGCGGCGCGGCGCATCGAGGACATGTTCGAGCACCCGCAGACGCTCGCCGAAGGCATGATCGCGACGCTCGAGCATCCGGTGGTGGGGCGCTATCGCGGCGTCGCGCATCCGATCAAGTTCGGCCGCACGCCCGGGCCGGCGCCGTTCGCGGCACCGGTGCTCGACGCCGGCGCGCCCGAACGCACGCACTGGTCCGACAGCGCCGTGGCACGCAAGCGCAAGGCCTGAGCCGCGCGCATCCGGCCGCGCGGCACGCGTCCTCGTTCCGCCCGGGTTCCGCCGCCGACGGCAACACTGCGCCTCCGCCGACACCGGAGCCGCCGATGAAACTTGCCACGTTCAACATCAACGGCATCCGCTCGCGCCTGCCGCGGCTGCTCGACTGGCTCGCGCGCGAAGCGCCGGATGTGGTCTGCCTGCAGGAACTGAAGGCCGACAGCGCGCTGTTTCCCGCGGCGGAACTCGACGCCGCCGGCTACGGCGCGCTGTGGCACGGCCAGCGCGCGTGGAACGGCGTCGCCATCCTTGCGCGCGGCACGCAGCCACTGGAGAGCCGCCGCGGCCTGCCGGACGATCCGGACCCGGCCCAAAGCCGCTACCTCGAAGCCGCGGTGGACGGCGTGCTGGTCGGTTGCCTCTACCTGCCGAACGGCAACCCGCAGCCCGGACCGAAGTTCGAGTACAAGCTGGCCTGGTTCGAACGCCTGATCGCGCACGCGCAGACGCTCTGGGACAGCGGCGCCCCGGTGGTGCTCGCCGGCGACTACAACGTGGTGCCCACCGACGCGGACATCTACGACACCCGCTCGTGGAAGAAGGACGCCCTGCTCCAGCCCGAGAGCCGCGAGGCGTACCGCCGCCTGCTCGCGCAGGGCTGGACCGACGCGATCCGTGCCACGCATCCGGACGCCGCGATCTACACCTTCTGGGACTATTTCCGCCAGCACTGGCAGCGCAACGCCGGCCTGCGCATCGACCACCTGCTGCTCAGCGCGGTGCTCGCGCCCCGGCTGCGCGACGCAGGCGTCGACACCTGGGTGCGCGGCGAACCCGGTGCCAGCGACCATGCCCCGACCTGGATCACGCTGGCGCCCGTTACCGCGGCCGCGAAGCGCAGTTCCCCGGCGGGCGGCGCCCGGCTGCGGTCTGCGACCGCACGCGATCGCGCGCCGGCCCGAGGCCCAGACCGACGCCGGGCCCCGCGAAGCTGAACGGATCAAAACCGCCGACAAACGGCGAAACTGCACGAAATTGCGTGACCGAAATGACCATTCGTCCGTAAACGGATGATCTTTATCCCGTTTTCTGGAATGCTCGCACGTACGGTGCCGGATGGATGCTGCGCGCATGGACGCCTCGTGCAACCGGACGCCGCGCTGACCACGGTGAGAGATTGCGTCTGCATGAAGCAGATCTATCGTCCGAGACAGGAGGACACGCAATGGACCAACACTTTCCGCATTACGAGATCTTCGAAACGATCGGCGAGGAAGGCTTCCAGTGGCGCTACCGCGGTGCATCGGGCGAGCTGGTCGCCTTCAGCGCCGCCCGCTTCCGCACCTATGCCGACTGCATGGACTCGCTCAACAAGATGCGTCAGGCCGACGACGTGGCGCTGTACGTGCCCACGCGTTTCGCGCTCGCGCGTCCGACGACGATCGAACCGCAACTGCCCCCGCGCGCCCCGCCGCGCCGGAAGGGCACCAACCCGCCGCGTCGCGGCCGCCCGCTGGCAGGGTCGATGGCGCGCTGACGTCGATCGGTCGATCCACGGATCGATCGACGGCACGAAGCTGGCGGAGAGAGTGGGATTCGAACCCACGGTGGACGCAAATCCACGGCAGTTTTCAAGACTGCTGCCTTAAACCGCTCGGCCATCTCTCCGGTGTCTTCCCCGCCGTCGCGGCGGGCACGGCGTGGTAGCCGTGCGACCATTGTCCACGCCTGCGCCGGCGCTGTCAGCTTCAAGCGCGGGCTTTTGCCGGCGCTTCTGCGTCAGGCGATGCGTCCGGCACCGCCGAAGTACGGGCGCAGCACGTCCGGCAGCGTGATGGAGCCGTCGGCGTTCTGGTAGTTCTCCATCACCGCGATCAGCGCGCGGCCCACGGCCGTGCCCGAGCCGTTGAGCGTGTGCACGAGTTCGGGTTTGCCGGTGACCGGGTTGCGCCAGCGCGCCTGCATGCGGCGCGCCTGGAAGTCGCCGCAGTTGGAGCACGAGCTGATTTCGCGGTAGGTGTTCTGGCTCGGCAGCCAGACTTCGAGGTCGAAGGTCTTGATCGCGGAGAAGCCCATGTCGCCGGTGCACAGCAGCATGCGGCGGTACGGCAGACCGAGTTTTTCCAGCACCACTTCGGCACAGCGCGTCATGCGTTCGTGTTCGTCGTGGCTCTCGTCCGGGCGCGCGATGCTGACCAGTTCCACCTTCTCGAACTGGTGCTGGCGGATCATGCCGCGCACGTCGCGGCCGTGGCTGCCGGCCTCGGCGCGGAAGCACATCGAGTGGGCGGTGTAGCGCTGCGGCAGCGTGGCGTCCTCGACGATCTCGTCGCGCACCAGGTTGGTCAGCGACACTTCGGAGGTCGGGATCAGATAACGCTTCATTTCGCCGACCTGGGTGGCAAACAGATCGTCCTCGAACTTAGGCAGCTGCCCGGTGCCGGCCATGCTGTCGGCATTGACGATCAGCGGCACGTTGGTTTCGAGGTAGCCGTGTTCGCCGGCATGCAGGTCGAGCATGAATTGCGCAAGCGCGCGGTGCAGTCTGGCGAGGTCGCCGCGCAGCACGGTGAAGCGTGCGCCGCTGAGCTTGGCGCCGGCGTCGCCGTCGAGCCAGCCGTGGTGGGCGCCGAGTTCGACGTGGTCCTTGATCCCGAAGTCGAAGGTGCGCGGCGTGCCCCAGCGGTGCTGTTCCACGTTGCCCGATTCGTCCGCACCGTGCGGGACGCTGTCGTGCGGGAGATTGGGAATGCCGGCGGCGATCGCGTCGATCTGCGCGCGGATCTGCTCCAGCCGCGTTTCGCTCGTCTTCAGCTCGTCGCCGATGCCGGCCACTTCGCGCATGATCGGCGCCACGTCTTCGCCCTTGGCCTTGGCCATGCCGATCGCCTTGGAACGCGTGTTGCGCAGGTTCTGCAGCTCCTGCGTGCGGACCTGCAGCGCCTTGCGCTCATTCTCCAGCTGCTCGAAGGCGGCGGTGTCGAGGTCGAAACCGCGGGTGTCGCGCAGGCGCTGCGCGGTGGCCGCGAGCTGGGTGCGCAGGAGGGCGGGATCGAGCATGGAATCATCCGGGAGACGTTGAATCGCCAATTATCCGCGCCCCGGGCGCGCGGTGGCAACGCGGGAACGGATCGCTCCGTCCCCGCGCGACGCGACTTACGCCATCGGTGCTTCGCCGAAGCGGTTCGGACCCGGCGTGCCGGCGATGAAGCCGCACATGATGATGAGAATCAGCGGTCCGATGAACAGCAGCGGCGTGAGCAGGAGCAGGAGGTTCCACCAGCCCGAGCGGTCCTGGTCATGCCAGCGCTTGGCGTAGACCGCCAGGCCGATATACAGAAACAGCACCGAAAGCAGCCAACTCCACCACGGGGTGGCGGCGTAGGCGGCCGTCATCGCGGCCATCGGATCCGTGTTGGCTGGATCGACTACAGGAGCGGGCGACAGGAAAGCGATCACGACCTGTATCGCGATCATGACGAGCAGAAAGATCCAGAACGCCTTGCGGCTGATCCGACCATTGAACGAAAACAGGAATTTTCCCCAATCCATATTGTACTCCCCGATGATTATCGTTATCGCGCCGTTGAAGCGCGCGACAATGGTACTAAACGCGAACTGGCAACGGCACGGGACAATCAAGACCTCCAGCGACCATCCAAGCGGCTCGTCAGCCGCGCAACGCGCTGCCGATGCGCAGCCCGAGCCAGATCAGCAGCAGGCTGCCGACCAGACTCGCGGCCAGATACGTGGCCGCCCAGCTCGGCCCGGCGGTGCGGTTGAGCAAGGTCATTTCGACGATGAGCGCCGACCACGTGGTGAGCCCGCCGAGCACGCCGACCATCAGGAACGCGCGCCACCACAGCGCCGACGGGCCGCGCTCCTCCAGCCACACCAGCAGCAGGCCGGCGAGAAAGCAGCCGAGCAGGTTCACCGCCAGCGTACCCCACGGAAAGCCGGTGCCGGCGGCGCGCAGCATCCAGCCGCTGACGATGAAGCGCGCCCCGGCGCCGAGCGCACCGCCGCAGGCCACGAGGCCGAGCTGCTGCCACCACATCGTGTTCACGCCTTGCCCTCGCGCGCGGCGCGGCGCGCGGCGCGCAAGGCGTCGAGTTTGTCCTTGAGCTTGATTTCGAGTCCGCGCGCGGGCGGGTCGTAGTAGACGCGTTCGCCCATCGCATCGGGGAAACCGGTCTGGTCCAGCGCGATGCCGCCGTCGGCGTCGTGGTCGTACTGGTAGGCCTTGCCGTAACCGAGCTCCTTCATCAGCCTGGTCGGCGCGTTGCGCAGGTGCAGCGGCACGTCCTGCGTGCCGAGCTGCGCAACGTCGGCACGCGCGGCGTTGTACGCGGCATAGACCGCGTTCGATTTGGCCGTGCTGGCGAGGTAGATGACGATCTGTGCGAGCGCAAGCTCGCCTTCCGGGCTGCCGAGGCGGTCGTAGGTGTTCCAGGCGTCGATCGCCATCGGCAGCGCGCGCGGGTCGGCGAGGCCGATGTCCTCGACCGCCATGCGCGTGATGCGGCGGGCGAGGTAGATCGGGTCGCAGCCGCCGTCGAGCATGCGGCACAGCCAGTAGAGCGCGGCATCGGGGTTGGAGCTGCGCACGGACTTGTGCAGCGCGGAGATCTGGTCGTAGAACTGTTCGCCCTGCTTGTCGAAGCGGCGGGTGCGGTCGGCGAGCACTTGTGACAATGTTGCCGCGCTGATTTCGCCGCCCTCGCCTTCGGCCAGCTCGGCGGCGATCTCCAGCAGCGTGAGCGCGCGGCGCACGTCGCCATCGGCGGCCTGGGCGATCGATGCCAGATTGGCCGCATCGATACGGAGGCCGCGGCCACCGAGGCCGCGCTCGGCGTCGTCGAGCGCGCGCTGCATCGCCGCGACGATGTCCTCCTGCGACACCGCTTCGAGCACGTGCACGCGGCAGCGCGACAGCAGCGCCGAGTTCAGCTCGAAACTCGGGTTCTCCGTGGTGGCGCCGACAAAGACGATGGTGCCGCGCTCGATGTGCGGCAGGAACGCGTCCTGCTGCACCTTGTTGAAGCGATGCACTTCGTCGACGAACAGCACCGTGCGGCGACCGCCGGCGAACCGTGTTTCGGCCTCGGCCAGCACCTGGCGCACCTGCGGCAGCCCCGACAGCACGGCGGAGATGGCGACGAACTCGGCGTCCGCGTACTGCGCCAGCAGCAGCGCCAGCGTGGTCTTGCCGCAGCCGGGCGGGCCCCACAGGATCATCGAGTGGACGTTGCCCGATTCGATCGCACGCCGCAGTGCATTGCCGGGTGCGACGAGACGACGCTGGCCGACCATGTCGTCGAGCATGCGCGGGCGCATGCGTTCGGCCAGCGGTTTGAGCGCGGCCGGGGCGTCGAAGAGCTCGGACATGGTTGGCCCTGGCGTGGGTCTGCGCTTCATGCCGCCATTCTAGCGGCGATACATTCTGCGCAACGTCGCCGCGCCCCAAGGGGTGCACATCCTTCTCCCGCCGGGAGAAGGTGCCCGGCAGGGCGGATGAGGGCGCCACGCGTGGCATTTCGGAGTCCTGTCAGCGGATCCGATTTTTCTGGCCCTCCTGCTCGAACGTTTGAGTGAGCTTGCGAAGTGGCGCCCTCATCCGGCTGCCGCCACCTTCTCCCGCGGGGAGAAGGAATCCAGGCTGGCGAGGCTGCGGCTGTTCCGAAACGCCATTGCGGCGGTTGTTCCGACATATCACGGAAGTGCTTGCTTCCCACGCGGATGAAACGGGACGCTGCGCAGCGCCGATCAGTCGGCAAGCGGCATCACTTCCGCGCCGCTCTTGACCTCGCCGATCACGTCCACGCCCGCCGGCGGTTCGAACCGGAAGGTGTCCGCGGCAAAGGACGGATTGCGTTTCCAGCCGTCGAACGTGATTTCGGTCCGCTGGCCCAGGCCGTCGCGCATTTCCATGCGCTGCAGCTGACCGCCCGCGAAGCCCAGGCGCGCGCTGTCGAACTGCGCGTCCTCGCTTTTCGGCGCAAGGACCACCCACTGCACGCCATCGCCGGGGCCGCCGTCGGAGACGTCGAACTGACGGTCGAGTTCGGCCGGATCGATCAGCGCCGCGAGCGGGCTCGACTGCTCCTCGTAGCTTTGCGTGCGCACCTGCACCTGCTCCAGATCCGGGTCGTAGATCCAGACGTGGTCGCCGTCGGCGACGATCAGCTGCGGGAACGGATCGGCGTATTCCCAGCGGAACTGGCGCGGTGCCGACAGCGCGACTCGCCCCTGCGATTCCTCGTTCATGCGGCCGGCGCCATCGTAGACGCGCTGCACGAAGCGGCCGTCCAGGCCCTGCAGCCCGTCGGTGAACTGCTGCAGCGTGGTGCGCGCATCGCCGAATGCGATGGCCGGCAGCGTACTGGCCAGCAGCGCCGCGGCGAGCAGAAGGAAGCGAGACGACGTGCGCATGGAGGGCGTCCTCGGAAGGGGTGCGCAGTGTGCCATCGCCACGATGAATCGCGGGCGTGGCGACACGCGCGCCCGCGACGGCCCGCGCGGTTCTCCGCGCCGGGCGTCCGGCATCACAGGCCCCGGGATCGCTCATCGGTGGGCGGATGCGGCGTGGTCAACAATTGATCGAACTGCCGCAAACCCGCACCCGGGCTCGCTCGCAGACGCGCGTCCACACGCCCGCGCACAGGGTTGTCCACAGACTGTGTGGACAAGGCGGGGCGCACTCCGGGGAATGCGCGCCGCCGTCTCGAAACGGGGCGCGCATCGGGGCGATCAACATGTGCTCGAAATGCCGCAAGCCCGCATGGCGCCTTGCCTGCAGGCGTGCGTCCACAACCCGGCGCACAGGGTTGTCCACAGCATGTGTGGACAAGGATGCGTCGCGACGACGCGCTCGATCCGGACGGATCGGCGCGCTCTGCGATGCGGTGGGCGCGCGCGTTGCTGCCGACAGCGGTACGCGGTCGTGCCGGTGAGACGCCACGAACCGCCGCAACATCGAACGCGGCGGGATCAGCGACAACCGGCGGCCCACGTCACCGGCTGTGCTTGCGACCGCGGCGACGCCCCGATCAATCCCGCGGCGGCGGCGGCGCCAGCACGCTGCGGTCGCCGTTGTGCTCCGGCGGCGAAACGATGCCCGCGGCCTCCATCGCCTCGATTAGACGCGCAGCGCGGTTGTAGCCGATCTTGAGCCGGCGCTGCACGCCGGAAATCGACGCCCGCCGCGTCTCGCAGACGATGCGCACGGCCTGGTCGTACAGTGCGTCGCTTTCCGGATCGCCGCTCGACGGCGCGGCCTCGGGCAGCCCGGTGGCGCCGATCACCTGGCCGTCGGCCATCGTCTGCACTTCTTCCAGCACACCGTCGAGGTATTTCGGCCCGCCGGAACTTTCGCGCAGGTGCTGCACCACGCGGTGTACTTCCTCGTCGCTGACGAATGCGCCGTGCACGCGCTCGGGCATCGCGGTGCCGGGCGGCAGGTAGAGCATGTCGCCGTGACCGAGCAGGGTCTCGGCGCCGCTCTGGTCGAGGATGGTGCGCGAGTCGATCTTGCTCGATACCTGGAACGCAATGCGCGTCGGGATGTTGGCCTTGATCAGGCCGGTGATCACGTCCACCGAGGGGCGCTGCGTCGCGAGCACGAGGTGGATGCCGGCGGCGCGCGCCTTCTGCGCCAGGCGCGCGATGAGTTCTTCCACTTTCTTGCCGACGATCATCATCATGTCGGCGAATTCGTCGATGATGACGACGATGAACGGCAGCGGCTCGAGCTCGCGCGGCGCTTCGCCGAGGTCGGGATTGGGCTTGAACAGCGGGTCCATCAGCGGCTGGCCGGCTTCGGCCGCGTCGCGCACCTTCTTGTTGAAGCCGCCGAGGTTGCGCACGCCGCACACCGACATCAGCTTGTAGCGCCGCTCCATCTCCGCCACGCACCAGCGCAGGCCGTTGGCGGCTTCCTTCATGTCGGTGACCACCGGCGCGAGCAGATGCGGGATGCCTTCGTAGACCGAAAGCTCCAGCATCTTCGGATCGATCATCAGCATGCGCACGTCGTCGGGCGTGGCCTTGTAGAGCAGGCTGAGCACCATCGCGTTGACCGCCACCGACTTGCCCGAGCCGGTGGTGCCGGCCACCAGCAGATGCGGCATGCGCTGCAGGTCGGCCACCGTCGGCCGGCCGGCGATGTCCTTGCCGAGCGCCAGCGTCAGCGGGCTCGCGGCCTTGTCGTATTCCTTCGAGCGCAGGATCTCGGAGAGGTAGATGATCTCGCGGTTGGCGTTGGGAATTTCCAGGCCGATGACGCTCTTGCCCGGGATCACGTCGACCACGCGCACCGACTTCACGCTGAGCCCGCGCGCGATGTCCTTGTCCAGACTCGACACCGAACTGCCCTTCACCCCGGGCGCCGGTTCCATCTCGAAGCGCGTGATCACCGGTCCGGGATAGACGCCGACCACCTGCGCCTCGATGCGGAAATCCTTGAGCTTGAACTCGATCTGGCGCGAGAGCGTTTCGAGCGTCTCGGGCGAGTAGCCCTTCGGCTGCTCCTTCGGATCGTCGAGCAGCGACAGCGGCGGCAGGCCGGTGGCCGTCGTGCTGACGCTGAACAGCGGAATCTGCTGCTCGCGCTGCGCACGCTCGCTTTTTTCCGGCGGCGGCAGCTTGGGCTCGATCTTCACCGGCTCGCGCTTCGCGCGCTTGATCGTGTCCTCGCGCCGCACTTCTTCGCGCTCGGCCTTGGCCGCGCGCGCCGCGCGCCATTCGTCGGCCTTGTTCGCGCTGCGGCCGAGCACCCCGCCGAGCGAGAGCACGAAGCGGCCGATGCGGTCCATCACGGCAAACCACGAGATGCCGGTGGCGAGCGTCACCGACACCAGCAGCAGCGCCAGCACGAACAGCGTGGCGCCGAGAAAGCCGAAGCCGCGCAGCAGCAGCGAACCGACAAGCTGGCCGAGCAGGCCGCCGGCGCCGACCGGCAGATCCGCCCCGGCCGGACTGTGGTGCAGGTGCGCGATGCCCGAGGCGGCGATGAGGAATCCGAACACGCCGATGAGGCGCAACGCGGGCGTCAGCGCGGTCTCGTTGTCGCCCTCGCGCCCGCGCAGCGCGGCCCAGATGATGAGGCCGAGCAGCAGCGGCAGCGCATACGCGGCGAAGCCGAAGAACGACAGCGCGATGTCGGCGAAATAGGCGCCGGCCAGGCCGCCGAAGTTCTGGATCTCGCCGGTGACGCTGCCCGAATGCGACCAGCCCGGATCGGCGTTGCTGAAGCTCAGCAGGCATGCGAGCAGGTACAGCAGCACCGGCACCACAAGCAGGATCAGGCTCTCGCGCCAGACCCTGCGTCGATGCGGATTTGCTGCTGCTTTCCTGACTTCACCCTGCGCGCGTGCCACCGTGAGACCGGACCTCAGATTGTTGCGGTTAATTGCTGATGTTACTGCAGGTTGGATGGACTGCTGTCGCTGGAACACGAGGCGGCGCGTATGCCCCCTCTCGCCGTCTCCGCAACGCGCCCGACCCAAACCCGCAACGTGAGCCCCTCTCCCGCCGGGAGAGGGGTTGGGGTGAGGGTCCGGCGAAGGTTGCGACGTTGCAACTCACCTATTGCGAGCCGCGGTTACTACCTGTCGTATCCCACTTTGAGTCGCCTGTTTCGATGGGTCTCCGTTTCAGCGCTTCGCGTCCACACCGGCCTCATACGGAACACTATTTTGGCGATTGCCAGCGCGCCGCTCCGCCCGAACCCTCATCCGGCGCTGCCGCGCCACCGTCTCCCGGCGGGAGAAGGACAGGAGCGGGCTTCGGGATTTGCAGTCGCGGAGCGCGCGGCGCGGAGTCAGAGCTTCATCCCCTGCAACGCCGGATGCACCAGGCGTCCGCCTTCCACATTGATGCCGCGCATCAGCGGCTGGCTGTCGCGCCACTGCCCGCTCGCAAGCTTGCTCACCCACGGCAGGATCGCGGCGCAGATCGCCTGCGACGAGGTCTGCGGCACCGCGCCCGGCATGTTGGTGACGGCGAAGTGGATCACGCCTTCTTCCACGTACGTCGGTTCCTTCCACGTGGTGGGGCGCGTGGTCTCGAAGCAGCCGCCCTGGTCGACCGAGATGTCGACCAGCACGCTGCCCGGCTCCATGCCGCGGATCATCTCGCGCGTGACCACGTGCGGCGCCTTGGCGCCGGTGACCAGCACCGCGCCGACGACGATGTCGGCATTCGCGAGCTCGCGCGCCACCACTTCCTCGTACGGGTATAGCGACGTGACGTTCGGGCCCAGGCGCATCATTTCGGTCATGCGGTCCTGGCGCTTTTCGAACACCACCACGTTGGCGCCGCCGGAGGCCGCGAGTTCGGCCGAGTTGCTGCCGGCCTGGCCAGCACCGAACACCACGACCTTGCCGCGTTCGGTCGACGGCAGGCCACCGAGCAGCTTGCCCTTGCCGCCCATCGGCTGGTGCAGCAGATGCGTGCCGACCTGGATACCGATGCGGCCGGCGATGACGCTCATCGGCGCCAGCAGCGGCAGGTCGCCGTTGTCGAGCTCGACAGTCTCGAACGCGACACCGGCCAGGCCGATGTCGAGGAGTTTTTTCGTGAGCGCGGGTTCGGCGGCCAGATGCAGGTAGCAGAACAGCAGATGGTCCTTGCGCAGCAGCGCGAGGTCGCCCGCGATCGGCTCCTTCACCTTGACGATGAGTTCGCCCTTCTCGTACAGCGCGGCGGCGTCCGGCGCGATCTTCACGCCCACGCGCTCGAATTGCGCATCGGAGAAACCGCTCTTCACGCCGGCGTCCTTCTCCACCCACACCTCGTGCCCGCGCCGCACCAGATCGCCGCACGCCGCCGGCACCAGCGCCACGCGCCCTTCCAGAGTCTTGGTCTCACGCGGAATACCGATACGCATCACTCAACCTCCCAGTCGAATTGTCTTTGCGACGCGCCACGCCCAGAAAAAACGCCGCAGACGCGGCGCGGGCGTGGCACATCGATGTGTGTGGCGGCGCGACCGAACCGAGTGTTGCGGCTTGATTCGGATCAGGTCGGCCCTCATGCTGGAAACCTCGCCGCCGCGCGTGCCTTCCGGGCATCGAAAGCCTGCGGCGAACCGCAACACCCTTCCCGAAAAATCCACCGCACGAGTATACATGAGCGCCTCCAAGCACTGCCGCCTCCTCATCCTGGGTTCCGGCCCGGCCGGCTATACCGCCGCGGTCTACGCCGCACGCGCCAACCTCAAGCCGGTGATGATCACCGGGCTGCAGCAGGGCGGCCAGCTCATGACCACCACCGAGGTCGACAACTGGCCCGGCGACGCGCACGGTCTGCTCGGCCCGGACCTGATGACGCGCATGCAGGCGCACGCCGAGCGCTTCGACACCGAGATCATCTTCGACCACATCCACTCGGCCGATCTCTCGCGCCGTCCGTTCCGGCTCAAGGGCGACAACGGCGAGTACACCGCCGACGCGCTGATCATCACCACCGGCGCCACGGCGAAGTATCTCGGGCTGCCGTCGGAAGAGGCGTTCAAAGGCAAGGGCGTGTCGGCCTGCGCGACGTGCGACGGCTTTTTCTTCCGCGAGCAGGACGTGGCCGTGATCGGCGGCGGCAACACCGCGGTCGAGGAGGCGCTGTACCTGTCGAACATCGCGCGCAAGGTGTATCTCGTGCATCGCCGCGACAAACTGCGCGCCGAAAAGATCATGCAGGACAAGCTGTTCGCCAAGGCACAGGCCGGCAAGATCGAGCTTGTCTGGGACCACGCCGTGGACGAAGTGCTCGGGGATGATTCCGGCGTCACCGGCATGCGCATCCGCTCGGTGAAGGACGGCAGCACGCGCGACATCGCGGTGCAGGGGTTCTTCGTGGCCATCGGCCACACGCCGAACACCACGCTGTTCGACGGCCAGCTCGACATGAAGAACGGTTACATCACGATCCGCACGGGCCTGGACGGCAACGCCACCGCCACCAGCGTACCGGGCGTGTTCGCCGCGGGCGACGTCGCGGACCAGGTGTATCGCCAGGCGATCACCTCCGCCGGCTTCGGCTGCATGGCGGCGCTGGATGCGGAGAAGTTCCTCGACAAGGACGGCTGATCGCGTGGCACGCGCGCCGTCGCGCCCCGCGCATGCCGAGACATGCGCGCTTGCATCGATTGCGTGCAACGCGGCGAGTTTGGCCGCACAGGTTGTCTGTGGAACCGCCATCGAGTTTTCCGCGCTCGCCCGCAGCAAAGCAGGCAACGGCTCCCCCCTGCGGAGCCGTCGTCGAAGCGCCCTTCTCCCACACAGCGGAAGAAGGCGGCAGCCGGAAGGGGGCGTCCGCACGCCATGACCACCGTGCGCCTGTTCCGCTCTCTCGAAGACCTTCCCGCAGCCGACTGGAACGCGCTGCACGACCGCAGCAACCCCTTCGTCGAACACGCCTTCCTCGCCGGCCTCGAAACCACCGGCTGCCTGCGCCCCGGCTGGGGCTGGACGCCGAAGCATCTGACGCTGTGGGACGGCGATGCGCTGATCGGCGCCGTGCCCGGCTACGAAAAAATGAATTCGCACGGCGAGTTCGTCTTCGACCACGCCTGGGCCGCCGCGTGGCAGCGTTACGGTCGCGCCTACTATCCGAAATGGCTGCTCGGCGTGCCCTACTCGCCCGTCACCGGTCCGCGACTGCTGGCGCGCGACGACGCGACGCGACGCCTCCTGCTCGACACGCTTGCATCGCAGACCACGCACACGCGGATGTCGGGTGCGCACATCAACTTCCTGCCCGCGCACGAGGACGCGCTGGCCGGCGAAGCCTGGCTGTCGCGCTGCGACGTGCAGTTCCACTGGCGCAACGGCGCCGACGGCACGCCGCGATGGCGCGACTTCCCGGACTTCCTCGACGCGTTCGTGCACAAGCGTCGCAAGGCCATCCGGCAGGAACGCGAGAAGGTCGCCCGCGCCGGCTTCGGCTTCCGCGTGGTGCATGGCGATGAGGCCACCGCCGCAGACCTGCTCGCGATGCACCAGTTCTACCTGACGACGTTCGCCGAGAAGGGCAACTCGCCGGCGCTCACGCTCGATTTCCTGCGGCACCTCGCCCGCACGCTGCCGCGCCGGCTCGTGCTGATCCTCGCCGAACGCGACGGCCGCACGGTGGCCGGCGCGCTGTGCCTGCG
Source organism: Chiayiivirga flava (assembly GCF_014202825.1). Classification (GTDB taxonomy): domain Bacteria; phylum Pseudomonadota; class Gammaproteobacteria; order Xanthomonadales; family Xanthomonadaceae; genus Chiayiivirga; species Chiayiivirga flava. The sequence continues at coordinate 115,833 of NZ_JACHHP010000003.1, read as the reverse complement.
CGGCGGCAACACGCTGTACGGCCGCTACTGGGGCAGCGACGACGCGGCCCCCGGCCTGCACTTCGAAACCTGCTACTACCAGGGCATCGACTACTGCCTGCGCGAAGGCCTGACGCGTTTCGAACCGGGCGCGCAGGGCGAGCACAAGATCGCGCGCGGCTTCCTGCCCGTGCTCACCCACAGCCGCCACTTCATCGCCGACACCGACTTCGCCGACGCACTGCGCGGCTGGTGCGCGGACGAGCGCGACTCGGTGCATCGCTACCGCGACGCTGTGCTCGCGCATTCCCCGTTCCGCGCCGAAACGCCCGCCCCGCCGTGAGCCTGCGCCTGCCGCGTCTGTCCGACGATCCGGACGCGCCGTTTCCGCCGGTGGATTCGGCACTGCACGAACCCGACGGCCTGCTCGCGTTCGGCGGCGATCTGCAGCCGCGCCGTCTGCTCAACGCCTACCGCCACGGCATCTTTCCCTGGTACTCGGACGACGAGCCGATCCTGTGGTGGTCGCCCGATCCGCGCTGCGTGTTCGACACCGGGCGCTTCGCACTCCCGCGTCGCTTCAGGCGCACGCTGCGCGGATCGACATGGACGGTGACGTTCGATCGTGCCTTCGCGCAGGTCGTTGCCGCATGTGCCACCGCGCCGCGCGCGGGCCAGCGCGGCACCTGGATCACCGAGGCGATGCAGGCGGCCTACGGCGCGCTGCACCGACTCGGCCACGCGCATTCCGCCGAGGTCTGGGCCGATGGCCAGCTCGCGGGCGGCCTGTACGGGGTGGCGGTGGGCGGCGTGTTCTGCGGCGAATCGATGTTCAGCGCGCGCAGCGGCGGATCGAAGGTGGCGCTTGCGGCGATCTGCCGCGTGCTGGCGGGACACGGGGTGGACCTGCTCGATGCACAGGTCCCCAATCCGCACCTCGCGCGCCTCGGCGCCCAACCGATGGCGCGCTCGCGCTACCTGCACCACCTGCGGCACGCCGAGCCGGGACGGCTGCCGGTGGCGCCGTGGTGCGACGCGATCGCGCCGTTCGACGCCGCCTCGCTCGCCTGAACGGCCGCGCCGCGTGCCGCGCGTAGGTCCGCGCGGCGCCGAACTGGTCTGGGACCGGGCGACGTGGCATAATGTTCCGTCAATCTGCGGCCCTGCCGCCCATCCCGAGCCTCCGCCCCGAGCACGAATGTCCAAAGACGACTCGATCGAAATGGAAGGCACGGTCCTCGAGACCCTGCCCAACACCATGTTCCGCGTGAAGCTGGAGAACGGCCACGTAGTGACCGCACACATCTCCGGCCGCATGCGCAAGAACTACATCCGCATCCTCACCGGCGACAAGGTGAAGGTGGAAATGACGCCGTACGATCTGACCAAGGGTCGGATCACGTACCGCATGAAGTAGGCGGCACGTCCTCGCCGGACGCGCCGGCGATCCGCGACACGGGGGGCGTGTCGCCGCAAGTCTCCTCTGTGCAGACGCACCGTCGCCCCGTACGCGGCGACGCGCGCGCGTCCGCAGAACGGCCCCGCCGCACCCGTTCCCCGATGCGCGCCCCGCGTGTACTCTAACCGTCGCAGCGCCGCGCGTCGGCGCATCGTCACGCAGCCGGAGCCCGTCATGGCCGATCTCAAAGCCCAGTTCGAGCAAGCCTCCAAGGACGTCAAGGACCTCAGCGAGCGTCCCGACAACGACACCCTGCTCAAGCTCTACGCGCTCTACAAGCAAGGCTCCGAGGGCGACGTCAACGGCCCCAAGCCCGGCTTTTTCGATTTCGTCGGCACGGCCAAGCACGAGGCCTGGAGCAAGCTCAAGGGCACCGCGCCGGACGAGGCGCAGAAAAAGTACGTCGACCTCGTGAAGAAGCTGCGCGGCTGAGCCGCGCCGCGCCCGCCGCAGGCCGACGCCCCCGCTCCGCACGATGGCCCGACGCACGCGCGAACGCATCCTCGAGACCAGCCTTGCGCTGTTCAACGCCCGCGGCGAACCCAACGTCACCACCAACCACATCGCGGACGAGCTGGAGATCAGCCCGGGCAATCTCTACTACCACTTCCGCAACAAGGACGACATCATCGAGCAGCTCTTCGCGCTGTACGAAGAGCGCATCGACCGCGCGCTGATGGCACCGCGCGACCGCCTGCCCGGGCTGGAGGATATCTGGCTGCAGTTGCACCTGGTCTACGAGTGCATCTGGGAATACCGCTTCCTGTACCGCGACCTCGTCGACATCCTGACCCGCAACCGCAAGCTGCGCATGCACTTCGCGCGCATCATGAAGCGCGCCACCGACAACGCCACCGGGGTGATGCGCGGCCTCGTGCAGGCCGGCGTGATGCGCGCGTCGCACGACGAACTCACGGCCACCGCCAACAACATCCTCGTCATCGCGACGTTCTGGCTCAATTTCAGCGCCGTGCGCGGCGAACGCGACGAGCAGGAAGCGATCCGTCTGGGCATCCATCAGGTGATGATGCTGCTGGCGCCGTTCCTGCGCGATGCGGAGCGGTTGCATCTCAACACGCTGGCGCAGGCGTATCTGCGCCCCTGATCGCGCGGCCTGTGCGGTGTCGATGCGGACGCGGCGCAGGCGTTTCCATTTGCGCCCCCGATCTTAGATGTGTCGCGGAGCGCGAGACCGCGCTCGCGCAGCCGCATCGAAGGCAGGCAACGGGCCTCGCGGTCTCGCGGTCTCGCGTCGCCGGCAATACGGATCGATGGCCCTCAAACGCAGAACGCCCCGGCCAAAGCCGGGGCGTTCGTCGCAGGCAGCGTGCGCGGGCGACCGATCAGGCGGCGCGGGCCTTGCGTACCGCGCGCTTGGTCGCGGCCTTGCCCTTGCGGACCACGCGCTTGGCACCGCCGCGCGCGCGCGTGGCGGGCTTGCGCTTGACGCCGAGCCTGTCGAGCACCGGCGCGAGGCGGCTCTCGACTTCGGACCGCACCGTGCTCAACGTCGCTTCCGCACGCTCGCGCAGCGGCGCGACGACAGCGTTCATCTGCGCGCGAACGCGCTGCACGCCGGCGCGTGCCTGACCCTGCAGATCGCCCATGGCGGCCTCGGCGCGACCCTGGAACTGCCGGCCCTCTTCGAGCAGGGTGCCGTAGAAGCGGATGCCCTGCTTGCGCGTCAGGGAGACGGCACCGAGGCCCGCCAGCCACAGATCGCGGGCGTCGAGCGCGGGAGCGGACGTCGCCGCCGGACGTTTGACGACTTTCTTGACCATGATCGTTACCTCGATGAATCGGGAGAGAGATGACCGTCCGTGGCCGGCCGTGCTGCGGGATGTCGCAAGACCGAACGCATGCTAGGCAGCGAGGCTGGAGCAATCACACTAGCGACGGCGGCTCGCGTCGCGTCACGACCGCCGCCGTGGCCGGGGCGAGCTCAGGCCGGGCTTGCGACCGGTCCGCCGGTGAGCGAACGCAGCACGCCGAGGATGGACTGCCATGCGATATCGACGACCGATGCGTGCGCCTCGCGCACGAGGGTCGCGCGCCCGTCCGCCATCGCCTGCGCGAGCCACGCGAGGGTGTGGTCGCCCACACGCTGGCCGCGGGCGTTGACGAAGAGGCAGCGGCCGGTGACGGGGCTGAACCACGACATGCGGCAGCGGCACCGCGCGGTGTCGCCGAGGTCCAGATCGAACCAGGTTCCGAACGGCAGGCGACGCAGGCGTTCCAGATGCTGCCGGGCCTCGTTGCCGAGCGCCGCTTCGGCGGCGGGCGGGTGCGGCAGCGGCGACGCCGCGCGCTCGTGCACGGGTTGCGCTGCGTCGTCCGCAGCGGATGCCTCGCCGGAGACGCGAGCCGCGGACGCGAAGTCCGGTGCGTGCTCCGCCTGCGCCGTGTCGGACCCCGCGCCGCCCGAGGCGGCATCCGGCATGCCCGTCGCCTGCGCGAGCGCGGTCTCCGCGAGCGCTGCCGCAGCGTCCTCGAGGTGACCGACCTGACGCAGGCCCTCGACCAGTACCGCGCGCAGGGTGGACGCATCCGCCCGCGCGGCCCCTCCGGCCTCCGCCTCCGGCGCGACGCCGGGACGCGCGGAATGCGCACGTTGCACGAGCGCCACGGCGGCCGCGACACGACGATCGAACAGCGCGCCGCCGGGGTCGTCGCGCAGCGCCGCAAGCGCGAGTGCATCGGTCCATGCGCCGGTGAGCAGCGCGTGCAGCGGCGCCGGCAACCGATGCGCGCCGACCGCCATCGCGATGGCGTTGGTTGCGGCGGAACGCGCCAGCTCCAGTCGTTCGCGTCCCTGCTCGGCTTCCACGTGGCGGCGCTCGATCAGTGCGGCACGGCGCACGCGTTCGTCCAGTTGGCGCTGCAGCCGCGTCGCCGCGGACTCGAACACATCGAGGTCGCCATCGAAGCCGGATGCGATGCCGTCCACCAGCGCGTCGAGTTCCGCCGCGAATGCCGCATCGCCATCGTGCGCCGGGTCGAGCCAGAACAGGCCGGCGTCGGCCAGCGTGTCGAGCATGCGACGTGCCGGATGCTGCTTGCGGGTGAAGAACCCGCTGTCCTGCAGCGCGACGCGCAGCAGCGGCACCTGCAGGCGTGCGAGCAGGGCCGCGCCGGTGCCGTGCGGCGCCACGTCGTGCAGCAGATGCTCGAACAGCATGTCGACGAGCTCGATGGTGTCCGCCTGCACTGCGTCCAGATCCGGAACCATGCCGTCCGGAATGCAGGCCTGCAGGCGCCGCATCAGTGCAGGCTTGAGCGCGCCGACCTGCGGCTGGGTCTGCGGCCCGGGCGCGGATGTGCGCTGCAGGTCGCGCAACGAGGCCTGCACCTGCGCGGGGTCGACGCGGTGTGCCGGCACCGCGCCCGTGTCGGCGCCGCGCCCGAGAAAGGCGCGCCGTCCGCCGAGCAGATGCCGCATCACGTCGAAGATGGTGCGCTCGGCCTCGGGTGCGGGAACGGCACCGGTGTCGGCAAGATCGAGCCACGCCGCGAACGGCCGCAGCGGCGGCCGCCCGGTGAGTGGCGGTCGTGCGGACGTGTCGGTCACTGGCGGCGCTGCAGGTGCGTCCGCATCCATCTTCGATCCACACCCGGCCGTCGTCCGCTGACGGCCGATGCGTGCCTTCGGCCGGTAACCGGCCAGGTCGGGCAGCACGCCGGCCGCGCGCAGACGCGCATTCGCGAGGTCGTAGCAGGCCGGCAGCGTTGCGTCGAGCTCGGCCGCCACCTGCGACAGCAGCATCGAACGCGCCTCGAAGCCCATGTCGAGCGCACGCGCGGCCGCGCGCGTGGCCGACAGCAGCGCGTGCGGCCCGCAGGCGAGCGCACGCGCCGACGGCACCTCGCGGCCGAACAGGACGCCGATGCGCTCGGCCAGCAGATGCAGCGGCAGATGCAGTCGCGTTTCGAGCCATCCGCCGAGGCTGTCGATCAGCCCGGCCTCCTCCACCACGGCGTTGTCGAGCAGGCACCAGCTGTCGGATGGCGTGTCGCCGGGCGCGTCGGGCGCCGTGCGCGGATTGCGCATGGCGTCGGCCGCGTGCTGCACGGCACGCAGCAGTTCCGGCAACAGATCGGCACGGGTGCGGTTGAGATGACGCAGCGCATCGAGCGCGACATGCTGCTCGCCGCCGCGCCCGCTCTCGGCACGCGCGAACAGCTGGCGGCCGAGACGTTCGAGCGCTTTTTCCAGCACCGGTTCGAGTCGGTCCGTGACCGAATGCATCACCTGCGCGAACAGCAAGGCGGCGGTGCGGGCGTGCGTGTCCGCAACGGTGCCCGCATCGTGGGCCGGATCGTGACGGTGCTGGCTTTCCATGGCGCTCCCTGCTCGATGGCGGGTTCCGTTCCCGCAAGGTCCTCGCCGAGCCGCGTCCCGAGCGCAGCTCGCCGTCGTGAGGGCATACGCCGCAACCGCGTGCCGGAGCTCATCGGCAGGCCGATGCGCTGCGCCGCGTCTTGCCACCGCGGCAGCGCTGGGCGAAGCTCGACGCTCGATCGCAGGGGGAACAACGACGATGGCCGCAAGCAAGCGCTGGGCAGCGTTTCCGTACGAGAGCAAGGCCTTCGACTACGGCGGCGACAAACTCGCCAAGGCGTGGGACACGCTGCACGGCGGCGATGCGGAACCGTTCCCCGACGCCGCACGCGTTGCCGGCGCGATCCGGAAGACTCCGGCCCTGGGCAAGGCCGCACAGGCGGACCAGCTCGCGGCGCAGCTGCAGGACGCGTGGCGCAGCCATCACCGCGGCGACTTCCAGGACGCGTTCGAGGCAGGCTCGGCGCTCGGCCCGCTTGGTGCGTCGGTCGCGGTGAAGGCCGGCGGGATCCACGCGGTCTACCTCGTGGACGACGAAAAGGAACAGCTCAAGCGCTTCGAGCAACTCGCAGCGCTCGCCGACGCCGCGGCCAGGGCCTGGCCGGACGACGCCAACACCCACTACCGGCACGCGTTCGCGCTGGGCCGCTACAGCCAGGGCATCTCGATCGCCAAGGCCTTGTCGCAGGGACTCGCCGGCAAGGTGAAGCAAAGCCTGGACAAGGCGCTCAAACTCGCCCCGAAACACGCCGAAGCGCACACCGCGCTCGGGCTCTACCACGCCGAGATCATCAACAAGGTCGGCGCGATGATCGGCGGCCTCACGTACGGCGCAAAGGCCGCCGCCGGCGAGGAGCACCTGAAGACCGCGCTGAAGCTGACGCCGGCCTCGCCGATCGCGCACATCGAATACGGCAACGGCCTGTTGCTGTTGTTTGGCGACCGCAAGGAGGACGAGGCCGCCGCCGCGTACGAGAAGGCTGCCAAGCTCAAGCCGCGCGACGCGATGGAGAAGCTCGATGTCGCGTTTGCCTTGTCGCAGCTGGAAGAGTGACGCAACGCCCCACGGCGGGCCCACCGCCATCGCGTGCCGCACCGGCGGCGTCCGCCGACGGGCTCGGGCACGCCGCGGCCGCGCCCCCGGCCGCTCCGCGCTTTAGAATGCCGCAGCACCACCCACGAGCCTCGCCATGACCTTCGGAACACCGCTCACCTCCGGCGCCACGCGCCTGCTGCTGCTCGGCTCGGGCGAGCTCGGCAAGGAGGTCGCGATCGAGGCGCAGCGCCTGGGTGTGGAGATCATCGCGGCCGACCGTTACGCCGACGCCCCCGCGATGCAGGTGGCGCATCGCAGCCGCGTGCTGAACATGCTCGATCCGGTCGCGCTGCGCGCTCTGATCGACGAGGTCGATCCGCACCTCGTGGTGCCTGAAATCGAAGCCATCCATACCCCGACGCTGATGCAACTCGAACGCGAGCGCGGGCTGCGTGTGATCCCGACCGCGCGCGCGGCGTGGCTGACGATGGACCGCGAGGGCATCCGTCGCCTCGCGGCCGAGGAGCTGGGCCTGCCGACATCGCCGTACCGCTTCGTCGACAGCGTCGACGATTACCGCGCCGCCGTCGCGGCGCTCGGCCTGCCGTGCGTGGTGAAGCCGGTGATGAGTTCGTCGGGCAAGGGTCAGAGCCTGGTGAAGCAGGCCGCCGACATCGATGCGGCGTGGGACCACGCCCAGCGCGGCGGCCGCGCCGGGCAGGGCCGCGTCATCGTCGAGGGCTTCGTCCGCTTCGACTACGAGATCACGCTGCTGACCCTGCGCCACCGCAACGGCACCACCTTCTGCGATCCGGTCGGGCACCTGCAGGTCGACGGCGACTACCGCGAGAGCTGGCAGCCGCAGCCGATGCGTCCACTCGCGCTGCAGCGCTCGCAGCACATCGCGCGCGCGATCACCGACGCCCTCGGCGGGCACGGGCTGTTCGGCGTGGAGCTGTTCGTCCGCGAGGACGAGGTGTGGTTTTCGGAGGTGTCGCCGCGGCCGCACGACACCGGCCTCGTGACGCTGATCTCACAGGACCTGTCGCAATTCGCGCTGCACGCGCGCGCGATTCTCGGCCTGCCGGTGCCCGGGGTTCGCCAGCTGGGTCCGTCGGCCTCGTGTGCCTTGCTGGCGCACGGCCATGGCGTGCCGCGCTTCGACGGTGTGCCCGATGCGCTGTCGGCGCCGGAAACCGGCCTGCGCCTGTTCGGCAAGCCGCGCGTGGACGGCCAGCGCCGCGTGGGCGTGACCCTGGCGCGCGGCGACTCGATCGACACCGCACGCGCCAAGGCGCGCGCCGCGGCCGCGGCCGTCGGCATCACCCTCGACCCGTTCGATCCACCGGCCTGACAGCCGCAGACAGGGACCCGTCATGAGCGACAAACCGATGTATGCCGTGTTCCTGCACCCGCAGGCGGTCGAGACGCTGGGCGAGGCGATCAAGCCCTATCTGGCGCCGGGCGATCACGCGCCGCACCTTGTCTGCAGCGAACTCGATACCGGCGGCGCGCTGTGCGAGATGCTGCTCGTGGGCCGGGACGCAAGCGGCAACGCGGTCGAGGTGGAGCTGATGCTGCCGCTGGCGATGATCCTGCTCGTGGTCTCGGTGCGCGGCGACGGCGCGCAGTTCGGATTCCGCGGCCATCTGACGCCTGCAACCTGACGGCGGATCGCGTCGCAGGGTCGCAGCGCGCGCGCTGCCGGCTCAGGGCCCGGCGACCTCCAGATCGAGCCACACCGGGCGGTGGTCGGACGCGGTCAGCCAATCCGCCGCACGGGCATCGTCCGTCGGCCAGAACACGCCGCCGTCGCGCACCACGAATCCGCGCGACGGCAACACATAATCGAGCCGCAGCACGCCGGTCCGCGGGCCATAGTCGCCGGTCTTGCTCGCCGCATCGCCACGCAACGCAAGCCCGTAGCCGCGCGCGCGCGCCACGGCGCCGGCGCTGCGCGGCACGAACCCGGCGTCGACGCGCGGATGCTGCAGCAATTGCGCGATCGCACCGGGCACACCGTCGCCATCGGACGGATCGGCGTTCATGTCGCCCGCGATGACGAAGCGCGCGTCGGCCGGCACACCGCCGCAGCGGCCCGCGTCGTCGCACAGCCACGCCTTCTCGCCCGGCGACACGTACTCGGCGAACAGGCGGATCTCGTCGAAATTGCGGTTCCCGTTGCGATCCTCCGGGCCATCGAACACCGGCGGCGTCGGATGCGCGACGAGGAAATGCAGCACGCCGCCGGGCGCATGGATCGGCACGTCCCAGTGCGACTTGGAGGAGAGCCGCAATTGCTGCCAGACCGTATCGGAGTGGAACGGCGTGCCGTCCTCGCGCAACGGCCTGCGCGCGTCCGGCATCGCGGCCCAGCGCAGGTGCTGGAAGCTGCGCACCGCCGCCGCGTCGATGCGGTACCTCGAGAGCACGAGCAGACCGTATTGCCCCGGATGCCTGCCGTAGCCCCAGGCATCGTTCGGCGTGTCGGAGGCGCCGTCGCCGTCGAGGTCGAGCCCGCTCGGCACGCCGGTGTTGACCGGCGCGCTGAAGCGGAAGTCGTAGCGCAGCGGCGCCTGGCCCGCCTGCGGCACTTCCAGGTACTCGCGCTGGAAGAGTTCCGCCGCACGCTCCGCGCTGTCGTGATCGAATTCGTTGAGCAGCAGGACGTCCGGGCGCAGGTGCTGGATCACCGCCGCGATGCGGCGCGCATTGTCGTCGCCGCTCGCTAGACGCGCGATCAGCGCGCCATCGGTGGCGTCGAACAGCGAGGTGTTGTAGGTCATCACCCGCAGCGCGGGTACGGCCGGTGGGGGCATGGCGGTCTCCCGCACGGCAACGGACGCCTGGCGGTCGCCGCCGTCGCACGCGGCAAGCGCGATCAGCAGCACAGGCAGTAGAATGGGGAACAGGCGCGACATGCGCCCAGTGTGCCACGCCAATGGGGCAATTTTGCGACATTGCGTCGCGATCGTCGTCGATTCTGCAACGATCGACGCCGATCCAACCCCTGGGCCCCCGTCCCCCGTGACCTTCGACACTGCTTGCCGTTCCGGCACGCCACTAGCATGCCGCCACCTTGCGTCGTGCCCGCGCGACGCCCTGCCCTTCGGCCCCTAACGCGCCGCGTCCGATTCCCCCTGGAGAACCCGATGAAATCACTGCTTCTCTCGCCGTTGAGCCTCGCGCTCGGCCTCGCACTCGCTGCCGGCGTGTCCAGTCCGGCGTCGGCGATCGAACCGATCCGCTTCGATGCCGGCCAACTCGACGGCGACATCGCCGCATGCGATGACCTCAACCGCTTCGTCAACGACAAATGGCTCAAGGCCAACCCGATTCCCGGCGATCGCGTGACCTGGGGCAGCTTCGAGGTGATCGGCGAGCGCTCGCTGCAGGTGCAGGCGGAAATCGCCGCGGCCATCGCGAAAAAGGGCGACGCCACAACCGGCAGCATCGACCGCATCGTCGGCGACTTCTGGGCCACCGGCATGGACGAGGCGCGCGCGAACGCGCTCGGCATCGAACCGCTCGAGGCCGATCTCGCCGCCATCGACGCGCTCGACTCGGGCGCGGAGATCGCTGACTGGCTGCGCGCCAACTACGCGCGCGGCCGCGGTTTCCTGTTCGGCTTCGGCCCGTCGGCGGATTTCAAGGATTCGTCGATGCAGATCGCCTACGTCGCCCAGGCCGGACTCGGCCTGCCGGACCGCGACTACTACTTCGACGAAGACAAGGCCGCGCAGCGCGAGGCCTACGTCAAGCACATCGCCAAGGTGCTGGAACTGTCCGGCGTGCCGGCGGCGGAGGCCGCGTCGCAGGCAACGGACGTGATGGCGTTCGAAACGCGCCTGGCAAAGGTGTCCAAGTCGAGCGAGGAACTCTCGCGCGACGTGTCGCTGTTCTACAACCCGATCACACCGGCCGAAGCCGACAAGCTCACGCCGAACTTTCCGTGGACGACGTTCTTCCAGTCGCAGGGCGTCGCGGTGCCGGCGATGTTCTCCTTTGCCATTCCGCAGTTCCACCAGGAAGTCTCGACCATGCTGCAGGACGAGGACCCCGCGCACTGGCGCGCCTACCTGCGCTTCCAGACCGTGGACAACGCGTCGCCGTTCCTGAGCGATGCGTTCGCCACGGAGAACTTCAACTTCTACTCCAAGACCCTGCGTGGCCAGAAGGAACAGCTGCCGCGCTGGAAGCGCACGCTCAACACGCTCAACGGCATGGCCGGCGAGGCGCTCGGCCAGGCCTACGTCAAGCAGGCCTTCCCGCCCGAATCGAAGGCGCGCATGGAGGAACTCGTCGGCAATCTCAGCGCCGCGCTCAAGACGCGCATCGAGAATCTCGAGTGGATGAGCCCCGCGACCAAGAAGAAGGCCCTCGAGAAGTGGGCTTCGTTCACGCCCAAGATCGGTTACCCGGACAAGTGGCGCGACTGGTCCGGCCTCAAGACCTCGCGCGAGAGCTACGTCGACAACGTCGCCGCGGCGATCGAATACAACTACAAGTGGAACCTGGCGAAGATCGGCAAGCCGGTCGACCGTACCGAGTGGGGCATGACGCCGCAGACGGTGAACGCCTACTACAACCCGCAGCAGAACGAGATCGTGTTCCCGGCGGCGATCCTGCAGCCGCCGTTCTTCGACCCGAAGGCCGACGACGCGCTCAATTACGGCGGCATCGGCGCGGTGATCGGACACGAGATGATCCACGGCTACGACGATCAGGGCAGCCGCTTCGGCCCCACCGGCAACTTCGAGAACTGGTGGACCGACGAGGACAAGAAGGGCTTCGAGGAACTCACCGCCAAACTCGTTGCGCAATTCGACGACTACGAGGCGGCACCCGGCGCGAAGGTCAACGGCACGCTGACACTGGGCGAGAACATCGCCGACCTGGGCGGTCTTGCGGTCGCGCACGATGCAATGAAGCGTGCGCAGGGACCGGACTTCAAGGACCCGATGATCGACGGCTACACCCAGGACCAGCGCTTTTTCATGAACTGGGGCACGGTGTGGCGCCGCCACTTCACGCCCGAGGAGCTGCAGGTGCGCCTCAAGACCGACTCGCACGCGCCCGCGAACTTCCGCGCCATCGGCGCGCCGTCGAACATGGGCGCGTTTGCGCAGGCGTTCGCGTGCAAGCCCGGGCAGCCGATGGTGCGCGGCGGGGACAAGCAGATCCTGATCTGGTAGCACAAGCGGCGAAAACCGGGCAACGGCACGCCGCGCACACGGCGTGCCCGTGCCCTCCGTTGCCTGCCGTCACTGGCGGCGAGCAACGGGCCGCGCCCGACCGGCGGTGCATCGACGCCGCCTAGTGGTGTCCGACGCGCGACCCCTGGGCCCTTGGCATCCCGAACGTCTTCCGGAAGCCCTCATTCCGGAGTGTCGCCCATGTACCGTGCATCCTTTGTTGCCGTTTTGCTGGCCGCAGCGTCCGGCCTTGTCCACGCGCAAGGCGCGATCAATGACGGGAATGCCACGTTCATCCGCGGCGAATCGCCATGGGATTCGACGCCGGCAGCCGATCTGACCGGCGTCTCGCAGACTCCCACGAACGATCACGTGTACCAGACAGGCTGGGCCTTCCGTGTCGGCGACGATACGCGTGAGACCTTTCTTCCCAAGCCCGACGTCCAACAGTACGAGGGCGCGGTGTCGGAAATGCAATGGAACGATGTCGCGGGACGAGGACTGTTCCGCGCTGTCGAGACGAGCACCGTGATCGGTGGCCAGAACATCACGGGATCGCCGTCCGGCTCGGTCGTGATGCGGCTCACGGTACAGAATCTGAGCCTGTCCGAACCCGTGACCCTTGACGTATTCCATGTGATCGACATGGATGTCGGGGGATCCGGTGTGGGAGACACCGCCCAACTCATCGCATCGGGGGACACGCCGACGATGCGTTTCGACGACGAATTCGGCGACGTAGGTTACTACTACGCGGAGGACGCGGATCGTTTCGCGATCCGTACCATCGGGCCTGACGATGTCTTCTTCGCGCTCGACGACGATTCCCTGGACGATTTCGAGAGCTCGGTGCCGTCCGGCGACAGCGACTACACGTCGGGCGTGCAATGGAGCAATCGTGTGCTCGGGCCCGGCCAGAGCCTGAGTTTCTCTGTGCGATTCTCCATCAACCGTCCTGCGTTGAATCCCGATCTGTCCATTTCGATGGAATCGACTCCGAATCCGGTCACGCAAGGGATGCCTCTGGATCACACAATCGTCGTGTCCAACCAGTCCGCCCTACCGGCGCCCGGCGCCTCGATCGAATTCAGCCCGTTCGCTCCGGGCATCGACGTCGTCGGAACGATCGGCTGCGTCAATGACCCACTCGGTTATCCCGAGTGCGATCTGGGAGACATCGAGGCCGGGGCCATGCGGGAGGTTTCGCTGCGCGTCGTTCCTGCCGCAGGGTCTCCGCCGCAAGTCGTCGCAAGCGCGACGGTCGATTCGCCGGACATCTCCGACATCGCGCCCGGCAACAACACCGCAACCATTGCAACCAGCGTGAATCTTCTGCTCAGCGATCTTCAGATCTCAAAGACCAACGACACCGACAACGAGGCGGCAGACATCGACGGATGGAACTGGATCATCGAGCTGCGCAACGACCCGGCCGCCACCGCGCCCGCGGATTTCGCGCCCGGCGATCGCATATTGCTGGACCGACTTCCCGACGTCGATGTCGCCTACGGCCTGCCCGTTTTGAGCCTGGTTGCGGGAGGCAACAGTCCGGAGGTAAGCGGCACCGCATCGTGTCAGATCGCCAATTTCGATCTCGTCTGCACGGCGACGAGCGCGCTGTCCTTCATGCCGGGCGCAAGCGCGACGGTGACCCTTCCGGTCCTTCCGCAGAGCCTCGGGTCCTACACCAATCCTCGCGAACAGGGCGGCTGCATGATCGATCCGGACAATGCGGTGGAAAACGAGTCGATCGAAAGCAACAACTTCTGCGCCGACAGTGTGCTGTCGGTCGACTTCATGCTGTTCTCCGACAGCTTCGAAGACTGACGACACAGCACCTGCCACGGCTCGACGCAACAGGCCCGGACACCGTCCGGGCCTGTTGCGTTTCGGGCATCGGCGAAGCCGCGGAGGCGCGTGCTCAGAACGCGAGCGTGAGTCCCGCCGTCGGCCCGTGCACCTTCAGTTCGCCGTCGAGCAGCACCGAGTAGTACTCGTCCTCGTCGGCCGCCACGTCGCGCAGCTTCAGGCGGAACCAGTCGTAGCCGACATGCACGCCGAACGTGTCGGTGAAGCGGTATTCCGCGAGCAACCCGGCGCGCTCGAAGTGTCCGTTCTCGGACACGAAATTGCCCCACGAGGTGTCGTAGCCCTGCACTTCCAGACCGAAACGCCAGCGGTCGCTCGGCCGATACTGCGCGCGTGCACCGAGCGCGATCGCCCGCTTCGTGCGCTTCCATTCGACGCGGTCGCTGGCGATGTCGGGGATGTCGACGCTGCCGAACGCCATCAGCTGCGCCCAATGCACGCCGACCTGGCCGCCGACCGTCCACGTGTCGCTTTCGACGAAGGCGTATTCGTACATCAGCGTGGCGAGCTTGAAGTCCATACCGACATCGGCCCGGCTGCCGGCCGGCAGGGTGTATTCGGGAAACTCCTCGAAGCCGATGTCACGGTCGAGCACGTAGGACTCGCGTGGCTCGAGGTCGTAGTAGTTGAGCGCCACGCGATGCCGTTCGGCGGGGTGATAGACGGCTTCGAACCGCAGCGCCGTTTCGCTGCCGTCGATGACACCCACGTCGTCGAACGTGGCGTTGATGTCCTCGTTGCCGACGGTGCCGTTGGCGCCGACGCGAATGCTCGCATCGGTGTCGAACGCGCTGGCGCGGAAGGTGAAACGGTCGTCGTCGGCGGCGGACGCGACGGTCGCGATGCCGCCGAGCGACAGTGCAAGTGCGGCGTGTAACAGGGCTGGACGCATGCATGATCTCCTGAGTCTTCTTCGCGCCGGGGTCACGCGATCGCGGCGATCTTAGAGACTCCGTTTGGCGACGCAACGCGTGCAGAATGCGACGAGCGCGGCTTGCATTCCGCATGTCGCGGAGGCGGCGAAAGTCCGTTGCATCGTTGCCGCGGCACGAATGCGCCTGTCGCCGCGCCCCAGCAGTGCAGGCCTACGCGAGCGGGGTCTGGAACGGAAGCGGGCACGGCGACGCGCCCTGTTAGAATCGTCCGTCTTTCCCTTCCGTGAGCGTCCATGCGCGTGTTCCGCCCATTGCAATTCGCATTGCTGATTTCGGCCGCCGCGGCCGCAACTGCGCAAACCAACGAGCGCGGGCTCGATGCGCGCAATCTGGACGGCAACGTCGCGGCCTGCAGCGATTTCTACCAGTACGCGAACGGCGGTTGGCTCAAGGCCAATCCGGTGCCGCAGGGCCACGGCAGCTGGGGCACGTTCGAGGAACTGCAGCTGCGCGGCATCGCGCAGCAACGCGCGCTGCTGGAGGCGGCGACCAGCGCCGCCGACGATGACACCACGCGCCTGCTCGGCGATCTCTACGCCAGCGGCATGAACGAGACCGCCGTCGAGGCAGCCGGCGCCGCACCGCTCGCGCCGCTGTTCGAGCGCATCACGAAGATCAGAAAGCCGAAGGATCTCGCCCCGGCCATCGCCGATCTGCACGCGCGCGGACTCCCGCTGCTGTTCGACTTCGGCATCAACGACGACCTGAAGGATCCCTCGCGCCGCATCGCCTACATCACCCAGGGTGGCCTGGGCCTGCCCGACCGCGACTATTACCTGCGCGAGGACAACGACACGCGCACCCTGCTCGCCGCCTACGAGGCCTACGTCGAGCGCCTGCTCACGCTGAGCGGCAGCGCAAACCCCGCGCAGGAGGCGGATGCGGTGCTGGCGATCGAATCGCGCCTCGCGCGCCAGTCGCTCACGCTGCTGCAGCTGCGCGATCCGGGCAATTCCTACCGCCTGGTCGCGGTAAAGGAACTGGACAAGACCTTCCCTGCGTTCGAGTGGCGCAAGTTCATGAAGGCGCAAGGGCTGGGGAAGGTCGACAGCGTGTCGCTCGCGCACGTCTCGTTCTTCACCGAAGCCGGCGCCGCGCTCGCCGCAGTGCCGCTCGAGCAGTGGCGCGCGTATCTGCGCTTCCACGTGGCACATGTGCTTGCGCCGTATCTTTCGTCGCCGTTCGTGCAGGCACACGAGGCGCTGTATCTGCGCACGCTGCGCGGCACCAAGGAGGCGCTGCCGCGCTGGCGCCGGGTGCGCGACAGCGTCGACGCCCTGCTCGGGTACGCGCTCGGCCAGCGCTATGCGCAGCAGTACCTGCCGGCCGATGCGCAGGCGAAAGCGGTGGCGCTGGTCGAATCGGTGCGCGCCGCGCAGCGCGCGCAGATCGAGCGGGCGCCGTGGCTCGGCACGGCGGCACGCACCGCGGCGCTGGCGAAGATCGATGCGCTCGACTTGAAGATCGGCGCGCCCGAACACGGGCCGGGCTACGAAGGACTGACGCTGTCGCGCGACAGTTATGCCGGTAATGTGCTCGCCATCATCGCGTACGTGCACAAGCGCCTGATGGCGACTGTCGACAAACCGCGCGAGGACTGGCAGTGGCCGCAGCCGGCACACGTGGTCAACGCCTATTACGACCCTGCGCGCAACCAGCTGGTGCTGCCGGCGGGATTCCTGCAGCCGCCGCTGTTCGATCCCGCTGCCGACGCCGCACTGAACTACGGCGCACTCGGCGCGCTGGTCGGCCACGAACTGATGCGCGGTTACGACACCATCGGCAGCACCTTCGATGCCGGCGGCAGGATCGCGCCGTGGCTGGAGACCGCCGACGCGAACGCCTACGCGCTGCGCACCAAGCCGCTGGAGCTGCAGTACGACGCGTACTCGGCGTTCGGCCCGGTGAAGGTCAGCGGTCGCCTCACGCTCGGGTCCAACATCGCCGACCTCGCCGGCCTGCAGACCGCGTGGGCCGCGTTCCAGGCAAGCAATCCCGGGACGCAGAAAGTCGACGGACTGACCCCGGCGCAACGCTTCTGGTTGTCGTGGGCGCAGGTGTGGCGACGCAACTACACCGACGAGGAACTGCAGCTGCTCGTCGCCACCGACGTGCATGCGCCGGCGAAGTATCGCGTCAACGGACCGTTGTCGAATCTCACGCCGTTCGCCGAGAGCTTCCAGTGCAAGGTCGGCAAGGCGTCGATGCTGCGCGCGGAGAAGGATCGCGTGTCGGTGTGGTGATCGTCGGGCGTCGCTGCGCGCGTAGCGCGCAGCGACATCGCACCGCTGCGCGCGTTAACATGCGCGGATGACACCTTTCGTTCCCGGGCAGCGCTGGTTCTCCACCGCCGAGCCCGAACTCGGCCTCGGCACCGTGCTGCGCCTGGCCGGTCGCAGCGTGCAGATCGTTTTCACCGGCTCGGGCGTCGTGCGCCAGTACGCGATGGAATCCGCGCCGATGGCGCGCGCCGAGTTCCGAATCGGCGATCGCATTCGTGCGCATGGGCAGGAGTACGAGGTCGAAGCGATCGACGCATCGGCCGGCCTGCTGACCTACCGCAGCCGCGACCGCGCCATCGCCGAGGGCGAACTCGACGCCGAACAGCCGGTCTCGCAAGCCGATGCGCGCCTGCTCGGCGGCCGCGTGGACCGCAACGACCAGTTCGACTTCCGTCTCGAACTGCTGCGCCGCCGCGCCGGCGCGCAGCAGCATCCCGGCGCCGGCGTGCAGAGCGCGCGCATCGATCTGATCCCGCACCAGCTGCGCGCCGCCGAAACCGCGGGTGAACGCCGTCCGCCGCGCCTGCTGCTGGCCGACGAGGTCGGCCTCGGCAAGACGATCGAAGCCTGCCTCGTCATCGCGCAGCAGCTCGCGTCCGCGCGCGTGGCGCGGGTGCTGGTGCTCGTGCCCGAAAGCCTCGTGCACCAGTGGTTCGTCGAACTGTTGCGGCGCTTCAACCTGCGGTTCGCGATCTTCGACGAGGAGCGTTGCGAGTCGATCGAAACCGCGCAACCGGACGCCAACCCGTTCGAGGACGAACAGGGCGTCATCGCCGCCACGTCCTGGCTCGCCAACGATGCGAAACGTCGACGCCAGTTGCTCGACGCCGGCTGGGATCTGCTCGTGGTGGACGAGGCGCATCACCTGGCCTGGTCCGCGGACGCGATCAGCCCGGAGTACGCGCTGGTGGAGACGCTCGCCGCGCAGATTCCCGGTGCCCTGCTGCTGACCGCCACGCCGGAGCAGCTCGGCCTCGGCGGACATTTCGCGCGCCTGCGCCTGCTCGATCCGGCACGGTACTCCGATCTGCGTGCGTTCGAGGCCGAGACGCACGGCTTCGTCGCGTTGTCGGGCACGGTGGAAAAACTGCTGCACGGCGATCCGCTGCTGCCGCACGACATCGACACGCTCGCCGCGCTGCTCGGTCCCGATGCCGATGCCCTGCCCGCCCATCTGGCGCGCATCGAGAGCGGCAACCACGCCGCGCGCGACGCGCTGATCGACATGCTCATCGATCGCCACGGCACCGGCCGCGTGATGATCCGCAACCGCCGGGCCGCGGTCGGCGGTTTTCCGCAACGCGTGAAACACCTCGCACGCCTGGATCCGGTCGGCGACGATCCGTCGCGACCCGGCCGCCTGCTGACCGAGTTCCATGCCGATGTCGGCACGCCGGGTCACATCGAGCCCGAGCACGACTACACGCACGACCCGCGCATGGACTGGCTGCTTGGCCTGCTCGACGAGATCGCGCCGGCGAAACTGCTGCTGCTGTGCCGCTCGCGCGCCAAGGTGCAGGCGCTGGAAGAAGCGCTGCGGCTGCGTTCGGGCGTTGCCGTGGCGCGTTTCCACGAAGACATGAACCTGCTGCAGCGCGACCGCAACGCGGCCTACTTCGCCCAGGTCGAGGACGGAGCGCGGCTTCTGATCGCCTCGGAAATCGGCGCCGAAGGCCGCAACTTCCAGTTCGCCCAGCATCTTGCGCTGTGGGATCTGCCGCTGGACCCGGACATGCTGGAACAGCGCATCGGGCGCCTGGACCGCATCGGCCAGCGCGGCGATGTGCACATCCATGCGGCGGCACTGATCGACAGTGCGCAGGAGCTGCTGCTGCGCTGGTACGACGACGGCCTGGATGCGTTCACCCAGGTCTGCGCCGACGGCCGCGAACTGATGCGCCGCTTCGGCGGAACACTGGTGGCACTCGCACAGGAGGATGCGTCGTCGCGCGAACCGCGCGTCGAACAACTGCTCGAGGACACCCGCGTCGCCCATGCCGAACTGAGCGCGCTCATCGCCGGCGGTCGCGACCGCCTGCTCGAGCTCGCGAGCCGTCGCGGCGCCGAACAGGGCCTGCTGCGCGACGCGCTCGCACGCGACGACCGCAATGCGACCAACGACGACTTCGCGTGGCGCCTGCTCGAGCAGTTCGGCGTGCAGCACGAATCGCTGTCGCCGCACATCGTCCTGCTCGATCCGGAATACCTCACCATCGACGCCTTCGAGGAGTTCAAGTCAGGACCGCGCCAGGCCACGACCGACCGCGGCACGGCGCTTGCGCGCGACGACGTGCTCTACCTGCGCGACGATCATCCGCTGCTGCTGGCGGCGCAGGATCTGCTGCTGTCGGGCGAAACCGGCAATGCGGCCTTCCTCGTCGACGACAACCTGCCGCCGCGCAGCGTGCTGCTCGAATGCGTGTTCGTGCTCGAATGCGTCGCGCAGAAGCGGCTGCAGGTCGCGCGTTATCTGCCGACGCTGCCGATCCGCTGCGTGATCGACACGCGACTGACGTCGCGACCGGATTTCGTGCCCGGCGCGCGCGCGCTGCAGCGCTCCAACGATCGCCCCATCGATCTGGTGAAGTACCGCAAGATCCTCGCCGCGTTGCTGCCGCCGATGCTCAAGCGCGCCAACCAGGAAGCCGCGACTGAATCGCAGCAGGCCATCGAGCAGGCGCTCGCGCATGCGGACGAACTGCTGGGCCACGAACTTGCGCGGCTGGAGGCGCTGGCGCGGGTGAATCCTGCGGTGCATCCGGAAGAAATCGTGGCGCTGCGCGAGGAACGCGAGGCGCTGCTGGCCGTGTTGCCCACCGCGCGTCCCCGTCTCGATGCGCTTCGCCTGGTGGCGAGCCCGGATTTTCTCGCGCTGCGCAGCTGAGTCGCGTCGCCGGGCCGGATGGGCTGAACCGCGCGCGGGCTCCAAGCGATGCCGCCGGCAGGCTGGCGCGGCAGCGCCAGTCTGTCGGCGCGTGCCGTCACGCCGCGGCTGGTTCGCCCGCGTCGCGGAACTCCTCGATCCGGTCGAAATTCATGTAGCGGTAGATCTCCGTGCCGCTGGCGTCGAGCACGCCCATGTCGGCCATGTACTCGTCCCTGGTCGGGATGCGGCCGAGGCGCGAGCAGATCGCGGCGAGTTCGGCCGAACCCAGGTACACGTTCGAGTTCCTGCCGAGGCGATTCGGAAAGTTGCGCGTACTGGTCGAGAACACCGTCGCGCCTTCGCGCACCTGCGCCTGGTTGCCCATGCACAGCGAGCAGCCGGGCATCTCCATGCGTGCACCGGCACCGCCGAGCACGCCGTAGTGGCCCTCGCGGGTCAGCTCGCTCGCATCCATCTTGGTGGGCGGCGCCACCCACAGACGCGTCGGGATGTCGCGCTTGCCTTCGAGCAGTTTCGACGCGGCGCGGAAATGACCGATATTCGTCATGCACGAGCCGATGAACACCTCGTCGATCTTGACGCCAGAACATTCCGACAGCGTCCTGACATCGTCCGGATCGTTCGGCACCGCGAGGATGGGTTCGTGGATGTCGGCAAGATCGATCTCGATCACGGCGGCGTACTCGGCATCCGCATCGGGTTCGAGCAGCTGCGGATCGGCCAGCCACGCTTGCATCTTCTCGATGCGGCGCCGGATCGAACGCGGATCCTGGTAGCCCTGCGCGATCATCCACTTCAGCAGCGCGATGTTGCTGTTGATGTATTCGATGATCGGGGCCTTGTCCAGGCGCACCGTGCAACCGGCGGCGGAGCGTTCGGCCGAGGCGTCGGACAGTTCGAACGCCTGCTCCACCTTCAGGTTCGGCAGACCTTCGATTTCGAGGATGCGGCCGGAGAAGATGTTTTTCTTGCCCTGCTTCGCCACCGTCAGCAGGCCGGCTTTGATCGCGTAGAGGGGGATTGCGTTGACGAGGTCGCGCAGCGTCACGCCCGGCTGCATCGCGCCCTTGAAGCGTACGAGCACCGATTCGGGCATGTCGAGCGGCATCACGCCGGTGGCTGCGGCGAATGCGACGAGCCCGGAGCCCGCGGGGAACGAGATGCCGATCGGAAAGCGCGTGTGCGAATCGCCGCCGGTGCCGACCGTGTCCGGCAGCAGCATGCGGTTGAGCCACGAGTGGATCACCCCGTCGCCGGGTCGCAGCGAGATGCCGCCGCGGTTGCTGATGAAGGCCGGCAGCTCGTGGTGCGTCTTCACGTCGACGGGCTTCGGATAGGCCGCGGTGTGGCAGAACGACTGCATCACCAGATCCGCGCTGAAGCCCAGGCACGCCAGATCCTTGAGCTCGTCGCGCGTCATCGGCCCGGTGGTGTCCTGCGAGCCGACCGACGTCATCTTCGGTTCGCAGTATGTGCCCGGGCGGATTCCGGTGCCTTCCGGCAGGCCGCACGCGCGACCGACCATCTTCTGCGCCAGGGTGTAGCCGCGGCCGGTGTCCGTGGGATTCTGCGGCAGGCGGAACAGCGTCGACGGCGGCAGGCCCAGCGCCTCGCGCGCCTTCGCGGTGAGGCCGCGGCCGACGATCAGCGGGATGCGGCCGCCGGCGCGCACCTCGTCGAACAGCACGTCCGACTTGACCCGGAATTCGGCGATGACCTGGCCGTTCTTGAGCGCCTTGCCCTCGTACGGGCGCAGCTCGATCACATCGCCCATGTGCATCTGCGAGACGTCGAGTTCGATCGGCAGCGCGCCGGCATCTTCCATCGTGTTGTAGAAGATCGGCGCAATCTTGTTGCCGAGGCACACGCCGCCGAAACGCTTGTTCGGGATGAAGGGAATGTCCTCGCCGGTGAACCACAGCACCGAGTTGGTCGCGGACTTGCGGCTCGAACCGGTACCGACCACGTCGCCGACATAGGCCACGAGATGGCCCTTGGCTTTGAGCGATTCGATGAAGGCGACCGGGCCGCGCTTGCCGTCCTCCTCCGGCACGATGCCGTCGCGCTTGTTCTTGAGCATCGCGAGCGCGTGCAGCGGAATGTCCGGACGCGTGGTGGCATCGGGTGCAGGCGAGAGGTCGTCGGTGTTGGTTTCGCCGGTGACCTTGAACACGGTGACGGTCAGCGATTGCGGAACTTCCGGGCGCGAGGTGAACCATTCGGCGTCGGCCCAGCTGCGCAGCACGGCCTGCGCGTTCGCGTTGCCACGGTCGGCCTTGTCCTTCACGTCGTGGAAGGCGTCGAACATCAGCAGCGTCTTCTTCAGCGCCTCGGCCGCGATGCTGCCGACGGCGGCGTCGTCGAGCAGGTCGATCAGCGGATGGATGTTGTAGCCGCCGAGCATGGTGCCGAGCAGCTCGGTGGCGCGTTCGCGCGGGATCAGCGCGCAGGTTTCGGTGCCGAACGCGATGGCCGCGAGATACGACGCCTTCACCTTGGCGGCGTCGTCCACCCCCGCCGGCACGCGATGCGTGATGAGATCGACGAGGAACGCCTCCTCCCCTGCCGGCGGCGCTTTCAGCAGTTCGATGACGTCGGCCGTCTGCTGCGCGGTGAGCGGCAGCGGCGGGATGCCGAGCGCGGCGCGTTCGGCGGCATGGGTGCGGTAGGCGGCGAGCATGTGCGGGTGTCCTTGCTGGGAAGCGGGCGGGATGCGGGGTTCGGGATGGAGTGGCGATTCGTGCAGGGGATCGGTTCAAACGGCCGGGACGATCAGCTTCAGCCCCTTGAAGTAGTCGCGGTAGAAGCGGTCGTCTCGCGTGATCAGGCCGTTGCACTGGAGCAGCGCGTGTGCGCCGATGAGGAAGTCCGGCACCGCGCGGGTGCGTTCGCCGCCGCGCTGGCGGTAGCGGCGCTGCATCTCGCCGGCGCGCAGAGCGGATTTCGCTTCCATCGCGTTGACGCGGATGCCCATGTCCTCGAGCACGCCGAGCACGTCGGCGCCGTCCTTCAGTGCGCTGCAGACTTCCGCCAGCACCACGCCGCACAGCACCACGGCGCCGCTGGTCAGGCATTGGCGCAGGCAGGCTTCGGCCGCGTCGGCCTGCGGGCCGTCGGCGAGCAGGTCGACCAGTACGGAAGAATCGATCGCGATCACTTGCGTGGCTTGACGGACGTGGCCGACCCGGCGGCGGGCGGATCGAGCGGATCGCCGGGGGCACGGCCGCGCACGGCGCGCATGGCGTCGTCGGTGGTGTCGAAACCGTCGAGCTTGAAGCGGCCGCGCGCGCGCGAAATCGCGTCGTCGACGCTCTTGCGCAGGACGATCCGGCTGCCCTCCAGCTCGACCTTCAGCACGCTGCCCTTGGTCAGGCCGAGCGCATCGCGAACGGCTTTCGGGAGCGTGATCTGACCGCGTTCGGCGACGGTGGCTTCCATGACGGGCACCCTTGAAGTATGCATGAATTGTACATACCTTTAGAGGCATACTCAAAGCCGGCCCGATCGCCTCGCGACCGCGACGCAGGACGGAACATTCCTTCTCCCGTCGGGAGAAGGTGCCGGCAGGCGGATGAGGGCGTCACGCAACAGGTTGCCCAGACACCACACGAATGAATTCAGCTGTCGCAAAAAGCGAGCCGCATCGGTGGAATCATCTCCAAGGCGCGGAGGTGCAGGCGCGAGGAGAACCTCAACGTGCCGCCCTCATCCGCCTGCCGGCACCTTCTCCCGCGGGGAGAAGGAAAACTCCGTTCCGCGGCGCAGAGCCTGGGAAAAGCGGAGAACGGGGAGAACGCAAAAAAAACCGTACCGCCCGGACACATGCGCAACCTGCACACCACCCACAATGATCGGTTCCGCAACGAATAGGCAATAATGCCCGCAGGTCGCTGCAGTTGCGCGAATCTGCGCATGCCCGTCGAGGCCGCCACCCAACAGCCACAGGAGCCTTCCATGCGCGATTCCTTCGCCACCCACGCCCAGCTCGACGTCAACGGCACGTCCTACACCTACGCAAGCCTGCCCGTGCTCGGCAAACGCTTCGACATCAAGCGCCTGCCCTACTCGATGAAGATCCTGCTGGAGAACCTGCTGCGCCACGAGGACGGCGTCACCGTGCTCCCCGAACACATCGAGGCGGTGGCGCGCTGGAAGCCCACGGACGAACCCGATACCGAAATCGCCTTCATGCCCGCACGCGTGGTGCTGCAGGATTTCACCGGCGTGCCCTGCGTGGTGGATCTTGCCGCGATGCGCGACGCCGTGGTGAAGCTCGGCGGCCGGCCCGAGCAGATCAATCCGCAGATCCCGTCGGAGCTGGTGATCGACCACTCGGTGCAGGTCGACGTGTTCGGCAAGCCCGAGGCGCTGGACCTCAACGGCAAGATCGAGTTCGAACGCAACATCGAACGCTACGCCTTCCTGCGCTGGGGCCAGAAGGCGTTCGACGATTTCAAGGTGGTGCCGCCGAACACGGGCATCGTGCACCAGGTGAACTTGGAGAATCTCGCGCGCGTGGTCTTCACGCGCACCATCGACGGCGCGCAGTGGGCCTACCCGGACACCGTCTTCGGCACCGACTCGCACACCACGATGATCAACGGCATCGGCGTGCTGGGCTGGGGCGTGGGCGGCATCGAGGCCGAGGCCGCGATGCTCGGCCAGCCCAGTTCCATGCTGATTCCGCAGGTGGTCGGCTTCAAGCTCACCGGCAGGCTGCCCGAAGGCGCCACCGCGACCGACCTCGTGCTCACCGTCACGCAGATGCTGCGCAAGCACGGCGTGGTGGGCAAGTTCGTCGAATTCTACGGCGACGGCCTGCAGCACCTGCCGCTGGCCGACCGCGCCACCATCGCGAACATGGCGCCCGAGTACGGTGCGACCTGCGGCATCTTCCCGATCGACGACGAGTCGATCGCCTACCTGCGCCTGTCCGGTCGCAGCGAGGAGCAGATCGCGCTGGTGGCCGCGTATGCGAAGGCACAGGGGCTGTGGCATGCGCCGGGCGACATCGAGGCCGAATATTCGTCGACCCTGCACCTGGCGCTCGACGACGTGCGCCCGTCGCTCGCCGGGCCGAAGCGGCCGCAGGATCGCGTGCTGCTGCAGGACGTGAAGGCGAACTTCCACGCCAACGTCGAAAGTCTCATCGCCAACCGCGTCCCCAAGAACGGCGAGGTGGCGAAGTTCGTCGACGAAGGCGGCGCGCAACCGCAGGCCGAGCACCTGGCGGCCAAGCCGATCTCGAAGATCCGCGTGGCCGACCAAGACGCGGAACTGTGCGACGGCTCGGTGGTGATCGCCGCGATCACCTCCTGCACCAACACCTCGAACCCGGCCGTGATGCTCGCCGCCGGCCTGCTCGCGCGCAACGCCGTCAAGCGCGGCCTCAAGGCCAAGCCGTGGGTGAAGACCTCGCTCGGACCGGGCTCGCTCGTGGTAACCGATTACCTGAAGAAGGCGGGCGTGCTCGACGATCTGGAAGCGCTCGGCTTCTTCGTCGTCGGCTACGGCTGCACCACCTGCATCGGCAACTCCGGCCCGCTGCCCGAGGCCGTGTCCAAAGGCATCGCGCAGCACGATCTTGCGGTGGCGTCGGTGCTCTCGGGCAACCGCAATTTCGAAGGCCGCGTGCACCCGGAAGTGAAGATGAACTACCTCGCCTCGCCGCCGCTGGTGGTGGCGTACGCGCTCGCCGGCACGGTCGACATCGACATGACCACCGAACCGCTCGGACACGATGCCGACGGCAACGCCGTCTACCTGCGCGACCTGTGGCCGACGAACAAGGAAATCGGCGACTTCATCGCCAGGACCGTCGGCCCGGAGATGTTCAAGAGCAATTACGCCGACGTGTTCCGCGGCGACACGCGCTGGGCGCAGATCGCCTCGCCCGACGGCGCCATCTACGCGTGGGATGCCGGCTCCACCTACATCAAGAACCCGCCCTATTTCGACGGCATGACGATGGACGTGGAACCGATCAAGGACATCGCGGGCGCCCGCGTGCTCGGCCTGTTCGGCGATTCGATCACCACCGACCACATCTCGCCGGCCGGCAACATCAAGAAGGATTCGCCGGCGGGGCGGTATCTCCAGTCGCGCGGCGTGGCGCCGGCCGACTTCAACTCGTACGGCTCACGGCGCGGCAACGACGACGTGATGGTGCGCGGCACCTTCGCCAACATCCGCATCAAGAACCTGATGTTCGGCGGCGAGGAAGGCGGCAACACGCTGTACTTCGGCGGCAGCGGCGCGCCGGAAAAGCTCGCGATCTACGACGCCGCGATGAAATACGCGGCGACGAAGACGCCGCTGGTGGTGCTGGCCGGCAAGGAATACGGCACCGGCTCCTCGCGCGACTGGGCCGCGAAAGGCACGCTGCTGCTCGGCGTGAAAGCGGTCATTGCGGAGAGTTTCGAGCGCATCCACCGCTCCAACCTCGTCGGCATGGGCGTGCTGCCGCTGCAGTTCCTCGACGGACAGAACGCGCAGACGCTGGGCCTGAAGGGCGACGAGATCTTCGACATCGGCGGACTCGACGACGGCGCCGCCAAGCATGCGACGGTCAGCGCGCGACGCAGCGACGGCACCGAGCTGAAGTTCCAGGTGCAGGTGCTGATCCTCACGCCGAAGGAAGTCGAGTTCTTTCGCCACGGCGGCATCCTGCACTACGTGCTGCGGCAGCTGGCGACGCGCAAGGCAGCCTGACGCACAGTCGTGCGGTCGGCGCCGTCACCGGGCCGACCGCACGGAATTCATTCGAAGCCGTCGGAGAACAGCGCCGACGCGGGCGCGGCACGCGCACGGCGGATGCCGCCGTGCACCGCGTACGCGCCGCCGCTGCTGGTGACCGACGCGTCGTGCTGCGCGACGGCGCCCTGCAACCGGTAGAGTCCACCCGCCGACGCGCCGCCACCGCCCAGCGGGCGCGACGGCTGCAGCACGTAGACGTCGCCCACAGACGGGGCGGCGATCGCGGCCTGCCACGCCATCGGCAACACGGCCGCGATCGCCCCGCCGAGCATCGCCCATCGCCAGCGACGGACGGCGCTCACCAATGCACCACCAGGCCGCGTGTCGACGCCGACACCGCACCCGCGACACCGTTGCGGTACGCGCAGAGCGCCACCACGCCGCCGCCCGAATAGTTGCCCGTGCGGAATCCTGTCATCGACACTAGGTGGCTGTCCGCGGCGCCGGCCGCGCGGGTCGGCAAGGTGTGCAGCGCCTCGCCGATGCGGCTCGTCGATGTCGGCGGGCAGCCGCCCGAAAAGATCGTCAGGCGAACCAACTCGCGCGCCGTGCCCGAATGCTCCAGACGCACGTGCCCGGTGACGGCGATAGCGCCGCTGGCGATCGCCGGCAGCGCGACCTGCGCGAGCTGGACGAACTGCTGCGAGGGAATCGCGATCAGCGAGTTTTCCTCGATGAACTGCGTGCCTGCGACGCGCGATTGCGCGTTCGGCGCGCCGCACGTCGCCACGCCCTGCACATCCACCGAGGTGATGTACGACCCCGGTGCGCACGCATTGCCGATGCGGCGCTGCGTGTAGGCCGGGTCGATGGTCAGCGCCACGACGCCGCTGCCGCCACCGCCGAGCAACCCGTCGCCGGCAACCACTGCCTGGATGTCGCCGGGCACGAACGCAAGCTTGTCGAGCGTGACCGAGCCGTCCGCAAGCTGCGCCTGTCCGACCGCCCGCGGCGCGATGGCCGCGGCCTCCACACCGCCGGGCTGCACGCTGCGCGCGCTGATCGCGTAGGGCACCGGCGTGATCGGCTGCCGCGGCAACAATGCCTGGAAGCCGCCGCTGTCGCTGCCGGAGCGCACGCGGACTTCGAGGAAATAGGCCTGCGCCTGCACGAACGGCACGTCGGTGTAATCGAGCGCCACGGTGAAGAGGCCGCCCTGCACCGGCGTGTCGGGCGCAGCGGACGTGGCCAGCGGTGCGATGGCATCGGGCGCGTCGAACAGGGCGAACTCGAAGTCGAACGTGCCGTCGGCGGGCGCGTTGGCGAGGCGCAGCTCGCCCTGGTAAGTGAACGCGGTGCCGACGGGCGCGGCCTGCGCCGGAAACGTCAGCGCCAGCGCCGCGATGCAGAGCAACCGCAGGAATCCGGACATGGAGGGTCAGCCTCGTGCTGGGGAAGGACACCGGAAGCAAACAGCACAGCGTCGCGAATCCGGACATCGTGCGACCATGCGCGCCCCCATCTGCCGAACACGTGCCATGGCCCGGCTGTCCGCGCTGTACCGCTACCCGCTCAAGTCCGCCGCCGCGCAGGCGTGCGATGCCGTCGACGTGACGCCCCGCGGGCTGTCGCAGGACCGCCGCTGGATGGTCGTCGACATGTCGGGGCGAGCTCTCACCGGCCGCGAGCTCGGCAGGCTCGTGCTGTTGCGCGCCGATGCGGAGGGTGACGTGCTGGTGCTCGACGCCTCCGGAACCTCGCTCCGGGCCCACCCGCAGTACGCCGCCCCGCGTCCGCGCGTGACGGTCTGGGGTTCGACGGTGGACGCGATCGCCGCCGATGCCGACGCCGACGCGTGGATCAGCCGCCTGCTCGATCGGCCTGCGCGTCTGGTGTTCATGGACGACGGCGCGCGGCGCCCGGTCGATCCGGCCTACGCCGTCGCGGGGGACGAGGTGAGCTTCGCCGACGGCTTTCCGCTGCTGCTGCTCTCGCAGGCCGCGCTCGACGCCCTCAACGCCAGACTGGCGACGCCGGTGACGATGCAGCGCTTCCGGCCCAACCTCGTCGTGTCCGACACCGAACCGCACGCGGAAGACCGCTGGCGCCGCATCCGCATCGGCGCGGTCGAGTTCGACGTGGTCAAGGCCTGCACGCGCTGCGTCTTCACCACCGTCGACCCCGCGACCGGCGAGCGCGACCCGGCCGGCGAACCGCTGCGCACGCTCGTCGGCTACCGCCGCAGTCCTGGTGGGGTCACCTTCGGCCAGAATCTCATCCCGCGCGGCATCGGCACGGTGCGCGTCGGCGATCCGGTCGAGGTGCTGGAGCCGGCATGATCCGCGCCGCGCGCGCCCGGTCCGGCTACAACACCGGTTCCCACTGCGCGAAGTAGACCTGCCAGCCGTCGTCGCCGTCGCGCCAGCCGCTCTTCACCGACCAGCCGTTCGCGCGTTCGGGAATGAACCCGCCGGCGCCCCCGGTGAGCACCATCGTGAACTGCATCGTGGCACGGTCGCCGTCCACGACGATGTCCAGCGGACCGATCGTGGCACCCAGGCTGCTGTTGCGCAGCAACTGCGCGCGCAGGATGTTGTGCAATGCAGCACGATCGGCATTGCCCTCGCCCACGAAATCCTCGGCCACGCCGTCCATGAAATCGCCCGGCCTGCGCTCGAGCATCGCGGTGCGCATGGCCTCGAACCGATCGCGCAGGCGCTCCTCCGCCGGCGCCCTGCCGCAGCCGGCAAGCAGCATGCACAACAGCACGACGAGGGCGACGCTGCGGCCCGTCGCACCGAGCCATCGATTGGTCGTGTCTTTCACGAAAGATCGCCTTGCAGGGGTGGGGGGCGTGTGCTCCAATCCTTGAAAAGCCGCGTTCCGCACGTTTCACGCGCAGCGGTCGTTCAAAAAGAAGCAGTCGAAACACGAACAGGGAGGAAGCGGAGCATGAGTGCGGATCGGCCTTGGCTGCAAAGTTATCCGAAAGGCGTGCCGGCGACCATCGACGTCAACCAGTACACGTCGATTCCCGCGATCCTGCAAGGCGCCCTCGACCGCTTCGCCGATCGCCCCGCGTTCGAGAATCTCGGCAAGGTGCTCACGTACCGCGAGATCGACACGCTCAGCGCCAGCTTCGGTGCCTATCTGATCCACGACCTCAAGCTCAAGAAGGGCGACCGCGTCGCGATCATGCTGCCGAACGTGCTGCAGTATCCGATCGCGCTGTTCGGCGCGCTGCGCGCCGGCCTGACGGTGGTCAACACCAACCCGATGTACACCGCGCGCGAACTCAAGCACCAGCTCGTGGATTCGGGTGCGTCCGCGATCCTCGTGCTGGACAACTTCGCCAAGGTCGTCAGCGACGTGCTGCCCGACACACCGGTCAGGTACGTGATCACCACCGGCATCGGCGACATGCTCGGCTTCCCGAAGGGCGCCATCGTCAATTTCATGCTCAGGCACGTGAAGAAGGTGGTGCCCGACTACCGCATCGCACATGCCGTGCGCTTCCGCGACGCGCTCGCACGCGGCGCGAAGAACACGCTGCCGCCGGTCGACATCCGGCACGAGGACATCGCCTTCCTGCAGTACACCGGCGGCACCACGGGCGTGGCCAAGGGCGCGATGCTCACGCATGCCAACCTCATCGCCAACATGCAGCAGGCGGGCGCGTGGCTCGGCACCGGGCTTGCGCTGGGCGAGGAGTCGATCATCACGGCGCTGCCGCTGTACCACATCTTCGCGCTGACGGCGAACTGCCTGGTCTTCGTGAACATCGGCGGGCTCAACCACCTGATCACCAACCCGCGCGACATGCCGGGCTTCGTCAAGGCGCTGTCCGAGCGCCGCTTCACCGCCATCACCGGCGTCAACACCCTCTTCAACGGCCTGCTCAACACCCCCGGTTTCGACAAGCTCGATTTCTCGCCGCTGAAGATGTCGCTCGGCGGGGGCATGGCGGTCCAGCGCGCCGTGGCGGAACGCTGGAAGAAGGTCACCGGCTCCACCCTCGTGGAAGCCTACGGCCTCACCGAGACCTCGCCCGCGGCCTGCATGAATCCTCTCGATCTTGCCGAGTACAACGGCTCCATCGGCCTGCCGATCTCGTCCACCGAATGCTGCGTGATGGACGAGGAATTCAGGCAGCTGCCGCAGGGCGAGGTCGGCGAGCTGTGCGTGCGCGGTCCGCAGGTGATGGCCGGCTACTGGCAGCGTCCGGAAGAAACCGCCAAGGTGATCACCGCGGACGGCTGGCTGCACACCGGCGACATGGCGAAGATGGACGCCAGCGGATTCTTCTACATCGTCGACCGCAAGAAGGACATGATCCTGGTCTCGGGGTTCAACGTGTATCCGAACGAGATCGAGGACGTGGTCGCGCAGATGCCGGGCATCCTCGAAGTGGCCGCCGTGGGCGTACCGGACGACAAGTCCGGCGAGGCGGTGAAGATCGTGGTGGTGAAAAAGGACCCGTCGCTCACGGCCGAGGCGATCAAGGCGTATTGCCGGCAGGAGCTCACGGGCTACAAGCAGCCGCGCTACGTCGAGTTCCGGTCGGAGCTGCCGAAATCGAACGTCGGCAAGATCCTGCGGCGTGAACTGCGCGACAGCGCGACCGCTGCAAAGGTGGAGACGGCCGCGCACTGATTGCTGCGCGGTGCGTTGTCGATACACAGAAGAGCGGCCCCCTTCCGCCTGCCGGCACCTTCCCCCGCTGCGCGGGAGAAGGATCGCTTCGACGTAGCGCCACTACTGAGCCGGTCGCAAGACTGCGCGGGCGGGGCAACCGTCCATACTGCGATCAGCATACGACCGCGTTCTGCTCTGCTCTGCTCTGCTCTGCTCTGCTCTGCTCTGCTCTGCTCTGCTCTGCTCTGCTCTGCTCTGCTCTGCTCTGCTCTGCTCTGCTCTGCTCTGCTCTG
>NZ_JACHHP010000003.1:0-84133 GCF_014202825.1 Chiayiivirga flava | reverse complement strand
CTCCGCTCTGCTGTGCTGTGCATCGAAGTTGCCTTCGATCGATACTGCGTCGACCGAAGAAGCCCTTCTCCCGCGCAGCGGGGGAAGGTGCCGGCAGGCGGAAGGGGGATTGCGTCCTCTGCGCGTGACCCGCAACCTACCCCGCGACCGGCCGCATGTACGGAAACAGCAGCACATCGCGGATCGAATCGACGCCAGTCATCATCATTACGACCCGATCGATGCCCACACCAAGCCCCCCGGTTGGCGGCAGACCCACTTCGAGGGCGCGGATGTAATCGGCGTCGAAGTGCATCGCCTCGTCGTCGCCGCCCTCCTTGGCTTCCACCTGTGCGAGAAAACG
Organism: Chiayiivirga flava; assembly: GCF_014202825.1. Lineage (GTDB taxonomy): Bacteria > Pseudomonadota > Gammaproteobacteria > Xanthomonadales > Xanthomonadaceae > Chiayiivirga > Chiayiivirga flava. The sequence goes on along the minus strand of NZ_JACHHP010000003.1, from coordinate 83,790 downwards.
CGCGGCCTGGTCTTCGGGGTCGTTCAACTCCGAGAACCCGTTTGCCAGTTCCTTGCCGTTGATGAACAGCTCGAAGCGGTCGGTGTAGCCGGGTTCGGCATCGGATGCGCGCGCCAGCGGCGAGACTTCCACCGGGTGCGAGGTGATGAAGGTCGGCTGGATCAGGGTGGGTTCGACCGTCGCCTCGAAGATTTCCAGCAGCAGCTTGCCCCAGCCGTACGAGGGCTTGACGCGGATGTTCAGGCGTTCGCAGTGCCGCAGCAGCGCGGCGCGGTCGGTGCAGTCCGCGACGCCGATCTCGGGATTGTGGTGGCGCACGGCTTCGTCCATGCGCCAGCGGCGGAACGCGGGGCCGAGGTCGATGTCAGCGCCGTCCCAGGTCACCCGCGTGCTGCCGAGCACCTCTTGCGCCACGTCGCGCAGCAGGTTCTCGGTGAGATCCATCACCTCGTCGTAGGCGACATACGCCTCGTACAGTTCGAGCATCGTGAATTCGGGGTTGTGCCGTGTGCTCACGCCCTCGTTGCGGAAATTGCGGTTGATTTCGTAGACGCGCTCCAGCCCGCCGACAACCAGACGCTTGAGATACAGCTCCGGCGCCACGCGCAGGTAGAGCTGCAGGTCGAGCGCGTTGTGGTGCGTGACGAAGGGCCTGGCCGTGGCGCCGCCGGGGATGTAGTGCATCATCGGCGTTTCCACTTCGAGGAAACGGCGCGCATCGAGCCACTTGCGCATCGCGCGAATGATCTTCGAGCGCTTGACGAACACCTCGCGCGCCTCGGGCGAGACGATGAGGTCGACGTAACGCTGGCGGTAGCGCTGTTCGACATCCGACAGGCCGTGCCACTTGTCCGGCAGCGGACGCAGCGACTTGGTCAGCAGACGCAACCGCGACGCACGCACCGACAGTTCGCCGGTCTTGGTGCGGGTGAGCAGGCCACGCACGTGCACGATGTCGCCGACGTCCCAGCCCTTGAAGGCGTCGTAGGTCTCGCCCAGCGCGCCGGCCTGCAGGAACAGCTGAATCCGGCCGGATTCGTCCTGGATCTGCGCGAAGCTGGCCTTGCCCATCACGCGCTTGGCCATCAGGCGACCGGCCAGCGCCACCTCGCGACCGAGCGCGTCGAGGGCCTCGGTGGTCCAGGTGTCTTCGTCGACGTACTCGGCCTGCAGGTCGCCGGCGTATTCGCTGCGGCGGGCGTCGTTCGGAAACGCGATGCCGGCGGCGCGCAGGGTGTCGAGTTTGCTGCGACGCTCGGCGATGAGCTTGTTTTCGTCGACGGGGGGGTGCGACTGGTCGGGGGTGGTCTGATTGTTCATGGAGTTGGCGCCGGACAATGTCGTGTGGATGCTGTGAGGCCGCGGTGATGTTCACCACGACACTTCGACACCCCTCTCGTCATTCCCGCGCATGCGGGGATCCAGTGACCTTTCTCGGTTCTTGTCGACTTTGATCTTGCTGTGGTCGTATGAGAAACGAACACGGCAGAACCAGGAAGGGTCACTGGATTCCCGCATTCGCGGGAATGACGGTCTGGTGGGGATGACGCGGGGCGGAGGTCGCGGCTTCGGGCGGGCGTGGTGGGCTGAAGCCGAGTGTTTCCGCCGTGAAGCTGCAACCGCGTCGCGAAAGGAAAAACGTCAACGCACGGCGAGCTTACGCCGCGTCGCTCCGTTTCGATCCCGCTTCCAGGCCGGCCTTCAGGCTCGCCTCGACGAATTCGTCGAGATCGCCGTCGAGCACCTTCTGCGTGTCGGAGCGTTCGATGCCGGTGCGCAGGTCCTTGATGCGGCTCTGGTCGAGCACGTAGTTGCGGATCTGGCTGCCCCAGCCGATGTCGGACTTGGTCGCTTCCACCGCGTCGCGTTCGGCGTTGCGCTTCTGGATCTCGAGTTCGTACAGCTTCGCCTTCAGCATCTTCATCGCGCGGTCGCGGTTGGCGTGCTGCGAGCGCTCGGTCTGGCAGGCGACGATGGTGTTGGTGGGCACGTGCGTGATGCGCACCGCCGATTCGGTCTTGTTGACGTGCTGGCCGCCGGCGCCGGACGAGCGGTAGACGTCGGTCTTGAGGTCGGCCGGGTTGATCTCGATCTCGATCTCGTCGTCGACTTCCGGCGAGACGAACACCGAGGTGAAGCTCGTGTGGCGGCGGTTGTCGGAATCGAACGGGCTCTTGCGCACCAGGCGGTGCACGCCGATTTCGGTCTTGAACCAGCCGTAGGCGTAGTCGCCCTCGACGCGGAACGTCGCGGACTTGATGCCCGCCACTTCGCCGTCGGAGGCTTCCATCAGTTCTGTCTTCCAGCCGCGGCCTTCGGCCCAGCGCAGATACATGCGCAGCAGGATTTCGGCCCAGTCCTGCGCCTCGGTGCCGCCGGCGCCGGCCTGGATGTCGACGAAGCAGTTGGCCGCGTCCATCTTGCCCGAGAACATGCGCTGGAATTCGAGCTTGCCCAGATGGGTCTCGAACCCGTCGATGTCGGCAAGCACGGCCTGCGCGGTGGCGTCGTCGTTTTCCTCCTGCGCAAGATCGAGCAGGTCGCCGGCCTCGGCGAGGCCGTCGCTCAGCTCGCGCAGGCCGCCGACGATTTTCTCCAGCCCCGCGCGTTCGCGCCCGAGCTGCTGCGCGCGCGCGGGGTCGTTCCAGACGTCCGGACTTTCGAGTTCGCGCGTGACTTCCTCGAGCCGCTCGGCCTTCAGATCGAAGTCAAAGATACCCCCTGAGCGTCGCGAGACGCTCGCTGAGGTCGGCAATGCGGGACCGGATGGGATTGAGTTCGAGCATGGCGTGCTGCGGTGCGGAATGGGCCGCGAATGGTAGCAGACGGGCGTCGCAGCGCTCAGCCGGCGTGCGCCGGCAGCCGCAGCCGCACGAGCAACTGCACGCCGTGGCGATCGCGCCAGTCGTCGAGTTCGAGCTGGTAGGCCAGGTGCACGCGCGCTGGCGGCGGGTCGCCGCGCCAGCCGTCGAATTCGATCGCATCGAGCGGTTCGCCGCCGTCGCGATGGCGCAACGTCAGCTTGAGGTGCGCGGTGCCCACCGTTTTCCACGATTCGACCGTGAATTCGTCGTCGAAGACCGGTTCCGGGAATCCCTGGCCCCACGGACCGGCGTAGCGCAGGTCTTCGGCCAGCGCGCGGCACAGGTCGCCGCGATCGAGCGCGCCGTCGGTCCACAGTTCGGCCTGCAGCGCGGCGGCGTCGAGCCGGTGCGCGGCGAGCGCGTCGAAGGCGGTCGTGAAGCGCGGGAGTTGCGACGGTGCGAGCGTGAGGCCCGCCGCCATCGCATGGCCACCGAAACGCACGATCAGGTCGGGATCGGCGGCGGCCAGATCGGCGAGCGCATCGCGGATGTGGAAGCCGCGGATCGAGCGCGCCGAGCCGCGCAGCAGACCGTCGTCGCCGCCGGGCGCAAATGCGATAACGGGCCGGTGCAACGAGTCCTTGAGCTTCGAAGCCACCAGCCCGATCACGCCCGGATGCCACTGCGCATCGAACACGGCAACGCCGTGCGGCAGCGCACCGCCGACACGGCCGAGCCAGCGCTGCACCATCGCATCGGCCTGCTCCAGCATCTGCTGCTGCAGGTCGCGGCGCTCGCTGTTGATGGCATGCAGCTGGGCGGCGAGCGTGGCGGCGACGGCCGGATCGTCGCAGAGCAGGCATTCGACGCCGAGCGACATGTCGTCGAGCCTCCCGGCGGCATTGAGCCGCGGCGCCACCGAGTAACCGAGGTCGGATGCGTTCAGCCGATCGGCGCGGCGGCCGGCGACGTCGATCAAGGCACGCACGCCTGGTTGGCCGTGGCCCGCACGAAGACGTTTGAGGCCGGCCGCGACGAGCACGCGGTTGTTGGCGTCGAGCGGCACCATGTCGGCCACGGTGCCGAGGGCGACGAGATCGAGCAGCACGGACAGATCGGGCTCGGCAATGCCGCGCGTCGCGAACCAGCCCGCCGCACGCAGTCGCGCGCGCAGCGCGAGCAGCAGATAGAACACCACGCCGACGCCGGCCAGCGCCTTGCTCGGAAACGCGTCGCCGCGCAGGTTGGGATTGACGATGGCGTCCGCGACGGGCAGCTCGTTGCCCGGCAGGTGATGGTCGGTGACGATCACGCGCAATCCTGCAGCACGGGCCGCCGCCACGCCACGCAGGCACGCGATGCCGCTGTCGACGGTGAGCAGAAGGTCCGGCCGCGCCTCGCCCAGGTCGGCGACGAGTTCGGGCGAAAGACCGTAACCGTGCGTCATGCGATGCGGCAGGCGGAAGCCGACGTTGCGCGCGCCGAGCAGGCGCAGGCCGCGCACGGCCACCGCGGTACCGGTCGCGCCGTCGGCGTCGAAGTCGCCGATGACGAGGATGCGGGCGTCGTCGCGCAACGCCGTCTGCAGCAGCTCCACGGCGGCATCAAGGCCCCCCAGTTGCGACGGCGCCAGCAAGGCCGCAAGACGCGGCTCGGTGTCCGCCTGCGATGCGAGCCCGCGCGCGGCGTAGACGCGGCGCAGCACCGGGTGCAGCGCGTGGCACTGATCGAGCCCGGTGGCCGGGGCACGCCGCCGGATGCGGGTCGGGGAAGGCACGCTCAGGATGGCGTCGCCGGGGGGCGGCGCCAGAATCGCCAACGGTGCGCGGGTGCGTAGCGCACGCGCAGCCCGTCGGCGAACAGCAACTCAATCGTATCGAGCCGACCGCGCCGCTGCTGCGCGAACAGCGGCGCGAGCCAGCGTCGTTCGAGTGCGGCTCGATCGCGGACATCGCGCAGGTCCAGCATCGTGCCGGCATCGATGTGGCCGACCTCGACGACGCCGGCATCGGCCCGATCGCCGTCGCCCGTGTCCAGGTCGGCGACGGACATCGCGGCCAGACCGGCCAGTGCGCGCAATACCGGGTCGCCGCTGTGCAGCGTGGTCCATGCCGAGCGCACCGAACCGGGCAGCGTGCCTCCGCCCCAGAACCACAGCGTATTGACCGTCACCCTGCCCTGCGCCGCGCGCGCCGCGTTGACCGGATGGTTGTGCAGGATCACCTGGGCCTCGTTGAGCAGGCGCCGCCAGCGCCGGCCCGGCTCGCCCTGCGGCAGATGGTTGTAGAGATCGTCGCCGAGCACGGCGTCCGGAGCCGCAAACGCCGGCAACTGCACCTCGCGCGGCAGCATCAGGTACCAGCGCCCGGGATGCGGGGCCGAAATCGGGAAGCCTTCGTCGCCGAACAGCGGACGCAACGGTTTGAGCAGTGCTTCGACTTCGTCCGGCGTGAGCCCGAGATCGCCGCAGGCGAGCAGCCGACCCATGCCCATGTCGGCGCGCACGTGCCCGGGATCCGCCCGCAGCCAGGCGTTGAGCGCGGCATCGCGCGCGTCGTGCTCGCGGCTAAGCGCGGCGGGGGACAGGTGGCGCGGAACGATATCGAAGGCCGCGTGCATCTGCGCTGCCGCGCCGTCGGGAACGGTGGACGAATCGCCACGCGCAAGCAGACGTTGCAGCGTCGGGGCGGAGGAGGGATCGCCGCCAAGGCGGCGACGTTCCGGCAGCAGGAGCAGTGGCATGGACACCGACGCAGAACAAGCTGCAGCGATTCTAGCGCGGTAGCGGTGGCCGAACGGCACACGGCCCGCAGATGCGGGCCGTGTGGTATCGCGGTGCAGAGGATGCTGCGGATCAGAACTTCTGTTCGTAGCGCACATACGGGACGCGGCCGAGGAAGTCGTACTGACTGTTGAGGTAGAAGGGCGACGTGAGTACGAAGTTGTCGAGCGGCGGTGCCTTGTCGGCCACGTTGCGGACGCCGACGGTAACCTTGCCGTTCCACGGCGCCGACCAGGTGGCCTGCAGATTCCACTTGGTCCACGACGGAATGTTCACTACCACATCTTCGTTTTCGATCTCGACCTCGTCCGAGCTGTCGCCGATGTAGTCACCGACGATGCCGACGGCGAAATCACCGAGCGACCAGTCCAAGTGCAGTTGCGCGCGCGTGTCCGGGGTGAAACCCGAGCCGGTGATCGCATCTTCAAACGGGAAGCCCGGGAACGACGAGGTTTCGAACTTGTCGACGTAGGTCACGACGAACTTCGGCGAGAACACACCGAGGTCGGTGTCCAGACGGTAGTCGACTTCGAAATCGTAGCCGGCGGTCTTGAAGCCGCCCAGGTTCAGCGGCGCGCGGTTGACGATCTGGATCGCACCGGTGGCCGGACTGCGGGTCACGAGACCATCGACCAGCGCATTGCCTTCGGCTTCCAGATCGAGGATGCGCTGAAGCGTCAGCACCGCAGCCTGGTTCTCCAGTTCGACATTATAGTAGTCCAGGCTGAAGGTCAGGTTGTCGAGCGCGCTCCACACCACGCCCGCGCCCCAGTTCGTCGAATCTTCCGCTTCGAGGTTCGGGTTGCTGCCGGTGCGGTTTTCGTATTGGCGGACCGTGCAGGGGTTGAACGGCGCGCTGAAATCGGGCACTCCGCCATTGCAGGCACGCGTGTCGCGCGCACCGTTGAACGACTGCACGCCCGACTGGTACAGGCTCGCCAGGTCCGGCGCGCGGAAGCCGGTGCCGTAGGAGGCACGCAGCAGCAGCGATTCGATCGGACGGAAGTCGAGCGAGACCTTCGGGTTGGTGCTGTTGCCGAAGTCGTTGTAGTGGTCGTAACGCGCCGCGATCGACAGGTTCAGGTTCGACAGCAGCGGCAGCGCCATTTCGGCGAACACCGCGTACTGGGCACGTTCGCCCTGGGCGTTGCCGCCCGCGGTGCCCGACACGTTCAGCGCGGCGGACTGCGCGTCGACGAGGTCGGCGAAGTACGTGTCGCGGTAGTCGAAGCCCACCGCGATGCCGGCCGGGCCGTTCGCCATCTCGAACAGGTCGAACGACAGCAGGCCGTCGATGCCGACGTCACGCGTGACCGAGTTCTGCAGGATCGTGTGGCTGAGTGCGCCGACCGCGGCCTGGAACGCCGGGTCGTTCGGGTTGCCGAACGGGTTGAACGTGCCCTCGTCGATCGCCGACTGGAGCGGCGGACGCAGCAGGTAGCCGGTGCCGATCGAGTCGATCTCGTAGCGGTTGTGGCGCGCCGCGATTTCCCACTCGGCGCCGCCGAACAGGTCCATCTGGCCTTCGAGGCCGAACAGCACGTCGAGCATGTGGTCGCGCACGGTGCTGTCGCGGTTGCCGCCCGCCACGAAGCGGTACAGCAGCGTGGCGTCGCCGCCGAACGGGTTGTTCGGGTTGTCGCCGCGCATGGTCGGGAACGGACCGGTGACCGGGGTCGCGGCGTAACGGCCGAACGACTCGCCCGAGTTCGCCATCACGCGGGTGAACGCGCTGACGTTGTCGGTGAGCTGGAAGTTGCCGTTGACCATCGCCGATTCACGGCGCAGCGACGCTTCGTTCGCCGAGACCGCGGCGTAGTTGAAGCGGCACAGCGCGCCGTAGGCGTTCTCGACCACGACCGAGTTCGGGAACAGCGGGTCCGAACCGAGCGCCGTCGGGCACTGCGGGTCCGGGAACGCGCCGACGAAGTCGCCGGAGAACGAACCGTCGGTCGACGAATACACGTACGCCGAACCGGGGAAGCCGAACGCGGACAGGCCCACCGCCGGATCCAGGCCCGGGACGCCCGTGGCGCGGTCGCGGTTGAAGAAGATGTCGCGTTCCTGATGGTCGATGACGAAGGTCAGGTTGCCGCGGTCCGACGAGATGCCGCCGGTGATCGAGGCCGAGTTCGCATCGGGCTCGCCACGGGTCGGACGCTCGATCTGGCCGGTCAGCGTCAGGCCCTCGAAATCCTTTCGCAGGATGATGTTGACCACGCCGCCGACCGCGTCGGAGCCGTACAGCGCCGAGGCGCCGTCACGCAGGATTTCGATGCGCTCCACCGCCGCGAACGGAATCGCGTTGAGGTTCTGCGCAGCCGCGCCGAGCACCGGCGACGACGCGATGCGACGGCCGTCGAGCAGAATCAGCGTGTACTCCGAACCGATGCCGCGCAGCGAGATGGTCGCCTGCGACTGGGCGGTGTTGCCCGAGGACTGCACGAACGAACCCAGGGTGTTGAAGGTCGACGAACGCAGCACGTCCGCCACCGACACGTCGCCGGAGATTTCAAGATCGGCGCGATCGATCACGGTGACCGGGTTCGGGCCTTCGATGTCGACACGCTTGATGCGCGAGCCGGTGACTTCGATGCGGTCGAGGGTGGCGGCATCGTCTTCGTCCTGCGCGACGGCGGTGAAGGCGATCGGCAGGGTGAGGCCGATGGTCAGCGCGCGGCGGATGGCCGTGCGCAGCGGGGCGTGGTTCATGTGTCTCTCCATGAGTGAGCAAATCCGGGCAGTCCGCCGAGGCGTCGTTCACAACGCATCTTTAACAAGCGGCGCGCGCACAGTAGTCGGTGGGGAGCACGGGACGGAGCCGCGCAATTCGATTTGCGTAGGCGCCGATAACGATTTCAATCGTCGGTGCTTAGCAATCCGGCAGCCGGCCACGAAACGGATGGGAGGTGCATTCACCGATGCGGAGCATTGCGGCGGCAGCGCGCCATGCGCTCCGGCCTGCACGGGGCGCGTAGGTCAACTCAAACGCACCGCCTCCTTCCATGCGTGGGAGCGGGCGCTGCGCAACCCGAGGCCACTGAAAGGACGCCCATCCATGCCTGCATCGCTCGCGCTCGATCCGACGGAATCCACGACACGCGCACTCGCCGCCCCGCCACCGGGCCCGAATGCGCTCGCGTCCGGGCCCTCCATTCCGCCCTCGATGCTGCTGTCGCTGCACGACAACCTCGGGCGTCTGCCCGAACTTCCCGATCACGCCACGCTCTGGATCTGCCTGCGAGGTGCGTTCGCGATCGACAGCCGCGATGGCCCGTTCCTGCTGACCGGCCGGCATTACCTCACCCTGCCGTGCGACTATCGCGCCAGCGTACTCCCCGGCTACGACGGCGTGGGTCTGCTCGTTGCCGTGCCGCAGGCTGCGTTCGGCCGGGCCGTGTTCGCGCTGCAGCCGCGTCGCGGTCTGCAGCGCATGCCGTACGCGTTGTGTAGCCGCGCCCCGGCCAGCCTGATCGCCAGCACGTTTGCCTGTCTGCGCCATGCCGCCACGTGGGAGCCGCAATGGCGCGCGTTCCAGGCCTTGCAGCTCATGCATGCAGCGCTCGCGGCACAGAGCGAAATCGCGGGCTGGCTCGCGCGCGCGCCCGGCCGCACGGAAAAGCATCGCCACATGGCGTTGCAGCGCCTGCTGCACGCACGCAACCGCATCCTGAACGCACCGTTCGACGAACACGACATGGATTCGCTCGCGCAGGCCGCGCGGTACTCCAAGTCGCACTTCATCAAGGCGTTCCGCGACGTGTTCGGCGAGACGCCTGGCGCACTGCACGTGGCGGCACGCATCGAGATGGCGAAGCTGCTGATCGCTCGCAGCGGGCTGTCGATCGGCGAAATCGCGGCGGACCTCGGCTACGGCAGCCGATGCGCGTTCTCGCGCAGCTTCAAGCTGCACACCGGCATCAACGCGACGGTGTTCCGCAGGGAAGGCGAACGCCGCAGTGGCGCGCAGCTGGCGATGGCAGGCGCCTGACGTCGGCGCCCGCCGCCGCCGCAGCAAGTACGGCAGGGCCTGCGGGCCCGGCGTCCGGCGCGCAGCGCGCGCCGCGGGCAACGCCTCGCAGCCCTGTGCGGACGCTCGAGGTCAAGGCGCGCGCAACAGGTCGCCACTGTCGACCAGCGCGCAGATCCGCGCGACATCGCCATCCATCGCACGGTCGCGCTGCATGAAGGCGATGTCCTCGCGCACGCGCGCCCACGCGCGGCGCACCGGCGCGGACGGCTGGAAATCCCCGCTGCCGGCCAGTTCCCGCATCAGCGCCTCGCATTCGCTTGCGAACTGCGCGTGGTGCTCGTGTCCGGGGCGCGGCGCGTTGGTGACCTTGGCGGCCAGCTGCATCGCGTCGCCACGCCGCGCGAGTGAGCGCGCCGCCTCGATCATGTCGCGCCGGTAGTCGAGCGCCTGCGCCGCGGTGTAGATCTCCAGCGCCAGCACGTGCGACAGGTCCGCGGTCATGTCCAGCACGTGCCGCGCCTCGTTGGCGCCCATCGAGACGTGGTCTTCGGCATTGGCGCTGGTCGGGATCGAATACACGGACGCCGGATGGGCGCGGCTGCACAGGTCGTTGACCAGCGCCGCGGCGCTGTACTGCACGATCATGAAGCCCGAATCGGTGCCGTCCTCGTTTCCGATCAGGAAGGCCGGCAGGCCGTCGCTCGTCGCTGGATCCACGAGCTTGTTCAGGCGCCGCTCCGAGATGCTCGCGAGCACCGGAATCGCGGCCTTGAGGTAACTCATCGCCAGCGCCAGCGGCATGCCGTGGAAGTGGCCCGCGCTGATGACGCGCGCCTCGATCGGCAGATCGTCGCCCGGCAGGTCCGGAAACAGCAGCGGATTGTCGGTGACGGCATTGAGCTCGATGTCGATCACGCGCGCGGCCTGCGCCAGCGCGTCGCGCACCGCGCCGTGCACCTGCGGGATGCAGCGGATCGAATAGCTGTCCTGCGGCTGGTGCTTCTTGCCGCCGCGGAACGGCAGGAACCGGCGGTAGAAGGCCTCGCGCCCGTGGCGCTGGTTGGCCGGCACCCAGTCCCAGGCGATGTCGAAATGGCGCGCCTGGTCTTCGGGCGTCTGCCACGCGTCCGGTTGCCAGGTGCGGAAGCGCGGCACGAGGTGGTAGTCGATGTCGACCAGGGTCGAGCCGTCGAGCAGCGCGCGCAGGTTCGCCGCCGTTTCCACCTGGCCCGGATGCGGGCGCAACGCGTGCACCTTCTCGTCGAACGCGCGCGCACGGCCCGCGAAGGCCTCGATCGTCATCGCCGCGGCCAGATCGGCCGTCCGCAGCAGCATCTGCATCCGCTCGATCGCGAGCACGCCGGTGGCGAGCATCTGCGCGGTGCCGTTGTTGAGCGCGAGACCTTCCTTGAACGAAAGCCGCACCGGCGCAAGACCCGCACGCCGCAGCGCCTCCGCACCGGGCAGCCGCTCGCCGCCGACGAAGGCCTCGCCACCGCCGAGCAGCACGAGCGCGAGGTGCGACAGCGGCGAGAGATCGCCGCTCGCACCGACCGATCCCTTCTGCGGAATCACCGGCACCACGTCGCGATTGATCAGCTCGGCGAGCGCCTGCAGCGTCGAGGCACGGATGCCCGAATGCCCGCGCATCAGCGTGTTGACGCGGATCACGAGCATCGCGCGCACCACGTCCGGCGCGAACGGTTCGCCCACGTTCACCGCGTGCGTGATCACGAGGTTGCGCTGCAGCTCCTCCAGCAGCGTGCCGTCCGGCGCGTCGGCACGCGAACCGGGCAGCTCGTCGCGCACGCGATGCGCGCCGAGCAGCTTGTCGGCGTTGCTGCCGAAGCCGGTGGTGACGCCGTAGATCGGTTCCTGCCGCGCGACCTGTTCGGCGAGGAAGTCGGCCGCGCGCTGCACGCGCTGAAGCTGCGCGGCATCAAGCTGCACGCGCGCGCCGTCGCGCGCCACCGCCAGCACCTGGGCCCGCGTCAGCGACGCCCCGTCGAGCCTGACGGCCGTGCTCATGCGCCCGACCCCGGCATGGCCATCGCGCGTGCCTGTTCGAGCTCCACGCGCAGCGTGCGCGCAAGCTCTTCGCGCGCAACCTCGAACTGTTCCTGCTTGCGCAGATCCTTGATCGCCACGGTGCCCTTCGCTTCTTCCGCCTCGCCCACCACCACCACGAAGCGGATGCCGGCGCGGTCCGCGTACTGGAACTGCTTGCCGAGTTTCTTCGCTTCCAGCTGCACTTCGGTATTGATCCCCGCGGCGCGCAGTTCGCCCGCGATGGCCAGGTACAGCGGCAGGCGCGCCTCGTCCATCTGGCTGACGAGCACCTCGACCGTGCTGTCGGCGGTGTCGACCAGCCCGGCCTCGCGCAGCTGCCAGAACAGTCGCGTGAGTCCGATCGAGATGCCCACGCCCGGCAGGTGCGATTTCGTGTAGTGCCCGGCGAGGTTTTCGTAGCGGCCGCCCGAGCAGATCGATCCGATCTGCGGATAGTCGTTCAGCACGGTCTCGTAGACGGTGCCGGTGTAGTAGTCGAGGCCGCGCGCGATGGAGAGATTGATCGCGTAGTTCGCTTCCGGCACGCCGAGCGCACGCACGAGCTCCAGCACCTCGCGCAACTCGGCGATACCCTGCCGGAACGTCGCGCTGCCGCTGCCGAGCGCATCGAGCTTGGCCAGTGCATCGGCATGCCCGGAGGAGCGGATCTGCACGAAGTCGAGGATCTTCTGCGCCGCATCGGCGGACAGGCCGAACTCCGCGCCGGTGAGCGTGTCGCGCACGTAGTCCGGGCCGCGCTTGTCGAGCTTGTCGACCTCGCGCAGCATCAACGCCTGGCGTTCGCCGTCGTCGACGCCGAGGTTCTCGAAGAAACCGCGCATCAGCTTGCGGTTGTTGAGCTGGATGGTGAACGCGCCGATGTCCAGTTCGCTGAAGACCGCGTGGATGACGGCCGGCAGCTCGGCGTCGTAGCGCACGCTCAGCGCGTCCTTGCCGATCACGTCGATGTCGCACTGGTAGAACTCGCGGAAGCGCCCGCGCTGTGCGCGTTCGCCGCGGTAGACGCGCTGCATCTGGTAGCGGCGGAACGGGAAACTCAGGTCGTGCTCGTGCTCGGCCACGTAGCGCGCCAGCGGCACGGTGAGGTCGAAGCGCAGCGCAAGCTCGGGCACGGCATCGGCGTCCGCGTTCTGCAGCGCGCCGGTGGACTGCACGAAGTACACCTGGCGCTCGGTCTCGCCGCCGGACTTGGTCAGCAGCATTTCCGACAGTTCCATCACCGGCGTTTCCACCGGCAGGAATCCGAAGCGCTCGAAATTGCGCCGGATCGTGTCGAGCATCTGCTGGAACGCGATCTGGTCGCGCGGCAGCAGCTCCATGACGCCGGGCGGGGTGCGGGGCTTGATCAAGGCGAAAGTCCGAGGCCGTGGTTAGCCCGCAAGTTTACCCGCCCGCCCCCGGCGAAGCAGCGCCACGGCGCCTCCCGGCGCGGCCGGCAGCCACCGGGCACGCGGCGCTTGCCTCGCGCGCCGGGCATGCATACAATGCACGGCTCCGAATCGGGGTGTAGCTCAGCCTGGTAGAGCGCTACGTTCGGGACGTAGAAGTCGCAGGTTCAAATCCTGTCTCCCCGACCAACGGTGTTGTATATCGTCGATCAAGCCGGCCTCGTGCCGGCTTTTTCGTGTCCGGGCCCGGGATGCCGCCCGACGCACGCCAGCCCATGTCCCGGTGCGTGCCGCGGTGTCGGAACGATCGGGCGCCGCCCGGCGCGACGCCTGTCATCATTTCGCTGCGCGCCGGCCCCTTCCTCAGGTGACCGCCTCGAACCCGTCGCGGAACAGGTTCTGCGTCAGTGCCTGGTACTCGATCGCCAGCCCCTGGATGTAGAGCGTGCCATCGCACGAATCGAGCGTGCTGCTCCGGAACAGGCCGAGGATGAAGGTGTCGCCGCCCGCAAAGGGTGGCCGCGGCACGAAGTTGAAGCGGAATTTCGTCTCCATCGACAGCCGGTTGTCGTTCGGCGCCAGCATCGTCGCGTCCTTGATCAGCGCGCCGTTGTCGTTCAACGCACCCGGACGTGCCCAGTTGACGTTGTTGTTGCGCAGATCGATGACGCACGAGATCGCCTGGCTGCGCCAGACCACGCGCAAATAGATTTCGGTTCCGGGCGCGTAGTCGTCGGGCAGGGTGAAGCCGATGCTGAACTTGCTCAGGCCGCCCGACGGATCGGGCATGGCGATCGCGCCGAGGCTGCCTTCGGGCGAAAAGCCGATGCCGTAGGTCGCGCCCGGCCCGCTGCTGCTGCCCTGTGCGATGTCGCTGCCGTAGGGGTTGATGCTCATGCGCCGGGTCACGGTGCCTGCCTGTGCGTCCAGGCACACGAGCAACGCCGTCGCCAGAGCAAGAGTCCGGGGGAGCGGGATTGCCATGAGGGTCTCCTTCGTGCCGTCGCCGTTGCGGCGATCGCTCCGGTGGATACGGAGCGGCACGAATGCAGCGGACATTCCCGCCCTCCGTACCCGGCCCGAGCGGCATGGCCGATAGACAACGTTCGCCGAAAGTTCGGCTGCACGCGCACCGCGGATCGCGTGCAGCGGCGCGGCCGGCGCTGCCGCACCGCGTCCGTACGTGTGCACGACGATCGACGGGCGTTACCATCGGCGACTCTCGGAGACCAGTCATGCCGAACACCGTCGTACCGCGCGTCGCAATGAGGTGGCATCCATGAGCTGGCTGCGACGTGGCCTCATCGCCGTGTTCGCGCTGGCGCTCGTGGTGCTGATCGGCGCGACGTTGCTGCTGCGCGGCAGCCTCGCCACGCTGGACGGCACGCAGACCCTGCCCGGCCTGTCGGCACCGGTGCGCGTGGAGCGCGATGCGCTCGGTACCGCCAGCATCGTCGCCGCCGATGCCGCGGACGCCGCGCGTGCGCTGGGCTACGTGCATGCGCAGGAGCGCTACTTCGAGATGGACCTCCTGCGCCGCAGTGCCGCGGGCGAACTCGCCGCGCTGTTCGGGCCGATGGCGATCGAGCGCGATCGGCAGGTGCGCGTGCATCGCATCCGTGCGCGCGTGCAGCGCGACATCGATGTCGTCTTCGGCGAGCGCCGCGATGTCATCGCGGCGTACCGCGACGGCGTCAACGCGGGGCTCGCCGATCTTGCGGTGCGACCGTGGCCGTACCTGCTGCTCGGTGCGGCACCGGAGCCGTGGCAAATCGAGGATTCCGCGCTCGCCGGCTACGCGATGTACTTCGATCTGCAGGACGAGGCGAACCGCGGCGAACTGGCACGCACGCGCCTGCGTGCCGCCGTTCCCGAAGCGCTGTACCGGCTGCTGACGCGCGACGGCACCGCGTGGGACGCGCCGCTGCAGGGCGAGGCGCGCGGCGATGCGACGCTGCCCGACGCCGGCACGCTCGATCTGCGCGTGTTGCCCGCCACCGCGCTCTCCGCGGCGGAGCGCACCGAACTGCACGCAACGCAGGTCGTGGGCAGCAACAATTTCGCCGTCGCCGGTGCGCGAACGACGGACGGCCGAGCGCTGGTGGCGGACGACATGCATCTTGGGCTGCGCGCACCGGCCTTGTGGTTCCGCGCGCGCCTGCAGTACGCCGATGCGCAGGCACCCGGCGGCACGGTGGACGTCGGCGGTTTCAGCCTGCCGGGACTGCCGGTGATCGTGGTCGGCAGCAACACGCATGTCGCGTGGGGCTTCACCAACAGCTACGGGGACTGGCTCGACTGGGTGCGGGTGCCGTCCGATGCGCCGGTCGAGACCATCGTCGAAACCATCACCGTGAAGGGTGCCCCCGCGCAGACGCTGACCGTGCGCGAGACCGCGTGGGGGCCGATCCTGCACGACACCGCGGACGGTCCGCTCGCGCTGCTGTGGACCGCCCACCGCAGCGGCGCGCTCGATCTGGGCCTGCTGCGGATGAACCACGCGGCGGACCTCGATGCCGCCGTGGCCATCGCGCGTGAAGCCGGCATGCCGGTGCAGAACATGGTGGCGGGCGATGCGCGCGGACGCATCGCGTGGGTGCCGGCGGGACGCGTTCCCAGACGCGTGGGCGACTGCGATCCCACGCTGGCGCTCGACCCCGCCCGCGGCTGCGACTGGCAGGGCTGGCTCGCGCCGTCCGAGCTGTCCGCGCTGGCGTCCGTCGACCCGCCCGACGGCCTGCTGTGGACCGCCAACGCGCGCGTGGCCGACGGCGAGGCGCTGCGCCTGATCGGCGACGGCGGCTACGACCTCGGCGCACGCCAGCGGCAGATCCGCGATGCGCTGCAGGCGACGGCGCGCGTCACCGAAGCCGATCTGCTCGCGCTGCAGCTCGACGACCGCGCGCTGTTCCTCGAACGCTGGTGGCAGCTGCTGCGCGACACGGTTGCCGGCAGCGACGATCCCGCGCTGCGACGCCTCGCCGACGCCAGCCGGACCTGGGAGGGGCGCGCCGCGCCCGCGGCGGTCAGCTACCGGCTCGCGCGCGGCTTCCGGACGCACGTCGTCGATGCGGTCGCCGCCGGCTATCTCGCGCCGGCGAAAGCGCGGCTGGGCGAGGACTTCATTCCGCCGCCGCTGGCGCAGTTCGAAGGCCTGGTGTGGCCGCTGCTGGAGCAACGTCCGGCGCACCTGCTGCCGCCGCCGCACGCGAGCTGGGAGGCGTTGCTCGCGGACGCGGCGCGTGCGCTGGACGCCGATCTGACCGCGCCCGGTGCGAACCTCGCCGACCGCACCTGGGGCGAACGCAACACGGCCGCGATCTGCCATCCGCTCGCGGCCGCCCTGCCCCGCCCCGCACGCTCCTGGCTGTGCATGCCGCCCGATCCGCTGGCCGGCGACAGCAACATGCCGCGCGTCGCCGCGCCGGCGTTCGGCGCGAGCCAGCGCATGGTCGTGTCGCCGGGGCACGAGGCCGACGGCATCATCCAGATGCCGGGCGGCCAGAGCGGACATCCGCTGTCGCCGTTCTGGGGCGCGGGGCACGCCGCGTGGGTGCGCGGCGAGGCGTCGCCGTTCCTGCCCGGGGAGACACGCTACACGTTGACGCTGGAGCCCTGACCTGCGATTCCGTGCTCCGTCGTTTTGCCGGTGCCGAGCTGACGTATCGCGCTCGCGCCAACTCTCCAGCATGAATTCCTTCTCCCGCCGGGAGAAGGTGCCGGCAGGCGGATGAGGGAGCCAGGTCCCGGACTGCCGAGTTGCCTCGTCAGATCATGCGTCCGCCCTGTCGCGCATCGAAACGAGGAAACGCCAGGATCAAGAATCGGGCAGCATCAAGAACCAGACTTGCTGCCACCCCTCTGTCCTCGAACGAGAAGGACTTCAACGCGTGCTTCGGCTCTCCGCGTGCCGCACCTGACCCTCGCCACGCACGACGAATCGCTCGATCGTCAGCGCTTCGGCACCCATCGGGCCGTACGCGTGCAGTCGCGTGGTCGAAATGCCGATCTCCGCGCCAAGTCCCAGCTCGCCGCCGTCGGAAAAGCGCGACGACGCGTTCACCATCACCACTGCCGACCGCAGCGCGTGCACGAATCTCGCCGCCGCTGCGTCGTCGCGGGTGACGATCACCTCGGTGTGGTCGGAGCCGAAACGCCGCACATGCGCGATTGCCGCATCCAGATCGTCGACCACGCGGATCGCCAGGATCAGGTCGAGGTACTCCGCCGCGTAGTCCGCGTCGTCCGCAGGCGCGGCGTCCGGCACCAGCGCCCGGGTGCGCTCGCACCCGCGCAGCTGCACGCTCGCGGCACGCAACGCATCGGCCGCGCGCGGCAGGAACGTCGCCGCGATGTCGGCATGCACCAGCAACGTCTCGATCGAATTGCAGGCGCTGGGCCGGCTGCGCTTGCCGTCGATCAGCAGCGGCAGCGCCACCGCGAGGTCGGCGTCGGCGTCGACGTAGAGATGGCACACGCCCTTGTAATGCTTGATCACCGGCATGCGGGCATGCTCGGTGACGAAGCGGATCAGGCCCTCGCCGCCGCGCGGGATCACCAGGTCGATGCTGTCGCCCTGCTGCAGCAGGGCGAGCATCGCCTCGCGGCGCAGATCGTCGACCAGCGTCAGGCTCTCGCGCGGCAGGCCGGCGTCCGCGAGGGCATGCTGCAGCGAGGCGGCGATGGCGCGGTTCGAATCGATCGCCTCCGAGCCGCCGCGCAGGATCACGGCATTGCCGGCGAACAGGCACAGCGCCGCGGCGTCGGCGGTCACGTTCGGCCGCGCTTCGTAGATCATCGCCACGACACCGAGCGGCACGCGCACGCGCTCGACGGACAGTCCGTTCGGGCGCACCTCGCGCCGCGTGACCAGGCCGACGGGGTCGGGCAACGCCGCCACCTCGCGCACGGCCCTGGCGACGCCGGCAAGACGCGCAGGATCGAGCCTCAGGCGGTCCAGCATCGCGCTGCCGATGCCCTTGTCGCGCGCGCGCGCCATGTCCTGCGCGTTGGCGGCGAGGATGGCATCGGCATCGTGCTCGAGACGGGCGGCCATCGCGCGCAGCAACCGGCGCTTGGCGTCGGTGCCGAGCATCGCGATCTGTGGCGAGGCCTCGCGGCACGCGCGCGCGATGTCGGCCATCGGACCGTGGGTCGGTGTCATCGAGGGATCGACGTTCGGAGTCACAGCGTCACCATGTCGTCGCGATGCACCACGTTTTCGCCGTAGTTGTAGCCAAGCGTCGCATCGATGTCGCGCGTGTGGCGGCGCGCGATGCGGCGGATGTCGCCGGCCGAGTACTGGCTGATGCCGCGCGCGACGTGTTGCGTGCCGTCGTCGCGGCAGACGATCTCGACCATGTCGCCGCGCGCGAACTCGCCGTCGGCACCGACGATTCCGCCCGGCAGCAACGACGCGCCCTTGCCGCCGATCGCGCGGGCCGCGCCCGCATCGACCACGATCGCCGCACCGGCCACGGCCGGCACGTGCCGCAACCAGTACTTGCGTGCGGCGAGCCGCGTCTGCCCGGTGCGGATGCGCGTGCCGAGCAGCTGCCCGTGCGCCAGCGCGCGCAGCGCGGCCGGCGACGTGCCGTTGAACAGCACCGTCTCGATGCCGGCCGCCGCCGCCTTGGCCGCGGCATCGAGCTTGGTGCGCATGCCGCCGGTGCCGACGCTGCTGCCCGAGCCGCCGGCCAGCGCCAGCAGGTCCGGCGTGATCGCCGCCACGCTGCCGATCGGCTGCGCCGCAGGATCGATGCGCGGATTCGCGCTGTACAGGCCGTCGATGTCGGTCGCGATGAACAGCACCTCGGCATCGATCAGCGCCGCGACGATGGCCGCGAGATTGTCGTTGTCGCCGAGTTTCAGCTCGTCGACGGACACCGTGTCGTTCTCGTTCACCACCGGCAGCGTGCCCAGGCGCAGCAATTCCGTCAGCGTGGCGCGCGCGTTGAGGTAGCGGCGGCGGTTGCGCAGGTCGTCGTGCGTCAGCAGCACCTGCGCGACGGGCCGATCGAAGAAGCGCTGCCACAGGCCGATCAGCTGGGCCTGGCCGAGCGCCGCCAGCGCCTGCCGCGCGGCCATCGGCGCGCCGCTGTCGGCGAGCTTCGGCAGCACCGCGCGCCCGGCCGCGACGGCGCCGGACGACACGATCACCACCTCGCGCCCAAGCGCGAGATTGGCCGAGACGAACTGCGCCAGCCCGAGCGCGAAACGCGGCGTCAGGCCGCCGCCATCGGCCGCGAGCAGGCTGCTGCCCACCTTCAGCACCGCGCGCCGCCACACCGGGCCCGGTTGTTCGACGAACGCGCTGCACGCAGGCGTGTCGGTCGCGACATTCATGCCTGCGTGGCCCGCTGCAGGCGCTGCCGCAACACGTCCAGCCGCAGATCGCCGCTGGCACCTGGCGACACGCGCGCGGCGAGGCTGGCTTCGGGCGTGCGGCCCTGCCCCGCCGCGGCGGCGCCATCGGCCGCGGCACGATAGGCATCGCGGAACGGAATACCGGCCACCGCCGCTTCGACAGCGACATCGGTGGCGTACATCGCAGGTTCGATCGCGTCGCGCATGCGCTGCGCGTTCCACGCCATCGACGCGAGCAGATCCGGCAACAGTTCCAGCGCCGCGAGGCCGTGGCGGAATGCGTGGAAAATCGATCCCTTGCTCAACTGCAGGTCGCGCTGGTACCCGCTCGGCAGCGACAGCAGCTGCTCGATCTCGGTGCGTGCGCCGGCCACGCTGGCGTAGCTGGCACGCATCAGTTCCACCACGTCCGGATTGCGCTTGTTCGGCATGATCGAACTGCCGGTGGTGTACTGCGGTGCCAGCGTGACGAAGCCGAATTCGCCGCTGGTGAACAGCGACAGGTCCCACGCCAGACGGCGCAGGTCGAGCACCGCGCCGGCCAGTGCATCGATCGCCGCCATCTCGAACTTGCCGCGGCTTAGCTGCGCGTAGATCGGGTTGATCTGCATGCGGCCGAAGCCGAGGGCCTGCGTGGTGTGCTCGCGGTCCAGCGGCAGATTCACGCCGTAACCCGCGGCCGTGCCGAGCGGGTTCGCATCGACGAGTTCGCGCGTCGCCCGCACCAGCGTGAGGTTGTCGATGAAGCTCTCCGCAAAGCCCGCGAACCACAGCGCAGTCGAGGACACCACGGCGCGCTGGATGTGCGTGTAGCCGGGCATCGGCAGCGACTCGGACGCGGCGCGATCGAGGCACACGGCAGCGGTGCGCCGGCAGGCGTCGGCCACGGCGTCGAGTCGTTCGCGCAACCACAGGCGCGTGGCGACGAGGATCTGGTCGTTGCGGCTGCGGCCGGTGTGCACGCGTTTGCCGGCGTCGCCGAGGCGTTCGACCAGGCGCGCCTCGATCGCCGAGTGCCCGTCCTCGAAACGTTCGTCGAGCACGAAATCGCCGCTGCGGAAGTCCGTGGCCAGCGCATCGAGTTCGCGCCGGATCGCGGCCGCGTCGTCGCGCGTGACGATGCCGATGTTCGCGAGACCGTCGACGTGCGCCGCGCTGGCGGCGATGTCGTGCAGGAAGAACTCGCGGTCCAGCAGCACGTCGTCGCCGGCAAGGAACGCCATGATCTTCGCATCGACGGCGATGCCGCCCTTCTGCCACAGCAGGTCGCTCATGCCGCCGTCTCCGTGCCATCGACCGGGATGCCGGCCAGTTCGTCCAGTCCGAATGCGAGGTTGAGATTCTGCAGCGCCTGCGTGGCGGCACCTTTCAACAGATTGTCGAGCGTTGCGACAACGACGAGGCGCCTGCCATCGTCGCCGAGCGTGAAGCCGCCGATCTCGACGTGATGCCTGCCGGCGATGCGGCTGACCCACGGCGCGTCGTCGAGTACGCGGACCAGGCGCTCGCCGGCGTAGTGCTCGCGATAGCGCCCCACGATTTCATCCGGCCCGCACGCACGCGACAACGGCACGTTGGCCGTGATCGTCAGTCCACGGAAGTGCGGCGCCACGTGCGGCAGGAATTGCACCGTGTGGCCAAGCTGGCGCGAGACCTCGCGCTCGTGCAGGTGTCCGACCAGCGAGTACGGCATCAGGTTGTCGCGCAGTTTTTCCGGGTCGTTCCTGTCCGACGGCGACGTGCCTGCGCCCGAATATCCCGACACGCCGAAACACTGCACCGGGCCGTCGAGGGCATCGCACAGCGGCGCGAGCGCCAGCTGCATCGCGGTGGCGTAGCAGCCCGGATTGCTGATGCGATGCTGACCGGCGTAGCTCTCGCGCGTGAGTTCGGGCAGGCCGTAGTACCAGAACGGATCGAAGCGGTAGTCCGCGGACAGGTCCACCAGCACCGTGTCGCCGCCGGCCGCGTCGAAGGCGGCGACGTAGTCGGTCGCCTTGCCGTTCGGCAGTGCCAACACCACCGCATCGGCCTTCAGCGCGGCCGCCTCGGCCGGCTTCGGATTGCTGTAGCGCAGGCCGCCGGCGTAGCCCTCGATGGTGGACGCCACGTCGCGTCCGTCGAGCTCGCGCGAGCATACGTACGCGAGCTCGAACCGCGGGTGGGCCTCGATGAGGCGCACGAGTTCGGCACCGGTGTAGCCGCGTGCGCCGACGAGGCCGATCGTGTGTGTCGTGCTCATGCGCGGTCTCCCGCGGCGGGCCGCGCGTCGAGGTGTCGCTTCACCGCCGGCCATTCCGATTCGATGATCGAGAACACCACGGTGTCGCGGAAACTGCCGTCCGGCAGGCGTTGGTGATTGCGCAGCACGCCGTCCTGCTTGGCGCCCAGGCGTGCGATGGCGGTACGCGAGCGCTGGTTCAACCAGTGCGTGCGGAATTCCACGGCGATGCAGCCGAGCGTTTCGAACGCGTACGCGAGCAGCAGGCGTTTTGTTTCGGTGTTCACCGCGCTGCGCTGGACCCGCTGCGCGTACCAGGTGTAGCCGATCTCGAGCCTTCGATTGACCGGGTCGAGGTTGCACAGGCGCGTGGAGCCGACCAGCGTGCCGCGCGCATCGCGCACGGCGAGCGCGAGATCGCGGCCGGCGTCCTGCCGCGCGAAGGCCTCGTCGAGCCAGGCCTCCATGCCGTCGGGCGCGGGCACGCTCGTGTACCAGAGGCTCCACAGTTCGCCGTCGGCGGCGGCGGCACGCAGCGCATCGGCGTCCTCGCGCCGCAGCGGATCGATGCGCACGTGCGTGCCCGCCAGCGACGGCGGCGTGCTCCACAGATTCATGCGGCCTGCGCCGGCGCGTCGACGAGCGTGGCACCGCGCGTGCGGCAGTGCTCGACGCAGCGTTCGATGTCGTCGAAATCGGAGAGGCCGTACCAGAACACCTTCCATTTCTCCTGCTTGTAGCAGCCATCGGATTCGGAATAGTAGAACGGGTTCACCGCGTTGCCGTGGCGCGAACGCCAGAACAGTTGCGGATTCTCCTCGCGCATCACGTTCCACACCGCGCGACCGAGTCCTTCGCCCTGCGCGTCGTCGAGCACGGCGAACTTGTCGAGGTAGGTGAACCCCTCCTCGCGGGTGAGGATCAGCGCGGTGCGGTAGTTCTCGCTGACGTAGGCGCGGAAGAGCGTCGTGGTGTCGAAATAGTCGGGCAGCAGCGTGCGGCCGAAGCTCGATTCGATCAACTCGCGCATGCGCACGAGGTCGAGCTCGTCCCATGACGTGGAACGCAACACCTTCTCCCCGCGGCGCACCAGCGTGCCCGAGCCCTTGTGCGTGAACAGTTCCTTCGCCAGTTCCGCCGGACGCGTGATCGAGACCGACGACGTCAGCGGCAGACGGTCCAGCAGCTGCTTGATCTGTTCGATCTTCACCCGCATGCCGCCGTTGATCCACGGCTGCCGCATCAGGTGCTCGAACTCGGTCGACAGGTTGATCGAATCGATCAGCCGGCCGTCGTTGTCGAGCAGCCCGCCGGTGCCGGTGAGGAAGACGATCTTGTACGGCTGCAGCACCTGCACCAGTTCGTTCGCGGAGAAATCGGCGTTGATGTTGAGGATCTGGCCGCCCGCGGTTTCGCCGAGGCTCGCGATCACCGGGATCGAACCTGCATTGAGGCTGGCTTCGATCGGCGCCAGGCTGACGCGCTTCACCTCGCCGACCAGTCCGAAGGTATCGCGATCGATGTAGTCGGCCTCGAACACGCCCGACGTGATCGACGTGGCGCGCGCATCGGCCTGCTGCAACGCCTCGACGAGCTTGAGGTTCTGCGCCTGGAACACGCGGCGCACGATCGCGAGCGCCTCCGGCGAGGTCACGCGCAGGCCGTCGATGGTCTGCTTGACGATGCCGGCGGCGGCCATCTCGTCGTCGAGCTGCGGGCCGGCGCCGTGCACGATGATGGGCGTGAGACCGACGTCCTGCAGGAACACCAGCGACGAGGTGAGCGCGTCGAGGTCGTCGCGCAGCACCGCGCCGCCGACCTTCACCACCGCAAAGCGCTTCGCGTCGAGCTGCGAGAAGCGCTTGAGGTACTGGCTGATTTCCTTGGCGCTGGCCATGCTGGAGAGCAGGCGGACGATGGTCTGGCGGGTCTGGGTCTGGGCGTGCATGGGGCTAGCGGCTCGTGCGTTCGATGATGCCGTGGACGGACTCGGCATAGGCCCGCAGCTGGTCGAGCGCGACCCATTCGTCGGCGGTGTGGGCCTGCGCGATGTCGCCGGGGCCGTAGACGATGGCGTCGTAGCCGGCTTGCGAAAACAGCGAGGCTTCGGTCCAGAAGTCGACGGCGGGGCCGATGTCGAGCCCAAGCTCCTGCGCAATCGCGGCGCTGGCGGCACGGCGGGCCTCGGCATCCGCGCTGGCGCCCGCCGGCAGGCTCGGGCCGCGAAAGGTCTCGGTGAATTCGGCCGGTTCGACGCTGGCGAAGCTGCGCAGCGTGGCGAGCAGCGCGTCGGTATCCATCGACGGCAGCGGACGGAAACCGAAGCGCAGTTCCGCCGTCGGCGCGATCATGTTGGCCTTGATGCCGCCGTCGATGCGGCCGATGTTGAAACGAAGGCCGCGCAGGCCGCCGAATGCTTCGTCCGCCAGGGCATCGACGTGATCGAGCGCGCGGCTGCTCCAGCGCACCGCCTGGTGCAGCGCGCTGTCGCCTGCGGACTGCATCGCGGACGCGTGCGCGGCGCGGCCGGCGAAGCGCATCAGCACGGAGGCGATGCCGCGGTGGGCGAGCACCGCCTTCGATTGCGTCGGCTCGGCGACGAGGACGGCGTCGTACGGAAGGCTGCGGGCGAGGAAGGCGGCGATGCAGCGCGGATCGTTGGCTTCTTCGTCGCTGGAGAACAGGAACGCGGCATCGCCGGCCGAGGCGTTGGCCGCAGCGACGAGTGCCGCAGCAGCGCCCTTGATGTCGCAAGCGCCCAGGCCAATGGCGCGGTCGTGCTCGACGCGCAGCTCGAACGGGCTCGCGCTCCAGTGCGGCGAGTCGGGCACGGTGTCCATGTGCACGTTGAACAGCACGCTTGGCGTGCCGCGCACCGCGTACAGGCTCACCGCGCCGGCGCCGTGGTCGACGATTTCGACGGTGAAGCCCGGGAGGTGATCACGCAGGTAGGCGAAGATGCCATCGGTGCCGATGGCACGCGGCGGGTTGCGCGTGTCGAACGCGACGAGGGCCTTCAGGTGCTGGAGGGTGGCGTCGAGCATTGCGTTACGTGCTGCCTCGATGTCTGGTTGTTGCGGGCTCTGCGCTTCCTTCTCCCTGCGGGAGAAGGTGCCGAAGGCGGATGAGGGCGCCACGTTGCGGCTTCGTAGAACGCTGATGGGTTGCGGGTTGGTGCGTCCGTGCTCGTGGCAGGGCGCAGGCCTCCGCAGGGCTGACAGGTGGCGCCCTCATCCGCCCTGCCGTTCGGCCGGCGGTAGCCGCCTCACCCTTCTCCCGCCGGGAGAAGAAGTTCCTGTCCGGCGGGTCGAGGTCAGGACGTGCGATTCACCTCCGCCCACAGTGTGCTGCTCATGCCGTACAGGCGGATGAAACCTTCCGCTTCCGCCACGCCCCAATCCGCGGCTTGCGCATACGTCGCGCCCTTGGCGTTGAGGATGTGCGACGAGCGGATTTCGACCGCGCCCACGCTGCCGCCATGCGTTTCGAGCACGACTTCGCCGTTCACCTGGGACTGCGAGCTTTCGAGAAAGGCTTCGAGATCGTGCTTCAGCGGATCGTGGAAGAACCCTTCGTACACCAGCTCCACCCATTTGCGCGCAACCTCGGGCTTGAACCGGTTCTGCAGCTTGGTCAGCACGGCCTCTTCGAGCGCGCGATGTGCGGTCAGCAGCGCGATCAGTCCCGGCGCCTCGAAGATGATGCGGCCCTTGAGGCCGATGGTGGTGTCGCCGGTGTACAGGCCGCGACCCACGCCGTACTGCGCGAACAGGCGATTGAGTTCGGCCAGCAGCGTGTGTCCGGCCATCGCCGTGCCATCGAGCGACACCGCGACACCGTGCTCGAACCCGAGCGTCACGCGCAGCGGCTGCGTCGGCCACTCGTCGCGCGGCTTGCACCAGCCGCGCGCACCGTCGCCGGGCGCCTGCCAGCGGTCGATCTCGCCGCCGGACATCGTGAGGCCGAGCAGGTTCTCGTTGATCGTGTACGCCTGCTGCTTGGCGCGCACGCCGAAGCCGCGGTCTTCGAGATACTTCTGTTCGTACGCGCGCACCGCGGTGTGCTCCTTCTGGATCTCGCGGATCGGCGCGACGATGTCGTAGTCGCCGAGCGCCTTCACCGCGAGATCGAAGCGCACCTGGTCGTTGCCCATGCCGGTGCAACCGTGCGCGATGGCGCGCGTGCCGAGCTCCTTCGCGCGCTGCAGCGCGGCGTCGACAATGAGGTAGCGGTCGGACACCAGCAGCGGGTACTGGCCCTGGTAGCCCTCGCCCGCCCAGACGAACGGCTTGACGAAGCCGTCCCAGATCGCGGGACCGCCATCGACGGTGACGTGCGAGGTGACCTTGAGCTCCGCGGCGCGCTGTTCGATGAAGGTGCGCTCCTCGTCGTCGACGCCGCCGGTGTCGGCGAAGACGGTGTGCACGGCCCAGCCGCATTCCTGCAGCCACGGAACGCAGAAGCTGGTGTCGAGGCCGCCGGAGAAGGCCAGGACGATGGATTTGTTCGAGATCATGGTGGTTTCGTTCGAAGCGTGAAGTCGGAGTGTTCGATCCCGTCGTCCCGGCGAAGGCCGGGACCCAGTGACGTGGCTGTCGCTACAAGTGCAGAAGCAGCGTCACTGGGCCCCGGCGTTCGCCGGGGCGACGGGGAGGAATGGTGCAGGGTTACTGGGCCATCAACGCCGCCATCACCGCCTTCTGCACGTGCAGGCGGTTCTCGGCCTCGTTGATCGCGATGCACGCCGGCGAATCCATCACCGCATCGGTCGCCTTGATGTTCCGGCGCAGCGGCAGGCAGTGGCTGAAGACGCCGTTGTTGGTCATCGCCATCTTTTCCGAGTCGACGATGAAGTGCCTGTACCGGTCCCGGATGGGTTTCTCCGGTTCCCAGTTGCCGAAATACGGCAGCGCGCCCCAGCTCTTGGCGTAGACGATGTCGGCGCCGGTGTAGGCGTCTGCGATGTCGTGGCTCACGCGCAGCGAGCCGCCGCTTTCCGCCACGTTGGTCTGCGCCCAGCCCATGTAGCGTTCGTCCAGCACGTAGTCGGGCGTCGGGCACAGCAGCGTCACGTCCATGCCCAGGCGCGTGGCGATGGTGAGCGCGGAGTTGGCGACGGCGGTATTGAGCGCCTTCGGGTGGTAGGTCCAGGTCAGCACGTACTTCTTGCCGCGCAGGTCGTGCGTGCCGAAGTGTTCCTGCAGTGCCATCGCGTGCGCGAGTTCCTGGCACGGGTGCGTGATGGTCTCGAGGTTGATCACCGGCACGCCGGCGTATTTCGCGAAGCCCTGCAACACGCGGTCCTCGCGGTCGGTCTGCCAGTCGACGAATTTCGGGAAGGCGCGCACACCGATCATGTCGACATAGCGACCGAGCACCTGCGCCACTTCCGCGATGTGTTCCTCGGCCTCGCCGTCCATCACCGTGCCGACGTCGAATTCGATCGGCCAGGCGTCCTTGCCCGGCTGCAGCACGATGGCGTGGCCGCCGAGCTGGAAAGCCCCGAGCTCGAAGCTCGAGCGCGTGCGCAACGAGCTGTTGAAGAACACCAGCGCGATGGATTTTCCCTGCAGCTCGTCGCCGAGCTTGTTCTTCTTGAACAGCGCGGCCTGGGTCAGCAATGCGTCGAGATCGCTGTGCGACCAGTCCTGTGTGTTGAGGAAATGCTTCATCGGGGCTCCGGCGTGGGTCGGATTCGGTGGCGGGATCTGCAAAACGCGAACACGGAAAACAAAAAAGCCCAGCGCGGAGGCTGGGCTTTTCGTCAGACGAAATGGCAGTGGCTGCCGTTACCCAGCGGATGCACAGGGCAACGGTCGACGCGCACGCGAGGTCATGCCGGACGCCATGCGGGCGGAGGTCAGGACGTCGGCGTTGGCGGGCGCGAGCAACATGTGCGAGAGTGTGGCATGGCCTGTGGTGCGGTGCAATACGGCGTCGGCTTCGCTGCGACGTGCTTGCGTGGCGTGCCCCCTTCCGCCTGCCGGCACCTTCCCCGCTGCGCGGGAGAAGGATTTCTCCGGTAGGGGGATACGAGAATCGGAGCGTTTGCGACTGACTTGCCGGGCGAGAAGACCGCAAATGTGCAAACGCCGGCACGGAGCCGGCGTTTGTTGTCCTCGAACTGGATCAGGGTGTGCGCCCCGCGCCCTCAATCCGCCGGCGAAATCGCCACGCGGATCCGCAGCTTGTTGCCGGGGTCGTAGTCCAGGCGCGACATGTAGACATCGCCCTTGTAGCGGTACTCCACATCGTAGCCGTTGATGCGGCGCTCCTCGCGCTCCACGTCCACCATGCGGCAGCGGCGCTCGACATCGCGGTATTCGCGATCCGGGCCACCGTTGTTGGAATCGACGCGGTGGCCAACCGTGCCCCCGATGATCGCGCCGGCGGCGGTGGCCGCCTTGCGCCCGCTGCCGCTGCCGACCTGGTTGCCGACCACGCCGCCGATGATCGCGCCGAGCACGGTGCCGCCGGTGGGATCGCCACCGCCGCGTTCGCGCCGCACCACCGGCTCGTCGTAGCACTCCTCGCGCGGCTCGCGGAAACGCACGGTTTCATACACGGGGTCTGCGCGCAGCACGTCGGCATACCCGAAGTTGACGCTTTCGCGCGCCGGATAGCCGTCCGACGACGGCGGCAGCTGCGCAGCGGCGGGACCCGCCAAGGCAAGCGCCGCGGCAAGGCTGAGCGTGACAGTGGCTTTCATGGCATTCTCCGCAACGATTCGGCCAGATGCGCCGCAGCATCGATGCCGATGCGCGGCGCCCTGCTGGAACGGGCCCCTGACCCGAGATGCGCCCGGGTGCGGTCCAGCGACGACAGGGGGCGATTCAAGCACCCAACGCCTGAATCCACGCTTTAGAATTTCGTTAAGACGGCCGTGTCGCGCTTCGCGCGCGAGGCCGTGCCGCCCCTACCGCACCGGCGATCCTTCCCCGATGACCCTGAAACTCTTCAACAGCCTCACCCGCAGCCTCGAACCGTTTTCCCCGCTCGACCCCGACCGCGTCACGATGTACATCTGCGGACCCACGGTCTACAACTACGTGCACATCGGCAATGCGCGCCCGCCGGTAGTGTTCGGCGTGCTCGCCGACCTGCTGCGCCGCCGCTACGGCAAAGTGACCTACGCGCGCAACATCACCGACGTGGACGACAAGATCAACGCCGCCGCGCGCGAGCTCGGCGTGCCGATCGCCACCATCACCGACAAGTACACGCAGGCGTATCGCGAACACATGGACGCGCTCGGCGTGAAGCGCCCGGACGTGGAGCCTGCGGCCACCGCGCACATCCCGCACATCATCGCGATGATCGAGCAGCTGATCGAACGCGGCCATGCCTACGCCGCCGAAGGCCACGTGCTGTTCGCCGTCGGCACGTACGCGCAGTACGGCGCGCTGTCGCGCCGCGATCCGGACGACATGCTCGCCGGCGCCCGCGTGGAGGTGGCGCCGTACAAGCGCGATCCCGGCGATTTCGTGCTGTGGAAACCGTCCGACGACGAGACGCCGGGCTGGGACTCGCCGTGGGGACGCGGCCGGCCGGGCTGGCACATCGAGTGCTCGGCGATGGCCGAAGCGCATCTGGGGGAGACCATCGACATCCACGCCGGCGGCGTCGACCTGCAGTTCCCGCACCACGAAAACGAGATCGCGCAGAGCACCTGCGCACACGGCGGCAAGGTGTTCGCGCGTTACTGGCTGCACAACGGCATGCTGAACTTCGCCGGCACCAAGATGAGCAAGTCGCTCGGCAATGTCAGCCGCGTCAACGACCTTCTGGCCCGTCATCCGCCCGAGGCGCTGCGCTACGCGCTGCTGTCGGCGCACTACCGGCAGCCGCTGGACTGGTCCGATGCGCTGGTGGAGCAGAGCATCCGCACGCTCGACCGGTTGTATGGCACGTTGCGCGATCTGGCCGATGTCGATGTCGGCGCTGCCCCGATCGACGTGCCGGACGCCATCGAAATGGCACTGGACGACGACCTCAACACGCCGAACGCGTTGGCCGCGCTCGCCAGCATCGCCACGTCGGCGCGCAAGGCCGAAGGCGACGCGCGGGTCGCGGCCAAGCGCGAGTTGCTCGGAGCGGGGCTCGGCCTGGGCCTCTTGCAGCAGTCGCCCGCGGCCTGGTTCGAACGCGGCGCGGTCGAAGGCGACGATGCGCGCATCCAGACGCTGGTGGACGAACGCGATGCAGCGAAAAAGGCGCGCGACTTCGCCCGCGCCGATGCCATCCGCAAGCAGCTTGCGGACGAAAACATCCTGCTCGAAGACACACCGCAGGGCGTGCGCTGGCGGCGCGGCGGATGAGCATGGACGCAGCGCAATTCCCGCTCGAAGCAAGCGCCATCGAGGCGCAACAGGCCATCGCCGACGAGTTCGGTTTCTTCGGCGACTGGTCCGAGCGTTACCAGTACTTGATCGACCTCGGCCGCAAGCTGCCGCCGCTGCCGGACGCATTCCGCACCGAAGAACACCGCCTGCACGGGTGCCAGTCGATGGTGTGGATCGTTGCCGACGGCGACGCGGCGCGACTCGATTTCCGCGCGGCGAGCGACTCGGCGATCGTGTCGGGGCTGATCTATCTCGCGCTGCGTGTGTACAGCGGGCGCAGCGCGCAGGAGATCCTGGCGGCGCCGGCGGACTACATCGCGGCGATCGGGCTGGCGAAACATCTGTCGCCGACGCGCAGCAACGGGTTGACGGCGGTGCTGGAGTTCATCCGCAATGCGGCGCGCGAGGTTGCGGCCTGATCCTCCACATGCCCGCGGCGTCAAAACCCCTCTCCCCGTGGGAGAGGGGCTTACAAGCTCGACGCGATTCTGCGCGCCTGTCCTGATCGGAAGCCCACCATGCGATTCCTCCGCCACGCCCTGCCCTTCGCCCTCGCCTGCGCCCTCGTGCTGCCGTCCGCCCACGCCGCCGAGCTCGTTCCGCCGCTGTCCGAAATGCAACCCTCGCCGCAGCGCCTCGCGCCGTTTGTGCAGCGTTACCTACGGGACGCCGACAGCGTCGAACACGTGCACGACATCCGTTTCGGCACGCGCCGCGAAGCCGCGCTCGAAGCGCTCTACACCGGCTGGCAGGCTCGGCTCGCGGAGATCGACTACGACAGTCTGACGCTCGAAGACCGCATCGACTGGCAACTGCTCACGCGCAACCTCGCACGCAACCTGCGCGGCCTCGAATTCGAGCGCAAGCGCTACAAGGACGCCGAATCGCTGCTGCCACGCGTTTCGAGCCTGATCGATCTTGCCGAAGCACGCCGTGCGCTGGAATACCCGGACCCGCAACGCAGCGCACAGACGCTCGAGCGCGCGCGCAAGGCCATTGCCGACCAGGTCGCCGCGCTCGATGCGATCGAGAAGGACGACAAGCGCAAGCCCACCGCCATCCTCGCCAACCGCGCGGCCGGCATCCTCGACGCGACACGCGCGTCGCTGAAGGAGTGGTACGGCTTCCACGCCGGCTACGATCCGCTCTTCACGTGGTGGAACAGGCAGCCGTACGAAGCGCTCGATCCGCTGCTCGGCGACTACGCCAAGGCGCTGCGCGACCGCTTCGCCGGCGGCAGCGGACCGGAGAGCATCGTCGGCGATCCCATCGGCCGCGAGGCGCTGATGGCCGACCTCGCCGACGAGCTCATCGACTACACGCCCGACGAGCTGGTCAAGCTCGCCGAACGCGAACTCGCGTGGTGCGAGGA
The DNA here is from genome assembly GCF_014202825.1 of Chiayiivirga flava. GTDB lineage: Bacteria > Pseudomonadota > Gammaproteobacteria > Xanthomonadales > Xanthomonadaceae > Chiayiivirga > Chiayiivirga flava. The sequence goes on along the minus strand of NZ_JACHHP010000003.1, from coordinate 52,472 downwards.
CCAGATGCGCATCGCCGCGAAGGAGATGGGCTACGCCGATTGGAAGCAGGCGCTCGAAGCCGTGAAGCTGCGCCACGTGGCGCCGGGCGAGCAACCGAAGCTCGCGCTCGAACTCGCGCACGAGGCCATCGAATACGTCGAAAAGAACGATCTCGTCACCGTGCCCGAGCTCGCCAAGACCGACTGGCGCATGACGATGCTCTCGCCCGAGGCGCAGCTGCAGGCGCCGTTTTTCCTCGGCGGCACCGACGTGTGGGTGGCCTACCCCACCGACGGCATGCCGTTCGACAAGAAAATGAACGCCCTGCGCGGCAACAACCGCCACTTCTCGCGCGCCGTCGTGCACCACGAGCTGATCCCGGGCCACCACCTGCAGCATTTCTACAATTCGCGTTACCAGCCGCACCGCGAGCAACTGTCGTGGACGCCGTTCTGGGGCGAAGGCTGGGCGCTGTACTGGGAATTCCTGCTGTGGGATCGCGGCTTTGCGGCCACGCCGGAAGACCGCATCGGCATGCTGTTCTGGCGCAGCCACCGTGCCGCGCGCATCCTGTTTTCGCTCGGCTTCCACCTCGGCGAACTCACGCCGCAACAGGCGGTGCAGCTGCTCGTCGACCGCGTCGGACACGAGCCGGAAAATGCCGCCGCCGAAGTGCGGCGCAGCCTGCAGGGCGATTATGGCCCGCTCTACCAGGCCGCGTACATGCTCGGCGGCCTGCAGTTCTACGCCCTGCACAAGGAGCTGGTGGACAGCGGACGCATGACCGACCGCGCCTTCCACGATGCCATCCTCAAGGGCGGACCGATGCCGGTGGAGCTGGTGCGCGCCCGCCTGCTCGACGCCCCGCCACCGCGCGCGCTAAAGGCGCAGTGGCGGTTCTACGACCTGGACGGCGCCGCGGCGCGCTGAGTCCGGCGCTTCAGGACGTCGGCAGCGGCAGCGCGGGCGTTCCGCGCTGTCACCGCGCGGTCATGGGGGCGTCATCGACGCGCCACCGGCGGACGCGAGCATGCGTTCCATGCCGGAGCCCGCGTCGATGCGCATCGCCCTCGTCACCGAAACCTATCCGCCCGAGGTCAACGGCGTTGCGCTGACCGTGCAGGGTCTGGAGCAGGGCCTGCGCCGCATGGGTCACGCGGTGGAGGTGATCCGGCCGCAGCAGGGACTGTCCGATGCGCCGGACGCGCGCCAGGTCCTCGTGCCCGGCGCCGCGGTGCCGCGTTATCCGGGCCTGCGCTTCGGCTGGCCGGCGAAGCGGCGGCTTTCCGCGTTGTGGCGCGGCCACCGCCCCGATGCGGTGTACGTCGCGACCGAAGGCCCGCTCGGCTGGTCGGCGGTGCGCTGCGCGCGCGAACTCGGCATCCCGGTGGCGACCGGCTTCCACACGCGTTTCGACGACTACGTGGCGCGCTACGGCGCGCCGTTCCTGTCGCCGCTTGCCTTCGCCTGGCTGCGCCGCTTCCACAATCTTGCCGACGCCACGCTGGTGCCGACGCGCGAACTGAGCGACTTCCTGCGTGCGAATCGTTTCGCCCGCGTCGAGTTATTGTCGCGCGCGGTCGATACCGAGCTGTTCTCGCCGACGCGACGGCGTGCGGCGCTGCGTGCCTCGTGGGGTCTCGCTTCCGCGGACGTGGCGGCGATCCATGTCGGTCGCATCGCGCCGGAAAAGAATCTCGAGCTCGCCGTGCGCGCCTTCCGCGCGCTGCAGCGGCAGCAGCCGCGTGCGCGCTTCGTGTGGGTCGGCGACGGCCCGTCGCGCGCCGCGCTGCAGGCCGAGAATCCGGATTTCGTCTTCGTCGGCACGCAGCGTGGCGAGGCGCTGGCGGAACAGTTCGCCAGCGCCGACCTGTTCCTGTTTCCGAGCCTGTCCGAGACCTTCGGCAACGTCACGCTCGAAGCGATGGCGAGCGGCTTGGCCACGGTCGCCTTCGACTATGGCGCCGCGCGCGAACATCTGCGCGACCGCGCACACGGCCGCAGCCTGGCGCGCGAGGACGCCGACGGGTTCGTGCAGGCCGCGGTCGAACTCGCGACCCGGCCGGACCTGCGCCAGCGCTTCGGCATCGCGGCCCGCGCCGCCGTGCTGCCGCTGCGCCACGACGCGGTGTGCGGCAATTTCGCCGCCCTGCTTGCCGACCTTCGCCCGAGGAACGCCGCATGAGCCCGCAGAACGAATCGCTGTTGCAGCGCCAGGACATCCGCCTGTGCCTTGCATTCAACCGCTGGGGCATGCGGCGTGTGGTTCGCGCCTATTTCGGCGCCGTGAGCCGGCTCGGCGACGGCGTATTCTGGTACGTGCTGATGCTCGGCATCGTCGCGGCCGACGGCTGGCAGGGGTTGCAGGCGTCCACGCATCTGGCCGCGACCGGCGCCGTCGCGCTGCTGCTCTACCGTCATCTCAAGCGCTGGACGCGGCGGCCGCGCCCGTTCGCGTCGGACCAGCGCATCCGGGCACTGGCGCGGCCGCTCGACGAGTTCAGCTTTCCGTCCGGGCACACGCTGCACGCGGTGTCGTTCACCGTGGTGGCGCTGGCGTACTACCCGATGCTGGCGTGGCTGCTGATCCCGTTCTGCGCCAGCGTGGCCGCCTCGCGCGTGGTGCTCGGCCTGCACTATCCGAGCGACGTGCTCGCCGCCACCGGCATCGCCGTGTTGCTCGCGAACCTCTCGCTGTGGCTCGCCGCGGGACTGGCCGCGCTCTGACGGCCGATCCCGCGTTCGCGCAGTCGCTCAGCGACGGCACCCCGACAACTGCAGGCGCTGTCCGGGGCGGATGAGATATTTCGGCGCCGCCACGCCATTGGATTTCGCCAGCGCGCCGACCTGGCAACCGCGCTCCCGCGCGATCGAATGCAGCGAATCGCCCTTGCGCACCACGTAGCTTCCGCCGCCGCTCGCGGCCACACGCGAGGACGCCGGGGGCGCCACCGGCGGACGCGCCTCGTGCAGCTCGCGGCTCATCGTCAGCATCGGCCCGGATTCGCAGTGGCGTCGGAACGCCTGCAACGCGCCGACCGGGACGTCCAGCGAGGTGCCCGGCGGCAGGCGAACGGTCGGATCGAAGCGCGGGTTGAGGTTGCGCAGATGCCGGAACCAGCCGCGCGGATTGCCGTCCTGGCCCATGCACACCGCGATTTCGTTGAGCGACATCGACCCCGCGAGCGCGAGCTTCGCCGGACGTGCGTCGTAGACGGGAAAATCCAGGTTGTAACGTTCCGGGTGCAGGAACAGCCACGCCGCCGCCATCACCATCGGCACGTATTCGCGCGTTTCCGGCGGCAGCGCGTTGAACACCTGCGGGCTCCAGAAATCCTTCGCGCCCTTGTTCGACAGACGCGACAGCCGGCCCTCGCCGCCGTTGTAGGCGGCCAGCGCCAGCGCCAGATTGTTGTTCAGATCGGCAAAGCGCTCGTTGAGGTACTCGACGTTGGCGCGCGCCGATTCGCGCGGATCGAAGCGCAGATCGAACGCGCCGCCCCGGTTCAGGCCGAAGCGCGCACCGGTGTGCGGCATGAACTGCAGCGGCCCGGCCGCGCCCGCGCGCGACACCGCGTGCACCTTGCCGCCGGATTCCTTCGCGAGGATGCCGAACAGCAGCGCCTCGGGCAGGCCGGCCTGTTCGTAGGCCGGGAACATCTGGTGGCGCAGGAACTGGTAGTTCTCCCAGGCATCGAGCAGGTTCGGCCGCATCCACGTGAGCCATTCCTCGAGCGCGGCCTTGAGCGGCTCGTTGACCTCGATCACCTTGGCAAGATCGCGGCCGTTGAGCATCGCCACCGTGCGCGCTGCCTGCGGCAGCGCCTGCGTCACCGGCGAATCGCCTTCGCCGGGCGTCGCGACGGCGTCGTCATCCACCGGTTCGGCGTCTTCGGTGGCGCCGGTGAGGAAGCGCGCCTGGCGTTCGAGCAGCGCATCCTGCGCCGCGATCACCCGTCGCACGTCGCAGCCCGGCGCCTCGCCGCAGCGTGTCGCGATGCCTCGCAGATCCTGCCGCGCGGCATTGAACTCCGCCGCCGCGGCCGCGCTGCTGCCGGCCTCGTACAGCGCTACCGCGGCGTCGAAGCGCAGGCTGGCGGCATCGATCTGCGCGTAGATCGCGTTGAGCGTGGCCTCGCTGGCCGGCGCGGCCACGGTTCCGGCGCCGCCGTTCGGCGTCGCGCACGCGACCAGGGTGGCGGTCAGCAGCAATACAGTCCAACGCATGCGAATGCTTCCGTAGCAAACGCTCAAGACTATCCACGGCGCGCGTGCACGGCAACCTGCACGCCGAGCCGCAGACGCCGCGCTTGCCAGCGGCCGGGACGCGGGCAATACTTTTTTCATCCAGTCCGGGGAACGCGGCTTGAACGACATCCTGCTCGGCAAGTCGACCGCGACGGACGGTACGCAGGTGCATCTGCTCGCGAAATACGGCAACCGCCACGGCCTGGTGGCCGGCGCCACCGGCACGGGCAAGTCGGTGTCGCTGATGGTGCTGGCCGAAGGGTTTTCGCGGCTCGGCGTGCCGGTGTTCCTGGCCGATGTGAAGGGCGATATCGCCGGCCTCGCGATGCCGGGCACGCGCAACGAGAAGATTGAACAGCGCGTGGCGCAGATCGGCATCGCCGATTACGCCAACGAGGCGTGCCCGGTGCTGTTCTGGGATCTGTACGGCAAGGCCGGCCATCCGGTGCGCGCCACGGTGTCCGAGGTCGGCCCGACCCTGCTCGGGCGCATGCTCGAACTCAACGACACGCAGTGCGGCGTGCTCGACATCGTGTTCAAGCTCGCCGACGACAACGGCTGGCTGCTGCTCGATCTGGCCGACCTGCGCGCGCTGCTGCTGTTCGCGAGCGAGCACCGCAAGGACATCTCGACGAAATACGGCCTGATCAGCACGCCGTCCATCGGCGCGATCCAGCGCGCGTTGCTGCGCCTGGAACAGGACGGCGGCGATGCGTTCTTCGGCGAGCCGGCGCTGGAGCTTACCGATCTGATGCGCACCGACCTGTCCGGCCGCGGCATCGTCAACATCCTCAGCGCCGAGCAGCTGATTCTCAAGCCGCGCCTGTATTCGAGTTTCCTGCTGTGGCTGCTGTCGGAGCTGTTCGAGACCCTGCCCGAGGTCGGCGATCTGGAGAAACCGAAGCTCGTGTTCTGCTTCGACGAGGCGCATCTGCTGTTCGACGACGCGCCGCCGGCGTTGCGCCAGCGCGTGGAGCAGGTGGTGCGCATCATCCGCTCCAAGGGCGTGGGCGTGTATTTCTGCTCGCAGTTCCCGGACGACGTGCCGGACGACATCCTCGGCCAGCTCGGCAACCGCGTGCAGCACGCGCTGCGCGCCTTCACCCCGCGCGACCAGAAGGCGGTGAAGACGGCCGCCGAAACCTTCGTCGCCAATCCGCAGCTCGACGTGGCGCAGACCATCTCGCAGCTCGGCACCGGCGAGGCGCTGGTGTCTACGCTGCAGGAAAAGGGCGTGCCGATGCCGGTGGAGCGCACGCTGATCTGCCCGCCGCGCAGCCGCATGGGCGCGATTACGGCCGAGGAGCGCGCCGCGGTGCGCGCGCGCAGCCCGGTGGGGGCCAAGTACGACACGCCAGTGAATCGCGAATCGGCGCACGAGCTGCTCGAGCGCCGCGCGCGCGACGCAGCCGCGGCACCGCAGGCCGCACCGGGCACCACGGGACAGCCGCCGCCCGACGACGACGGCGGCATCGGCGGCAAGGTGCGCGACTGGCTGTGGGGCACGAAGCGGCGCCAGGGCATGGTCGAGACGATGGCCAAGCAGACCGCGCGCACGGTCGGCTCGAAGCTCGGCAACCGGATCCTGCGCGGCGTGCTCGGCGGCATCTTCAAGACGCGCTGAGCGCGCGTCGCAACGAGCACCTCAGCATGCCGACGGACCCGTCGTGCAGCGGCCGGATCAGCATCGCGGTGCGTGTCGGCGAAATCCCCCGTCGCGAGCGTCCGCGATCGGATGCCACGCGCGCAAGCGGCGGCCGTCAAGGCAGGCTCAGCGCCCGCCGCCGCCACCGCCACCGCCGCCACCGCCGGAAAACCCGCCGCCACCGCCGCCCGAACTGCTGCCGGGAGGCGATGCGGCCGACGCGACCTGACTGCTGAAATCGCTGGACAGGGCGTGGCCGATGCCGGCAAATCCATCGCGCGCGAAGGCGCTGCCGCCGACCCAATGCGCGGAGCGCGCCGCGGCCTCGACGCCGGCGGCGCCGACCGCAGCGGTAAAGCGTCTGGTCCAGGCGGCTTCGACATCGAGCGCGAGCGCGAACGGCAGCAGTGCCTGATAGCGGTCGGCATCCAGTGCCGGTTCCGGCACGTCCAGCCGCGCCAGTTCATCGCGTTCGGCCACACCGAGGTAGAGGCGCAGGCCCTCGATCCGGTCCAGCAGCGCGCGACCCTGCGGGGTGCGCCGCCGCAGCAGGAATGCGAACACCACCACCAGCACGAGCATCAGCAGCATGCCGAGGATGGCGAGCACGATGCCGAGGTCGTTGCCGCGCGAGAGCACTGCGGCCACGACAAATGCTGCGAACGCGTACGGTATGCCGAGGATCGACCAGACGTAGTTGCCGCGGAAATGGCTCGGCACGTACTGCGCACGCAGGGCCTTTGCGTGCTTCGACTTCGCCGCCGAAAGACGTGCGGCGTTCTCGGTCTTCAGCTCTAGGGTTTCGCCGCGACCGGGGAACAGCCCCTCCGCCAGCGCCCTGTGCGGCGAGAGTGCCGTCGCGGGCGCTGCATCGGGCCGACGCTGGAGCGTCCACGTGTCCTTCGACAGCAGACCGCCCTCCTCGCGCTCGATGCGAAGGTGGCCGGCCACGGCGAGCGCGACGATGTCGGACGAAAAGCAGACGTTGTCGTACGCTTGGCGACGCAGGTAGCGCAACCCGGCCGGCGTGTGCCCGGGCGGCGGGTCGTACAACGCGACGACGGTGCCGCGCGGCGGATCGCGGCCGATCTTCAGCCACACGGCGATATAGCCGAGCAACATCAGCACGAATGCGAGGCCGATGACGATGGGGCCGGCGAGATCGCGCAGCATCCAGCGCATGCGCTGGGCCTCGCTCGGCGGCGCGACGATGCCCTTGGGGAAGCCGAGCACCACGGTCATGCCCTCGCCCGGCGCCAGCGCGCGCTCCAGCGTCCACGTGGCGCCGTCGGCATTGCGCACGACGCGCGCGGCTCCGGCCCTGCTGCCGGCCGCGCCGGTGTATTCGTCGGTGCGCAGATCATCCGTCGCGACGGGCAGGTCGATGCGCGCGCTGGCGCGTTCGATCGGGAACGCCCAGCCGTGGCCGGTGGCGTTCCAGTACAGCTCGTCGTGGTCGTCGAAGAAGCCGATCTGGCGCGTGGTGCGGTAGCGCAGTTCGTACACGTGCTCGGCCGGCACCGGCAGGAAATCGTCGTCGCCGAAGTTCACCCGCACGCCGTTGCTGCGGTTCTGGGTGAAATACGGCTCGGGCACGCCGTTGCGCTGCAGCGACAGCACCTCGAAATCGACGACGAAGCGCTGCCCGTTCGCATCCTTGTAGCGCGTCGGGAAATCCCGATAGATGCCGCGCCGGATGTTGTCGCCCTCGGCGCGGACGGCGATGGTTTCGCGGACATCCAGACTGCCGTCGGCGGCCATGCGGACATGGCTGTCGAACGACAGGATGCGCTCCTGTGCCGGCGCGCCACCGCAAACGAACAGCGTCAGCCACAGCAGCGCGCGGACATGCGCGGTCACGGCGTCACCTCCACGACGGGCGCGATGCGTGCCGCCGCATCGGCCATGAAGAACTCCGCATCGGTGAAGCCGAGCGGCCGGGCGATGAACACGGCGGGCACGCGCTGCACCGCGTCGTTGTAGTCGCGCACGGCGCCATTGTAGAAGCGGCGTGCGTACTGCAGATGGTCTTCCACCTCCACCAGGTCGCGCTGCAGCTGCAGGAAGTTCTCGCTCGCCTTCAGCGCCGGATACGCCTCCTGCAGTGCAAACACCTGCAGCAGCGAGCGCTCGAGCTGCGCTTCGAGCTCGGCCAGGCGCGCGGGGCTGGTGGTCGCGATGGCCTGCGCGCGCAGCGCGGCCACGCTGTCGAACAGCGCGCGCTCGTGCGCGGCATAAGCCTGCGCCGCGTCGACCAGGCGCGGCACGAGATCGTGCCGCCGCAGCAACTGCACGTCGATGTCGGCCCAGGCCGCACGCACCTGGTTGCGCAGGCGCACCAGCGAATTGAAGATCCACACGCCCACGGCGAGCAGCAGCACGAGTGCGGCAAGCGCGATCCACACCATCGGAGGTCTCCGGCACGCAATGCGCGAGTCTACGACGACGTCGTCCGCCGGCCAACGTGACGCCGTTGCGCGTACACTGCCGCGCCCGTCGTCCGATCACCGCCCCACGATGCACGCCATCCCGCAGCGTTTCACGCCCACTCCGCGCGCATGAGCCGGTGGCGCCCACCCGCACCCGCCTCCACCGCCGTCATCACGCGCGCCGGGTTCGAGCGCCTGCGCGAGGAGCTCAACCGGCTCTGGACGCAGCAACGCCCGGAGGTGGTGAAGGCCCTCGCCGCCGCCGCCGCCGAGGGCGACCGGTCGGAAAACGCCGAGTACACCTACCGCAAGAAGCAGCTCGGCGAGATCGATCGGCGTGTCCGCTATCTCAGCAAGCGGCTGGAGACGCTGAAGGTCATCGACACCGTGCCGAGCGATCGCGACGCAGTCTACTTCGGCGCCTTCGTCGAACTCGAAGAAAGCGACAGCGGCGAGAGTGCGTCCTACCGCATCGTCGGACCCGACGAAACCGACGCACGCAGCGGCTGCATCAGCGTCGATTCGCCACTCGCGCGTGCCCTGCTCGGCAAGCGCGTGGACGCGGAGTTCGAGGTGGTCCTGCCGGCGGCGACGCGGCGCTACACCGTGGTGTCGGTCCGCTACGAGTGACGCGCAGGCTCAGCCCTGCAGCGCGCGCAGCGTCTGCGATGGCGGCATCCGCGCGACACGGCGCGTCGCGACCAGCCCGGTCACCGTCACCGCGAGCGTACCGATGCCGCCGCCGATCAGCGCAATGCGCCAGTCCGGCGCCCACGGCTGCTCGAACACGAACACCGCGATCGACCCGGAGATCACACTGGCGGCGATCGCCGCTACAAGGCCTGCGATCAGTCCGATCGCGATGAACTCGGACGCGTGCGCGAGCCGCAGCTGCAGCGTGCGCGCGCCGAGCACGCGCATCACGCCGCCTTCGAGCAGGCGCTCGTCCTGGCTTGCGCTGATCGCCGCGAGCAACACCAGCAGGCCCGCGGCGAGGGTGAAATAGAACACGTATTCGACCGCCACCGTGACCTGCTCGGCGGTGCTGCGCACCTGATCGATGACCGCGTCCACGTCGATGACGCTGACGTTGGGAAACGCCTGCACCAGCTGCTGCGTCATCGCCGTGTCGCCGCGCGGCACGCGCACCGCGGTGATGTAGCTCGCCGCGTAGCCGTCGAGCGCGCCCGGCGATGCGACGACGAAAAAATTGGGCCGGAAGCTTTCCCAGTCGACCCGGCGCAGACTCGCGATCGTGGCCTCGAACCGGCTGCCGGCGATGTCCCAGACGACCCGGTCGCCGAGTTTCCAGCCCAGGCTTTCGGCGAGCGACTGTTCGACCGACACGCGCGCGCCGCCGCCGTCGCCCGGCGTCCACCACGCACCTTCGACGAGGGTGTTGTCGGCCTCGCGCAGCGTTGCCTCGGACGAAAGATTGAATTCGCGTTCGGCCAGGCGTCTTGCGCGATCGCCGCGCTCGGCGTACGACGCGCCGGTCACCGCCTCGCCGTTCACCTCGATCAGGCGCGCGCGGATCATCGGATACAGCGCCGGATCGGCCACGGCGTTGCGCACCAGCACCTCGCGCGCGCCGTCCAGCTGCTCGGGCTGCACGTTGATGATGAAGCGGTTCGGCGCGTCGGCCGGCATCGACTCCTGCCAGCGCCCGAGCAGATCGCTGCGCACCAGCGTCAGCAGCAGGATCGCCATGAGCCCGAGGCCGAGCGCCGCGATCTGCGCCACGCTCACCGCCGCGCGCCGGCTGACGTTCGCAAGACCGTAGCGCCACGGGCCGCGCAGGCGGGTGCGCACGCGGCGCAGCAGCAGCACGAGGCCGAACGCGATGCCCGCGAGCACGACGAAGGTGCCGGCGATGCCGGCCAGCATGGTGAGGCCGAGTTCGACCGAGCCGGCTTTCCACCACAGCAGCGCGGCGAGCCCGGCAAGGCCCGCGAGCGAGGCCGCCACGGCACTGGGCTCGACCGCGCCCAGATCGCGGCGCAGCACGCGCAGCGCAGGCACGCGGCGCAACGCCAGCACCGGCGGCGCGGCGAACGCGAGCAGGACGGTGAAGCCGACCGCGAAGCCCTGCAGCGCGGGCAGCGGCCCTGCGCCGGGAATATCCATGCCGATGACATCGGCGAGATAGCCGGCCACGAACGATTGCAGCGCCAGTCCGCCGATGACGCCCAAGGCGCAGCCGGCGATGCCGATCAGCAGCAACTCGCCGAGCTGGATCGCGAGGATGGTGCGCTGGCTTGCGCCGAGGCAGCGCAGCACGGCGCAGGCATCCAGGTGCCGTGCGCTGTGGCGGCGCGCGGCCATCGCGACCGCGATCGCGGTCAGCACCACGGACACGAGGGCGGCGAGGCCGAGAAAACGGTCGGCACGTTCTAGCGAACGGCGGATCTCCGGCCGCGCGTCGGCGATGGTTTCGAGCCGCTGGCCGCGATCGAGCGTGTCGCGTGTTGCGTCGGTCCACTGTTGTGCGGCGGCGGCGTCGCCCGCCACCACGAGGCGATAGGTGACGCGGCTGCCCTCCTGCACGAGGCCGGTGGATGCGACATCGTCGAGCGCGATGAACACGCGCGGCGACACGTTGAAATAGTCCATCGCCGCGTCGGGCTCCTGCATCACGAGCGCCGCGAGGCGGAACTGCGCGGTGCCGAGCCGGAGCGTGTCGCCCGGCACCACGCCGAACGCCTGCGCGCCCGACCGCGTGAGCCACGCGGTGCCGCGCGCGGGCCCGGACGGTGCGGTGCGCTCGGGTGCGTCTGCGCCGTCGGTGATGCGGAAACTGCCACGCAGCGGGTAGCCGTCGCCGAGAGCGCGCACGTCGCTGAGCTTCAGCGTGTCGCCTGCACGCAGCATGCTCGGAAAGGTCAGGGTTTCGGTCTGCGCGAGGCCCAGTGCGCTGGCGCGCTCGCGCGGCGCGGCGCCGATCGGCTCGTCCGCGCTGATCACCGCGTCGCCGCCGAGCAGGCGGTTGGCCTCAAGCGCAAGCGCGCGTTCGGCGCGGTCGGTGATGAAACCCACCGCAGTCACCGCGGTCACGGCGAGCACCAGCGCGGCGAGCAGCACGCGCACCTCGCCCGAGGCCAGATCGCGGCGCAGGAAGCGCCAGGCCAGGCGCCACGCGGTCATGCGGTGGCCGCCGTGTCCGACACCAGGCGGCCGGCGTCGATGCGCAGGACACGCCCGCAGCGCGCGGCGAGTGCGTGGTCGTGCGTGACCAGCACCAACGTGGTGCCCGCCACGGCATTGAGTTCGAACAGCAGATCGATGACGGCGTTGCCGGTCACGGTGTCGAGATTGCCGGTGGGTTCGTCGGCGAACAGCACCGCCGGCTGCGTGACGAATGCACGCGCGAGCGCGACGCGCTGCTGCTCGCCGCCCGACAGCTGCTTCGGATAGTGGCCGAGCCGCTCGCCGAGCCCGACGCGCTCGAGAATCGCGCGCGCGCGCTGCTGCGCCTCGCGCACCCCGCGCAGTTCCAGCGGCAGCATCGCGTTCTCCAGCGCGGTCAGCGAGGGCAGCAGCTGGAACGCCTGGAATACGAAGCCCACATGTTCGCCGCGCAGCCGCGCGCGGCCGTCCTCGTCGAGTGCGGCCAGCGAGTGCCCGGCGAGCCGCACCTCGCCCTCGCTGGCCACGTCCAGTCCGGCCAGCAGCGAGAGCAGCGTCGATTTGCCCGAGCCGGACGCACCGACGATCGCCACCGCCTCGCCGGGGCCGATGCTGAATCCCACGCCGTCGAGTATCGTCAACTCCCCGCCCGGCAGCTTGACCCGCTTGCCCAGCGACGCTACATGCAGGACCGGACTGTCTGCCGCGGCGGAAACGACACGCGCCGGCGACGGCGCTTCGGCAAGACTGTCCATCGGATCGGATTCCTCGGAGTGAAAGGCTGATGACTGGCAACGACGCAGAACGCGTTTCGACAATGCGGATTCCAGGCCGCTGGCGCAAGGCCCGGACGGCCCTCGTCCTGACGCTGTATCTGCTCGTTTCGACGCTCGCCGTCGCGCAGGCATCCGCACCCGAGGCGAGGAAGACGTTGCTGGTGATGGGCGATTCGCTGTCGGCCGCGTACGGCCTCGCGGCCGAGCAAGGCTGGGTGGCGCTGCTCGACAAGCGTCTGACCGGCGAACGGCCGCACTGGCGCGTGGTGAACGCGAGCATCAGCGGCGAAACCACGGCCGGCGGCGCCGCGCGCATCGATGCGGCGCTGAAGGAACACACGCCGGCGCTGGTGGCGATCGAGCTCGGCGCCAACGACGGGCTGCGCGGGCTGCCGCTCGAACACACCCGCGCCAATCTCGAGCGCATGGTCACCGCCGCGAAGCAGTCCGGCGCACAGGTGCTGCTGATCGGCATCCGCATTCCGCCGAACTACGGCCCGGAGTATGCGCAGGCGTTCGATGCGATCTACGCCGATCTCGCGCGCGAGCAGAACACCGCGCTGCTGCCGTTTCTGCTGGCGCCGGTGGTCACCGATCGCGACGCCTTCCTGCCCGACAATCTGCACCCGACAGCGGCGTCGCAGCCCAAGCTGCTCGATCACGTGTGGACGGTGCTCGCGCCGCTGCTGGACTGACCCGCCGCGTTGCAAGGCGCACGCCGCGCCGCATGCGGCGCTTGCAGAATCCAAGCCTTCGCAACACCCAGCATGAATACCGGCAACCGGTGCCGGGCGCGTGTCGAAAACGCGCGCCTATACTCGGCGCATGCCCGTGATCCATCCCACCGATCGACCTGCATCCCGCGCGCGGCATCGCGGGATCGTGGTCTTGGTGGTCGTGGCATTGCTGCTCGTGCTGCTGTGGTGGCTATGGGACTGGAACTGGTTCAAGAGACCGATCGAACGGCGCGTCGAAGCCGCGACCGGGCGCGAGTTCCGCATCGATGGCGATCTCGATGTCGACCTCGGCTGGACGCCGACGATCCGGGCCGACGGCCTGCGGTTGGCGAACGCGCCGTGGTCGTCGGACGAGACGATGGCATCGGTCGAGCGGCTGGAGTTCCGCATCGACCTGTGGCCGCTGTTTCGCGGTGACATCGTGCTGCCGTCGGTGCGCCTGCGCGCGCCGCGGCTGCTGCTGGAGCGCAACGACGCGCTGGAGGCGAACTGGGATTTCGGCGATGGCGCGGTTGGCAAGAATGAACCCGTCGAGCTGCCGACCGTGCGTGCGCTCGCCATCGAAGACGGCGAACTGATCGTACGCGAAGCCGCTCTCGCAACCAATCTTCGCCTCGCCGTCCGCAGCGGTACGCCCGAGGGCGACGATGCGCTCGCGCCACTGCTGCTCGACGGCGACGGCACCTACCGCAACGCGCCGTTCACGCTAGAAGGCCGCGTCGAATCGCCTTTGCAGCTGCAGGACGCGGAGCGACCGTACCGCGTGGCGCTCGCCGCCGACGCCGGCACCACGCACGCCACGGCCAGCGGCGCGCTCTACAGCCCGCTGCAGTTCCACGACTTCGACGTGCAGTTCGCGCTGCGCGGCGCAGACCTTGCCGATCTCTACCCGTTGCTCGGCATCGCACTGCCGCAGACGCCGCCGTACGCGCTCGATGGACGTCTGCAGCGCGACGGCACCACCTGGTACTACCGCGGCTTCGACGGCACGGTCGGTGACAGCGATCTGGCCGGCGACGTGGTGGTCGAGACCGCAACGCCGCGCCCGCTATTCACCGCCAAGCTGACCTCGCGCGTGCTCGACTTCGACGATCTCGCCGGCTTCCTCGGCCTGCCGCCGTCCGCGGGCGACGGCGAGAGCGCCTCGCCCGACCAGGCGGCGGAAACCGCGCAGCTCGCGGCGCAGGACAAGGTGCTGCCGCAGCAGCCGTACCGGCTCGAAAAGCTGCGCGCGATGGATGCCGACGTGACACTCGACGCCGCGCGCGTGACCGCGCCGCCGCTGCCGATCGAATCGCTCAGCGGTCATCTCACCTTGGCCGACGGTCTGCTCACGCTCGAGCCGCTGACGCTGCATGCGGCCGGCGGTCGCGTGGAAAGTTTCGTGACGCTCGACGCCAGCCGCGACCCGATCGTCACCGATGCCCGCATCTCGCTGCGCCGCCTCGAACTGCCGAAGCTCTTCCCCGATGCCGAACTTGCCAAGGACAGCACCGGCCGCATCGGCGGGCGCGTGACGCTGAAGGGAACCGGCAATTCGATCGCGCAGATGCTCGGTACGTCCGACGGCGAGATCGGCATGGTGATGGGCCGCGGACGCATCAGCAACCTGCTGCTGGAGCTCGCCGGCCTGGATCTGCAGGAAGCGCTGCGGTTCCTGCTGGGCAAGGATCGCGTGATTCCGGTGCGCTGCGCCTACGCCGATTTCGCCGTCGCCGATGGCGTGATGCAGACGCGGCAGTTCGCGTTCGACACCACCGACACCGTGCTGTACGCCGAGGGCAGCGTGAGCCTGCGCGAGGAGACGTTCGATCTCACGCTGCGCCCGCAGCCCAAGGACAAGAGCCTGGTCTCGCTGCGCTCGCCGCTGCGCGTGGCCGGCACCTTCCGCGATCCGTCGGTCCGCCCCAAGGCCGGGCCGCTCGCGCTGCGCGGCGCGGCGGCGGCACTGCTCTATTCGGTGGCGCCGCCGGCCATCCTGCTCGCGCTGCTCGAAACCGGCCCGGGCGAGGATTCGGACTGCGGGCGTCCGGCATCGGCCGGCGCCAATCCCACCGGCTGACGCCGCAACGCTTTTCCACTGCCGCAAGGACTGCCTGCCATGCCCACCGTGCATCTTCGACTGACCGGAAGCGCCGACGACGCGCGCGCGCTCATCAACACCATTTCCTCGCTCGAAGGCGTCGATTCGGCCGAAGAGATCGCCGACCTGATGCCGCACCTGGACGACGACGATTCGAGTTCCGCCGGCCTGCCCGACGACATGGGCCCGGGCTTCCACGCGATCGAGGTCGAAACCTCGAACGACACGGTGGCGCAACGTGTGCGGGAACTGGCCGAAGCGGTCGCGCGCGATGCCGGTGCCGCGCTGGAGATCGTCGACGAGTTGTGACCGCGCAACGGCCCGAAGCGCCCGCGCCGCCGCGCCGCGCATTGCTTCTTCTGCTGCTGGCGGTTCTGCTCGTGCATGTCCTGCTGCAGCGGCAGGCACGCTGGCCGGAGCTGCCGTACCGCTGGAATCCGTGGGCCACGCTGCGGATCGACGCCGCGCCCGACCGCTTCACGCGGATGCGTCTGGCCGCACTCGATCGCGACCCGGTCGCGTGCCGCGCCGTGCTGGCGCAGGCACCGATGCGGGTTCGTACCCTGCCCGACCGCATTACCGGCGCCGGTTGCGGCTTCGATAATGTAGTGGAGATCGTGCACACCAGCGTCGAGGTCGGTCCGTCCTTTTCCCTGACCTGCCGCGCGGCCGTCTCGCTCGCGCTGTGGGAACGGCACGTGCTCCAGCCGGCCGCGCTCGCGCATCTGGGCAGTGCGGTGTCGCGCATCGAGCATTTCGGCAGCTATGCCTGCCGTAACGTCTACGGCCGGGCGACGGGTCGCCGCAGCCAGCACGCCACCGCCGACGCGCTCGACATCGCCGGCTTCGTGCTGCGCGACGGCGAGCGCATCCGCGTGCTCGCCGACTGGCCGGGCGACGGTCCGCACGCCGCGTTCCTGCGCACCCTGCGCGACGGCGCGTGCGAGTATTTCGACGCAGTGCTGGGGCCGGAGTACAACGCCGCGCACTCCGATCATTTCCATTTCGACCGCGGCGGCTTCCGCGCCTGCCGCTGATTCGAACGGGCAACGCGCGGACGCGCATCCGACCGCACGTGCGAAGCCGCAGGCGTGACAACGCTTACACTGCGTGTCCCTCCGCGTATCGTGCTGCCATGCATCTTCGACTCCTTTCCCGCTGCATGCCGGCGGCGGCCGCGCTGCTGGTGTCGCTGGCCGCGTCCGCGGACGACGCGGCGTTTGTCGTGGAACCCTGGCCGCTGGCGGCTGGCGATGCGGTCGCGGCCCAGCCCGACCTTTCCACAGCGCCGGACGGCGCACTGCTGCTGAGCTGGATCGAACGCACGCCGCAGGCCGCTACCAGCCACCGGTTTCGCGTTGTGCGGTTCGCCGCGCAGCACTGGTCGGAACCACGCGACATCGCCGCCGGCAGCGATTTTTTCGTCAACTGGGCCGACACCCCGCACACGCTCGCGCTCGCCGACGGCAGCGTCTGGGCACACTGGTTGCGCCGCAACGGCGACGGCCCGTACGACTACGGCATCGCGCTGGTGCGCTCCGATGACGGCGGGGCGACCTGGTCGGCCCCGCAACGCGTCGAGCCGGCGGGCGCAAAGCTCGATTACGGCTTCGTCGCATTGTGGGAACACGCGCCGGGCTCGCTCGGCATCGCCTGGCTCGACGCGCGCGAAAAGGCGACGCCGGACGGTGCCGATGCGCACGCCGGCCACGCGGCACACGGTGCGGGCGGCGCGATGACGTTGCGCGCGGGCAGCTATTCCGCGCGCATCGAACCCACCCGGCAATGGCGGCTCGACGCATCGACCTGCGACTGCTGCCCCACCGCCGTCGCGATGACGCGCGAGGGCCCGGTCCTGGCCTATCGCGGTCGCTCCGCCGACGAGATCCGCGACATCCGCGTCGTGCGCTTCGGGCGCGATGGCTGGAGCGCGCCGCAGACGGTGCACGACGACGGCTGGCGCGTCGCGGGCTGCCCGGTGAACGGACCCGGCATCGCGGCGAGCGGCGCGACCCTCGCCGTCGCCTGGTACACCGAAGCGGGCGGCGCGCCGTCCGTGCGCCTGGCGCGCTCGGACGACGCCGGCCGCCGTTTTTCAGCGCCGCGCACGGTGGCCGAGGGCGGCGCGATCATCGGCCACGTCGCGCTTGCGGCCGACGCCGACCGACTTTGGCTCGCGTGGCTGGCGAGCGCGGAGCACGGGCAGACGCTGTGGCTCGCGGTGTTCGATGCAGCCGATCTGCGCGAGCGCGCACGCCTGCCCGTGGCACAGCTCCGGGCATCCGGTGCAGCCAGCGGGCTGCCCCGTCTTGCGACGCTCGACGGGGGTGCCGCGCTGGTGTGGACCGACGTGGTCGACGGCACGCCGCGTCTGCGCGGCGCGCGGCTGCGCGAGACCCGGACGCGCGATCTGCCGTAAGAGCGCGACACGCGCTCATTCATCCCGCCCGGGCGCAGCCGCGTCGCACGCCCGCCATCGGCTGCGTCCCTCGGCAGCGGTGCGCCGCCATGCCGGCGTGCGCTGCGATCGACGACAAAGACCCCGATGCGCGGCACCGCCGCCTCCATGCGAACGCAGCACGCGTTCCGGCAGGCCCGACTACCGGCGCGGCGCGGTTGGCGCGATCATGGACCCCATGACCTCGGCCAGTGCCACGAACGAACCGATCCGCGTCTTCCAGACGCTCGAGCACGCCTGCGGCTATTACGCCGACCGCACCGCGCGCAACCTGGTGCTCGATCCGGTGTCGCCGGCGCTGCCGCAGCTCTACGGCCGCGCGCTGGAGCGCGGCTTCCGCCGCTCCGGCGGCCACGTCTACCGGCCCAACTGCCCGAGCTGCCGCGCCTGCATCTCGGCACGCATCGCGGTCGAGCGCTTCGTGCCGGACCGCAGCCAGCGCCGCTGCGAACGCCGCAATGCCGACCTCGAACTGCGCGTGCAGCCGGCCATCGCCACGGACGAGAATTTCGCGCTGTATCGGCGCTACCTCGCCGCACGCCACGCCGGCGGCGGCATGGACGACCCGGAGCCCGACGATTTCGACCGGTTCCTGGCCTGCGAATGGAGCCCGACGCGTTTCCTGGAGCTGCGCCGCGACGGCGAACTGCTCGCCGTGGCGGTGACGGACGTGCTGCCGGTGGGACTCTCGGCGGTGTACACGTTCTACGCGCCCGAACACGCCCCGCGCGGCCTCGGCACGTGCGCGATCCTGCGCCAGATCGCGCTGGCGCAGTCGAACCGGCTACCGCACGTGTATCTGGGCTACTGGATCGCCGGCCATCCGAAGATGGACTACAAGGCGCGCTTCCATGCCCTGGAACGCTTGCGCGACGGCGTGTGGCGCACGCAGTGACGGACGCGCTCGCGGCACGGCTTGCGCAATTGCCCGGCACCGAACTGGTCGTGGGCTTCAGCGGCGGGCTCGATTCGAGCGTGCTGCTGCACGCGCTCGCGGCGTTGCCGGCGGCGCGCGCGCGCGGCCTGCGCGCGGTGCACGTGGATCACGGATTGCATCCGGCATCGGCCGACTGGGCGTCACACTGCACGCGTGTTGCGGCCCGGCTCGACGTGCCGCTGCGCGTGGAACGCGTGCAGGTGGCGCACGATGCCGGCCTGGGGCTTGAAGCGGCGGCGCGCGCGGCGCGACACGCCGCCTTCCGCGCCGCGATGACGCCCGACGCGGTGCTCGTGCTTGCGCACCACCGCGACGACCAGGTCGAGACCGTGCTGCTGCGCCTGCTGCATGCCGCCGGCCACGAAGGCGTGGCCGGCATGCGGGCGTGGCGCCGGTTCGACCCGGGCTGGCTGTGGCGGCCGCTGCTGGAACTGCCGCGCGAGCGCCTGGTCGCCGATGCGCACGCCCACGGCATCGACAGCATCGACGATCCTTCCAACGCCGATGCGCGCTTCGCACGCAATCGGCTGCGCCATAATGTACTGCCGACGCTGCGGGCCGCGTGGCCGGACGCCGACGCGCGCATCGCGGCCTCGGCGACACGGCTGCGCGAAGACGCCGACGCGCTCGATGCGCTGGCTGCGGCGCAATGCGACCTTCTGTGCGGCACGGCGCCGGACACGCTCGCCCTCGGCGGTCTCCTCGAATTGCCCTCGGCACTGCGCCGCCGCGTGCTCGGCCTGTGGCTGGACCGCCTGCGCCTGCCGCGCCCGCCGCCGGGCGTCTGGCGTCGGGTCGACGAGGATCTGCTCGCCGCGCGCGCCGACGCCACCCCGGTGCTGGCGTGGCGCGGCGCGCAATTGCGGCGCTACCGCGGCACGCTGCACGCGCTGCGGGAACGCGCCGCACCCGCGCAGGACTGGTGCCTTCCGTGGAACGGTGCGGAGCCGCTGCAGCTGCCGGACGGCTTCGGCCGCCTCGCCTTCGAGCCGTCGCACGCCTTCGCATCTCCGTTCCACGTGTGCCCGCGCCGCGGCGGCGAACGCATCCTGCGGCACGGCCTGCAGCGTCCGCTGCGGCTGTGCCTGCAGGAAACCGGCATCCCGCCGTGGCAGCGCGAACGCCTGCCGCTGCTGTTCGACGCCGCCGGCACGCTGCTCGCGGCCGGCGACTGCATCCTCTCCGACGTCGCCCACGCCTGGCCGCGCACGCACGGCATCACGCTGCGCTGGACACCGGACGATTGACCGCCACGCGCCGCGGCGGCACACTTTTCGCCCATGCCGACCCCTCCGGATTCCGCCGCGCCCAATGCGGTCGCCCAGTTCGAACATTCGCTCGACGAACTCGAACAGCTCGTGCAGCGCATGGAGAAGGGCGACCTGTCGCTCGACGACTCGCTCGCCGCCTACGAACGCGGGGTGTCGCTGTATCGGCACTGCCAGACCGCGCTCGAACAGGCCGAGCTGCGCGTCAAGCTGCTGAGCGATCCGCTCGATGCGGGGAACGCCGAGCCGTTCGATGACACACCCTGATCCGGGCGCGCTCTGGCGCACCTGGGCCGATCGCTGCGAAACCACCCTCGATCGCATCCTTCCCGCAGACACCGTCGCGCCGCAGCGGCTGCATGCAGCGATGCGCCACGCCACGCTCGGCGGCGGCAAACGCATGCGTCCGCTGCTGGTCTATGCCACCGGCACCGCCTTCGGCATCGACGCCGCCGCGCTCGACGGCACCGCGGCCGCCGTGGAACTGATCCACGCCTATTCGCTGGTGCACGACGATTTGCCCGCGATGGATGACGATGCGCTGCGTCGCGGCCGCCCGACCGTGCACGTGGCGTTCGACGAGGCCACCGCCATCCTCGCCGGCGATGCGCTGCAGACGCTCGCGTTCGAACTGCTGTGCGAGGCACCGTTCGAAGCCGGCGTGCGGGTCGCGATGCTGGCCGCGCTGGCACGCGCCAGCGGCGCGGCCGGCATGGTCGGCGGGCAGGCGCTCGATCTTGCGGCGGTCGGACACCGACTGGATACCGACGGCCTGCGTACGATGCATCGGGCCAAGACCGGCGCGCTGATCCGTGCGTCCGTGCACCTCGGCGCACTGGCCGCGTTCGCCGATACCGACGCGCGCTCGGCGCTGGACGCGTATGCCGACGCGCTCGGCCTCGCGTTCCAGATCCGCGACGACATCCTCGATGTCGAAGGCGATCCGGCCCTCATCGGCAAGACGCGCGGCAAGGACGCCGCACACGACAAGCCGACCTATCCCGCGATCCTCGGCATGCAGGCATCGCGCACCCTGCTCGACCGGCTTGCGGCGGACATGGACGCGGCGCTCGACGGCGTGGCCGCGGACACGACGCAACTGCGCGCACTGGCACGGTTCGCGACCACCCGCGCGCACTGATCCGCCGCGCCGCGCGCCGGCGTGTCACTCCCGGCCGCCGATTCGCGTATCCCACGGCAGCATCCACCCGGGATCCTGCCATGCGCCTGCTCGTGATCGCGTTCCTGCTCGCCTGTGCCGCGCCTGCGCGTGCCGCCGATCTCGTCGTCTACGACGACGCCTTGCGCAACGGCTTCGAGGACTATTCCTACGGCGACGGTGCGGTCCACGACTTCGGCGACACCGGCACCGTGCATGGCGGCCTGCGATCGATCCGCTTCGTCGGCGCGGACTACGGCGCCGTGTCGTTCTTCCGCGCGCAGACGCTGTCGATCGCCGACTACCCGACCCTGCGCCTGTGGGTGCATGGCGGCGCCGTCGGCGGACAGGCGCTGACGCTGTTCCTGCAGGACACCACGGTCGAACCGGACGTGCTCCGCGCTGTGTCGCTCAACGCCTTCATTCCCGGCGGCGCACCGCAGGCGGGTGCCTGGCGGCAGGTCGACGTGCCGCTGGACGCAGCGCCGCTGGCCGACATCGGCCGCTTCAATCGCCTCGACATCCAGATCGATGCCGAGGCGGTGCAGCCCGCGATGTATTTCGACGACGTGGCGTTGCTGGACGGCACCGGTTCCGGCACCGCCGAACCGGTGTTCGACGACGGCTTCGAAGGCGGCGGCGCACCGCCGCTGCAGATCGAGCGCGACGTGATCGTCGACGGCATTGCGAGCGACCGCTTTACCTGGCGCGACGCCACCCTGCAGCCACGCGTGGCGGTGCTCGCACACAACGACCAGCCGGCGTTCAACGGCTCGCGTGGCGGCGCGCTGCGCGAATTCCGCTACCAGGTGGGCGGCAGCACGCGCGTGGCGCGTACCACGCAGGGCGGCAACGGCGGCGCGCGCGGTTTCGGCTACGTGGTCTCGCACCGGCGCGAGTACACCAATGGCCTGCCCGGCAACACCGACGATTCGCCGCTCGGCGCGAACTTCCCCGGCACGTTCACGCGCGTGTTCGAGGGCCGCCACCACGCCATTTTCCGTTTCACGCAGAACTATCCGCGTTATTCGCGCACCGGCGCCAATCCGCCCAACACGCAGTATATGGTGCCAGTCACCGTCGAGTGGATGCTCGCGACCGGGCGCGATCATCCGCTGTGGTCGGTGACGTGGGATCTTTCCGGTGTGCCGGTGGATGCGCTCGACGACGATTCGCGCGCACCGTACGGCGAGCTGCTGTTCGACGGAAGCGCGGAGGACGACGACCACGGCGCGATCGCGGGCGTCGCCTGGGGCGACCGCTACCGCTTCACGACCACGAGCGCGCCGGTCACCCTCGACAGCGCCTGGACCTGGAACACGCTGAACACCGTTCCGTTCGTGAAACTGTGGACCACGGCCCGCGACGCCACGATGGGCCTGGTCTCCACGCGCACGCTCGACCAGCAGGACGCGGGCGGCGGCCGCATTCCAGGCTATATCGACCAGCGCGACTTCTGGGGCAAGACCTCGGCGCAGGGCCCGGCCGGGGACGGCTACGTGATGCCGAACAACAACGAATGGCCGTACCAGACGATCGAGTTCTCGCTCGTCGGAGACAGCACCACCAACAACACGCGGCTCACCTGGGGCACGCAGTACGGCTTTCTCGGGCAGCAGAACTACCAGGCCAACAACATCATCGGCGTGCAGAACACCCAGCCGGGCTGGCCGAAGAAGAGCTATTCGGTGCATGTGGTCCTGGGCACGCACAGCGCCGCGCCGGTGGAGGCGCTGCTCGCGGACAACGCGGCGCTGCAGGCGATGACGCTCACCGCCGCCGTCGGCAGCGTGGCGGCAAACGGCCCGGCCGGCGTCGCCGATGCAAGTGTGGTCGCGTACCAGCCGGCAGGTTACGACCACGTGCGCAGCGCACTCGCCTTTGTCGCCACGGGCAATGCACTCGACGCCAACATCGCCGTCGGCGGCGGCAACACGCTGCACAATCCGCTGATCGTGGTGCGCAACTGGACCGCGGCAAACGCGCCCTCGAGCGTGCGCCTCGGCAACGCGACGCTTGTGCCCGATGCGGACTACTTCGCCTCGCGCCGCGCCGGCGCGAACGAGCTGTGGATCACGCTGGACCGCGATCTCGTCGGCGCGGCCAACCGCCTGCGCATCACGAACTAGCCGCTGCGGATCGCAACGGACCCACGCGCCAATTGCGGAGTCAGGCCTTGCCCTGTTCCGCCAGCGTCAACGCAACCTTGTTGCGCAGGTAAGCCGGCTCCAGCGCGTCGGGGGCGATCGCGTCGCCGCGCTCGTACGCGGCGGCGGCCAGGCGCGCGACCGCCGCCGCGTGCGGCAGCGCGGAGGCATCGCAGCGCTGCAGCTGTCCGGCGAGCGTGACGGCGAGGATGCCGTGTCCGGCGGCGAAGCCGGTGCCGACGCCGACGCAGCGCTCGAACTCGGCGCAGGTCACGGCCGCGGGGTCGACCAGGCGTTCGGCCAGCACCTCGCGCACGCCGGCGTCGCCGTCGCGCACATACCCGGCCAGATAGATTTCGCCCATGCGCGCGTCGATCGCCGCGAGCACGTGCTCACCGTGCTCCGCGTCCGCGTCGAGCGCGAGTGCGGCGAGCGTGGAAATCGCGAGCACCGGCCGGTCGAGCGCCAGCGCCAGCCCCTGCGTGAGCGCCACCGCGAGCCGCACGCCGGTGAACGCGCCGGGCCCGCGACCGCAGGCGATGGCGTCGAGCTGCGTCCTGCCGATGCCGGCGTCGGCCAGCAGGGTCTCGGTCCACGGCAGCACGAGTTCGGTGTGGCGGCGCGGTGCCACCTCGAAGCGTTCGCGCACGTCGCCGTCGATCCACAGCGCCACCGAACACGCTTCGGTCGCAGTTTCCAGCGCGAGGATCTTCATGTGCTCACTCGCGGAACGACGCGTCGATGCGGTCGAGCTTGCGCAACAACCCCGGCCACACCAGTTGCCCGCCGAGGTTTTTCGTCACCTGCGCCGCCTGTTGCTGCGCGGTGGCGACGATCTGCGGATGCACCTGCACCAGTTCGCCGCCGCCGCTCTGGGCGCGGATCTGGATCGCGCAGCAGGTTTCGAACAGGTACATCGCGAGGAACGCGTCCGGGATGCCCGCGCCGACGGTCAGCAGGCCGTGGTTGCGCAGCATCAGGAAGGTGTTGCCGCCGAGGTGTTGGACCAGGCGCGGCTTCTCGTCGTCGCGCAGCGCCACACCCTCGTAGCCGTGGTAGCCCAGGCTCGACAGCACGAAGATCGATTGCTGTGAGATCGGCATCAGCCCGTTCTTCTGCGCCGACACCGCGATGCCGTTGACGGTGTGCACGTGCAGCACGCAACCCACGTCGTGCCGCGCCGCGTGGATCGCGCTGTGGATGGTGAAGCCCGCGGGATTGATCGGAAACGGCGAGTCGTCGACCTTCTCGCCGGCGAGGTTTACCGTGACCAGCGAACTCGCGGTGATTTCCTCGAACAGCGCGCCGTACGGATTGATCAGGAAGCGTTCGTCGTCGCCCGGCAATTTGGCCGAGATGTGCGTGAACACGAGGTCCGACCAGCCGTGCAGCGCGATCAGCCGGTAACACGCGGCGAGATCGACGCGCAGCTGCCACTCCTCGGGCGAGACGCGGTCGCGGACATCGGGACGGATCATCGTGGACATGGGCATCGCTGCAGAGTCTGTAGCGCGATTGTTGCATGGCCCGCGCGAATCGGCGCCACGGGACGGCCTCAGAGCTGCCAGAGTTGTTCGTTCGCAAGATCCGGCGCGATCCGGCAGAGCGCTTCCTTTCCCTGCAGCGCACGCTTGCGCCAGCCGGGCCCACGTGCAATCGCGTCGCGCCATGCATGGTTGAATTCCGCGGCAGCGTCCGTGCGGAGAAAAAACTCGGCCAGCGCAGCGGCCTGGAGCAGATCCTTGTTCGCCTTGACTCGCTCGCGCACGGGACGTTCGCCGTAGACGATCAGCTTGTGGACCGCGTAGCGCTCCGGTGCGGGCAGGTTGACCGTGCAGGCACCGGCGGCGGCGAAGACACAGCCCTGCGTCGTGCCCTCGAGCGAAAACTCCATGAACTTCAACGGTTCCAGCACGAGGTTGAGATCGGGCAGGCGCACCGCGCCGCCGCGACGCGTCCGACTCGTGACGAAATCGATCCGCAGCTCCTGATCTGCGGGGTTGCGATACTGCGCACCGGCGGCGCCGTCGAATTCGCTGATGGGCAGCAAGCCCATTTCTAGCGACTCCAGGGCGTTGTGCACGTCGATCTTCAGATCGGCCGGCAGCGCGATGGAAATGTTCCTGCCGGCGTGCGCGAAATCGACGTCCAGCGTCGCCGCCGCATCCAGCCAGCGCACGCCGAGCAGGTTGCCCATCGTCAGGAACGCGTGCGTACCGATCAGCACGCCACCGGCGCGGAAGAATCCGTGGTCCGCGAGCCGCTTGATGATGCGGAAGTGTTTCGGCGCGACGGACGCAGCACCGAGCGCGACGGCAGCCTTGGCCTGCGGTGCCAGCGGGCGTGTCTGGCGTTGTTCGTCGAAGCGGCGGATCAGCGCGCGAATACGCTCGTCGTCGGGGCCGACGTAGGCCATGCGTACCTTCTGTCCCAGGTCGCGAAACGCGAAGTACCAGTAGGCCTTGCCTTTGCGCTCGAGCTTCTGGAAGCTGCCGGTCAGCCCCCCGATAGCGGCGCCGAGTTCGAAAGCGCGCGTCTGCTCGCTGAGCTCCGCGTAGGCGGTCTGGGCGGAGAGTGGCAGTTCGCTGTAGCGCATTCGGGTCACCCGGGCCGGGCGTTCATGCTAAACAAAAATAATCTTGTTTAGCAACCTTCCGATCAGGACGCTGCGCGTGCGAAGAACGCCTGCACGTCGGCCAGCTCGCGCGTGCGCGGCAGCGGCGGGAGGCTGTCGAGGAAGACGCGGCCGTAGCTTTTTGCGATGAGGCGCGGGTCGCACAGCATGAGCACGCCGCGGTCGGCGTGGGTGCGGATGAGGCGGCCGGCGCCCTGTTTCAGGCCGATCACGGCGGTGGGCAGTTGCCAGTCGCGGAAGGCGTTGCCGCCGCGGCGGCGCACGGCGTCCAGGCGTGCCTCGAGCACGGGATCATCGGGCGCGGCGAACGGGAGTTTGTCGATGACGACCAGTTGCAATGCTTCGCCGGCCACGTCCACGCCTTCCCAGAAACTGGCGGCGCCGAGCAGCACGCCGTTGCCCGACGCGCGGAACTGTTCGAGCAGGCGATGGCGCGGTTGCGTGCCCTGCACGAACAGCGGGAAATCGCGCCGCACCGCGAGTTTGTCGGCCGCCTCGCGCAACGCGCGGTGCGAGGTGAACAGCAGGAAGGCGCGGCCGTTCGAGGCATCGAGCACCGGCAGCGCAGCCTCGACGATCGCGTCGACGTAGCCGCGCATGTTCGGCTCGGGCATGCCGCGCGGCAGGTAGGCAAGTGCCTGCGTCGAGAAGTCGAACGGGCTCGGTTCGAGCACGGTGCGCGGCGATTCCAGCCCGAGCTGCCGGGCAAGATGGTCGAAGCCACCGTCCACGGCGAGCGTTGCCGAGGTGAAGATCCACGCGGCGCGCGACTGCTCGCGGAATTCGCGCAACGGCTGCGCCACGTCGAGCGGCGTGAGATGCAGCGCGAAGCCGCGCGGGGTGATCTCGTACCAGCGCACCTCGCCGCCGGCGCTGTCGCCGAGCACTTGCGCCATTCGCTCGCGCTGGCTTTGCGCGCGTTCGGCGCAGGCCTTGAAGCCCACGCTGCGTTCGGCGAATGCATCGAGCACCGAATGCAGCGCCGACAAGGCGGCCTGGGTGGCGGCGAGTGCATCGTCGCACTCGGCGTCGCGGCGGATCTGCCACAGCGGACCGCGCGTCGGCAGAGGATCGAGCGCGAGGCGCAATTCGCGCAGCCGCTGTTCGAGGTCGCGTGCCGGCTCCTGCACTTCGTCGAGCGCGCCGCTGACCTCGCCGCATTCGGCAACGGCATCGCGTGCCAGTTCCTGCAGCTGCCGCATCGAGACCGACGTGCTGAAGAACTGCGCGGCAAGTTCCGGCAGCTGGTGCGCTTCGTCCAGCACGAAGGCGTGCGCGCCGGGCAGGATTTCGCCGAAGCCTTCGCGCTTGATCGCCTGGTCGGCGAACAGCAGGTGGTGGTTGACGACGACGAGATCGGCCTCCTGCGCCGCCTGCCGCGCCTTGACGACGAAGCACTCGGCGTAGAACGGACATTCGCCGCCGAGGCAGTTCTCCACGCTGGAGGTGACCTGCGGCCACAACGGCGAGTCCTCGGCAACGAAGTCGATCTCGGCCAGATCCCCGCTCCTGCTGCGCCCGGCCCAGGCGTGGATGCGCTGCAGGTGGCCCACCGCTTCGCGCGACACGAATCGGCCTTCGTTCCGGGCGCGTTCGAGCCGGTACCAGCACAGGTAGTTGCTTCGCCCCTTCAGCAGCGCGCTCTTGATGCGTACGCCGAGCGCCTCGCGCACGCGCGGAAGATCGCGGTGGTAGAGCTGGTCCTGCAACGCGCGCGTGCCGGTGGAGACGATGACACGCTGGCCGCTGAGCAGCGCCGGCACGAGGTAGGCGTAGGTCTTGCCGGTGCCGGTGCCGGCCTCGGCGATGAGGTGTTCGCGGGCCTCGATGGTGTCGGCCACGGCCTGCGCCATGCGCTGCTGCGCCGGGCGCGCGACGTAGCCTGCAATATTGCGCGCGAGCGGACCGTCGTCGGCAAGCGCCGCGGCGGTGGACTGCGGCAACGTTGTTTGCGGCAGCGTCACCGCCGACGCGTCGCCGCGACGCTGCGCCTCACATCCGGACCGGCGGTTCGACGGTGCAGCGCGCGGCCTGCTGCGCGGCCGCGGTGGCCGCGGCGGCGTGGCCGGTCATCTCGCGCGCGAGCTTCACCGCGGTCCAGTTGCGGCGGCACAGCGCGCCGAGCTTCGGACCGGTCTCGTACGAGCGGCTCGCCAGTTGCACCGCCTCGTCGTACTGCGCCTGCGCAAGCGCAAGTTCCGCACGCCACTGCAGCAGTTCCGGATCGTCCGGCGTGATCGCGAGCGCTTCGCGCAGGAAGCCGTCGGCCTCGCCGAATCTGGCGGCGGCCTCGGCGCGCGTGGCGCTGGCGCGCAGGTCCTCGATCACCGGATCGCGCAACGGCTGCACGTCCAGCGAATCGTCGCCGTTCGCGCCGGCGGCGCGCACTTCGGCGAGCAGGTTGCGTGCCGCCGGGGCCGCAGGCTTCGTGGCCGCCTTCTGCGGCGTCGATGGCGAAGAGCAGGCGGCCAGTGCAAGCGTCAGCGCAACCGCCACGGCGGCGAGATGGCGCGATACGCCGGGGATGGGCATCGTCATGATCGTCAATCTCCTTCGCGCCCGAACCAGCCGCGCAGGCGGGCCATCGGGCAACGTTCGTAGTGTTCCGGAGTGTAGCCGTGCACGAAGAGGAAGCGTCTGGCCTGCGGGCAGTCCTCGTCGGTGACGGCGTATTTTCCGACATCGACCCAGGCCGCTTCCAGCCCGTCCTCGGACACGCGCAGCGGCGCGCTCGGCAGGGCCTTGAACAGCGCCGACCAGACCTTCATCGCGCCGGTCGCGCCGTACAGGCCGGTGGGCTGGTTGTCGTCGTTGCCCACCCAGACCACGGCCAGATGCGAACCGGTGTAGCCGGCGTACCAGCTGTCGCGGCTGTCGTTGCTGGTGCCGGTCTTGCCGGCCGAGGCCAGGTGGCCCAGGCCGTCGGACAGCAGCGCGCGTGCGGTGCCGCTGCGCACTGTCTCCTGCAGCGCGAGCGACACCAGGCGCGCGGCGATCGCATCGCCGGGCTGCGCCGGTTCGAGTGCGGTGTCGTAGCGGTTGAGTGCCTTGCCCTGCGCGTCGAGCACACCGCGCACCGCGCGCAGCGGCTGCACCTGGCCGCCGGACGCGAGGAACTGGAAGGCCTGCGCCATCTGCAGCGGGCTCAGGTCCACCGCGCCAAGCAACAGCGAGGGATGCGGCGCGGCATCGATCTCCGCGAGCACCTTGATCAGGCGCGCGAGGCGGTCGACACCGATGTCCATGCCGATCCGCACCGTGGCCTGGTTGTACGAATGCGCCAGCGCATCGACGAGGGTGACCCGACCGTGGCTGACGTTGTCCGAATTTTCCGGGCTCCAGGTCTTGCCGCCGGCCACGCGCAGCGTCAGCGGCGCATCGTCCACCGAACTTGCCAGCGAATACCGGCCCGGCTGCGCGAGGGCGAGCAGATACACGAACGGCTTGAGCAGCGATCCGACCGGCCGCTGCGCCTGCAGCGCACGGTTGAACCCGTGCGCGGCGACGTCGCGTCCGCCCACCATCGCCAGCACCTCGCCGTTGCCGGTGTCGGTGACCACCAGTCCGGCTTCGAGCGGCGGGCGCTTGTCCTGCGTCAGCGCCTTGAGCTGCGCCGTCACCGCATGCTCGCTGCGGCCCTGCACCGACGGCGCCAGCGTCGTGAGCACGGACAGGCCGGCACCGCGCAGTGCGTCGGCGGGATAGTCGCGCTGCAGCTGGTCGCGCACCAGGTCCATGAAGGCCGGATACCGATCGCGCGAAAGGCTGGCACGTGGCGTCACGCCGAGCGGTCGGGCGCGCGCGAGTTCGAGTTCGGCGTCGGTGATGAGGCCGGTGTCCGCCATCTGGCGCAGCACCACGTTGCGGCGCTGGGTGGCGCGTTCGGGATGCTTGCGCGGATCGTATTCCGACGGCCCCTTGATGAGTCCGACCAGCAGCGCGATCTCGCTGGTGCCGAGCTGGTCGAGGTCGCGTCCGAACCAGAACTCGGCACCGGCCGCGACGCCGTGCACCGCCTGCCCGCCCTGCTGGCCCATGTAGGCCTGGTTCAGATAGGCCTCCAGGATGGTGCTCTTGTCGAATCGCGCCTCGATCACGAGCGCGTAGAGGATTTCGCGAAACTTGCGCGCAAAGCTCTTGTCGCGGGTGAGGTACAGGTTGCGCACCAGCTGCTGGGTGAGCGTGCTCGCGCCCTGGCGTGCGTCCGCTTCGCGCAGGTTGACCCACGCCGCGCGCAGCATGCCGCCGACATCGATGCCGATGTGATGCTTGAAGTCGCGGTCTTCGACCGCCTGCAGCGTGGTCAGCAGCAGCGGCGGCGCATCCTGCAGGCGCACCAGTCGGCGTTCCTCCTGCTTCTCGCCGTACAGGGTGGCGATGCGCGCCGGATCCACGCGTGCCGACTTCACAGGCGCCCCCGCCACCGACAGCGTGCGCACGCGGCCGTCGCCGACGGTCAGCTCGATGCGCTGCGGCGGCGTGCGTCCGTCCAGATCGATGATGCCGCGCGTGGCGATGACGAAGCGCCCGCCGTCTCGCGCATAGGTGCCGGCCTGGCGCGCCTCGCCGTCGATGGCGTACCGCGCCGCGGCAAGTTCGTCCTCCAGCGCCTCGGCGCTCATCGGCAGGCCGGGCGACAGCGCGAGGGGGCGCGCGTAGACCCGCGTCGGCACCTGCCAGGTGAGGCGGCCGAACTCCTCCTGCACGCGCTCGTCGAGCACCCACAGGTACGGCACAAAGAAACCCAGCACGATACCGAAGGCGGCGAGCGCCAGCGGCAGAACGCGCCAGAAGATCGGTTTCCAGCGCGTCGTCCAGCGCGAAGGCGGCGGGGTCGGGGTCTTGCTGCGACGGGGCAAAAGAGGGGTTCGGTACGGGGAAACAGCGCGGCAGTGTACAGGCCACCGCGTGGCATGGCGCTGAACCCGGCGGGCAACCCGCGGGCACCAACTGGCAGGCGCGGCATCGGACAGGGGATAATCCGCGGCCCGCTTCGGGCTGGCTGTTTCCGGTATTGCATTGAATCCCGTCCCTGATCCGTCCGATCGGCTCCTGCCCCTGCTGTGCCTGGTGTCGCGCGAGCCGTGGACGGCCGCGCGCCTCGCGCGAGCCACCGGCCCGCTGCGCGATGCCTTCGAGATGGTCGTCGTGCTGCGTTCGGACGAACGGGTCGATGCGGAGGGATTTCCCACGCTCGTCGTGGAACGAAGCGATGCCCCGGCGAGCGCGGCGCTGCATGCGCTGGCGCAGGCGCGACCGGGCCGCGACGCGCTGCTGCTGGACGCCGACACGCAGCTGCCTGCCGCGTGGTGGCCGCGCCTGCTGGCCGCGGCGAACGTCGACGGCGACAGTGGCGTGTTCTCGCCATTGGGCAGCGCCGATCTCGGGTCCGACGCCGATGCCGCTGCGCTCGACGCCCGCTGCCGCGCGGTGTCGGACCACGCCGTGTTGCCGTGTGCCGGCTGGTCAGGCGCATTGAGCCTGTGGCGTGCATCGGCGCTGTCGCGTCTGTCGCGGGACGGTCGCGACGGCGAATTGCCCGTCGGCGTCGGCGGCGCGATGCTCGACCATCTGTGCGTCGGCACCTCGCAGCGCACCGCCGCCGGCGCACTGGCGGACGCGCTGCGGGCCCGCCTGCAGGCCCTCGGCGCGCAGCCGCTGCCGCTGTACGGCCTGGATGGGCGGGCCGTGGTGCTGCACGTGCTGCACGGCTGGGGCGGCGGTGCGCAGCGCTTCGTCGCCGATCTCGCGCGCGCCGACACGCAGCGCCACCACGTGGTGCTCGTGGCGCAGGGCAGCCCCGAGCGGCGCTGCCACGGCGAAGCGCTCGCGCTGCATGCCGACGTGCAGGCCGCGCCGCTGCGGCGCTGGCCGCTGGCCGCGCCGATCGCCGCCACGGCCGGCGAATCGGCGGAGTATCGCGCCATCCTCGCCACGGTGCTGCGCGACTTCGGCATCGGCGGCGTGCTGGTGTCCTCGCTGATCGGCCACAGCCTCGACGCGCTGCGCACCGGCCTGCCGACGGCCGTCGTGTGCCACGACTACTACCCGCTGTGGCCGCGCCTGCACGCCGATTTCGACGACGCTGCCCGCGATTTTTCCGCCACGGCCATTGCCGAGGCGTTGCGCGATACGCGCGGCTTCGAGTTTTCCGAGACCCGGCCCGAGGCCTGGATCGCGCTGCGCGCGGCCTACCTCGATGCTCTCGCACGGGCCGACGTTGCGCTGATCGCGCCCTCGGACACGGTGCAACGCAATCTGCTGCGCATCGAACCGGCACTCGCGCAGCGCACCTGGCACCGCATCGAGCACGGCTTCGCGCCGTTCGCGCAGGCGCTGCCCGCGATCGACACCGACGCCGATCGGGACACGCTGCGCATCGTAGTCGTCGGCCGCATCAACGGCGCCAAGGGCGAGCATCTGCTGGCCGAGCTGCTGCCGCAGCTGCCCGAGCGCGTCGAACTCGTGCTGCTCGGCGGTGGCGCCGCGGCGATGCGCTTCTTCGGCCGGCGCGGCGTCCACGTGGCGATGAACTACGAGCGCGACGCGCTGCCCGCGCTGCTTGCGCAGCTGCGTCCGGATGCGGCGCTGCTCGCGTCCACGGTGGCCGAAACCTACAGCTACACGCTGTCCGAACTGTGGCAGCTGGGCGTGCCGGTGATCGCGACGCGGCTCGGCAGTTTCGCCGAACGCATCGAGCACGGCCGCGACGGCCTGCTGGTGGCGCCCGAGGCACAGGCGCTCGCCCGACTGCTCGCGCAGCTACGCGACGATCGCGCGCCGCTGCAGGCGCTGCGCGCAGCCGCGCGCCCCGCGCTGCCGACGCTGCCGGCAATGGCGGCGCGTTATGCGGACGCGCTGCCCGCGCAACCTGCGCCGGCCGCGCCGCCGTTGCGCGCGATGCTCGGCGCCGCGCCGCTGCAGACCGAGGCCGCGCTCGCCCGTCGTGCCGCGGAGCTGCGCGCCGCGCACGTGCTGCTGGCGCAACGCCAGCGCGAACTCGAACAGCGCGCCGACTGGGCCGCGACGCAGGAACGCATCGCACGCGATCGGACGCGCTGGGCGAAGTCGCTGGAAACGCAGACCAACGAGCTGACCGCGCTCGCCGCGCGGCTGCAGGGCGAGGTCGACGCACGCGGCGCCTGGGCCCAGACGCTGCTGGCCGAAACCGAGCGCCTCAAGGCACTCGTGGTATCGGAGCAGACCCGCCTGGATGCCGAGATCGCGCGCGAGCGTGACGCCCACGCGCGCACGCGCAACCTGCTCGACGACATCCTGCGCAGCAGTTCCTGGCGCCTGACCAAACCGCTGCGCTGGGCGCGCCGGCGCATCGAAGCGCTGCCGGCACGCGCCGCGTTCCAGGCCAAACGCGCGCTCGCGCTGCGACACCGCTTCCAGCGCAGTCTGAAACTGCGCGGCCTGGGTGGCACGCTGCGGCGCATCGGCGACGAGTTCAAGCCGGCACAACCGTCCACTGCGCTGGTGCTGCCGCAGACGCAGCCCGACGACGCACCGCTGCCCGCGCTGCCGCAGCCGGAGGCGCCGCGCGCGAGCATCGTGGTGCCGGTGTACAACCACTTCCACCACACGCGCACCTGCCTCGCCGCGCTTGCCGCGATGACCGATGCGAGCACGTTCGAGGTCATCGTCGTCGACGACTGCTCCGGCGACGAATCGGCGCAGCGCCTGCCGCAGGTGCCCGGCCTGCGCTACGTCCGCAACGCGCAGAACCTCGGTTTCATCGGCGCGTGCAACGCCGGCGCCGCGATCGCGAACGGCGAGTTCATCGTGTTCCTCAACAACGACACCGCGGTGCAGCCGGGCTGGCTCGATGCCCTGCTCGATACGTTCGAACGGCACGACAACGTCGGCCTCGTCGGTGCAAAACTCGTCTACCCGGACGGGCGGCTGCAGGAGGCCGGCGGCATCGTCTTCTCGGACGGCTCGGGCTGGAACTACGGCCGCTTCGACGACCCCGCCGACGCACGCTACAACTACGTGCGCGACGTCGACTACTGCTCCGGCGCCGCGATCGCGCTGCGCGCCTCGCTGTTCCGCAGCTTCGGCGGCTTCGACAGCCACTACGCACCGGCCTACTATGAAGACACCGATCTGGCGATGAAGGTGCGTGCCGCCGGCCTGCGCGTGCTGTACCAGCCGGCGAGCGTGGTGGTGCATTTCGAAGGCGTCACCTCGGGCACCGACGTGGCCGGGAGCGGCACCAAGCGCTTCCAGGCGATCAACCAGCAAAAGTTCGTCGAACGCTGGCGCGAGGTGCTCGCGACGCATGTGCCGCCCGGCACCGACATCGCCATCGCGCGCGAACAGCGCGCCACACGGCGCGTTCTCGTCATCGATGCGACCACGCCGCAGCCCGACCACGATTCGGGCTCGCTGCGCCTGGTGAACCTCATGAAGGTACTGCGCGCGGACGGCTGCGCGGTGACCTTCTTCGCCGACAACCGGGCCTGGGTGGAGACGTACACGGCGGCGCTGCAGCAGCTGGGCATCGAGGTGCTGTGGCACCCGTGGCTGAGCGAGCCGGTGCGCTGGTTTGCCGACAACGGCAAGCGCTTCGACCTGGTGTTCATCAGCCGCCACTACATCGCGTCGAGTTACGTCGGACTGGTGCGGCTGCACGCGCCGCAGGCGACGCTGGTGTTCGACACCGTGGACCTGCACTACCTGCGCGAGCAGCGCGAGGCGGCGCTCTCCGGCCGCGAGGATCTCGCACGCACCGCGGCGCAGACGCGCGACAAGGAACTCGCCCTGATCCGCAGCTGCGACGCGACCCTCGTGGTGAGCCCGGTCGAACGGGAGCTGCTGGCGCGCGAGGCGCCCGGCGCGCGCGTGGAGGTGCTGTCGAACGTGCACGAGGTGTTCGGCCGTCGGCGCGACTTCGCGCAGCGGCGCGACCTGGTGTTCGTCGGCGGCTTCCAGCATCCGCCGAACATCGACGCCGCGACCTGGTTCGTGCACGAGATCTTTCCGCGGGTGCGGGCGCGTCTGCCGGACGTGCGCTTCCACCTCGTCGGCAGCCGCGCCACCGACGCGGTGCGCGCGCTCGGCGACATCGACGGCGTCGTGTTCCACGGCTTCGTCGCGGACCTGGAGCCGATGCTCGACGACATCCGGCTCGCCGTCGCGCCGCTGCGCTACGGCGCCGGCGTGAAGGGCAAGGTCAACATGAGCATGAGCTACGGCCAGCCGGTGATCGCCACGCCGATCGCGGTGGAAGGCATGCATGCCGAGGCCGGGCGCGACGTGCTCGTGGCGCAGGAACCGGCCGAGTTCGCCGACGCGATCGTGCGCGCGTACGAGGACGAGGCGCTCTGGACGTCGCTCTCCGACCACGGACTGGACAACGTGCGACGGCACTTTTCCTTCGAGGCGGCGCGCGACGCGGTGCGGGGCCTGTTTCGCACGGCATGACGGCAACGCCGGAGCGGCGACAGCCTCCCCCGCGCGTCACTCGGGCCTGACGACACCGGACGCCGACGACCCGCGTCGCACTGAACGCATGGCTCGGGGGGCGGCAGGCACGTCGGCGCGACCGGCCCGGCGCGTTGCCGCGCCGGCAGCACGCCTCAGCGCCGCAGCAGCTGCAGCACTTCCTCGAGCTCCATCCGCACCTGGCGGACGATCTGCGAGGAAATGGTCGCCTCGGCCTTGCCCTGCTCGCCCTCCAGCCGCTGGCGCGCACCGGTGATGGTGAAGCCCTGCTCGTACAGCAGCGAACGGATCTGGCGGATGGTCAGCACGTCGTGGCGCTGGTAGTAGCGCCGGTTGCCGCGCCGCTTCACCGGCTTCAGGTTCGGAAACTCGGTCTCCCAGTAACGCAGCACGTGCGGCTTCACGTCGCACAGCTCGCTGACCTCACCGATGGTGAAGTAGCGCTTCGCCGGGATGGGCGGGAGTTCGCGGTTACTGCCCGGGTCCAGCATACGCTTCCACGCGTTCCTTCAGCTTCTGCCCGGGACGGAAGGTGACGACCGTGCGTGCGGAGATGGGGATCTCCTCGCCGGTTTTCGGGTTCCTTCCCGGGCGCTGATTCTTCTGGCGCAGGTCGAAATTGCCGAAACCGGACAATTTCACCTGCTGGCCGCGCTGCAGTGCATCGCGCAGCGTGTCGAAGAACGCGTCGACGAATTCCTTGGCCTCGCGCTTGTTGAGGCCCACGTCCTCGAACAGCCGCTCGGCCATGTCTGCCTTGGTCAAAGCCATGTCATCCCCTGATTCTTGCGCTGCAATCGTGCTGCAGCGCCACCAGCGCGGCCTGCACGGCCGCGTCGGTGTCTGCGTCGTGAAGGGTGCGGTAACCATCCTGTAAAATCAAGCCCATAGCGAGGCTCTTGAACCCCGGTTCTAGGCCCGTTCCACGGTACTGATCGAACAGCCGCACCTCGCGCAGCAGGGGTCCGAGCGCGGCACGCAAACTGGCCTCCAGCGCGCTCCAGGGCGTGTCCTGCGCCACCACCACGGCCAGATCGCGGCGCACGGAGGGGTATTTCGACAGATCGGCCGCGCGCGGCAGCACGCGCTCGACCAGCGCCTCCGCATCGAGCTCGAATGCCAGCACTTCCCCATCGATATCAAGCGCTTGGGCGAGCGCAGGATGCAGATGTCCGAGCACGCCGACACGCACGTCGCCTCGCCACAGCTCGGCCGAGCGGCCCGGGTGCAGCCAAGGCTCGCTCGCGGCAACGTAACGGAAATTCACATTCGCGCCCGACAGGCCGAGCAGCGATTCCACGTCGCCCTGCACGTCGTGGAAATCGAGCCCGCGGCGGGTGGCGTTCCACTGCTCGGCCTTGGCCGTGCCGCAGGCGACGCCGGCCACCCGCAGGGTTTCCCGCAGCCCGTCGGCGGTGCGCGCGAACACACGCCCGGTTTCGAACAGGCGTACACGCTCCTGCTGGCGCGCGCGGTTGCGCTGCAGCGCGGACACCAGGCCCGGCAGCAGCGACGTGCGCATCACGCCGAGGTCCGCCGACAGCGGGTTGGCGAGCGCCACTGCGTCGGCATCGAGCGACCAGGTCCTGAGCGTGCCGGCATCGAGGAAGGCGTAATTGATCGCCTCGAAGTAGCCGCGCGCGCACAGCTGCCGGCGCAGGTCCGCCAGCTCGACCCGCGCCTCGGGCATCGGCGCGAGCGCGATCTGGCCGGAGGGTGCATGCAGCGGCACCGCGTCGTAGCCGCGGATGCGCGCGATTTCCTCGATCAGGTCTTCCTCGATCGCGATGTCGAAGCGGCGTGACGGCGGTGTGACGCGCCAGCCTTCCACGTCCGCCAGCACGGTCATGCCGAGTGCAAGCAGGATGCGCTCCACCTCGTCGGGCGGCACCTCCATGCCGAGGATGCGGCCCAGGCGCTGGCGACGCAGCAGCACTGGCGCGTGCGGACGAAGATGCTCCTTCCACGCGGCCTCGGTGAGCGGCCCGGGACGGCCGCCGGCGATCTCCAGGATCAGCGCGCTGGCGCGCTCCACCGCCACCCGCGGCAATTCCGGATCGACGCCGCGCTCGAAGCGGTGGGAGGCATCGGTGTGCATGCCGAGCCGGCGCGCGCGGCCGGCGATCACGTCCGGCGCCCAGTGCGCGGCTTCGAGGAACACGTTGCGCGTCCTGCCGGTCACGCGCGAATCCCAGCCGCCCATGATGCCGCCGAGCGCGAGCGCGCCCTCGTCGTCGGCCACCACGAGGAAGTCGGAATCGAGCGTGACCTCGCGTTCGTCGAGCAGCTTCAGGGTTTCGCCGGCCTTCGCGCGGCGCACGCGCACCGTGCCCTGCAGCGCGTCGTTGTCGAACGCGTGCAGCGGCTGGCCGAGTTCGAGCATCACGTAATTGGTGACGTCAACGAGCGCGCTAATCGGGCGCAGGCCCGCGCGCTTGAGGCGTTCTCGCATCCACAGCGGGGTCGCTGCGTCCGGATCGATGCCTTCGATGATGCGGCCGCAGAAGCGCGGCACGTCGCGGCCGGCATCGAGCTCGATCGCGCGCTCGCTGGCGATCGCGGCCTGCACCGGCGCGACGGGAAACGGCGCGACCGTGCTGCCGAACGCGGCCGCCACGTCGAAGGCCACGCCGCGCACGCTGAAGCAGTCCGCGCGGTTGGGCGTGAGCTTGAGCTCGAAACTGGCGTCGGGCAGGCCCAGGTACTGCGCGATCGACGTGCCGACGGGGGCGTCGGCCGGCAGTTCGAGCAGGCCGCTGGCGTCGGGGTCGATCTCCAGCTCCTTGGCCGAACACAACATGCCGAAGGATTCGACGCCGCGCAGTTTCGCGGGCTTGATCTCCAGGCCGCCGGGCATCGTGGTGCCGACGGTAGCGAGCGGGGCCTTGAGGCCTTCGCGCGCGTTGGGCGCGCCGCAGACGATCTGCACCGTCTCGCCGTTGCCGACATCGACGCGGCAAAGTTTGAGGCGGTCGGCTTCCGGGTGTTTTTCGCAGGCGACGATCTGCGCGACGATCACGCCGTCGAGCGGGCTGCCGATCGTGTTGACGGCTTCCACTTCCAGACCGATGGCGGTGAGCGTGGCGGCGAGCGTGGCGCGGTCGGCATCGACGGTGACGTGTTCGCGCAGCCAGGATTCGGGGAATTTCATGGGAAGACCGGGATTCGTGATTCGGGATTCGGGATTCGTAGGAGCTGCTTGCCGCGCACGGGCGAGTTTGGGACACGTCCGAGGTTCCTCATGCCTGCCATCCTGCGGGCACTGACGAATCCCGAATCACGAATCCCCAATCCCGACGTCACGCAAACTGCTTGAGAAACCGCACATCGTTGTCGAAAAAGCTGCGCAGGTCCGACACGCCGTAGCGCAGCATCGCGAAACGCTCCACGCCCAGGCCGAACGCAAACCCGCTGTAGCGCTCCGGATCGATGCCGCAGTTGCGCAGCACGGTCGGATGCACCATGCCGCAGCCGAGCACTTCGAGCCAGCCCGGTTCGCTGCCGTCGCCGCGATCCCACGCGATGTCGACTTCCGCCGACGGCTCGGTGAACGGGAAATAGCTCGGGCGGAACCGCATGGCGAAATCGCGCTCGAAAAACGCGTCGACGAACTGCTTCAGCGTGCCCTTGAGATCGGCGAAGCTCGAGGTCTCGTCGACCAGCAGCCCTTCCACCTGATGGAACATCGGCGTGTGCGTCTGATCGCTGTCGCTGCGGTAGACCTTGCCCGGCGCGATGATGCGGATCGGCGGCGTGCGGCCCTGCATCGCGCGGATCTGCACCGGGGATGTGTGCGTGCGCAGCACGCGCGCGATGCCCTGCGCGTCGGGCACGGTGTAGAACGTGTCGTGCATCGCGCGCGCGGGATGGTGCGGCGGGAAGTTCAGCGCTTCGAAGTTGTGCCAGTCGTCCTCGATCTCCGGCCCATCGGCCACCTGGTACCCGAGGCGCGCGAAGATCGCGGTGATGCGTTCGAGCGTGCGCGTGACCGGATGCAGGTTGCCGCGCTCCGGGTTGCGGCCGGGCAGCGTGATGTCGATGCGCTCGGACGCGAGGCGCTGCGCGAGCGCGGCCTGTTCGAGTTCGGCCTTGCGCGCCGCGATCGCGGAGGACAACGCGTCGCGCACGCGGTTGACCTGCTCGCCGTGCGCCTTGCGCTCGTCCGGCGGCAGCTTGCCCAGGGCCTTGAGCTGTTCGGTGATGCTGCCGGACTTGCCGAGCAGGCGGACGCGGATCGCGTCGAGGCCGTCCAGCGTGTCGGCGGCGGCGATGTCGGCAAGGCCGGCATCGGCGAGGGTGTGCAAAGCGTCCATTCGATCCTTCCAGACGGCCGGCGGGCGCCGGCCGGAGTCAGTCCCCGGAACCACGTCGGGATGCGGCCTTCGAAAAAACCGGACCCCGCAAACGCACATGGGGAAGAGCTGGCGCCCTTCCCCATGCATTGAAGCCTAAGTCTGCGCGATCGGTTTCAGGCCGACCGCGCGACGATGTGCATCAAGCCGATGTGAATCAGGCTGCGAGTGCGCCCTTGGCCTTGTCGGCGATGGCACCAAAACCCGCGATGTCGTGCACGGCGATGTCGGCCAGCACCTTGCGGTCGAGCGTGATGCCGGCCTTCTTGAGGCCGTTCATCAGGCGGCTGTACGACAGGCCGTACTGGCGCGCCGCGGCGTTGATGCGGACGATCCACAGCGCGCGGAACTGGCGCTTGCGCTGCTTGCGGCCGATGTACGCGTACTGGCCGGCCTTGATGACGGCCTGCTTGGCGACGCGATAGACCTTGCGGCGGGCATTGTAGTAACCCTTCGCGCGGGAGATGAGCTTGTTGTGACGGCGGCGCGCCGTGACACCACGTTTGACTCGTGCCATGACCCGGTCTCCTTAGGCGTACGGCAGCATGCGGGCGACGCGACCTGCGTCTTCCGCACGGACGAAATTCGGGCCGCGCAGGTTGCGCTTGCGCTTGGTGGCCTTCTTCGTGAGGATGTGGCTCTTGAAGGCGTGGCCGCACTTGAAATTGCCGGAGCCGGTCTTGCGGAAGCGCTTGGCTGCCGCCCGGTTGGTCTTCATCTTGGGCATGACGGTGATCCTGAGGTTCGGCTTTGTGCCGATGTTTATGTACTCGTCCAAGCGGCGGCGGGAGCCGCGCTTTCCTTCCTGCTTGGAACAGCGTGTGGTGTCTGCGGGCCTTGCGGCCCGCGACCCGGTGGAGCGTGGAGCGCCCCGGCCATCCGACCGGGCCGCGAAGTATAGCGGGGTTTTCGGGGGTTTGCAGCCCTGGCCCCTGCCTCGCCCCGCTTTAGCCCTTCTCCCCGTGGGAGAAGGTGCCCGAAGGGCGGATGAGGGTCCGGCGAAGCCTCGGGGAGACAACGTTCCGTGGCCCCTGGAACATACGAGGCCGCGTTGCCGTTCTCACATTGCGACGAAAACCTTCGGCCTATCAAGGCAATAAGCTCGAGAAGCTCGACGAGGGATCGGACGTCGGGGCGTCCCGAACCCTCTCCCCAACCCCTCTCCCACGGGGAGAGGGGCTTCCGGGCGCCGCCACCTTGTGGCGTCGCGGCCGTGCCAGTCGGCCGGGACGCGCGCACGAGCAGTGCGCGATCCGCCGCAGCGCGGATCAGCCCAGCAGATGCGCCACGCCGGCGCGCTCTTCCTCGAGCTCGGCCAGCGTCTTGTCCATCATCGAACGCGAGTACTCGTCCACGTCGAGGCCTTCGACGCGGGTGTACTCGCCGTTCTTGCAGGTGACGGCGACGCCGTACATCACGTCCTTCGGGATGCCGTAGCTGCCGTCCGACGGCACGCCCATCGTCACCCACTTGCCGTCGGTGCCGAGCACCCAGTCGCGGATGTGGTCGATGGCGGCGTTCGCCGCCGAGGCCGCCGAGGACAGGCCGCGTGCTTCGATGATCGCCGCGCCGCGCTTGCCGACCTTCGGGATGAAGGTGTCGCGGTTCCAGGCGTCGTCGCCGATCTTGTCCTTGAGCGATTCGCCCTTCACCGTTGCGAAGCGGTAGTCCGGGTACATCGTCGGCGAGTGGTTGCCCCACACCACCAGCTTCTCGATGTCGCCCACCGCCACGCCGGCCTTGGCCGCGAGCTGCGAGAGCGCGCGATTGTGGTCGAGGCGCAGCATGGCGGTGAAGTTCTTCGCCGGCAGGTCCGGCGCCGACTTCATCGCGATGTAGGCGTTGGTGTTGGCCGGGTTGCCGACCACGAGCACCTTCACGTCACGCGAGGCCACCTTGTTCAGCGCCGCGCCCTGGGCGGTGAAGATCTTGGCGTTTTCGAGCAGCAGGTCCTTGCGCTCCATGCCCGGGCCGCGCGGACGCGCGCCGACGAGGAGCGCGATGTCGGCGTCCTTGAACGCGACTTCGGGATCGTCGGTGCCGACGACGCCGGCGAGCAGCGGGAACGCGCAGTCCTCGAGTTCCATGATCACGCCTTTCAGCGCGGCCTGGGCCTTCTCCATCGGCAGTTCGAGCAGCTGCAGGATGACCGGCGTGTCCTTGCCGAGCATCTCGCCCGAGGCGATGCGGAACAGGAGGGAATAGCCGATCTGGCCGGCTGCACCGGTGACGGCGACGCGGACGGGCTTGGTCATGGGGATCTCCGGGATGTGTCGAACAGGTGGGTTGGTTGAAGCGTCGCTTTCGCTGGCAGGATTGCGATGCTTGGGGATGCCGAAACCTTTCCTACGTCATTCCCGCGAATGCGGGAATCCAGCGACCTTGCTTGGTTTGCACCGGCTGGTCGGAAGAGCAAAACCGAGAAGGGGCACTGGATTCCCGCATTCGCGGGAATGACGGGTGGGAGGTGGCGGGTGTCAGGTCGTTCGCGGACTTCGTTTTCGGAATGGATCAAGAGCGGCAGACGAACACTCGGTGCGGGATCAGCCAACGCGCGATCGGACTCACACCAACTCCGCAAAGAACTGCTGGATCCGCGCCATGCCATCCGTCAGCTGCGGCGTCGAGCAGGTGTAGGAAATACGCAGCGCGCGCGGTTCGCCGAAGGCCGAGCCCGGCACGCAGGCCACACCCTTCACTTCGAGCAGCGCATTGCACACATCGACATCGCTGTCGATCGCGATGCCGCTGCCCGCGTGTGTCTTGCCGAACGCGACGCTGATGTCCGGGAACGCGTAGAACGCACCTTCCGGCCGCGGGCACACCACGCCGGGGATCTTCGCCAGCGCATCGAGCACGAGGTCGCGCTTGGCGGCGAACTCGGCGACCTTGCCGGTGGTCACGTCCTGCGGGCCCGACAGCGCCGCGGTTGCGGCCGCGGACACCACTTCCGGGATGTTCGTGATGTGGTTCGAATTCAGCGTCACCACCGCCTGCGCCACCGACTCCGGCGCCGCGATCAGGCCGACGCGCCAGCCCGGCATGCCGTAGGTCTTCGACAGCGAATCCACCACGATGGTGCGCTCGCGCAGCTGCGGCTG
Source organism: Chiayiivirga flava (assembly GCF_014202825.1). Taxonomy (GTDB): domain Bacteria; phylum Pseudomonadota; class Gammaproteobacteria; order Xanthomonadales; family Xanthomonadaceae; genus Chiayiivirga; species Chiayiivirga flava. Next base: position 9,938 of record NZ_JACHHP010000003.1, on the reverse strand, counting down.
CGAGTGCAGGAAATTGTGGTAGCCGATGTCGCCGAACACGAGGCGGTTGTAGATGTCGTCGAGCACCACCCACGTGTCCGGGTGCTTCGCGACCACGGCGGCGAGGGCTTCGATCTCGGCCTTTGAATAGACCATGCCGGTCGGATTCGACGGGTTGTTGAACAGGAACACCTTCGGCTTCTGCGCCAGCGCCGCGTCGAGCTGTGCAGGGGTGAGCTTGTAGTTCTGCTCCGGCGGGCACGGCAGCAGCAGCGTCTTGGCTTCGAGGATGTCGGCGATGTCGACGTAGGTGGTCCAGTACGGCGTCGCGAAGGCGATGGTGTCGCCGGCGTCGAGCAGGGCTTCGGCCAGGTTGTAGAGCAGGTGCTTGGCGCCGACGCCCACGCACAGGTTGCGGCGCGTGTAGCCCGGCAGGCCGCTGCCTTCGAGGTGCTTGAGGAAGGCATCGAGCAGCGCGTCCGAACCGCGGTTGGAACCGTATTGGCCGGAGTCGTGCGACAGTGCCTCGCGCGCGGCGGCGTAGACATGTTCGCCCGGCAGGAAATTCGGCACGCCGATCGAGAAACTGATGATGTCGCGACCTTCGGCTTTGAGCTTCTTCGCCTTTTCGGCGACGGCCATGATGGCGCTGGGCTTGGCCCGGCCCATACGCTTGGCGAGTTGCGGCATCGGTGCGGATCCTTCGGCGGCGGACGGAGCGCGCAGCGCGGCGTGGTGCGCTGCGGGAGCCCGAAATTCTAGCACGGGGTCAACCCGGCGGCAGCCGGCCGCGACGTGGCGAATCGTGAGGTTTTGTGCGGCTTTGGTCGCATGGACGGGGCTCACCGGCTGCGCCGCGCCGGGGCCGGACGGACTGACGCGGTGGGAGGCGGATGCGTTGCTGCAGCAGGAGCGGGCGCTGCTGGCGTCGCCGGCGCGTGTCGACGACGCGGCGTTGCTCGGGCGCATCGAGCGGGTGCTGTGCCGGCTGGATGCGGTGCAGTGTCGCGCGGTGCGGGTGGTGGTGCTGGACCTGCCGGGGTTGCGCTGCGAACTGGTCGGGGCGCGGTTGCTGCGCGTGCATCGTCCGTTGCTGGATGCGCTGGCGGGCGAGGATGCGCTGGCGTTCGTGCTCGGGCACGAGCTCGCGCATCGCACGCTGGCGCACGTGCAGGCGCGGCGGCGGTTCGGGTGGGATTCGGTGGCCGGAGAGATCGCGGCGGATGCGGAGGCGCGGCGGGTGGTGGTCGCTGCGGGGTTTCGCGATGTGGCGCGGGATACGCTGGTGCGGCTGCGCGAAGTTGGTGACTATGACGATGCGGGGCTGGATGCGCGGATCGATGCGCTTGCTTCGTCGTCGCGTCGATAGGTGCGGAACCTGTGAAGAAACGAACCACCCGCTAGCCCTTCTCCCCGCGGGAGAAGGTGGCGCGCAGCGCCGGATCAGGGTTCGGTCGGAGCGATCGGGCGGCACCTTGCCGCAGTGGGCGGCCCGTATGAGGCTGCGCGCATCGATTTTCGCCTCCTACGCTCGAATTGCTCGAGGAGCGTCCCACGTCGAGGCGTCCCGGACCCTCACCCCAACCCCTCTCCCGGAGGGAGAGGGGGCTCTGGCACCTGCGATTGGCAGCCTCGCACGTACCGCAGGTGCAGGCATCAGCCCTTGCGCGAATCCAGCACCTGGTTCCACTTCGCAACATGCGACGACGCCTTGTCCAGCACCGCCTGCGCATCGCCTTCGAGCGTGATCGATTCGATCGTGTCGCTGCCCTTGATCGCATCGACGACCGCCTGGTCACCCTCGCCCACCACCTTGCCGAACACGGTGTGCTTGCCGTCGAGCCACGGCGTGGCGACGTGCGTGATGAAGAACTGGCTGCCGTTCGTGGCCGGGCCGGCGTTGGCCATCGACAGCACGCCGCGCTCGTGGCGGATGCCGGTGTTGGTCTCGTCCTCGAACTTGTAGCCCGGGCCGCCCGTGCCGGTGCCCTGCGGGCAACCGCCCTGGATCATGAAGTCCGGGATCACGCGGTGGAACGTCAGGCCGTTGTAGTAGCCGCGCTGCACGAGGTTGACGAAGTTGGCGGTGGTGATCGGCGTCTTCTCGGTTTCGAGCTTGACGCGGATGTCGCCGCGGTTGGTCTTGAAGGTGGCGATGAGGTTGGACATGGCAGTTCCTCGTGAGCGTGCGGACGGGCCGCGAAGGGGATCGAATGCAGCGGGCCGCGCAGTGTAGTGGCACGCCCGGCGCGACGCGACCGGCCGCGCCGGGCGTCAAAAAAAAAACGCGCGGCTTGCGCCGCGCGGAGGGAGTGGAACGTCGGAGTGGAGTTGGAGCGGTGCAGCGTTGGATGCGGCTCAGGCGGCGCGCGCGGCGCCCTGCTCCGCGGGCGCGCTGGTGCGGATCAGGTGGTCGAACGCGCTCAGTGCCGCCTTCGAGCCCTCGCCCATCGCGATGACGATCTGCTTGTACGGCACGGTCGTCGCATCGCCGGCCGCGAACACGCCCGGCATCGAGGTTTGGCCCTTGGCATCGACTTCGATCTCGCCGCGCGGCGACAGCGCCACGGCGCCCTTCAGCCACTCGGTGTTCGGCAGCAGGCCGATCTGCACGAAGATGCCTTCAAGCTCGATCGTGTGCGACGTGTCGTTCGTGCGATCGGTGTAGACGAGACCCTTCACCTTCTCGCCGTCACCCAGCACTTCGGTCGACAGCGCGGACAGGATGACGCGCACGTTCGGCAGGCTGCGCAGCTTGCGCTGCAGCACTTCGTCGGCACGCAGCTTCGAATCGAACTCGATCAGCGTCACGTGCGAGACGATGCCGGCGAGGTCGATCGCCGCTTCGACGCCCGAGTTGCCGCCGCCGATCACCGCCACGCGCTTGCCCTTGAACAGCGGGCCGTCGCAGTGCGGGCAGTAGGCCACGCCCTTGTTGCGGTACTCGTTCTCGCCGGGCACGTTCATCTGCCGCCAGCGTGCGCCGGTGGCGAGAATGACGGACTTCGACTTGAGCGTCGCGCCGCTGGCGAGCGTGACTTCGACGTGGTCGCCGACCTGCTTCAGCGCATCGGCGCGCTGCAGGTTCATGATGTCGACGTCGTACTCGCGCACGTGCTGTTCGAGCTGCGCGACAAGGCGCGGGCCTTCGGTGTGCTGCACCGAGATGAAATTCTCGATGCCGAGCGTGTCCAGCACCTGGCCGCCGAAGCGTTCGGCCGCCACACCGGTGCGGATGCCCTTGCGTGCGGCGTAGATCGCGGCCGATGCACCGGCAGGGCCGCCGCCGACGACGAGCACGTCGAACGGCGCTTTCGTCCTGATCTTCTCGGCCGCGCGCGCTTCAGCGCCCGTGTCGAGCTTGGCGACGATCTGCGCGAGGTCCATGCGGCCCTGATTGAAGGGTTCGCCGTTGAGGAAGACGCTCGGCACGGACATCACCTTGCGCGCTTCGACTTCGTCCGGGAACGTGGCGCCGTCGATGGCGACGTGCGTGATCTGCGGGTTGAGCACGGCGGCGAGGTTCAGCGCCTGCACCACGTCCGGGCAGCTCTGGCACGACTGCGAGAAATAGGTCTCGAAGTGGAATTTGCCGTCGAGGTTGCGCACCTGATCCAGCAGATCGGCCGCTTCCTTCGACGGATGGCCGCCGACCTGCAGCAACGCCAGCACCAGCGAGGTGAATTCGTGGCCCATCGGCAGGCCGGCGAAGCGCAGGTCGACGCCGCCGCCGGGGCGGGCGATGGCGAACGAGGGCTTGCGGTGCTCGTCGTCGCGGCGTTCGATCAGCGTGACCTTGTCGGAGAGCTGGACGATGTCGCTGAGCAGTTCGAGCGTGTCGCGCGAGGCGTCGCTGTCGTCGAGGGAGGCGATAAGTTCGATGGGGTGCTGCAGGCGCTCGAGGTAGGCGCCGAGCTGGGATTTGAGGCTGTCGTCGAGCATGGCTGCGGCTCCTGGGCGGGATGTGGGGTGGATCGGTTGCCTGGTGACTGGTGATCGGCCGTTGCGCCGACGATTACGAAGCGCGCGCTGCATTCCAGCGCTGCGAAACCTCGCAGGACAGGATTCGCGGACCGGTGCGAGGCGTTTCGCCTCACGACACCCTCCGCATCCCCATCACCGTCGTCCCGGCGAAAGCCGGGACCCAGTGACGCTGCTCGGTTTTTCTTTCGATCGTTTTTTCGGTTCTCGTACCCTCAAGCAAGAGCACGAGCAGGTGGTTGAAACCGGGAAGAACCGAGCAACGTCACTGGGTCCCGGCTTCCGCCGGGACGACGGGGGAAGGGAGCGGAGGCTTCCAGGGTGTCGCCGCACTCGCGGGGTGCGGGTGCGGCGAACGGTGGCCGGTCGGCGCGAACCGACCGGCGCCCATCGTCAGATCTTGCCAACCAGATCCAGCGACGGCTTCAGCGTCTTCTCGCCTTCCTTCCACTTCGCCGGGCACACTTCACCCGGATGCGAGGCCACGTACTGCGCGGCCTTCACCTTGCGCAGCAGTTCCGACGCATCGCGGCCGATGCCGTTGTCGTGGATTTCGTAAAGCTTGATCTGGCCTTCCGGGTTAATCACGAAGGTGCCGCGCAGGGCGAGGCCTTCCTCTTCGATCAGCACTTCGAAGTTGCGCGCCAGCGTGGTGGTCGGGTCGCCGACGAGCGGGTACTGCACCTTCTTGATGGCTTCGGAGGTGTCGTGCCACGCCTTGTGGGCGAAGTGGGTGTCGGTCGACACGCCGTAGATCTCGACGCCGAGCTTCTGGAACTCCGCGTAGGAGTTGGCCAGGTCCTCGAGTTCGGTCGGGCAGACGAAGGTGAAGTCGGCCGGGTAGAACACGAACACGGACCACTTGCCCTTCAGCGTCTCGTTGGAGACCTCGACGAACTTGCCGTTGTGGAAGGCGGTCGCCTTGAAGGGTTTGACCTGGGTGTTGATCAGGGACATCGGTGGTTCCTTGGGGTGGGTGGGACGATGGAGGCACATGCTAGCGGGCGACGGCCCATTCCAAAAGTTGATTGTTGCGATTGATGTGATAGACAAAATCTATCGCAGTGCCGACGCCATCCGGGACAATTGAACAGCCGGTTCAGCACCTTAGCGTGAAGTGACGCTATAATGCGCTGCAACACACCCGGTGCCGGCGTCTTCGCGTGGCGCCCGTGTCGCGTTTGTTGCCGACGCAACCCTCATCAGACTTCCGACTCCACGGCGCGTCCATGCCGGACCCGCCCTTTTGGCTGTGCCCTCATGTCCATCGAAAACCTCCGCAACATCGCCATCGTGGCGCACGTCGACCACGGCAAGACCACGCTCGTCGACTGCCTGCTGAAGCAGTCCGGCACCTTCAGCGAGCGCACCGTGCTGGCCGAGCGCGTGATGGACTCCAACGACCAGGAAAAGGAACGCGGCATCACTATCCTGTCGAAGAACACCGCCATCACCTGGAACGGCAACCGCATCAACATCGTCGACACCCCGGGCCATGCCGACTTCGGCGGCGAGGTGGAACGCGTGCTGTCGATGGTCGACACCGTGCTGATCCTCGTCGACGCGATGGACGGCCCGATGCCGCAGACGCGCTTCGTCACGCAGAAGGCGTTCCAGATGGGTTTCAAGCCCATCGTCGTGATCAACAAGGTCGACCGTCCGGGCGCGCGTCCGGGCTGGGTGCTGGACCAGACCTTCGATCTCTTCGACCGCCTCGGCGCCACCGACGAGCAGCTCGATTTCCCCGTCGTGTACGCCTCGGCCCTGCACGGCTACGCCAGCCTCGACCCGGAAGCGCGCTCGGGCGACATGACGCCGCTGTACGAGGCGATCATGAAGCACGTGTCGCCGCCGCAGGTGGACCCGGACGGTCCGTTCCAGATGCGCATCAGCCAGCTCGACTACAACAACTACGTCGGCCTGATCGGCATCGGCCGCATCCAGCGCGGCAAGGTCAAGACCAACCAGCAGGTGTCGGTGGTCGACCGCGAAGGCAAGAAGCGCAACGCCAAGGTGCTGCAGGTGCTCGGCTTCATGGGCCTTGAGCGCAAGGAAGTGCCCGAAGCGCAGGCCGGCGACATCATCGCGATCTCGGGCGTGGAAGGTCTGGGCATTTCCGACACGGTCTGCGCGGTCGACGCGCCCGAGCAGCTGCCGGTGCTCACCGTCGACGAACCGACCATCAGCATGACCTTCCAGGTCAACAACTCGCCGTTCGCCGGGGTCAAGGACCGCAGCGGCGGCAAGTTCCTGACCTCGCGCCAGATCCGCGACCGCCTGATGCGCGAGACGCTGCACAACGTCGCGCTCAAGGTCGAGGAAACCGAAGACCCGGACAAGTTCAAGGTGTCCGGCCGCGGCGAGCTGCACCTGTCGGTGCTGATCGAAACCATGCGCCGCGAAGGCTACGAACTGGCCGTCTCGCGCCCCGAAGTGATCATCAAGGAAATCGACGGCGTGCTGCAGGAGCCGTACGAGCAGCTGGTGGTCGACATGGAAGAACAGTTCCAGGGCGGTGTGATGGAGCGCCTGGGCACGCGCCGCGGCCAGCTCACCAACATGGAGCCGGACGGCAAGGGCCGCGTGCGCCTGGACTACATGATCCCGGCGCGCGGTCTGATCGGGTTCCAGACCGAGTTCCGCACCATCACGGCCGGCACCGGCCTGCTGTTCCACGTCTTCGACCACTACGGCCCGAAGAGCGAAGGCGCCATCGGCAAGCGTCCGAACGGCGTGATGATCTCCAACGGCATGGGCCCTGCCCCGGCCTACTCGCTGGTGAGCCTGCAGGAGCGCGGCCGCCTGCTGGTGAGCGAAGGCGACGAGATCTACGAAGGCCAGCTCGTGGGCATCCACAGCAAGGACAACGACCTCACCGTCAACGCCCTGCGCGCCAAGCAGCTCACCAACATCCGCGCCGCCGGCAAGGACGACAACGTCCAGCTCACGCCGCCGATCAGGATGTCGCTGGAACAGGCGCTGGAATTCATCGACGACGACGAACTGGTCGAAGTGACGCCGAAGGAAATCCGCCTGCGCAAGAAGCATCTGACCGAAAGCGACCGCAAGCGCGCCTCGCGCGCCGCCTGACCACGGGAGTCGCTCGCGCAGGTGGCCGACGGCTCACGCACGCGCCCTGACGCCTTGCCCCGCATCGCCATCGCGCTGCGGTGGCTGGGAGCACTGTTCATCGCGGCATTCGTGGCGGCGATCAATTTCGGCATCTGGTCCTGGATCCACCAGCCGACCAATCCGCCGGACTGGGACGGCGAAATCGGCGGCTTCGCGTTTTCGGCCTACCAGCGCGACCAGAGCCCGCTGCGGCAGGAATACCCGACCGCGGAGCAGATCGACTCCGACCTCTCGCTGTTGTCCCGCTACACCGGCCGCGTCCGCAGCTACGCGTCGCTGTATTCCGATGCGATTCCGGAATCTGCCGCCCGATATGGACTGGAAGTCACGGCCGGCGCCTGGCTGGACGCGCGCCGCGACAATAACCGGCTCGAACTGGACGCGCTGTATTCGGCCGCGTCCCGGTATCACAACATCCGCCGCGCCATCATCGGCAACGAAACGCTGATCCTCGGACGCATGTCGATCGAGGAACTGATTCCGTACCTCGACGAGGCGCGCAGGAAGCTCGACATTCCGATCTCCACCGCGGAGCCGCCGTATGTCTGGCTGAAGAACCCGGAGCTCGCCGACCACGTTGATTTCATCACCGTGCATCTGCTGCCGTACTGGGAAGGCGTGCCGCGCCGCTTCGCGATCGACGACGTCATCGGCAAGTACGAAATGATCGCGCAGGCGTTTCCGAAAAAACGCATCGTCATCGGCGAGATCGGCTGGCCGAGCAACGGCGACCGACAGCAGAACGCGCTGGCATCGCTCGAAGGTGCGGCGCGTTTCATGCGCGAGTTCCTGCTCGAGGCGGAAAAGCGCGGCTACGACTACTACGTGATGGAAGCCTTCGACCAGCCGTGGAAGGAATCCGACGAAGGCCGCGCCGGCGCCTACTGGGGCATGTTCGACGCCGAGCGCCAGCCCAAGTTTCCGCTGACGGGGCCGGTCGAGGAAGATCCCAGCTGGATGTCGAAAGCGATCGTCGCGTCCGCCGTCGCCTTCCTGCCGATGCTGTGGGTGATGTGGCGCATGCGGCGGCTGCGGCTCTGGGGACGGCTGCTGTTCGCCGGCCTGATGCAGGCCGGCATCGGCATCACGGTGTGGAGCTTCACGCTGCCGTTCGAGTTCTATCTCGACACGCTCGACTGGATTGCGCTGGTGCTGCTGGTGCCCGCGCAGCTGGCGATCGTGGCCATCCTGTGGATCAACGGTTTCGAATTCGTCGAGGCGCTGGCGCAGCGCGACTGGCGCCGGCGTTTCGTGCCGCTGGCGGATCTGCCCGCCGATCCGCCGATGGTGTCGATCCATCTACCGTGCCACAACGAGCCGCCGGAGATGGTGATCCAGACGCTCGACAGCCTGGCCGCGCTCGACTATCCGCACTTCGAAGTGCTGGTGATCGACAACAACACCAAGAACGCCGCGGTGTGGCAGCCGCTGCAGGCGCACTGCGAACGGCTCGGCGCGCGCTTCCGTTTCTTCCACCTCGATCCGTGGCCCGGCTTCAAGGCCGGCGCGTTGAACTTCGCGCTGCAGCAGACCGACCCCGCGGCCGCCGTGGTGGCCGTGGTCGACAGCGACTACGTGGTGCGGCCGGACTGGCTGCGCGCCCTGGTCGGCTACTTCGACCGTGCCGACACCGGCGTGGTGCAGGCGCCGCAGGCGCACCGGGACTTTTCCTCGAACGCGTTCCGCAGCATCTGCAACTGGGAATACGAAGGCTTCTTCAAGATCGGCATGCACCATCGCAACGAGCGCGACGCCATCATCCAGCACGGCACGATGACGATGATCCGACGCACGCTGCTGGACAGGCTGAAATGGGCCGAATGGTGCATCTGCGAGGACGCCGAACTCGGCCTGCGCGTGATGGGCGAAGGCTTCCGCACCGTGTACGTGGACGAGCCCTTCGGGCGCGGCGTCACGCCGGCCGACTTCGCCGCCTACAAGACGCAGCGCTTCCGCTGGGCCTTCGGCGCGATGCAGATCCTGCGCCGCCACCTGCGCGACCTGTTGTCGGGCACGCGCTACACGGTGGGCCAGCGCTACCACTTCCTCACCGGCTGGTTCTCGTGGTTCGCCGACGCGCTGCACCTGGTCTTCACGCTGCTGGCGATCGCATGGACGGTCGGCATGCTGGCGGCGCCGGGCTGGTTCAGCCTGCCGCACCAGCTCTTCATGATCCCGGTGATCGGCTTTTTCGTGGTGAAGGTGCTGTTCGGACTGGTGCTGTACGCGGCGATGGTGAAATGCCGCTGGCGCGACGTGTTCGGCGCATCGCTCGCGAGCATGGCGCTGAGCCACGCGATCGCACGCGGCATCCTGCGCGGGCTCGTGGCGCGCGAGCATCCGTTCGCGCGCACGGCCAAGAAGCGGCGGCTGCAGCGGCCGCCGAATGCGCTGTCGGCGGTGCGCGAGGAAATCGTGCTGCTCGCGGGGCTCGGTGCCGGCGTGGCGGGCATGATGCTGGTGCCGGGGCGCGACCAGATCGAGGGGCAGTTGTGGAGCGCGATCCTGGTGGCGCAGTCGCTGCCCTATCTGGCCGCACTCGGTTGCGCCTTGATTGCGCGGTTCTCGCGCGAGCGGGAGGTGCCCGGCGAGCCATCCGCAAACGCGGAAACGACGGGGATCGAAGCGCCGTTGCCCGATGCCGCGGATGCGCCTGCGGCCGCGTGATCGTGGCCGCCCGACCGTGACCCGCACGGTGACCGGGCGTCGCAGCATGTGTTCCTTCTCCCACCGGGAGAAGGTGGCGGCAGCCGGATGAGCAACTGTCTTGCGCCGACCCGTTGGTGCTATGCCCTTGCAGTGGCCCGCATCTCATCGCGACATCGCGCATTGAGGACGGTGAGCAT